>JAIXZW010000017.1 GCA_027489375.1 Paracoccaceae bacterium | reverse complement strand
GCAGCACCGGATGCTGCTGACCGGCTGGCACGCGGAACTGCTGTTCGAGGACCCCGAGGTTCTGGTCGCGGCCCGCATGCTGGTCAACGACACGACGATCCGTCCGGTCGAAGGGGGCGAGGTGGAGTATTTCCACATGCTCTTCGACACCCACGAAATCGTCTATGCCGAAGGGGCACCGTCCGAATCCTTCCACCCCGGACATCAGGGCTGGGGCGCGTTGGCGGCAGAGGCCCGCGAGGAAATCCTCACCCTCTTCCCGATGCTGGAAGGCGGCGACTTCACCGCCTACGGCCCCGCCGCCCGCCGCAGCCTGACCGCGCGCGAGGCCGCAGCGGCGCAGCAGATGCTGGTGGAAGCCCAGGACAACGACGCGGCCGAATAAGGCCGCGTCCCGCGACAAACAAAAAGGCGGGCCGCTTGGCCCGCCTTTTCCTTTTCCCGTCCGGCGGTATCAGGCGTAGCTGTCCTGCCCGCCCTTAACGCCCGTGATATAGGACACGATGTCGTTCCCGTCCGTCTCGTCCTTGCGCAGGGACGCGACGATGCGCCCGCGCCGGAACACTACGATCCGGTCCACCAGATCGAAGACCTGCCGCAGATTGTGCGAAATCAGGATCAGCGGCACGCCGCGCTCTTTCAGCCCGCGGATGATGTTTTCCACCTGCGCCGTTTCCTGAACGCCCAACGCGGCGGTCGGTTCGTCCATGATCACGAGCTTCGACGCGAAGGCCGCTGTCCGCGCGATCGACACGCATTGCCGCTGCCCGCCCGACATGTTGCGGATCGGGTTGTCCACGTTCGGAATCTTCACCGCCGTGGTTTTCAGCGCCTCGAGCGTGCGCTCGCGCATCGCCTTGCGGTCGAGGATGGAAAACGGACCGAAGCGGAATTTGAACATCTCGCGGCCAAGGAACAGGTTCGACGGAACGTCCAGATCATCGGCCAGCGCCAGCGTCTGGAACACCGTTTCGATCCCTGCTTCCCGCGCCTGCAACGGCCCCTCGAAGCTTACTTCGCGGCCGTCGAAGAAAATCTGCCCCGCCGACTTCTGCTCGACCGCCGTGACCTGACGGACAAAGGTGGATTTCCCCGCCCCGTTGTCGCCCACGACCGCCACATGCTCGCCCTTGCGCAGGATGAAGTTCGCATCCTCCAGCGCATGGACGCCGCCATAGCGCTTGGTCAGGCCGCGGGTTTCCAGAATGATATCGTCCATGTCCATTACCCCCGCGCCCGGCCTTTTTGCCGCCATTGGTCAAGCACGACCGCAGCGACGATGATGATGCCCTTCACCATTTCCTGATAATAGGCGTCGAGCTTGAGGAAGGTGAAACCCGAGATGATCACCCCGAAGATCAGCGCCCCGAGCACCGTGCCAAGGATCGACCCACGCCCGCCCTGCAAGCTGACGCCCCCGATCACCGCCATCGCAATGGCGTCGAGTTCGTACATCACCCCCATGCCCGCCTGCGCGGTCAGGTTCTTCGACGACAGCACGATGGCCGCAAGCGAGGCGAGGCCGCCCGCAATCGTGTAGACAAGGATCTTGTGGTGGTCGGTGTTGATCCCCGACATCCGCGCCGCCGACTCGTTCGAGCCGATCGCGTAGCAATGCTTGCCGTATTTCGTGTAGGTCATGATGCAGTGGAACAGCACCGCCAGCACGATGAAGATGACCACGGGCATCATCCCCTTGCCGATGGTGGCGAAGCCGTCGGTCGGGAAGGAAATCGGGTTGCCCTTTGACCACCACTTCGAAAGCCCGCGCGCCGTCACCATCATGCCGAGCGTGGCGATGAACGGTGGAATTCGCGTGTAGGCAATCAGCGCTCCGTTGACCAAACCGGCGAAAAGCCCGCAGGCCAGCCCCACGATCACCGGCACGATCACCGGCAGGTCCATCGCCCAATCCCCGAAGATCGCCTTGGGGTTCGGGTTGCCGTTCACGATGGCAACCTGTGCAAAGCTCATCGCAATCATCGCCGTCGCGCCGACGATGGACCCCGAAGACAGGTCGATCCCGCCCGAAATGATCACCTGCGTCACGCCAAGCCCGATGATCCCCACGATGGAGACTTGCAGGATGATGATCTGCAACCGCTGTTCGTTGAAGAACGTGTCCACATTCTCGCGCGTGTTGAGAAGGAAGCTGTCGCCCATCAGCAGGCGGCCCAGAACCTCGAACACCGCCACGATCACGACGAGTGCAAGAAAGACATTCAATTCCTGCGGTCGTGTCCGCTTGGCCGGATCGTATTTAAGGCCACCAAGGCCATGCGTCGTCTGAGACACGGCTCTCCCTCCCATATCTTCTGCAATCCGATCATCCGCCCGCGCTGCCCCGCGCGGCAAGATGGAAAGGGGCGGCACCTTCGCGCCGCCCCCCGTCTGTTCCCGTAGGGATCAGTTCTTGGCGAGGTAATCCGCCACGTTCGCCGGAGTCACGAGCTGGAACGGGATATAGACCTTCTGCTCGACCGCTTCGCCCGCAGCCAGCTTGGTCGCCGCGTCAAGCGCACCGCCGCCCTGACCCGCCGCATCCTGGAACACGGTCACGTCGAGGTCGCCCGCCTGCATCGCAGCCAGCGCGTCTTGCGTCGCGTCAACGCCGCCGACCTGAACGGTCGCCATGTCGATGCCCGCAGCCTTCATCGCCTGGATCGCACCCAGCGCCATTTCGTCGTTGTTGGCGATCACGCCGTCAAAGGCCGCGCCCGAGGACAGCCAGTTGGTCATCAGGTTGGTGGCTTCGTCGCGCGACCAGTTGGCGGTCTGCTGGTCGATCACGTTGATCTTGACCTTGCACTTGCCGGCTTCGATCACGTCATAGATGTCCTGCGTGCGCTGCACGGCGGCCTGGTTCGACAGCTCGCCCTGCATGACGTAAACGTTGACTTCGGTTTTGCCTTCGGCAGCCCAGTTGTCGCACATCTGGATGGTTTCCAGCGTGCCCGATTCAGCTTCGTTCGACGCGACGAAGGCCTGGTTGTCGGGCAGCGTGTCGACGTTGATCGGCTGGCGGTTCACGTAAACCAGCGGAACGTTGGCGGCAGCGGCAGCGTCCGACATCGCCTGCGTGGCCGAGGTGTCGACCGGGTTCACGATGATCGCGGTCACGCCCGACGCGATGAAGTTGTTGATCTGGTCAAGCTGCTTGGCAACGTCGTTGCCCGCATCCTCGATCTGCACCGAAAGACCGGCTGCATCGGCTTGCGCCTGAATGCCGTTGCGCAGAACGGTCAGGAAGTTGTCGTCGAACTTCGCCATCGAAACGCCGATGCCGTCAGCCATCGCGGTCGAACCCATAAGGGCCAGCATACCCGCAGCGATAAGGGTCTTTTTCATGGTTTTCTCCTCCACATGTCGGTGTCCGGCACACCGTCTCTCCCTGCCGGACCGTTCTGTTGAACGGTTCTTCCACAGACATATCCGAAATCGTTCATGCCGCAATGATTATTGCAACATTTTGCGATTATCAAAAAATGCCTGCATCTTCCGCTCAGGCCTCCACGCCCTTGCGGATGAATTCCATCGAAGCGGCAAGCGCCGCCTTCGGGTCTGCCATGCCATGCACGCTTGGCGCGAAAGGCTCGTAGCTGATCGGGCCGGTGTAACCCGCTTTGCGCAGGGCGCGGATCTGCGCCACGTTGCCCAGAATGTCGTCGCCATCGACCAGCACGCGATGCGGGTCGCGCATCTCGTCCAGCGTGATCGACTCGGTCACGCCGGACACGTGGACGATCCCCGTCAACTCGGGGTAGATCGCGCCGAAACCGGCCAGCGCGTGGTGGAACGTGTCATGCACCATGTAATAGGTGCCGACCCCGCCCACGGCATGGATCGCCTCGGCCAGAATGTCCTTGTAGCGGAGCGAGCAGACGGCAAAGCCCAGCGGCTCTACCATCGCCTTCAGCCCGTGCGCTTTCAGCATCGGCAGCAACTCGCGCAGGGCGGTTTCCGTCACCTTGCGGCTTTCGGCGCGGTCGGTCGCCACGTTGTCGTTGCGCGGGATCAGGCTGATCGCCTCGGCCCCTGCGGCCACGGCAATCTTCATCAGCGCCTCGGCCTCGGCCCGCTTGGCTTCGGACCAGTCGTTGAACATCTTCACTTCGGCCAGCGCAAGGAAGCGCAAGCCCCGCGCCTTCACGGCAGCCCCCACCGCCGCCGGATCGGCCCCGTCGAACAGCGGCCCTTGCAGGTCGTTGCGGAATTCCACCCCAACGCAGCCAAGCGCCTTGGACAGGTCGAGGAAGGCTTCCCATCCCATGCGGGGGGCGGTCATGTGGTTCAGCGCGAAAGGCAGCATCGGACGATCTTTCTGGGTCTGCGATGGTAGCGACATTCCACACATCACGAATATTGGAACATTCATTCCAAGTCAATCGCGGCGTGCGGTCGGATATATGGATAATGGAACATTCATTCCATGAAAGCCCTTTCCCGCCCGAATCCCCGCCAAGACGAAGATTCATCGCACCCGCCGCCGAAAATGACGTTATTTCGTCAAAAGCACCGCCACAGCCTGCGGCAAAACATCAAAGCGACTCGGCAACATGCAACTGGACCGGCAGGAAAACCTGTCCCGCCCCGCCGATTCCCCTGTCCCGCGCCATGCGCAGCATCAGCCCCAGCACCTCGCGGCACAGATCGGGCAGCGGTGTCGCATCCACCATCGTGACCCAGCCCTGCGCCAATGCCGCCCGCGACTCGGCGGTCAATTCGTTCACCACAAGCGCCACATCACCGGGTTTGCGCACCTGTTGCAGGGCCGCAATCGCCCCCTCCATCCCGCCGCCCGCCACGAAGATACCACGAAGGTCGGGATGGCGGTTCAAAAGGTTCAGCGTCGTCTCATAGGTCAACTGCCGCGTCTCGAGGTTAACAATGGATTCCAGCACCTCAAGGTCCGGCCGCTCTTCGCGCAAGTAAGCGCGGAACCCCGTCTCGCGCAGGTCATGCCCGTGCCACCGCGCCCCGCCGACGAACAGCGCAACCTTGCCGGCCTGCTTGGCCGACAGCGAAATCATCCACGCCGCCGTGCGCCCGACCTTGAGGTTGTTCAGCCCGACATAGCCCGCCCGAACCCCTTGGGCAAAGTCGGAAAGCAAGGAGAACACGGGGATTCCGCGTTGCCGCAACTCTTCCACCGCCGCCGTGATCTCGGGGTGGTTGACCGCCGTTGCCGCGATCACATCGCAGCGCCTCGCCATGCCGCGCAGCAGACCCGCCACCTCGCTCGGTGCCTGGCTGGCGGCGAAGTCCAGCTCCAACTGCCCCTTCACCCCCGGCAGCAGGGCCACTGCCGCGCGGAATTCGCGTGCCATGTTCTGATAGAATTCCTGCCCCTGTTTGTGCAGCAGCACGCCGAAGCGCACGGTCGGGACCGCACCGCTTCCGCCCTCGACCAGACGCGCCGCCGCCGGATGCCCGATCCGCAGCGCCGCCTCGAGCACAGCCGTCCGTGTGGCGCCCGAAACCTGTTCACGCCCGTTCAGCAGCCGGTCGACCGTCGCCACCGAAACCCCTGCCGCCGCCGCCAAAGCAGCCATCCCCGGACGCCGTGCCATCGCTCACCATGATGATTTTTCGTCAATCTCTCGCACCAATATGACGAAAACCAGCAAAGCGTCCAGCATTTGCGCTACCGCTTGGCGGAATGATTGTTCTAATGTCGCGACAAGAACGGGTTTCGCCCCGAAGACGGAGGAGCACTATGGCAAAACGTGATTACAGCCTTCTTGGCCCTGACGGTGCGCGTGCCGTCGAAACCGGCCTTGCCGCCGCCGAATGGTATCACACCGATGTCCCGCGCAAGGTGATGAAGGACTTGATGACCCGCTCGGACGCGCCCGCGATCCGCGACACGATCATCCTTTACGGCTGCATGATCGCCTTTGCTGCGGGCGGTATTGCGCTTTGGGGAACATGGTGGTGCGTGCCGTTCTGGCTGGCGTATGGCGTGCTTTACGGTTCGGCCTCAGACTCGCGCTGGCATGAATGCAGCCACGGCACGGCCTTCAGGACGCCGTGGATGAACAACGCGGTCTACGAGATCGCGTCCTTCATGATCATGCGCAACTCTGCCACTTGGCGGTGGAGCCATGCCCGCCACCACACCGACACCTATATCGTCGGCCGCGACCCCGAAATCGCGATCATGCGCCCCCCTGCATTCGCCAAGGTGATCCTCGCCTTCTTCGGCATTCCGGACGTCATCGCCTTCATCCCGCGCATGATCCGGAACGCCCTTTCCGGCCCGACCGCCGAGGAAAAGACCTTCGTCCCGCAATCCGAATGGGGCAAGGTGCAGCGTGTGGCGATCATCTACACGGCCATCTACGCCGCGACCATCGCGTTGGCGCTTGCGCTCCACTCCATCCTGCCGCTCATGGTCATCGGCCTGCCCCGCCTTTACGGCGCATGGCACCACATCATGACGGGCCTGTTGCAACACGGCGGTCTGGCCGACAACGTGATCGACCACCGGCTCAACAGCCGCACGGTCTACATGAACCCCGTCTCGCGCTTCATCTACTGGAACATGAACTACCATGTGGAACACCACATGTTCCCGATGGTCCCCTATCACGCGCTGCCGCGCCTGCATGAAACCATCAAGCACGACCTGCCCGCGCCCAACCGTTCGATTGCCGAAGCCTTCCGCGAAATGTGGCCCGCGCTGAAGCGCCAGCTTGCCTACGAGGATTTCTTCCTTAGACGCGACCTGCCCCCCACCGCGAAACCTTACCGCGAAGACTTCCACAAGGCCGCCTTGGGCGAAGCCATCCCCGCCGAATAAGGAACCCGACATGCCGCAATGGATCCGCGCCTGCGCCACCGATGACATCGACGAAGAGGATCTGATCCGCTTCGACCACGGTAGCGCCACCTATGCCATCTACCACTCGCCCGATGGCAAGTTCTTCGCCACCTCCGGCAAATGCACCCACGAGGACGTCCACCTGTGCGACGGCCTCGTGATGGGCCACCTGATCGAATGCCCGAAACACAACGGCCAGTTCGACTATCGCACCGGCGAGGCCAAACGCGCGCCCGTCTGTGTCAACCTCAAGACCTTTGCCACCAAGGTCGACGGGGATGACGTCTATATCGAGGTGCCGTGATGGCCAAACGCCTTACCGTCCGCGATCTGATGGACCAGCGCGGCAAGCATCAGTTCGCCATGCTCCGCGTCGAAACGCTGGAAGAGGCCGAAGCCGCCGAACGCGCGGGGGTCGAGCTTCTCTCCGTCCCCCCGTCGATGATCTTCGACCGCCGCTTCCGCGAGGTTGCGCCCACCGCATTCGCCTTTCCCGGCGACAATTTCTACGAAATCGGGGATACCGCCGATTTCCTGAAATGGGCCTTCCCGCTGTATAAGCACGGGGCCGATGGCTTCTACTGCTCGGGCAGCCTGCAAACCGTGCGGGCGATGGCTGACCACGGCCTTCCCGTCTGCGGCCATGTCGGCCTGATCCCGTCCAAGGCCACATGGACCGGCGGGTTCAAGGCCGTGGGCAAGACGCTGGAAACCGCCAAGCTCGTCTACAACCAGTGCAAGGCGCTGCAAGAGGCCGGGGCCTTCGCGGTCGAGATCGAGGTGGTCCCCCATTCGATCACCGATGCCATCGCCGAAAAGACCGACCTTTTCCTGATCTCGATGGGCGCGGGTCCGGGCGGTCATGCGCAATACCTGTTCACCGATGACGTCCTCGGCCAGACCAAGGGCCGCGTGCCGCGCCACGCCAAGGTCTATGCCGATTTCGCCAGCGAATACGCCCGCTTGCAGGAGATGCGGGTCAAGGCGATGTCGGCCTTCGCCTCCGACGTGCACGGCGGCAGCTACCCCGCCCCGCAATACATGGTCGACAGCGACCCCGAGGTCGTGGCCCGTTTCCGCGACTGGCTCGACCGGCAGTAACCGACCTTACCGCCAATGCCTCCCTCCCCCTCGCGGGGAGGGATGGGGTGGGGGGGGCCACAGCCCCCGTTCAGATGTCCTTGACCAGCCGCAGCGCGTCGTAGATCGCCGCATGGGTGTTGCGCGACGAAACGGCGTCGCCGATGCGGAAGAGCTGGAACCCCTCTGGCCCCTTTTGCACCGTTTGCGGTTGCCCCGCGATCAGCGCGTCATAGTCTACCTCGCCAAGGTTGACCGACTGCGGCTTGAGGTCGAAGTAGATGTCGGCAAGCGGCTGCGTGCCGTGGTTCACCACGATCTGGTCGAAGTGCCGCTCTTGCAGCGCACCCTTCAGGTAATCGGAGCCGATCACCGCCTTGATCCGGTTCCCGTCCCGCTCTGCGGCAAGCAGGCGGTAGGTCACGGTAAAGGTGACGGGCTTGGTCTGGATCGCCCGCATGTAGGGGACAAGGTTCATCGCCATGACCTCGGGCGCGAAGCTGCGGTCGGGGGTCATCACTTCGACCGTCGCGCCTGCCTCGGCCAGCATTTGCGCCGACTGAAGCGCGGTGTGGTCGCCCGCATCGTCGTAAAGCAGCACGTTCGTCCCCGGCTTCACGTCGCCCGACAGGATATCCCATGCCGTCACGGTCAATTCGTTGCCCGATGCCAGAATGTCCTTTTCCGGCAGGCCGCCGGTGGCGATGATCACCACATCCGGCTTTTCGGCCAGAACGTCCGAGGTTTCGGCAAAGGTGTTGAAGCGGAATTCGACACCGCGCGCCGCGCATTGCGCCATGCGCCAGTCGATGATCCCGATCATTTCGGCCCGCCGCTTCGACAGCGCGGTCAGCCGCACCTGTCCGCCGGGTTGGTCGGCTGCCTCGAACACCACCACCGAATGCCCCCGCTCTGCCGCGACCCGCGCCGCTTCAAGACCGGCAGGGCCGGCGCCGACGATCACGACCCGCTTCTTCACCGCCGCAGGGGCGATGGTGTGGGGCATCGTCTCTTCGCGCCCCGTGGCGGGGTTGTGCAGGCAAAGCGCCATGCCGCCCTGATAGATGCGGTCAAGGCAGTAGGTTGCGCCGACACAGGGGCGGATGTCCTCTTCCCGGCCTTCCTCGATCTTCCGCACGATATGCGGGTCGGCCATATGCGCCCGCGTCATGCCGACCATATCGAGCTGCCCCGACGCCACCGCATGACGCGCCGTCGCCACGTCGGGAATCCGCGCCGCGTGGAAGGTGGGCAGGCCGACTTCGGCCCTGATCCGGCCCGCGAAATCAAGATGGGGGGCCGAGCGCATGCCCTGGATCGGGATCACGTCGGTCATATGCGCGTCGGTATGGATGCGCCCCTTGATGATGTTGACGAAGTCGACAAGGCCGGAATCGCGGAAGCGCTTGGCCATCTCGACGCCCTCGTCCGCCGTGATGCCGCCCTCGTAGTCTTCGTCCGCCGTGTAGCGCACGCCCAAGAGGAACTTGTCGCCCACCCGCTTGCGGCAGGCGTCAAGCACGTCCATCGCAAAGCGGATGCGGTTGTCGAAGCTGCCGCCATAGGGATGCGCCAGCGTGTTGGTCAGCGGCGACATGAACTGGTCCATCAAATGCCCGTAGCATTCGAATTCCACCCCATCGAGCCCCGCTTCCGCCATCCGCTCGGCGGCATCGGCGTAATCCTCGATGATGCGGGCGATGTCCCAATCCTCGATCACCTTGGGAAAGGCGCGGTGCGACGGTTCGCGCGAGGCGCTGGCCCCGACGACGGGCAGCCAATCGCCCTTGTCCCACCGCGTCCGGCGGCCGAGGTGGGTCAGCTGGATCATCACCGCGGCGCCCGCCTCGTGGCAGTCGTCGGTCAGGCGTTTCATCCAGCCCACCACCTCGTCCTTGTAGGCGAGGATGTTGTTGAAGACGGGCGGAGAGTCCTTGGACACTGCCGCCGAACCCGCCGTCATCGTCAGCGCAACGCCCGCCTTGGCCCGTTCGAGGTGGTAGAGCCGATAGCGGTCCTTGGGCATCCCGTCTTCGGGGTAGGCCGGTTCATGGCTGGTGGTCATGATCCGGTTGCGAAGCGTCAGGTGCTTCAATTGATAGGGCTGGAGCAGCGGATCGTTGGACATGTCGGACCTCGGGCTTGGCGGTGTTTCGGGCATTCTGGCGCAAAATGTTCACTTATGTCAAGTATAAGAACAGTGATGAACATTTCCTTGCGGCACGTTGCCATCCGCCGTATCCTGCGCGGATGAAACAGGATGCTGACCCAGATACCGGCTGGCGCGGTTCGCGCGAAGGTTGGCTTGACGCCGCCTATTCCGCCTTTATCCGCGAAGGCATCGACGCGGTGAAAATCCTGCCGCTGGCGGAAAGCCTCAAGCTGTCGCGCACCAGTTTCTACTGGTTCTTCAAAAGCCGCGACGAATTGCTGACGGCCCTTGCGGATATGTGGGAGGCGCGAACCACCACGCCGCTTTGCGCCGCGACCGGCGCCTATGCCGAGACGGAAACCGAAGCGATGCTGAACGTCATCGCCTGTTTCCTGCGGCCCGAAACCTTTGACGCGAAACTTGAATTCGCCATGCGCGGTTGGGCGTTGAAAGACCCCGCGATCCTGACCCGCATCACCGCAGCCGATGCGCGGCGACTGACCGCACTGGCCGACATGCTGCTGCGCTGGGGTCATGGCACCGACGACGCCGATACCCGCGCCCGCACGGTCTATCTTGTGCAGATCGGCTACATTTCGATGCAGGCCGATGAATCGCTGGAGACGCGTCTTCTGCGTATTCCGCGCTATGTGGAAATCTATACCGGTCGCGCACCGGACCCGCGCGAAATCGCAAGGTTCAGGGCGCGTTTCGAGGTTTAGGCCCGCGTCGCAACGGCCGCATCCCGCTACGGGACAGCCGGTCCGGCACGCCGACCATGCTTGACGCCGACCGGCGAATAGCGCGACGGAGTTACGCCAAACCGCTGGCGGAAATATTTGGAGAACGTCCCGGTCGTTCCAAAGCCACATGCCTCGGCCACATCCGTGACGCGGAGTTCGGTTTCCGAAAGCATGAGTCGTGCCCGATCCAGCCGCAGGTCAAGCAGGTACTGGAATGGGCGCAGGCCGAGATGCGCCCGGAACAGACGCTGAAGGTGGCGGCTCGATGTTCCTGCCGCCTCCGGCAAGGAAGACAGGCAGTCTTCGCGTGCGAAATTCCGGTCGATCCAGCGCAAGGCGCGGCGCAGATGGAGATTGCGGGTGGTCGTCTGCAAAGAATATTGAGGCGTTGCCTCGTCTCTCATCGTGGCCATATGGCAGGCCAGCATGACCGATTGCGCCGCGGTTGCTCCGACATGATCCTGAATGATGCGCAGGCTGAGGTCCGCAGCGGCAAACCCGCCGACACAGGTAAGAATGCGGTTGTGGATGCAGAACAACTGGTCGACATGCGATAGCTGCGGCCAGTGCACCCGCAACAGCGCCAATTGATCCTGCTGCGCGGCAAACCTGTTTCCCGACAGGACACCGGCTTGCGCCAAAGCAAAAATACCGCTCTGCACCGCCCCGACCGACCGGCCCGTCCGCCACAAACGCCGCAGTTGGGCCGGAATTACGGAAGGGACCGGTTCGCAGGGTTCGGACGCTCCGAACACAAGTGTCAGATCGGCATCGAGCGCGGTCGATATAGCCGCATCGACCTGTGTTGACATGGCCTGACACGACATGACCGGCCCGCCATCGGCCGAAAGGTGCCAAAGGCGGAACCGCTCTTCCCCCGCATGACGGTTGGCAAGCCGGAACGGTTCGCATGCAGCAATCAGTGAAAGCAGGTCGAAACCGGGCAAAAGCACAAGGGCCACGATGACCGGACACATCGCCATTTTGTCCGTGGCGGGTGAAACCGATACATGCTTTGCAACCCGTGACGGGTCCGGCGCTAAAGCATTCATTTTCGTTTCCCGCCTCTCGCCTTCGTCCGGTCAAGCCGGGGCGCCCCGCACGGGACGCCCCCTTTTCATAACCCGCCTTACTCGGCGGCTTCGGCGTAGCTTTCCAGCGGCGGGCAGGAACAGATCAGGTTCCGGTCGCCGTAGACGTTGTCCACGCGATTCACCGGCGACCAGTATTTGTCCACACGGAAGGCCCCTGCGGGGAAGCAGGCGGCCTCGCGGCTGTAGGGACGGTTCCATTCGCCCACGAGGTCTTCCACCGTATGCGGCGCGCGCTTGAGCGGGTTGTCCTCGGCGTCGAGCTTGCCTTCGGCAATCGCCTCAACCTCGGCGGCAATCCCCAGCATCGCCGCGATGAAACGGTCAAGCTCGGCCTTCGGCTCGCTCTCGGTCGGTTCCACCATCAGCGTGCCGGCCACCGGCCAGCTCATCGTCGGCGCGTGGAAGCCGCAATCGACCAGACGCTTGGCCACATCATCCACCGACACGCCCGCACGGTCCTTCATCACGCGGGTGTCGAGGATGCATTCATGCGCCACGCGCCCGCCCGCCGAATAGAGGATCGGGTAAGCGGCCTTCAGACGGCTGGCGATGTAGTTGGCGTTCAGGATCGCCACCTTCGTCGCCTGCGTCAGCCCCTCGCCGCCCATCAACAGGCAATAAGCCCATGAAATCAGCAGGATCGACGCCGACCCGTAGGGGGCCGCCGACACCGCGCCGCCATCGGCCTGCATCGGGTTCCCCGGAAGATGGGGCGCCAGATGCGCCTTGACCCCGATCGGCCCCATGCCCGGACCACCGCCGCCATGCGGGATGGCAAAGGTCTTGTGCAGATTCAGGTGGCTCACGTCCGACCCGATGTCACCGGGGCGCGAGACGCCCACCATCGCGTTCATGTTCGCCCCGTCGAGGTAAACCTGCCCGCCATGCCGGTGCGTGATCTCGCAGATCTCGCGCACGGTCGTCTCGAACACGCCGTGGGTCGAGGGATAGGTGATCATGCAGGCGGCAAGGTTGGCCGAATGCGCCTCGGCCTTGGTGCGGAAGTCGGCGAGGTCGATGTCGCCGTTTTCGGCCACGTTCACCACGACGACCTTCATCCCCACCATCTGCGCCGAAGCCGGGTTGGTGCCGTGGGCCGAGGTCGGGATCAGACAGACGTCGCGATGCCCCTCGCCCCGCGCCCTGTGATAGGCTTGGATCGTCAGAAGCCCCGCATATTCCCCCTGCGCGCCCGAGTTGGGCTGCATCGAGAAAGCGTCATAGCCCGTCACCAGACACAGCTTCGCCTCCAGATCGCGCAGCATCTCGGCATAGCCGGCGGTCTGGCTTTCGGGGGCGAAGGGGTGGACATCCGCGAATTGCGGCCAAGACAGCGCCATCATCTCGGCGGTGGCATTGAGCTTCATGGTGCACGACCCCAGCGGGATCATCGCACGGTCCAGCGCAAGGTCGCGGTCGGCCAGACGGCGCATGTAGCGCGTCATCTCGGCCTCGGCACGGTTCATGTGAAAGACCGGATGGGTCAGGTAGGCGCTCGTCCGCACCAGCGCGGACGGCAGGCGATATTCATGCGTCAGGTCATCGTCGCGGCGCTCGATGCCAAAGGCCGCCCAGATCGCCTCGGTATGGGCGCGGGTGGCGCGCTCGTCGTAGGTGATGCCGATCTTGGTCTTGCCCACACGGCGCAGGTTGATGCCCGCAGCCTCGGCCGATTTCAGGATCGCACCCTGCACGGCACCCACTTCGACCGTGATCGTGTCGAAGAAGGCTGCGGGTTCGATCTTGAACCCCGCCGCTTCCAGCCCCTTGGCCAGACGCACCGTCTTGCGGTGGATACGCTCGGCAATCGCCTTCAACCCGTCCGGCCCGTGGAACACGGCATACATCGACGCCATCACCGCAAGCAGCGCCTGCGCCGTGCAGACGTTCGAGGTCGCCTTTTCGCGCCGGATATGCTGCTCGCGGGTTTGCAGCGACAGACGGTAGGCGCGGTTGCCGCGTGCGTCGATGGAGACACCCACGATCCGCCCCGGCATGTTCCGCTTCAGCGCATCCTTCACCGCCATATAGGCGGCGTGCGGGCCACCGTAGCCCATCGGCACGCCGAAACGCTGCGTGGTGCCGATGGCAATGTCCGCCCCCATCTCGCCCGGAGCCTTGAGCACGGTCAGCGCCAGCGGGTCCGCTGCCACGCAGGCCAAAGCCCCCGCCGCATGCAGCTTGGCAATGACATCAGTAAAGTCATGCACATGGCCGTAGGTGCCGGGATACTGGAACAGCGCGCCGAACACCTTGACGGGGTCGAGGTCGGCAAAGGGATTGCCCACGACGACCGACCAGCCCAGCGCCTCGGCCCGCGTCTTGACGACAGCGATGGTCTGCGGGTGGCAGTCCTGATCCACGAAGAAGGCCGTGGCCTTCGACCGCGCCGACCGCTGGCACAGCGCCACGGCTTCCGCCGCCGCCGTGCCTTCGTCCAGAAGCGAGGCGTTGGCAACGTCGAGCGCGGTCAGGTCCGCGATCATGGTCTGGAAGTTCAGAAGCGCTTCGAGACGCCCTTGGCTGATTTCCGGCTGATAGGGGGTATAGGCCGTATACCACGCCGGATTTTCAAAGATGTTGCGCTGGATCGGCGGCGGCGTGACCGTGCCGTGATACCCCTGCCCGATGAACGAGGTCATCACGCTGTTCTTGTCCGCGACCGAGCGCAGCTTGGCCAGAACCGCCTGTTCCGACAGCGCCTTGCCCCAGGTCATCGGGGTCTTCAGGCGGATGTCGTCCGGCACGATCTCGTCGATCAGCGCGTCGAGGCTGCTTGCCCCGACCGCCTGCAGCATCTCGGCCATCTCGGCCGGAGAGGGTCCGATATGGCGGCGGTTGGCGAAATCATAGGGGGCGTAAACCGTTTCCTTGTAGGTCATGACCCCGCCCTCACCCGACCAGCGCCAGATAGGCGGCTTCGTCCATCAGCGCTTCCGCCTCGGAGGCATCGGCCAGCTTGAGCTTGAAGAACCAGCCCTCGCCCTGCGGGGCCGAATTGACGATGGACGGATCGTTGCGGATCGCGTCGTTGACCTCGATCACCTCGCCATCCAGCGGGCAATAGACATCGGACGCCGCCTTGACGGATTCAACCGTCGCCGCCGCATCGTTCTTGGCCAGCGTCGCGCCCACTTCGGGCAGATCGACGAAGACGAGGTCGCCGAGCTGCTCGACGGCATGGGTGGTGATGCCGACGGTCGCGACACCATTCGCAACGTTCAGCCATTCGTGGTCATCGGTGTATTTCAGCATGGGTCTGATCCTCAGCGCTTGTAACGGGGGGTGATGAAGGGAAGGGTGGCCACGGTCACGGCCACGCGCTTGCCGCGCAGGTCCGCAAAAAGCCGCGTTCCGGCAGCCGACAGGGCGGTGTCCACATAGCCCATCGCCACCGGAGTTTCGGTCGTCGGGCCAAAACCGCCCGAGGTGATATGCCCGACCGGAACAGCCGAGGTTTCGTCTGCGAAAAGCGCCCCGCCACGGATCGGCGCGCGGCCTTCGGGGGCGATACCGACACGGCGGCGTGCAGCACCCTTTTCGAATTCCGGCAGGATCACATCGGCACCGGGGAAACCGCCCGCCCGCGCCCCGCCCGCACGGCGCACCTTCTGCACCGCCCATTCGAGCGCTGCGGCAACCGGCGTGGTCGTCCGGTCGATGTCATTGCCATAAAGGCAAAGACCGGCTTCAAGGCGCAAGCTGTCCCGTGCGCCAAGGCCGATGGGATGCACATCGGGGTTGTCCAGCAACGCACGGACCAAAGCCACGGCGGCGCGGTCCGGCACCGAGATTTCGTATCCATCCTCGCCCGAGTAGCCCGAGCGCGACACGATGCAATCGGCGGACAGGATCTGCACGCCGCGCACCTCCATAAAGGCCATACCGGCCACTTCGGGCGCGAATTTCGCCAAGGCCGCCTCGGCCGCCGGACCTTGCAACGCGACGAGTGCGCGGTTGGTCAGCTCCTCGACCTCGCACAGGTCCGACAGATGCGCCCGCATATGCGCCACGTCCTGCGCCTTGCAGGCGGCGTTGACCACGACGAACAGATGGTCGCCACGGTTCGCAACCATCAGGTCGTCAAGGATGCCGCCCTTGTCATCGGTGAACAGCGCGTAACGCTGGCGGCCCTCTTTCAGACCCAGAATATCCACCGGAACCAGCCGCTCCAGCGCCAGCGCGGCATCCTCGATCCGCCCCGATTTCGGGCGCAGGATCACCTGCCCCATATGGCTCACATCGAACAGCCCCACCTTGGCGCGGGTGTGCAGATGCTCTTTCATCACCCCTTCGGCGAATTGCACGGGCATCTCGTAGCCCGCGAATTCCACCATTTTCCCGCCCAGCGCGATATTGAGCGCGGTCAGCGGTGTCTTCTTCATCACGACGGCACTATCCATCGGCGTTCTCCTTGGTGTCTTCTGTCTGGATCAGGGCTTTGCGGGCGGCTTGCAGACGCGCAAAGTCATCGCCCGCATGGAAAGACGACCGCGTCATCGGCGTGGCCGACACGGCCAGAAAGCCCTTGGCGCGGGCCATCTCGGCGATCCGCGCGAATTCTTCGGGCGGAAGGAAACGGTCGATCCTGTGGTGATGCGCGGTCGGTTGCAGGTATTGGCCCACGGTGATGAAATCGACACCCGCCACGCGCATGTCATCCATCACCTGACGCAATTCCTCGAACGTCTCGCCAAGGCCCACCATCAGCCCCGACTTGGTGAAGATCGCCGGATTGCGGCGCTTCGCCTCGTCCAGCAGCCGCAGGGACTGGTAATAGCGCGCGCCGGGACGGACCGAAGGGTAAAGCCGCGGCACGCATTCGAGGTTGTGGTTGAACACATCCGGTCCGGCATCGACGACCTGCGCCCAAGCAGCGCCCTTGTGCAGGAAATCGGGGACCAGCACTTCGATGGTCGTCCCGGGCGTCTGGTGGCGCACGGCGCGGATCGTCTGGGCGAAATGCGCCGCCCCGCCATCGGCCAGATCGTCACGGTCGACCGATGTGATCACCACATGGCGCAGGCCAAGCTTCGCCACCGCCTGCGCCACGCGGCCCGGTTCGAACGGGTCGAGCGCATCGGGACGCCCCGTCGCCACGTTGCAGAAGGAACAGCCCCGCGTGCAGGTCTCGCCCATGATCATCATCGTGGCATGGCGCTGCGACCAGCATTCGCCACGGTTCGGACAAGCCGCCTCCTCGCAGACGGTCGCCAGCGCGTTGTCCTTCAGGATGCGGCGCGTTTCGGCGTAATCGCGGCTGTCGGCACGCGACACGCGGATCCACTCCGGCTTGCGCAGCGTCTCGTTCGGGGCGCGATGCGCCTTTTCGGGGTGGCGGAGTTTTTCGGGGAAATCCTTCATCGCATCCCCCTTACGCGTGCAACGGCTTGCCGAGCGCGGCGAGGCAGGCTTCCTTGACCGCCTCTCCCATGCCCGGATGCGCGTGCGAGCTGGCGGCGACCTGTTCCAGCGTGGCCCCCGTCGACATGGCCAGCACCAACTCCTGGATCAACTCGCCCGCATTGCGCCCGATGATATGCGCGCCAAGGATGCGACCCGTTTCGCTGCCCAGCACCTTGACCAACCCGTCGGTCGCCCCCATCGCGCGGGCGCGACCATTGGCGATGAACTGGAAGCGGCCAACCACATGGGGACGGCCCGCCTCTTTCAGCGCCTCTTCCGTGGCGCCAAGGCTTGCAATCTCGGGCGCGGTATAGACGACACCCGGAACCAGACCGTAATCGGGTGCAGCATGGGCATGACCTGCGATGCCTTCGACTGCCGCGATCCCGTCCTCTTCGGCCTTGTGCGCCAACATCGGCCCCGGCACGGCATCACCGATGGCATAAATGCCCGCAACACCGGTGCGGAACTGGCCGTCCACCGCGACGAAGCCGCGCGCGTCCACCGTCACACCCAGCGCCTTAAGCCCCAGCCCCGCCGTGCGCGGGCGGCGACCGATGGCGACCAGCACGGCATCCGCCGCCAGCGTCTCGACCGCGCCCGTGTCGCGGCGTTCCAGCGTGACTGTGGCACCTGCCCCGTCCCGCGTGACCGAAGCGACCTTGCGGCCAAGCTGGAAGGCCAGCCCCTGCCGCTGCAACAACCGCTGCGCGGTCTTGGCAATCTCGCCATCCGCGCCGGGCAGGATACGGTCGAGGTATTCGACAACCGTCACCTTGGCCCCCAGCCGCGCCCAGACCTGACCCAGCTCCAGCCCGATCACGCCCGCGCCGATCACCACCAGATGCTCGGGCACACGCGCCAGCGACAGGGCGCCGGTCGAGGACAGCACCACCTCTTCGTCCACCGCCACACCGGCCAGCGTGGCAGGCTCGGACCCCGTGGCGATCAGGATATTCTTCGCGCCCACGACCTCGTCGCCCACCTGCACCTGCCCCGCGGCGAGGATGGTGCCGCGGCCGTTCAGCCATTCGACGCCGTTCTTCTTGAACAGATGGGCGATGCCCTTGGTCAGGTCGCCCACCACCTTGTCCTTGCGCGCCATCATCGCGCCAAGATCGAACCCCGCCTCGCCCACGGTGATGCCATGCGCCGCCAGATGCTTCACCTCGGCCCAATGCTCCGACGACGACAGCAAAGCCTTGGAAGGGATACAGCCGACGTTCAGACAAGTGCCGCCCAGCGTCGCGCGTTCCTCGACACAGGCCACGCTCAGGCCCAGTTGCGCGGCGCGGAGAGCGGCGACATAGCCGCCGGGTCCGGCACCGATGACGACAAGATCGAAGTTCCGCATCTTTGGCTCCGTTTCGGATGGAGGAGGGGGCGGGACGCGCATGGGGCACGCGTCCCGCAGGCGGGCTCAGCCCCGCGCGTTCAGCGCGGCATCGAGCGCCGCATCCGTCTCCGCAAGGTCGCGGCGAAAGACGTCATAGCGTTCCAGATGGTGCGGCCGCTTGCGCACGACGGCCCAAGCGAGACCCAGCGCCGCAAACCAGACCGGCGTGACAAGCAGCGCCTCGAGCGTGTCGGGCTGTTGCGTCAGCGCCCAGAGCAGGAAGCCGAAGAAGGCCAGCACCGCCCAGCACATCGCCACCCCGCCCGGCATCTTGAACTTCGATGCCGCGTGCAGCTCGGGCCGCTTCTTGCGATAGGCCATGTAGCTGAACAGGATCATCGCCCAGACGAACATGAACAGAAGCGCCGAGATCGTCGTGACCAGCGTGAAGGCCGCCAGAACCGTCTCGCCCGAGAACAGCAGGACGAGCGACGACAGCAGGAACATGCACGAGAACAAGAGCGCATTCACCGGAACGTGGCGCTTGCTCAGCTTGCCGAACATCGCGGGGGCATCGCCCTCCTGCGCCAGACCGAAAACCATGCGCGAGGTCGAATAGATGCCCGAGTTGGCCGAGGACGTGGCCGAGGTCAGCACGACGAAGTTGACGACCGCTGCCGCGATGCCAAGACCCGCAAGCGAGAACATCGACACGAAGGGGCTTTGACCGGCCACCATCTCGCGCCAGGGCGTGACCATCATGATCGCGACCAGCGCGCCGATGTAGAACAGCATGACGCGGATCGGGATGGCGCGGATCGCACGCGGCAGGGTGGTTTCGGGGTCCTTGGCTTCGGCGGCGGTGGTGCCGACAAGCTCGATGCCCACAAAGGCAAAGACCGCGATCTGGAAGCCCGCGACGAAGCCCATGAAGCCGGTCGGGAACATGCCGCCGTCATTCCACAGGTTCGAAACCGACGCGACCGCGCCATTGGGTGCGGTAAAGCCGCGCATGACCATGACGATACCCGTCGCGACCAGCGCCACGATGGCGACGATCTTGATGATGGCGAACCAGAATTCCAACTCCCCGAAGGCCTTGACCGACGGCAGGTTGAGAAGGAGGAGCAACCCGATGGTCAAAAGCGCCGGAATCCACAGCGCCATTTCCGGCCACCAGAATGAAATGTAGCCGGTGATCGCCACGATGTCGGCGACACCCGTGACGATCCAGCAGAACCAGTAGGTCCAGCCGACGAAGAACCCCGCCCACGGCCCGATCAGGTCGGCGGCGAAATCGGCAAAGGATTTGTAATGCAGGTTCGACAGCAGGATTTCCCCCATCGCCCGCATCACGAAGTAAAGGAAGAAGCCGATGATCGCATAGACGAAGACGACCGAAGGTCCCGCAAGCGAGATGGTTTTGCCCGATCCCATGAACAGGCCGGTCCCGATGGCTCCGCCGATCGAAATGAGCTGGATGTGGCGGTTGGTCAGGTTCCGCTCGAGATGCGTGTCATCCGCGGCGGGCGATCCGGCGGGATACTTCTTGAGGTTTGCGGTCATAGTTGGGGCTCTCTCCCTTTCAGTCCAAAATCCACCCGGAACCGGCAGCCAAACGCTGTCAGGCCGTGGCCTCGGCGGCCAAAGCATTTCGGGCACAGTCGTCCTCCTCGACGGCCCGCTTCACTTACGGGGGCGCTTCTGGGGACCGGCCGCAAACAGGCGGATCGTCGGTCCAGAGCAGATCGCGACCGGGGCGTGCAGCGGACGCCCCCTCCATAGACCTTTCTTGACTTAAGTGAATTTCATTCTTCAAATGGTTCTGTGAGCAAAATTAACAGAAGCGCCGCCATGCAAAACATTCCTACCGACCTGCTGCGCACCTTCGTCAAGGCCATCGACAGTGGCAGTTTTACCCGCGCGGGCGAGATGGTGGGTCGCACGCCATCGGCAATCAGCCTTCAGATAAAAAGGCTGGAGGACGCCCTGAATGTCACGCTTTTTCAACGTGATGCGCGGAACATGAAACTCACGTCCGAGGGCAAGACGACAGCGCAATTCGCCCGCCGGATCCTTGCGCTGAACGATGAAATGATTGCCAGCCTGCTACAGCCTTCGGTTGCGGGCCGCGTCCGGCTGGGCGCGCCGCACGAGTATACGGCGTCGCTCCTTCCGGAATTTCTTGGCAAGTTCGCGCAGTCACATCCGAACGTGATGCTCGAGGTGACGAGCGATCTGAGCAAGAATCTGTTGCGCCGCCAGCAAGCGGGCGAGTTCGATCTGGTCATTGCCCTGCACGAAGACGACTCGGGCGCGGGACGTCCGATCTACAGGGAACCTCTCGTCTGGGTCGGAAGCGACGACCACCTGAGCCACCAGCAGCCGACCCTGCCGCTGGTCCTCGCCCCGCCGCCCTGCATCTATCGCAACCGCATGCTACAGGCCTTGAACCATCTCGAACGGCCCTGCCGCATCGTATACCTCAGTTCAAGCTATAACGGCATCTCTGCCGCCGTCCGCGCCGGGATCGGGGTCACGGTCATGGGGGGAAGCACGACGCCGTCCGGTAGCCTGATCCTGACCGAAAAAGATGGGCTGCCCTCGCTCGGCCATCTCGAACTCCGGCTGCATCGTGGCACCGGCCCCGCGTCAGATGCCTTATTGCGGCTAGAGGATTACATCGCTGGCAGTTTTGCGCAGTCGGGCGCTTCGATTGCCACCCGCCAAACAGCGGACTAGGCACCTCGACGCTTGAACGAGCGGCAGGGAAGCAGGTGCGCCCGCCTTGCTTTCCTTTCGAAATGCTGCATTGTTACGGGCAGCCGGTATAGGCTTAAACCCTGGTGACCGGGCCCCTCTGGCGGAAGACAGCGACGCTTCCGTGATGTCGGCACCGCGGAAATGAACGTCGCACACGGACCCATGCCATGCCTGCCGGAACGACGGACTTGCGTCGCCGATAGCCTATGCAGCGGGTCCGCCCTCGGGATCACTGACAATGACGGAAACCCCCTTCTCGGACGCGAAACCGACGCGCTCCTATTTCACCTGGGCATTCATCGTGACGGGCTTGGGGCTTGCGCTTGGCGCATGGCTCGGCTGGCAGTCGACCGGCACGCTGGGCGGCATGGCAACCGTCTTCTTCATCTGCGCGGTGCTGGCGGTGCTTGAAATCTCGCTCTCTTTCGACAATGCCATCGTGAACGCCAACAAGCTGAAAGACATGCGCCCCGAATGGCAGCGCGCGTTCTTGACCTGGGGCATCCTGATCGCCGTCTTCGGCATGCGGATCGTCTTCCCGCTGCTCATCGTCGTCATCGCCGCCGGCATCGGCCCTTGGCAGGCACTGGTCCTCGCCTCGACACAACCGGCCGAGTATTCCCGCATCATGCACGAAGCCCACCTGCCCATCGCTGCCTTTGGCGGGGCGTTCCTGATGATGGTAGGCCTGAGCTATTTCTTCGACGTCGAAAAAGACGTCCACTGGGTGCGCTGGCTGGAAGAGCGCGTCGCCCGCACCGCCACAATCCGCGGTGTCGAAGTGGGGATCGTCCTGATCTTCATCCTGATCTTCGCCAAACTTCTGCCCGGTGCGGAAAGCGCGGCCTTCACCACATCGGCGATTTACGGGTTGCTCACCTTTCTGATGGTGGAATTCGTGGGCGGACTTCTGGACCAAAGCCAGGAGACACTTGCAACCGCCGCCAAGGGCGGTATCGGCGCCTTTCTTTATCTTGAGGTGATCGACGCCTCCTTCTCTTTCGACGGCGTGATCGGGGCCTTCGCTCTGACCGACAACCTTTTCATCATTGCCATCGGTCTGGGCATCGGGGCCATGTATGTGCGGTCGATGACGATCATGCTGGTGGAACGCGGCACGCTCCAACACTACCGCTACCTCGAACACGGGGCTTTCTACGCGATCCTCATCCTGTCGGTCATCATGTTCTGCCAAACCCTCTTCCACATCCCCGAGGTCATCACCGGTCTTGGCGGCGCGGCGCTGATCGGTGTCTCGCTCTGGTCCTCGATCCGCCAGAACCGGCGCGAGGTGGCGGGCTGACGTAACACAGGCAACCACAGCAAGAGCAACTCGCCCCAAGATCATATGGCCGGCACCTTGAGTGCCATCCCCGGGCTGGTCCGTCGGCAAGCAAGTTGTTCGATGTCCCGCCCGGATGCGCCTGTCTTTGGACGGTGATATCTCCGACGGAGTGCTTGGACCGCGCGCTCTTTGGAAGCCCGCGACGCCTGCCATCCATCGGCAGGGCTACGGGCGGTGGCTGACGTTTCTGATCGGACAGGAGGCTATGACCAACAAGGATGAGGCCCCTTGGGAGCGCGTCACCCACGAGCCTGTGGAGGCCAACCTCGCCGAACGGTCGGGCAGGGACATGTCGAGTTGGACCATTTGGTTCTGACGCTGCCCCCTGCGTAAGATCGGGGCGATGTCACACTGGCTTGATTGAACTGTAAGCGCCGCATCGTACGGTTTCACGAGCGGCAGAGTGTCAACAAACGCAACAAGCTGACACGCCTGCAACCGCCACCTCGTGCAGCGGATCGCCGCCGCCCCCGGGAGCGGCGCGTGGCAAGGCCCGCGTCACGCTTTACGGCGCGCTGGCAACGGTGCTGGAATTTGCAGTGGGGGCTACAAACGCAAAAGCCACCGCGAGCGGTGGCTTGTGTAGGGTCTTACTGGTTGCGGGGGCAGGATTTGAACCTGCGGCCTTCAGGTTATGAGCCTGACGAGCTACCGGGCTGCTCCACCCCGCGTCCGTTGTGGTCCCGAGGGATGTTATCGATCGGGCTAT
>JAIXZW010000021.1 GCA_027489375.1 Paracoccaceae bacterium | reverse complement strand
GGGACGAGTTCTTGAACGAGACGCTGTTCCGCAACCTCGCCCATGCCCGCGATCTGATCGCGGCCTGGGTCACCGACTACAACACCCAAAGGCCCCACTCGGCCCTCGGCTACCAGACCCCCGCAGGCTTCGCCCAGCACCAGACCACCGCAATCGCCCGTCCCGCTGCACGCGATGAGAGTTCCGCGCGCCGGGCGATTGCTCAACCCACGCCGAAAGGCGTAAATCAGCTACCGGCTCCGGTCGCAGCTGGATGAAAGACCAGTGGCAGGTCAGAAGGATCGGATTTACGATGAATCGATCTGGTTCGGATGTCCAGATTTTGCAGATGTTTTCGTAGGGCGTGAGGTGCGCCCTCAGCTTTTCCTTCGCTCTCTGGCGCGACTACACCACAAGGCAGCTAAGCAGGCCTTCAGCGCGCGTGCAGTAGGGCGCAAACCCCCGAGCACGCGGAAGGAATTCTTGGACCTGCCGGTCAACCATCTGACAGAGCAGGGAGTCGTTGACACCGCACGTTTCGATTAAACGTGCCAAACAGACCGAGGTTCCAGACCCATAACCAGTAAATGACCGTAGCAGCCACAGCACAGGCCGAGAGGAAAAGGATCGGGCATCTGTCGCACCTGGCTGAGATGGGCCGCAAATCCTTCAATCGGGACAGTGCGGGCGGGCGAACTGATGATGCGCATTCAGTCCGGCAGGGGGGGGCGATTCAAGAACCTTGGTGAAGCCGAGTGCGAAGCTCGCGGCAGATTTACCACGACCAAGCCGGTTACGGGATCAACATTCACCCCTTGTTCAGATTGTTCAGACAATTCTTGCTCTTAAAGTGCGACAAACGCTCGCAGCAAAATCGCTTCATCGCATCTCCAGAAATGAACTGGGTCAAACGAGTGACCAGCATGGCCAATCTCGAAACTGCCCACCATTGAAAAGCACCGCGAATCCATAAGCTTAAGTATATATTTCTTCGAAGGCTCTGGAAAAGCGATACATTTAAGCCTTCGGGCGCAGAGGCGAGATTTGTTCGGTCGATCTGGGGTCCCATGGTCTCGCATCAAGTTTCCTATTGGATACACAGGCAATAGGCCGCGGTGCTTTCCGATGTGATGGAAAGCTTTTACCTTTTCTCGTAGGGAAGGGTTCGACGCTGGGCCGATCTGGCAGGAGCCGATTCCTGACGGGCGAAAACGGCGCGACCCGTGCCGGATACTCAGATTGCACCAAGGCAAATGCCCTAGGATTACGCGAAGGGCCGGATGCCTTTGGCGCGGTAAGATTGCGGTAAGGCTCGACGCGTTGGCCCTGCGCTACTCTTCGGCTTTCCGCAACGCCGGATAGCCACCCGATCTGGCTGCACGCGCAAGAGGGGCGCCCGAGTGTCTAGACTTGCACCTTGTCGGGACCGACGTTCAAGCCCGCTTGTCATAATCGGCACGAGAAAACCTTGACCCCTCCAAAACCCGCTCAAGCGTTTTTAGGTTCTGGGGCGCAATGATGGGCAATTCGCCCAATGGTGCGATTTACTCAATTTTTTCAAGGGTGAGTGGCGGACCCGGAGCGATTCGAACGCCCGACCCTCAGATTCGTAGTCTGATGCTCTATCCAGCTGAGCTACGGGTCCGTTGGGGCTGCGTTTAGCCCCACGCGCAGGGGGTTGCAAGCGGGAAAATCACGGCGCGTCACCTTCTCCGTTAAGAACCCGTTTCGGCAGGTGGATCGTGAACTCGGTTCCGTCCACATCGCTGCGCTGCAACTCCAGCCGCCCGCCGTGGCCGCGCACCAGCTCGGCCGCGATGGCAAGGCCAAGCCCCGTTCCGCCCTTGCGCGCCCCGCCCTGAAAGGCGGAAAACAGATGCTCCCGCGCCTTGGGCGGCAGGCCCGGCCCCGTGTCGCCGACGCGGATCCACCACTCCTGCTCGTCCTCGCCGCCCGCGATTTCGATGGTGCCCGCCTGCCCCGTCGCCTCGATCGCCTGCCGCGCATTGCGCACAAGGTTGCCAAGCACGCGATGCAACTGTTCGCCATCGGCGCGGATCACAAGGCCGGCGGGAATGTCGATCACCGCCGAAACCGTCCCGCCCTCGGCAGCTTCGCCCGTCAACCCCTCGCCTTCGGCCACCTCCTCGGCCAAGACCCGCAACGGAAGACGCTTCAACTGCGGCGGCGGCTCCTCTGCCTTGCCAAAGGCCAGTGTCGATTCGCAAAGCGAGACCGCGCGGGAAATAGACCCCACCAGTTTCGGCGCCGCACGCGCCACCGCCGGATCGGCGCTCGCCTCCAGCCGGTCGGCGAAAAGCTGCGCCGTGGTCAGGATGTTGCGCAGATCGTGGCTGATCTTCGCCACCGCCCCGCCAAGCTGCGCCAGCCGCTCCTTCTGCCGCAACGCCCCCGTCAACTGGGTCTGCATCTCGGCCAAGGCTTCTTCCGCCACGCGCAACTCGACCACTCCGGCCGAAGGCGCGATGACCCGCCGAGCATCCTCGGGCGCTTCGGCATAGGCCGCCATATGACGCACCACGCGGCGGATCGGTGCGACCAGCAGGCGCTGCACCGCCAGAAACAGCAGGAACGCGGTCACACCCGAAATCAGCGCCGAAAGGAACAGGATGCGCAGACCGTATTCCACCATCGCCTTGCGCAACGGCCCCGTCTCCATCGTGATCTCGATCAGCAGTCCCGCATCCTGCACAGGGTTCCCGATCACGCGGATCACGCGGTTCTTCCCGTCGACGAGCACTGCGGCGGCATCGCGGATCAATTCCCACGGCCCCGCCTGCCGCAGGTCATAGGTCGCATGGATCGGCTGCGGGATCGGAGACGACAGCGCCAGTTGCCGCACCTCGTCCCGCCGGAGAACCACGTTGAACACCTCGGCGTTCTTCAGCAGTTCCGTCTCGAGCGAGGCACTCACCTTCGCATCGTCCGACGCCAGCAACGCGAGCGAGGCGATCTGCGCCTTTTCCAGCCGCAGCAGCAGGTAATCGGCGCGGAAACGGGCGATGGAGGGCACGAAGATCAGCACCTCGGCCAGCATGACGAAGGCGAGGGTCAGCAGGAAAAACCGCCCCGAAAGCGTATTCAGAAAGCCGCGACGCCGAAGCTCCACCTTGTCGCCTACCCCGCCAGAAAGACGCGGCCCCTGCCGCTGCCCGCAATGTGTCAAGCCTTAGCAAAGACTTGGCGTAAAAGACAGACCATAGCCCCCGCGGCCAAAGGCGGGGGGTTTTGCACCCCCCGCCCCCCCCGCAGAGTATTTGGGCAAAGGTGAAAGGGATCAGGGAAGGCGCTGCACCAGCCGAACCACGCGCTTGAGCCACGGGTTGGCAAAAAGCTTGGGGGCGAAATAGGCTCCCGCCGCGCGTTTTCCAAGCTCGGACAGTGTCGGATAGGGCAGCACCACGCCAGCAAGGGCCGAAACCTTCATCCGCGTGGCAACGGCAAGCGCCAGCGGTGCGATCCCCTCGCCCGCGTCCGCGCCCACCACTGTCGCCCCGATCACCCGCCCCTTCACGACCAGAAGCTTGGCAAAGCCCTCGGTCCGGCCCGTGGCGATGGCGCGGTCATTCTTGGCATACTCCGCCTGCACGACGGCAAGCGCCGCGCCGAAGCGCGCGCGCGCCTCGTCCTCGGTCGGGCCGACCTGGGCGAGTTCGGGGTCCGAATAGGTGACGCGCGGGATATGATCCGCCCGCACCTTGGCCGGCAGACCAAGCACGGCTTGCCGGATCACCACCCCCGCCTGATAGGCCGCAAGATGGGTGAACTGCCCCTGCCCCGCCGCATCGCCCACCACATAGACGCGCGCATTGCTGACCGAACGCAGCCCCGCCGTGAGCTTCACCCCCGCCATGTCATGCGCCACCCCGCCCGCCACAAGGTCGAGCCGCCCCAACTCTGCCCGCCGCCCCGCCGCGACGAGCAGATGCGTGCCGGTCAGGGTGCGGCCATCGGAAAGGACGGCTTCGATCCCCCCATCCATCCTGCGCAACCGCACGACGCCCGCGCCTTCGATGATGTCGCCCCCCTCGGCACGCAAGCGCCCCAGCACCACCGCCGCCGCCGCCGCATCCTCGCGCCCCAGACAGCGCCCCGCCTCGACCACCGTCACCGCCGAGCCGAGCCGCAGGTGTGCCTGCGCCATCTCGATCCCGATCGGACCGCCGCCGAGCACCAGAAGATGCGCGGGCCGCTCGCGCAGCTCGAAGATCGTCTCGTTGGTCAGCACAGGCACCGTGTCGATCCCCGGAATATCCGGCACCACCGCCCGCGACCCCGTGGCGATGACGAAGCGCCGCGCCCGCACGGTGACATCCCCCACCACCACCTCGCGCGGCGAGGTGAAGCGCGCCCAGCCCCGCAGCACGCGGCATCCCAGCCCCTCGAACCGCTCCGCCGAATCATGCGGCGCGATCTCGGCGACAGCCTCCGCCACACGGTCCTTCACCGCGCCGAAATCCACCGCAGGCTCCACCGCGCCGATGCCGAAAGCCCCCGCCCCCCGCATCACCGCCGCGACATGGGCCGAAGCGATCAGCGCCTTTGACGGCACGCAGCCCGTATTCAGGCAATCCCCCCCCATTTCCGCCCCTTCGACCAGCACGACCCGCGCGCCCATCTGCACCGCCCCCGCCGCGACCGACAGCCCGCCCGATCCGGCCCCGATGACGCAGATATCCGTCCTGATCCGTTCCATGACTTACCCTTTCCGCCGCTCGCGCCATGACCGCAGCACGATCGGCATCACACCCAGAACCACCAGCCCCGCCACGGGCAAGGCCACCGCAGGCCGCAAGAAGACCATCAGGTCCGGCACGCCCCCCACCTCGAACACCTCGCCCAGCCCCGACCCGACCGAGGTCAGAACCAGCGCACCGGGCAGGATGCCGAGCACCGTGGTCACGGCAAACTTCACGAACGAGATGTTGAGCAGCGCAGGCAGCAGATTCGCCACGAAAAACGGCACCACAGGTGTCACGCGGATCAGGAAGAGCACCTCCCATTCGTTCCGCGCCAGTGCCGCACGGACGCGCGCCACCTTGCCGCCATGCCGCGCGATCCGCGCCTCCATCCCCGCGCCGAACCCCGCCCGCACCGCCAGAAACAGCAGCATCGCCCCGATGCTGGCCGAGGTCAGGTTGAAGATCACCCCCGGAAACAGACCGAACAGGAACCCGCCCGTCAATGTGGCCACCGTCGCCCCCGGCAGGCTGAAGGCGACGATGGCGATATAGGCCAGCATAAAGACGGCAACGCCCGCCCCGTAATGCGCATCACGAAAGGCAATGAGCTCGGCCCGATGCCGTGCCAGCGCCTCGAACCCCAGATCGTCGCGCAGCCAGATGGCCCCCGCCACCGCAACCGCCAGCAGGACCAGCGCGGGAATCACGCGCAGCCGCGATGCGGGCTTGGGGGGCCGGGGCAAGGGATCGGGCGTTGTCATGCCGCCAAGGATGGTGCTTTCCGCCCGCCGATGCCAGATGAGTCACGCAGGCGTGCACATGCCCTGCCGCCCAGCCCGCCACGGATGCGTTTTCTTGCCCGAAAACCGCATTCCTCGCGTTGACTTGCCCTGCGACCGACCTTAAAGGACGGGTCTCGAATAAAGCGGCGCTCGAATCCGTCAGGGTTTGCGTTGCGTTGACAATACGGAGAGCCGCGATGAAGCGCACTTACCAACCGTCGAACCTGGTCCGCAAGCGCCGCCACGGGTTCCGCGCCCGCATGGCGACCAAAGGTGGCCGTCTTGTGCTGGCAGCCCGCCGCGCCAAGGGCCGCAAGCGCCTGTCCGCCTGATTTCGCGAGCAGGCCCCCTGCAATCGGGGCCGACATGCGGATGACGTCATGACACCGCCGGAGGAAACGGGCCAAGGCAACAGCGCCGATACGCCCGGGGTTCCCCCGGCGGTTTCGCTTTGCCCGCTCGAGACGATTCGCAACCGCCCCGATTTCCTGCGCGCCGCCTCGGCCCGCAGGCAGGGGACGGGCGGCTTCCTGTTGCAGGCGCGCAATCGCGGCGACGACAGCCCCGCCGTGCGCGTGGGCTTCACCGCCTCCAAGAAGATCGGCAACGCCGTCTTCCGCAATCGCGCCAAGCGCCGCCTGCGCGAAGTTGCGCGGGCCGTCCTTCCCGCCTTGGCGAAACAGGGCTGGGACTACGTGCTCGTCGCCCGCCCGCAAGCGACCGTCTCCCGCCCCTTCACCGATCTTATTGCCGATCTCGAACTCGCCCTGCGCTCGGTGCACCGCGAGGGTGGCAAGTGACCCCCCTCGCCCGCCTCTTAGCACTTCCGGTAAAGGCCTATCGCCTGATCCTGTCGCCCTGGGTCGGCCACGGCTGCCGCTACCAGCCGACCTGCTCGGCCTATGCGCTCGAGGCGCTTGAACGCCACGGGGGGCTGAAGGGCGGCTACCTCACCCTCCACCGCATCTGCCGCTGCCACCCTTGGGGCGGGCACGGCTACGATCCCGTGCCGGGTTCCGATCCGCAGCACGACAGGGCCAAGGGCTGATCCACCCGCTTCATCCTTGCGCAAATACTCCGGGGTCCGGGGCGGCGCCCCGGCGGCGTCCACCGCCCCGCCCTATTCGCTAACGCGCCGATCTTCGCAAAAGGTTCGGACTACCGCTTCGCAAAACTGATCGACACATCGCCCACATCGACACCCCAGCGCTTCATATAGGCGCGGTTGAACAGATGCCGCTCGTCCTGCAACCACATCCAGTCGTCAAAGCTGACGCGCATCGTCTCGGCCTTGCCATCCGCGCTCGGCACGGGCAGGTCGATGGTGTAGCGCCAGTTGAAACGGTCGCCCTTTTCCTGCCCCTTGGCCACGCCGATCACGCCGGGCGCGGTGCCCTCCCACGCCTGATCCGGCCCATCCTCGCCCACCTTCCTCAGGGTCCAGACCCGCTGCTCGGTCGAGCCGTCCTCATAGACGAAATCTTCGACCAACCGCAGCCGCTCGCCATCCCAGTCGCCTGCGATCTGCACGGTGAACTGCCGCCGCACCGTGCCGAAGATGTCTTGAAACTGCCCCCGCGCGACAAGCTTTCCGTCGAAGAACTCTTCCAGCGCAAAGTCGCGGTCCGTCATCGCCGCATCGGTCAGGGCGGGCTTGCCCGTGCATCCCGCCAGAACCGTCAGAACCCCGAAGCCCGCCACCAGACCCGCCACTGCCATCCGCATCGCCAAACCCTCCGCTTTCCTCTTATACGCGGTGCAGGCGCGGGCGGATTGCCGAAAGCCGCTTTCCCTGCCATATCACCAGCCTGCCCATTACGACCCCGCCCGCACGCGCGCCCCGAGGATCAGCCCATGCTCGACGACTCCGACGATATCGGCACCGACAGCCCCGATGACATCCACCCGCTGTTCCACGGCGCGCCCTCGTCGACCGAGTTCAAGAAGCTCAGGAAACGCATCGTGCGGCAGGTGCGCGAGGCGATGGATACCTATGGCATGGTGAAGCGCGGCGACCGCTGGCTCGTCTGCCTGTCGGGCGGCAAGGACAGCTACACGCTGCTTGCCGTGCTGCATGAATTGAAATGGCGCGGCCTGCTGCCGGTCGAATTGCTCGCCTGCAACCTCGATCAGGGCCAGCCGGGGTTTCCGGCAACCGTCCTGCCCGAGTTCCTGACAAGGATGGGCGTGCCGCATCGCATCGAATATCAGGACACCTATTCCATCGTGGTGGACAAGGTGCCCCAAGGCCGCACCTATTGCGCCCTCTGCTCGCGGCTGAGGCGCGGCAACCTCTACCGCATCGCGCGGGAAGAGGGGTGTTCGGCGGTCGTCCTCGGCCACCACCGCGACGACATCCTCGAAACCTTCTTCATGAACTTGTTTCACGGCGGCCGCCTTGCGTCGATGCCGCCGAAACTGGTGAACGAGGATGGCGATCTTATGCTCTTCCGCCCCCTCGCCTTTGTCGCGGAAGAGGATTGCGGCAAATTCGCCCGCGCCATGAACTACCCGATCATCCCTTGCGACCTTTGCGGCAGCCAGGAGGGGTTGCAGCGCGCGCAGGTCAAGAAACTGCTCGACGAATGGGAAACCCGCTCGCCCGGTCGCCGTCAGGTCATGTTCCGCGCGCTGATGAACGTGCGCCCCTCGCACCTTGCCGACCCGAACCTGTTCGATTTCCTCAACCTCGCCACGGGGGCGGCACCTGCGGGCAGCGATGACGGCCTGCCGCCGCAATTGCGGTAAGCGCGCAGGGGGGCTGTCTGCCCCCCACGCCGCGCAAGGCGCGCGGCTCCCCCCGAGGATATTTGGGGCGAGAGGAAGCGGCAAAAGGCGCGTCGTCACCGCAGAGTGACCGGACCGCCGCGCCCAAAGCCCTTGACCTTTGGCCCCCCTTCTGTTGAAGCACCGCAGACCCATTTTTCAGGAAACGGTGGCTGTCCCGATGGACGATCAGAACAAGAACCTCCTGCTCGCAACCGTGCTGAGCTTCCTCGTGATCCTCGGCTGGTTCTTCTTCTTCCCGCCCGCCGATCCCGTGACGGCACCCGATGCCAACCTGACCGCCGTCACGGAAACCGAGGCACCCGCCGCCACGGCGGCACCCGCCGCGACCAATGGCACGACCGACGTGGCCGAACCGCTTCCCGAAGCGCCGCGCCTGACCGTCGACACGCCGCGCCTTGCAGGCTCCATCTCGCTGCTGGGTGGCCGGATCGACGATCTGTCGCTGAAAACCTATCGCGAGACGCTGGACCCGACCTCGCCCATGGTCCGCCTCTTGTCGCCCGTGGGTCAGGACCACCCCTATTACGCCGTCTTCGGCTGGGGCGCGGGTCAGGGCACCGATCCTGCCGACCTGCCCAATGCCAAGACGCAGTGGACCCTTGCCAAGGGCGACACCCTTTCGCCCGAAACGCCGGTCACGCTGACCTGGACGAACAGCAAGGGCCTGACCTTCACCCGCGACATCTCGGTCGATGACCGCTTCATGTTCACCATCACGGATTCGGTCGCCAACACCGGCGCTGCCGCGGCGAGCCTCTTCCCCTATGGCATCGTCGCACGCCACGGCAAACCCGCAGGTCTGCAAGGCTATTACGTCCTGCACGAAGGCATCGTCGGCCGCACCGACGGCACGCTGCACGAAGAGAAGTACAAGGACCTCGAAGATCTGCCCGCCGTCGAACGCGAAGGCGCGCAGGCACAGGTTCTGGAAGCGGCCAAGGACGGCTGGATCGGCTTTACCGACAAATACTGGATGACCACGCTGATCCCCGAACAGGGCCAGCCCTTCACCGCCGTCACCAAATTCGTCCCCTCGGCCGAAATCTACCAGACCGAGACGCGCCACCCCGTCCAGACCGTGGCCCCCGGCGCCACCATCACCTCGACCACCCGCCTTTTCGCCGGTGCCAAGGAATGGGAAACGATCCGCGCCTATGAAAAGGACGCCAATGTTCCGGGCTTCATCGATTCCATCGACTGGGGCTGGTTCTACTTCTTCACCAAGCCGATCTTCACCGTGCTGCACTTCCTGCACGGCTTCCTTGGCAACATGGGCCTGTCGATCATCGCCCTGACCTTCGTGCTCAAACTCCTCGTCCTGCCGCTGGCCTACAAATCCTATGTCAGCATGGCCAAGATGAAGGAGCTGCAACCCGAACTCGAAGCGCTGAAAGAGCGCGTGGGCGAGGACAAACAAAAGCTGCAACGCGAGATGATGCAGCTTTACAAAGAGAAAAAGGTCAATCCGGCGGCGGGCTGTCTGCCCGTGCTGATCCAGATCCCGATCTTCTTCTCGCTCTACAAGGTGATCTTCGTCACCATCGAACTGCGTCACGCGCCGTTCTTCGGCTGGCTCAAGGACCTTTCGGCCCCCGATCCGTCCTCGCTCTACAACTTCTTCGGCCTGCTGCCCTGGGCTCCGCCGCCGCATCCCTCGCTGATGGCGACGATCTTCATCGGCGTGCTGCCGATCCTGCTCGGCATCACCATGTGGCTGCAACAGAAGCTGAACCCCGCACCCGCCGATCCGGTGCAGCAGCAGATCTTCAGCTACATGCCGTGGATCTTCATGTTCATGCTCGGCAGCTTCGCCTCGGGCCTCGTGGTCTACTGGATCACGAACAACATCATCACCTTTGCCCAGCAATACATCATCATGCGCAGCCACGGGCACAAGCCGGACATCTTCGGCAACATCCGGTCGGGCTTCAAGAAAAAGCCCGCCGCCGCCGCGGCGAACAGCCCCGCGGCGCCGAAGGGCAAGGCCAAGAAATGACAGGCGGGCGGCTGACCGACATCTGCCGCCACCCGATCAAGGGACACGGACGCGAGACACTCGCGTCCGTTCGTCTTTTGGCGGGCGCGTGTCTGCCGTGGGACCGTCACTGGGCCGTGGCGCACGAGGCGGCAAAGCTGGTCGAGGGGTGGAACCCTTGCGTCAACTTTGCCCGTGCGGCGAAAGCCCCTGCCCTCATGGCGATCACATCGGAGCTGGACGAGGCGACGGGAACCGTCACCCTGCACCACCCCGACCGTGGCACGCTGACCTTCCGTCCCGACGATGCCGCCGACCTGCCGCGTTTCCTCGACTGGGTCGCACCCCTGAACCCCGCGAACCGTGCGCAGCCTGCGGCAATCGTCAGCGCGGGGCGCGGCATGACCGACAGCGATTTTCCGTCTGTCGCGATCCTGAACCGCGCCTCGCTCGCCGATCTTTCGGCCCGCATGGGGCATGACCTGTCGATCCACCGCTGGCGCGGCAACCTCTGGCTCGACGGAGCGCCTGCGTGGAGCGAATGGGACTGGATCGGGCGGCAAATCCGCATCGGCGAGGCCACGCTCACCATCCGCGAACGCATCACCCGCTGCTCGGCCACCACGGTCGAGCCCGACACCGGCGTAAGCAACGCCGACACGCTGAAAGCGCTTGAGGGCCATTTCGGCCATCAGGATTTCGGCCTTTACGCGACCGTCACCACAGGCGGCAAGATCGCCACGGGCGACGACTGGAGCCTGCTATGAGCCTGCAATTCACCCTCGCCCCCGAACCGGAACAGGAGGCCCGCGAAAAAGGCCGCCTGCTCTTTGCCGGACCCGTCACCTTTGTCAAAGGCGTGGTCGCCATGTCCGGCCTGCCCCCCGCAGACCGGATCGAGGTCTGCTTCGCGGGGCGCTCCAATGTCGGGAAATCCAGCCTGATCAACGCGTTGACGGGGCGCAAGACGCTGGCGCGGGCCTCGAACACGCCGGGGCGGACGCAAGAGATCAACTACTTCTCGCTCGGCGACGGGCGGGCGCAGCCCGAGAAATACCTCGTCGACCTGCCCGGCTACGGCTATGCCGAAGCCCCCGTCGCCATCGTGGCGAAATGGCAGGCGCTGCTCAAACAATACCTCGCCGGCCGCCAGACCCTGCGCCGCGCCTTCGTGCTGGTCGACACGCGCCACGGAGTAAAGGCGGTGGACGAAGAGATCATGCAACTTCTGAACCGCTCTGCCGTGACCTTTCAGGTCGTGCTGACCAAGGCCGACAAGGTGAGCATGGCCGAACGGCTCGCCACCATCGAACAGGTCAAGGGCGCGCTGGCCAAGCATCCGGCGGCATACCCCGAGCTGGTGGTGACAAGTTCGGAAAAGGGCGACGGGATCGAGACGCTCAGGGCGATCGTGGCGGGGTTGGAGTAATCCGTAGGGTGCGCACTTGCTGCGCACCTTTTTTGCAACGCCCCTCGTTCTTGCATCTCTCTGCGCCCGCGCTAACCTGCACCGCAGTGTAACCCGTACCGAGTGCCAAAGATGTTCGCAGGCCCATCTACTCCGCCGGATGCCGTCGAAACCGAACGGCGCCGGATCGTCCTGAACGAGAAATACAAGGCCCAAAGCGGCTTCTTCTACAACCTCGCCGTCGCCATCGTGACGGCGGGACCAGTCGCCAGCCTCATCCGCCAAAATCCCAGTTTCGATCTTCTCCTGATCGTGCTTTCTTGTGCCTTCGGAAGTTTCTTCTATCGAATAGGAAACAACCGGCTGGATCAGATGGTGGAGTAGGCCTGTGGCATACCTTACGATTATAGCAATGGGTCTCTTTGGCCTCGTGATCGCAGCGGTCAGCCATCTTGTCATGGCACGAGAACGCCGCGCCATCCTGTCCGCTCAGGACCAGTTGATGGCACGGGCAGAGGAAAACAGTAAGACGGCCTTCGGCGCAATTCGTGCAGTCAAGTTGTCCGCTGCAAGTGCTTTGGCCCAACCCACAAAAAGCCGCACCGTCCGCCACATTGACGTAAGGCTAAAGCACTACACCAAACGCGTTTCGGCAAAAGAGTCGTGACCCGACAGCGTCACGTATCCATCTTCAACGCCGAGATGAACGCCTCCTGCGGAATCTCCACCTTGCCGAACTGGCGCATGCGCTTCTTGCCCGCCTTCTGCTTGTCCAACAGCTTGCGTTTCCGCGTGGCGTCGCCGCCGTAGCACTTGGCCGTCACGTCCTTGCGCATCGCCGACAGCGTCTCGCGGGCGATCACGCGGCCGCCGATGGCCGCCTGGATCGGGATCTTGAACATGTGGCGCGGGATCAGCTCTTTCAGCTTTTCCACCATCGCGCGGCCACGGCTTTCGGCGCGGTCGCGGTGAACCATCATCGACAGCGCATCGACCGGCTCTTCGTTCACGAGGATCGACATCTTCACGAGGAAATCCTCGCGGTATTCCGAAATCTGGTAGTCGAAGCTGGCATAGCCCTTCGTCACCGATTTCAGCTTGTCGTAAAAGTCGAAGACCACCTCGGCCAGCGGCAGGTCATATTCCACCATCGCGCGGTTGCCCGCATAGGTCAGGTTCAGCTGGATGCCACGGCGGTCCTGACACAGCTTCAGGATATCGCCAAGGTATTCGTCCGGCACCATGATCGTGGCCTTGATGCGCGGCTCTTCGATATGGTCGATATAGGTCAGGTCGGGCATGTCGGCGGGGTTGTGCAGGTCGCGCACCTCGCCATCCTTCATGTGCAGCTTGAACACGACCGAAGGCGCGGTGGTGATCAGGTCGAGGTCATATTCCCGCTCCAACCGGTCGCGGATGACCTCGAGGTGCAGAAGCCCGAGGAAGCCGCAGCGGAAGCCGAAGCCCAGCGCGGCGCTCGTCTCCATCTCGGAACTGAACGAGGCGTCGTTCAGCGCCAGCTTCTCGATGGCGTCCCGCAGCGCTTCGAAGTCGTTGGCATCGACGGGGAACAGCCCGCAGAACACCACCGGCTGCGCGGGTTTGAAGCCCGGAAGCGGCGTCTCGCAGCCCTTGCGTTCATGGGTGATCGTGTCGCCCACCCGCGTGTCGCGCACCTGCTTGATCGAGGCGGTGAATACCCCGATCTCGCCCGGACCGAGTTCGGCAATATCCACCATCTGCGGCTTCAGCACGGCAAGCTTGTCGATGCCATAGACCGCGTTGGTCTGCATCATGCGGATGCGGTCGCCCTTTTTCACCACGCCATCCATGACGCGGATCATGACGACGACGCCAAGGTAGGCGTCATACCAGCTGTCGACCAGCATCGCCTTGAGCGGCGCGTTGCGGTCGCCCTTGGGCGCGGGCAGGCGGGTCACGATGGCTTCGAGCACATCGGGAATACCAAGCCCCGTCTTGGCCGAAATCGGAATCGCGTCCGAGGCATCCAGCCCGATCACCTCTTCGATATTCGCCTTGACCCGATCCGGCTCGGCGGCGGGAAGGTCGATCTTGTTCAGCACCGGCACGATCTCGTGCCCCGCGTCGATGGCCTGATAGACGTTGGCGAGCGTCTGCGCTTCGACCCCTTGCGAGGCGTCGACGACCAGAAGCGAACCTTCCACGGCGCGCATCGAGCGGCTGACCTCATAGGCAAAGTCGACGTGGCCGGGGGTGTCGATCAGGTTCAGGATATAGGTCTTGCCATCCTTGGCCGGATATTCGATCCGCACCGTGTTGGCCTTGATCGTGATCCCGCGCTCGCGCTCGATATCCATGCTGTCGAGAAGCTGCGCCTTCATATCCCGCGCGGCCACCGTTCCCGTCATCTGGATCAGACGGTCGGCGAGGGTGGATTTGCCGTGGTCGATATGGGCCACGATCGAGAAATTGCGGATGAGATCAAGCTGGGTCATGGCGCGGCATATAGCCTTTATCCCAAGGGCCGGAAAGGGGTTGCGACGCGATGCGGCAAGACCCGTGCCGCAAATGCCGAAGCGCGCCCTTTACCGCCCCGCGCAGGGGGGCCGTCTGCCCCCCACGGGCGCGAAACGCGCCCTCCCCCCGAGGATATTTCCGGCGAGAGGAAGCCGATACCCGCTTCCCTTTCACCTTTGCCCAAATACTCTCGGGGGGAAGCCGCCTTCAGGCGGCGCGGGGGGCAGACGGCCCCCCGTCCCCGGCCCGCAACGCAGGCAACGGTGGCATATCTTGTGGCCCGCCCCGCCATTGGCACCAAGACCTGCCCGAATTGCGCGGATTGTCGCGCAAGTCACGGGGTGCATTGAAAAATCCGCTTCGAATCATCATAATCCACGGCACAAAAATGACCGTGGGCGGCGGGCGACCCCGCATCCGGCAAGAGGCAGAACAGTATGAACAGATCCACACTCTGCGCGGCGCTGGCCGTGCTGGCGCTTCCCTTCATGGCCTCGGTCGCTTTGGCCGGCCCCATCGAACGCGCTTGCCTGTCCTCGGGGCGCGATGCCGCGAACCGCTCGGTCTGCTCCTGCATCCAGCAGGTGGCCGACATGACCCTGCGCGGCACCGACCAGCGCAAGGCAGCCGTCTTCTTCCGCAACCCCGACAAGGCGCAGGACACCTTCCTGTCCAAGCGCAACGCCGACGACGCCTTCTGGGAGCGTTACAAGAACTTCGGCGCCACCGCCGAAGCCTTCTGCGCGGGCTGATACCACCCTTCCACAGACGAACGGCGCCCGCATCGGGCGCCGTTTTCCATTCGGCAGGGCGGAGCGCGGCTCAGTCCGAAGCGCCCTGCTTCGTCATATGGCCTGAATGGTCCATCATGTTCATCTCGCCCGGTTTGCGCGCATTGTCGACGACGACCGGAACGCTGAACTCCGACCCGTCGTCGAATTCCAGCACCAGATCGAACGTCGCACCTTCGGCGGGCACAGAGCCAAGGCCCATGAGCATCACGTGATCGCCGCCACGGTTGAATTCATGCATATCGCCCGAAGGCAGTGCGACCCCGCCGTCGATCTTGCCCATCTTCATCACGCCATCCTCGCCTTCGACATGGGTGTGCAACTCGGCCAGCTTGGCGATGCCGGTATGCGCGCCCGTGATCGTCAGGTCCTTGTCGGTGTTGTTGTGGATCATGAAGAAGACGGCACCCGAGCCGTTGCCGATACGGGCATAGGCGTCATGGACATGGATGCCTTCGGGATGCTCCTGCGCGAGGGTGGCAAAGGGAAGGAAGGCCAGCGTCGCAGCGGCCAGAACTCTGCGGAAAATCATGGGATGTTGTCCTTGTGTGGATGTGAAAGGCGTGGTCGCTGTCACATCCGCGCGGGCGGACCCCGCGCCAAGGGTTCCACACCGGCCGCATCCGCCACATCCGGCAAGGACGCCAGACCCAGCCCCTCGCCCCGAGTGACGGGCCGCGCTGCCCCCGCCACCACCGGCCCCGCCAGCGCCGCCTGTCCTGCCGTGCAGTCGGGGCAATGATGCGCCATCACCGGCTGTCCCGAGGGGTCGAGCGTGACCGTCCCCGTCCCCTCTCCCGCACAGACGACCATCTCGACCGCACCGGCCATCTCGGCCCGCGCGACCGCCGCCGTGACCGAGGACACGGCAAGGGCAAGACCAAGGAAAAGGGCGATCAGCGCACGCATGATGCCAACGGGGCTAGCCCATCGCGGCGCAAAGGAAAAGAGGGCGAAAGCGCGCAAGCGAAAGGCCCCGCCACGGAGAACCGGGCGGGGCCGAAAATCTGCCAGCGGCAGGGATCAGGCCGAAGCCTGGGCCTTGGCAATCTCTTTCTTGATCGCAAGGGCGCGGTCCGAAAGCTCGGTGTCCTTGGCCTTGGCGAGGAAGGCGTCAAGCCCGCCACGGTGGTCGACCGTGCGCAGGCCGGCAGCCGAAACCCGCAGCTTGAACGACTGGCCGAGCACGTCCGAGATGAGCGTGACATCGTTCAGGTTCGGCAGGAAGCGCCGACGCGATTTGTTGTTGGCGTGGCTGACCGTGTTACCGGACATCGGGCCCTTGCCCGTCAGTTCGCAGACGCGCGACATCGTCGTGATCCTTCGTGTGTAAACGGGACAGCCCCCCGAGTCTCCCCAAGGCGTCCGAATTCGATTGGGGGCTAGTAAGGCGAAAGGCGGGGGACGTCAAGCGACCAAGGGCAGACAGTTGCAGGACGGTCAGGATTTTTCGCAGAAAAATCGCGATGTCCGGCACGATTTTTCTGCGAAAAATCCCGACAGCCGCCAAATGCCCCGCTTTGCCCCGCCGTGGCAAGGGGGGCCAGCCCCCCATCGCCTTGCAGGCGATTCCCCCCGGGATATTTGGGAACAGATGAAGCCTATTGCAGCGCGGCGAGCATGTCCGCCGCCGCCGCTTCGGGCGTCAGCCGCCCCTCGGCCACGGCATCACCCAGCGTGGCAAGGCGCGTGCGGGCCTCGCCCTTGGTCAAGGCGGCAAGCAGGCCCTGCCGGACCTCTTCCTCGAACCAGTGCCGCGCCTGTTCCGCGCGGCGGCTGTCCCAATGACCGTGCTCACGCCGCCAAGCGGCCAGCGACTGCATTTCTGCCCAAGCCTCCCCAAGCCCCGCCTGCGTGGTGGCCGAAACGCACAGCGCCTTTGGAAAGCCCTTCGGGTCTTGCGGGCGGCGGCGCAGCAGGTGCAGCGCGCCCGCGTAATCCGCCATCGTGCGCCGCGCGGTCTGCTCCAGCGCGCCATCCGCCTTGTTCACAAGGATGATATCCGCCATTTCCATGATCCCGCGCTTCACGCCCTGCAATTCGTCCCCACCCGCGGGGGCCAGAAGCAGGATGAACAGGTCGCACAGCTCGGCCACCACGGTTTCGGATTGGCCGACTCCCACGGTCTCGATCAGCACCACGTCGAAGCCCGCCGCCTCGCACAAAGCCACCGCCTCGCGCGTGCGGCGCGCCACGCCGCCCATCTGCGCCTGACTGGGCGAGGGGCGGATGAAGGCGCGCGGATCGCGGCTGAGCTGTTCCATCCGCGTCTTGTCCCCGAGGATCGAACCGCCCGACCGCGCCGAGGACGGGTCCACCGCCAGCACCGCCACCCGCAGCCCCGCCTTGGTCAGCATCAGCCCGAAGCTTTCGATGAAGGTCGACTTGCCCACCCCCGGCGTGCCGGAAAGCCCGATGCGCAGCGCCTGCCGCCCCGCGCTTGCCATGCCTTCGGCCCGCAACTGCGCCAGCAATGCCAGCGCCTCGACCCGATGGTCGGCCCGCCCGCTTTCCACCAGCGTGATCGCGCGGGCCAGAGCGCGGCGTTCTCCCGCCGCGATGCCCTTGGCCAGATCGGCGATGTCGGTCCTGACGGCCATGCCCCCTCCATCGGGCGCAACGCCCTTTGGCAAGGTTGTGCCACCGCGCCGCGGCTTATGCCAGTGGGCGCGACCCTTTGCCCTCAGTCCCGCGCCTCGGCGGGGCCGTATTCGATGCCGGCATCCGCCAGCAGATGCGGCGACAGCGCCTCAAGCCGCTCGGCAGCCAGACGCAGATGCCGCGCCTCGTCCCGTTCGCGCTTCCAGGTCCGCATCTGGCCCAGTCCGGGCAGCCGCAGGTGCGGCATGGGAATCTCGACCCCGAATTTTCCTTCGATACCGATGAACGCCATGACACCCTCCCGCTTTCCTTGCCGGTCCCTCGCCGAACCGCCAGACAACCATCGTTAATGCCGCCGATTCGTGCTGTTCCCCACGGCACAGGTCGGCAGTTCCCTAACAAGCCCCGCGCGGCGATAAGGGGGCATGACCGACTCGCCCGCCCCTCTGCCGATCGACGAAGCCCTTCCCGCCCTCCGCGAAGCCCTTGGCCAGCGCGGCCAAGCCGTGCTGCAAGCGCCCCCCGGCGCGGGCAAGACGACGCGCGTGCCGCTCGACCTCTTTGCCTCGGGCCTCGTGTCGGGCCGGATCGTCATGCTCGAACCCCGCCGCCTTGCCGCCCGCGCCAGCGCCGAACGCATGGCCGAAACATTGGGCGAGGCCGTGGGCCAGACCGTCGGCTACCGCATCAGGGGCGAGGCGAAGGTCTCCGCCGCCACGCGGATCGAGGTCGTGACCGAAGGCATCCTCACCCGCATGCTGCAATCCGACCCCGAACTGTCGGGCATCGGCGCGGTGATCTTCGACGAATTCCACGAACGCTCGCTCAACGCCGACCTCGGCCTTGCGCTCTGTCTCGAGGTGCGCGCGGCCCTCCGCCCCGACCTGCTGCTGCTGGTCATGTCCGCCACCCTCGACGCCGATCCCGTCGCCCGCCTGATGGGCGATGCCCCCGTCGTCACCTCGGCAGGCCGCGCCTTTCCGGTTGAGACCCGCTGGCTTCCCCGCCCCGTCGATGCCTCGCTCCGCTTCGAAGGCGCCGTGACCGGACTGGTCCTGCAAGCGCTCGAGGAAACGGCCAAAGGCGGCATCCTCGTCTTCCTGCCGGGCGAGGGCGAGATCCGCCGCGTCGAAGCCGCCCTGTCCGGCCGCGTGCCGCCCTCGGTCACGATCCGCCCGCTCTTCGGCGCGATGGAGTTCGCGGCCCAGCGTGCCGCCCTTGCCCCGGCCACATCGGGGCGCAAGATCGTGCTCGCCACCTCCATCGCCGAAACCTCGCTCACCCTCCCCGACATCCGCGTGGTCGTGGATGCAGGCCGCGCCCGCCGCGCCCGCTTCGACGCCGCCTCCGGCATGTCCCGCCTCGTCACCGAACGCGTGACCAAGGCCGAGGCCGAACAGCGCCGTGGCCGCGCGGGCCGCGTGGCGGAAGGCACCTGCTACCGCATGTGGACCAAGGGCGAGGAAGGCGGCCTCTCCCCCCACCCCCCCGCCGAGATCGAGGCGGCCGACCTCACCGCACTCGCGCTCGAACTCGCCCTTTGGGGCAGCGCGGACCTGCCCTTCCTCACTCCGCCGCACCCCGGCGTGCTGGCCGAAGCCCGCGCCCTGCTTGCGGGCCTTGGCGCGCTGGACGATACGGGGCGCATCACCCCGCACGGTCGCCAGCTTGCCGCCCTGCCGCTGCACCCGCGCCTTGCCCATATGCTCGCGGTGGCTGGTCCCGCCGCCGCACCGCTCGCCGCCCTTCTGGCCGAACGCGACCCGCTGCGCGGCGCACCGCCCGACCTGACTCTGCGCCTGAAGGCCGTCGACCGCCCCCCGCCCGAAGCACATCGCCCCACCATCGACCGCATCCGCGACGAGGCGCGGCGTCTGGCCAAAGCCGCAGGCCCCGCCCGCGCCGATCTTTCGACCGCACAGATGGCGGCCCTCGCCTATCCCGACCGCATCGGCCTGCGCCGCAAGGGCGATGCCCCGCGATGGGTGCTTTCGGGCGGCAAGGGTGCCGCGATGGCTGCGGGAACCCCGCTCGCCGCCGCCCGCCTGATCGTCGCAACCGACCTCGACGGCGACCAGCGCGAGGCGACGATCCGTCAGGCCATCGCCATCACCGAAGCCGAACTCCGCACCCTCTTTTCCGACCAGATCCACTGGCACGACCTTTGCGAATGGTCCCGCCGCGAGGGACGCGTTCTCGCCCGCAAACAGGAACGTTTCGGCGCGCTCGTGCTCGACGACCGCATCTGGCCCGATGCCCCGCCCGAGGCGATGGCCCGCGCCGCGCTCGACGGTTTGCGCCAGATCGGCCTGCCCTTCACCCCCGCCGCCCGCCGCCTGCGGGCGCGCATCGAACTTGCGCGTGGCGGCGGCAGCGACTGGCCCGATTGCACCGATGCCGCCCTTCTCGCCACGCTGGAAGACTGGCTTCTGCCGCATCTGAAATCGCCCAGGACCGAAGCCGACCTTCGCGCCCTCGACGTGACCGAAGCCCTGCGCGCCCGCCTGACATGGGACCAGTCCCAGACCCTCGACCAACTCGCACCGTCCCATTTCGAAACCCCGCTCGGCCGCCGCGTCCCCATCGACTACGATGGCGAAACCCCCTCCATCGAGGTGCGCCTGCAAGAGATGTTCGGCGTCACCCGCCACCCGACCGTGGGCGCGAACCGCCTGCCGCTGCGCATCACCCTGCTGTCACCCGGCCAGCGCCCCGTGCAGGTGACGATGGACCTGCCCCGATTCTGGGCGACGTCTTACGCCGATGTGCGCAAGGACATGCGCGGCCAATACCCCCGCCACCCCTGGCCCGAAGACCCGACCGAAGCCGAACCCACCCTCCGCGCCAAACCCCGCGGCACCTAAAAGGCGGCCGTTCCCCTAAGCCACGCGGTCTCCCTGCCGTTAAGCCTCGGGTAATCGGCGCCTGCCAATGTGCGGCGCAGGGGTATGTTGGGGGTGGCATGAGGTCAGAGATCAAGCGGTTCACCGGCAGGGCGGCGCGCCCCCTGCTGACGATGGGCATTGGCGGCGGGCTTGTCTGGCTGCTCGCCTCGCGGCTCGACCATATCGACCCTGCGGCAGTGCATGCGCTGGTCTTTTCACTCGCGCCGCAGCAATGGGCACTGGCACTGGCGGCTGTTCTCCTCAGCTTCGTGGCAGTCGGCGGTCAGGAACGCGTGCTGCATCGCCACCTCGGCACCGGCCTGCCCGGCGGGCAGGTTTTCGCTGCCGGCATGGCGGCGGGCGCTGTCAGCCAGGCGGCAGGCTTCGGCCCGCTGACCGGCGCGCTGATCCGCTGGCGGCTTCTGCCCGGATTGACACTGTGGCAAAGCACACGCCTCTCGGCGGCCATGACCATCGGCTTCCTTTCCGCCTTGGCGATTCTCGCATCCACCGTGCTCGTGACCTTGCACGCAACGCCTTACGAACCGCTTGGCTGGACGGTTCTTGCCGCAGCGGGCGGGTTTGCCCTGGTTTCGGTCCTCCGTCCCCGCTGGCTGCCCAGACCCGCGGCATGGCCCAACGCGCTGACCATCGCCGCTTTCCTGTTCTGGGCGGCGCTGGATCTCGCAGCACTCAGCCTCGCGCTTTGGGCGCTGTTTCCCGCCCCCGATGCCCCTGCCTTCGCAACGTTGCTGCCCGTGGTCCTGCTGGCCCTCGGCGCGGGCCTCGCCTCCGGTGCACCCGCAGGCGTCGGCGCGTTCGAGATGGTTCTGATGTCCCTTCTCGCTGATGTCGACGAAGCTCCGCTCATGGCTGCCGTCGTCGCATGGCGCGCCTGCTTCTATGCCCTGCCGGCGCTGCTCGGCATGGGATGGGCGGCGCTGGCACCACGCGGCGCGGCACCCTGTGCCGACCGCCCCCACCCGCCGCAACTTTCGCCCCGCGCCGAATGCGGCTTGCTGCATCAGGGCGCGCTCGCCCTGTCGCGCACGGGCACCCAGACCTGTCTGACGGGCACCACGCCGCACCTGCGCGTCGCCCTGTTCGAACCCTATCCGGGCAAACCGGACCCCGACGCCCTGACGGCCCTTGCCCGCCTCGCCCGCCGCGAAAACCGCCTGCCCGCGCTCTACAAATGCGACGCCCGCCTTGCCGCCACCGCCCGCAAGGCCGGATGGCGCAGCCTGCGCATCGCGGCGGAAGCCGTGCTCGACCCCGCCCGCTTCGACATCTCGGGTTCCACCCATGCCACGCTCCGCCGCAAACTGCGCAAGGCGGAACAGGCGGGCATCACCGTCACGCGCGGCCACGACCCGCATTGCCCGCGCCTTGCCGCGATCAACGCCGCATGGTCGCGGGCACATGGCGGCGAACGCGGCTTCTCGATGGGTCGCTTCTGCGCCGCCCATATCGCCCGCCAATGCCTCTACGTCGCATGGCGCAGCGGCGAACCCGTCGCCTTCGTCACCTTTCACAGCGCACCGCAGGAATGGGTGCTCGACCTCATGCGCCACGGGAACACGCTGCCCGATGGCACGATGCATGCCCTGATCCTTGCCTCCATAAACGATGCCAACCGCAATGGCGTGCCGCGTCTCTCGCTCGCTGCCGTGCCGGACCTGCCCGCGCCCTTCGCACGGCTTGCCCCTGCCGAAGCCGCCGGCCTGCGCCGGTTCAAACAGGCCTTCGCCCCGCGTTGGGAGCCGCGCTTCCTCTGCGCCCCCTCGCTCGCCAGTCTCGCCCTCGCCGGGGCCGAGATCACCTCCGCGATCCGCCGCCCCGCCCCGCTCGTGCCGCAACCTGTGGCAGAGCGGTGGACGGGTGCGCCTCATCATCAAGATGCGGATTATGAATTTGCCACCGCGCCTGCGTCATGGCAGAGGAAGGCATGACGACCCTTTGCCATAGGATGGTTCCCCATGTCCGACGCCCTGACCAAACTCCTCGCCAGCCGCGACTGGCTCATGGCCGATGGCGCGACGGGGACCAACCTGTTCAACATGGGCCTCTCCTCGGGTGAACCGCCCGAGCTGTGGAACGTCGACCAGCCCGACAACATCCGCAAACTCTATCGCGGCGCGGTCGAGGCGGGGTCCGACATCTTCCTCACCAACACCTTCGGCGGCAACGCCTCGCGCCTGAAACTGCACAACGCGCAGGGCCGCGTGCGCGAATTGAACCGCATCGGCGTCGAACTGGGCCGCGAGATCGCCGACAAGGCCGGTCGCCCCGTGATCGTCGCCGGATCGGTCGGCCCCACGGGCGAGATTTTCGAACCGATGGGCACCATGACCCATTCTGATGCCGTCTCGATCTTCCACGAACAGATCGAGGGGATGAAGGAAGGCGGCGTCGACGTCATCTGGGTCGAAACCATCTCGGCCCCCGAAGAATACAAGGCCGCTGCCGAAGCCTGCCGTCTGGCGGGCGTCGCTTGGTGCGGCACGATGAGCTTCGATACCGCGGGACGCACCATGATGGGCGTGACCTCGTCCGCAATGGCCGAGATGGTCGAGAAACTGCCCAACCCGCCCGTCGCCTTTGGCGCCAACTGCGGCGTGGGCGCCTCGGACCTGATGCGCACCGTGCTGGGCTTTGCCTCCACCGGAACCGAACGCCCGCTCATCGCCAAGGGTAACGCGGGCATCCCGAAATACCACGACGGCCACATCCACTATGACGGCACGCCCGAGCTGATGGCCGAATACGCCGTGCTCGCCCGCGATGCCGGCGTGCGGATCATCGGCGGCTGCTGCGGCACGATGCCCGAACACCTGCGTGCCATGCGCGACGCGCTGGAATCGCGCCCGCGCGGCCCGCGCCCCACGCTCGAGACGATTTCGGAAAAACTCGGCGGTTTCTCCTCGACCTCGGACGGCACGGGCGACACCTCGGGCGAACCCAAGCGCGAACGCCGCGGCCGCCGCGGCTAAGGGCGAAGTCTGACGCAGACTTCGCGCCGGAATTTGACGCAAATTCCGCTCCGACCGCTGAACCCGAATTCTGCGCCAGAATTCGGCGCGGAATTTGCGCCAAATTCCGCCCCGTCAGAACAGCGCCAACTGGTCCCCCGCCCGCGGTGGGGGCGCAAACAGATCACAGCGCAGCGCGGGCAACTCTGTCGCAAGCCCGTAGCGCGCCACCGCCAGCCGGAAGCGTTGCGCGATCAGCTCCGACCAGATCCCCTCGCCCCGCATCCGCTTGCCCCATTCCGCATCGTAATCCTTGCCGCCCCGCGACTCGCGCACCCGCGCCATGATCTTCCCCGCCCGCCCGCCCTGCCGCGCCGCCACCCAGTCGCGGAACAGCGGGGCCACCTCCAGCGGCAGACGCAGCATGATCCAGCTTGCCCCCTTCGCCCCCGCCGCTGCCGCCGCCTCGAGGATCGGCTCCATCTCGTGATCCGTCAGCCCCGGAACCACGGGGGCCACCATCACCCGCACCGTGACGCCCGCCTCGGCCAGCCGCCGGATCACCTCAAGCCGCCGCGCAGGCGATGCCGCCCTCGGCTCCATGCTCCGCGACAGGCCCGCATCCAGCGTCGTCACCGACACCCCGACCCGCAACAACCCCTTCGCCGCCATCGGCGCCAGCAGATCGAGGTCGCGCTCGATCAGCGTCCCCTTCGTCGTGATCGCCAAAGGGTGGTTAAAGGCCGCCAGAACCTCCACCACCTCGCGCATCACGCGATGGTCCCGCTCGCAGGGCTGATAGGGGTCGGTGTTGGTGCCGATCGCCACGGTGGCGACCTTGTAGGATTTCGCCCGCAACTCCCGCTCCAAGACCGCGCCGATCCCCGGCCTTGCGATCAGCTTCGTCTCGAAATCCAGCGCCGGCGACAGGTTCAGATAGGCATGGCTCGGCCGCGCGAAGCAATAGATGCACCCGTGCTCGCAGCCGCGATAGGGGTTGATCGACCGGTCAAAGGGAATGTCGGGGCTTTTGTTGAAACTCAGCGCGGACCGTGGCCGCTCCACCCGCACCTCGGTCGCAACCAGCCGCTCCTCCTCGGCCATATCCCAGCCGTCATCCGCCGCTTCGACGACATGCCGCTCGAACCGTCCGGTGGCGTTGCTCTCCGCCCCCCGCGCCCTGATCCGCCGCCCCGGCAGCAGCGCCTTATGCCCATCGCTCTCCTGCATCCGCCGAATATAGAACGAAACAGGAACGAAAGCCACCCCCCGCCCCCACGATCCCCCTTGCTGTCGGCTTTAATTCCGCGCATGTCGTTATATGAAAAGTGCGGGCGTCGCTTATCGACCATGCACCATTGCAAGAAACCCCCAATGGGAGTGCCGACCGATGGCCGACGAAGACGAAATCATCCTCTCCGAGCTTTCCGATGACGAACTCGTCCTGCAAATGCACGACGACCTCTACGACGGTCTGAAGGAAGAGATCGAAGAGGGCGTCAACATCCTCATCGCCCGCGGCTGGACCCCCTATGACGTGCTGACCAAGGCGCTTGTCGCCGGCATGACCATCGTCGGCGCCGACTTCCGCGACGGCATCCTCTTCGTTCCCGAAGTGCTGCTCGCCGCCAACGCGATGAAAGCGGGCATGTTCATCCTCAAGCCGCTGCTCGTCGAAACCGGCGCACCGCGCATGGGCAAGATGGTGATCGGCACGGTCAAGGGCGACATCCACGACATCGGCAAGAACCTTGTCGCCATGATGATGGAAGGCGCGGGCTTCGAAGTGCTCGACCTCGGCATCAACAACTCGGTCGAGAAATACATTGAAGCACTCGAAGCCGAAAAGCCCGACATCCTCGGCATGTCGGCCCTTCTGACCACGACCATGCCCTACATGAAGGTCGTGATCGACACGATGAAGGAAAAAGGCCTGCGCGAGGATTACATCGTCCTCGTCGGCGGCGCACCGCTGAACGAGGAATTCGGCAAGGCCATCGGCGCAGACGCCTATTGCCGTGATGCCGCTGTCGCGGTGGAAACCGCCAAGCAATTCGTCGCCCGCAAGCACAACCAGCTTAACGCCTGATCCGCACGGATCACGGCCAAAGCCCCGCATCCCTCCGGATCGCGGGGCTTTTTCTTTTCGGCGGGCCAGCCTGCCCCTTGGAATCGCCCCCGCCTCGCGCCAGATTGAAGGGGAAAGGACACGCCATGCCGCTGACCCATTTCCTCGCCCTCATCGCCTTCGTCATCCTTGCCGCAGGGGCTACCATCGGCCTTGCGGTCTGGGCCGACCTGCCGCTTGCCGCCGCCGCCTTCGCCGCACTTTCGGCCAGCCTTGCCCTCGGCGCGCGCCAATGGCGCTGAACGACGACATCCTGACCGAAGAGGGCCTCGCCCCCACCGCGCAGGGCCGCGTGCTGCTCATCGCCTGCGGGGCGCTGGCGCATGAAATCCTCGCGCTGAAACGGCTGAACGGCTGGGACCACCTCGACCTGCAATGCCTGCCCGCCAACCTGCACCTCTGGCCCGACCGCATCCCCGCCGCCGTCGAAGCCGCGGTCAACGCGCATCGCGCCGAATATGACAGGCTTTTCGTGGTCTATGCCGATTGCGGCACCGGCGGGCTGCTACAGGCGAAATGCGCCGAGCTGGGCGTCGACATGGTCGAAGGCCCGCATTGCTATTCCTTCTTCGAAGGCAACGCCGCCTTCGCCGAAAAGGCGGAAACCGAATTCACCGCCTTCTACCTGACCGATTTCCTCGTCCGCCAGTTCGATGCCTTCGTCTGGAAGCCGATGGGCCTCGACCGGCATCCCGAATTGCGGGACATGTATTTCGCCAATTACACCAAGCTCGTCTATCAGGCGCAGCTTGACGATCCGTCCCTCGATGCCAAGGCGCAGGACTGCGCCCGCCGCCTCGGCCTTGCCTATGAACGCCGCCTCACGGGCTACGGCGACCTCGCCACAGCCCTTTCGGCAGTCGCTTCTCAGTGACGGAACAGGCCCGCGTCGATCTGGCGCTGGCGTTGTTCAAGGTCGTAGCGGCTGACGGACTGGTTCAGATAGGCCAGTTCCCGTTCCGCAACAGACGGCACGCGCAGCGCGCGCAGGACATTTTTCACTTGCTCGAACATGGTGCATCTCCTTCGATTGCACCTGCAATATAGATTGCTGCACCGCAGCATTGTAGCCGCAGCCTCGCCAAACCCGCCATGCGCCCAGCGCAACGGTCGTCCAGCTAACGCATAACGATCAGGCGTTCAGCAAAGCCCGCGCCGCTTCCCGCGCCGCTTCGGTGATGGTGTCGCCCGACAGCATACGCGCGATCTCCTCGACACGGTCCACGGGGGCCAGCGGCGTCACGGTGGACAGGGTCACATCCCCCTCCACCCGCTTCTCGACCCGCCAATGCGCGCCCCCCAGCGCCGCCACCTGCGGGCTATGCGTGACGACCAGCACCTGACTGCCCGAAGCCAGCGATTTCAGCCGCCGCCCCACGGCATCGGCCGTTGCCCCGCCCACACCACGGTCGATCTCGTCGAAGATCATGGTCAGGTTGGGCGAATCCCCCGTCAGACAGACCTTCAACGCCAACAGGAACCGCGACAATTCCCCGCCCGAGGCGATCTTGTTCAGCGCACCCGCCGGCGCACCGGGGTTGGTGGCCACGGTAAAGACCACCGCATCCACCCCGTCCGGCCCCGCATCCGCAGCCGACACCTCGGTCACGAACACCGCCCGCTCCATCTTGAGCGGGGCAAGCTCCGCCGCCATCGCCTGATCCAGCCGCGCCGCCGCCGCCTTGCGCGCGCGGGTCAGCCAACCGGCCTCCTCGGCATATTTCGCTTCCGCCTGCACCACGGCCTTGGCCAATGCGGCAATCCCCGCCTCGCCCCCGTCCAGCGCCGCCAGCCGCGCCCGCAACTCTGCGGCCAACCCGCCCAGATCGTCGGCCAGCACACCGTGCTTTCGCGCCAGCGCACGGATGGCAAAGAGCCGCTCTTCCAGCGCCTCCAACTCGGACGGGTCAAAATCCAGCGCGGCAAGCGATTGCTCCACGCCCTGCTGCGCCTCGCCCAACTCGATCAGCGCACGGTTCAGCGCGGCAAGCGCGCCCTCCAGCGCCCCCTCGGCCCGATCCGCTGCCCCTTCAAGCCAGCGCAACGCGTCGCGCATCATCCCTTCGGCCGCCTGTTCGGACAAAGCCTGATGCGCGCGGGCGATATCGGCGCGGATCTTTTCCGCCCCCTGCATCATCCGCCGCCGCGCATCGAGTGTCGCTTCCTCGCCCGGTTCGGGGTCCAGCTTGTCCAGCTCCGCCACGGCATGGCGCAGGAAATCCTCTTCCTTCCGCGCCGCAGCCAGGGCCGCCTCGGCCTCGGCCAGCTTCGCCCGCGCCGCCGATTGCGCCCGCCACGCCGCCCGCACGGGGGCAAGGTCCACGCCCGCAAAGGCATCGAGCAGCGCCCGATGCCCGCGCGGGTTCAACAGCCCGCGATCATCCTGCTGCCCGTGCAATTCCACCAGCAAATCCGACAGGTCGCGCAGCACCTCGCCCGACACGCGGCGGTCGTTGACCCAAGCGGTCTTGCGCCCGTCGACCGAGTTCACGCGCCGCAGGATCAGCTCGTCCTCGGCCTTGATCCCCGCCTCGGCCAGCACCGCATGCGCGCCGTGATCCGCAGGCAGGTCGAACACCGCCGTCACCGATCCCTGCTCCGCACCTGCACGCACCAGTTCGGCCCGCCCGCGCCATCCCAGCACGAAGCCCAAAGCATCGAGCAGGATCGACTTCCCCGCCCCCGTCTCGCCGGTCAAAACGTTCAGACCCGGCCGGAATTCAAGATCCAGCCGGTCGATGATCAGCACATCGCGGATTTCCAAGGATCGCAGCACCGGCCCGCCCCCTTCAACCGTGGAGAAGGCTCAAAGCCACTCGCCCCGCACCATCTGGCGGTAGACATTGGCCAGCCAGCCGCTGCCCTTCGCCTCGGGTGCCAGCCCGCGACCCTTCAGCAGGTTGAAGCTGTCCTCGTAGAACGGGCTGGAGCGATAGTTATACCCCAGAATCGCAGCCGAGGTCTGCGCCTCGTCGGTGAAGCCAAGCGCAAGATAGGCTTCAGTCAGACGGTGCAGCGCTTCGGCCGTATGGCTCGTGGTCTGGTAATCCTGCACCACGGCGCGGAAGCGGTTGATTGCCGCAGTGTAGTTCCCGCGCTTGAGGTAGTAGCGCCCGATCTCCATTTCCTTCGCGGCCAGATGGTCGAAGGCAAGTTCGAACTTCAACATCGCCGACCGCGCATAATCGCTGTCGGGATATTGCTCGATCACATCCCGCATGCCCTGCAACGCCTGGAAGGTCACGCCCTGGTCGCGCCCGACCTCGTCGATCTGGTCGTAATAGGACAGCGCCATGAGATAAAGCGCATAGGGCGCGTCCTCGTCCCCGGGATAGAGGTCGAGGTAACGCTGCGAAGCCGCCCGCGCCTCTTCGTATTTCTTCGCCTTGTGATAGCCGAAAGCCTGCATGATCAGCGCACGCTTGGCAAATTCGGAATAAGGATAAAGCCGCTCGACCTCTTGGAAGTAACGGATGCCTTCATCAGGCTTCCGCTCCGTCTCGAGCTTGAGTTCGCCCTGCTTGTAGATTTCCTCGGCGGTATAGCTTTCCAGCGGCTTCTCATCGTCATTGAAAGCACCGCAACCGGCCAGAGAGGCGGCCACGAGCGCCATGCCGACGAACCGTGCGCCCGACTTCACCACTGCCATATTCCGCCTACCCCACGACATTTTCCGCGCCACGCCAAACCGCGAAGGCACCTGCTTTACCGTGCTCTATCACAGAAAAATCCGCTGCGCAAAACGGCTTTCGCCGCCGCGTCAATGCGCCGGAAGGTCCGCGGCGATGACGCCGACACCGGGAAGCTTGCATCCGGTCTGCTCACCGACCTCGACCACGCGATAGGCCGAGACATCATCGAAAAGCGCCCGCAACAGACGGTTCGTCAGGGCGTGGCCCGCACGGATGCCGGTATAGCGGCCCAGAATCGGCGCCCCTGCAAGGAACAGATCGCCCACCGCATCCAGCATCTTGTGCCGCACCGGTTCGTCCTTGTAGCGCAGCCCTCCGGGGCTCAGCACACGGTCGCCTTCGAAGACCACCGCATTCTCCAGCGTGCCGCCCAGCGCCAGACCGTTGGCCCGCATCGCATCCACATCGGCCTGACGGCAAAAGGTGCGGCTGTCGGACAACTCGCGCACGAAAGCGCCATTGGCAAGGCTCAGTTTCTTTTCCTGCCGCCCGATCGCGGCTTCGGCGAATTCGATACGGAAATCTATTTCGAGCATGTCCGAAGGCTCGAGTCGCGCCACGGCTTCGCCTTCGCGCACTTCGACGGGTTTCAGGATGCGGATCGCACGGCTCGGCGCGTCAAGCGCCTGCAAACCGGCGGCAAGGAACCCCGCGACGAAAGGGGCAGCGGAACCGTCGAGGATCGGCACTTCGGGACCGTCGATTTCGATCAGCGCATTGTCGACGGCGCAACCGGCCAGCGCCGCCATCACATGCTCGATGGTCGAAACCGAAGCGCCATTTGCATTGGCAACCAGCGTGCAGAGGCGCGACGGCACCACCGCATCCCAACGGGCAACAATCCGCTCATTCAGGTCGGTGCGCAGAAAGACGATCCCGTGATCCGCATCGGCGGGCTTGACGATCATCCGCACTTCGGCGCCGCCATGCAGGCCAAGGCCCACGAATGTCGCAGCGGATTGCAGAGTGTTTTGCAAGGTCGCCCCCGTTTGCGTTTCCGCCGTGACCGGCCCTTTCGGGTTCGCCTGTCAGGCGTGGCGGACAATCCCGTCCGACAGCACCTCAATATGGTGCTGCACCTGCGAACTCAACTCACCTTTCGTTACACAGAATGACAGCCGTTGAAACATGGCAAGCCCTTGTATTCAAAAGAAGAAAGCCGGACTTTACAGTCCGGCTCCCTCCGATTGTTACAAAGCCTTTCAGGCCGTCAATTCGCCTGCCGGCGCAGGAAGGCCGGAATTTCGATCCGCTCCTGCTCGGGGTTCATATCCGGCTCGTCGTCATAGGATGTCACCGGCGGCTGCTGCCGCGCGGCGGCCGAACCTTCGGACGTGCCTCCCGCCATGCGGTTGATCAGCGACCCGATCCCGAAGCGCGGACGTTGCTCGGCTGGTTTGGGCGCAGGGGCCGCGGCGCGGGGCTGGGCCACCATCGTGCGCGGCTGCTGCGCGGTCGGGTTCTTGCTCACCGCCGCCTGCAAACGCTGCATCGCCTCGGGCGAAGGAGTTCCCGGCGGGCGGGGCGCGACGAATTCCGAAGCCGCCACGTCGATCTGCGGGGCTGGACGTTGCGCTTGCGGCTGCGGGCGATAGGCGGGGGCCGGAACTTCGTATTCGTCCTCGGCCTCGTGCTGCTCGAAGTGCTGCGGCGTGTCGAACAGGGTTTCCTGCTGCACGGCGCGGGCCTGCGGCTGTTGTCCCTGCGGCTGGGCTGCGTAAGCCTGCGCTTGCGGCTGCGGCTGATAGGCCGGCGGCGGCGCGGGCTGATAGGTGGGCTGCGACACCTGCAAGGTCAGGGGGGCTTGCTGCGAGGCCGGCTGCGGCGCGGGTTGCTGCATCTGCGGCTGCAACGGCTGGCTCATCGGACGGCGGGCCACGGCGGGCTCGGCACGGTTGGCCTGGCTCACATCGATGCCGGTCGCCACGACCGACACGCGGATGGCACCCTCCATGCTGGTGTCCAGCGTCGAACCCACGATGATATTGGCATCGGGATCGACCTTCTCGCGGATGATATTCGCCGCTTCGTCCAGTTCGAACAGCGTCAGGTCATAGCCGCCGGTGATGTTGATCAGCACGCCCCGCGCGCCGTTCAGGCTGATCTCGTCGAGCAGCGGGTTGGCAATCGCCTTCTCGGCCGCCTGCACCGCACGGTCCTCGCCCGAGGCTTCGCCCGTGCCCATCATCGCCTTGCCCATCTCGTCCATCACCGCGCGCACGTCGGCAAAGTCGAGGTTGATCAGACCGGGGCGCACCATAAGGTCGGTCACACCCTTGACGCCCTGATACAGAACGTCGTCCGCCATCGCGAAGGCTTCGGTAAAGGTGGTGCGCTCGTTCGCCAGACGGAACAGGTTCTGGTTCGGAATGATGATCAGCGTATCGACGACCTTTTGCAGGGCTTCGATGCCCTCCTCGGCCTGCTTCATCCGCTTGCCGCCTTCGAACTGGAAGGGCTTCGTGACCACGCCCACGGTCAGGACGCCCAACTCGCGCGCGGCCTGCGCGATGATCGGCGCGGCCCCCGTGCCGGTCCCGCCTCCCATGCCTGCGGTGATGAAGCACATATGCGCGCCCGCCAGATGGTCGACGATCTCTTCGATCGTCTCCTCGGCCGCAGCGGCACCTACGGCCGGACGGGCGCCCGCGCCCAGACCTTCCGTGACCTTCAGACCCATCTGGATGCGGGCATGCGCTTTGGACTGTTGCAGCGCCTGCGCGTCGGTGTTCGCCACGACGAACTCGACCCCTTCAAGCTGCTTGTCGATCATGTTGTTGACGGCATTGCCACCTGCACCGCCGACACCGAAAACGGTGATGCGCGGCTTCAGCTCTTCCCGCTGCGAGGTCATGGTAAGATTCAGGGTCATAGCCACTCCGCCTGCTGTTCGTTGTGCCGCCGTTTTCTGATCGGCTGGTTTTCGCGCCGGTCCCGGGCGCAGGAATCCGAATTTATCCACGATTCTATCCACAAAGGGGGTCAGAGGTCACGTAAAAACTGTTACCGACCCACAAAATATGGGCCGATAAGCAGCAAAATCAGCGGTATTTTGCCGTTTTCGCAGGATGTAGCGCTTACCAGTTGTCTTTGAACCATTTGAAGGCCCGCTTGATGGATCGCGCCGGATAGCGTTCCGACGGAATTTCAAAGTCCCACCATTCATCCTGCGGGTGCGCGGCGAAGAGGCAAAGGCCCACGGCACTGGCAAAAGCGGCACCCGTCGCGGCTTGCGGCAGGCCCTGCACACGCAGCGGACGGCCCAGACGGACCTGCTGCCCAAGGATACGCGCAGCCAACCCGTCAAGGCCCGGAATCTGGCTCGCGCCCCCCGTGAGGACGATGGACTGGCTCGGCAACTGGTCGAAGCCCGCCGCATCCAGACGCAGCCGCGCTTCCTCGAGGATTTCCTCGACGCGCGGGCGCATGATGCCGATCAGCTCGGTCCGGCTGATCTGGCGGCGGTCCTTTTCCCAATCGCCGCTGTCGCCGCCCGTCTCGATCATCTCGCGGTCGTCCATGCTGGTGGCATAGACACCGCCATGCTTGGTCTTGATCTTCTCGGCCACGGCGAGCGGAATCTGCAACCCTTTCGAGATGTCCGAGGTCACATGATCCCCGCCCATCCGCACCGAATCCGCATAGATCATATGCTTCTTCATAAAGATCGAAATGCCGGTCGAACCGCCGCCCATGTCGATGCAGGCGGCACCCAGCTCCTGCTCGTCCTCGACAAGGCTCGAGACCCCCGACACATAGGCCGAAGACGCGATACCGGCGAGTTCGAGATCGCAGCGCTTGATGCAGTAAAGCAGGTTCTGCACCACCGACCCGTCGACGCTCAGCAGATGCATGTCGCAGGCCAGACGGTTGCCGATCTGCCCGCGCGGATCGCCAAGCCCCGTGCGATGGTCCAGCGCAAAGTTCACCGGATGCGCGTGCAGCACCTCGCGCCCCATGCCGATATCCGGCACGTCGCAGGACGCCAGCACCTGCGCCACATCCTGCTCGGTCACGACCGAATCCTGCAACTCCAACTCGCCCGCAAGCCCGTAGCTGCGCGGCTCGGCCCCGCTGAAACAGGCGATCACATGGTCGACGCGCACGTTCGCCATCTTCTGCGCGGCCTGCACGGCGGTGCGGATGGCCCGCTCCGTCTCGTTCATCTGCGCGATCTCGCCGAAGCGCACGCCCCGCGACCGCGTGGTCGCCGCACCGATCACGCGGAACGACGACTGCCCCGCCATCGGCCCCACCCCGTCCGCCTCGCGCAGCCGGTCCGGCCCGTCGAAGCGCAGGATCAGACAGGCGATCTTGCTTGTTCCAACGTCGAGAATGGCAATGACGCCCCGCTGCATCGCGGCCCGGCGCATGTGACGCATTGCACGTTGCGACTGGTAAAGGTCGGTCATAATTCGCTCCCGCTCGTGTCAATGCCCTGTGCTTTGCGGCGTTCGGTCATGGCATTGGGTGCCAGCCGCAGCACGGGTCGTTCTTCGTTCCTCAGGTCCACCGTCAGGATATCGCGCGCCAACAGATCCTCGGCCCGATCCAGCGCGATCAGCCGCTCCAGCGCCGCCACCGCATTGTGTTCGGGCAGCATGATCTTCTGGTCACGGTCCAGCACCAGATCCCAGCGCCGCTCGCCGATCCGCACCAACCCGCGCACCCGCGCCATGATCGGCTGCGCCACGGCGAAAATCTCAAGCGCCTCGCCCGCCAGCTTGTCCGCCCCCGTCCCCGCGATCAGCGGCAGGTCGGCACGGTCCGCGCGCGAGGCAAGGCTCGCCACGCGATGCCCCGTCTCGTCCAGCATCTCGATCCGGTCGTCGGTGCGCCAGACCATGACGGGCATCCGCTCGGTGATCAGGATTTGCAGCACCCCGCCCGACCGCACCCGCAATTCGGCATTGGCCACCGCATCCAGATCCTCGACCCGCGCCCTTGCGGCATCGAGGTCGAGGTCGAAGGACGAAGCCGGAAGCTTCAGCGCAGCCTTCGCCCGCACCGCCTCGGCCAATTCGGTCGACGCCCCCTCGACCGACACCAGCCCCACCATGAATTCCGGCCGGTTCTGGAACTTTTCCTTCAGGTCCACGAAGCCTTGCACCAGCCCCGCCCGCCGCGCATCGTCGGCCATGTAGATCGCCGTGATCCCGCCCAGCACAAGGATCGGCAGACCCACGCGGAACAGCGTGCGGAACAGCGGCGTCAGCCACAGCCGCTGCATCCGGTACGCCCAGCGCGACGGCGCCGGATCGCGCCGCAACTGCCGTTGGTAAACGCGGCGCTGCCCGCCCTGCATCATCGATTGCATGACGCATCCCTCACGATCCAGTCGCACAGCTCGGGAAAGGACATCCCCACATAGGCCGCCTGTTCGGGCGACAGCGAGGTGGGCGTCATCCCCGGTTGCGTGTTCGTCTCAAGAAGGAACAGCCCCGCCAGCCCCTTGCCCTCGTCCCAACGGAAGTCGGTCCGGCTCAGCCCGCGGCAGCCCAGCGCCCGATGCGCCCGCAGCGCATAGTCGAGACAGGCTTCGGTGATCTCTTGCGGCAGACGGGCCGGAACCTCGTGACGGCTCCCCCCGGCCTTGTATTTCGCGTCATAGTCATACCAGCCGTCGGTGATGATATCGGTGACGCCAAGCGCCCGCTCGCCCAGAACCGAAACGGTCAACTCCCGCCCCGGAATATAGGCTTCCACCATCACCATCTCGGGCATCTCGGCGGCAAGGCGCGGCGCATTGGCCCCCTCCCGCACGATGTAGACCCCGACCGAAGACCCTTCGGCATTGGGCTTGACCACATAGGGCGCGGCCAACACATGCCCCGCCTCCACCGCCTCGCGGCTGGCGATCAGGCTTTCCACCACGGGCAATCCGGCAGCGCGATAGGCCTCTTTGGCCCGCGTCTTGTCCATAGCAAGGGACGAGGCAAGCACGCCCGAATGGGTATAGGGAATCCGCATCCATTCAAGGATGCCCTGCACGCAGCCATCCTCGCCCCAGCGGCCATGCAAGGCGTTGAAGCAGACGTCGGGGGAAATCTCGGCCAAGCGCGCAGGCAGATCGTGGCCGCAATCGACCTCGACCACATCATGCCCCGCTTCGCGCAATGCACGGGCGCAAGAACGCCCCGACACAAGCGAAACCTCCCGCTCTGCGGAAAGCCCACCCATCAACACCGCCACGAGGGGGACGCTTCTGCCCGAACCGCCCGCCATGTTCCGCCTCAAACCGGGTCTTATGCCCGTTTTCTTGTTATTTTGCCGCCGGTTCACCGACGCGCATGATTTCCCACTCTAGCGTGATCCCGCTCGCTTGGAAAACCCTTTTTCGCACTTCCTCGCCCAATCCTTCCAGATCGGCGGCAGTCGCCCCTCCGGCGTTGATGAGGAAGTTCGAATGCATCTCCGACATCTGCGCCCCGCCCAGACGGGCGCCCCGCATGCCCGCATCGTCGATGACCTTCCATGCCTTCAATTCATGGCTGTCGTCGGCCCGCCCGGTCGAGGAATGGCCCACCGGATTGCGAAAGGTCGACCCCGCCGAACGCTCCTTCGTCGGCTGGCTCGCATCGCGTTTGGCGATTTGCTCGACCATCCGCGCCTCCAGCGCCGCCGGATCCCCCGCCTCGGCGCGGAAGGTGGCCTCGATGATGATCCACCCCTCGGGCAGATGCGATTGCCGATAGGCAAGCCGTAACTCGGCGGCAGGGATCGTCACCACATCCCCCGCCCGCGTCACCGCCCGCACGCTTTCCAGATGGTCCGCCACATAAGAGCCATAGCAGCCCGCATTCATCTTCACCGCGCCACCGATGCTGCCCGGAATGGTGCGCAAAAAGGTCAGGTCCAAACCCGCCTCTGCCGCCTTCCGCGCCACATGCGCATCCAGCGCCGCAGCCCCCGCGACCACCCGCCCGCCTTCGACCGAAATCCCGTTGAACCCGCGCCCCAGACGGATCACCACCGCCCGTATCCCGCCATCCCGCACGATCAGGTTGGACCCGACCCCCATCGGAAAGACCGTCGCGGCAGGGTCCAGCTCGCGCAGGAAATGCACAAGATCCGCTTCATCCGCAGGCTGGAAGAACAGATCCGCAGGCCCGCCCACGCGCAACCATGTCAGATCGGCCAAGGGTCGCGCCTCGGTCAGCGTTCCGCGCACATGCGGCAGCGCCCGCGTCATTCGCCCGCCACCTTGCGCCGCGCCCAGCGGAACAGGAAGACGAGCGGCCAGCGCAACACCGAAGCCCCCATCAGCAGGATCGCCATACCCCAGACCGGACCGCTTTCCCACGTCACCCAGCCAAGGATCGGGATCCCCACCGCAATCAGCGCGTAAGCCGCCGACCAGTGGCTGTCCCGCGTGGGCAGAATGGCGATCACATTCGCCACGATCAGCCACAGAAAGGCGAAGGCCAGACCCAAGGTCACGCCGCCGCCCCCATCAGCTTGGCGGGCAGCGCATTGGCCCAAGCGCTGATCGTCCCCGCACCCAGACAGACCACCAGATCCCCCGGCCGCGCCTGTTCGCGCACCAGACGCGCCAGATCGGCCTCGTCCTGCACCGCGCGGGCATGGCGGTGGCCGTGGGCGATCAGCCCCGCCACCAGATCGTCACGGCTCGCCCCCGGAATCGGGTCCTCGCCCGCCGAGTAGATGTCTGCGATGCCCACCACATCCGCCTCGTTGAAGCAGGTGCAGAATTCCTCGAACAGGTTCGACAGCCGCGTGTAGCGGTGCGGCTGGTGCACCGCGATAACCCGCGCCCCTGCCCGCCCCGCAATCGCCTGCCGCGCCGCTTTCAGCACGGCGGCAATCTCCACCGGATGGTGGCCGTAATCGTCGATGATCGTGACGCCATCCACCTCGGCCACCTTGGTGAAGCGGCGGTTCACGCCCGCAAACCCCGCCAGCGCCTCGCGGATTTCGTCCTTCTTCATCCCCAGATGCCGCGCCACGGCCACAGCGGCCAGCGCGTTCGAGACGTTGTGATCCCCCGGCATCGGCAGCACGCAGCCCTCGATCACCGACCCTTCGCCCTCGCCCTGCAAGGCCACGTCGAAATGCGCGCGCCCGCCCTCGAACGTCAGGTTTACCGCCCGCACATCGGCCTGCGCGTTGAAGCCAAAGGTGACGAAACGCCGGTCCGTAACCTTGCCCACCAGCGCCTGCACCTCGGGATGATCCGTGCAGCAGACCGCAAGGCCATAGAACGGGATGTTCGACACGAAATCGAAGAACCCTTTCCGCAGCGCGTCAAAACTGCCCCAATGCTCCATGTGCTCGGGGTCGATGTTGGTCACGATGGCAATGGTCGCGGGCAGACGGTTGAACGACCCGTCGCTTTCATCCGCCTCCACCACCATCCACTCGCCCGCCCCCGCACGCGCGTTGGAGCCGTAGGCGTGGATCACACCCCCGTTGATCACCGTGGGATCAAACCCGCCCTTGTCGAGCAGGGTCGCCACCATCGTCGTCGTCGTGGTCTTGCCATGCGTGCCCGCAATGGCGATGTTCGACTTCAGCCGCATCAACTCGGCCAGCATCTCGGCCCGCCGCACCACGGGCAACTTCCTGCGCCGCGCTTCCTCAAGCTCGGGGTTGCCCTTCTTGATCGCGCTGGAAATGACGACCACCGCCGCCTCGCCGATGTTCTCGGCCTTCTGCCCCTCGAAGAAGGTCGCGCCCAAAGTCACCAGACGGTCCGTGATCTTCGACGCCTTCGCATCCGACCCCTGCACGCGGTAGCCCAGCGTCATCAGCACCTCGGCGATGCCCGACATGCCGATCCCGCCGATGCCCACGAAATGGATGGGGCCAAGCTCTCCGGGCAGTTTGGTGGCAGCGTTCATGCCGTTTTTTCCTTCGCCAATTCCTCGACCAGTGCAACCAGCCGCTCGGTCGCATCGGGCCGCGCCTGCGCCAGCGCGTGCCGCGCCATCGTCACCGCCGCATCGCTCTGCGTCAGGACCGCCTCCACTTGCGCGGCAAGGCTTGCGGGGTCAAGCGCCTTTTCCGGCACCAGCACCGCCGCCCCCGCATCGACCAGCCCCCGCGCATTGGCGCTTTGATGGTCCCCCGTCGCCGCGGCAAAGGGGATCAGGATCGAAGGCCGCCCGATCACCGAGATATCCGCCACCGAAGACGCACCGGACCGCGAGATGACAAGCTGCGCCTCGGCCAGCCGCTTCGGGATGTCGGCGAAGAAGGGCTTCACCTCGGCCAACATGCCGATGGCATCATAGGCTTCGGCCACACGCGCCATATCCTCGTCCCGCGCCTGCTGCGCCACGCGCAGACGGTTGCGCAGGGCTTCGGGCAGCATCGCCATCGCCGCAGGCACCACGTCCGACAGGATGCGCGCCCCTTGGCTTCCGCCGATCACCACCACGCTCATCGGGTAATCCCCGGGCGGAATATAGCCCGCCCCGGCCCGCTCCAGCACCGCCGCCCGCACGGGGTTTCCCGTGTGATAGCCCGTCACCCCCTCGGGCAGCGCGGTCGGCCATGTGCCGCAGGCCACCTTGTCCACGCGCCGCGCGAAGACCTGATTGACCCGCCCCAGAACCCCGTTCTGCTCATGGATCATCCGAGGCCGCCGCAGCACCCATGCCGCCGACAGCGCCGGAATCGTCGGGTATCCGCCGAACCCCACCACCACGGCGGGCTTGTCGCGCAGCATCGCGGCCACGGCCTTCACCACCCCGCCAAGGATGCGCAGCGGCACCAGCGCCTTGGCCAGCGCACCGCCCCGCGCAAAGGTGGCCGAACTCACCTGCACCACCTCGACCACATGCGGAAAACCGCCCGCATAGCGCGCCCCTCGCGCATCGGTCGACAGCTTCACCCGCCACCCCTTGCGCACCATCGCCTCGGCAAGGGCCTGCGCGGGGAACATATGCCCCCCCGTGCCACCCGCCGCGATCAAAAGGAGCGGAGCCTTGTCACCCATTACCGTCCCCGACGCTGGAAAAGATCACCCATCGTGCCCTGCGGCCGCGCCCGCGTCATCGCAAGCAGCGCCCCGGCGGTGATCCCTGCCGCAATGACCGACGAACCGCCATAGCTGACGAAGGGCAGCGTCATGCCTTTTGCCGGAAGCAGCCTCACGGCCACACCCATGTTGATCATCGCCTGCACGCCGAAGATGCAGGCCAGCCCCGTGCCCGCCAGCCGGATGAAGGGGTCACGCTCCTTCATCAGCCGGAACAGGCTGCGCACCACGACCGTGGTGTAAAGCGCGATGATGACAAGGACGAGGATCAGCCCGTATTCCTCGGCCGCGACCGCGATGATGAAATCGGTATGGGCATCGGGCAGCGACCATTTCACCTGCCCCTCGCCCACGCCCACGCCGAAGAACCCGCCCTCCTGGATGGCGTTCGTCGCATAGCCAAGCTGCGTGCGCGGGTCGATGTCGGCGGCAAGGAAGCCGTCGATCCGGCGCGCGAAATGCTCGGAACTGCCATAGGCCAGCATCCCGCCGAAACCGACCACCCCGAAGCCCACGATGATCAGCAGCATCGGCGCGCCCGCCACGAAATACATGACACCCCAGCCGAACAGCACCAGCGCCGCCTGGCCAAAGTCCGGCTGCATCGCAAGGATCAGCACCACGGTCGTCGCCAGCACCAGCGACACCAGCTTTCCGGGCGGCGCGTTCAGATCGAAGCTCGCCGCCATCAGCCAGGCGCAGACCACGACGAAGCCGGGTTTGAGGAATTCCGAAGGCTGGAACGACGCAAAGCCAAGGCTGAACCAGCGGATCGCCCCCTTGCCGAAGTCGGTCCCGAAGAACGGCAGCAGACAAAGCGCGACGAAAGCCAGCGCAAAGCCGATCACCCCGAAACGCCGCACCGTATAGGGCGACATCATCGACACGCCGAGCATCGCCACGATGCCAAGCCCGCCAAAGAACGCCTGCCTCTGCACGTAATAGAACGGGTCCAGCCCGTTGCGCGTCGCCAGCGGCACCGATGCCGCCAGACCAAGCAGCAGCCCGATCCCGAACAGCACCATCACACAGGTCATCGACCACTTGTCGATCGTCCGCCACCAGCGGGGAAGCACCGGCTCCGTCACCCGTGAGGGCATGGAGCCATAAACCATCTCGGTCATGGGAAAATCCGCCTGTCGCCTTGCTCTGCCATTGCCCGCTTATCGACTGCTTATCGTCCGGGCTTGACGGGAACTCTAACCACATTTCCCCGTTCATTCCAGTGTAAACCAAGCTGGCCAGACGCGGGGAACGGCAGGAAACCGCCACCCTGCGCCCCGCCGCGCCCCGTATCCGCCGTCCCAAAGGGGCCTCACCGCATGGACACTTCTCCCAGCCCCTTCCGCATCGGAAAACAGGGCGACCGCGGCATCCTCGTCAGCCGCGGCTTCTCCAGCCCCGGCCAGCGCATCCTGCGCGCCCATATCGACCCCGACATAGCGCCGCTCTGGCTCGGCAGCGCCGACATGCGGCTGCTCGAATGCCACATCGACCCCCGCCCCGGCGGCCGCTTCTCCTATCGCTGGATGACCGAGGACATGGGCGAGATCGGCGTGTCGGGCCAGTTCATCGACCTTGCCGAAACCCGCATCCGGCATGAAGAAACCTACACCCCCGCATGGTCGCACGGCCCCGTGCAGGTCACGACCGAGATCGCGCCCGAAATCACCGCCCTCGGCCACGGCACGCTGCTGACGCTCTCGCTGCGCTACCATGCCCGCACCACCCGCGACCTCGTGCTGTCCTCGCCGATGGCCGAAGGGATCGAAGCCTCTTACCGCAGGCTCGACGCGCTGCTTGAAGGCTGAAGCCCGCCCCGCTCCGCTCCGCCGACCCCGAAGAAAAGCGTGTGCTGTAGGCATTTAATACAACCAAAAGTAGCAATTGCGGCCAGACCCTCCTATATGTGACGAAGCTGCCGACGAAGCATCACGACCCCGGACAGCAGGGGCCGCGGCCAAGAACGGACGGGCAGCAGAACCATGAAACTCACGATCGCCTCCAACCGCTTTCCGATGTTCCAGCCCACGGGGCTGGACGATGTGAAAGACCCCTGTCCCGTCTTCGACGGCACGCTCTGGCACATGTTCGGCTCGGGCGGCACCGTCACCTCCGAGACATGGCAGATCTACCACGCCACCGCCCCCGCGCTCGAGGGGCCGTGGACCCAGGCCCCGCTGATCGACCTGCCGCTTACCGGTTCGGGCGTCGCCGCCCCCGGCGTGGTGCATGAAGGCGGGGTGTTCCACATGTTCATCCAGACCGAATTCATGAAACCGGGCGGCACCGTCGAACATCTGACCAGCCTCGACGGCTACGCATGGACCCGCGCCGCGACCTGCTTCGAAGCCGTCTCCGGCAGCGCCGAACACGGCATCTACGACCCCCACCCCGCCGAGATCGGCGGCCAGAAATACATCGTCTATTCCGCCATGCCCGAATTCCAGCGCGTGCCGCAGCCCGATGTCTACCTCGCCCGCTCGACTGGCGGCACATGGTTCGGCCCGTGGGAGCGTCTGGGCAAGATCCTCGACCACGAAGACATCCCCCACCACAACCCGCGCCACCACCCCGATTACGAATGGGGGCTCGAGGGTCCGCAGCTTGCCGAACTCGCCGATGGCCGCGTGCTGCTCAATGCCACCTGCTTCCTGCCCCAGGGGCCGCGCGGCAGCCGCCAGCGCGTCTTTTTCGCCGTTGCCGACAGCGTGCGCGGCCCCTACCGCAGCCTCGGCCCCGTGATGGACCCCTCCGAACCCGGCGAGAACGGCCATTCCACGGTCATGGTGCAGGGCAACGAGATCACACTCTTCTACCAAAGCCGCCTTGCCACCACGGGCCACCGCTGGCGCTACGGCATCCTCAAACTGCTGGCCGACACCTTCACCGCCCCCGCACCGGTTCCGGGCGCCTGACGCCGCGCTTGCGGACAGGCCGGGGCGGGGGCCGTCTGCCCCCGCCCCGGACCCCACCCCCGAGGATATTTGTGCAAGCGTGAAAGCGGCAAAAACAAAGGGCGCGAGTTGAACCGCCCCCTTTCAACTTTGCCCAAATACTCTCGGGAGAGGTCCGGAGAGGGTGGAAAACCCTCTCCGGCGCCTGGCCGCCGTCACACCGGCGGCAGGGCCTTGACCCGCGCGGTGAAATCCTCGCCGCGCTTTTCGAAATTGGGATACTGGTCGAAACTCGCCGCCGCAGGGGCCAGCAGCACCACATCCCCCGACTCGGCCTCGGCCGCCGCCCGCGCCACGGCGCGTTCCATCGTCTCGCAGATTTCGTGCGGCGTCTCGCCAAGCTGCAGCGCGAAATCCCGCGCCGAATGGCCGATGAGATAGGCCTTCACCACCGACCCGAGGAAGGGCTGCACCCCCGCGATCCCGCCCTCTTTGCCCATGCCGCCCGCGATCCAGCGGATACGGCCAAAGGCCTGCAAGGCCTTCGCCGCCGAATCCACATTCGTCGCCTTGGAATCGTTGACGAATTTCACCCCGCCGCGTTCCGCCACCAACTGGCTGCGATGCGGCAACCCGCTAAAGGTCCGCAAGGCCCCCTCGATCTCGCGCGGGGAAAGCCCGAGCGTGCGGCAGGCGGCATAGGCGGCGCAGGCGTTCTGGTGGTTATGCGCGCCGGGCAGCCCCGCCACCTCGCGCAGGTCGATGGCCGCGACCTGCCGCCCCTTGCGCCATTCCGCCAGAAACCCCTTGCGGGCAAAGACCGACCAGCCGAAGCCTTCCAGCTTCTGGCCCGACGAGATGCGGATCACACGGTCATCCCCCGCAGCACCCGCCAACTGGTTGGCAAGGAACACCCCCTCGCCCTCGTCCACGCCCACCACCGCGCGGTCCGGCCCGCCCTCGGCAAAGAGCCGCCGCTTGGCCGCGAAATAGCCGCCCATCCCGCCATGACGGTCAAGGTGATCGGGCGACAGGTTGGTGAACACCGCCACATCCGGCGTCAGCGCCCGCGCAAGCTCGGTCTGGTAGGAGGACAGCTCCAGCACCACCACCCCGCCATCCCCCGCAGGGTCGATGTCCAGCACACCGCGCCCGATGTTGCCCGCCATCTGCACCTCGCGCCCCGCCTCGGCAAGGATATGGGTGATCAGCGCGGTCGTGGTCGATTTGCCGTTCGATCCCGTCACCGCCACCACCTTGGGGGCGACGTCGAACCCGTCCCAATCCTGCGTGGCGAAGGAGCGGAAGAACAGGCCGATGTCATTGTCGACCGGAACCCCCGCCTCCATCGCGCGGGCGATCAGCTTGTGGGGGCTGGGGTAAAGATGCGGGATGCCGGGGCTGGTGATCAGCGCCGCGACCCCGTCGAAAGCCCCGTGCTTGCCCAGATCGGTCAGGCTGAACCCCTCGGCCTCGGCCTTGGCCCGCGCCTCGGGGCTGTCGTCCCACAAAAGCGCCTCGGCCCCGCCCGCGACCAGCGCCCGCGCCGTGGCCAGACCCGACCGCCCCAGCCCCAAGACCGCAACCTTCGCGCCCGCATATCCCCGAACCGGTATCATCCGCAGCCCCCTTGAAACCCACCCAAGGGATTAGGGGATCAGGACAGCCACGAAAAGCCCCCTCACCAGCCAATCGGCTGGCGATTGCGGAAGAAGCCGCCCGTCGGCCCGTCCTCGGGCAACAGCGCGAGCCAGACCGGCGTATCCGCGCCCTCTTCCGGCGACAATGGCGCACCCGCCCCGCCCATGCGCGTCGCCACCCAGCCGGGGCAGCAGGCGTTGACCTTCACCCCCTTCGGCAGATCGCGCGGCAGCGCCCGCGTCAGCGCGTTCAGCGCGGCCTTCGCCACGCCATAAGCCCCCGGCCCGCCCAACCCTTCCGCATGCGCGCCCCAGCCCGAGGACAGGTTGACGATCCGCCCCCATCCCCCCTCGCGCCAATGCGGCACGTTCAGCCGGATCAGGTCGAGCGGCCCCTGCACCATCACCTCCATCGCTTCCGCGAAATCCGAACGCGGCGACAGAAGCGAGACGTCCTGCAACACCCCCGCATTGTTCACGAGGATATCGAAGCCCCCCGCCTGCACCACCGCATCGAAACAGGTGTCGGGATCGCTCAGGTCCAGCCGGACAAAGGCGCAGCCCGCTTCCGCCGCCGCCTTGCGCCCGGCCTCCTCATCCCGCGCGGCAAGGGTCACGCGGCAGCCCCGCGCCACCAGCCCCTTGCAGATGGCAAGGCCGATGCCACGGTTCCCGCCCGTCACCAGCGCCGATGGATGCAGGGGCCGCGTCATGCCCGTTCCCTTCCAGACATTCCCGCAGCCCCCCTGAATTTTCGCAGAAAATTCGTGCGCCCCGCGCCCGTCACCGCAGCTTCAGCGTCGCAAGACCCGCCAGCGCAAGGATGAGCGAGATGATCCAGAAGCGGATCACGATCTGCGGCTCGGCCCAGCCCTTCTTTTCGAAATGGTGGTGGATCGGCGCCATCAGGAACACCCGCCGCCCCGTGCGCTTGAAATACATCACCTGGATGATGACGCTCAGCGCCTCGACCACGAACAGCCCGCCGACGATGGCCAGCACGATCTCGTGCTTGGTGCAGACCGCAATCGCGCCCAAGGCCCCGCCCAGCGCAAGCGACCCAGTGTCCCCCATGAACACCGCCGCAGGCGGCGCGTTATACCACAGGAACCCGAGGCCCCCGCCGAACAGCGCGGCGGCAAAGATCAACAGCTCCCCCGTGCCGGGAACGAAATGCACACCCAGATATTCGGTGAAATTGTAGTTCCCCACCACATAGGCAATCGTCCCGAGCGTGGCCCCCGCGATCATCACAGGCATGATCGCCAGCCCGTCCAGACCATCGGTCAGGTTCACCGCATTGGCCGCCCCCACGATCACCACCATGCCAAAGGGCACGAAAAGGATGCCGAGGTTGATCAGCGCATCCTTGAAGAAGGGCAGCGCCAGCTGGTTGGTCAACTCGGCCGGATGGAAACTCGCCGCGGCAAAGGAGGCAAGCGCCGCGATCACCAGCCCCGCCCCGAAGCGCACCTTGCCCGACACGCCCTTGGTGTTCTGCTTCGTCACCTTGGCGTAATCGTCGGCAAAGCCGATCAGACCGAAACCCAGCGTGACCAGAAGCACGATCCAGACATAGGGGTTGTCAAGCCGCGCCCAGAGCAGGGTCGACACGACAAGCGCCGAAAGGATCAGCAATCCCCCCATCGTCGGCGTGCCCGCCTTGACGAAATGGGTTGCGGGGCCGTCATCGCGGATCGGCTGGCCCTTCTTCTGCTTGCGGCGCAAAAGGTCGATCAAGGGCCGCCCGAAGACGAAGCCGAAGACCAGCGCCGTGACAAAAGCCATGCCAGCCCGCACGGTCTGGTAACGGAACAGGTTGAAGACATCGCCCCCGTCCGAAAAGGCGGTCAGCCAATAAAACATTCACTCTGTCCCCATCTGCTGCGTCGCGGCCTTCGTCGGGCCGGACTGCCCCAATTTCCGCAAGGCGTCAACGACCAGACTGACCTTGATCCCCTTCGACCCCTTCACAAGGATCACGTCACCGGGATCGATCAGCCCGCGCGCCCGTGCGGCAAGCTCTTCCGCCTTCTCCACCCACTCGCCCCGCTGCCCGCGCGGCAGCGCCTGCCACAGCGCCTTCATGCGCGGCCCGACACAGTGGATGGTATCGACCACCTCCAGCCCCGGATGCCGCGCAATGGCCGCGTGCAATGCGCCCTCCGTCGGCCCAAGCTCCAGCATATCGCCCAGCACGGCGATCCGCCGCCCCTTGGCGACACGGCCCACGCCGTGTTCCGGCGCGGCCCCGATCAACAGGTCCAGCGCCGCCGCCATGCTGGCCGGATTGGCGTTGAAGGCATCGTCGATCAGATCGAAACCCCGATCCTCCAGCGCATCCATCACGATCCGCTCGCGTGTCCCCCGCCCGCTCGGCGGCGACCAGCGTCCGATGTCGCAGGCGGCGATGGCGGGATCGCAGCCCATCGCCTCGGCCACGGCCAGCGCGCCAAGGGCATTGGCCGCGAAATGCCGCCCCGGCGACAGCACCTTGAAAAGCAGCGGTTGCCCGTGCCGCGTGGCCTGCACCACCGTCGCCTCGTCACGGATGGCGACCGACACCACGCGCCAATCCGCGCCCTCGCCCGCGCCGAACATCACAGCTTTCGCACCCACCGCCGCCGCCTTGGCCCGCAGGATGCCGCTCGTCGATATATCGGCGTTCAGCACGGCAACCCCGCCCGCCACCAACCCGTCCATGATCGACGCCTTCTCGTGCGCGATCCCCTCGACACTGTCGAAGGCCTCCAGATGCGCGGGCGCCACGGTCGTCACCATCGCCACATCCAGCCGTGCCAGCCGCGCCAAGGGCGCAATCTCGCCCGGATGGTTCATCCCGATCTCGATCACCGCGAAATCCGTATCCGCAGGCATCCGCGCCAGCGTCAGCGGCACGCCCCAATGGTTGTTGTAACTCGCCTCGGCGGCATGGACGCGGCCCTGCCCGCCCAAAATCGCCCGCAGCATCTCCTTGGTCGAGGTTTTGCCCACCGACCCCGTCACACCGACAACCTTCGCCCGCGTCCGCGCCCGCGCCGCAGCCCCCAAACGCTCCAGCGCGGCAAGCACATCCGGCACGACCAGCAGCGGCGCATCCGCAGCCACCCCGTCGGGCACACGCGACACCAGCGCCGCCGCCGCCCCCTTCTCCAGCGCCTGCGCGACAAAGTCATGCCCGTCGCGCACATCCTTCAACGCGACGAACAGATCGCCCTTGCGGATCGTCCGCGTGTCGATGGAGACACCCTCCGCCGCCCAATCCGCCGCGCAAACCCCGCCCGTGGCCGCAACCGCCTCGTCCTTGGTCCACAACACCATCAGATCACCCCGTCCAGCGCCGCGACCGCGATGCTTGCCTGTTCCACATCGTCAAAGGGGAAAACCTGTCCCTTGATGGTCTGCCCCGTCTCGTGCCCCTTGCCCGCGATCAGAAGCGCGTCCCCCGCGCCCAGCGCATCGACACCCCGCAGGATGGCTTCGGCGCGGTCGCCGACCTCGTTCGCGTCAGGGCAGGCTTGCAATATTTCTGCACGGATGGCCTCCGGTTCCTCGGAACGGGGGTTGTCATCCGTCACAAAGACAACATCCGCATGTTCCGCCGCCGCAGCCCCCATCAGCGGGCGTTTCGTGCGGTCACGGTCCCCGCCCGCGCCAAAAACGACGACAAGCCGCCCCATCACATGCGGCCGCAGCGCCCTGAGCGCGGTCGCAACCGCATCCGGCGTATGGGCGTAATCCACGAAGACCGCCGCCCCGTTGGCCCGCGTGGCGGCAAGCTGCATCCGCCCCCGCACCCCCGCCAGATCGGGAAGCGCGCGGAACACCGTCCCCGCCTCTTCCCCCGCCGCGATGACAAGCCCCGCCGCCAGCGCCACGTTCTCGGCCTGAAACCCGCCGATCAGACCAAGCCGGACCTGATGGGGCTGCCCCTGCCACGAAAACCGCACCTCCTGCCCCGTGGCGTCATAGCGTTGGCCAAGGATGCGCAGATCGCAGCCCGCACCATGCCCCACGGCCAGCACCCGCTGCCCCCGCGCCCGCGCAATTTCGGCCACCGCCGCGCCATGCGGATCGTTCATATTCACCACCGCCGCGCCATCGGGCGGCAGCACGCGCCCGAACAGCTCCATCTTGGCCGCGAAATAGGCCTCCATCGTGCCGTGATAGTCGAGGTGATCCTGCGTGAAGTTGGTAAACCCCGCCGCCGCCAACCGCACCCCGTCAAGCCGCCGCTGGTGCAACCCGTGGGAGGACGCTTCCATCGCCGCATGGCTCACCCCCGCCACCGCCGCCTGCGCCAGCATCCGGTGCAGGGTGATCGAATCCGGCGTCGTATGGCTCGACGGCGCGGCCCAGGCCCCCTCGACCCCCGTGGTGCCGATGTTGATGGCGCTATGCCCCAGCGCCATCCAGATTTGCCGCGCAAAGGTGGCCACGCTCGTCTTGCCGTTCGTCCCCGTCACGGCAACCATCACCTCGGGCTGCGCCCCGAACCACAGCGCCGCCGCCCCGGCGAGGGCCGCGCGCGGGTCCTCGGCCACGACCAGCGCCGCCTCCGACCCCGCCATCGCCCCTGCCGCCAGCTTCGCCCCTTCGGCATCGGTCAGCACCGCCGCCGCCCCTGCCGCCAAAGCCTGCGGAACAAAGGCTGCGCCATGCGCCGCCACCCCCGGCAAGGCGGCAAACAGCATCCCCGCCTGCACGGCGCGGCTGTCCACCGTCAGCCCCGTCAGAACCGGATCGCGCCCGCCCCGCGCCGCAAGGCCAAGGGCCGAAAGCCGCGCCTTCCCCGTCTCGACCGATCCCGACATGCCCGTCTCCCTTAATTCGAGACGGCTGTTAGCCCATCCAAGGGGGCAGGTTCAACCTGCGGACGCACCCCCAGCAGGGGCGCCACACGGCGGATGATCTCGGCGGCGACGGGAACCGCAGTCCACCCCGCTGTCCGGCGCGGCGTATCGCCCGTCGTCTCCACCGGTTCGTCCAGCGTCACGACCAGCACGTATTTCGGATCATTCGCGGGGAACATGCTGGCGAAGGTGTTCACCACCTTGTCCGTATCATAGCCGCCCGCCTTGTTCGGCTTCTCCGCCGTCCCCGTCTTGCCCGCGACCATATAGCCCGGCACATCGGCCAGCGTTGCCGTGCCGTGCTGCACCACACCGCGCAACATGCGGACCGCGTCATGCGCCACCTGCTCGCTCATGATGCGCGGCCCGTTCTGCGGCACGCCGCCCCGCAGCAGCGTCGGCGTCACCTTCACCCCGCCATTGGCGATGGTCGCATAGGCGGCGGCAAGGTGCATCGGGCTCGCTGCAATGCCATGCCCGTAAGCGGTCGTCATCACGGTGATGTCGGGCCATTTCTTCGGCACGATGGGCTTGGCCCCCGGCGCCTCGACCAGTTCGACCGGCGTGGGATCGAACAGCCCGATGTTCTTCATGAACGCCGCCTGCCGCTCCGCCCCGACCAGCATGGCAAGGTTCGCCGTGCCCACGTTCGACGACTTCACGATGATATTCTCGACCGACAGCTTTGGACCGTAATTCTTGTTCTGGAATTCCTTGATCGTGAACCGCCCCACCCGCATCGGCGCATTGGCGTCGATCTCGCTTTCCGGCGTCACCAGCCCAAGCTGCAAGGCATTGGCGACCGTGAAGATCTTGAAGGTCGAGCCAAGCTCGTAAACCCCCTGCACCGCGCGGTTGAACAGCGGGCTGTCCCCCGCATCCCCCTTCACCAGCGGGTTCGGACGGTCGTTCGGGTCGAACGCGGGAAGCGAGGCAAGCGTCAGGATCTCGCCCGTATGCACATCCATCAGGATCGCCGCCGCCCCCTTGGCGTTGAGCATGTTCATGCCCGTGCCAAGCAATTCCTCGATCGACGCCTGCAAGGTCAGATCGAGCGACAACTGCAACGGAGTGCCCGCCTGCGACGTATCGCGCAGCCGCGCATCCAGCGCCTTCTCGATCCCCGCCGTGCCGATCACCTCGGCCGATTGCACCCCCTCGGCACCGAAACTCGTCCCGCCGAGCACATGCGCGGCCAGCGTGCCATTGGGGTAAAGCCGCATCTCGCGCGGCCCGAACAGCAGGCCCGGATCGCCGATCTCGTGCACCTTCTGCATCTGCTCGGGGCTCATCACCTTGCGGATCCACATGAAGGACCGCCCGTCGGTCAACCGCCGCTCCAGCGTCGCCGCGTCAAGCTCGGGGAAGATCGCGGCAAGCTCCTTCGATACCCGAACCGGATCGACCATGTCCTTGGGCTGCGCGTAAAGCGCATAGGTCTGCATGTTGGTGGCCAGAATCCGCCCGTTGCGGTCGGTGATATCGGCCCGCTGCGCCGTGATCTCAGCCCCCGGCGCGGCGTTGCGCGGCTCCATCGGTTCGGTTGCCGCCAAAAGCCCCATCCGCGCCCCGATGGTGCAGAACGCGGCAAGGAAACCAAGGCCAAGGATCAGCAACCGCCCCTCCGACCGCAGCCTGCTGCGATCCCGGATCGCCTCATGCCTCAGGCGCAGGTTCTCGCGCTCGATGCTGTCGGGGTTCTCGCCCTTCTGGCGGGCGGAAAGGATGCGGGCAAGCGGACGCAGCGGTGTGCGGATCACGGAACTTCCTTACCCTCCACCTTGCTTCCGGCAGGCTCGATCTCGCCCGAAACCTCCACCGGATCGGTGATCGCGGGCAACACGTCCTCGCCCACCGCTTCCGGCGCGGGCGAAGGCACGGGATAGGTCACTTCCGCCGCCGCCCCGAATTGCGCGGCCTCCAGCGGCAACAGCCCCAACCGCTCGAAATTCGCGGTCGCCAGATCGCGCAACCGCCCGGGGCGGTTCAGATAGGCCCATTCCGCCCGCTGCAAGGTCAGCGCCTCGCGCAGACTTGCGATCTCGTCCTGCAACTTGCCCATTTCCTTGAGCTGGTGCTGCGTCGCGTAATTCTCGCGGTACGCCCAGAAGGCCAGACCCATCACCGCAATGAAGCTCAGGACATAAAGCACAGGGCGCATCAGCGGCGTCCTTTCTTCTTGATCTCGGGCAGGCCGAGCGCCGCCCCGTCCACGGCCTTGGCCGCAACATCCGTCCGCCGCGCCACGCGCAGCTTGGCCGACCGCGCGCGCGGGTTCTCGGCCAACTCGTCCTCGTCCGGCCCCACGGCCTTTTTCGTCACCAGATCGAACCGCGCCACCGTTTCTGCCCGCTGCGGGGCGTAACGGTTGGTATTCGCCTCCGACCCGCTCGCCACTTGCAGATAGCGCTTCACGATCCGGTCCTCGAGCGAATGGAAGGTCACGACCGCCAGCATACCCCCCGGCTTCAACGCCCGCTCCGCCGCCGCAAGCCCCGCGACCAACTGGTCGAATTCGGCATTCACCGCAATGCGGATCGCCTGAAAGCTGCGCGTCGCGGGATGGCTCTGCCCCGGCTTCGGACGCGGCAGGCATTTCGCCACGATCTCCGCCAGCCGCAGCGTGGTGGTGATCGGCTCCACCTCGCGCGCGGCCAGTATCGCCCGCGCGATCCGGCGCGAGGCGCGCTCTTCGCCATAGTGGTAAAGGATATCGGCCAGCACTTCCTCGGAGGCGGTGTTGACCAGATCGGCGGCGCTTTCCCCCGACTGGCTCATCCGCATGTCCAAAGGCCCGTCCTTCTGGAACGAAAACCCCCGCTCCGCCAGATCGAGTTGCATCGACGATACGCCAAGGTCCAGCACCACCCCGTCCAGCGGCCCGCCCGCGTGTTCGTCCAGATCGGAAAACTCGCCCGCCACAAGCTGCAAGCGGTCGCCATATTGTCCCGCCCAAGCCGCCGCCATCTCCAGCGCCAGCGGGTCGCGGTCCACGCCGATCACACGGTCAGCCCCTGCCTCCAGAAGCCCCCGCGCATAGCCGCCCGCCCCGAAGGTGCCGTCAAGCCAGACCCCCGACACAGGCGCAACCGCCGCGAGGAGCGGGCGCAAAAGCACCGGAATATGGGGGGCGCGACCGGTATTCTGATCGCTGGAACGCACGGCTCAGCCCACGGCAGGGTCGCTGAGCAGCGACAGGATATCCACGCCTTCGGGCAGGCTCGCCATATCCTCTTCGGCCAGACGCCGGATTTCGTCGTCATAGACCCCGGATTTCCAGATCTGGAACGTATCGAGCGCACCGGCGAACACCGCCTCGGCACCCTTGGCCACGTCCTCGGGGGCCAGCCCGCATTTCTCGCGCACCTTCGGCGGCAGCACGATCCGCCCGTCATCGTCGATCTCGACCGTGACCGACAGGGTGATCATGTTGCGTTCAAGGATACGCCGCCGGTCCGACCCGAGCGGCAAGCCCTTGATCTTCTCTTCCAGCGCGGCGGCGCCGGCCATCGTATAGCATTCGGTATATTTGCGCCGCGTGTCGCCATAGACCATGACGATGCGCTTGCGGGTGCTGTCGGGGTCTCCGGCTTCCAGCACGCGACGGAACGCGGCGGGAATTGAAACCCGCGCCTTCCCATCCACCCTCTGGGTGAATTCGCCTCTGAATGCATCCGACATATCCTGCCGGTCCCCTTTGCGCAGCGGTTAAGTCCTTCGGTCCGCTCAGGCCCCTGTCCGGCAAAACCGGACCCTGAAAACGGGAACGGCGGATCGAGCTGCTGCCACTGCTCGATCCGCCGCCTGTCCCATCGCTGGGCGTCCAGCTACGCGCGCCACCTGGGGGAGATGTCTGCTCGCTCGCGCGCCGGATCTCTTGGTTCGATGAAAGCGGGTGCCTGTATGAGCCTGACTGTCGCCTGTTCGGGGTCTTGAGCTGCCCCAGCTTTGATCGTCACGCCGTCATCGAATGACTAAAGGGATGCCACGGGAAAACATGGGACGCAACGGAAATCTTTGGGATCAACAGGGCAGGCCAAGCGAAAAAACCTCAAGATTTACACATGCTAACAGCACAATCCGCCACCATCGACCGACATGTGACACAAAGCGAAGATCGCACCACAACATCTAGTGGCGTATCGTTTGCCTACACTTTCCCACAATTTCCCGAAATTTCCGCGCCCCAACCTTTCGACGGGGGCCGGATAACTTTCGTCAGCCCCGCCGGACCGGCCCCGAACGCAAAAATCCGGGGCTGAACCCCGGATTTCCCACCTTTTCCCGCCAAAGTGATTCGTCGTGAAGCGGCGTCCCAAACTTTCCCGCCGCCGCCCCTTTCACCTTGGCCCAAATACTCCTCTGGGTGGTCCATCTTGTTCGCCATCGGTTCAAGAACCGATGGACTGGAGGGGGCGAAGCCCCCGCTGCGCCGCCGTCAGGCCATCCCGCCCGCAACCAGCCGGTGCGCCAGCCGGGCATAGGCCTCGGCCGCAGGCCCCTCGCCCGCCGCGATCGGCACGCCCGCATCCCCGGCCATCCGCACCTCGAGCGCGAGCGGCAACTCGCCAAGGAAGGGCAGCCCCAGCTTCTCCGCCTCTGCCGCCACGCCGCCATGCCCGAAAATATGCGCCTCATGCCCGCAATTGGGGCAGACGTACGAGGACATGTTCTCGATCAGCCCCAGCACGGGCGTCTTGAGCTTCTGGAACATATCCAGCGCCTTTCGCGCATCCAGCAGCGCCACATCCTGCGGGGTGGACACGACGATGGCCCCCGTCAACTGCGTCCGCTGGCACAGCGTCAACTGGATATCCCCCGTCCCCGGCGGCAGGTCGACGATCAGCACATCCAGCTTGCCCCAGGCCACCTGCGTCAAAAGCTGCTGCAAGGCACCCATGATCATCGGCCCGCGCCAGATCACCGCCTCGTCCTCTTTCAGCATCAGCCCGATGGACATCATGGTGACGCCATGCGCGACGATGGGTTCGATGGTCTTGCCATCGGGGCTGGCGGGGCGGCGGTTCACCCCCATCATACGCGGCTGGCTCGGACCGTAGATATCGGCATCCAGCAATCCGACCCGTCGCCCCTGCCGCGCAAGCGCCACCGCAAGGTTCGACGACACCGTCGATTTCCCCACGCCGCCCTTGCCCGATCCCACGGCGATGATCCGGTCCACGCCCGAAACCTTTTGCGGCCCGCCCTGCTGCGGCGTCGGGTGCTGCCCGATCTTTAGGCTCGGCGCGGCAGGCTTTGCCGCCGGACCATGCGCCGTCAGCACCACCTGCACCGAAGTCACACCCTCCAGCGCCTTTACCGCCGCCTCCGCCGCCGCCTGAAACGGCGCAAGCGTGCGCGCCTCCTCGGGCGAGGCCGCTTCGATCACGAAGCGCACGGTGCCCCCCTCGATGGCAAGCGCGCGAATCAAGTCGCGTGAAACCAGCGTCCCGCCACCCGGCAGGGCGACACCTTCAAGCTGGCGCAGAACATCATCGCGGGTCACGGTCATCGGGGCATCCTCGGATCAGGCGTTTGGAATGAGGTAACGTTTACAGACTTAAGTTCGTTCGCGGCAGACAAATCGCAAGGATATGTTTACCGAATGCTCAAAAATTCGGCGATACCCTTGTTAATCATGACAATTTTACGACGTCCAGCCATGCACATGCTGCATAGCGGCATTGATCAGACCCGCCATTGTGCAGGTGCAGCATTTGCCCCATCTTACTCCCAACAGCGGCGCAACCGAAGAACGCCGCACAACCGGAACCCGAACTGAGGCTGATGAAAATGGCTTATGTAAATGTGACCTCCCGCGCCGCCAATGTCACGGTGGCAGACCGCTTCTCGGGCCTTCTGGCCCAGATCAAGACGATGATCGCCCGCCGTGCCGTCTATAACCAGACCGTGCGCGAGCTGAACATCCTCACCGACCGCGAACTCGCCGACCTCGGCCTGTCGCGCTTCGACATCCCGACCGTGGCCCGCGAAGCGGCCTACGGCAAGTAAGTTTCTTGCAAGAACCCCACCTCCTCCCGGGGTTCATGGCAAAAGCGGCGGCGCTTCTCCTCCTCCCTGGCGTCGCCGCACTTTGATCCGGAAACCGCGCCGCGGCGCAGGTTTCCAAAAAAGACCGAAAGGCCCACCTCCTCCCGGGCCGATCGCGTAGGCGGCGACCTCCTCCTCCTCCCTGAGGTCGCCGCATCCCTTTCCGGAAGCGCCATGCTTCCAAACCAGACCGAAAGGCCCACCTCCTCCCGGGCCGATCGCGTAGGCGGCGATCCTCTCCTCCCTCCCGGGATCGCCGCTCATCCCTTTCGAAAGGCCCCCTCCTCCTCCCTGGGGCCAATCGGATCGGCGGCGGTTGCGACCTCCTCCCCGCAACCGCCGCGCCTTTCCCCCCATCGCAGCCCTTTGGCCACCCGCGAAGAAGGGGGGCCTCGGCCCCCCTCGCCCCTGGGGGGCTTCACCCCCCGAGGATATTTGGGGCGAGAGGAAGGGGCAGCGTCTTGCATCCCCGCCAAGCCTTGCCGATAGTCCGCCCCGTTACGTTCGAGGGGGCCTGTCATGCGTGCATCGCTTTTTTCCGCAGCCCTCGTGGCCGCCCTCGTCGGCTACGGCTCGACCATCGCGCTTGTCCTTGCCGCCGCCGCCGCCCTTGGCGCATCGCCGGATCAGACCGCAAGCTGGGTCATGGCCGTCTGCTTCGCCAAGGCCACAGGCACCGCGATCCTGTCGACATGGCACCGCGTCCCCGTGGTTCTGGCATGGAGCACGCCGGGTGCCGCCCTCATCGCCGCCAGCACCGGGTTTTCGATGGCCGAAGGCGTGGGGGCCTTCCTCCTCGCCGCCGTGCTGATCGCGGCGACAGGGGCGATCAAACCCTTGGGCGCACTGGTGGCCCGTATCCCCGATGGCATCGCGGGGGCCATGCTCGCGGGGGTGCTTCTGCCCTTCTGCCTCAAGGGGACGGGGGCCGCGCAATCCGCGCCGCTGCTGATCTTCCCGATGGTTGCGGTGTTTGCCCTCGTCCGGCTCAAGAACCCCGCGATGGCGGTGCTTGCGGCCCTCGCCCTCGGCCTCGCGCTCGCCTTTGCCACGGGGGCCGCGATGCTGCCGCCCCTGCCCGCACTGCCGCCCGTGCCGACCTTCATCGCCCCCGAGTTCCACGCCGCAGCCCTGATCGGCCTCGGCCTGCCGCTTTACCTCGTGACGATGGCCTCGCAGAACCTGCCGGGCTTTGCCACCATGCGCGCGGCGGGGTTCGAACCGCCCGTCCGCGCCGCCCTCGGCGTCACGGGGGGCATCTCGGCCCTTGCCGCGCTCTTTGGCGCGCATACGGTGAACATGGCCGCGATCACCGCCGCCATCTGCATGGGCGACGATGTCCACCCCGACCGCAGCCAACGCTGGAAGGTGGGCCTTGCCTATGCCTGCGTCTGGGTCCTGCTCGGCCTGACCGGCCCCGTGGTCATCGCCCTTCTGACCGCCCTGCCGCCCGCGCTGATGGCCGCCCTCGTGGCGCTCGCGCTGCTCGGCCCGCTCATGGGAGCGCTGACGGGGGCCTTTGCCAAACCCGACCAGCGCTTCGCCGCCACGATCACGCTGGCCGTCACAGCCTCCGGCACCGCCTTTGCAGGGATAGGCGCAGCCTTCTGGGGCCTTCTCGCCGGTCTTGCCATCTACCTGATGGAAAACGGCCGCCGCTAGGCCAGCCGCTTCGGCCCCAGCGCACGGGCAAAGGCGTCGAGGATCGGCTCCGCCCCGTGCTGCGCGGCCAGCCGCAGCAGGGCAAAGCGGATCTCGGCCATCTCGCGGTAATAGCGCAGGAAGGCCGCGTTCAGCCCCGCCCCCGCCACAGCCCCCAGCACCGGCACGGCCTGCGCCGCCAACTTCTGGCCCAGCGCGGTCGCAAGCTTCGGCGCGACCGTCGCGATCACCCGCTGGATCGCAGGCCCCGTCACGGTCAGCCGCGCCGACAGGAACGAGGTGTTCACCCCGTCATCCGCCGCCAGCGGCGAGCCCGCGGTAAAGACGCGCAGGCATTCCGCCCGTATCGCGGGGTCGTCGGGGTCGAACCCCTCCTTCGCCGCCGCCTGCCGGATCGCGTGCAGGATCACCGTCACCGTCACCGGCAACTCCGCGACCGAGGTGACGATCCCCCCCGCGCCGCCCACAGCCCCCGACAGCATCGCCGCCGCCATCGGCCCGTTGCGGCCAAGGTCCGGCCCCTTTGCCCCCACGCCCGCCAAGCCATGCGCCGCCAGCAGCGCCCGCTCGGTCACGACCTCGATCTGCCGCTTCACGCCTTCGGGCAGCGCCTCCATCTTCCCTTCCAGCGTGCCGCCCAAGCGGTTCACCAGCGTCATCACCGGCCCGTTGGCCCGCCGGTAGCGCCGCGCAAGGGCGGCGATTTCCGCGCTCCGGTCAGGGGCGGCAATGGCGGGAAGTTGCGGTGTTGCGTCAGGGGCATGATCCATCGCCCCAATGTGGGCAGGCCCGCGCCCGCCCGCAAGGCCCATGCGGCGCCCTCAGGTCGCCTTGGTCACGTCGCCTTGGTCACGTCGCCTTGGTCACGGGGCCGCGCACCCCGTCCCACGCCCCGCGCTTCAGCGCAAAGCCGAGCACGCGGTCGGGGTTCGTCGGCGGCGGCATCTCCACCCCGTCAAGCTTCATGAAACCAAAGCGCGAATAATAGGGCGCATCCCCCACCAGCATCACCCGCTCCCACCCCAGCCGCCGCGCTTCGGCAAGGCTTTCATTGATGAGCAGCCCCCCCAGCCCCTCGCCCTGCCGCGTCGGGTGGACGGCCACGGGGCCAAGCAGCAGCGCATCCTGCCCGCCCACCTCGACCGGCCAATAGCGGATCGCCGCCGCCAGCGTCCCGTCCTCGTCCCGCAGGATGAGGCAGAGCGCCGCCACCGTCGGCACCCCGTCGCGCAACCGGTAGGAAGACAACGCCGTCCGCCCCGGCGAGAAGCAGAGGTCGTACAGCGCCTCCACCTCCCACCAGTCGTCCTCGGTCTCTTCCTCCAGCCTGTACACGCGCGCAGCACCCCAAAGCGAATCCTCTGGAAACGCCCGTAACACGCGGATACGTCAGGTTCAAACCAACGAAGGCAAACCCATGTTCTACCGCCCGAAAGACGGCCACGGACTGCCGCACAACCCGTTCAACGCCATCGTCTCGCCCCGCCCGATCGGCTGGATCGGCACGCGCAGCGCACGGGGGGACAACCTCGCCCCCTATTCCTTCTTCAACGCGGTCGCCTATACCCCGCCACAGGTCATGTTCGCCTCGACGGGCATCAAAGACAGTGTGACCAACATTCAGGAAACGGGCGTATTCTCCGCCAGCATCGTCGAAGCGGCGATGCTCGGCGCCATGTCCGAAACCTCGGCCTACCTGCCACACGGCACGGACGAATTTACAGCCTGCGGCGTGGCCAAGGTCGAATGCACCACCATCGACTGCCCCGCCGTTGCCGGTGCCCCCGCGATCCTCGAATGTCAGGTGGTCGAAATCGTCACCCTGCGCGGCACGGGCAACCTTCTGGTGATCGGCGAGGTGACGGGCGTCCACCTCCGCGACGACTGCCTTCGCGATGGCCGCTTCGACATCACCACCTACCAGCCCGTCGCCCGCATGGGCTACCGCGACTATACCATCGTCCGCGACCAGTTCGAGAAACTGCGCCCCGACGACAAATGAACGCAGGCCCCGCCGCCCCTGCGCCCCCCCCTTCATCTGTTCCCAAATATCCCGGGGGGCGCGGGGGGCTGGCCCCCCGCTCCGTCGCCCGCAACATCCTCTCCCCCCGTCAAACGCCCTGAGTTCTCGCAAGAAAACTCCTGCGCCCCCTCACCCCAGAATCACCGACTTCGCCGCCAGATCGCCCCCGCGCCACAGATAGAGCGCGAGCAAAGGCTCCGCTTCCGTCCGCATCGCATGGGGCACCCAGCCCGGATGGTGGATCGGCGTCAAAGGCGCCACCTGCCGCCACGCCTCTCCCTTCTGCCACCATGCCAGACCCGAAAGCGGCAGATAGACCTCCTCCGCCTCGTGCGCATGCGCGGGATAGGTCACATCCGGCCCCAGCAGCAGGAACCCCGCAGCGACCCGTTCGGACGGGATCGGCCCGCGCAGGCCCACGACCTCGGTCCAGCCATAACGCTCCAGAAACGCAGGCCCGAAATCCGCACCACCATAGGTCTGCCGCCATTCCAGCGCCCCGGCATGGGCCGCGACCATCCCCGCCAGCCCGCCCGCCATCCCCGCCAGCCAGCGGCAAACCGGCAATGCCACCGGCACCTGCGCCCGCCGCACCCCGCCCACGGGCCAGTCCGCCAGAAAGGCCGCCGCCTCGGGCACCCGCTCCACCGCCGCCCTGATCCCCGCCGCCAGACGCCCTGCCAGATCCATGTCACACTCCCCTTCCCCGCCACTCCAGCACAGCGCGGCCCGCCTTGCACGCCCCGCCTTCGCGGCTATGCTTCCCCGCAGCATATCGGGGGACAAGCCATGACCATGATCGGCGTGATCGGCGGATCGGGCCTTTACCAGATCGACGGGCTAAAGGATGCCCGCTGGACCACGGTCCCCACCCCTTGGGGCGCACCCTCCGACGATATCCTCACCGGCACGCTCGGCGGCACGCGCATGGCCTTCCTCCCCCGCCACGGGCGCGGCCATGTCCACGCGCCTTCCGACATCAACTACCGCGCCAATATCGACGCGCTGAAACGGCTCGGCTGCACCGACCTCGTCGCCGTCTCCGCCGTGGGAAGCCTGCGCGAAGACTACCGCCCCGGCGACTTCGTCCTTGTCGACCAGTTCATCGACCGCACCTTCGCGCGGCCCAAATCCTTCTTCGGCGCGGGCTGCGTCGCCCATGTCGGCTTTTCGGACCCGACCTGCCCCCGCCTCTCCGCCGCCTGCGCCGCCGCCGTGCAGGGCGTCACCCTGCACCGCAACGCGACCTATATCGCGATGGAGGGGCCGCAATTCTCCACCCGCGCCGAATCGCGGCTTTATCGAAGCTGGGGCGCGGATGTCATCGGCATGACCGCCATGCCCGAAGCCAAACTCGCCCGCGAGGCCGAGCTTTGCTACGCCTCCATCGCGATGGTGACGGATTACGACTGCTGGCACGGCGACCACGCGGCGGTCGATGTGGCGCAAGTCATCGCCACCCTCACCGCCAACGCGGGCCACGCCCGCGACATGGTCGCCCGCCTGCCCGCCCATCTCGACCACGGCACCACCTGCCCCCACGGCTGCGACCACGCGCTCACCCATGCCATCATGACCGCGCCCGACAAGCGCGACCCCGCCCTTCTTGCCAAACTCGACGCGGTCGCAGGCCGCGTGCTCAAAGGAACGCCATGAAAACCGTCAAGGATTACATCCGCACCATCGTCGACTTCCCGCATGAAGGCATCCTCTTCCGCGATGTGACGACCCTCTTCGCCGACCCGCGCGGCTTTCGCATGTGCGTGGACCAGCTCCTCGCCCCCTATGCGGGCCTGCGCATCGACAAGGTCGCGGGGCTGGAAGCGCGCGGCTTCATCCTTGGCGGCGCGGTCGCGCACCAGCTTTCCACCGGATTCGTCCCGATCCGCAAGAAGGGCAAACTTCCGGGCGCCACGATCAGCCAATCCTACACGCTGGAATACGGCGAGGCCGTGGTGGAAATCCACGACGACGCCCTGCAACCGGGCGAGAAGGTTCTGCTCGTCGACGACCTCCTCGCCACCGGCGGCACGGCCGAGGCGGGCATCCGCCTGATCGAACGCTTGGGCGGCCAGATCGCGGGCTGCGCCTTCGTCGTGGACCTGCCCGACCTCGGCGGGCGCAAACGGCTCGAGGCGATGGGGATGGAAGTCCACGCCCTCTGCGCCTTCGACGGGCTTTAACCGCTTATTAACCCCTGCCCGCTACGACTCACCCTGTCGGGGCAACCCGGCCTGCTTGCAAACCACACCCACCCCACCCCGCCGGTTCACCCCGGCGGGGTTCTTCGTTTTCGCGGCTCGCTCCCTGTTCCAATGCCGGAAGAAAGATGAGTATTTAGGGCAAGGATGAACAGGGGAACCAATTCCCCCCGATCACGGGAATGCCGCATGGCCAGCCTCGCCGACCTCAGCCGCACCTTTGCCCGCATCGGCATCCTGTCGTTCGGCGGTCCCGCCGCGCAGATCGCGCTGATGCACCGCACGCTGGTCGACGAAAAAAAATGGCTGACGGAAAAGGAATATCTCTCGGCCCTCTCCTTCTGCATGCTCCTTCCGGGGCCGGAAGCGATGCAGCTTGCCACATGGTCGGGCTGGCGGCTCCACGGCACGGCCGGCGGGCTGATCGCGGGGCTGCTCTTCGTCCTGCCGGGTGCTGCGGTGGTTCTGGCGCTCGCCGCAACCTATGCCGCCTATGGTCAGGTGCCGCTGGTGAACGCACTTTTCACCGGTGTGCAGGCCGCCGTCGTCGTCGTGGTGGTCGAGGCGCTGCTCCGTGTCTCGCGCCGTGCGCTGAAATCGCGCAGCGCCTATGTTCTGGCGTTGCTCGCCTTCCTTGGCCTGTTCTTCCTGAACCTTCCCTTTCCGCTCCTCATCCTCGGCGCGGGGCTTTACGGGGCGCTCTCCACCCGCCCCACGGGCGCGACGCTGCCTCCGGCACCCGCCGCCGCCCATACCGCCCGCACGCTTGGTCTCTGGCTCGTGATCTGGCTCGCCCCCTTGGGTGTGTTCGCCCTCTCGGACGCTACGCTGCTCACCGAAATCGGTGCTTTCTTCGCCAAGCTTGCCATCCTCACCTTCGGCGGGGCTTACGCCGTGCTGGCATGGATGGCGCAGGCCGTGGTCGAGGACAAAGGCTGGCTCACCCTGCGCCAGATGGTCGACGGGCTCGGCCTTGCCGAAACGACGCCGGGGCCGCTGATTCTGGTGACGGAATTCGTGGCCTATCTCGCAGCCCACCGCAGCGGCGGCTGGGTTCAGGGCGTGCTGGCGGCGCTGCTCACCCTCTGGGTCACGTTCGTCCCGTCCTTCATGTTCATCTTCGCAGGCGCGCCCTGGCTTGCCCGCATCACCGCCAACCCGCGCCTTGCGGGGGCGCTCTCGGCGATCATGGCCGCTGTCGTGGGCGTCATCGCCAACCTTTCGCTCTGGTTCGCGCTCCACGTCTTCTTCGGCAGCGTGACGGTCCATGACCTTGGCCCGCTACGCCTGACCGTGCCCGACCCGCTCACGCTGAACCTCGGACAATTGGCGATCGCCCTCGTCGCGGGCTGGCTGCTCTTGCGGCGGCATTGGTCGCTTCCGCTCGTGCTGCTGCTCGTCGCCGCTGGCGGTGTCGCTTCCAGCCTGATCTGACGGCAAGCACGCAGCGCGCACCTTCTCCCCCTTCCCTTCGGGGACGAATCCGCCCTAAATGGCCCGACAAGGGAAAGGAAGACCAATGGCCCGCTCCATCGACTACGGAAACCTGATGCACCGGGCGATGCGTGGCCTGATCCAGACCGTCCTGACCGATGTGTCGCAAAACGGCCTTCCCGGCGCGCACCATTTCTTCATCACCTTCGACACGACCCACCCCGGCGTGGCCATCGCCGACTGGCTGAAAAGCCGCTACCCGTCGGAAATGACCGTGGTGATCCAGCACTGGTTCGAAAACCTCATCGTCACGGACGAAGGCTTCTCGGTCACGCTCAACTTCGGCAACCAGCCCGAACCCTTGGTGATCCCCTTCGACTCGGTCCGCACCTTCGTCGACCCTTCTGTGGAATTCGGCCTCCGATTCGAAACCCACAGCGAAGAGGGCGACGAGGATGAGGAAGACGATGGCGACGACGATCCGCCGCCCGCCCATGACGCGCAGGTCGTCAGCCTCGACAAATTCCGCAAGCACTGAGCCGCCCTTTCACCTTGGCCCAAATACTCATGCCCGCTTTGCCACGGGCGCGGCCCTGCGGCATTGTATGCGACGGTATGCCAATTGATTTTGCGCCCCCGCTTGGCTAAGCCCTCCCCAAGCGATTGCAGGAGGCTTCCATGACCAGAACCCGTACCGAAACCGACAGCTTCGGCCCGCTCGAGGTTCCCGCCGACAAATACTGGGGCGCGCAGACCCAGCGGTCGATCATCAACTTCCCCATCGGCTGGGAACGCCAGCCCGTCGCCATCCTCCGCGCGCTCGGCGTCATCAAGAAAGCCTGCGCGCTGGTCAACATCGATCAGGGCGACATCTCGCCCGAACTCGGCCAAGCCATCGCGGCAGCGGCGCAAGAGGTGATCGACGGCAAGTTCGACGACAACTTCCCCCTCGTCGTCTGGCAGACGGGGTCCGGCACGCAATCGAACATGAACGCGAACGAGGTGATCTCGAACCGCGCCATCGAAATGCTTGGCGGGGTGATGGGGTCGAAGAAACCCGTCCACCCGAACGACCATGTGAACATGGGCCAATCCTCCAACGACACCTTCCCCACCGCGATGCATGTCGCCATCGGCATGATGGCCCGCGACGTGCTGCTTCCGGGGCTTGAAAAACTGTCGGCGGCGCTCTGGGCCAAGTCCCATGAATTCAAAGACATCATCAAGATCGGCCGCACCCATACGCAGGACGCGACGCCCCTCACCCTCGGTCAGGAATTCTCGGGCTATGCCACGCAGGTCGACAAGGGTATCGCCCGCGTCAAATCCTGCCTGCCCGACATCTACGAACTCGCGCAAGGCGGCACCGCCGTCGGCACCGGCCTCAACACCCGTGTCGGCTGGGACACCCGCGTTGCGGCCAAGATCGCGGAAATCACCGCCCTCCCCTTCGTCACCGCGCCCAACAAATTCGAGGCCCTCGCCGCCCATGACGCGATGGTCATGTTCTCCGGCGCGCTGAAAACCGTGGCCGCCGCGCTCTTCAAGATCGCCAATGACCTCCGCCTCCTCGGCTCCGGCCCCCGCTCGGGCCTCGGCGAACTGATCCTGCCGGAAAACGAACCCGGCTCCTCGATCATGCCGGGCAAGGTGAACCCCACGCAGGCCGAAGCACTGACGATGGTCTGCGCCCATGTCATGGGCAACGACGCCGCCGTGGGCTTCGCCGGATCGCAGGGGCATTTCGAGCTGAACGTCTACAACCCGATGATGTCCTACAACGTGCTGCAATCGATGCAGCTTCTGGGCGATGCCGCAGGCAGCTTCACCGACAACATGGTGGTCGGCACGCAGGCGAATACCGCCCGCATCGACAAGCTGATGAAGGAATCGCTGATGCTGGTGACGGCGCTCGCCCCCACCATCGGCTATGACAACGCCACCAAGGTCGCCAAGACCGCGCACAAGAACGGCACCACCCTGAAAGAGGAAGCGATTGCCTTGGGCTTCGTCGACGCCGAAACCTTCGACCGCGTGGTCCGCCCCGAGGATATGATCGGACCCAAGGGGTAAGATGGCCGAAATCGTCAACCTCCGCCAAAAGCGCAAAGAGGCCGCCCGCAAGGAGGCCCGCCAAAAGGCTGACGAAAACGCCGCCAAACACGGTCTGACCAAATCTGAACGCGAGTTGCAAAAGGCCCGTGCCGAACAGGCGCGGGCCAAGCTTGACGGGCATGAAAGGGAATGACCGCCCGCCCCGTCAAACACTCCCTCACGCTCCGCGGCCACCGCACCAGCGTCAGCCTCGAGGAAGCCTTCTGGCAGGCCTTCCGCGACATCGCCGCCGAACGGGGGCTGACCCTGAACCAGCTCGCCGTCGAAGTGGACGAGGCACGGAGCGAAGACATCGGCCTCGCCTCGGCCATCCGCGTCTTCGTGCTGGGGCGCTATCGCGGTTAAGGGGACGTTTACCTTTGCGCGCCAAACTTGGGCGCATGAAGCAGCAAGCACCCGAACGACTCTCGCCCGAAGGATGGCTGATCCACATGTTCAGCGCCCAAGCCGCGCGTGAGGGCGGCGTCATCCGCCGCCAGATCCGCGACATAGAGCGCTATGTCGGACGCGATGCCTTTCTTGCCGAAATGCAGCGACGCGGCTTCCCCGTCGTCGAAAATGCCGGCCAATTCGTCATATTCTGCAACCGCGAACCCATCCGCCGCGTCGTGTAGCGATTTCTCGCGAAGAAATCGCACCGGAATTTGACGCAAATTCCGAACACCCCAACCCGCGCGCACCCGATTTTTGCGTCAAAAATCGTCCCGGAATTTTCGCAAAATTCCGCTCGCTACCGCCGCACCACCCGCAGCCATATCCCCTCCTTCGCCCGCACCGTCAGATGCGCCACCGGCACCGGAACCCGCCCGTCCACGGCTTCGAACCGGAACGCCTTCACCAGCATCGCCAGCATCAGCACCCCCTCCAGCATCGCAAACCCCGCCCCCGTGCAGACCCGTGGACCCGACGAAAACGGCAACCACCCGTCCCGCGCCGCCGCCCTGTTCTCCTCCCGCCCCCAACGCGCAGGGTCGAACCCGTCCGGATTCTCCCAGATCCGCTCGTGCCGCCCCAGATGCCAGGACGACAGCACCACCTGCGCCCCCCGCTTCACCGCCCGCCCGCGAAACTCTTCCGGCTTCACCGTCTCGCGCACCATCATCGGCACGGGCGGATAAAGCCGCAGCGCCTCACGGAACACATCCCGCGTCAGCTTCAACCGCGACAGGGCCGAAAACGCAGGCTCCAACCCCGCCGCCTCCACCGCCACCGCCTCCTGCACCTCGGGATGCGTGGCCAAAAGATAGAGTGCCCAGGACAGCGCACTGGCGCTTGTCTCGTGGCCCGCCAGAAAGAAGATCGCCACCTGATCGACCATCTCGCCGGTGCCGAAACGCTCGCCCGTCACGGGGTCCGCCGTCACCATGATCTTCGTCGCCAGATCATCCGGCGCGGTCCCCGCCGCAATCTCCGCCGCCCGCGCCTCGGTCAGCCCCGCGATCAACCGCCGGATCACCGCCGCCGCCTCGCGCACCCCGCGCCGATGGAAGCGCGGCACCCATGCGGGCAGGGGAACGAAGGCCGCAAGGTTCAGGATCGGCTGCGCCCGCTGATAGGCGCGGAACTCGCGGAACACCCGTGCTGCCACCTCATGCTCGATCGGAATGGAAAACAGCGTGCGAAAGATCACATCCGCCGCCGCATGGCTCATCTCCGCCTCGATCTCGACCTTGCCCTCGCCCAACCGCGCCACCGCAGCCTCGCCCGCCGCCCAGATCGCCGGAAAGGCATCCTTCAGCCGCCCGCCTTCAAAGGCCGGATCGATGATCCGCCTCTGCCGCAACCACTCCGCGCCATTGGTCACGAACACCGACCGCCCGAGCAGCGGCCGCAACCCCTCGCCCACCCGCCCCGACTTGGGGAAATCCATCGGCCTCTCGTCCAGCACCCGCCGCACCAGTGCCGGATCGTTGCACAGATAGGAGCGGAAAAACGGGGTGCGGAATTCCGCCATCCACGCCCGATAGAGCCGCGCGGGCTGCGACGACAGGATGTCCCGCCGGAACAGCCGGAAATGCCGCCAGACCGAGGCCCCCTCGGGCCGCGCCGCAGGCTTCGGCGGCAGGCTCATGCCACGCTCCTATAGCCGCTTGCCGCCCGCTCGATCCGGCTTTTCGACGGTGGCCTCCCGCGATACCGCGCCCCCAAGGTCAGCGGCCCCGCCGTGATCTTGAAGTAATCGTAATCCCCGGGCCGATCAAAGGCGCACATGTATTGGAAATGCAGCCGGAACCACTGGTAGCGCATCTTCGCCCAACGCTCGGGGCTGAAGGTCTGGGTAAAGGCGCATGACACGACCAGCGGCCAGCGCTTCCCCGCAGGCGCAACCCCCGTCACCGCCACCGGATCGCACAAGGCAAAGGCGCAGCCATCACCTGGGGCGGTCACATCGACCCAAGTCACCTCCTCCCGCGCGGACAGATAGGCAAGGTCCGCCCGCAACCGCTTCGCCTCGGGCAGGAACGACACCATCGGAATCACCTGCCCCAGCGACAGAAAGGACAGCACCGCCCCACCCTGCCCCACCTCCGGCACCCCCTCGCGGATCAGGTCCGACAGGATCGACACGCCAAGGATCGCGCCCGAGGAATGGCCCACCACCAGCACCTCGTCGAAGCCACCCGCCAAAGCCTCGCGGATCACCCCGCGAAAGACCGCCATCCGCGCCTCCAGCTCCGGCGGATATCGCCCGTAGAACTGCGCCGACCACGCGTAATCATGCATCAGGTAATAGGCCAATATCTTGCGGTCGATCCGCTTGAAGAACCGAAGCAGCGCCACAAAGACCACAGCCCCAAGCACCGCCCCCACGGCCCAGCCCCCTTCGGGCCACAGCCAGCGCCACAGCAGCACCTGCCCCCAACCCGCCCCAAGGGCGAGGAAGAACTGCACCACCAGATTGATGATCGGATAAAGCGCCGCCACCGTCGGCCCCTTGCGCAGCCAGACCAGCCGGAACAGCGCCCCCGTGGCGATATAGACCCAAGCGGTCCTCAGCATCTGCAGATAGGTCGCCGCCACCCCCTGATCCATAGAGCCTTGCACGATATCCGACCAGACCAGCACCTCGACATCCGCCTCGACGCGCTCCCCCTCGATCTCGGCGCTCACGAACCAGCCATAGGGACCCTTCACCCGCTTCGGACGCAAGGCCAGCGCATAGCCGGAAATCTCGGCCTGCCATGTGCCTTCCTTGCGGTAAAGCTCGCGGTAGCGGCGGGGCGAGACGGGATCATACCCCGGAATGTAGAAGACGCGCCGCTTCCCGACCGTTCCGTCCTGCGCCACACCAAACCCCCGCGACACCGTTACCCCGCCAGAATGACGGGCGACTGGGGCGGAATCATAGGCAAATTGCGGCGTTAGCCAAGCAGCGGAATTCCGAAGCGGTCAAAGGTTTCAAGCAACCACCAGCTCACATCGGTGAAAGCCCCGGTCAGCAGCGCCAAGCCGACCGCCAGCAGCAACACCCCCATCGCCCGCTCGATCACCTTCATATGCCGCTTCAACCGCGCCATCACGCCGACAGCCCGCTCGATGAACAACGCGGCCAGAAGGAAGGGCAACCCCAACCCCGCCGCATAGACGGCCAGCAGCACCGTCCCCCGCGAGAGTGACCCCTCCTGCGCCGCCAGCGACAGGATCGCGCCAAGCTGCGGCCCGATGCAGGGCGTCCAGCCAAAGGCAAAGGCAAGGCCAAGAACGTAAGCCCCCAGCGCCGACCCGCCCCGATCCCCCGCATCCAGCCGCGCCTCGCGGTCCAAAAGCGAGATGCGGAACAGCCCAAGGAAATGCAGCCCGAAAACGATCACCACCACGCCCGAAATCCGCGAAAACCAAAGCTGGTTCTGCAAGAAGAACGCACCAAAGGCCGACGCGGCAAAGCCGAGCAGCAGGAAAACCGTCGACAACCCCATCACGAAGAACAGCGCGGGCAGGATCACCCGCCGCCGCGCCGCGCCCTTGATGTCCCCCATGCTGATCCCGCCCATATAGGCAAGGTACGGCGGCACGATGGGCAACACGCAGGGCGACAGGAACGACAAGACCCCCGCGAACAGCGCGATGGCCATCGAAGGCACAAGTCCTGCGGCGAAGAAATCTATCCCGAACATTCCCCTCCCTTACCGCGCCCCGCGGCCTTCGTCACCTGCCCCCTTTGTCACATTGCCGTGGCAGGCGATCGGCCCATGCGCTATCTCGGCGCATATGCAAGACGAAACGCTCGACTGCCAGAACCTGCTCTGCCCGCTTCCGGTGCTGCGCGCCCGCAAACGGCTGCTGGCCCTGCCTGCGGGTGCGGTGCTGACGGTCGAAACCACCGATCCGATGGCCCTGATCGACCTGCCGCATTTCTGCAGCCAGTCGGGAGACGCCTATCTGGGTGCCGAAACCTCCGGCCCCGTCACCACCCACCGCATCCGCCGCGGCGCGTAGCCGGAGCACTGCCCCCCAAAGGCGCGCCCTGTCAGTATCGCGGGTTCTGCGACCAGCGCCACGCGTCGCGGATCATCTCGGCCAGTCCCCGTTCGGGCCGCCAGCCAAGCTCTTCCACCGCCCGTGCCGACCCGCAGACCAGCTTGGCCGCATCCCCTGCCCGCCGCGCACCTTCGATCACCGGCACGGCGCGGTTCGTCACGACGCGGGCATGGTCAAGCACCTCGCGCACCGAATAGCCCTGCCCCGTGCCCAGACAGAACACGCGGCTCCCCCGACCGTCCTGCAACCAGCGCAGGCCGCGCACATGGGCATCGGCAAGGTCGGTCACATGCACGTAATCGCGCACGCAGGTCCCGTCCGCCGTCGGATAATCCGACCCGAACACCGTCAGCGCCCCGCGCTTGCCCTCGATCGCATCCAGCATCACGGGGATCAGATGCGTCTCTGGATCGTGATGTTCCCCCACCTCGCCGGCAGGGTCGGCGCCCGCCACGTTGAAATAGCGGAAGATCACCGTCCGCAACCCGTGGCTTTCGCGGAAATTCCCCAGCATCTGCTCGATGGCGAGTTTCGATGCCCCATAGGCGTTGATCGGCCGCTGCGGCGTGTCCTCGTCCAGCACCACCCCGTCCTGATCGCCATAGGTCGCGCAGGTGGACGAGAACACGAAATCCCCGATACCTGCCGCCAGGGTCGCCTCGATCAGGTTCAGCGCCCCGCCCACATTGACCCGCCAATAAAGGCCGGGATCGCGCATCGACTCGCCCACCAGCGACAGGGCGGCGAAATGCATCACCGCCACCGGCTTCCATTCGGCCAAGGCGGCGTCGATACTTGCACGATCCATCAGATCGCCACGGACCAGCGGCCCGTAGCGCACCGCCGCTTCCCACCCCGTCGAGAGATTGTCGAAAGCCACCGGCACATAGCCCGCCGCCGCCAGCGCCTTGCAGGCGTGGGCACCGATGTATCCGGCCCCCCCCGTCACCAATACATGCTCGGGCAATGGCCCCTCCGTTTCCAATCGCGGCAAAGCCTAGCGCCCCGCCACCCCGAAGGCGAGAGGGCGCAACTCCTCCTTTGGTTCCCACCCGCCAAACCGCACCCGCCCCGTCGCGCTGGCCCTTCCCACCTCCGCAACACCACCGCACGCCGCCGCAACCCGCCGCTTACCATCACCCCCTACCCTCGGGCGCGAACCCCCTGAAGCGAGAGGCCGCGATGCCCGACGATACCCCGATCCTTGGCCTGCCCCTGATCCTGCCCGCGCAGGCCCAGAAACACGTCACCCATAACGAGGCGCTGCGCCTTCTCGACATCCTCGTCCAGCTTACGGTCCTCGACCGGGACCTGAACGCAGCCCCCGCCACCCCGACCGAAGGCGACCGTTACATCGTCGGCCCCAACCCCACCGGTGTCTGGGCGGGGCAGGCCGGGCGCATCGCGGCCTTCTGGGGCGGCATCTGGCTTTTCATCCAGCCCCGCGAAGGCTGGACCGCCCGCATCCTCGACGAAGGCGTACAGGTCAGCTCCAGCGGCACCGAATGGCTCCGCAGCGATACGGCCCCCGAAACGACGGCTCGGCTCGGCATCGGCACCGCGCCCGATGCGACGAACCGCCTTGCGGTCGCCTCGCCCGCAAGCCTCTTCACCCATGCGGGCACCGATCACCGCATGGTGCTGAACAAGGCGGCGGCGACCGATACGGCCTCAATCCTGCTGCAGTCCGGCTATTCCGGCCGCGCCGAAATCGGCCTTTCCGGCTCGAACGACCTTGCGGTGAAGGTCAGTGCCGACGGCAGCGCCTTTACCACGGCGCTTGCCATCGACGGAACCGGCAAACCCTCCTTTCCCCAGGGCATGGCCGTCGCGGGCGATGCCTCGCTCTCCGGCACGACGACCCTTTCGGGTCCCGTCACGCTTTCCGGCTCCGTCTCGCTTTCGGGTCCCGTCACCGGTGCGGCGGTTCAGGCCACGGCGCAGGACAGCACGGCGGGCCGCCTGCTGACGGTCGGCGCCTTCGGCCTCGGCGGCACCACGGCCCCGCTCCTGTCCAGCCTCGATGCGACCGGCACACCTGCGGGCGCCTGGCGCACCGCCGACACCCTGACCACCGGCACATGGCCCGTCCCCGCCACGGCGGGCAGCCCGCGAAACGGCATCATGACCGTGCTCCGCCCCGAGACGGGCACCATCCTGCAACGCTGGCTGCAAAGCGACACCGCAACCGAATGGACCCGCCGCCACACCGGCACGGGGTGGAGCGCATGGTCCCGCTCCCTCCCGCTGACGGGCACGGTCGCCATGACGGCGGGCCTGCCCACGGGCGCGGCCATCCAGCGCGGCACAGGCACCCAAGGCGAATTCGTCCGCTTCGCCGACGGCACGCAAATCTGCACCCACATCCTCGCCCTCGGCCCGTTCAGCACTGCACTTGGCACGCTGTTCCAGCCTGCCGCGAACACGGCATGGACCTTCCCCGCCGCCTTCTCGTCCCCCCCCGTCGTCTCGGGCACTCTGGTGAACACGGGGACTTGGCTCACCGCGGCCACCCCCTCGGCAACCGCCGTTTCCCTGCGCGGCTGTGCTGCGGCGAACATCGCCACGGCGGTCAATGCCCATGTCACCGCGATAGGCCGCTGGATCTAGCGGCAATCGGGCGGGGGCAAACCCGCATCAGGGCAAAACCCCGCCCGACCAAGACGCAATGCGCCCGCGACCGCCGATCCGGCACCGCCCCGTTTGACAGCGGGGCGGGCTTGCCCTTACACCGTGGCAAAGCTTTGACCTCCGGTGATCCCCCAATGAAAATCGCAATGATCGGCACGGGCTATGTCGGCCTCGTCTCCGGCGTCTGTTTCTCCGATTTCGGCCATGACGTGATTTGCGTCGACAAGGACCCCTCCAAGATCGACCGCCTCCGCGCGGGCGAGGTGCCGATTTTCGAACCCGGCCTTCAGGACCTGATGGCCAAGAACGTCGCCGCTGGCCGCCTTTCCTTCACCCTCGATCTGGCCGAAGCCGTGGCAGGCGCGGACGCCGTCTTCATCGCCGTGGGCACACCCACGCGGCGCGGCGATGGTCATGCCGACCTCACCTATGTCATGGCCGCCGCTGCCGAAATCGGCGCGGCGCTTACGGGCTATACGGTCGTCGTCACGAAATCGACCGTCCCCGTCGGCACCAACCGCAAGGTCGCCGAAGCCGTCGCCGCCGCGAACCCCGCCGCGCAGTTCGACATCGCCTCCAACCCCGAATTCCTGCGCGAAGGGGCCGCGATCGACGATTTCATGCGGCCCGACCGCGTGGTCGTGGGCGTGGAAAGCGAGCGTGCGAAAAAGGTCATGTCCGACATCTACCGACCGCTCTTCCTGCGCGAATTCCCCATCGTCTTCACGGGGCTGGAATCCGCCGAGATGATCAAATACGCCGCCAACGCCTTCCTTGCGACCAAGATCACCTTCATCAACGAAATCGCCGCCCTCTGCGAAAAGGTCGGGGCCGACATCAAATCCGTGTCCAAGGGCATCGGCCTTGACGGGCGCATCGGCAACAAGTTCCTCCACGCCGGCCCCGGCTACGGCGGCTCCTGCTTTCCCAAGGATACCAAGGCGCTCGCCCGCATCGGGCAGGATCATGCCATTCCGATGCAGATCACCGAAACCGTGATCCGCGTGAACGAAGAGGTGAAATCCCGCATGGTCGACAAGATCGTCGATCTCTGCGACGGTTCGGTGAACGGCAAGACCGTCGCCGTCCTCGGCGTCACCTTCAAACCCAATACCGACGACATGCGCGACGCGCCCTCGCTCACCATCGTGCCCGCCCTCGTCGGCGGCGGAGCCAAAGTGCGCGTCACCGATCCCGAAGGCCAGCGCGAAGGCGAAGCCCTCCTTCCCGGCGTGACATGGTGCGAGAACGCCTATGACGCCGCCAAGGCCGCCGATGTTCTCGTGATCCTGACGGAGTGGAACGAATTCCGCGCCCTCGACCTGTCCAAACTGGCCCGCAGGATGGAAGCCCCGCGCATGGCCGACCTGCGCAACATCTACAACCGCGACGACGTGACCGCAGCAGGCTTCACCGCCTATGTCGGCGTCGGACGCTAGGGCTAGACGAAAAGGAAGTCCGCAGCCGAAAGCGCCGCGGCTTCCACCCCCTCCAGCCGCACAAGGTGCCCGCCGCGGTTGATCTCGGCATAGTCCACGCCGTTGACCGTGACATCGCGGATGACCAGGCTGCGGAACCGTGCCGCGTCGCCTGTTCCGGCAAGTCCAAGGAAGCGCAGGCGGTCCACGCAATCCTCGAAGTCGGTGATCACGTCCACCTCGCCGCGCAGGAAGCTTGCGAACAGGAAGACATCCGCTTCCGTCCCGCCCTCGAACCGGTCATTGCCGCGCCCGCCGTCCAGCGTGTCGCGCCCCGCGCCGCCCTGCAATGCATCGGTCCCGAACATGCCCGACACAAGGTCATCCCCGTCGCCGCCCAGCACGGCATCGTTGCCCGTGCTTGCGTTGATCCGGTCGTTGCCCGTCCCGCCGAAGATGAAGTCATCCCCCGCCCCGCCGCCGATCACGTCATTGCCCGAACCGCCGTCGAGCGTGTCATTCTCCGAGTAACCCGCCAGCGTATCGCCGCCCGCGCCGCCGCCCAGGCTGTCCTCGCCCACCCCGCCCGACAAGAGGTCGGTGCCATCGCCCCCGTCGATGCTGTCGCGCCCGTCCGCGCCCGACAGCAGGTCATTGCCAGCCCCGCCGAACAGCCGGTCGTTGCCGATCCCCCCGTCCAGCGAATCCTCGCCCTCGTCCCCCGACAACCAGTCATCCCCCGCCACGGCAAGGATGCTCTCGTTGCCGGCACCTCCGAACAGCGTGTCATTGCCCGCGGCGTCGATCAGGCGGTCCTGCCCGTCGCCCCCCTCGAACCGGTCATCGCCCTCGCCCCCCGCAAGGCTGTCATTGCCCGCCCCGCCGAACAGCAGGTCGCCGCCGGTCCCCCCGTCCAGCGAATCCTCGCCCTCGCCGCCGTAAAGCCAGTCGTTCCCCGCAACGGCAAGGATGCTCTCGTTGCCCGCGCCGCCGGACAGCGTGTCATTGCCCGCACCGTCGGTGAACAGGTCGTTACCCTCGCCCCCGTCCATCGAATCGTCGCCCTCGCCCCCCCGTCAGCCGGTCGTTGCCGATCCCGCCGAACAGCCGGTCGTTGCCGGTTCCGCCATCCAGCAGATCATCCCCCTCGTCGCCGAAAAGCCAGTCGTTGCCCAAAGCGGCAAAGACCGCCTCGTTCCCCGCGCCGCCGTATAGCGTATCGTTCCCTGCCCCGTCGGCCAGCGCATCCGTCCCCTCGCCGCCTTCCAGCCAATCGTCGCCGTCGCCGCCCGCCAGCCGGTCCGCGCCAAGTCCCCCTGCCAGCCGGTCCTCGCCCGCCCCACCGTCCAGCGTGTCGGCCCCGTCTCCTCCGGCCAGACCGTCGGCCCCCGCCCCGCCGGCCAACCTGTCCGCCCCGGCCGCACCCGCAAGGCTGTCGTTTCCGTCGCCGCCGTCCAGAACGCTCCCGCCCGTGCCCGCCGCCAGCGTGTCATTCCCCGCACCGCCCTGAAACTGCGCCAAGGCGGTGCCCCCCGTCATGCGGTCGCCCGCCGCTGTGCCGATGAATCCCTCCACCCCTGTGACGACATCCTCCGCCACCTCTGCCGACCCGTCGGCCCAGCGCCGCAGATCGACCGTGACCGCTTGGGCAAGGCCCGCATAGCTCAGCCAGTCCAGCCCCGCCCCGCCCTGCACGGTATCGGCCCCGCCGCCGGACAAAAGCACGTCGTTCCCTGCCAGACCGTCCAGCACCTCGGCCGCCGCGGTGCCTGCCAGCGTGTCGTTGCCTGCGGTTCCGGTCAAAGCGGGCAGAGGCTCGGGGATCTGGACGAGCGGCTGCCCGTCCGGCGTGAACCGCGTCGTCGCACCATAGGACAACCCGCGCAGCGCCGCTTCCGTCAGGGTCTTGCCATCCGCACTGCGCAATTCCAGCTCTTCGCCACCGAAGCGCAGCACCGCGCCCGTCGCGGTCGGCGTGATGGTCAATTGCCCGGGATTGCGAAAGAACAGCCACCGCGTCAGGTCGATGCGGTCCTGCGTTATGTCGAAATCCGTTAGGACGTCGCGCTTTCCGTCAGCCAGCAGCATGAAGACATCCGCCCCCGTCCCGCCCGCCAGCGTATCGTTGCCCGCGCCGTCGATCAGGATATCGCGCCCTGCCCCGCCATCGACCGTGCCCCCGCCCGCAGGCGCGGTCAGCAGATCGTCGCCGCCTCCCCCCGCCTCGCCCGTCACGCCAAGCGGGCGAAGGTCCACCGAAAGCTGCGTCACCCCGGCCTCGGCAGCGGAGAGCACGACAATCTGCATCACCCCGCCGACCACCGAAACCCGCAACTCGGCGATGTTCGCAAGCCCCGTCACGGCGCTGTCGGCAAGGCTCGCCAGATGCAGCAACCGCCCGTCCGGCAAAAGGGTGAACAGGCTGATCCCGTCATCCGCCCCCGCGGCCACCACAAAGACCCGCCCCCCCGCCACCACCGCATCCAGCGCGACCACCTTGGCAAAGCGCGTCGCAAGATCGTCGATCACATGATCCACCGGCTGCATCGCCCCGTCCGGCCCGAGGCGAAAGACCGTCAGGCTCGACGATCCCGCCGCACCGGCGACAAGCCAGCTTTGCCCGCCGTTCTCAACCACCTTCAGGCAGGTCACTCCCTGCATCGGGACGCCCAGCCCGGCACCCTCGCTGTCCAGCGCGACCAACCCGCCCTGATCGTTCAGCGCAAAGGCGGTGATCGCGTTTTCGCTGCCGGAACCGGCAAAGATCACGGGCCGCCCCGCCAGCACGGCGACCGCCAGCGCGGCCACCCCGCCCGCCGCGATCTCTGCCGTATCGGCAAGGGCCGCCACAGGCGTCAAGCTCTGGTCCGCGCCGATGCGGAAAACCTCGATCCCGCTGCCTGCGGGGCGCGTGGCGACCAGATATTCCACAGAACCCGCCGTCACCGCGACCACCTCCACCGCCTGAAAGGCCGTGGCCGGACCCGCCGCCAGATAACCCGTCAGCGCCGCCCCCGGCGCCATGCGGGCCGAAGCGACAAGATCGGCGGCAAGGCTTCCCGCAACGCCCCCCACCGTCACCGCAACCCGCGCGTTGCCGTGGCTCGTGCTGCCAAGGAGCGATGCGATGCCCGAAGCCGAAAGGCCAAGCCGCAGGGTCTCGGCGGCAACGGGGTTGAACACCCGCACCACACCGCCACCCTGTTCAACAAGAAGCGATGCCTGCGCCAGCGGCACGCCGAAGCGCGCGCCGGTCAACATGCCGACGACCGTGAAATCCATTTCCCACACCCCAATGCCCGAAGGCCGGATCAGGCTGCGATGTCGGGGTTAAACCGCCCTTTCCGAAGCGGGGCCGGAAAGCGGCACTTCCAGCGGCTTTGCACGGCCCGCCACATTGCTGCCGCGCATCGCGCTCAGATCGTCTCGGCGTCCAGCGGCGTCACGCGGGCGCGCTTCAGCACCGCCTCGCGCCATGTGATATAGCTGATCGCGGCGATGATCACCGCCCCGCCGACCAGCACCCAAGGGTCCACCCCCTCGCCAAAGACCAGCGCCCCCAGCAGCGTCGCCCAGACGAGTTGCAGGAACGTCACCGGCTGCGTCACGGTCAGGGGCGCGGCGCGGAAGGCCCGCGTCATGCAGTAATGCCCCGCCGTGGCAAAGACCGCCACGACCCCCAGCCACAGCACCTGCGACAGCGTCACCGGCACCCAGACCCATAGCGCAAAGGGCAGCAGCAGCACCGCCACCGTCAGCGACATCATCGCCACGATGGACGAGGCGGGCGCGATCTGGCTCAGCCGCTTGGCGATCAGATAGCTGCCGGCAAAGAAACTCGCCGCGCAAAGCTGCGACAGATGGCCCGCCGTCACCTCGCGCAGGCCGGGACGCAGCACGATCGCCGCGCCTGCCAGTGCCACGATCACCGCCAGAATGCGCCGCAGCGCCAGACGCTCGCCGAAGAACAGCGCCGCCCCCACCGTCACCAGCACGGGGTTCAGATATCCGATCGCCGTCACCTCGGCCACGGGAATGCGCGCCATCGCGTAGAACCAGCAGACCACCGCCGCCGTATGGAAAAGGCCGCGCCAACCGAACAGCCGCAAGGCTCCCGCCGGAAACCCCGCCCGCATCAGCGGCCGCAACGTGGGCAAAAGGAACAGCACACCCCAGCCGAACCGCAAAAAGGCCGACTGCGCCGCAGGCAGGTCGGTGCCGAGCGACCGCACCACCCCGTTCACCCCGACAAAGCACAGCCCCGTCGCCAGCATCCACAGGACACCCTCCAAGGGGCGGTCGGCCAAGGCTGTCGCGCTGCTTTTCATGCAGGCACCAAACCCCGGCGCGGGGCAGAGTTCAAGCGATCACCAGCCCCGCCGCGATGGCCCACATCGTCACACCCACCACCACCTCCAGCACGACCCATGCCGCAGGCTTGGCAAAAAGCGGCGCAAGAAGCCGCGCCCCGTAGCCCAGCGCGGCAAAGAAGCTGAGAGATGCGCCCGCCGCCCCGAAGCCGAAGGCCCATCCCCAAGGCGCATATTGTGCCGAAATCGACCCGACCAGCACGACCGTATCCAGATAGACATGCGGATTGGCCCAAGTCAGGAAAAGGCAGGTGCCAAGCACCGCGCCCAGCGCCGCCTTCTCGCCCGCCGCAGGTTTCAGCGCCTCGCCCCCGCGCAAGGCGGCACGGAAGCGCAGCGCGCCATAGACTGCCAGAAAGGCCACGCCCGCCCAGCGCATCGCCTCGGCCAGCCACGGCACCGCGTCGGAAACCACGCCGAACCCGCCCACCCCTGCAAGGATCAGCAGCGCATCCGACCCCGCACAGGCCGCGACCACCGCTCCCACATGCTCGCGCCGCAGCCCTTGGCGCAGGACAAAGGCGTTCTGCGCGCCGATGGCAAGTATGAGGCTCAGCCCCACCAGATAGCCGGACAGGGCCGCCTCGAAACCGTCGTGAAACATCTATCCCTGCCGCAAAGCCCTGAAGAAGAACATGGCCCCCAGCATCACCGCCAGAAGGCCGACCATATCGCCGATCACGCTTCCCGTGATGGCCAGCATCAACTGGTCAGCGGACAACTCGCCACAGCAGCCCAGCCAGAACCGCGCCTGGTTGCTGATCACCGATTGCACCAGCCCGATCAGGAACAGCACCCGCCAGTTCAGCGCCTGCCCTGGCCCGCGCGCATCGACCCCCGCCACGCGGAACAGATCAAAGGTCAGCGGCGCCGCCACCGTCTTGAGGGTCAAAAGCAGCAGCATCATCGCGCCAAAGGCATCCGGCCCGCGCAAAAGCCAGACCGAAAGGACGGTTGCGGGCAGGACGATCGGCACGCTCAGCCAGCCATAGAACCACGCCAGCAACACCAGCACGCCATGTGGCAGATAGATAAGGGAGAACGCACCGAAGTAATCATAAAGGACCTGCGGATGCAGCAGGCCGTCGATCAGGTCTTTCAGCCCGTAAGAGCCGATAACCAACGCCGAGCCGACCGCGAAATGCAGCACCGGCCCGGCAAAGGCACGCTTTTCCATTTATCCCCCGATAGAATCCTGCCGTTCAATACCGGATCAACCCTGTTCGCCCGGACTGAGCGCTCCAACCACCACATAAGCGCCCGCCTTCGTATCCGGCGCGTGCTGGACCAGCCCGCGCTGCACAAGGCTCTTCAGCGCCCTATGATAGGTGGCCTGCGGAATCGCCGCGGCAAGCGGATGCGACCTGATGGCATCCGACCGCGCCGCCTTTGCCTGTCCGGCCGCGACCTCGTTGATGGCGTAAAGCACATCCCGCTCGTTCGGGCTCAGCTCGACAAGGCCAAGCGTCGTTTCCATTTCAAGCAGAAGCGCCCGAAGCTGCGATACGCTCTTGATATTCACACCACGCACCATGCCTTTTCGGAACGGACCCCCCGTCCCGGTCGGCGGAACGCTATGCGAAAGCGGATCAAAGCGCAACGCGGCGCTGCATTTCCCTGTCACCGAAACAATTATCATATTGACAATCAAATCCGGTGCCGCATCATCCCTCCTGCCGGAACGCGCATGTTATCCCAGACATGTCCGAACCAGCGGCCAAGGACACCTTTATCGCCTCATCACCGGTGCCCCACCCCGTTACCTGTTCGCGTTCCGGCCCCTCCTCCCTCCCGCCGTCCCCCTCCCGCCGTCCCTCTGCCCCGCCCCGCTCGCCAAAGCCCCCGCAATGACCGACAACCGCACCGCCCCCGTCCCCCATCCGCATCTCAGGCTCGTGTCACAGCAGGCGCAGCCCGCGGGCATCCGGCTGCTTCTGGTCGGATGCGGAGCCGATTGCGCCGCCGTGCTGCAAAGCTGGTCCGACCGTCTGCGCGCCTCGGCCCTGCGGATCGGGGAACGGCACCTGCCCTATGAATGGCTCGACCAGTATGCGCTCGGCTTCGACCTCGCCTTCGTCGATGCCGACCATTTCGGCGACGCGGGCGAGGTGATTGATTTCGGCCAGCGCCTGCGCCGCGGCGCCCGTGGCCTGCCGGTGATCATGGCCTCCTCGGCGGTGTCGGGCGACGATTTCTCGACCGAACGGCAAATCTTCTGCGATGCGACGCTGAAAAAGCCGCTCACGCTCGCCCGTCTGGAAAAAGCGGCAGCCCATGCCTGCGAAAACCACGCCCACCGGCTTTCCTTTCACGAAGACCCGCAGCCACCTCCCCGTCTCCTCGGTGCGATCCCCTGATCCTCCGAGACCTGCGGCCCCCTTCAACGGGGGCCGTTTTTTTGGCCCGAATGCAAAAGCCCCCGCCTTGCGACGGGGGCTTTTGCATCGGACCAGCCGATTGCGGCGCTCAGCCCAGTTGGGCGGCAACCTCTTCGGGGATGTCGAAATTATGCGTCACGGTCTGCACATCGTCATCCTCTTCCAGCATGTCGATCAACCGCATCAGCTTCTGCGCCGTCTCGAGGTCAACCTCGGTCAAGCTTTGCGGACGCCACACCAGCTTCGACTCGGTCGATTCCCCAAGCGCCTTTTCCAGCGCGTCCGACACTTCGGCCAAAGACTCGACCGGGCAATAGATCCAGTGGCCCTCGTCATCCGATTCGACATCGTCCGCGCCCGCGTCCAGCGCTGCCATCATCACGTCATCCGCCGATCCGGCCGATGCGGGGTAAGAGATTTCGCCCACGCGGTCGAACGAGTGGCTGACCGATCCTGTCTGCCCCATGTTGCCACCGCATTTGGTGAAATAGGACCGCACGTTCGAAGCGGTGCGGTTCAGGTTGTCGGTCATCGCTTCCACGATGATTGCGATGCCGTTCACGCCATAGCCTTCGTACCGGATCTCGGTGTAATCCGCCGCATCGCCACCCAGACTCTTCTTGATGGCGCGCTCGATCACGTCCTTGGGCATGGAGACGGCCTTCGCCGCCTTCACCGCCAGACGCAGACGCGGGTTCTTGTCGGGATCAGGGTCGCCCATCTTGGCGGCGACGGTGATTTCCTTCGCCAGTTTCGAAAACATCTTCGAGCGCAGCTTGTCCTGCTTGCCCTTCCGATGCTGGATGTTCGCCCATTTTGAATGGCCTGCCATGACCCGTACTCCGGTATCCCTGCTTGGGTGATCGCGCCCGTATATACAAGGCGGGGCAGGATGGGCAACCCCGCTCGCCCCGCAGGCCCAGCCCGCTTCCCGCCCGCTTCCCGCCCGCGCACCGCCCGCCTTTTGCGCGGAATGATCCAGACCTGCGCGACCACACCCCCTGCTTTGGTGCCGGTCGCCAGCCCCCGCGCTTGCCACGTCCTGCGGCGCATGGCACAAGCGCGCCACCCGATCTTCCTTGTTTCAAGTGACCTGCAACTGTGCCAGCCCATCGGGACAAATCCCCGCGCCCAGCCGCCGCCCCGCCACGGGCCGAGGTGCATCTGCGCTTCCTCGGCGGCGGGCAGCAGCACATCCGGCTGGACGAACTCGGGTCGATCCTGCGCCATCCCTACCTGATGGCCTTCTATCTTGCGATCACGCTGGTCAACCTTGCCATCGCCGCCCCGCTGAATGCCGTCAGCGCACGCGGAACGGCGCTGAACCTGCTCATGCCGCTCGTCTGCCTCGGCATGATCGCGGGCATTCTCGTGCTCGTCGGCTCGCTCAACCTGCTCGCCCGCCTCCACCGAGGGCACGGGCCGGTGCGCATCCACCTCTCGGCACCGCTCTTCGTCAGCATCTTCGCCGGACAGGCCACCATCGCCCTGTCGCAACAGGCCTTTCTCGGCCTGCCTTTCCCGCCGCTCTGGCTGGTTGTCCTGGCCGTCCTGCTCTATCAGGCGATCGGCGAAGCGTTTCTGGCCGTCCTCGACCGGAAGATGGCCGCCCGTATCCTTGCCGATGTCCGCGCCCTCCACGCCTCCGGCACGCCGCCCGAACCAGAACCGACGGCACTCGTGGCGGGGACGACGCACGTTCCCCACGCCGCCCTCCTGCGGCTCGGCGCGCAGGGCAACTACGTGAAGGTCACGACCGACAGCGGCGAAACCCTCGTCACGGGGCCGCTCTCCACCCTCGTTGCGCAACTTCCCGAAGACCTCGGCGCGCTGGTCCACCGCTCCGACTGGGTCGCCACCCGCGCCGTGGCCTCCGTCTCGCGCGAAGGCCGCAGCACCTCCCTTACCCTCACCGATGGCGAAACCGTCCGCGTCGCCTCCTCGCGCGAGGCCGCGATCCGCGACTGGCTCAGCCTATTCCCGTCAGAAAGGACGCGGCGGAAATCTACGCGCTAGGCGGGGGCGAGACGAAGCGCCAGTCGCGCCCCTGCCCCGAAATCACCACCTCGGCCATCGGCGGCACGGCCCCTTCGGCCCCCAGCGCATCGGTGATGCCGACGAAAAGCTGCCGCAGCAGGTTGGGCTTCGCCACCTCGGTCACGCGGTAGTCATAGCCCGCGCCGCAGCCCTCCAGCCGCCCCGCGCCACCCGCCGCCTTCCAGTCGGCACGGCACACCGTCCCGTCCGAAAGGTTCAGCGTCAGCGCCGTTTCCGACAGCCGCGCCGACTGCGGCACCGCCGCCCCCTGAAACGCCGCGCAACCCGCCACCAACAGAACCAGACCCAAAGCAACCCGCATCATGAACCCTTTCAGAACGGCCAGATCAGCGGGATCAGCGCCGAAGCCAGCAACCCCGTGATGATGTTGAGCGGAATCCCCACCCGCATGTAATCCGAGAACTTATACCCGCCCGGCCCGTAAACCATCATATTCGTCTGATACCCCACGGGCGTCGCAAAAGCGACCGAGGCCGAGAACATCACCGCCACGACCAAAGGTCGCGGATCAATGCCAAGGTTATGCGCAAGCTCGATGGCAATCGGCGTGTAGATCACCGCCACCGCATTGTTCGACAGGAACTCCGTCAGCACGAGGCCAAGGAAATAGACGCACAGGATCAGCCAGAACGGCGACAACCCCGCCATATGCGGTGCCGCCGCATCCACGATCAGCTTCACCGCCCCCGACTGGTCCAGCCCCTCGCCCACCGCCAGCATGGCAAAGATCATCGCCAGCAACCGCCCGTCCACGAAAGTGAACGCCTCGTCCGCATCCACACAGCGCGTGATCAGGATGAACGACACCGCCACCAGCGCAAGCGCGATGATCGGGGCCACGTCGATGGCCGACAGCACCACGACGAAAAGCAGCGCCCCGATGGCGATGGGGGCCTTGGCCCGCCGGAACGGCTTGATCGTCGGGCGGCTGATATCCACAAGGTCCATGTCCGCCGCCAGCCGCTGGATATCCTCGATCGCCCCTTCGAGCAGCAGCGTATCCCCGACCCGCACGATCAGATCGTCAAGCTGCCGCCCGATGTTCTGGTTGCGCCGATGCGCCGCCAGCACATAGACCCCGTAGCGCCGCCGCAAGCGCAGATCGCCCAGACGCCGCCCCTCCATCCGGCATCCGGGGCTGATCAGCACCTCCACCGTCTCGGTCCGCGTCGACGACAGCTTGTCCACCAGATGCAGGTCCTTGCGCTGCTGCAAGCCCAGCAGCTCCGTCATTTCCGTGCGCAGGACCACGCGGTCGCCCGCCTGCAACTCCACCGGCCCCAACTCGCGCCGGAGCGAGGCGTCACCCCGCAACACGTCGATCAGCCGCACCCCGTCGCGCTTGAACAGATCGACCGACAGCACCGCCTGCCCGATCAGCGGACTGTCCTCGGGAATGGCGACCTCGGTAAAATATTTCATCTTGCGCCGGTCGTTGAGCAGCGTCCCCATCGACTGCCGCACCGGCAGCAGATGGCGCGAGGTCAGCGCCAGAAACGCACCCCCCGCCAGCGTCAGCGCAATCCCCAGCGGCGCGATCTCGAAGATCGAAAAGTGGTCAAGCCCCGCCTTCACCGCCACCCCGTCCACCAGCAGGTTGGTCGAGGTGCCGATGATCGTGATCATCCCCCCCAGCACGGTCATGTAGCTCAGCGGGATCAGCAGCTTCGACGGTGCCGTGTTCAGCCGCACGGCAATCTGCATCACCACCGGAATCATCACCGCCACCAAGGGCGTGTTGTTCATGAAGGCCGAGGCCACGGCGATAAAGGTGAACAGCACCACCACGGTCATCTTGGGCCGGTTGCCCACATGCCGTTCTGCGGTGCGGATGACCATTTCGACCGCACCCGTCCTGACCAGCCCGCCCATCACCAGAAACATCAGCACGATGGTCCAGGGGGCCGCATTGGACAGCACCGCCACCCCGTCCTTCACCGGCAAAAGCCCCGACAGCAGCATCACCGCCGCGCCCCCGATGGCCGTCACCTCGACAGGATAGGTCTCGCGCACGAAAAGCACGAACATGACGACAAGGATGGCCAACGCCACCCAAGGCTGCCACGCCGCCGCGATCTCGAAACCAAGCATCCCGTCTCTCCCCGCCGATACGGCGCGGAAACGGGGCGTCTCAGCCCGTCTTCTTCACGCCACGCGGGCTGACCAATGCCACACCCGAGAGCAAAAGGACAACCGACAGCCAGATAAAAGGAGGAAATCTTTCTCCCAACAGCACCATCGCCCAGAAAATTCCTGCTCCCGTGACGATGTAGGAACATTGTGCGGCAAAAACCGAACCCGCGCGCGACGCAAGCCAGACGTAGCCCGCATACATCAGCGCATGGATGGCCGAAGACCCTGCCAAAGCCGCCTCCGCCCGCCCGAAATCGGCGAAGGGATCGAAAAATTGCCCCAGCGCCAGCGTGACGGGCAGGCAAAGCACCAGCCCCACGACCGACGCTCCCAGCATCGCCTGCACGGCGTCCAGCCCCTCGGTCCCGTTGCGGGCGACATAGGTCGCCTCCATCGCATAGAACAGCGGTCCCACCATCGCGAGCGGCAGAAAGACCGCCATCGCCGGATCGGGCAACACCGCCCCCGGTGCCGCGATCAGCGCCACGGCGGCAAGGCCGAGCAGCAGCCCCAGAAACCGCCGCGCCGCGAACCGCTCCATCCCCAAGGCCAGCGCCATGGGAAAGGCCAGCATCGGCACGGCGGAAATGATGATCGACATGATCCCCGCCGGAAGCCGCGCGGCCGACAGGTAAAAGGTCGCGTTCGGCACCAGCGTCCCCATCACCGCGACGATCACATAGAACTTCATCGTCGCTCGGGTAAAGACCAGCCCCCGCCCCCGCACCGCCGACAATACACCGAGCACAAGCACGCAGATCACAAGCTGCCAGAAGATCAGACCAAAGGGCTTGTGCCCCGTCATGGTCGCCATCTTGCCCAAGGGCTGCGTCATGCCCCAGCCAAGGCCCAGCGTCACCAGCATGGCGACGTAAAGCCGCCGCTGCCCCCGCGCCTCGGCGGCCAGCGCGGTCAAACCCGCGCCTCTTCCAGCCGCCCGCCCACGCGGATCATCCGCACCCTCTGCGCCTTGCCGGTGCGGTCGTCCGTCTCGACATAAACCCCCGACAGGGTCGCAGGCCCGTTCGCAGGCTCGAACCGCGCCTTCGCCATGCCGGTGATGAAGCGGCGCAAAGGCTCCATCTTCTCCATCCCGATCACGCTGTCGTAATCCCCGCACATGCCCGCATCGGTCAGATAGGCGGTGCCGCCCGCAAGGATCATCGCATCCCCCGTCGGCACATGGGTGTGGGTGCCGACCACAAGGCTCGCCTGCCCGTCGCACCAATGCCCCATCGCCATCTTCTCGCTCGTGGCCTCGGCATGGACATCAACCACCGCCGCATTGACCGCAGCGCCCAGCCCGTGCGCCTTGAGCACATTCTCGATCGCCGAAAACGGATCGTCGAAGGGCCGCTTCATGAAGACCTGCCCCAGCACCTGCGCCACCAGCACCCGCCGCCCCTGCGTCGCCTCGAAGATGCGGAAGCCCTTGCCCGGCGCCACTTTCGAGAAATTCAAGGGCCGCACGATCCGCGGCTCCGTCTCGATGAAAGACAGCATGTCCTTCTGGTCAAAGGCGTGATCGCCCAGCGTGATGCAATCCGCCCCCGCCGCCAGCAGCGCCTTGGCATGTTCCGGCGTCAAACCGGCACCGGACGAGGCGTTCTCGCCATTGACCACGACGAAATCGAGGCCCCATTCCGCACGCAAAGCCGCCAGCCGCTCGGCCACCGCCGCCCGCCCGCTCCGCCCCATCACATCGCCAAGGAAAAGTATACGCATCCCCCCGCCATAGGCCCGCCGCCCCCACCCCGCAAGTCCGTTTGCGACACGGGCCCGCCCGTTCCCCCCACCCCTCGGGACGGTGACAATGGCCCAAGGGGGGCCGTCTGCCCCCCACGGGGCGCAAGCGCCCCTCCCCCCGAGGATATTTCAGGCAAGAGGAAGCAGGACACCGCCCCCCCTTTCACGCTCGCTCAAATATCCTCGGGGGGTTCGGGGGGCAGACAGCCCCCCGTGCGACATGGACCGCCGGGGCAACGCGTCAGGACGGTCGCCCCCCTCACAGACAGGAGAACAGCAGCCTACTCCAACCCCGCCGCGCGCATCAGCGCACGTGCCGCATCCTGCACCAGCCGCTCGCGCCCCGCGCCCTGCACCGGAATCTTCCCCGGTTCCAGAAACAGCGGTGCCGCAAGCGGCGTCACCCGCGACAGGCGCAGGCAGTCGATCCGCCCCGCCACCCGCGCCAGCATCTCCTCGATCCGCGCGAAATCGACGAGGCCGCGCTCCGCCTCCTCGCGCGTGATCTGCAACAGCAGGTGGTCGGGGTCGTATTTCCGCAGCGTGTCATACAGGATATCAGACGAAAACGTCGCCTGCCGCCCAGACTTGCGCCGCCCCTGATTGTTCCGCTCGATCAACCCCGCGATGATCGCCGAGTTGCGGAAGGTCCGCTTCATCACCGCATTGCCATGCAGCCACGTCTCCAGCCCCTCGCGCAGCGCCTGCAACTCGAACAGCGGCGCGGGGTCCAGAACCGGCTCAAGCCCCGAGATCAGCGTGGCGTAATCGGTGCAGGTGAAGCCGAGCGGGGCCAGCCCCTGCTCCTCCATCCGCTTCGTCACCAAAAGCCCCAGCGTCGCATTGGCATTGCGCCCGGCAAAGCCGTAGACCACCAGATGCTCGCGCCCGTCATGCGGGAAGCTTTCGACCAGCAGACGGTCCGGCTCGGGCAAACGGCTGACCTCACGCTGCAAGGCCAGCCACTCGGCGGTGTGCAAGGGCAACTCTGGCCAACTGTCCTGCCGGAAAATCCCCATGATCCGCTGCGTAAGCAGCGTCGACGTGGCGAATTTCGTCCCGTTATACACCGCCACCCGCGGCTCGCGCCCCGGAGAGCGCGACACCTCGACCGTCAACTCCTTCAACCCCTCGAAGCGCACCACCTCGCCCCCGATCAGGAAGGTGTCGCCCGCCGTCAGCGTCGCCGCGAAATCCTCCTCCACCTCGCCCAGCGGCACCCCGCCCATGCGGTTCCGCAACCGCACCTTCAGCGTTTCCGTGTCGATGATCGTGCCAAGGTTCTGCCGGATCACCGCCGCGGTCCGCGGGTCGCGCAACTGCCACTTGCCGCCGCGCTCCATCAACCGCTGCCAGCGGTCATAGGCCCGCAGCGCATAGCCCCCCGTCGCCACGAACCCGAGGCAATCGTCGAACGCCCCCCGCGTCAGCCCCGCATAGGGACCCGCCGTCACCACCTCGGCATATAGCGCATCCGCGTCGAACGGTCCCGATGCCGCCACCAGCAGGATATGCTGGCAAAGCACATCGCGCGGCCCCGCCCCGCGCGGCTCGCCATCCAGATCATGCGCCCGCACGGCCTCCAGCGCCGCGTGACACTCCACCACCTCGAAGCGGTTCGCAGGCACCAGCCGCGCTTTGGACGGTGCGTTGTAGCGGTGGTTCGCCCGCCCGATCCGCTGCACCAGCCGCTTCACATTCTTCGGCGCGCCGACCTGGATCACCAGATCGACATCCCCCCAGTCGATCCCCAGATCGAGCGACCCGGTGCAGACGATGGCGCGCAACTGCCCCGCCACCATCGCCGCCTCCACCCTCTCCCGCTGCTCGCGCGAAAGCGAGCCGTGATGGATGCCGATCGGCAAATCCTCGGAATTCTGCAACCAGAGGTCGTGAAAGAACAGCTCCGCCTGCGCCCGCGTGTTGTGAAAGATCAAGGTCGTGCGGTGCCGCTTCACCTCGGCCAGGATCGCGGGGATCGCATAGCGCCCCCCGCCCCCGCTCCACGGCGGCGGGGCTTCCACCTCCAGCATGGCGATATCGGGGTCCGGCCCCGGATCGGCCACCAGCACACCGCAACCCGTGGGTGCCAGAAACCGCGCCAGCGCGGGCGGGTCCTCGACCGTCGCCGACAGCCCCACCCGCCGCAACCCCGGCGCCATGCCCTGCAACCGCGCCAGCAGCAGCATCAACTGGTCGCCGCGCTTCGATTCCGCCAGCGCGTGGATTTCATCCACCACCACCCGCCGCAGCCCCGCGAAAATGCGCGGCGCATCCTCGTAACTCAAGAGCAGCGCAAGGCTTTCCGGCGTGGTCAGCAGGATATGCGGCGGATCGGCCCGCTGCCGCCGCCGCTGGGTGTAGCCGGTATCCCCCGTCCGGTCCTCGATCCGGATCGCCAGCCCCGCCCCCTCGACCGGCATGCGCAGGTTGCGCCGGATATCCGCCGCCAGCGCCTTGAGCGGCGAGATGTAGATCGTGTGCAACCCCGCCGCAGGTGCCGCCCCCAACTCGGCCAGCGTGGGCAGGAACCCCGCCAGCGTCTTGCCGCCCCCCGTCGGCGCGATCAGCAGCGTTGCGGGCGCGTCGGCCCGCGCCAGCATCGCCTCCTGATGCGGATGCAGGCTCCATCCGCGCGCGGCGAACCAGTCTTGCAGGGGGGCGGGAAGGGTCTTCATCCCCCAAGGATAGGGCGCGGCCCTGTCGGGGCAAAGCCCTGCCGTCATTCCTTTGCCGTGCAGGCAAGAAAACCCGGGACACGTCGGGAAAACCCTGCGGCGTCAAACGGGGCGGCATGCGCCTCTCCACCTGCCCGAAGGTCCGGCCATCCCGAAAGCGGCAGCACAGCCGCTTGCAACCCTTGCGCAGCAAGACGGCTTCCGCCATCACCCCGCCCATGACCTCGCCCATGACCTCGCACGCCTTCACCCTCGCCTCGGCCACGCTCTCCGCCCTCCCCTCCGGCGCGCTCTGGTGGGAGGAGCGGCGGCTTCTCTGCGTCTCGGACCTGCACTTGGGCAAATCCGAACGCATGGCGCGGCGCGGCGGCGCACTTCTGCCACCCTATGAAACCCGCGAAACCCTGACCCGCCTCGATGCCGCCATCGACGCCACGCAGCCCGAAACCGTCATCTGCCTTGGCGACAGTTTCGACGACCTGACCGCAGCCCAGACCCTGCCCGAAGCCGAACGCCTCTGGCTCACCCGCCTCATGGCAGGCCGCGACTGGGTCTGGATCGAGGGCAACCACGATGCCGGTCCCATCGAGATCGGCGGCAGCCACCGCGCCGAACTGCGCTTAGGCCCCCTCACCTTCCGCCACATCGCGTCGAAAGGCGTGGCGGGAGAGGTGTCGGGCCATTACCACCCAAAACTCCGCCTCGCCGGACAGTCGCGCCCCTGCTTCCTGCTGGATGAAACCCGCCTGATCCTGCCCGCCTTCGGCGCCTATACCGGCGGCATGCGCCACGACGATGCCGCCCTTGCCGGACTGATGGGGCCAAAGGCACTGGCCATCCTGACCGGCCCCCGCGCCATCCCCTGCCCGCTTCCGAAATGACAAAGGGCGGCCCCGCAGGACCGCCCCCGTCTTCCCCCTCGGGGTAACTTCAGGCCGTCAGCCCCTTCGGCTCGGCCAGACCGTTCGCACGGCAGCAGGCGGTCAGGGTGTTGGCCAGCAGACAGGCAATCGTCATCGGCCCCACGCCACCCGGCACAGGCGTGATCGCCCCCGCCACGGCGGCGGCGCTGTCGTAATGCACATCGCCAACCAGCTTGGCCTTGCCGTCCCGCTCGATGCGGTTGATGCCCACGTCGATCACCGTGGCCCCCGGCTTGACCATGTCGCCCGTGATCATCTCGGGCCGTCCAACGGCAGCGACCAGAATGTCGGCGCGTTTGCAAACCTCGGCCAAGTCCTTCGTGCGGCTATGCGCGATCGTCACCGTGCAGCTATCGCCCAGCAGCAGTTGCGCCATCGGCTTGCCCACGATGTTGGACCGCCCCACCACCACCGCATTCATCCCCGCCAAAGACCCGTGATGGTCGCGCAGCATCATCAGACATCCCAGCGGCGTGCAGGGAACCATCGACTTCTGCCCCGTCCCGAGCAGCCCCACGTTCGAGATGTGGAACCCGTCCACATCCTTGGCGGGGTCGATGCGGTTGATCACCAGCTCGCTGTCCAGATGCTTCGGCAGCGGCAATTGCACCAGAATGCCATGCACCGCCGGATCGGCGTTCAGCCGGTCGATCAGCGCCAGCAGATCGGCTTCCGAGGTTTCGGCAGGCAGACGGTGCTCGAAGCTTTCCATCCCCACTTCGATGGTCGAGGCGTGCTTGTTCTTGACGTAAACCTTGCTCGCGGGGTCTTCGCCCACCAGCACCACCGCCAGACCGGGCGTGATGCCCTTGTCCGCCTTCAGCTTCGCCACATGCTCCGCCACCTGCGCCCGCACATTGGCCGCAAAGGCCTTGCCGTCGATTACCTTAGCCGTCATTCGCCTATCCCCTTGTCAAACCGCTGCGGCAAAGGCCGCGCGGTAATGGTCTTTCTGCATCCGTGTCGCCAGCACCGCGTTTTTCAGCAGGACCGCCACCGTCACCGGCCCCACGCCGCCCGGAACGGGGGTGATCCACCCCGCCACCTCGGCGCAGCTTGCGTAATCCGCATCGCCCACGGTCTTGCCCCCGACACGGTTGATCCCGATGTCGATCAGCGCCGCCCCCGGCTTCAGCATGTTCCCCGTCACCAGCCCCGGCTTGCCCACGGCCACGAACACCGCATCCGCCGCGCGGCTATGCACCGCCACCTGCCGCGTCATGTGGTGGCAGACCGTCACCGTGGCACCAAGCCCCATCATCAGAAAGGCAATCGGCTTGCCCACGATCTCGGAATGGCCGATCACGCAAACGTCCAACCCCTCCACCTTCAACGGCAAGGTCTTGAGGATTTCCACCGCCGCCACCGCCGTGCAGGGGCCAAGGGCAAGGTCGTTGTAAACGATGTTGCCGATGCTCGACGGGTGCATCCCCTCGACATCCTTCAACGGGTTCACGGCCTTCTGCAAAGCCTTCACCGGAATATGCGCGGGCAGCGGGCGCTGGATGATGATGCCGTTGACACGCGGATCGGCATTCAGCCCCGCCAGAACCCCCGTCAACTGTTCAAGGCTGATCGTCTCGGGGTAATTCCGCGCTTCAAAGGCCACGCCCGCCTCTTCGGCCTGCCTGCGCTGGTTGCGGACGTAAAGCTCCGCCGCCGCCACGTCACCGACCGAGATCGACACCAGACGCGGCGCCCAGCCGCTTTCGGCCAAGGCCGCGGCCTCTGCCGCCACCTCTGCCATCATGCGCGCCGCAATGCCGCGCCCGTCGATCACCGTTGCCGTCATGCGCCGTCACTTCCTTCGCAAATCCGGCAAAGCGACCGTCAGTCATCCTTGCCCAGATGGCCCTCTTCGCGTTCGATCGACCAGTCGATCAGCTTGCGCCACAGCTTTTCCAGCTTCTCGGGCGGCAAGCCCCGCGCCTCGGCATGGCGGCGCACATTGGCGACCACCTCTTCGACGCGGGAATTGATACGGGCAGGCAATCCGACCCCCGCCTTGATCTCCGCGGCGCGGTCGATATAGGCGACCCGTTCGGCAAACAGCGCCACCAGCTCCTCATCCAGACGGTCGATCTCGGCCCGGATATCGGCCATCGTCTCGCATTCTGCCGGTTGCTTCATCGCCTGCGCCCTTCGTCTTACAGGGCGCGAGGTAAACCCTCGCGCCCCGTTTCGCAAGGCGGTGGCTCAGAACAGCCCTTCCACGTGGCCCTGATCGTTCAGGCGGATCACCTCCGCCGACGGCACCTTGGGCAGGCCCGGCATGGTCATGATCTCGCCGCAAATCACCACGATGAAACCGGCCCCCGCCGACAGCCGCACTTCGCGGACCGGAACGGTGTGGCCCGTGGGGGCACCGCGCACGGTCGGGTCGGTGGTGAAGCTGTATTGGGTCTTGGCCACGCAGATCGGCAGATGGCCGTAGCCCGCCGCTTCCCAAGCCTTGAGCTGGTCGCGGATCGACTTGTCGGCAATCACCTCGTCCGCATGGTAGATGCGCTTGGCGATGGTTTCGATCTTCTGGAACAGCGGCATTTCATCGGGGTAAAGCGGGGCAAAGTTCGACGCGCCCGATTCCGCAAGCTGCACGACCTTGTGCGCCAGATCCTCGATGCCGGCCGAGCCGTTCGCCCAGTGCTTGCACAGGATCGCTTCCGCGCCCTGCTCGGCCACATAGGCCTTCACCGCCGCGATTTCGGCATCGGTGTCGCTGTAGAAGTGGTTGATCGCCACGACCACCGGCACGCCGAAGCTCTTCACGTTGGCGATGTGGCGGCCAAGGTTCGGGCAGCCCTTCTTCACCGCATCGACGTTTTCCGAACCGAGGTCGGCCTTGGCCACCCCGCCGTTCATCTTCATCGCGCGCACCGTTGCCACGATCACGGCGGCAGCGGGCTTCAGACCAGCCTTGCGGCACTTGATGTCGAAGAACTTCTCGGCGCCGAGGTCGGCCCCGAAACCGGCTTCGGTCACGACATATTCACCCAGCTTCAGCGCGGTCTTGGTCGCGATGACCGAGTTGCAGCCGTGCGCGATGTTGGCGAACGGGCCGCCATGCACGAAGGCGGGGTTGTTTTCCAGCGTCTGCACAAGGTTCGGCTGCATCGCGTCTTTCAGCAGCACGGTCATCGCGCCATCGGCCTTGATGTCGCGGCAGTAGATCGGCTTCTTGGCGCGGGTATAGGCCACGACGATGTCGCCCAGACGCTTTTGCAGGTCTTCAAGGTCGTTGGACAGGCACAGGATCGCCATGACTTCCGACGCCACGGTGATGTCGAAGCCGGTCTGGCGCGGGAAGCCGTTCGACACGCCGCCCAAGCTGACCACGATGTCACGCAGCGCACGGTCGTTCATGTCCATCACGCGGCGCCACGACACGCGGCGCTCGTCGATGTCCAGCTCGTTGCCCCAGTAGATGTGGTTGTCGATCATCGCCGACAGCAGGTTGTGGGCCGAGGTGATCGCGTGGAAGTCGCCGGTGAAGTGGAGGTTCATCTCCTCCATCGGCACGACCTGCGCGTAACCGCCGCCAGCCGCACCACCCTTCATCCCGAAGTTCGGCCCGAGCGAGGCTTCGCGGATGCAGATGACGGCCTTCTTGCCGATGCGGTTCAGACCGTCGCCCAGACCGACCGTCGTGGTGGTCTTGCCTTCGCCCGCCGGGGTCGGGTTGATCGCGGTCACGAGGACAAGCTTGCCATCCTTCTTGCCCGAAAGCGACTTGATGAACTCCTGGCTCACCTTGGCCTTGTCATGGCCATAGGGCAGCAGATGCTCCGACGGGATGCCCAGCTTGGCACCGATTTCCATGATCGGCTTTTTCTTGGCTTCGCGTGCAATCTCGATGTCGGTTTTGAATGCCATTGTCCCGTGCTCCCATTGGGGGCGGATGCCCCGTTTGCGACTTGATATCGGGTGAAACGCGCTATGTGGCCTGCTTTTGCGACATGTTCACCGCCATTTTCGCCAGCGCGGGTTTCCGATCGGAAATAATGGAACGGCAGCGGAAATATTTCCAACTTCGGAACGTTCATTCCAAGTTGGGCGGGGCGCGATTCCTCCGCCATTGCCCCCCGCGGGCCGCGTCCCGATGCTTCATCGGACGGAAAAAAGCCGCCTCAGCCCCGCCGCGCCACGGCCAGATGCGGCCAGACGGGCTGGTCCGGCACGAAAAGCCGCAGCGTCTCGCCCAGTGTGAAAACCCCCTCGCGCTCCACCCATGCCGTCACCCCGCGCCGCCCCTGCGCCGCCGGTTTGAACGCGGCACCATAGCCCTGATGCCGCGTCTCGATCGGCTTGGCGGGCAGCACGCAGGGCCGGTTTTCCATATCCACGACCAGCGTCGCCCCGCCCGTCCCCTGCAAGCGGCTCGACGGTGGCACGCGACTGAAATCCGGTATCCCCTCGACCACCATCGTCGCGCCCAGAAGTGCGGGGTCGATCCGCTCCAGCCCCATCCGCCCGGCAATCGCCGCCAGATCCTCGACCGACAGCACCGAAAACTGCCGCGTGTTGCGGATGCCCGTCCCCTTGGGATAAAGCGCCGTGACCCGCGAACAGGACGCCCGCGTCAGCCCGCCATGATCCTCGCCCTCCGGCCCCGCGAATGTCGCCCGCAGGCTTTCGACGGCTTCCGATTCAAGCCGCCGCCCCCGATCCGGCACAAGGCCAAGCCAGACGATACGCGCGGTGAATGCGGTCGGTTTCAAGGCTGGCATGGCACCCTCCGGCCAAGGACAAGATCGGCGCAGTAGACCGCCCACGGGCGGCAAAAGCCCACCGGCACCCTCGCCCCCCGCGACGAAACACGCAAGCCCCGCAGGATTGCACCCGCCGCCCGAACCCGCCCCGCCCCGCCCCGCCTAGACGCACGGCCAACCCGCTCCCGACCGCAAAGGCCGCAACGCCGGCCAGAGCCGCCAAAACGAAAGCCCCGAAACCGGCTAAGGTTTCGGGGCTTCATTCCGCTCACGGACCGCCTCGGGTCAGACCGTCGGTTCCGGCTCCAGACCGCCGCCCTTGGGCGTCTTGGGCTTGGTCTTAGGGATCGCCGCGATGGACCCGCCACCCGAGGCCGGACCCGCCTTGTCGTCGTCGCCCCCCAGCGCCTCGCCCGCAATCACCTTGCGGATTTCGTCGCCCGTCAGGGTTTCGTATTCCAGCAAGCCTTTGGCCAGCCGCTCGAAGTCGTCGGCCTTCTCGATCAGCACACGCCGCGCCGTCTCGTAGCCCTCGTCGATCAGGCGCTTCACTTCCGCCTCGATCAGCGTCTTGGTATCGGCGGAAACCGAGAAGCCCGCCGTATTGCCCTGATAGCCCTCATGCGCCTCGGCATAGTCGATGTTGCCGACCTTGTCCGACATGCCCCAGCGCATCACCATCGCCCGCGCCAAGGCGCTTGCCTGCTGGATATCGCCCGCAGGGCCGGAGGAGACGCCCTCCTCCCCGTATTTGATGATCTCGGCCGCCTTGCCCGCCATGGTCATGGCGATCTTCTGCTTGCCTTCGTCCTTGTGCATGTTCAGCCGGTCCATCTCGGGCAGGCTGACGACCATGCCAAGCGCACCGCCGCGCGGGATGATCGTGGCCTTATAGACCGGATCGCATTTCGGCATGTTCATGCCCACGATGGCGTGGCCCGCTTCGTGATAGGCGGTCTTTTCCTTCTGGTCGTCGGTCAGGACCATGCTGCGGCGCTCGGCGCCCATCATGACCTTGTCCTTGGCATTCTCGAAATCGTCCATCGTGACGAACCGCCGCCCGACCCGCGCCGCCATCAGCGCCGCCTCGTTGACAAGGTTCATCAGGTCCGCCCCCGAAAAGCCCGGCGTGCCGCGTGCGATGGTGCGAAGATCGACATCCGGCCCCAGCGGCACCTTGCGGGCATGGACCGACAGGATCTTCTCGCGCCCCTTGATATCGGGGTTCGGCACATGGATCTGGCGGTCGAAGCGGCCCGGACGCAGCAGCGCGGGGTCAAGCACGTCCTTGCGGTTGGTCGCGGCGACGATGATCACACCCTCGTTCGCCTCGAACCCGTCCATCTCCACCAGAAGCTGGTTCAGCGTCTGCTCGCGCTCGTCATTGCCGCCGCCGATGCCCACGCCACGGGCACGGCCCACGGCGTCGATCTCGTCGATGAAGACGATGCAGGGCGCGTTCTTCTTCGCCTGCTCGAACATGTCGCGCACGCGGGAGGCACCCACCCCCACGAACATTTCCACGAAGTCGGAACCCGAGATGGTGAAGAACGGCACCCCAGCCTCGCCCGCAATCGCTCGCGCCAGCAGCGTCTTGCCGGTGCCCGGAGGGCCGACCAGCAGCGCCCCTTTCGGGATCTTGCCGCCCAGACGGCTGAACTTCTGCGGGTTGCGCAGGAATTCGACGATCTCTTCCAGCTCTTCCTTGGCTTCGTCGATGCCCGCCACGTCGTCAAACGTCACGCGGCCATGCTTTTCCGTCAGCAGCTTCGCACGGCTCTTGCCAAAGCCCATCGCGCCACCGCGCCCGCCGCCCTGCATCCGGTTCATGAAGAAGATCCAGACCCCGATCAGCACGAGGAAGGGCAGCCAGACCGCAATCATCGACATGAAGCCCGACTGCTCCTGCGGCTCGGCCTTCACCTCGACACCCTTGGTGATCAGGCGGTCGGTCAAGGTTTCGCCATCGGGCTTGATCGTCACGTATTGCGTGCCGTCCTTCGCCTTCACCAGAACCCGCTCGCCATCCAGCGTCACGCTCTGCACATCGCCGGTGTCCACACGGGCGATGAAGTCCGAATAGGACAGGCTGCGCGACGACATCGTCGTCGTATTGCCGCTGAACAGGTTGAACAGCGCGAGGATCAGCAGAAACAGAACGACCCAGAACGCGATATTTCGTGCATTGCCCACGAACAGTCTCCTCAAACCGCCCGTTCCCGCAAAGACGGGTCAGGCACTTGTCTTATAAGATAGAGATTACGGCTACGGGTTCAATGCGATAAAGCGGAAGATCATGCCCCCGCCGCCTTTGCCGCAGCCAAAACCCCCTGCGGCGGGCTGAAAACGACGGTCCGGCCCTGCGCCATGCCCGCCAGCGGGGCCGCCACCAACTCGGCCCCGCGCCACAAGGCAGGCGCCGCGACAAGGGTTGCCCGCGGCAGGGCCGTGGCCCGCCACGCGCCGCATTGCATCAAGCCCGCCTCGCCCAAGGCGCGCAGGGTCAAATCCTTGTTATCACCGCCGATTGCACGCCACCGTCCGTCCCAAAGGCCGCTTGCCGCCACCTCCAGCCCCGCCACGGCCTGCGCCTCGCGCCCGATGCGGACAACGCCCTTGGCCAGCCTGATCCGGCAACCGGCCAGCGTCGCCGCCCGTCCCGCAGCCACGGCATCGCGCAGACGCAGCACGTCGCCCCCCCTTGGGCCATATTCCGCCGAACCCACCCACATCAGCGCCGCCAGCAGCAAGCGCCGCCTGATCTCGTCCGGCAAAGCGGCAAAACGGCTTGCGTCGAAAAGCACATCCCCCGCCTCGATCCGCGCCACATCCGCCGCCGCCGCCCGCGCCTGCGCCTCCAGCGCATCACGCACCTCGGCCATGCGCCGCGCCGTGTCGGCAAGGACCCGCGCCCCGATCCCCGCCGCATCCAGCGTGGCGACCATCCGCCGCGCGCGCACGCGGGCGAAACGGTCGTTCTCGTTCGACGGGTCCTCGGCCCATCCGGTTCCCCGCGCCCGCAGCCAGCCGCGCAATTCCTCGCGCCGGATCGCAAGCATCGGTCGCACCAAGGTCACACCCGCCACCTCGCGCCGCGCCGCCATCGCCGACAGCCCGTCCACCCCCGCCCCGCGTTGCAACCGCATCAGGAAGGTTTCGGCCAGATCATCCTCGGTATGGCCCAGTGCCACGGCCCGCAACCCGGCGCCCTTGGCCCAACCGGTCAGCAGCGCCAGCCGCCCGCGCCGCGCGCGGTCCTGCAAATTGCCCTGCCCGTCCCAGTGCCAGCGCAGGGTGACATGCGCCACCCCCAGCCCCGCACAAGCCCGCGCCACCGCTGCCGCCTCGGCTGCCGCTTCGGCCCGCAACCCGTGGTCCACGGTCGCCACGGCCACAGGCACCCCCGCCGCCACCGCCAGATGCAGCAACGCCACGGAATCCCCGCCCCCCGAAACGGCAAGGCCCAGCGGAGGCTCCACCCCCGCCAGGCCTTGCGCAAACCTCTCTTCGATGGTCGCGGTCAGGAGCAGCCAAGCCCCTGCATCGCGGTCGCCGCATTGCCCGCCTCGGCCGATCCCGGAAAGCGCGTGCCCACCTCCTGCAGCGTCACGCAAGCCTCGGGCGTCTGGCCCAACGCGCCCAGCGCCTGACCAAGCTTCAGCAAAGCCTGCCCCGCCCGCGGCCCCGAAGGCTGACCCGAGAACGCTTCAAGATAGGCCCGCGCCGACCCCGCCGTATCGCCCAGCTGCGCCAGGGCCTCGCCCCGCAAAAAGGCCGCCTCCTGCGTCAAAGGCCCGCCCGGATAGTTCTGCGCAAAGGCCGCGAACTGGTCCGCCGCCCCGCGGAAATCCCCGCCCGTAAAGGCCGCGTTCGCCTTGTCGAAATCCGCCTTCTCGTTCAGCGCCAATTCCGGCGCAGCCGCCCCGCCCGCGGTCGCGGCAGGATCGGCGGGGGCAACGGTCCCGTCCCCGATCACCTGCCCCGTGCCACCGTTGGGATCTGGCGCGGGGGCAACCGGCTCGGGTGCCGCACCGCCCCCCAGAACCGGCGTTTCCGGCAAGGTCGCCGGATCGCAGCCCTCGGTTGCCTCGCACAAGCGGAATTCGATGTCGCCCACGCGGTTGGTGCCATCGCTGATCACGCGGTTCAGCTTCAGCTCGACCTCTTCGGTCTTGGCCGTCAGCCGCGTCAACTCCGCCTCGATGGCATCCATGCGTTGCAGGGCATCGCCGCCACCCGCTCCGGTCGCGGCGCCGCCCGATTGCACGAGTTCGGCCTTCAGCGATGTGAAATCCGCCATCAGCCGGTCCAGTTCGGCCCGGATATCGGCAAGCGTCTGCGCCTTGTCCTGCGCGAAACCCGCGACAGGCATCAGCACAAGCGCAATGATCAATCCGAGCCGACGCATGGCATCAGACCCCGGCGCCAGCCGACAGCACCGTCACGGCGCGGCGGTTCTTGGCATAGCAGGCTTCTTCCGAGCAGACCTCGATCGGGCGTTCCTTGCCATAGGACACGGTCTGCATCCGGCTCGGCGCGACGCCTTGCGAAATCAGGAAGTCCTGCACCGCGCTCGCACGGCGCGCACCAAGGGCGAGGTTGTATTCCCGCGTGCCCTGCTCGTCGGCATGGCCTTCGATGATGATCGCATAGCCGGGGTTCGAATTCAGCCACTGCGCCTGACCGATCAGGATGTTGCGGCCTTCGGGGCTGAGCGTGGACTGGTCGACCATGAACAGCACGCGGTCGCCGACCGACTGGTTGAAATAGGCGATGGATTTCGGATCGTTCGGATCGCCCAGCCCGCTGGTGCCGATCCCGCCCGCGCCAAAGCCGTTTCCGGCCCCGTCCGCGCCGCCAGCGCCGTAGCGGTCAGGGTTGTTGCAAGCCGCCAGACCAAGGGCGGCAACGATCAGGAGGGCTTTCGGAAGCAGGGTCATTCGTCGGTTCCTTTTTCGGGTTTCTTGGCTCGATTGCAGCCACGTATATCAGCTTTGCGCGCCCGTGTGAATCGGGCGCCGACACTCAGGGCAAAAGCGGCGACCACGCCGGGTCCGAGGCCGGCCCGTCGGTCGTCACCTGCCGCAGGTTGCGGCCCGAGATATCGACCGAGAACAGGCTCGACTGACCGCCGGCACCCGCACTTTCGCGCATGAACATGATGACGCGCCCGTTCGGTGCCCAGGTCGGACCCTCGTCAAGGAAGGACGCCGTCAGCAACCGCTCCTCGCTGCCATCCGCCCGCATCACGCCGATGTGGAAACGCCCCGCGTTCTGCTTGGTGAACGCGATGTAATCCCCCTGCGGCGACCAGACGGGCGTGGAATAGCGCCCCTGCCCGCCCGAAATCCGCACGGCCTCGCCGCCGCCCGCCGACATGACATAGATCTGCTGCGTGCCGGAGCGGTCGCTTTCAAAGACGATCTGGCTGCCATCGGGGCTGAAGCTCGGCGCGGTCTCGATGCTCGGCGCATTGGTCAGTTGCGTCGTCTGCCCGCTGCCGATGTCAAGCTGGTAGATGTCCGTATTCCCGCCCCGCTCAAGGCTGAACACCACCGTCCGCCCGTCGGGCGAGAAGCGCGGCGCAAAGGTCATCGTCCCTTCCTGCTGCGCCAGCGACTGCACCGACATGCTGCCCGTATCCATGAGATAGATGCGCGGGAAGCCGCTCTCGTAGCTCGTGAACAAAATCTGGTTTCCCGTAGGCGAGAAACGCGGTGCCAGCACGATGGACGAACTGTCCGTCAGATAGGCCACGTTCGCCCCGTCGTAATCCATCACCGCCAGCCGCTTCTGGCGCTGGTTCTTCGGCCCGCTTTCCGCGACGAAGACCACGCGGCTGTCGAAATAGGGGCCCTCGCCGGTGATCCGGCTATAGACCGCATCCGCCACCTTATGCGCCATCCGCCGCCATGTGGCGGGCGTGCCCGCGAATTGCAGCCCTTCGCCCATCTGCTGCCCGCTGAACACGTCGAACAGGCGGAATTTGACGACGATCTGGTCGCCCGACGCCTGCACCGCCCCCGTGATCAGCGCCTGCGCGTTGATCGCCTTCCAATCCTCATAGGCGACGGGCGCGTCGAAACTCGACACACGGCTGATGAATGCGGATTCGGGGATCTCGCGGAACAACCCCGTTCCGGCAAGGTCCGCCGCCACCACCTGCGTGATCTGCGCGGCGTAATCGCCCGCCCCCCCGTTTTCCGCGATGAAGGTCGGCGCGGCAAAGGGCAGCGGCTCGATCACACCGTCGGTGATGGTGATCCTCAGCGGTCCGTCCTGGGCCCGAAGGGTGCCCGCATCGGCCAGAAACACGCCAAGCGCCAGCGCCAGAACGGGGGAAAGGGTGCGAAACAGGGTCATTTGGGCCTCAGTCTCCTCGGGTATGGGTCAAACATGCCGCGAACGGCTGCAACAGTGGGAACACGAACGCGCGAGACGCAAGCCCGTGCCGGTTTTTCTTGGGGAAAAGCCTCATCTCATGCGCATCCCGTTCGGATCGAACACAAGCTCAAGCTCTTTCCACTGGTCGTATTTCTCCGGCGGCAGCGGGAACCCCTTGGACCCGCAGCGGATGATCGCCCGACGCGCCGCCTCGAAGGCCTGCGCCGTCGACACGTCGCTGCCCCCTTCCGAACTCACCAGACGGACCGAGGCCGAATCCGGCTTGCCGTCCTGCTTGACCGAGACGCCGACGACAACGGTGGTGCGCAGCGCCTCCATGGACAGGGCACCCACGTTCCAGCACGCCTGCACCGCAACCCGCATCGCATCCGTCTCGGCCCCCGTCATCGGCGGACCCGAAGGCGCGTTGCTCTCGCCCGTCGCGGCTCCCGTGTCGGTGCTTTCGGCAGGTGCCTCCTCGGCAGGCGCCTCGCTCGCGGCAGCGGCCACGGCGGCAGCTATGGCGTCGGCATCGGTGTCGGTGGCGGCTTCCGGCTCGGGCGTAGGCTCGGCGGCGGCCACGTCCTCTTGGGGCGGCTCCTCGGGCTTCACAAGGTCCTTGGGCCGCGACCGCGGCGGCAGCGACGCCGTCTTGGGCAGTTGCGGCGCGTTGTCCTCCGTCTCGACCGCCTCGGTCACGATCTGGGTCGTGGCCTCTTCGGGGGCGGCTTCGGGCTGCTCCTCGATCACGGGTGCATCGGGGGCGGCATCTTCCGACGCCTTGGGCGTCACGGTATCGGCAATCTCGGGCGCGTCCTCGGTGTTCTCCACCGGCACCGCCGCCACGCGGTCTACGGGACGCGGCTTCGGCTTCACATCCGAAGGCGCGACGGGAACGGGCTGCTCGGTATCGGCAAGCGGAGCCACCGGCTCGGGCGCTTCGATGGGCTGGGGCGCATCCGACACCGGAACATCCTCGGGGATGTCCTCGACCACCGGCGGCTCTGTCTCGGCAGGTTTCACCGGCTCGGCGGGCTGTTCGGCGGGCGTCTCCGGCTTGGCCTCGGCGGGCTGTTCGGGTGCCGCAGCGGGGGCCGCCGCCACCATCTCGTCGAACTCGCTCGAGGTCATCAGCGACACTTCGGCCACCGTCACTTCGGGCATGTCCTTGGGCTGGAACAGCCAGTCGCCAAACATGATCCACAGGAACACCGTCACGTGCCCCGCAGCCGAGACGATCTGTCCCGTGGTCATGCCTGTGCGTTCGCGAAAACCCATCGTTCCGGCCTTCAGCCGCCGCTTCCGTCAAGCGTCGGCCCGCCCGCATCGGTCACAAGTCCGATGTTGTTGAACCCGCCCTTGTTCAGCGCCCCCATCACCTCGGCTACGCGGGAATAGGGGATCGACCCGTCCGCCCGCAGGAAAATCTTGTCCGAGGTCCGCTCCGCCGCAATCGCGGTCAGCTTGGTGATCAGGTCGCTCGGGTTGATCTCGTTCTTCTGGATCAACAGCTTCCCGTCCGCCGTCATGGTGATGGCAAGCGGCTCCTCCTGCTCGGTCGGCAGCGCATTGGCCGCCGTCTCGGGCAGTTCGACCGGCACGCCCACCGTCAGCATCGGGGCCGCCACCATGAAGATGATCAGCAGCACCAGCATCACGTCGATGAAGGGCGTGACGTTGATCTCCGACATCACCCCGCCACGACCGCGCCGCCGCCCGCGCCGTCCGCCCCCGCCCGCCTTCTTGGCTACACCCGCGCCCATGCGTCAGGCGTCCAACTGGCGCGACAGGATGGTCGAGAATTCGTCGGCAAAGCTTTCATACCCGCCAAGGATACGCTCGCTGTCCGTGTTCAGCTTGTTATAGGCGACGACCGCGGGAATGGCCGCGACCAGACCGATGGCCGTGGCAAGCAGCGCCTCGGCGATGCCCGGTGCCACGACGGCAAGGTTGGTGTTCTGGCTGATGGCGATCTGCTCGAAGCTGTGCTTGATCCCCCAGACCGTCCCGAACAGCCCGATGAAGGGCGCGGTGGACCCCGTCGTGGCAAGGAAGGCCAGCCCCTTGTTCAGGATCTCCGCCTCGCGGGCGACGGCCACGTCCATCGCACGGTCGATGCGCGCCTGCGCCCCCGCGATCAGCCCGCCGTCCTGCCGGTGGCTGCGCCGCCACTCGGTCATCCCGGCTGCAAAGATGCGCTGCGAGGCGCCTTGCGGATCGGGCGCGATGGTGTCGTAAAGCTCGTCGAGCGGTTCGCCCGACCAGAAGGCGCGATCGAACTCGTCGGCCTCCTGATGCGCCCGCCGAAAGGTCAGATGCCGCTGGATGATGATCGACCAAGACCAGAAACTCATTCCCAACAGGGTCATGAGCACGAGCTTGTTGGTAAACGTGGCCTTCATGAAAAGGGCCAGCAAGGAGAAATCAATCTCCTGCGCTGCCGCGAGGGTCTGGGTATCCATTACGCCTGCTCTTGTTAATGGCCGTCCTGTTCGCGGCCTTTAAGCGTGATTCTACCCAAGTTCTACGGGGAATGCCAACACATCTGCGCGAAATGGCGACAATCCACCGGTGCGCTCAGTGCAGCGCCGGGGAAAGCGCCGCCCTGACATGCGCCGGAATCCGCGCCGCATGGCCCGTATCGGACAGGCAGACCAGCACGACCTCGGCTGCAAACAGCCGCTCCTCGCCGCGCAAGACCTCTTGGCTCACCACGATCTTGGCCCCGCCCATCTCGACCAGCCGCGTCCGCACCGTCAATTCGTCGTCGAAATGCGCGGGCCGCAGGTAATCCGCCTCGACCCGCCGCACGGCAAAGACGATCCCGTGCCCGCGCTTCAAAGCCCCCTGATCCACCCCCCGCGCCCGCACCCATTCACTGCGCCCGCGCTCGATGAATTTCAGGTAATTGGCGTAATAGACGATACCGGCAAGGTCGGTATCCTCGTAATAGACGCGGACGGTCAGGTCATGGCTCATAGCTGCCCCCAAGGCTCTGCCCCGACCTAGCCGCGCCCCGCAGGGCATCGCAAGCGAAACCTCACTCCCCCGCCGCCCTTCCCAGCGTATCCGCCACCTCCGCCCCCCGCGCGCCCATCGGCTTTTCCGGCCCCGTGGTCGTGTCCTTTGCCGTCTGGTGCTCCATCTCGGCATTCACCTCGGCCCCGATCAGCACGATGACCACCGAAATCCACAGCCACAGCAGAAAGGCGATCGGCGCGGCCATCGTCCCGTAACTCGCCCCGAAATCGGCGAAATTCTCCAGATAGACCGAAAACGCCGCCGAGGCCGCGACCCAAAACCCCGTCGCCAGCCCGCTGCCCCATGTCACCCATTTCCATTCCGGCGGCGTCCGGCTTGGCCCGAAGCGGTAAAGCACCGCCAGCGCCAGTCCCATCAGCACAAGGATGACGGGCCAGCGCACCAGCCCCGCCAACACCTCGACCACGCGGCCCAACGGCAAAAGCGCCAGCACCGCAGGCAGCACCGCCAGCGCCGCGATCAGCAGGAACATCAGCACCATCGCCCCCAGCGTGAAGGCCAGCGTCACCAGCGTCAGCCTCAGGAAGGACCGCTTCTCCTCCTCGTCATAGGCGACGTTCACCCCCTCGAAGATCGCCTTCACCCCGCCATTCGCCGACCACAGCGAAATCAGCAGCCCCACCAGCGCCGAAAACCCCAGCGCGTCGCCCTGCTCACCCGCCAGCCGCACCATCTGCGCCGACACCAATTCCGACGCAGGTCCGGGCATCACGCCCTGAAGGAACGAGACATGCCCGGCCACCGTCGCAGGGTCCGCGATCAGCCCGTAAAGCGCGATGAAACCCGCCAAGGCGGGGAACAGCGCCAAGAGCAGGTAAAACGACACCCCCGCCGCGATGAGGAGCAGCTTGTCCTCGCGCAGCGACTGCCAGACCCGCAGCGCGATGTCCTTCCAGCCCTTCGCCGGAATGTCCCTTGGCCGCTCCGCCTCGCGCCCGCGTCCCTGCTCGTGCTCTGCGCCCTGCCCTGCATCCCGTGCCATCGCCGCCTCCCATGCCTTGGGTGGCCCAACGGCGGCGGCGGGTGGCTGTTCCCTACTGCGCCGCCGCGATCCGCGCCGACAGGCGCAAGGCATGGCTCGCATCCCGCGCCACGGGCGGCAGGACGGGATGATAGGCCGCACGGATCACCCCCGCGATTTCAGGCCGCAGGATGACCTGCCCCCCCGCCAGCGCAAGCGGCGAGGTGCCGATGAACGCCGTGTCCGACCAGAGCAGGATCGTCTGCACCGCCTGCGCCAAGGCCAGCGTCTCGGCCGAAACCGAAGCAAGGTTCTCGTCCATCCGCAAGAAGACGAAGGCCGCCTTGATCGCCCCCTCGGCATCGAAGCGGAAAATCCGGTACTGGTTCGCCCCCGCCGCCGCCAGCCGCGCGCACAGCGGGCCAAGGTCGGGCACCAGCCGGTCGAGGTTCGGCACCTCGGGCAATTCCGCCCAGTCGCGGAAGAAGAACACCATCAGGTTCGCGCCAAGCTCGGGGTCCGTCTCGGCCATCTTGTGACCGGCAAGGGTGACGACCGCCTCCACCGCGCCTTTCAGCACCGACAGCGTGGCATCATCCACGCCAAAGACCACCGGCACGATGGGCCGCCCCCAACGCGCGCAAAGGTATTGCCCGTCCGCACGGGTGAACAAAGCTGCAATCTCGTCCGGCGTCATCGGGTCCTCCCGCTTTCCCTCCGCGCCTAGCGGATTCGGGGGGCAAGCTCAATCGTTAGGCAGGCCGACTTTGGCAAAGGCGCGTGCCTTTGCCACGCGATGAGGTGTGCCCTTCAGCACCCCCAGTCGGGCGGACAAGGAAACGCGACCCGCGTTTCCCCGCCCGCAACGCAGCGCTTCCGCGCAATCGCCAGCACCAGGCATGACAGAGGCCAGCGCCCGCCATGGGCGGGGCGGGCGCTGGCCAGTGGCCTTTGGGGCCACCGGCGGACGGCTGAACCCGCAACGGGTGGCAAAGGCACGCGCCTTTGCCAATTCATCGTCCCACAGCCCTACCCGTCGAACAGATCGCTCTGCCCGACGACCCTCGGTGCCTCAAGCCCCAGATGCCGCCATGCCTTCGCCGCCAGCATCCGCCCGCGCGGCGTGCGCTGGATCAGCCCCTGTTGCAAAAGATACGGCTCGATCACCTCTTCGATCGCATCCCGCGCCTCGGACAGCGCCGCCGCGATGGTTTCCACCCCCACCGGCCCGCCCCCGTAATTCTCGGCCAGCAGCGCCAGATACCGCCGGTCCGCCCCGTCAAGGCCAAGGTGATCCACCCCCAACCGCGTCAGCGCCCTGTCGGCAATCTCCTTGGTCAACCGTCCGTCGCCTTCGACCAGCACGAAATCCACCACCCGCCGCAGCAAGCGCCCCGCCACCCGTGGCGTTCCCCGCGCCCGCCGCGCAATCTCGCGCGTGCCTTCGGGGTCGGACACGATGCCCAAAAGCCGCGCCCCGCGCGTGACGATCAGGTCAAGTTCATCCTCGGTGTAGAATTGCAGCCGCGTCGGAATCCCGAAACGGTCGCGCAGCGGCGTCGTCAGCAACCCGAGCCGCGTCGTCGCACCCACCAGCGTAAAGGGCTGCAAATCAATCCGCACCGTCCGCGCCGCCGGCCCCTCGCCGATCACCAGATCAAGCGCGAAATCCTCCAGCGCCGGATAGAGCACCTCCTCAACGACCGGAGACAGCCTGTGGATCTCGTCGATGAACAGCACATCGCGGGGTTCGAGGTTGGTCAGGATCGCCGCCAGATCACCGGGCTTCGCGAGCACGGGACCCGAGGTCATGCGGAACCCCACCCCCAACTCCCGCGCCATGATCTGCGCAAGCGTGGTCTTGCCCAGACCGGGCGGGCCGTGGAACAGCGTATGGTCCATCGCCTCGCCACGCATCTTGGCGCTTTCGATGAAAACGCGCAGGTTCGCCCGCGCCTCGGCCTGCCCGACGAATTCCTCCAAGGACTGCGGACGCAACGCGCGGTCGGCATCCTCGGCCAGCTTTTCGGGGCGGATCAGCGGATCGGGTTCCATCCCTTATCCCTTCGGCATCAGCAGTTTCAGCGCCGCACGGATCAGCGTGGCCGTATCCGCCTCGGGCGCATCGCCCGCCGCCCGCGCCACGGCCTCGGCCGCATCCGCCGTGCCGTAACCAAGGTTCGCCAGCGCCGACAGGGCATCCGCACTCGCCTTGGCCCGCGCCTCGGCGGCACCATCCGACGCCTTCGCCGCCCGCTTCGGCGCGGGCGCGACCGTCTCGATCACCTCGTCCCCCGCCTCGGCCACGGCCATCATGCCGCCGCCCATCGCCATGACCGTATGCGCCTTGGACTTCAGCTCGAGGATCACGCGCTGCGCCAGCTTCGGCCCAACCCCCGGCGCCGATTGCACCGCCCGCGCATCCCCCAGTGTGATCGCCCGCGCCACCCCTTCGGCCCCCAGCGTGCCAAGGATCGACATCGACGCCTTGGCCCCGACCCCCTGCACCGTGGTCAGAAGCTTGTGCCATTCCTTCTCATACATCGTCGGAAAGCCGAAAAGTTGCAGCAGGTCCTCGCGCACCAGCAGCTCGGTGAACAGCGACACCGCCTCGCCCACAGCCGGCATCCCGCGCAGGGTGCGGTCGCTCACATGCACGATATAGCCCACCCCGCGCACGTCGATCAGGACCTCGCCCGCCCCGCGCCACTCCAGCCGCCCCGAAATCTTGCCGATCATCCCGCCGCCCTCTTCACCGCATCCTGCAACCGTCCGGCGCTTTGCAGATGATGCGCGTGGCAGATGGCGATTGCCAAGGCATCCGCCGCATCCGGCCCCGCGATCTTCACCCCCGGCAGTTGCAGCCGCACCATATGGTCCACCTGCACCTTGGCGGCATGGCCCACGCCCACCACCGTCTTCTTCACCGCGTTGGGCGCATATTCCCCGACCGTCAGCCCGAATTGCGCAGGCACCAAAAGCGCGATCCCCCGCGCCTGCCCCAGCTTCAGCGTGGCCACCGCGTCCTTGTTCACGAACGTATGCTCCACCGCCGCCGCGTCCGGCGCATAGGTCCGCAACACCTCGGTCAGTTGCACGTGCAGCGAAACAAGGCGTTGGGCCAGATCCCCCTCCCCCTCGCCCGGGGCGGAATGGCAGATGCCGTTGGCGACATGCGCGATCTTCGCGCCCGACACCTCGATCACCCCCCAACCGAGGTTGCGAAGGCCGGGGTCGATTCCCAGAACGCGCATCATTCCCTGCCCTTGGCCCGTTTCGGGCCTGCTCTTCTTCGTTGCGTCAGGACTAGCACGAAACAAGAACATCGGGCAATCGCCTTTCACCTCTTGCACGTCCCGCTTCACAATGCTTTATGCAGGTGCAGAAACCGACGCAGCGCCACGCACAAGCGACACGGGCGCGACAGTCGAACCCGATCCCCAGCAAATAAAGGGCCACGCGCCCCCGATCAGCCATGCGCGGCGTGCAACACGGCTTTGCCAAAGCGCCGGTTGTTTTGCACATGCAGCATAGATATTTAGCCCTTGTGAGACAGCGATGCCTCTCCATTGAGCAGTTTGTAAAGGAAACCATCATGGCCGCCTATGAGACGACCCGCCCGGCGCCGTTCGGCGCCATTTCGATCTTCCGCTTCGTCCAGTTCGTCAGCGACATCTACCTGACCGTCGCCAACTGGAACGACGCCCGCGTCACGCGCTCTGCGCTCGGCAAGCTTTCGGACCGCGAGCTTGACGATATCGGCCTGTGCCGTGGCGACATCGAAATGATCGGCCGCTGATCCTTCAGCGCACCGACCGACCGTATGCTTGGGCCGTTGACCGTGGGGGTCGACGGCCTTTTGCATTTCAGCCCACCTTGGCGATGACACTCCCGATGGCGCGCGACACCATCAGCGTGACGGGATCGGCCTGCATGAAGGCCGCCTGCATCGCATCCACCCCGCCCGCCGCGCTCAGCTCCCTGATACGCTCGGCATAGCCATCGGGGCCAAGATGCTGATGCAATGCGCCCTTGATCCCGAACAGAAAGGCGAGTGTGAACAGGACCGTGCGAAAGACGGGGCGCTTTTCCACGGGGCGACGGCGGAAATCGGCGCGGGTCAGGGTGCCTTCGGCCTTGAACCCCTGACCGCGCGCATGGTCACGCTCAAGCCGCCGCACGCGGTCACGGAACTCCTGCATGTTCGGGTCGGACATCTGCCCACCTCGTCCCATTGCACAACGGGGGCAAAGTCTAACAGAAATCGCCGTCGTCCATTAGCGGCCAAGCCGGAAACGCGGCGTTTCCGCGACGCGACCGGTCACAGCCGCCGCAGCACCAGCGCCGACCATTCGCCAAGGTCCTCGCGCGAGACAGGCTCGAACCCTGCCGCGACATAAGCCGCCGTCACCGCCTCGGCCTGCACGACCAGAAGCCCCGACAGGATCACCAGCCCGCCCTTGGCACAATTCTTCGCCATATCGGGCGAAAGCTCGATCAGCGGCCCCTTCAGGATATTGGCAAAGATCAGGTCATAGGGTGCGGCTTCCGCCAGACGCGGATGGGCAAAGCCGGCCGCCTCCATGCATTCCACACGACCCTTCAGGTTGTTGATCTCCACATTGGCCCGCGCCACATCGACCGCCACCTCGTCGATATCCGACGCGATCACCAGCGCATCCGGCAGGACCGAAGCTGCCGCCATCGCCAGCACCGCCGTGCCGCAGCCGATATCGGCAACCTTGGCAGGGCGGAAGCCTTCGCCGAACAGCCGGTCAAAGGCGCGCAGACAGCCCAGCGTCGTGCCGTGATGCCCCGTGCCGAATGCCACGGTCGCCTCGATCTGCAACGGCACCCGCCCGCCTTGGGCCACGACCTCGGGCACCTTGTCCGCATCGTGGCTGCCATAGACGTAGAACCGCCCCGCCTCCACCGGCGACAGCTCGCGCCGCACTTTGGCGACCCAGTCCACCTCGGGGATTTCCGACACGGCAAAGGGCTTCGCCCCGAAGGCCAGCGCCAACACCTCGAGCATCACCTCGTTCGGCGGTTCAAGGAAATAGGCCCCCACCTCCCACAGACCCGAATCGTCCTCGATCTCGAACACCCCGACCCCCGTGGGTTCGGGTTCGAGCTTCTCGATGGCTTCGGCAAGCGCCTCGGCGGCGTCCTCGCCCATCAGGGTGGTCAGGGCGGAATAGCTGGGCATGGTCGTCTCCGGCAAGGATCGGTCGTGTCGGCTCAGGCGTTCAGGTCAGGCGGTCAGGTCAGTCGGTCAGGTCAGGCGCTCTGGCCGAGTCGCATCAGCAAATAGCGGTTGTTTGCGCGGAATGCATCCGCCGTTCGTTCCTGCCCGCGCAAGCGCCGCGCCAGACGGTCCCGCGCCGCGGACCCCATGAAAAGGCCGATCACCCCGACCAGCACGCGCCGCAGCAGCGGGCGCTTTTCCGTCAGCTCGCGGTCCAGCCCCGCCATGCCCACGCCCACCACATTGAAGAACGCCTGTTCAAGGTCGATCGAAGGCGCAACCGCATCGGTCACATCCTCCTCGCTCTCCACCCGCAGCCCCGCTTCGGGCAAAAAGGCGCGGAACCGTCCCAAGGCGTGCCCGCCCCCGACCGCCCGCTCCGCGCCGCGCACGAACCCTTCGGGCCGGAAGGTGTCGCCAATCACGATCACACCGTCCGGCTTGAGCAATCCCTTCGCCTTCGGCAGCGACACGGCAAAGGGCATGTACTGGAAGCTTTCCGAAAACAGGCACACGTCGAACGGCCCCGTCACCTCTGCCTGCTGGAACGTCGCCTCGTGGACCTTGGCCCCCACCGCATTCTCGCGGCAGCGGCTGGCCAGATAGGGCGACGGCACGACGATCTCGACCTCGTGCCCCATCCCGATCAGCCGCTTCGCGGTTTCCCCCGCCCCGCCGCCGATGTCGAGGATGCGAAGCGCCCGCCCCTGCGGCAGCAGCGCGAACAGCTTCTGGCTATAGGCTTCCTGCGCAGGGCCAAGGTTCGCCGCCCGCACATCAAGCCCCGTCCACAGCCCGTAATGCAGATGCTCCTTGCCTGTCAGCCACTTGGCAAGCGCAACACCCGCCTCCAGACCCGGCGCGCGGGTGTCGATCTTCTTACCAGCCATCACTCACTCCCGAAGCGAAACGACCGCGCTTCAGGCGGACAGTCCGATGGGGCAGGTTACGCCCGTGCCGCCGACGCCGCAATATCCGCCGGGATTTTTCGCGAGATACTGTTGGTGATAATCCTCGGCAAAGTAGAAGGTCGGCACAGGCACGATCTCGGTCGTGATCGCCCCGTAACCCGCCTTGCGCAGCCGCTCCTGATAGGCCGCCATCGACGCCTCGGCCGCCGCACGCTGCGCGTCGGTGTAGAAATAGATGCCCGACCGATAGGTGGACCCCACGTCATTGCCCTGCCGCATCCCCTGCGTCGGATCGTGGTTTTCCCAGAAAAGCTGCAACAACTGCCCGTAGGTCACGACGGCGGGGTCATAGATCACCCGCACCACCTCGTTATGCCCGGTCAACTGCGTGCAGGTCTCCTGATAGGTCGGGTTCGGCGTGAACCCGCCCGCGTAGCCCGTCATCGTCAACCACACGCCCGAGCGTTGCCAGAACTTGCGCTCCACGCCCCAGAAACAGCCCATGCCGAACATCGCCTCTTCCATCCCCGCAGGAACGGGCGATTTCAGCGGCAGGCCGGAAATGAAATGCGTCTCCGCCGTGGGCAAGGGCTGCGCCCGCCCCGGCAGGGCGCGGTCGGGTGTCACCATTTCCATCTTCTTGCGGTCGAACAGGAACATGTCGGGCCTCCTTGGTTGCCCGCGAGTATAGGTGCGCCCCGCCCCCCGCGCCAGTGCGCCCTGCTTCACGACGAAGCGACGGTCGATACCGCGCACGGGGGGCCGTCTGCCCCCCGGCATCGCGTGCCGCGATGCTCCCCCCGAGGATATTTGAGGCAAGAGGAAAGGGACGCCCCCGCGCTTCCTCTCGCCATAAATATCCTCGGGGGTGAATTGGCGCATCGCGCCAAGAGGGGGGCGAGCCCCCCTTGCATCCCCTCACATGAAACTCTGCGGGTCGATGTCGATGGCCATCCGCAGGGTGTTCGGCACCCGAAGCTGCGCCACCCATTCCGCCAGCGCCGCCTGCAAGGGCGCGCCCTTTCCCGCCTTGACCAGCAGGCGCACCCGATGCCGCCCCCGCACCCGCGCAATCGGCGCCGGAGCAGGCCCGAAAACCTGCGCCCCGATCTTGCGCAGCGGCCCGTCCCGCCGCGCCAGTTCCGCGCCGAAGTCGAACACCTGCTGCAAATCGGGCGAGGACAGGATCACCCCCGCCATGCGCCCATAGGGCGGCACCCCCGCCGCCTTGCGCTCGGCCGCTTCCGCCCGCCAGAACGCCTCTTCATCCCCGCCAAGGATGGCGCGGATCACCGGATGCTCCGGCTGGTGGGTCTGAAGCCAAGCCGCCCCCCGCTTCTCGCTCCGCCCCGCGCGGCCTGCAACCTGCCGCATCAACTGGAATGTCCGCTCCGCCGCCCGCAGGTCGGACCCCTGCAAGCCAAGGTCCGCATCCACCACCCCCACCAGCGTCAGCAGCGGGAAGTTGTGCCCCTTGGCCACGATCTGCGTGCCGACGATGATATCCGCCGCCCCCGCGGCAATCGCCTCGATCTGCGCCTTCAACGCGCGCGCCGATCCGAAGAGGTCCGACGACAGCACCGCCACCCGCGCCTCGGGGAAGCGCGCCTGCACCTCTTCGGCCATGCGCTCCACCCCCGGACCCACGGCGGCCATCTTGCCCTCGACCTTGCAGGACGGGCAGGCCAGCGGCACCGGCTTCGTCGCCCCGCATTGGTGACAGACCAGCCGCTTCAGGAACCGGTGCTCCACCATCCGCGCATCGCAATGGTCGCAGCCCACCTGCGCCCCGCAGGCCCGGCACAGCGTCACCGGCGCATAGCCGCGACGGTTGAGGAAGATCAGCGACTGCTCCCCCCGCCCCACCCGCGCCTGCACCTCGGCGGCAAGCTTGGCGGAAATCCAGCTCCCGTTGGACAGGTTCGCCTCGCGCATGTCGATGACACCCATGTCCGGCATCTCCGCCACGCCATAGCGCGCCGCGAGGTCGAGCCGCCCGTATTTCCCCGCCTCGACATTCGCCCATGTCTCGAGCGATGGCGTCGCACTCGCCAGCACCACGGGGCAGCCCACGATCGACGCCCGCAGCACCGCCATGTCGCGGGCGTTGTAAAGCACGCCCTCTTCCTGCTTGTAGGAGGTGTCGTGCTCCTCATCCACCACCACCAGCCCCAAACGCTGGAACGGCAGGAACAGCGCCGACCGCGCCCCCACGACGAATTGCGCGCGGCCTTCGGCGACCATGCGCCAGACCCGCCGCCGCTCGGTCTGCGTGACACCCGAATGCCACTCCGCAGGCCGCGCCCCGAACCGCGCCTCGACCCGCTTCAGGAACTCCGCCGTCAGCGCGATTTCGGGCAGCAGCACCAAAGCCTGCCGCCCGCGCCGCAGACATTCCGCCACGGCTTCAAGGTAGACTTCCGTCTTCCCCGACCCCGTCACGCCCTTGAGCAGGATCGTCGAATACTCCCCCGCATCCACCGCTGCGACCAGCGCATCCCCCGCCGCGACCTGATCCCCCGCCAGCGTTGCCGCCCCCGCAGGGTCAAGGACGGGAAAGGGCAGATCGCGTGGCGCGTCCTCCTCGACCACCACGCCAAGCTTCACCAAGCCTTTGACGACCGAGGTTCCGCACCCCGCCTCGTCGGCCAGCTCGCCCAGCGTCATCGGCGCGCCGCCAAAGGCCCGCAGCGCCTCGACCACCCGATGCCGCGCATCGGTCAACTGGTTCGGCACCACCCCGCCCAGCCGGTAAACCCGCCGCGTCACCGCCGCCTCGCCCAGCCCCGGCGCGCGCGTGGCCAACCGCAGCATCTGGGGCAGGGGCGTCAGCGTGTATTCCGCCGCGCGCTGAAGAAAGGTCCGCAATTCGGCCCGCATCGGCGGCGCATCCAGCACACGCCCCACGGCCCGCACCTTGGCAGGGTCCCAATCCCCCTTGCCACGGCCCCAGACCACCCCCAGCACTCGGCGCGGCCCAAGCGGCACCTCGACGAAATCCCCGTCCCCGCAACCGCCCTCGGGCGCGCGATAGTCCAGCACCCGACCCAAAGGCTCGGTCGTCAAGACGCCGACAAGCTCCCCCGCCGCATAGGTCCGATCCGACACGCGCACCCGCCTTCCAGACTTCCACCCGCCCGGCCTTCCACCCGCCCGGCCCTTCGACCACGCAGTCTTTCGACCACGCAGGCTTTCGACCGCGCAGTCTTTCAACCGCCACCGCTTTGGGGTAAACGCGGGGCCGAACCCCCGCAACCCATAAGGACCGCGCCGATGAAATTCTTTGTGGACACCGCCGATGTGGCCGCCATCTCCGAACTCAATGACCTCGGCATGGTCGATGGCGTCACGACGAACCCCTCGCTGATCCTGAAATCGGGTCGCAACATCCTCGAAGTGACCAAGGAAATCTGCTCCATCGTCTCCGGCCCCGTCTCGGCCGAAGTCGTGGCGCTCAAAGCCGACGAGATGATCGCCGAGGGCCGCAAACTGGCCGAGATCGCGCCCAACATCGCCGTCAAGGTGCCGCTGACATGGGACGGCCTCAAGACCTGCAAGGTGCTGTCGGGCGAAGGCAAGATGGTCAACGTGACCCTCTGCTTCTCGGCCAACCAAGCCCTTCTCGCCGCCAAGGCCGGTGCCACCTTCATCTCGCCCTTCATCGGGCGTCTGGATGACATCAACCTCGACGGGCTGGACCTGATCGGCGACATCCGCACGATCTACGACAATTACGGCTTCGAGACGCAGATCCTCGCCGCCTCCATCCGCACCGTGAACCACGCCAAGGATTGCGCCCTGATCGGGGCCGACGTGATGACCGCGCCGCCTTCGGTGATCAAGTCGATGGCCAATCACATCCTCACCGACAAGGGCCTTGAACAATTCATGGCCGACTGGGCGAAAACGGGGCAGAAAATCATCTGATTTCCTGCTAAGGTCGCGCAAATCACAAGAACAAGACGGGCAGTGCCTCAATGATCGAACAGGATTTGCGCGACCGGCTTCTGGCAGAGCCGGAGCTTTTGCTTGAAGACCGCGACGTGATGGCCGCCCTCATCGCCGCCAACGACCGTGCGATGGGTGCCAATATCGTCGACCTGCGCGGCATCGCGATGGAGCGTCTCGAAAACCGCCTCGACCGGCTGGAAGACACCCACCGCTCCGTCATCGCCGCCGCCTACGAAAACCTCGCCGGCACCAATCAGGTGCATCGCGCGATCCTGCAAATGCTCGACCCGCTGGAGTTCGAGGATTTCCTGAAAACCCTCGCCTCGGATGTCGCCGCCACCCTGCGCGTCGATTGCGTGCGGCTGGTGCTGGAATCGGTGCAACCCGAAGACAGCCCCGCCCTCCTGCGCAAACTGGGCGATGTGCTCTACGTGGCCGAACCGGGCTTCATCGGCGACTACCTCTCCGGCGGGCGCAACATCCCGCTCCGCCCCGTTGTCCTGCGCCAGACCATGCCGGCCGGAACGGCAGGCATCTACGGCGACCGCGCGGGCTGGATCAGGTCCGAAGCGCTCATGCGGCTCGACTTCGGCGCGGGCCGCCTTCCCGGCATGCTGGTGCTCGGTGCCGAAGACCCGCATCTCTTCAAACCCACCCACGGCACCGACCTTCTGGCCTTCTTCGCGGGCGTCTTCGAACGCACCATGCGCCGCTGGCTGTCATGACGGGCCGCCCATCGGCAGCCCCCCTGCCGATCTCGCCACAGGCGAGCGCGGCGCTTTCCAATTGGCTCAGCCACCTCCGCGCCATCGACGGCGCGTCCGAACGCACGATCACCGCCTATAACCGCGACGTGGCGGGCTACCTCGCCTTTCTCGCGCAGCATCGCGGCGGGACCGAAGGCATGGCGGCGCTCGCCTCCATCCCGCTTGGCGATTTGCGGGCATGGATGGCCCATGAACGCGCCCGTGGCGTGGGGGCACGCTCGCTCGCCCGCGCCCTCTCGGCGGTCAAGGGCTTCACCGCATGGACCGCCGACCGCACGAATGGCACGGATGCCACCGCCGTGCTCTCCGCTCGTGGCCCGAAGTTCCGCCGCAAACTGCCGCGCCCGCTCTCGATCGACGGCGCGTCCGACATCATCGACACCGCCGCCGACCAATCCGCCGAACCCTGGGTCGCCGCCCGCGACCGCGCCGTCCTGACGCTGCTCTACGGCTGCGGCTTGCGCATCTCCGAAGCCTTGGGCCTCGCCGCCGCCGCCCACCCCCTGCCCGAAGTGCTCCGCATCACGGGCAAGGGCGGCAAGGAACGGCTCGTCCCCGTCCTCCCCGTCGCGCGTGAAGCGGTGGCCGAATACGTCCGCCTCTGCCCCTTCGACCTTGCCCCCGCCGACCCGCTCTTTCGCGGCACGCGCGGCGGCCCGCTCAACCCACGCCTCGTGCAGGCGGTGATGGAGAAAGCGCGCATGCAACTCGGCCTTCCGGCCACGGCCACCCCCCATGCGCTGCGCCACAGCTTCGCCACCCACCTCCTCGCCGCGGGCGGCGACCTGCGGGCGATCCAGGAACTCCTCGGCCACGCCTCGCTCTCCACCACCCAGGCCTACACCGCCGTGGACGCCGCCCGCCTGATGGAGGTCTACGCCTCCGCCCACCCCCGCGCCTGACACGGCACCCTGTCCCTGCCCCCTTTCACCTTGGCCCAAATACTCAAGGGCGGGCGCAGAAAGCAGGCGGCGCAAAAGCATCACCCCGCCCCTAGCGGATTGCGCGAGGGGAAAATCCATGCAATCCAAGGCGTCATGGATATGCGTCTCAAAGCCCTTTCGGTCCATCTTCTCACCGCCTCCGGCGCGGTGCTGTCGATGTTCGCCATGCTCGCCGCCGTCGAAGGCAAATGGAGCCTGATGTTCCTCTGGCTCGTCGTGGCGCTCTTCGTCGACGGGATCGACGGCCCGCTCGCCCGCCGCTACGACACGCAAAAGAACTGGCCGACCTATGACGGCGTCCTCATGGACCTGATCGTCGATTACCTGACTTACGTCTTCATCCCCGCCTTTGCCCTGTTCAAATCGGGCCTGCTGCCGGGCTGGACCGGATGGCTCGCGATCATCGCGATCACCTATGGCTCGGTCGTCTACTTCGCCGACACCCGCATGAAGACCAAGGACAAAAGCTTCGCAGGCTTCCCCGCCTGCTGGAACATGGTCATTCTGGTCCTCTTCGCGCTGCACCCGCATTGGCTGGTGATCCTCGCCGTGGTGATCGCGCTGACGGTGGGGATGTTCACCAACCTCAAATTCATCCACCCCACCCGCACGAAGCGCTGGCGCAACGTCTCGCTGCCGATGGCCATCGCATGGGTCTTCTTCGCCGGCTGGGCGGCATGGGTCGATTTCTGGCCGCAAAGCTGGGCGCATTGGGGGCTGGTGATCACCTCGCTCTACCTGACCTTCGCAGGCATCGCGCAACAGATCATCCCCGAGCGGGCCGTGAACCGCGTGGCGTGAAACGGCGCGGCGCTCATAGCCGCGTCAAAAGCACCCCCGCCACGATCACCACCGCCGCCAGCGCCTTGCCGCCCGTCATCTTCTCGCCGAAGACCAGCCAGCCGATCAGCACGGCAAACAGGATCGACGTCTCGCGCAGCGCAGCAACCACGGCCAAGGGCGCAAAGGTCATGGCCCAGATCGCAATCGCATAAGACCCGTAAGACGCCGCCGAGGCGAATGTCGCCATCCCCCAACTCTTGCGATCCCGCGGCAGCACATCAACCCCCTTCCAGAGCAGCGTCACCGTGGTAAAGATCACCCCGTCCGCGACGAAGACCCAGGCCACATAGGCCGCCGCATCCCCCGACACCCGCGCACCCAAGCCGTCGATGATCGTATAGGTCGCCGTGGCACAGGCCGACCCCAGCGCAAAGGGCAAAAGCTTGCGGTCCTCAGCTTGACTGAACACCCCCCGCGCCATCAGGGCGATACCGCAGCCAAGCACCGCAATGCCAAGGTATTCGTGGCTGGTGATCGCATCGCTCAGGAAGAAGAACCCGACGACCGCCACCACCATCGGCGCCGCCCCCCGCGCGATGGGATAGACGCGGCTCAGATCGCCGCGCTCATAGGCGAACAGCAGGAAGGACTTGTAGAAGAAATGCGTGCACCCCGCCGCGATGACCCAAGGCCAGACCTCGGGCTTCGGCCACGGAGACGCCAGCGCAATGGCAAGCCCGATGGGAATTTCGGTGATCGACAGGATCACCATCCCGCCGATCTTCGACGACCCGACCTTGATCAGCGCATTCCACAGCGCATGCAGGAAAGCCGCCCCGATCACGGCCATGACCACGCCAATCGACACCGCAGCAACACCCTTTCATCAAGCCCCCAAGGGCTAAGCGGGCGCTCCGGCTTGGACAAGCGATTTCTTCAACCGCCCCGCGCCTTCCGACCGGACACAAAGGGGGGGCCTTCCGCCCCCCTCGGCGCAAAGCGCCTCACCCCCCCGAGAGTATTTGGGCAAAGGTGAAACCGGCAAGACAGGCCGCAAGCCCCCCGCCCCTCATCGCGCGCCCTGTGTTTCCGAAACCTAAGGGGCCACACGACGCGGCAACCGGGAGCCGTGGACCTGACGTTCCACGACCTGCGCCACGCAGCCGTTACGGACCTGTTCCACCGCTTTTCAGGGGGCAGGACATAGCGTCTGGACGATCGGCAACGATCCTCGCCGCCACGCATTGCATCGTCCGGCCCGCGCAGGAATGGCCGGTCCTTTCCCCCCGCGAACGACTTTTGCACGTCGCCCCGAAACCGCTATAACGACGGCACGAACCGAACGAACCAAACAGATGTGATGTCGCTTCCCGATGATGACTGGACCGTGCTGATGCGCGCCGCAATTGCTGGCGACGGTCGCGCCTATGCGCGGTTCCTGCGGATAGCGACGCCCGTCCTGCGCTGCGTGATCCGCGCCAAAGGCAGCAATCTGACCCGCGAACACCACGAGGATATCCTGCAAGACGTCCTCCTCGCCCTTCACCGCAAACGCGACACCTGGGAGGTCGGACGACCGGTGCGCCCCTGGCTCTATGCCATCGCCCGGCACAAGGTCGTCGACGCCTTTCGTGCAAGATGCACTGCCGTCCACGTCCAGATCACCGATTTCGAGGACGTCCTCGCCGCCGAAGACGGACCCGACCCTTTGGCCGAACGCGACGTGACCTCGCTCATCGGGCGGTTGGATCGGCGGTCGGCGGACATCGTGCGCGCCATCGAGCTGGAGGACGAACGGACGGCGACGGTAGGCGAGCGTCTCGGCATGACCGAGGGCGCGGTGCGCGTCGCATTGCATCGGGCGATCAAGCGCATGGCTGCGATAGCGCGCCCGTAAAGCGCTTGCACGAGGCAAAGCTGCGCGTCGCGCACGATCTCGGCGCAGGGACGGATCACGACCCCCACGGCAAACAGGGCGCAGCCAAGCGCGCAGCGGCCCGATGCCGCAAAGGCTTGCTGTGGTGTCGCCACCAAGGCTGGCCCCTCCCCGAAGCGCCAAAGGTCCGGCGCATCCCTGCACCGGACCCTTGCGTCACTGCCCGGTCGTGTCACTTCCCGGTCATCGGCCTTCGACGGGTTCATAGGCATAGGGCGCAAAGTCAAAGGTCTCCTGCCCGAAGATGCCAAGATGGCTGTAACCCGGCGGATAGGGGTCGCCGCCCTCCGACAGGCACGAAACAAGGTCCGAGACGAGCTGCGATGTCGTCACAAAAGGATACTCGCCCGCCTTCGGGAAATAGTCGGCACAGGCGTTGGCCGGATGCACGCCACCCAGCACCGCGTAACGGTCCTTGACGAAGAAGTCGTTCAACTCCCCGTTCGAAGGCGTCGCCGACAAGCTCAGCCCGTGATCGCCAAAGGCCAGCACGATGGCGCTGGGATCGTCCTTGACGATCTCGTCCATCACCCGCCGCAGGTTCTCGGCCGCTTGGGCAAGAAACTTTTCGGACTGTGCCTTGAACGATGCCACCTTGTCGAAATCCGGCCCCGCCATCTTTTCCCCGCGATAGTGATAGGGCGGGCGCATGTGCAGGAAGACCAATTGCGGCTTGTCGCTCTGCTTGATCTCTTCCAACCGCGCGATCTGGAAATCGAAGATAGACTCGCTCTTCTCTTTCGACCACCTGTTGAACAGTTTCCGCACATCGCAGCCACCAAGGAACATCGTCGATTTGATGTCATGCGGCAGGAAATGGAAGTTGCAGAGCGAAGCTTCGACCGCCACCTCGTAGCGGTCGACGAATGCCCCCTTGATCCCGAATTTCGCCGCCTCGGCAAGCGTGCTTACCTCGTACCCGTTGTCACGGAAGATGGTGTAGAGCGGGCTGGGGATGTTGCCCGACAGCATCGTCCCCCGGTCCTTGCTGCTTAGCGTGAAGTAAAGGTCACGGTGCATCGACAGGATGAGGTCATAGGCCATCCGCGTCAGTTGCGCTTCGGTAAAGACGTTGTGAAACGTCCGGAACCCCGCCTCGCGCATATAGGCGCTCAGCGGCGATTGCTCGAGCCCGAGATGGGCTTTGAGGATCGATTCCGCCGTTCCTGCCGACAGACCGAGAAGGTAGACGTTGGGCTTGCGTTTGAAGATGATCGGGCGGGTATATTTGGCCACGTTATAGGCCGGATCGACCGCATTCTCGGCAAGGCTCGTCTGCCGGACCCCCTGGCTTTGGGCGTTCTCGCCCTGCGCCATGTAGACCGGATAGGCCGGAACCAGCAGGCCAAGCACAGCGGCAGCCGCCATCGCCCGCCGGCCGCCCAGCCGCGCCGTTCCCGCCACGACACCGACCGTCCCGACAAGCGACAGGGCGGCAAGAACCGCAAGGATCTTCCACGTCGACCCGGACGGCAAGCTGATGACGTACAGATAAAGGTTGTGGAACAGGAAGATGCTGCCAAGGAACACCAGCACCGCCACCGCAGCCATCGCGCCCTTGCGTTCAAGGAGGTTGAACAGCTTGCGGCAGAACCACAGGAACACAAGCAGCACGAAACCGAAGCAAACCATATCGAACCACGAGATGACGGCGGCAAAGGCCGCAACCATGGCAAGTGATGCAACCAGCGCCACGGCGCCCAGATAGGTCAACAGGGGACTATTCTTCTTCATCATCTCATCCTGACATGCCGCGCCGGACGCGGTCGCGGCCACTTACTCGGCGGGTTTCAGTTCGGGATTCTTTTCCTGCCAGTCCGCGCCAAGCTTCTTGGTCATGCATTTGTCGAACTTTTCGGCCTGCGCCGCCTTGTCGTCAGCGAACATCTTGTTGGCCCCGTCCTCGCAATCCGCCGCCGCCGCAGCGGGCGTCTCGGCAGTCGCCTCGTCCTTGTCTTCCTTGCAGCCCGCAACCGCCAGAGCCGACAGCAGCAGCAACGCCGGAATACCCGCGCGCGCCCATGTGAGTTTCACCGTCATCTTCGTCTTCCTTCTTCTACTTCTTTCCGCGAACCGCATCCCGGCGTCACGACCTCATCGTCCCAAAGCAGCGGCGAAGCGCTCTCACAGCACCTCGAGAAACGCCACCAACGCCTTGATTTCCTGCTCGTCCAGCCTGATCGGCTTCAATTCCGTCTGCCCCGCTTCGGCGGCGGGCGCAGCATCGTAATGGCGCACCACCTCGTCCAGCGTGGCGAACTGGCCCGCATGCATGTATGGCGCGCGCCGCCCCACGCCCCGTAACGACGGGGTCTTGAAGGCCCGCGCCAGCGCCTTCGGATCCCGCAGGAGGAAGCGCAATTCGCCACAGGCCTCGGCCGGGGCGTCGCTAAAGGGGCCAAGACAATTGAAAGGGTCCGCCTCGATCTGGTCCAGCGCGGCCAGCCGCCCCGCATCCGCGGGCAGACCCGCCACCGAAGGCACGCCGGTATTGTGAAAGAACCCGTCCGTCAGCCTTGGACCCTGATGGCAGGAAATGCAGCGCCCTTTGCCCGCAAAGATTTCAAGCCCATGCTCCTCGTCCGCGGTCAGCGCACCCTTGGCACCCTCGATCCCGCCGAACTCGACACGCAAATAGCGATCAAGCCGCGACCCCTTTGGCACCAGACCCCGCTCATAGGCGGCAATGGCCTTGCCAATGTTGGCGAAAACCTCGTTGACGGCGCGTTGGTCCGCCTCGGGCATCGCCTGCCATTGCGCGATGGCCGTCGCATCGCCCAACGGACCCGCATGCCGTGGCAGGTCGCCCCAATCGGGAAATGGACCGAACACCGCCACGTAATCCCGCGCGTAATCCGCAGCCATCACCTGAACCAGCGCAGTCCGGTCCGCCCCGTGCTCCACCGGATTTTCCAAAGGCGCAAGCGCCTGCGACCACAGGCTGTCCTTGCGACCGTCCCAGAAGAACCACGTGTTCCAAGCCACCCCCTCGAGCGGCATCGTCCGCCGGTTCGCGACCCCGATCCCCTGTCCAAGCGGCAGCCCGTCCTGAAACTCCCGCGCCGCATCATGACACGAGGCGCAGGACACCGCGCCATTCCGGCTCAGTCGGGGATCGTTGAACAGCCGCTCTCCCAATGCCGCCGCACGCGGGTCGTCGTCATGGGCGTTCGACGGATCGTCGGGGGCAAGGCCAAGCGAATTGATCACAAGACGCGCGGCCAGATCGGCCTCGTCCTCGCCAAAGGCACCGCTGGGCGACGGGGGCGGCGGTTCGTCCTGCGAGTCGGCAAACGCCGGAACACAGATGGCAAGGGCCAGCAGCACCCCCGGAATGGATCGACCAAATCCCCTCATAGCGACAGATTGAACATGGCCCTGTCCTCGCCGAGGCCGGACCGCACCCTGACATCCAGCACCCACAGGCCCGCCATGGTAAAGCGGAACCCGTCGATCTCGTAGCGCCCGCCGGGCAGTTGGCGCGTCTGCCGGGGCAACGTGGGAAGACCGTGGCCATGCCCGGGCATGCCGCCGCCAACGGTAATCTCGGCCCCCTCCACGGGCTTTCCCGACCTGTCGGTCAGGGTGAACACCCAGGCATGCATCACCTCGCGATGAAACGGCTCGGTTTCGGGGGCGATGGCGATACGGTAAAGACCGGCCTCGGTAGCTTTGGACAGCGACAGGTCAACCTCTTGGCGGCCAAGGAAATACCACCCGCCCAGGGCAAGACAGACCGTAACGGAAACCAGTGCGACCGCAGCACGAACTCCACCCTGTCCCATCATCCGCCTGACCAACTCCACCGCCCGCCGCACCATACATAAAGGTTAATTCCGGCACAATGTGCGGCGAAGTGCCCGCCATCAGCCCCCACGGAACAGTTTGGCATGATTGCGCAGCTGGCGTTTGCGGCTCATCTTGACCCCGAAAGGAGATGGAGATGACAAGGAACCCCGTGACGACCAAGGTCCTGCCGGGCAGGTGGCAAGGGACATCCGGCGATCCGTCAGCATCAAGCGGCAGAACCTCAAGACAATGACCACGAGCGCCCCGCTCCGAAAGCAGGCCGCCTGTTCCCGATCATTCGACGACGGACGATTGATGCCCCGCCCTTCCTCCCTCTCCCCGATCAGGTGCCGCCCGGCCCTGCACCCAGCATCTTGCGCACGTTGTCCCCCGTCCAAGGCTTGCCATTCGCGGTCCGCTGCCCCTCGCCGTTCAACACCTCGGCGATGACCGGAAAGGACAACCCGCTTTCCCGCAAGGCGCGGATCGTCTCGGCCAGCGCCACCTTCCGCTCCTCCTTGCCTGCAACGAACCTGTCCTCCCGTTCGCGCCACTCCCTGAAATGCGCGACGGGGTCCAGCGTCTCGTGCTCCAGAACCAGCGGCGTCGGGTCCAGCGCCGTGACGCGACCCGATCCTTCCAGCGTGCCCCACAATGCGTAATGCGGCCGCCACCCGAGCGCTTCGGCAAAATTCACCGCGACGATCCCCGCACCCGCATTCTCCGCCTTGGCGACGAGCTTTTCGACCAGCGGAACGATGTGATGCGTTCCGCGATCCGCCTGCAACTCCATGAACACCGACTCGCCGAGCAAGCGCCCTTTCTCCGCCGCGACCCAGCGGCGCACGCGTTCGACCTGATAGCGGATGGTGCGGCTGGCTTTCGCGGCCTCGTCCGGGTCCGAAGGCAATTGCTTGAAACCGACCCAAGGCACGGGCAATGTCCAGTAGAGTGCAAAGTAATCCATGCCGCCACCCTGCGGAAAATTCCAACGCTTCGACAAGGCCCGACCCGTTTCAGGCAGGTTCGACCCATCGAAGCGAAACGGAGGTTAGCATGTCGCTCCCGAATACCAAGATGCCCGCAACACTGCCCATCCCCGCCACCCTGCTCATGCCCGCCATCACTGCCGTGCTTGCGGCGGGTTCCCTGATCCGCGCAGAATTCCACCGCCCGAACGGCCCGCGCGGCGCGCATGGCAAGGCCCCCGTCGATACCGAGGCCGAAGCCTGCCTTCGTGAAAGGCTGATCGCCCTCCATCCCTGCGACTGGCACGGCGAGGAGCTGCCGCGCAGCAACAGCGGTCATGCCGATGTCTGGATGGTCGACCCGCAGGACGGCACCTCGGCCTTCCTGCGCGGGAAACGCGGCTCGGCGGTGTCGGTGGCGCTGGTGCGCAACGGGCAACCGGTGCTGGGCGTCGTCTTTTCCCCCACGGCCCCCGACGACGCGGGCGATCTCTTCATCTGGGCCGAAGGCATGGCCCCGATGCGGAATGGCAAGGCCTTGCCCCCGATCGGCCCGCGCCCCGCGCCCTATGAACCGTTCGGCGATCTGCCCTGGCCGCCCCTCCCCGCAACGCCCCGCGACTACGGTGCGGCGACGATCCTCGGCATGAATGAAAAGGCGGGCGATTACGCCGCCCACAACCACGCGATCTTCGCGCCTGCGGGCGTGCTTGCCGTGCCGTCCATCGCCTACCGTCTGGCGCTGGCCGCGGCGGGCGAGGTCGATGCCGCCATCAGCATCACGGGTGGCCTCGACAGCTACGACATCGCTGGCGGCCATGCCCTGCTCGCGGCGGTGGGCGGCCACCTCGTCGAACTGGACGGCACCGCCGTCGCCCACGGCGGTCGCCGCCTCTTCAACGGCTGCATCGGTGGCCGCCCCGAAATCGTGGCCGAGGTCATCCGCCGCAGGCCGCGCTCCGGCCAAGCCGTCCCGCGCGATCCGGCCAAGGTCAAACGCCGCGTGACGGCCCCCGAACCGCTGCGCCGCGCACAGGGCGCGCTGATCGGCCTTCTGGCGGGCGACGCGCTTGGCTCGCAGGTCGAGTTCCGCTCCCCCGCCGACATCCGCCGCCACTTCCCCGACGGTCTGCGCGACATCCTGCCGGGCGGCACATGGGACACGCTCGCAGGTCAACCCACCGACGATGGCGAGATGGCGCTGACGCTGGCCCGCAGCCTCGTCCGGCAAAGCGGCTTCGATCCGAAGCGCGTCATGGCGGCCTACGGCGACTGGGGCAATTCGCGCCCCTTCGACATCGGCGGCACCACGCGGGCAGGGCTGGATGCCATCGGGGGCAACGGAAAGCCCAATGGCAAGAGCCAGGCCAATGGTGCCCTGATGCGGGTCGCCCCCATCGGCATCGCCTACGCCGGATACCCGGCCGAGGCGGCAGAGCGGGCACGCCGTGACGCCGCGATCACCCATCCGCACCCCGTCTGCCGCGCCGCCTCCGCCGCCTTCGCCGCCGCCATCGCGGCAGGGGTCGCGGGGGCGGATCCTGCGACCATGTGGTCAGTCGCACATGCCCATGCCAACGCGGGCAGCGAAACCCCTTGGGGCGCGGGCATGCAGGACGATTGCGCCGCAGGGGCGGAAATCCGCGCCTGCCTCGCCGAATCCCGCGAGGCTCCGCCACCCGACTTCTGCCGCCACCAAGGCTGGGTGCTGATCGCCTTCGGCAACGCCTTCCACCGCCTCTGGAATGAGCAGGACTTCGCCTCGGCCCTGACCGGCACGGTCATGGCGGGCGGCGACACCGACACCAACGCCGCCATCTGCGGCGCCCTCCTCGGCGCGGCACAGGGCCGCGACGCCATCCCCCTGCGCTGGCGGCAGCAGGTCCTGTCCTGCCGCGCGGTCAAAGGCCGTGGCGTCACCCACCCGAGGCCGGCGACCTATTGGGGAGACGACGCGATGGACCTGGCCGAGGCGCTGCTGGGCATCCCGACGGAATGGGCAACGACGGAAAGCTGACCGAAACGGCCCGCGGCCATCGTGGCCGTCAGGTGTGGGGCGGGACCTCGCGGCCCCGCCCTTCATCGCATGGGTCCCTTCGCCCTGCCGGACAACCGGGTCTTCGAAGCAGGCTTCGACCTCCGAACCGGCAAAGACGATGGGCTGCGACAGCGACACCCCGACGTAGATGCAGCCATCCTCTTCCGCCGTCGTGCAGGTCACGCTGTGCCCCCCGATCCCTTCGGCATGACAAAAGGGGGGCATCGCACCACGGTCGATCGTCGCGGCTTCCAGCGGTTCGGGCTTCCAGCGGTTCGGGCTTCCAGTGGGTTGGGCACTTTTTGCCGATCCGCCTCGGCGGAAAAGGCAAGCGCCGCGTCCTTTTGCCAACAGCCACCACAGAGGACGACCCATTGCGCAACACCCGCCACTCCACCCTTGCCCTCCCCCTCGTGGAGAGGGGAGGCGGCAGCCTCAGCGCAGCGTCAAACGGATCGGTCCCTTCGCCGACAGCGGGTCCACGACCAGCCCCTTCCGCGTCGCCACCACATGCGGATGCGCAGCCGCCGCCTCGCGCACCCGCGCCATCAGCGGCCGCCAGTCCACCGCCAGCCGCTTTGCCGCCTCGGACGGGCAGAAGCTCTTGCCCCTGCCCCGTTCGAAGGCGAGATCGCTCAGAACCGCCGCGATCTCCTCAGCCGAGGGCGTCATTGCACCGCGCGCAGGTCGCCGCGTGCTTGTGCGTGCCGACATCCGGCAGGATTTGCCAGCACCGCTCGCACTTCGCCCCCTCCGCCGCACGGAAGACCACCGCCACCCCCGCCACATCGGCAAGCGCAAAGGCGCCTTCGGGCGCGGGCGCGACCGTCACCTCGATCGCGCTGGTGATGCAAAGGTCGGCAAACGGCACGCCATCAAGCAGCGCCTTCGTCTCGGCGTCCACATGCACCACGGGCGCGGCTTCCAGCGAAGCGCCGATCACCTTGGCCGTGCGCTGCACCTCCAAAGCCCCCGTCACCACGCGCCGCACCGCACGGATACGGTCCCAACGCGCCGCAAGCGCATGGTTCAGCCACCCCTTCGGCGTTTCGGGAATGTCATGCAGATGCACGCTTTCCCCCGCCGCCTCGAAGCGCGACAGCCACACATCCTCCATCGTGAAGACAAGGATCGGCGCAAGCCACGTCGCCAGACGGTGGAACAGCAGGTCCAGCACCGTCCGCGCCGCCCGCCGCCGCAGGCTTGCAGGCGCGTCGCAGTAAAGCGCGTCCTTGCGGATGTCGAAATAGACCGCCGACAGGTCCGTGGTGCAGAAGGTGAAAAGCTTCTGGAACACGCCCTGGAAGTCATACTTCCCGTAGCCCTCGCGCACCTCGGCGTCGAGTTCGGCCAGACGGTGCAACACCCACTGCTCCAGCCCCGGCATATCGGCCACGTCGACCCGCTCGGCTTCGGAGAAATCCTTAAGGTTCCCCAGCATGAAGCGCATCGTGTTGCGCAGGCGGCGATAGCTGTCGGCCACGCCTTTCAGGATTTCCTTCCCGATCCGCAGGTCGACCGTATAATCCGACTGCGCCACCCAAAGCCGCAGGATATCGGCACCATATTCCCCGATCACCTCTTGCGGCGCGACCGTGTTGCCAAGCGATTTGGACATCTTCATGCCCTTCTCGTCCAGCGTGAACCCGTGCGTCAGCACGCCCCGATAGGGCGCGCGCCCCTTGGTCCCGCAGGCCTGCAACATCGACGAATGGAACCACCCGCGATGCTGGTCCGTGCCTTCGAGGTAAAGGTCGGCGATCCCGTCCGCCACCCCGTCCGCACGGTCGCGCAACACGAAGGCGTGGGTAGAGCCGGAATCGAACCACACGTCCAGAACGTCATAGACCTGTTCGTAAGCCGCCGGATCGTGCAGCCCGTCCAGCATCCGCTCCTTGAAGCCCGCCACATACCAGACATCCGCCCCCTCGGCCTCGAAGGCGGCCTTGATGCGGGCGTTCACCGCCGTATCGCGCAGGATGTAATCGGCATCCGTAGGCTTGGCACCCTTCTTGACGAAACAGGTCAGCGGCACGCCCCATGCCCGCTGGCGCGACAACACCCAGTCGGGCCGCGCCTCGATCATCGAATGCAGCCGGTTGCGCCCCGTCACGGGGGTCCACTCGACCAACTGGTTGATCGAATTCAGCGCCCGCGTGCGGATCGTGTCGCCATAACTCCCCATGCCATCGTCCAGCGGCTTGTCGATCGCCACGAACCATTGCGGCGTATTCCGGTAAATCAGCGGCGCTTTCGAGCGCCACGAATGCGGGTAGGAATGCTTCAGCTTGCCCTTGGCAAAAAGCGCCCCCGCCCCCGCCAGCGCCTTGATGTTGGAAACGTTCGCCGGCCCCTCCTTGCCATCGGGCAGGATGATGTGCTGCCCGCCGAACAGCGGCAGGTCGGCGCGGTATGAGCCATCGGGTTCCACGTTATAGGTCATCGGCAGGCCATGCTTCAGACCCATCTGGTAGTCGTCGTCGCCGTGGCTCGGCGCGGTATGCACGAACCCCGTCCCCGCATCGTCGGTGACATGATCCCCCGCGAGCATGGGAACGTCGAAGTCCCATTCGCCCTTGCCGCCCTCGATCCCGCGATAGGGATGGGCGCAGACGGTCTGACCAAGCACATCGGCATCGACCGTTGCAACACGGCTCCAAACCTCCACCTTGGCGGCCTTCTTCACATCCTCCGCCAGTTTGTCCGCAACAAGGATGTGCTCACCAACCCGTGCCGCCGAGCCTTCCAGAACCGTATCGACCCGATAAAGCCCATAGTCGATTGTCGAGCTAAACGAGATCGCGCGGTTCTGCGGGATCGTCCAAGGGGTCGTCGTCCAGATGACAACGCTAGCGGCCTCGCGCAGGAGGAGGTTTTCGCTCCCGTTCACGGTCTTGACCGAGGCCACCACCGGAAACCGCACCCAAACCATATGACTCGTATGGTCGTGATACTCGACCTCCGCCTCGGCCAGCGCGGTCTTCTCGACCGGCGACCACATCACCGGCTTCGACCCCTGATAAAGGCTCCCGTTCATCACGAACTTCATGAACTCGTCCGCGATCACGGCTTCGGCGTGGAAGTCCATTGTCAGGTAGGGATCGTCCCACTTGCCGGTGATGCCAAGCCGCTTGAACTCCTCGCGCTGGACGTCGATCCAGCCTTCCGCGAACTTGCGGCATTCCTGACGGAAGGCCACCACGTCCACGTCATCCTTGTTCAGCCCCTTGGCGCGATACTGCTCCTCGATCTTCCATTCGATCGGCAACCCGTGGCAGTCCCAGCCCGGCACATAGCGGGCATCGCGGCCCATCATCTGCTGCGACCGCACCACCATGTCCTTCAAGACCTTGTTCAGCGCATGGCCGATGTGCAGATGCCCGTTGGCATAGGGAGGGCCATCGTGCAGCACGAAAGGCACGCGCCCCTCGGCGCGTCCGCGCTCGCGCAGGCGGTCATAGACGCCGATCTCCTCCCAGCGCTTCAGCCAGTCGGGTTCGCGCTGCGGAAGGCCCGCACGCATGGGGAATTCGGTCTCGGGCAGGAAAACGGTCGAACGGTAATCGGGCGTGGTCGTGTCGGCGCACATCGTGGCGGTCCTGTCGGATTGGCTTTGCAGGGGGATGCGCCACGGTCACGCGGCGCTTGGCGGCAAAAGGCGGGCGTCCCGGCGGCTGGTTCAGCGCGCCGGGCCGATAATTCGGCCATATATCGCAAGGTAATGCGTCATGCCCCGCCTTATAGACGCGCGCGCGGCAAGGGTCCAGTGCGCCCCGATGTCACCGCACCTGTCCCATCCGCGCCGCCGCCCAGCGGTTCAGCCACGCCAACCCCGCCAAGGACAGCCCAAGCGCAAGGAAGGAGAAGACGCGGATCAGCCCCGACAGCCCCGATATGTCGATCAGGAACACCTTGGCCACCGTCACCGCGATCACGGCCATCGCCATCCGCCGCAACAGGGGCGACCCCTTGGCAATCGCCTGCCACAAGAGCACCGCGCCAAGCAGCAGAAGCGCCACCGTATAGCTGTAAAGCTCGGGCTGGGTCACACCCGCGACCGACAGGTCATCCCCGCGCCAGAACCGCCGGATTTCCAGCGCGGCATATAGACCGCAAAGCGCAACCCCCGCCCCCAGCATCCCCCTGCGCAGCCAAAGCGGCAGATGCCCCAGCCAGCGCCGCACGACGATCAGTGTCACCCCGGGCAGCACATAGGCCAGCAGCATCGAATCCAGCACCAGGGGGCCGATCACAACCTCGCCCCCCAGCAGCGGGTTGTCCGAAAACAGCGTCGCCAGAGTGGGCAGCAGGAACAGCAGCCCCGCCACCAGCGCGATGCCGTAACGCAGGAAGCGCAACCACCCGCCAAGCCCCGCGCGGTAAAGCTGCACCAGGGCCAGCACCAGCCAAGGATAGGCCATCAGCGCCAATCCCCAATGCGTATCGAAGGGGAAGCTTCCGACAACATCGTCGAGCATCCGATAGACCACGATATCGGCAAAGACCGCCGCCGCCCCCGCAAAGCCCGACTCCAGAAAGGCCCGCGCCACATCCCGCTCCAACCCGCGCAGCAGCCGAAGCGCCAGCGCGAACCCCGCAAGGGGCGCGGCAAAGGCAACCGCCATCGCCCCCCAAGGCGCGTCAATCGCCCAACCGATGCCGGGATAGACCGACAGCCGGAAGCCGATCACCATGACACCGGCCACAAGGAACCACCCCATCTCGGGCAGCCGGAAGCGCCGGTCCAACCCCGCCGCGACCACGACCAGCACCGCCAGCGCCACGTTCAGCGCGGCCTCCGTCAGGATCAGGAACAGCGCCAGCGCGATCAGCGACAGCGCGGCCAGCGTGTAATGCGCCGCCCGCCGCATGTCCCCCTCGCGCCCGAACAGCAGGACGATGCCCGTCATCAGCGCCGCCAGCGCCACCACATGCAGCGCCCAAGGATAGGCTCCCATCACGGCCGAGGGCATCCAGAACACCTCCAGCACCAGCGCCGAAACGGGGGCCACCAGCGCCCCCGCCCCCGAAAGCACCAGCGGATAGAGCGGCCCCCGCCGCGACCGCCAGACCAGCCCCAGCCCGACCAGCGCCGCCAACCCCAGCAGCACACTCACCGTAACCGGCGCCGCCGTCTCGGGCGCGCGATAGGCCCCTTGCAGGAAAACCGCCCGCAGCGCGCCATCCCCGACCCCTTCGCCCAGCAGACGCAGCACGAAGGCGAGCGCAGGCAGCAGCGCCAGATCCTGCAACCCCTCGGCCCTGTCGCTTGCCGCCGCCAGCCCCAGCGCCATCAGCGCCAGCAGCACATAGGGCAGATAGACCCCGCCCCCCGCCGCCAGCAGGACAGAAGCCGCAGCCACCGTCCCCGCCGCCAGCGCCGCCGGAAAGGGCGGGCGGGCATTGTCCTTCGACAGGATCACGCCCAGCAACCCCGGACCCGCCTGATCCGGCACCAACCGCCGCGCAGGGATCAGCACGGCAAGGGGGACAAGCGCAAAACCCATCAGGCCCAGCCCCTCGGCCCCGCCCCCGCCCTGCCGCAACAGCCAGCCGCCAAGGAACCCCAGCACCACCGCCAGCACCGACACCCAAGCCCAGCGCCGCATCGTATCGACCGCCAGCCCCACCGCCGCCACCAGCGCGAAATAGGCGTAAAGCCAATCGGCATCGTCGGCACTCCCGCCCACGACGAACGGGGCCACCACCGCCCCCACCAGCCCGAGCGCGACCATGAAGGCGCCGTTGAACCAGCCCAGCAGCACCGCCCCCGCCGCCGTCAGCGCCAGCCCCGCAAAGCCTGCTTCGGGTCCGATCAACCCATACATCTGCCGCGCCGCGACCAGCGCGGCAAAGACCGAAACCACCCCCGCCCCCGAAAAGACCGAAGGCAGATAGGCCGTCACATCCCCCTCGCCATCGCCATAGCGCCGCCGCACCCATTCGCCGCCCGCCACCAGCCCAAGGCCAAAGACCACCCCCGCCGCCACACGCAAGGCCGGCGGCAAAAGCCCCTGCTCGATCCCGTATTGCACAAGGAACACCCCCGCGAGGGCGAGCGACACGCCCGAGATCACATAGACCCAGTTCTCCCGCAAACAGCGCTCCAGCCCGTCAAGGGCGGTCATCCGCCTTGGCGGGGCGATCCCGCGCGACAGGGGCGCGGCAGGCAGTCCCTCCGCCCCGTCGGGTGGCGCGTCCTGCGCAGTCACCGCCTTCGCCGCCCAAGGGTCGAACACCGCCGCCCCGCCCGCGTTTTGCCCCGCCCCTTCGGCGGCCACAGGCGGCACCTCCGCCACAGGCATTGCCGCAGCCTCCGGCACCGCAGCCTCCGACACCGCAGCCTCTGACACCGCAGGCTCCGGCACCACAACCGCATCGGGCACCCGGGCGCGCCCCGGACCCAGGGCCGCCACCGCCGTTTCAAGCTGCCGCATCCGCCGCGCCAGCCCCACCACCTTCACCAGCAGCACGATGACCGTCACCGGCAGCGCCAGAACCAGCACCACCGCCAGCAAGATCAAACCGTCCACGTCCATCGCACCACTCCGTCCACCCGTTGACGAAGTTTACCGCCCCCGCCGCGCAACGCAAACGTGCATTCCACGGGCAACATTCCGTCATCGGACAAGTTTTCCCTGTCGCCCCGCCCGCCACAAAGGCACACTGCACCCCGAGTCAAGTCTGGAGCAGCGCCATGAAAGAAGCCTCGGTCAACGTCCTCGGCGGCGTGCTCGCCACCTGCTCCACGGCTCCCGTCACCGGCTTCTTCCGCAACGGCTGCTGCGACACGGGTCCGATGGACCGCGGCGTCCACACCGTCTGCGCGCTGATGACCGACGATTTCCTTGCCATGTCGAAATACCTCGGCAACGACCTGTCGACCCCGCGCCCCGAATTCGGCTTCGCGGGGCTGAAGGCGGGCGATCAATGGTGCCTCTGCGCCGCCCGCTTCCTGCAAGCGCACGAGGAAGGCGCCGCCCCCCGCGTCCGCCTTGCCGCAACGCATATCCGCACGCTCGATATCGTGCCGCTGTCGATCCTGCGCCAATATGCCGTCGACCTTGACGCCTGACCTGCGACACCGTCCCCCCTTGCGCCCACAGGCGCAAAGACCGACCACAGGGCCATGACCCCGCGCTTTGCCATCACCGACGAACAGATCGCCACCGTCGTGCACGAATTCTACGCCGTGGCCCGCACCCACCCCGGCCTCGGCCCCGTTTTCGCGGCCCATGTCACCAACTGGCCCGCGCATGAGGAAAAGATCACCCGCTTCTGGCGCAACGCGATCCTCTACGACCGCACCTATTCCGGAAATCCGCTGCAGGTCCACCGCGATGCCGGAAATGTCCGCTTGGGCATGTTCGATGTCTGGCTCGGCCTTTTCGATTCCGTCCTGAAACGCCACCTGCCGCCGGAAACCGCCACGGCGTGGTCCGAACTCGCCCACCGCATCGGTCGCGGGCTGCGCTTCGGCCTGATGGACGCGCCAAGCAGCGTCCCGAACCTGCGCGACCCCGCGCGTTAGGCCGCACGCCCCTGCTTCACGGGGCTGTCCTCGCGCATCAGATCGTCGATGAACAGCGACAGAAGCTGCGGCCGCCCGCTGACCCCTGCCTTGCGGTAGATGGCATTGGTCTGCGCCTTGACCGTCCCTTCCGATGTCGCCCGCAGCGTCGCAATCTCTGCCGTCGACATGCCCTTGATGGCAAAAAGCGCCACGTCCCGCTCGGCCGGAGTCAGCGCCCATTCCACAAAGCGCTCCTCCAGCAATTCCAGAAACGCACCCGAGGCGCGCCGCAACCGTTCCTGCGCCTGATTGCGCTCGCGCAGCGTCCAGATCAGCATCACCGCCCCCAGCACCAGACCCAGCACCAGCCCCAGCGCCGCGCCCATCTCCATCAACTCGCGCACTTCCCACGGCAGCGGGCGCACGTAGATGCCCACCATCGACGAGAGGATATCCGAAACGAAGAACACCGCGCAGAATGCCTGCACGACAAGGATCAAGCCGATCAGAATCTGGCGCGTCACGTCAACCGCACCTCGTCCGCCCCGATCCCGCAACACTCGCCCATCTCAGCCATCGCTTCCACTGCTTCCCGAACCCGAACTGTCACTGTCCGATCCCGAATTGGACGAGTCATCGTCATCATCATCGTCGTCGTCGTCATCATCATCATCATCGTCGTCGTCGTCGTCATCATCGTCGTCGTCATCATCGTCGTCGCCTTCCGGATCGCCCCCGCCCGATCCGCTGGCAGACAAACGCGAATCGCTCCCCCAGACCGCCTCGCCATCGTCGAGCAGCCAGAGGTCGCGCAGGATTTCGCCCGTGCGCGGGTTGACGATGATCTCGCGATGCGCCGCCCCGCGCTCGCCCACGATACGGATACGTCCAAGCCAAGTCCTTTCGGTCTGGACCTGCGTATACCCCTGCGCCTGCAACTGGGACACGATCACATCGACGAAGTCGGCTGACCACGCCTTCCCCGCAAGGCAAAGGCTGACCGCCAACAGCGGCAGGACTCCTGATCTTCTGGTCATAAACCCGATCCCTTCGGGACAGTCGCCCCCGACTATCCGCCATGAAAAGCGCCCCGGCAAGACCGGGGCGCCCTTTATTCGTCCCTTCGGCCCGCCGTCACACCGGCAATTCGGCCATCGGGTCCTTATGCGTCATCGTCGTCGTCGTCGTCGTCATCGTCGTCATCATCGTCATCATCGTCGTCGTCATCGTCATCGTCGTCATCATCGTCATCATCGTCGCCGTCGTCATCATCATCATCATCGTCGTCGTCGTCATCGTCGTCGTCGTCGTCGTCATCGTCGTCGTCATCATCGCCGTCTTCGAAATCTTCGGTCGTGCTCTTGATTTCCAGACCCGACTGCGCGACGTCCTCGGCATCCGCCGTCTCGGACTCGGTTTTCAGAAGCGTCAAACCGCCGCTGCCGTCCCGCGTGTAGACGGTTTCGGTCTTCACGCCGTCAACGCCGATCACCTCGACTTTGACCTGCGTCGGGCCGAATTTGATTTCGGCCGAGGTATACAGGTCGTTGGCGAGTCCCGCTTCGATCTGCGAACGCAGCCCGGTTTCCGTCAAAGGCGCATCCTGCGCCATCGCGGCAATCGCGAAGGTAGAGGTCGCGGCGAGCAGCGCCCCGACAACCATTCCTTTGGTTCTTGTCTTCATTCTCTCTGCTCCTGAACAATCTGCCTTACACGTGGCAGGGTGACGTGCCGCAATCCGGCGACAGGGCAAGAAACGCACAGAGCGGATGCCGGCGAAATCCGCAGGGGGTTTATTCGGGCGCTCTACCCCTAGGGTTTGCACCGATAAACTTTCGTTTAGCGCCGGGCACCGCCCCCTACAGACCCCGCGCAAAAGAGCGCCCCGCGGCTTTCGCCGCGGGGCGCTCATGCCTAACCTGTTGAAGGATCAGACTTTCATGTCCTGACCAAGGTGCTTGGCCACGGTGAAGATGTCCTTGTCGCCCCGCCCGCACATGTTCATCACGATGATATGCTCCTTGGGCAGGGTCGGCGCGATCTTCATCACATGGGCCAGCGCGTGGCTCGGCTCCAGCGCGGGAATGATCCCCTCGAGCTTGCAGCACAGCTGGAACGCCTCAAGCGCCTCGGCATCGGTGATGCTCACATATTGCGCGCGCCCGATGTCATGCAGCCAGGCATGCTCCGGCCCGATCCCCGGATAGTCCAGACCCGCCGAGATCGAGAACCCCTCCAGGATCTGCCCGTCCGCATCCTGCAACAGATAGGTCCGGTTGCCATGCAGCACGCCCGGACGCCCGCCGGTCAGGCTGGCGCAATGCTCCATCCGGTCGTCCACGCCCTTGCCGCCCGCTTCCACGCCGATGATGTTGACGCTCGGATCGTCGAGGAACGGATAGAACAGCCCCATCGCATTGGACCCGCCACCGATGGCCGCGATCACCGTGTCGGGCAGACGCCCCTCGCCCTCTTGTTCGGCCAACTGCCAGCGCACTTCCTTGCCGATGATCGACTGGAAATCGCGCACCATCGCCGGATAGGGATGCGGCCCCGCCACCGTGCCGATGCAGTAGAAGGTGTCGCGGACATTCGTGACCCAGTCGCGCAGCGCGTCGTTCATCGCATCCTTCAGCGTGCCGCGCCCGCTGGTGACGGGAATCACCTCGGCCCCCAGAAGCTTCATGCGGAACACGTTGGGCGCCTGCCGCTCCACGTCATGCGCGCCCATGTAGACCACGCATTTCAGCCCGAACTTGGCGCAGACCGTCGCGGTCGCCACCCCGTGCTGCCCCGCGCCGGTTTCCGCGATGATCCGCGTCTTGCCCATGCGGCGGGCAAGGATGATCTGCCCGAGCACGTTGTTGATCTTGTGCGCGCCCGTGTGGTTCAGCTCGTCGCGCTTCATATAGACCTTGGCACCACCCAGATGCTGCGTCATCCGCTCGGCGTGATACAGCGGCGAGGGGCGGCCCACGTAATGCTTCCAGAGATCGTCCATCTCGGCCCAGAAGGTCGGGTCGGTCTTGGCAAAGTTATACCGCTCCTCCAGTTCGAGGATCAGCGGCATCAGCGTTTCCGACACGAAGCGCCCGCCGAAAATGCCGAACCGGCCCTGCTCGTCCGGTCCCGTCATGAAGCTGTTGATTCCGTCCTCGGCCATGATCCACCCCTTTGTCTGTCCGCCCCGATGTAGCGCCCTTGTCCGCGCGGGGAAAGGGGGCCTTAACGCGCAGGGGCAAAGCTGCGTGCCAAGGCCCAATAGACCAGCCCGCAGCCCACCACACCCGTGGCCAGCGGCAGCGTGTAATCCGCACCCGCCCACAACAGCCCCGCGGCAAGCAGACAGGACACCGCCGTTCCGACATCCCAGCCCCCTTCGGCCACGATGTGGAAGCGCAAGGGACAGGGGGATTGCCGCGCAAGCGTATAGACCCGCGAATTGAACCCCGTGGCATAAAGCGGCCAAGCCAGCGCCGCCGCCATATTCGCACCCACCGCCAGCACGGGCCAAGGCCAGCCGAAAACCCGTCCCAGCGCCGCGACCGCCAGCACCCCGACCCCGATCCGCACCGCCACCAGCCCGCGCCCAAGGTCGATGGCACGGCCAAGCACCAACGCCGCCAGCGCCCCCGCCAATCCCGACAGCGCCATCGCCCCGCCAAAGGCCGCAAAGCTCGACCCCAGCGTCAGGAACAGCGCGATCTGCCACGTATAGGCCGACCCGCTCCGCATCCCGTCGGTGAACAGGATCACCCGTGCCTCGCGCCGCGTTGCGGACGGCATCTCCGCCGCCCGCGCCACCTTCGGGTCCGGCCCCGCAAGCACGGGCAAGGCGGACAGCGCCATCGCCGCGCCCACCACGCCAAAGGCGACCAAGGGATCGAATGCCGTCAACAGCACCCCCGTCGCCACCGGCGCGCCGATCCCCATCAGCATGGCGATCAACTCCACCGCACTCGTCTGCGCGCCCCGCGCATGGTTGTCGCCCATCAGCGCCACATAGGAATGATAGGTCGTCCAATACATGCTGCTGCTGATCGCCCACATCACCAGATAGCCCAGCAAAAGCGGCCCCGTCCCCGTGATTTGCGACAAGACCGGATAGGTCGCCGCCTCCAGCAGGATCGACACGATCAGCGTCCGCCGCAAGCCGATCCGCAAGGCAAGCGGCAGGACCACCAGCCGGAACAGCATCCGGCTGCCATACATCGCCCCGATCGCCAGCAGCACCACAGGCGCCGCAATCCCCGCCTTCAGCAAGTAAATGAACGCAAAGGCTTCCCCGCCATGCGAGGCAAAAGCCTGCAAGGCCGCGTGCAGATAGACAAGGTTGAACGCACGGCTCTTGAAATACCCCAAGGTCAGCCCCGCGCCGCCGCGACGAAAGCCGCCATCTTGGCGTGATCCTTCACCCCCGCAGCACTTTCCACGCCCGACGACACGTCAACCTGCCGCGCATTGGTCAGCCGGATCGCTTCGGCGACATTGGCAGGCGTCAGCCCCCCCGCCAGCATCCACGGCCGCAGCCACCGCCGCTGCGCCACCAGGCGCCAGTCGAACGCCAACCCGTTCCCCCCCGGCAAGGCCGCGCCCTTCGGAGGTTTCGCGTCGATCAGCAACTGGTCCGCCACGGTCGAATAATCGAACAGCGCCGCAAGGTCCCCCTCGTCCGCGACGCCCACCGCCTTCATCACCGGCAGACCATAGCGCGCCCGCACCACGGCCACGCGGTCAGGCGTCTCGTGCCCGTGAAGCTGGAGCATGTCCAAAGGCACCGCCTCGACAATCGCATCCAGCGCCGCATCCGTGGCATCCACCACCAGCGCGACCTTGGCCAACCCGACAGGGGCGGCCAGCGCCAACTCCCGTGCCGCCGCCACCTCCAGATGGCGCGGCGACTTGGGGAAAAAGACGAAGCCCGCATAGGCCGCCCCCGCCGCAGCCGCAGCCGCAACGTCGGCTTCCGTGCGAAGCCCGCAAATCTTGACCCGTATATCCGCCATCTCAGCCCGCTTTGCGCTTATCGACCAGCGCCAGCACGTCATCCATCGGCACGCTCGTGCTGTCTTTCATCACGGCCAACTCCTGCTCCAGCCGCTTCACCTCGCGCGACCGCTGCGATGCGGTCTTGCGGTGCTTGTGCTCGCGCAGCCACTCCCACGTGAAACCGATCACCACCCCCGCCACGACCCCGCCGAAGATCACCAGAAACAGCGGCATCTCCATCTGCCAGTTCACGCCGAACAGCGCCGCCACATCCTCGGGCAGAAAGCGCACCGGCACCACGGCACGGTTCGCCAGCGCCACCGTCAGCAGGAACAGGGTCAGCGCGGCGATCAGGGCATAGCGCAGGTAACGCAGCATGGCAGGCACCTCGGGTCAATTCACCCTGCCACTATCGCCCCGCCAACCGCAGGGCGCAACCCCGCGAGGGGGCAAAGGAAGGTGCGCTCAGGCCTTGCCGTTCAGCCGGTCGCGCAGCAGCTTGCCGGTCTTGAAGAAGGGAACCTTCTTGTCCTCGACCTTCACCGCCTCGCCGGTGCGCGGGTTGCGGCCCACGCGGGCATCGCGCTCTTTCACCGAAAAGGCGCCAAAGCCGCGCAACTCGACCCGATCACCCTTGGCCAAGGCCTCGATGATCTCCTCGAAGACCGTATTCACGATCCGCTCGACATGCCGCTGCGTCAGGTGCGGGTTTTCATCCGCGATCTTCTGGATCAGTTCCGAACGGATCATCCGTGCAAGTCCCCCCTGCGGTCGCCTACAAAACGCGTGGCGCCACGTTGTTATTGCAGGAAACTATATTCGGAAATTTGACTCACACAAATGAATTCCAAGGCTTGCCCCCCGCCCGCCCCCCCGCTGTGGCCGCAAAGCAAAAGGGCCCCACCATGCGGTGGGGCCCCTTCCGTCTCTGCCGACAGGCAGATGGGATCAGTTGCCGCCCTTGAGCGCGGCACCAAGGATGTCGCCCAGCGACGCGCCCGAATCGGACGAGCCGTACTGTTCCACAGCCTCTTTCTCTTCCGCGATCTCGCGCGCCTTGATCGACAGGCCCAGACGGCGGGTCTTCGGGTCGATGTTGGTCACGCGCACGTCGATGTGGTCCCCGACCGAGAAACGCTCGGGGCGCTGGTCGGCACGGTCACGCGACAGGTCCGAGCGGCGGATGAACGACTTGGCGCCGTTGTATTCCACTTCGATCCCGCCTTCTTCGATCGCGGTCACGGTCACGGTCACGATCGAACCGCGCTTCACGCCGTCAACCGCGTCCGAGAAGTTGTCCTCGCCCAGAGCCTTGATCGAAAGCGAGATACGCTCTTTCTCGACGTCCACTTCGGTGACGGCGGCCTGAACCGTGTCGCCCTTGCGGTAGTTCTGGATCGCTTCCTCGCCGCGCTGGTCCCACGACAGGTCCGAAAGGTGGACCATGCCGTCGATGTCGTTGTCGAGGCCGACGAACAGACCGAATTCGGTGATGTTCTTGACTTCGCCTTCGATGGTCGAACCGACGGGGTGCTGTTCGGCGAACACTTCCCACGGGTTGCGCTGGGTCTGCTTGAGACCGAGCGAAACGCGGCGCTTGGCGCTGTCGATTTCCAGAACCATGACGTCAACCTCTTGCGAGGTCGAAACGATCTTGCCGGGGTGCACGTTCTTCTTGGTCCAGCTCATTTCCGAGACGTGGACCAGACCTTCGACACCGGCTTCCAGCTCCACGAAGGCGCCGTAATCGGTGATGTTGGTCACGCGGCCCTTGTGGACCGAACCGAGCGGATAGGCTTTTTCCACGGCATCCCACGGATCGGCCTGAAGCTGCTTCATGCCGAGGCTGATGCGGTGGGTGTCCTTGTTGATCTTGATGACCTGAACCTTGACGGTTTCGCCGATCGTCAGGATCTCCGACGGATGGTTGACGCGGCGCCATGCCATGTCGGTGACGTGCAGCAGACCGTCCACACCGCCGAGGTCGACGAAGGCACCGTATTCGGTGATGTTCTTCACGACGCCGTCGATCGACTGGCCTTCGGTCAGGTTGCCGATGACTTCGGCACGCTGCTCGGCACGCGATTCTTCAAGGATCGCACGGCGCGAGACGACGATGTTGCCACGGCGACGGTCCATTTTCAGGATCTGGAACGGCTGCTTCATACCCATGAGCGGGCCGGCATCGCGCACGGGGCGGACATCGACCTGCGAACCGGGAAGGAAGGCGACAGCGCCGCCGAGGTCGACCGTGAAGCCGCCCTTGACGCGCCCGAAGATCGCGCCGTCGACGCGGGTTTCCGAGGCGTATGCCTTTTCCAGACGGTCCCATGCTTCTTCGCGACGGGCTTTCTCGCGGCTGATGACAGCCTCGCCACGGGCGTTCTCGACGCGGTCGAGGTAAACCTCGACTTCATCGCCGATCTCGATGCTGGGGGCTTCGCCCGGATTGGCGAATTCTTTGAGGTCGATACGACCTTCCATCTTGTAGCCGACGTCGATGATGGCCTGGCCCGCTTCGATCGCGATGACCTTGCCTTTGACGACGGTGCCTTCTTCGGGAGTGTCGATTTCGAACGACTCTTTCAGAAGGGCTTCGAATTCATCCATGGATGCTTTGGCGCACATGTGCGAGTTTTTCCTTTATCAGATGTTGCTGGCCATGCGGTTGTCTCCGCCGGTCTTTGGTGGCCCGTTCGGGAAAAGCCATTTCGCACCGGAAAACCGGTGAAAAAGGACTCGGGTCCCTTCAGGATGCGCGGCCTATACGCGCTTCACGCGCCACACGCAAGAATTCTTGGGCAAATCACGGAAAAGCTGCGCGATGGACGCGCACCCTTCCCCACGCCAGGGACCAACCCGTAGGGTGCGCACGCGCTGCGCACCACGCGCAAGCCACCCCACACCCCGCATCAGAACGGATGCGCCCGCCCGTCCCAGCATTCGAAACACCCCGTCGTCGCCACCGACAGATGCGCGAAGCGCTGCAAAAGGCCCGCCGCCGCCTCCTCTTCCGAAATGTCTGCCCCCGCCCCGCCCATCTCGGTCCGCACCCAGCCCGGATGGTAGATGCCCACGGCGATCCCCTCGCCCCGCAGGTCCGTCGCCAGATTGCGGCCAAGGTTCAGCGCCGCCGCCTTCGAGGCGCGATAGATATAGCTGCCCCCCGGCGCCTTGGTGTCCGACCCCATCTGCGAGGCGATGATGGCGATCTTGCCGCCCGCCGCGCGGATGTTGGGCAACAGCGACTGGATGGACAGGAACACCCCCGTCACATTGACCGCCAGCGTCTCGGCCCAGACTTCGGCGGGGAAGCCGTCGTCCAGCCGGTCATGCTCGTCGCGGTAGATGCCCGCGTTGCACACCAGCAGCCCGATGGGCCGTCCCGCCAACCGTGCGGCAAGGGCGCGATGCGATGCAGGCTCCGTCACCTCCAGCGACAGCCACTCGACTCCCGCCACCACAGGCGCGGCCGCGCCCCGATGCGTGCCCGCCACCCGCGCCCCGCCCTTCGCGGCACGCTCGGCCAAGGCCCGACCGATCCCCCGATTGGCCCCCGTGATCAGCATGTCCATCGCCACCTGCCCGAACCCCGCTCCATCCGCCCGCCCGAAACGCTGCGCGCCTCTTTCACACTTGCCCAAATATCCCGCGGGGGTGCGGGGGTGTGAAACCCCCGCCGTCCCGACGCGCAGGCTCACGGCATCAACTGCCCGCCATTCACCTCGATCACCTGCCCGATCACATAGGCCGAGAGGCTCGCACAGCCGAGGAAGAGGTAAGCCCCCACGCAGTCCTCGGCCACGCCCAGCCGCCCCGCCGGAATCGTCGCCAGGGCCGCGTCGAGCTGCGCCTTGGTCGAATAGCGCTCGTGAAACGGCGTGGTGATCACCCCGGGCGCCACGGCGTTGACGCGGATGCCAAAGGGGATCAGCTCCTTCGCCATCCCCCGCGTGACGTTATGCACGAAGGCCTTGGACGACCCGTAAAGCCCCGCCCCGCCACTCGCCCCGTTGCGTGCGGCCACGCTGGTCGTGTTGATGATGAAACCGCCACCGGCAGCCTTCAGCGGCGCGATGGCCGCCTGCGACGCCACGATCACCGACCGCGCGTTCAGGTCCATGATGTCGTCGTAATCCTGCTCGGTGGCCTCGGCATAGGGAACCCGCCGCACCATCCCGCCCGCGTTGTTGATCAGCCCGTCCAGCCGGCCAAAGGCCGCGACCATCTGCGCCACCGCATCCCGCGCCCCCGCGCCCGTGGACATGTCGGACCGGATCAGCGCCACCGTGCCGCCCGCGGCCACGATCCCGTCCCGCAAGGCCTCCGCCGCCTCGACGCTCGCGTTGTAATGCAGGCCCACCCGCGCACCTTGCGCCGCAAAGGCCCGCGCCACCGCCGCCCCGATCCCCGTGGAAGCACCCGTGACCAGCACGGCCTTCCCCTCCAACTCCGGCAACCGCATCCCCGTCATCGCGCACCCTCCATCCGCTCTGCCACCAGCGATATGGCCCGCGCCACGGCCTCGTCCACCGACATCTCGCTCGTGTCGATCACCACGGCATCTTCCGCCGCACGCAAGGGCGCATCCGACCGCCCCATGTCGCGAGCATCGCGTTCCTTCACCTCGGCCAGAACGCGCCCCGCGTCGCCGCCCACCTCGAGCCAGCGCCGGTGCGCCCGCACCTCGGCGCTTGCGGTGACGTAAAGCTTCACCTCCGCCTCGGGGCAGATCACGGTGCCTATGTCCCGCCCGTCCAGCACCGCGCCCCCCTCGGACCGCGCGAAGCGCCGCTGGAATTCGACCAGCGCCGCCCGCACCTGCGGTATCACCGCCACACGGCTCGCCGCCTGCCCCGCTTCCAGCGACCGCAGATCGCCGCGCTCCAGATCGGCAGGCACCAGCCCGACCGCCGCCGCAACGGGATCACCGCCCTTGGCCCCCACGGCGCGATACAAAAGCCCCGTATCCAGATGCGCGAACCCGAACCGCGCCGCCACCGCCCGCCCGATGGTCCCCTTCCCTGCCGCCGCAGGCCCGTCGATGGCCACTGTAAAGATCACCGCAAGCCCCTTCATCTGTTCCCAAATATCCTCAGGGGGTGAAGGGGCGAAGCCCCGAGGGGGCAGAATGCCCCCTGCACCGCCGGACGCGTCAGCCCCGCTCCAGCGTCGCCCCAAGCCCCGTCATCAACCCCTCGAAGATCGGGAAAGAGGTGAGGATGGGCGAGGCATCGTCCACCGAAACCGGCTTCTTCGCCGCCATCCCGCAGACAAGGAAACTCATCGCGATCCGGTGGTCGAGATGCGTCTTCGCCGTCGCCCCGCCCGGAACCCCGCCCGCGCCAAGCCCGTGGACGATCAAGACATCCTCCTCTTCCTCGACCCGCACGCCGCACGCCTCAAGCCCGCGCGCCATCGCGTCGATCCGGTCGCTTTCCTTGACCCGCAACTCCTTCACCCCGCGCATCACGGTCTTGCCGGTCGCAAAGGCCGCGACCACCGACAGGACGGGATATTCGTCGATCATGCTCGGCGCGCGCTCTTCCGGCACCTCGATGCCCTTCAGGTTGGGCGAGAAGCGCACCCGCAGATCGGCCACAGGCTCGCCGCCCTCTTCGCGCGGGTTCTGGAACTCGATCTCGGCGCCCATCTCGACCAGCGTCAGGTAAAGCCCGTTGCGCGTCAGGTTCTGGCTGACGCCCGGAACCGTGATGTCCGACCCCTCGACGATCAGCGCCGCACAGGTGGGAAAGGCCGCCGAGGACGGATCGCGCGGCACGGCAACCGTCTGGGGCCGCAACTCGGGCCGCCCCGTCAGGGTGATGACATTGCCCTCGGCCGACTTTTCAACCGTCAACTCCGCGCCGAACCCCAGCAGCATCCGCTCCGAATGGTCCCGCGTCGGCTCTTTCTCGATCACCACGGTCTGCCCCGGCGCGTTGAGGCCCGCCAGCAGGACCGCCGACTTCACCTGCGCACTGGCGACGGGCAGCGCATAGCGCACCGGCACGGGGTTCGCCGCCCCCACCACCGTCATCGGCAACCGCCCGCCCTGCCGCCCGTAGGCCCGCGCGCCGAACAGCGACAAGGGGTCCGTCACCCGCCCCATCGGCCGCTTGCGAAGCGAGGCATCCCCCGTAAAGGTCGCCGTCATCGCGGTCGTCGCCATCGACCCCATGATCAGCCGCACGCTGGTGCCGGAATTGCCGCAGTCGATCACTTCCGAAGGCTCGCGGAACCCGCCCACGCCCACGCCGTTCACCGACCATTCGCCCTGCCCGTGCCGCGTCACCTCGGCGCCAAAGGCCCGCATCGCCTTGGCGGTGTCCAGCACGTCCTGCCCTTCCAGAAGCCCCGTGATCCTGGTCTCGCCCACGGCCATCGCCCCGAACAGAAGCGCCCGATGGCTGATCGACTTGTCGCCCGGCACCTCGGCCCGACCCTTGAGCGGGCCGGACTTGCGGGCGGTCATCGGCTGGGCTTCACCATGTGCGGACATCTCGTCACTCCCGAATGCATCGGCACGCGTGATAGCCCAAGGAACCGGAGAGGGAAAGCACCCCGTCACCCGCCCTTTGCGCGCGCCCCGACCGTCGCAGGGGGGCCGTCTGCCCCCCACGGCGCGTGCCGCGCCTCCCCCGAGGATATTTGCACGAGCGTGAAGGGGCAAAGAAGGCGCCAAACCATTTGACCCGCCCCGACCCGCCCCCATATGCCAAGAGCACCCCCGCCAAAGGCCCGCAGATGCGCAAGAACCCCTACCACTCCGGCCCCGTCTCGGACCATTTCGACGGGTTGCGCTTCTTCAACCCCGGGGGAGCCGCGCCAAAGGGTTTCCGCGACATGCTCCGCTGGCAAAGGAACGGCGCGCGGCAGCAATGGCCCGTGCAGGTCCCCGTCACCCCCGCGAAACCCGCGCCGCGCATCGACGACCTGACCGTCACCATGATCGGCCACGCCACGCTGCTGATACAGGTGGCAGGGCTGAACATCCTGACCGATCCCGTCTGGTCAGACCGCGCCAGCCCCGTCAGCTTCGCCGGACCCAGACGCGCCGCCGCCCCCGGCATCGCCTTTGCCGACCTGCCCCCGATCGACGCGGTGCTCCTGTCGCACAACCATTACGACCACCTCGACCTTGCCACGCTGCGCCGCCTCCACGCCGCGCATGACCCGCTCTTGCTGACCCCGCTCGGCAACGATTCCATCGTCGCAAAGGCGATCCCCGCCATGCGCATGGCCGCGGGCGACTGGGGTGCTGCGCTGCCGCTTGCCCATCTGACGCTGCATCTCGAACCCTGCCACCACTGGTCGGCGCGGGGGATGCGGGACCGGTCGATGGCGCTCTGGGCGGCCTTCCTGCTCGACACGCCCGCAGGCCGGATCGTCCACATCGGCGACACGGGTTTCGATCAGGGCCGACCCTACCGCAACCTCCGCGCCCGCCACGGTGCGCCCCGCCTCGCCATCCTGCCCGTGGGTGCCTACGAACCCCGCTGGTTCATGCGCGACCAGCATCAGGACCCGTTCGAGGCGGTCGAAGGCTTCGAACTCCTCGGCGCAGCCCACGCCATCGGCCACCACTGGGGCACCTTCCAACTGACCGACGAAGCCCGCGAAGCCCCGCCCGACGCGCTGGGGCAGGCGCTCGCCGCCAAGGGCATCCCGCCCGACCGTTTCCGCGCCCTTCACGCCGGAGAGGCCTGGGCCATCCCCGCCTGACGGCTTATCCCGCGCGGCGGAAGGTCAGGTAATGCGGATCGCGCCCCTCGCGCAGGGCCTTCTGCTCGTAGCGGGTCGACAGCCAGTCGTCCCATGCCTGCCCAAGCCCCGCCTGCCGCTCCAGCGCGAAACCCGCCTGCGGCACCTCTTCCAGCGTCTGGCGCACGTAATCGGGAATGTCGGTCGCCACGCGGAACTCGGCCCCCGGCTTCATCACCCGCGCCAAAGCCTGCAAATAGCCCTGCGTCACGAAGCGCCGCCGATGGTGCCGCGCCTTGGGCCACGGGTCGGGGTAATTCAGGAAGACCTTGTCCAGACAGGCATCGGGCAACACGTCGAACAGGTCGCGCACATCGCCGGGATGGATGCGCAGGTTTTCCACCCCCGCCTTCCTGATCTTGCCCAGAAGCATGGCGATCCCGTTGACGAAAGGCTCGCAGCCGATGATCCCGATGCCGGGATAGCGCGCCGCCATATGCACCAGATGCTCGCCCCCGCCGAAGCCGACTTCAAGCCAGAGCGGCACGTCCCCGAACACCGCCTTCGGGTCCAACACGGCCCGCGCGGGGTTCTCCTCGACCGTGACGCCGGACAGGGACAGCTTGGCCAGATCCTCGGCCAGATAGGCCTTCTGGCTGTCGCGCAGCGTCTTGCCATGCACGCGGCCATAGAAATTGCGCCGCTGCGGGGCGGTTCCGGTCGCTTCGGGCTTCGGCGCATCGGTCATGGCGGGCATCCTTTTTCCGGCGCGAGGGGGTAGTCGCAACCCTTCCGGCGGTCAACCCTCCAAACGGTCAGGCCAGGGGCCGCTCGCCGATCCGCTCGGCCACCATCACAAGATATCCGTCAGGGTCCTGCACCAGAAACTCGCGCTGCCCGCCAAGACGGTCGCCCCAGTCGCGCCACTTCTCGCGCGGCTCGACGTAGAACGGCACGCCCGCCGCCCGCACCCGCGCCGCCGCGGCCACGGCATCGGTCACATAGACCTGCACCACCAGCCCGCGGCCAAAGGGGCGCTCCATCGGCCCCGTCTCCCAATCCCCGTCCCGCTCGTAGAGCATCACCTGCGCCCCGTCGGGATGCGCCAGACAGGACAGCTTCTGCGCCGGCCGCTCGAAGGCCACGCCGAACCCCAGCACCCCGCACCAGAAGGCGACCGAGGCCGGATGATCCGTCACCATCATCTCCGCCATCCCCGCCGCCCAGGGCGAGGGCGGCGCCCCGATCCCCATCAGCCCCGCCCCCGATAGGGCGCAACCCCCTGATCGGGAATCCATACCCCCTCGGGCGGTGCGCCGGTCTGCCAGAAGACGTCGATAGGGATGCCGCCACGCGGATACCAATAGGCCCCGATCCGCAACCAGACCGGATCGAGCAGCGCCACCAGCCGCTTGGCGATGTCGAGCGTGCAATCCTCGTGGAACGCCCCGTGATTGCGGAAGGAATGGAGGTAAAGCTTCAGCGACTTGCTCTCCACCAGCCAGTCGCGCGGCACGTAGTCGATCACGATATGCGCGAAATCCGGCTGCCCCGTCATCGGACAAAGCGAGGTGAACTCGGGTGCCGTGAAGCGCACCACGTAATTGGTGCCCGCATGCCCCGCAGGCACCCGCTCCAGCTCGGCCAAATCGGGGCTGTCGGGAAGGCCGGTCGCGGCCCCAAGCTGCGTCAGGCCGGAAACATCGGTGATGGTCATGGGCAAGGCTCCTCAAGCAGAGGCCGCCTTGCTAGCACGAAGCCCCCGAAAGGCCAACGCCGCCCCCGTCAGTCCGCCGCGAAACGGGGGGCCGTCTGCCCCCCGCGGCTCGCAAGCGAGCCTCCCCCCGAGGATATTTGAGCAAGCGTGAAAGGGACAAAGCCGCGCCCTCCCCTTTCACCTTTGCCCAAATACTCGCAGGGGGTGAGGCCGCAAGGCCGAGGGGGGCGGCAGCCCCCCTGACTCTTTGCCTGAAGCCGAAGTGGCCCATAAGCAAAACGGCGCGCAGGTTTCCCCGCGCGCCGCTTGGCCAGTTTCGTGGCGTCTTACTTGACGGCCGTCTTCAAGGCCTCGACGAGATCGGTCTTCTCCCACGAGAAACCGCCATCCGCCTCGGGCGCGCGGCCGAAATGGCCATAGGCGCTGGTGCGGGCATAGATCGGCTTGTTCAGGCCCAGCTTTTCGCGGATGCCGCGCGGGGTCAGGTCCATGCACTCGGCCACGGCCCGCTCGATGGCGGCGGCATCGACCGCGCCCGTGCCATGCGTGTCGACATAGATCGACAGCGGCTTGGCCACGCCGATGGCATAGGACACCTGCAGCGTGCAGCGATCCGCCAGCCCTGCGGCGACGACGTTCTTCGCCAGATACCGCGCCGCATAGGCCGCCGAACGGTCCACCTTGGTCGGGTCCTTGCCCGAGAAGGCACCCCCGCCATGCGGGGCCGCGCCACCATAGGTGTCAACGATGATCTTGCGCCCCGTCAGCCCCGCATCCCCGTCCGGCCCGCCGATGACGAAGGTGCCGGTGGGGTTCACCCACCACTCCGTCTTGTCCGAGATCCAGCCCGAGGGCAGGATTTCGCGGATATAGGGTTCCACGATGGCGCGGATATCCGCGCTCGTCTGGCTTTCGTGCATGTGCTGGGTCGAGAGCACGATGGACGTCACCTCGACGGGCTTGCCATCCTCGTAGCGCAGCGACAGTTGCGACTTGGCGTCGGGGCCGAGCGTCGGTTCCTTGCCGGATTTGCGCACCTCGGCCAGACGGCGCAGGATGGCGTGCGAATACTGGATCGGCGCGGGCATCAGCTCGGGCGTCTCGCGGCAGGCATAGCCGAACATGATGCCCTGATCGCCTGCGCCGTCACGGTCCACGCCTTGCGCGATATGGGCCGATTGCTCGTGCAGGAAGTTATGGACCTTGAGCGTGTTCCAATGGAACTTGTCCTGCTCGTAGCCGATGTCGCGCACGCAATCGCGCACGATCCCCTCGACGCGGGCAAGCATTGCCTTGGTCTTGGCTTCGGTCGACAGACCCACTTCCCCGCCCACGACGACCGTATTGGTCGTGGCAAAGGTTTCACAGGCCACACGCGCATTCGGCTCTTCGGTCAGAAAGGCGTCCAGAACGGCGTCAGAGATACGGTCGCACACCTTGTCGGGGTGCCCCTCCGAAACGGATTCGGAGGTGAAGACATAATTTTTACGGGACATGGGGTCGTGCTCCATTGGGGTGATCCCTGTCACGCCAGGAAGCCGTTGTGACAGTTCGCCCCCGTGCTAGACGCCCCCCTTTGGCGCGTCAAGCCGCCTTCCGACGCGGACCCGGACGAAGTGCCAGCGCGAGTCCCGCCAGCAACACCAGCAACACCAGCACGGGCCATTCCCCGAACCGCGCATAGGGCGGCGCGGCCAGCGCGCCGGGGATTGCCACATCCATGCTCCCCGCCTCGCCGAAGGGCACGCTTTGCACGATCCGCCCCCGCGCGTCGATCACCGCCGTGACGCCCGTGTTCGCCACGCGCAGCAACGGCAAGCCCTGCTCCACCGCGCGCAACTCTGCCTGCGCCAGATGCTGCCACGGCCCCGTCAGCGTGCCGAACCATGCGTCATTGGTGATCTGCAAGATCCAGTCCGCCCGCTCCGCCACCCGAAGATCCTGCGGAAAGACCGCCTCGTAACAGATGATCGGCAAGACCTTGCCCAAGGGGCCAAGGTCCAGCACCTTCGCCCCCTCTCCCGCCGAATAGCCATTCCCTTGCTGCGCGGCAAAGGCCCGCAGCCCGAACCAGCGGAAGGCAAGGTCGCCAAAGGGCATGTATTCGCCAAAGGGCACCAGATGGTGCTTGTCATAGACCTGCCCCACCACCCCGCCCGCGCCGATCACGGCAAGCGAGTTCCAGAAGCGCCAGCCGCCCGCCTCGACCCGCTGGATGCCCGTGGCCACCGTCGCACCCCGCCCGGCCTCGGCAATCGCCACGGCGACCTGCGGGTTCTCCTCCAGCAGGTAAGGCACCGCCGTTTCCGGCCAGACCACCAGATCGGGCCGCGCCCCCGCACGGGTCAGATCGAGAAGGCGGCGGAAAAACACATCCGCCTGCACGGGGTCCCATTTCAGGCTCTGCTCGGCATTGGGCTGCACCAGCCGCACCACGCCCGCCCGCGCCGCAGGTTCGGGCAGCGCCAGCCGCCACGCGCCATACCCCCACCCCGCCGCGACCAGCAGGAAGGCCGCGGCAACCGGCACGACCCGCCGCCCCGCCAGCAAGGCGGCGGCAAGCAGGGTGAACAGCGTCAACCCGTTGGCCCCGACCAAAGCCGCAAGCTGCGCCGGCGGCTGTCCGATCCAGACATGCCCCGGCAAGGCCCAGGGAAACCCCGTCAGAACATAGCCCCGCGCCAGTTCCATCGCCGTCAGCGCGACCGCAAACCCAAGCGCGCGGTTCGGGAACAGCCGCGACAGCCCCCCCGCCACCGCCCAGAAGAGCGCCAGACCAAAGGCCATCAGCACCACGGCAAAGGGCGCCATCCAGCCATAGGTCTCGGGCTCGACCATGAAAGGCTCGTAGATCCAGTTCAGCGCGGCGGCGAAATAACCCGCCCCCGCGAACCACGCGACCCAGACGCCCCCGCGCCCGGCCCGCGCGACCAGCGCCACGATCACGGCGAATGCGGGCAGGGCCACCCACCACCAGCCGAGCGGCGCCTGACCCAAGGCCGCGACCGCCCCCGCCAGTGCCGCGGGGGCAACGCCCCGCCCCCCCGGCCAGCCCGCCCGCCGCATCCGCGAAAGCCTCACTCCAGCGCCGCCTGTTCGGCAGCGGCCGAAGCCGCATCCACCACGGCAGGCAGCCTGATCCGCACCCGCTTGATCCGGCGCGGATCGGCATCGACGACCTCGAACTCCGCCCCGCTCTCATGCGGCACGATCTCGCCGCGCGCAGGCACACGGCCCGTCCGCAGAAAGACGATCCCGCCCAGCGTGTCGATCTCCTCGTCATCCTCGTCGGTGCGCAGCCGCAGGCCGATGGCCGTCTCGATCTCCTCCAGCGGCGCGTTCGCCATGCAAAGGAAGACGCCCGGCTTCTCCTCTTTCCACGGCACGCTTTCCTCTTCGTCGTGCTCGTCCTCGATCTCGCCGATCACCGTCTCGATCAGGTCCTCGATGGTCACGAGGCCATCAACCCCGCCATATTCGTCGATCACCAGCGCCATATGCACCCGCTCGCGCTGCATCTTCTGCAGCAGGACGCCGATGGGCATCGACGGCGGCGCGTAAAGCACGGGGCGCAACAGCCGCTTCAAGGACCAGCGCCCCGTCGACCCGAAGCCATGTTGCAGGGCAAGGTCCTTCAGCAGCACCAATCCCTGCGGATGGTCCAGCGTCCCCTTGTAGACCGGCAGGCGGCTGAACCCGTGCTCGCGGAACACCGCGACCAGCTCCTCCTTGCCGATGTCCAAAGGCACCGCGACGATCTCGACCTTTGGCACGGCCACATCGTCCACGCGCAGCTTGCGCAAGGCACCCAGCCCCTGCAACCCCGCCGAGGCCGGCCGCGCCGCCCCCCCGTCCCCGTCCTGCTCGCCGCTCGGGACGAAAGCTTCCAACAACCGTCCGAAAAATCCGCGTTGCGCGGGTTCGGTATCCTCGCCTTGGGACGCCTGTGGCGACCCGTCGTTGCTACTGCCCATCGGTCCTTGTCCAACACACCCCGCACCCGCGGGGCCTCATGAATATGGGTCGGAAAGCCCGAGGCTGGCAAGTATCCTCACCTCGATCGCCTCCATCAACGCGGCATCCGCCTCGTCCTCGTGGTCATAGCCGAGGCAATGCAAAAGCCCATGCACCAGAAGATGCGTGACATGATCCGCCATCGGCTTGCCCTGCTCCTCCGCTTCCCGCGCGCAGGTCTCGTAAGCGATCGCGATATCGCCGAGTTCCTCGGGATCATCCGCATCCCCCGCCCCGGGCAATTCGGGCGCATCGCCGTAAACCTCGGCGGCACGTTCTTCCGAAGGCCATGACAGCACGTTCGTGGGCTTGGGCTTGCCACGGAAATCCGCGTTCAGCGCCGCGATGCGGGCGTCGTCGCAGCCCATCACGACGATGGAAAACCCCTCCGCCGCCAAGCCCAACCCCGCCAGCGCCGCAGCGCAAGCACGCTCTGCCAACGGCTGAAGGCCGAAAGCCTCCCACCGCGCATCCTCGATCACGATATCGACCAGTTCGCCCATGCCCGCCGCCATACACCGATCCGGCGGAATGCACAAACCCGACCGGGACGGGGGGCCGTCTGCCCCCCGCGGCGCGTTCCGCGCCTCCCCCCGAGGATATTTGTACGAGCATGAAAGCCGCGACATCCGCCCCGCTTCCTCTCGCCCCAAATATCCTGCGGGGGTCCGGGGGTGCAAAACCCCCGGCCTCTGGCAAGGAAACCGTCGGCGTCAGCCCTGTCCGGTCGCCTCGTCCGATTCGTAGGCTTCGATGATGCGCGCAACCAAGGGATGGCGCACCACGTCCTTCGAGGTGAAGTAGTTGAAGGTGACGCCCTTCACCCCCTTCAGGATGCGCTCGGCCTCTTGCAGCCCGCTCGGCACGCCGCGCGGCAGGTCCACTTGCGTGCGGTCGCCGGTGATGACCATGCGGCTGCCCTCGCCCAGACGGGTGAGGAACATCTTCATCTGCATGGTCGTCGCGTTCTGCGCCTCGTCCAGCACGACGAAGGCGTTCGACAGCGTGCGGCCGCGCATGAAGGCAAGCGGGGCGATTTCGATCCGCTTCTCCTCCATCAGCTTTTGCACCTGCTTGGCGGGGAGGAAGTCGTTCAGCGCGTCGTAAAGCGGCTGCATGTAGGGATCGACCTTCTCCTTCATGTCGCCGGGAAGGAAGCCCAACCGCTCGCCCGCCTCCACCGCCGGACGCGACAGGATGATCTTTTCCACCGCGCCCGAGATGAACATGGTCACGCCCACGGCCACGGCGAGGTAGGTCTTGCCCGTCCCTGCGGGGCCGATGCCGAAGCCGAGTTCGTTGGCGAAAAGGTTCGCCACATATTGCTTCTGCGCTTCGGTGCGCGGTTCGATCGGTTTCTTGCGGGTGCGAATCTCGACCGAGGAGTTGAACAGCTCGATCTGCTCGCCCTCGGCCAAGGCGCGGTCGGGCATCGGGCGGCCCATGCGCATCGCGCCGTCGATATCGCCCGCGACCACGCCGCGACCCGATTCCAGACGGGCATAGAGCGAACGCAGCACTGCCGCCGCCTGCTCCCGCGCCGCCTTTTCCCCGATCACCGCAAGCCGGTTGCCCCGACGCAGGATGTGGACCCCCATCTGATGCTCGATCTGCGCGAGATTGCGGTCGAATTCGCCGCAAAGGTCGATCAGCAGACGGTTATCGGGGAATTCGAGGGTCGTTTCGACAACGTCCTCGGAACGGGTCGGGGGGGTCAGCGCGCTGATGCCCAAGGAGGTCTCCTTCTAGACTACGTTCGCCATATCTTGATGATGGGCCGCGTTAACCCGCATGGCAAGCACCATATCTACGCCTTGCCCATCATTTCCAAGACTGCCCGCAATTTGTGCAAGATGCGTGACACCGCGCCAACGCGGGAAATGGGTGCGGGGTTGCAAAAGCAAAAGGGCCGCAGCATCGCACCACGGCCCCTTTCGCATCGTTCCTTGCGGCAAATCAATCCGCGGTCAGCCCCGCGGGCGCAGGTCGGGAACCCGGTTCACGCGCGGGTCGCCCACGACATAGCCCGGCTTCACGCGGCTGTCGCAGACCGGCATCCCCGAGACGGGGTCGCGGCGGCGGCTGGAATAGCCTTCGGCGCCGTCGTCGATGATCCATATCTGGCAGCCATCGGGGTCATAGGCGATGGCGGCCTGACCGTCGATGAGGCCGCGCCCCTTCTGGGAATCGAGGCCGAAGAGCGTGTGGTCGCGCGGTTCGGCCAGCAGCGGGGGTTGGCCGTTCACCGTGCTTCGCGACAAGGTCACGCCGCAGCCCGACAGGGCGGTTGCAAGGATCAGCGCGGCGGGGATCGTCAGGTTACGCATTCGTTCACCACTTGTAGCAGACGACTTCGACGCGGCGGTTGCGCGCCATGCCTTCTGCCGTGTCGTTTGAGGCAATGGGTTGCCGCTCGCCGAAGCCCTGTTCGCGTTCCACCACGGCACCGACGGAGCGGGCGACCTCGGCCACAGCCGATGCCCTGCGTTGCGAAAGGCGGATGTTGTATTCGTCCGAAGCGCGGCTGTCGGTGTGGCCGTAAACGGCGTAGCCGTAAGCCCCCGCCCCCTGGAAGAAGCTTTGCAGGCGGGCGCGGCCATCGGTGGTCAGGCGGGCGCTGTCGGTGGCGAAAAGCGTGTCGGTGTTCTGCACGAGGCAGGTGTTGACCTTGACGCAGACGGGTTTGCCATCGGACGGACGCACGCGTTCGACCATGTAGCCTTCAAGCCCGCCGTCGGAATACCAGTGCTGGCACCCGTCACGGTCGAGCCAGATGCCCCATTCGATCCGGCCATTCACCGTGGGTTGCTGCTGGGCGGAACTTTCCGTCGCTGCGAACATGCCGAAAAGGCACAGGATCAGGGCGGCGACAAAGCGCGCGGCCTTGGAGTACTCGTACACGCCGAAGCTCCCTCGTTAACCAACTTCCAAGTCACAAACACAACGGAAGATTTGCCGCCGCCATTAGGTGCTGTAAAGCGAAATCCATCCTCATGGCGGCATGGCATGCAAAAGTGCATGGGAATCAGGAAACAATGCAGCCGGTTTGCGCCGGTTGTTTCGCGGATGGAAACATCCCCGCGCCGTCAGAGGCGCGTGCCGCCCAGCGAGTTGGGGCCGGATTCGGTGATGCGCACGCGCACCAGATCGCCCACCCTTGCGGTCGGATCGACCACGTGGACGGTGTGGAGGTGGTCCGATTTGCCGACCATCTGCCCCGCCATGCGGCCAGCCTTTTCGTAAAGCACGCCGACCTCGCGGCCCACCATCGCCTCTTGCGCGGCGCGCTGCTGGGTGGTGATCAGCGCCTGCAACTCTTGCAGGCGGGCATCGGCCACGTCCGCCGCGACAGCGGGTTTTTCGGCGGCGGGCGTGCCGGGGCGGGCGGAGTATTTGAAGCTGAAGGACGCCCCGAAGCCCACGGTGCGGATCAGGTCCAGCGTATCGGCGAAATCGGCATCCGTCTCGCCGGGGAAGCCCACGATGAAGTCGGAGGACAGAAGGATGTCGGGCCGCGCGGCGCGGATGCGCTCGATCAGGCGGAAATACTGCTCGCGCGTGTGCTTGCGGTTCATCGCCTTGAGGATGCGGTCCGATCCCGACTGCACGGGCAGGTGCAGATAGGGCATCAGCTTGGCTTCGTCGCCATGCGCGGCGATGAGGTCGTCTTCCATGTCGTTGGGGTGGCTGGTGGTGTAGCGGATACGCTCCAGCCCGTCGATGCGCGCCAACTCCCGCACCAGCCGCGCAAGCCCCCAATCCCCGCCCTCGCCCGTGCCGTGATAGGCATTCACGTTCTGGCCAAGCAGGGTGAGTTCCCTGACACCCTTCTCCACCAGCCCCCGCGCCTCGGCCAGCAAGCGTTCGACAGGGCGGCTGACTTCGGCGCCGCGGGTGTAGGGGACCACGCAGAAGGCGCAGAATTTGTCGCAGCCTTCCTGCACGGTGAGAAAGGCAGAGGGGCCGCGCAGCACCTTGCGTTCGGGCAGGTGGTCGAACTTGTCCTCGGGCGGGAAGTCGGTGTCCACGGCCTTTTGCCCTGCATCGAGCTTGCGGTTCATCTCGGGCAGGCGGTGGTAGCTTTGCGGGCCGACGACCAGATCGACCAGCGGCATGCGGCGCATGATCTCGTCGCCCTCGGCCTGCGCGACGCAGCCCGCGACGCCGATCTTGAGGCCGGGCTTGGCATCCTTGAACGGACGCAACCGGCCAAGGTCGGAATAAAGCTTTTCGGACGCCTTCTCGCGGATGTGGCAGGTGTTCAAAAGCACCATGTCGGCGTCTTCGACGGTTTCGGTCATGACATAGCCTTCGGCGCCCATCGCCTCGGCCATGCGCTCGCTGTCATAGACGTTCATCTGGCAGCCATAGGTCTTGATGAACAGCTTCTTCGCTTCGGTCATGGCCCCGCGCCCCATTCCAGCCTTGGAAATCCGGCCTCATATACTGGAATGCCCCCACCGCGCAATGATCGGCGGGACCACGCCTGCCGCATGGGGCTTGCATCGGCGGGGATTTGGCCGGATTCTCGCCCCCCGTGACCCTTTCCCCGTGCCACTGCCGGAACCCAGATGCGCTTTCCCAGTCTCGACGCCTGTTTCGATGCCCACCGCCGCACCCCGCCCAAGGGTCCGCTCGCCGTGATCCTGGCCGAGGATGACGTGGAAATCCACACCACCCTGCGCCACCATCTGGCCGCGGGCTTCGGCACGGTGTTCCTCCTCGCCACGCCCGACCAGACGGTCGACCCCTCGCTCGAGGCGGTCATCACCCGCATCGACCATCCGGTGCACGAAGACAACGCGCTCGTCGCGGCAGTCAACCGCGTCAACGACGCCTTCCCCGGCCTCTGGCTGTATTATTGCTTCAACGCCGAATACCTGTTCCATCCCTTCTGCGAAACGCGCAACATCCGCGAGCTCCTCGCCTTCCACACCGAAGAACGGCGCGAGGCGATGCTCACCTATGTCGTGGACCTCTACGCGGGCGATCTCGGGCGGCACCCCAACGCCGTCAGCCTCGAAGACGCGCATCTCGACCGTTCGGGCTATTACGCACTCGCCCGCACCGATGCCGACCGCAACTGGCAGCCCAAGGAACGGCAACTCGATTTCTTCGGCGGCCTGCGCTGGCGTTTCGAAGAGCATGTGCCGTGGACCAGACGCAAGATCGACCGGGTTTCCATCTTCCGGACAAAGCGCGGCATCGCCCTGCGCCCCGACTTCACCTTCACCGAGGACGAGCTGAACACCTACGCCTGCCCGTGGCACAACAACATCACCGCCGCGGTCTGCTCGTTCCGCACGGCCAAGGCGCTCAAGACCAATCCCGGATCGCGCCACGAAATCGGGAATTTCCGCTGGCACAATTCGACGGAATTCCTCTGGCACAGCCAGCAGCTCATGGATCTGGGCCTGATTGAACCGGGACAGTGGTTCTAGCCCGCGCCGGATTCCCTGTAAGGACTTGGCAAAACGCGCCGGAGAACTTTGTCCGTCCGGTCAGGCGCGGCGCAGACGGATGACGACATCGACCCGCGCCACGGCCATGCCGTCGGGCGCATCGGGCAACCCCTCGATCCGCAGCGTCTCGGCAGGGGCGTCGGTCAGGGCGTGGCTGTCTTCCCAATAGAAATGCGGATGCTCGTCCATGCGCGTGTCGAAATAGCTTTTCGACCCGTCCACCACGACCTCGTTCATCAACCCCGCCTCGCAAAAGGCGCGCAGCGTGTTGTAGACCGTCGCAAGCGACACCTTCTCGCCCGAGGTGGAGGACAGCGCATAAAGGCTTTCCGCCGTGACATGGCGGTTCTCGCCATCCCCGACAAGAAGTTCGGCAAGGGCAAGCCGCTGCCGCGTCGGGCGCAACCCCGCGCTTGCCAGCCACTCCGTCCCGCGCTGCCGTGCCGTCACCGCCATAAGGTCCGTTCCTTGCTTCATGGCCCCGTATATAACGGCCCGCCCCCTGCCTTTACAAATGAAAATAGGTCGCATCCGCATCCGGCACAGTCCACGAGGCGGCAAGATGCCCCCGAAACCCGCCGCCCTTGCCCTCCCTTCCTTGCGGGTGATACACCGATCACGACACCGTCAAGACCGAGAACGAGGGAACCAGTATGTCCGTCTATCCGACCAGCTTCGACCGCGAGGCGCTTCTGAAATGCTCGCGGGGCGAGTTGTTCGGTCCGGGGAACGCGCAGCTTCCCGCGCCGCCGATGCTGATGATGGACCGCATCACCGAGATTTCGGAAGACGGCGGCGAGCATGGCAAGGGCCATGTGGTGGCCGAATTCGACATCACGCCGGACCTGTGGTTCTTCGACTGCCACTTCCCCGGCAACCCGATCATGCCCGGCTGCCTCGGCCTTGACGGGCTGTGGCAGTTGACGGGCTTCAACCTCGGCTGGCGCGGCTGGCAGGGCCGCGGCTACGCGCTCGGCGTGGGCGAGGTGAAACTGACCGGCATGGTCCGCCCCGACCGCAAGATGCTGACCTACCGCGTCAACTTCACCAAGGCGCTCCAGACCCGCCGGCTGACGATGGGCGTGGCCGACGGCATCGTCGAGGCGGATGGCGATGTGATCTACATGGTCAAGGACATGAAGGTGGCGCTGAGCGAGAGCTGAGGGGGGGCGGTGCGCAGCAAGTGCGCACCCTACCCGCCCTTCCTGCATGACACACCCGTAGGGTGCGCACTCGTTGCGCACCTTGGCCTAGGGAAACTGCTAAACGGGCATGAATGGTGTCCTTTGACGTCATCTGGATACTCGCTGCCGCAGGCGCCAAAGCGCCCCGCAGATAAAAATCCGCCCGCCAAAGGACAACTCCTAGCGTAATCGCGCCCGCCGCCCGCTTCAAGCAACGCGAACACCCGTCCGCCTTGCGGCCCGACCGGAAGGCACGGCACGGTGCGGTGCGCAGCAAATGCGCACCCGACATTGCCGCTCCGGAAGGGCACGCGTCCTTTCCCGACGATAGGGCCGCGCCCGCACCGCGGGGTGGGTGCATGTATACATGCGCCCGCCCCGTGGGGGCGGTGCGGGCGCGGCCCGTGGCTTTGGGCCACGTGCCAATCCTGACCGTCGGCGAAAGGCCCGCACCTCGCCCCCCCCCTCCCCCCAAATTCCCCATCCCCCTTGCCCCCATCCCCCCGCTCCCTTACAGAAAACCAAAGCCAAAGCATCGGAGGCCCCATGCGTCGCGTCGTCATCACAGGGATCGGCATCGTCTCGCCCATCGGCAACACCGCGTCCGAGGTCGAGGCCTCGCTCCGCGCGGGCAAGTCCGGCATCGTCTTTGCCCCCGAATACGCCGAACGCGGGTTCCGGTCGCAGGTTCACGGCCAGCCGAACATCGTGCTCGAAGACCACATCGACAAACGCGACCTGCGCTTCATGGGCGACGGCGCGGCCTATAACTTCATCGCGATGGAACAGGCGGTCAAAGACTCCGGCCTCGACCCCTCGGACGTCTCGAACGAACGCACGGGGATCATCGTCGGCTCCGGCGGCCCCTCGACCAAGTCCTTCTTCAAGGCGCACAACATCGTCCGCGAAACCGGCTCGCCCAAGCGCATCGGCCCCTTCGGCGTGACCAAGGGCATGTCCTCGACCACCTCGGCCTGCCTTGCCACGCCGTTCAAGATCAAGGGCGTGAACTATTCGATCACCTCGGCCTGCTCCACCTCGGCCCATTGCATCGGCAACGGGGCGGAACTGATCCAGTTCGGCAAGCAGGACATCGTCTTTGCGGGTGGCGGCGAGGAACTCGATTGGACCCTCTCCTGCCTCTTCGACGCGATGGGGGCCATGTCGTCGAAATACAACGACGCGCCGGAAACCGCCTCGCGCACCTATGACGCGACGCGGGACGGCTTCGTCATCGCGGGCGGCGGCGGTGTCGTCGTGCTGGAAGAGTTGAACCACGCCCTCGCGCGTGGCGCCAAGATCTACGCCGAAGTCACCGGCTACGGCGCGACCTCGGACGGGCATGACATGGTGGCACCCAGCGGCGAAGGCGGCGAGCGTTCCATGCGCCTCGCCCTCTCTACCCTGCCGCAGGGGCGCAAGATCGACTATATCAACTCGCACGGCACCTCGACCCCCGTGGGAGATGTCACCGAGATGGAAGCGATCCGCCGCGTCTTCGGCAAGGGCACGACGCCCCCCGTCGCCTCGACCAAATCGCTGACCGGCCACAGCCTCGGCGCGACCGGCGTGCACGAGGCGATCTATTCGCTTCTCATGATGAACGGCGACTTCATCGCGGCTTCCGCCAACGTCAAGACACTCGACCCCGCGCTGGACCCGTCGGAAATCGTGACGGAACTGCGCACGGGCGTGAACCTCGACTCGGTCCTGTCGAACAGCTTCGGCTTCGGCGGCACCAACGCGACCCTCGTGATGAGCAAATATCTCGGCTGAAACGGGCAAATCCGGCAGCCGCAAGCAAAGGGACAGTGACATGGCCGAACTGATGAAGGGCAAGCGCGGGCTCGTCATGGGCGTTGCCAACGAACGCTCCATCGCATGGGGCATCGCCAAGGCAATGGCCGACGAAGGCGCAGAGCTTGCCTTCTCCTATCAGGGCGAAGCCTTCGGCAAGCGCCTTGCGCCCCTTGCCGCTTCGGTCGGGTCGGATTTCATGGTGGATGTCGATGTCACCGACGACGCCTCGCTCGACTCCTGCTTCGCCGCGCTCAGGGAGCGGTGGGGGACCATCGACTTCCTCGTCCATGCCATCGCCTATTCCGACAAGAACGAGCTGACGGGCCGCTTCATCAACACAAGCCGCGGCAACTTCACCAATTCGCTGGCGATTTCGTGCTACAGCTTCATCGACGTGTCGCGCCGTGCGGCAGAGCTGATGCCCGCAGGCGGGACGCTGATCACCCTGACCTACGGCGGCTCCAACCGCGTCACGCCGAATTACAACGTCATGGGCGTGGCAAAGGCGGCGCTGGAAAGCTCGGTCCGCTACCTCGCCAACGACCTCGGCCCGCAGGGCATCCGCGTCAATGCCGTCTCACCCGGCCCGATGAAGACGCTGGCCGGCGCCGCCATCGGCGGTGCCCGCGCCACCTACCGCCATACCGAGGCGAACGCCCCCCTCCGCTCCAACGCCACGCTCGAAGCGGTGGGCGGCACCGCCGTCTGGCTCGCCTCGAACTACGGTGCCTTCACCACGGGCGAGATCATCCACGTCGACGGCGGCTACCACGTGCTCGGCATGCCGCAACCCGACCAGATGAACGGCGGCGCTGACAAGGGCTGACCCGACGGCGCGAAGCGAAACGCACCCGTCCCGCACCCGCACCCCTCCGTGCCAACCGGCGCAAGGGGGGCCGTCTGCCCCCCAAGGCGCGTTCCGCGCCCCCCCCGAGGATATTTGGGCAGTGTGAAAGGGCAAAGACGCCCCCCTTTCGCACGCGCCCAAAAATCTTCGGCAAATATCCCCGGCAAAGATCCACGGGGGGTGCGGCGCGCCCGCGCCGACAGGGGGCAGACGGCCCCCCGCCGCCCTCCGCCGGAACGGGAACAGAGCGGCCACACCCGCCCCCCTCCCCGAACTACCCCCCTCCCCGAACCACCCTTGACCACCCCGCCATACCGCGCCCACCATGCCACCACAGCGAAAGGGCGCAGCCATGCAACAGATGATCTTCGTCAACCTTCCCGTCTCCGACCTCGCCCGCTCCATCCGCTTTTACGAGGCGCTGGGCTGGCGCACCGAACCCCGCTTCACCGACGATCAGGCCGCCTGCATCGTGATCTCGGACACCATCTTCCTGATGCTCCTGACCCACCCCCGATTCGACCACTTCGCCGCCCTGCCCCGCGCCGACACGATGACCAGCACCGCCGCCCTCATCGCCCTCTCCCGCGACAGCCGCGCCGCGGTCGATGCCATCACCGAAGCCGCCCTCGCCCACGGCGGGACCGAACCGAAACCCCCGCTCGACTACGGCTTCATGTATGGCCGCACCTTCCACGACCCCGACGGAAACGTGTTCGAACCGATGTGGATGGACATGGCAGCCGCCGAAAAGGCAGCGACAGGCCAGACAGGATGACAGGGATTGGGATTGGGATTGGGATTGGGATTGGAGCGGGCGGCGGGAATCGAACCCGCGTCTCTTGCTTGGAAGGCAAGGGTCTTACCATTACACAACGCCCGCGCTGACGCCTATCTAGCCAGCCCCGCCCCCGAGTGCAAGACCGTCACCCCGAAATCGGCGCGATCAACTGCGCCCCCTCGGCGCGGTTGGAGTTGACCGCCGCATCCACGCGATGGCAGCGCAACACCCCCCCGGCTGACGCCTTCATCAGCACCGCCGCCCCATGCCCCGCCTCGCCCAGCCAGAGCGGCCAGTCGCCCCGTTCCAGCACCACGGCTTCCCGATGGTGCAACCCCTGCATCCCCGGCCCCGCATCGGTCGAGACGATGGCCACCGTGTCGATCTCGCCCCAGCGCTGCCACAGACCGGCAAAGGCCATCGGCGCGCCATCGGTGCGGGTGAAATACCACGGCAGCTTGGCCTTTCCTTCCGTCTGCCATTCGTAGAACCCGCTCGCCGGCACGATGCAGCGCCGCGCCCGCACCGCCTCGCGGAAGGCGGGCTTCACCGCCACCGTATCGGCGCGGGCGTTGATGATCAGCGGCCCGTCCGAGGGCGTCTTGTACCAGCTTGGAATGAACCCCCAGCGCATCGCCCGCAGCCGCCGCTGCCCGCCCGCGCTCGTCACCACCGCGACCGGCGTCGTCGGGCAGACGTTGAACCGCGGCACGGGCGGCAGGTCATTGCCCATGCCGGCGTCGAAAAGCCGTGCCAAAGCCTCGTTCGGATGGGTGATGGTAAAGCGACCGCACATCGCCCCAGGATAGGGACGCAAGCGCCAAAGGCCAACACCCCCCGAAGCCCAACACCATTGACCGTTCCCGCGTCACGGTGCATGAACCGCCCATGCTGATCTACAAGATCTTCCGCCGCCCCGAATGGGATGCGTTCCGCGCCGCAGGCCAGACCGATGGCGCGCCCGTCGACCTTGCCGACGGGTTCATCCATTTCTCCACCTCGGCACAGGTCGCCGAAACCGCCGCCAAGTGGTTCGCCACCGAAAGCGACCTCGTCCTCGTCGCGGCGAATTCCGACACGCTCGGCGCGGCGCTGAAATGGGAACCCTCGCGCGGCGGCGCGCTTTTCCCGCATCTTTACCGCCGCCTGACGCTTGCCGACGTGGTCTGGGACAAATCCCTCCCCCTCGGCGCCACCGGCCATATCTTCCCCGAGGGACTCTGGTGACACCGATCGAACGCGCCGCCCTCGGCCTGTTGCACAGGTTCGACCCCGAAACGGCACACGGCCTCTCCATCGCCGCGCTGCGCTCGGGCCTCGCCCCGCTCTCCGGCCCCGTCACCTCGCCCCGCCTTGCCACCACGCTGGCAGGGATGCCGCTCTTGAACCCCGTCGGCCTCGCCGCAGGCTATGACAAGAACGCCACCGCCATCGCCCCCCTCTCCCGCGCAGGCTTCGGCTTCATCGAGGTCGGCGCCGCCACCCCCCGCCCGCAAAGCGGCAACCCCAAACCGCGCCTCTTCCGCCTGACCGAAGACCGCGCCGCCATCAACCGCTTCGGCTTCAACAACGACGGGATGGAGGCCATCGCCGCACGGCTCGAAGCCCGCAAGCGCGGCCCCGTCCCCGTGGGCCTTAACCTCGGCGCCAACAAAGACAGCGCCGACCGCGCCGCCGATTTCGCCCGCGTCCTCGCCCTCTGCGGCCCGCATGTGGACTTTGCGACCGTCAACGTCTCCTCGCCCAATACCGAGAAATTGCGCGACCTTCAGGGCCGCGCCGCCCTCACCGCCCTGCTCCAAGGCGTGATGGACACCCGCGCCCGACTCGCCACCCCCATCCCCGTCTTCCTGAAAATCGCCCCCGACCTGACCGAACAAGACCTCGCCGAAGTGGCCGAGGTCGCCCTTGCCGCAGGCATCGCGGGCATCATCGCCACCAACACCACCCTCTCGCGCGACGGCCTCACCAGCCCGCACCGCGCCGAAACCGGCGGCCTCTCCGGCCACCCCCTGTTCGAGAAATCCACCCGCACCCTCGCCCGCCTCTCGCACCTCACCGAGGGCAAACTCCCCCTCATCGGCGTGGGCGGCATCGGCTCGGCGGAACAGGCCTACGCCAAGATCCGCGCCGGCGCTTCGGCGGTCCAGTTTTACACCGCGATGGTCTACGGCGGCATCAGCCTCGCCGCCGAAATCGCCCGCGGCCTCGACCAGCTCCTCGCCCGTGACGGCTTTGCAACCGTGGCCGAAGCCACAGGCACCGACCGCGCCCGCTGGCTCTGATTTCATCTGTTCCCAAATATCCCGCAGGGGGTGAAGGGGCGCAGCCCCGAGGGGGGCGCGAAGCCCCCCTTTCGCGCTTCACCACAGGAACGGACCGCCAAGGCCAATGCGCCTCCCTCCCCCTCGTGGGGAGGGATGGGGTGGGGGGCACCCCGCCCGACCGCGAAAACCGCGCCGGAGCCGCCCCTCAGAACGCCTTGCCGCTCAGAACGCCTTGAAGGTCATCGTGGTCAGCGTCCGCACGATCCCCGGAATGTCGAACAGCCGACCCGAAAGGTAATGGCCCACATCCTCCTCGTCGGGGATATAGACCTTGGCGATCAGGTCATATTCCCCGCTCGTGGAGTAAAGCTCGCTCACCACCTCGCGGTCATAGATGGCATCGGCCACCTCGTAGGTCTTGCCGGGGGTGCAGCGGAACTGGACGAAAACGCAGCGCATCATGGGCCTCCTGATCTCAGGGCGAACCTAGCGGCAACGCGGGACCACCGCAATTTTCTTCGAAGAAGATTGCAAATTCCCTCGAAGGAATTTGCTCACTCCTCCGCCGCCAGCGCCAGCGCCGCCGGACCCTTGCGCAGGTCCTCCACCCCCAGCGCCCCCTTGGGCCGCGCCAGCCGGTAGCGCGTCACCCACAAAAGCCGCTTTTCCGCCCGCGTGATCGCCACATAGGCCAGCCGCTTCCAGAGCGGCACGCCCGCCTCGGCCCGCCCCGCCTGTGCGGCGGCATAGATGTCGGGGGCAAAGACCTGCACATCCTCCCACTGGGACCCTTGCGCCTTGTGGATCGTCACCGCCGCCCCGTGCAGGAAAGCCGCCCCCATCTTCGCGGCCGAGGGGATGAAAGGCTCCACCTCGTCGGGCTTCTCGATCTTGATGATGCTCGCCGCCGAAACCTGCGGCTCCTCGGCCCCCACCACATGCAGCCGCGCGAATCCGTCCTTGGACCCCGGCCCCAGATAGATCACCTGCGCCCCCTTGATCAGACCCCGCGCCTCAAGGTCGATCCGCTTCTTGCGGTGCTTGAGCGGCAATTCGATCCCGTCGCAGATCAGCGGCTCGCCCGGCAACAGCTCGTCCTCCGGCGCGCCGAACGCCCCGCGAAAGGCCGAGATCAGCCTGATCCGCGTCGCATTGCGCCAGACCAGCACGGGGGAGCGCGCCATCAGGTCCGCATCCACCCGCTCGGCGAGCACCACCCGCTCGTCCCGCGCCGCGATCTCTTCCACCATCCGCTCGAACCGGTCGAAGCCAAGGCTCTCGTCCCCCAGCGCATGGGCAAGGTCGAGGATCGGATTGTCCTGCGTCTGCCGGTGGATACGGCTCAGCACCAGCCGCCGCGACTGGCCCAGCCGGTCAAAGACCATCTCGCCCGACAGCCCCACGGGGGCCAACTGCGCGGGGTCCCCGAACAGCACCAGCGTGGGGAAAATCTCGCGCAGATCCTCCAGCGCCTTTTCGTCGAGCATGGAGCTTTCGTCGATGAAGCCCACATCCAGCGGCTCTTCCCGCCGCTTCCAGCCCTTGATGAAATCCGACCCCTTCAACCCCGCCGCAGCCAAGGCCCCCGGAATCGAGGCGACCGTCTTGTAGAAACCCATCGCCCGATCCAGCGCCAGATCGGTCAGCCCCTCGACGACAGGCCGGTCGCCGGTCCCCGCCAGCCATTCCGCGATCCGCTCGTATTCTGGGTCGTAGACGGGGGTGTAAAGGATGCGGTGGATCGTCGTCGCCGGAACCCCGCGCAAGCGCAGCACCGAGGCCGCCTTGTTCGTCGGCGCCAGCACCGCCAGCGTGCGCCGGTCCTTCCGGCGCTTGCCCTCGTAATCGCCCGAGACGACCTCGACCCCCGCCGCGACCAGCGCCTTGGTCAGGCTTGCCAGCAGCATGGTCTTGCCCGACCCCGCCTTGCCGACCACCGCCAGAACCGAGGGCTTGCCCTCCTCGCGCGGCAGGATCGCCCCTTCGGTCAGGTCGATCCCGCTCAGGAACAACTCAGCCGCAACGCGGTCCCAGGCTTCGGCCTGATCGTCGGAAAAGGTAAGGGCGGGAACAGTCATGCGCCGACCATAAAGCGGCGGCGCGGAAAGGGACAGGGCGGCGCGGCAAAAGGAGGGGCAAAAAGGGGGGCCGTCTGCCCCCCTCGCCGCAAGCGGCTCACCCCCCGAGGATATTTGGGCAAGCGTGAAAGCAGCAAAGACCTAGTTCATCCGCCCCGACGGCGCGTTGCCGCCATCGGCCAGATCACCCGCGATCTCGTCCCGCGCGATGCAAAGCAGCTCTTCCGTCTTTTCCGCGATCTTCGGGAGCCCGTTCTGTTCGGCATAGGCCCGCAGGTCGGCGAGCACGTCGATGATCCAATCGTGACTCATTTCGGAACCTGCAAGACGGGAAAATATACCCGTCAAGCATACCACTCCACCGAAGGCAGAGAGTATCACCCGTCTCCGCAACAATCGGTTTCCGAAATGGAAACGCCGCCCGTCAGGGCGGCGTCCGGCGCGTTTCGGTGGGGGGGGCGGGTCAGGACCGCCCCGCCTCCAGCGTATCCTCCCAGGTGCGCAGACCCGCGCGCGGGGCCTGCACCAGCACCGCCATATTCCCCGGCTTGTGCTGGTTCTTCAGCATCTTGTGATGCGCATCCGGCACCTCGGCCCAAGGGAAGACCTCGGACATGCAAGGGTCGAGCCGCCGCTCGATCATCAGCTTGTTGGCCGCACTCGCCTGTTTCAGATGGGCGAAATGGCTGCCTTGCAAGCGCTTCTGGTGCATCCACATGTAGCGCACGTCAAAGGTGCAGTTGAAGCCGGTGGTCCCTGCGCAGATCACTACCATCCCGCCCTTCTTGCAGACAAGGCTCGACACGGGGAAGGTCGCCTCGCCCGGATGTTCGAAGACCATGTCCACGTTCACACCCTTGCCGGTGATGTCCCAGATCGCCTTGCCGAAGCGCCGCGCTTCCTTGAGCCAGTCGTTGTATTCCGGCGTATTGACCTTGGGCAGTTGGCCCCAGCATTTGAAATCGTTGCGGTTGATGACGCCCTTCGCCCCCAGCCCCATGACGAAATCGCGCTTCGATTCGTCCGAGATCACGCCGATCGCATTGGCCCCCGCCGTGTTGATGAGCTGGATCGCATAGACGCCAAGCCCCCCCGACGCGCCCCAGACCAGCACGTTCTGGCCGGGTTTCAGGTCATGCGGCTCATGCCCGAACAGCATCCGGTAGGCCGTGGCGAGCGTCAGCGTGTAGCAAGCACTTTCCTCCCACGACAGATGCTTCGGGCGCGGCATCAACTGCTGCGCCTGCACCCGCGTGAACTGGGCGAAGGACCCGTCCGGCGTCTCGTATCCCCAGATGCGCTGGCTGGGCGAGAACATCGGATCGCCCCCATTGCACTCCTCGTCGTCGCCATCGTCCTGGTTGCAATGGATCACGACCTCGTCGCCCACCTTCCAGCGCGTGACCTTGTCGCCCACCGCCCAGACGATGCCCGCCGCATCCGACCCTGCGATGTGATAGGGCTGCTTGTGCCCGTCAAACGGCGAAACCGGCTGGCCAAGCCCCGCCCAGACGCCGTTGTAGTTGACCCCCGCCGCCATCACCATGACCAGCACCTCGTGGCTGTCGATGGCCCATGTGTCCACGACCTCCACCTGAAACGACTGCTTCGGCTCGCCATGCCGCTCGCGCCGGATCGCCCAGGCATACATCTGCTTCGGCACATGGCCGAGCGGCGGAATCTCGCCAACCTCGTAAAGGTCCTTCACCTCGGTATGCGTGTCCAGTGCCATGCCGGCCTCCCATGTCCATGCCGCGGCGCAGAATCGCGCGGGTCTTACAGAGAGTTAAAAGACGCCCTCGCAACATTGCAATAGCCGAGGCGCATTTTTTGTAATTTTATGTCTGCCGCGTTGCAGCGTCCACCTCGGCCAGCCGTTGCAGGACGGGGGCGGCGTAAAAGCGGACCAGCCCTTCCTTGCCTGCCCGCACCCGCAGATCGGCCCCGATCATCCCGCGCCGCTGCAAGTGCAGCACGGCGGTCTCGACGGTCCGCTCCAGCCCGTCAGGATGCAACCGCAGCGACGCCCCCGCCGCCTCGAGCCGCCCTGCCAACCCGCGCACGCGGTCGGGCAACGTCCCCTCCCCCTCAAGCGCCGCCGCAACCAGCGGCACGGGCAACACCGGAACCGCATGGGCGACCCGCGCCATCATCTCGGCCCCCAACGCCTCCACGCTCCGCCCTTGGGCCACAAAGGCGCGCAGGGACACGGGCGCCCCGAACCCCGCCGCCGTCGCCCCGAAGCCCGGAAAATTCCCCCGCGCCACGCGCCAGAGCATCCGCCCCGTAAACCCCAGCGCCCCGCCCAGCGTGGGCCGGAACCGCCGCTGCCCCGTCTCGCCCGCCTCGACCAGCACGCGGTCCTCGAGCACGCGGTCATAGGCCAGCCCCACCGGCACGAACAGGATATCCCGCCCCGCCGGATCGAACCCCGCCACGAAATAGGACAACAGTCCCAGCCGCGCCGCCCCCACCCGCCCGTCAAGGCTCAGCCCGCCTTCGGGAAAGATCGCCTGCGCCACGCCCTCGCTCGCCGCCATCTGCACGTAACGCGCCAGCACCCGACGGTAGAGCGCATTGCGCGACCCGCGCCGGATGAAATAGGCCCCCATGCCACGGATCAGCCGGCTCAGGGGCCAGACCCGCGCCCACTCCCCCACCGCATAGGAAATCGCCTGCCGGTCCGCGATCAGCCATGTGACCAGCACGTAATCCATGTTGCTGCGATGGTTCATCACGAAAACCACGGTGGCATCGCGGTCGATCCGGTCGAGCACCTCTTCCACCGACCCGATCCGCACCTCGTAGAAGGCCCGCGTGAACCGGCGCGCAAGCTGCACGGCAAAGCCGAAATACATGGTGGCGGAAAAGGCGGGGACGATCTCGGCGGCATAGGCCCGCGCCTCTTCGGCGGCGACATCGGGCGGGATGCCCGCCTCGGCCGCATGGTCGGCGACCGCCTGCATCACAGCCGGGTCATAGGCCAGCCGCAGGATCATGTCATGCCGCTGCGCCAGCTTGAAGGGCGCGATTGGCCGCGCCAACCGCGCATTGAGCCGCGCCACCGCCTGCTCCATCCGGCGGCGGAAGAACCACCGCACCGACGGCACCAGAATACGGTCCAGCGCCGCGATGGCCGCCAGAAGAACCACCAGCACCACGAGCCAAAGCGGCAACTGCACCATCGTCGTCATGGTGCCAGTCTCGCCCCGCCCCGCCGCGCTGTCAAAGTGTCAATCGGCAAAGCGTCAGTTGAACGTGACCGACTTCTCGGCGCAGACGTCCACGTCCTGCATCACCGTCTCGTCGCCATCGTCGAACACGGCCCGCAGGTCGAAGACGCAATTGCCCGACCCGTTGTCGAAATCCACCGACAGGCTCGCCCCCGAGCCAAGCGTCTGCCCGCCCAGAAGGTTTTCCTCCCACGACACATCGCCATCCGCCGCGCCGTAAAACGCGGTGATGCCGAAACCCGTGGCGTTGTTGACGGTGAAAACGGCGTCCTGAGCGGCGGCAGGAACCGCAGCCAGACCCAGAACAACCCCAAGCGCATGGCTCGCGCGCATCTCTGTCAGGCCCTTCGACCCTCGGCCCCCCTTGTTGTGCCGGATCGCGGCAGGGGCCTTCGCCGGAAATATAGGTATGGAATGCGGACTTGTTAAGGGGGTGACGGATGCACCGCCAAAGGGGGGCCGTCTGCCCCCCACGCCGCGCAATGCGCGCGGCTCCCCCCGAGGATATTTGGGGCAAGAGGAAGCAGCAAACCCGTTACCCCTTCCTCTTGCCCGAAATATCCTCGGGGGGTGAAGCCCCGCAGGGGCGAAGGGGGCAGACAGCCCCCCCTGTGCAACGCCAGCCGCCCGCGCAACGCGCAGAGGCAAAGCGGGCAAAGGCGGCGCGCCCAATGCCGCGCCGCGGAATGCCGCAACGCGGCGAATTGACAAGGAACGATTCTGTCCTCTATTACCATTCAGACGTAATAAAATTGCCGACACGCGACAGGAGCCGCCGCATGACCGCCGCCAAGAAAGACGCCCCCTGGCTCTTCCGCACCTATGCCGGCCATTCCACGGCCAAGGCGTCGAACGCGCTCTACCGCACCAACCTTGCCAAGGGGCAGACGGGCCTTTCCGTCGCCTTCGACCTGCCCACGCAAACGGGCTACGACAGCGACCACGAACTGGCGCGGGGCGAGGTGGGCAAGGTCGGCGTCCCCGTGGCCCATCTGGGCGACATGCGCACGCTCTTCGACGCGATCCCGCTGGACCAGATGAACACCTCGATGACCATCAACGCCACCGCCCCGTGGCTTCTGGCGCTTTACATCGCCGTGGCCGAGGAACAGGGCGCCGATATCGCCGCCCTGCAAGGCACCGTGCAGAACGACATCATCAAGGAATACCTGTCGCGCGGCACCTATATCTGCCCGCCCGCGCCCAGCCTGCGCATGATCACCGATGTCGCGGCCTATACGGCAAAGCACCTGCCGAAATGGAACCCGATGAACGTCTGCTCCTACCACCTGCAAGAGGCGGGGGCGACGCCCGAGCAGGAACTCGCCTTCGCGCTCGCCACCGCCTGCGCCGTGCTCGACGACCTGAAAACCAAGGTCCCCGCCGCCGATTTCCCCGCGATGGTCGGCCGCATCTCCTTCTTCGTCAACGCAGGCATCCGCTTCGTCACCGAACTGTGCAAGATGCGCGCCTTCGTCGACCTCTGGGACGAGCTTTGCGCCACCCGCTACGGCATCGGGGAGGAGAAATTCCGCCGCTTCCGCTATGGCGTGCAGGTAAACTCGCTTGGCCTCACCGAACAGCAGCCCGAAAACAACGTCTACCGCATCCTGATCGAGATGCTGGCCGTCACCCTGTCGAAAAAAGCCCGCGCCCGCGCCGTGCAGCTTCCCGCGTGGAACGAGGCGCTGGGTCTGCCCCGCCCGTGGGACCAGCAATGGTCGCTCCGCATGCAGCAGATCCTCGCCTATGAAACCGACCTTCTGGAATATGACGACCTTTTTGACGGCAACCCCGCCATCGACCGCAAGGTTGCGGCGCTGAAGCAGGGCGCACGCGAGGAACTCGCGCAGATCGACGCGATGGGCGGGGCGGTCGCCGCCATCGACTACATGAAATCCCGTCTGGTCGACTCGAATTCCGACCGCCTTGCGCGGATCGAATCCAAGGAAACCACCGTCGTCGGCGTCAACCGCTGGACCGAAGCCGCGCCCTCCCCCCTCACCGCAGGCGATGGCGCGATCATGCTCGCCGATCCGCAGGCCGAGGCCGACCAGATTTCCCGCCTCACCGCATGGCGCGAAGCCCGCGACGCAAAAGCCGTCGAAAAAGCCCTCGCCGCCCTGCGCCAGGCCGCCGCCACGGGGGCGAACATCATGCCCGCCTCCATCGCCGCCGCCAAGGCGGGTGTCACCACGGGCGAATGGGGGGCCGTGATCCGTCAGGCCTTCGGCGAATACCGCGCCCCCACCGGCGTCTCGTCCGCCCCCTCCAACCGGACCGAGGGGCTGGAGCCGATCCGCGATGCCGTGGCCACCCTTTCGGCCAAACTGGGCCGCCCGCTGACCTTCCTCATGGGCAAGCCCGGTCTCGACGGCCATTCCAACGGGGCCGAGCAGATCGCCGCCCGCGCCCGTGATTGCGGCATGGCGATCCATTACGACGGCATCCGCCTGACGCCGACCGAGATCGTGGCAAGCGCCGCCGAAAAGCGCGCCCATGTCATCGGTCTTTCGATCCTGTCGGGTTCGCACCTGCCGCTGATCTCGGAAACCCTCGACCGCCTCCGCGCCGCGGGCCTGTCCGACATCCCCGTCGTCGTCGGCGGCATCATCCCCGACGAGGACGCCGCCAAACTCCGCGCAATGGGTGTCGCCGCCGTCTACACGCCCAAGGATTTCGAGCTGAACCGCATCATGCTCGACATCGTCACGCTGGTCGACCGCCAAGCCATCGCCGCCGAATAACTCCCTTGGGGTGCGCCCTCGCGGCGCAGCTATTCCGCACCGGTTTTTCAGACAACGGCACGCGCCCTGACGAAACCTCGTCAGATCCCGCCGCCCCGTTTGACCCACATCAAGGCCCGCCCCGCCGCACAAGCGCATCGTCCCTTCGAAAGCATCACCGCCCGAAGGGACACCCCATGTTCGACCGCATCCGCGCCCTCATCGACCGCTGGCACGACCTCCGCTCCATCGACACGCTGTCCGACCGCGATCTGGACGATCTTGGCCTGTCGCGGGCGCAACTGGCCGAATTCATCTCCATCCCCGCCGATGTCCCCGACCGCATCGCCCGCATGGCCGCCGTCTTCGGCGTGCCGGAGGCCGAGCTTCAGGCGAACCGCGCCGATTACCTCGAACTCCTCGGCACCTGCCACCACTGCGCGGCAAGCGCCGCCTGCTCGCTCTCGCTCCACCACGGCGACATCCGCAGCCCCGCCGACGCCACCTTCTGCCCCAACGCGAAGCTCTACGCCGACCGCGCCGCCGTCGCCGCGTAACCGACACAGGGGGACTCCTCCCTCCCCCGCCCTGCCCCCCGCCCCGCTCCGTGAAAACGCTTACGGAACGGGCCGGGGGGTCTTCGTGTTCTCTCCCTGTCACATCAAGGAGGACACGATATGTTCCGCACCCTTACCCTTTCGGCCCTGCTCCTCGCAGGGGCCGCGCATGCGCAGGACCGGATGGCCGTCACCGCATGGACCGACCTCAACCTCCGCGCAGGCCCCGGCCCCGTCTACCCCATCGTCGCCGTGATCCCCGCCCAGACCGCCGTCGATGTGGGCGGCTGCCTTGCCAAACAAAGCTGGTGTCAGGTCACGTTCAACGGCCAGACGGGCTGGGCCTCGGGCGATTACCTGACCGTGGTGGAGAACGACGCCCCCGTGGCGATCTACCCCAACCGCGACCGCTTCAAGGTCAAGACCACGACCTATGAGGGCGACACCACCGGCAACGCCACCGCAGGCGGCGCGCTCGGGGCCGTGGCGGGCGCGATCATCGCCGGTCCCATCGGTGCCGCCGTGGGCGGGGCCATCGGTGCCGCATCGGGGGCCGCGACCACGCCCGACACCACCATCACCACCTACGTCCGCGAAAACCCCGTCGACCCGATCTATCTGGAGGGCGAGGTGGTCACAGGCGCAAGCCTGCCCGAAACCGTGCCCTTGCAGCCCGTGCCGGAAACCACCTATTCCTACGCCTATGTGAACGGCGTTCCCGTCCTTGTCGAAAACGGCCAGCGCCAGATCATCTACATCGTCCGCTGACCCCTGCGCGGGGGCGGACAAAACCGCCCCCGAACCGCCAAAGGCGCCCCCTTGCCGATCCTGCTTCTTCTCCTGCTCGTCGGCACGCTGGCCTATATGTGGCTTGCCCGCCGCAACTCGACCCTCACGCGGCAATGCCGCTGGCGGCTCGACCGCGCGGCGGGGCCGACGACATGGCGCTGCGCCGCCTGCGGGGCCGAAACCACCGCCAAGGCAGGCACCTCCCCCCGCGACTGCCTGCGCCCTTAGGCGAAGGCCGCCGCAAGGGCGATCTCGACCATATCGCCAAAGCTCCGCTCGCGCTGGTCCGAAGGCAGGTCCTCGCCCGTCAGGATATGGTCCGAAATCGTCAGCACCGCCAAAGCCCGCCGCCCGTAGCGCGCGGCAAGGGTGTAAAGCTCCGCCGCCTCCATCTCGACGCAGAGCGTGCCATGCCGCTGCAACTGGTCCGACAGGTCCTGCCGCTCGTCGTAAAAGGTGTCGCTGGAATAGATGCCGCCCACATGCGTGGTGATCCCCTTCGCCACAGCCGCCCCATGCGCCGCCGCCAGCAGCCCGAAATCCGCCACGGGCGCAAAGTTCAACTCCTTGAAGATCGACCGCGACGGGCTGCCCAGCGTCGTCGCCGCCTGCGCCAGCACCACATCCCTGATCTTCACATGCGGCTGCAACGCCCCCGCCGACCCGATGCGGATCAAGGTCTGCGCCCCGAAATCGCGGATCAGTTCATTGGCATAGATCGACAGCGACGGCATCCCCATGCCCGACCCGTGGATCGTCACGCGATGCCCGCGCCACGTTCCCGTGAACCCCAGCATCCCCCGCACCTCGTTCACCAGACGCGGATTCTCAAGGAACGTCTCCGCCGCCCAGCGCGCCCGATAGGGGTCCCCCGGCAAGAGCACCGTCTCGGCAATCTCGCCCGCCTTCGCCCCGATATGAACCGTCATGTCCCTGCCGCCTCCGCTGATCTCCGCGGCAAGCTAGGCGAGCCGCAGGCATTGCGAAAGGGGCGACGCAACGGAACTTGCCCGAATCCCCGCCCCGCCCTAGATTACCAAGTCATACCGAAGGGGCCGCGCCATGACCGTCAAAACCACGCTCAGCTTCACCGACCGCCACCACCGCTTCCTGATGGAAAAGGTGGCCCAGGGCGTCTTCGCCTCGCAAAGCGCAGCGGTCGCGGCGGCGCTTGAAGAGATGATGCGGGAGGAGGAGGAACGCCAAATCGCGCTCGAGGCGATGGGTGCCGAAATCCGCAGCCGCATGCAGACCCCGCGCTCCGATTACCTCGACCTCGAGGACGCCTTCGCCGCGGCCCGCCAAAGCATCGCCAAAGCGAAGGCATGAGCTTCCGTATCCGCCTTCACCCTGCCGTGGTCGATGACCTCGCCGCCATCGGACGGCTGGTCGCGGACTACGCAGGCGCGGAAGCTGCCGACCGCCGCCTGTCGCGCATCCATGAGACGATCCGCACCCTCGCCGAAACCCCGATGAAGGGCAGCATCCGCGACGATATCGCCCCCGACCTCCGCGCCATTCCCGCAGGACGCAAGGCCGTCATCGCCTTCACCGTCGACGAAGCCAACCGCGAAGTGCTGGTCCATGCCATCAGCTATGCAGGCTCCGACTGGATCACCCGCAGCAGGGCGCGCAAGTTCTGACAGCCACAAAGCAAAAGGGGCGGTCCCGCAACGGACCGCCCCTTTGAATTCGGAAAGGCGCTCGCCCCTCACACCACGCGGTCAACCATCATCCGCTTGATCTCGGCAATCGCCTTCGCGGGGTTCAGCCCCTTGGGGCAGGTCTTGGCGCAGTTCATGATCGTGTGGCAACGATAGAGCTTGAACGGATCCTCCAGCGCATCCAGACGCTCGGGCGTCGCCTCGTCGCGGCTGTCGATGATCCAGCGGTAAGCGTGCAGCAGCGCCGCCGGTCCCAGATACTTGTCGCTGTTCCACCAATAGGACGGGCACGAGGTGCTGCACGACGCGCACATGACGCATTCATACAAACCGTCCAGCTTCTTGCGATCCTCGATCGACTGCCGCCATTCCTTGGCGGGACGGTTCGTCTTCGTCTCCAGCCACGGCATGATGGACGCATGTTGCGCGTAGAAATGCGTAAGATCGGGGATCAGGTCCTTGATCACCGGCATATGCGGCAGGGGATAGATCTTCACATCCCCCTTCACCTCGTCCAGCCCGTAGATGCAGGCCAGCGTGTTGATCCCGTCGATGTTCATCGCGCAAGAGCCGCAAATCCCCTCGCGGCACGAACGGCGGAAGGTCAGCGTGGGGTCGATCTCGTTCTTGATCTTGATCAGCGCGTCCAGAACCATCGGCCCGCAGGTGTCCATATCGACGAAATAGGTGTCGACCCGCGGGTTCTCGCCGTCATCGGGATTCCAGCGGTAGATCTGGAACTTGCGCACATTCTTGCCCGCAGGCTTCGGCCATGTCTTGCCGGTGCGGATCTTGCTGTTCTTCGGCAGGGTGAATTGGACCATGACTTAACCCTTCCAGTCGGGAAACGAATAAAGCGGCCGCGACGGCGGCTGCCCGGATTTCTGATAGACGCAGGACTCATAGACCGCCGAAGGGTCCCGCCCCGTGATGTAGTCCGAGGAAACCGTCACCTCGAAGGTTCCCCCCACCTGCCCGCCCGAGCCGACGCCAACCCCGACCGATCCGCGCGGGGCCGCAGCCAGCCGCGCCCGCTCGAAACACTGCCGCTCGGCCTGTTCCACCGTGACCGGCCCGCAAGCCGCCGCAAGCAGCGGCAAAAGGAGAAGCGCCCGCCGCATCACAGCACCGGCGCGGGGATACCCGCCGCCCTGAAGCAATCCTGCGTCGGCGCACGGGCCGCGATGCTTGCGATCAGCGCACGGGTCGAAGACCCCGCCACCGTCGCCACATCGCGCACCAGCGTCTGCACTTCGGCCGCATCGGCGTTCCCTACGATGCATTGCGTCGCAGCCCCGCTGCCGACGACGGGCGAAACCACCGTCTCGGCCGTCCGCCGCCCCACCTTGTCCGCCACATCCTGCGGAGAGCAGGCGGCAAGCAATCCAAGCGCCAGAACGGGCAAAACCTTTGCAAAAGACATGGCGGAACCTCCGTTCAGGACAGAATGACCGCAGCCTGCACCGGAACGGCGCGCGGCCACAGCCCCGCCCGCCCCCGCGCCCGCCCGCACGGCATCTTCCCGCCGAAGGCCCATCAGAACTTCCGCTCCGCCGGTGCGATCTTCTTCAGGCTGATCCCGCCCTCGGCTTCCGTGGTCAGCGGGTCCACATGCACCGCACGATGGCCCAGCGTCACCTTCGCCCCGTCAACCCAGGCCAGCGAATGCTTGCGCCAGTTGGCATCGTCGCGCTGCGGATAATCCTCATGCGCGTGCGCCCCACGGCTTTCCGTCCGCGCATGCGCGCCATAGATCGTCGCCAGCGCATTGGGCATCAGGTTCGTCAGCTCCAGCGTCTCCATCAGGTCGCTGTTCCAGACAAGGGAACGGTCCGTGACCTTCACATCCCCCATCTTGCCCGCAATCGCGGTCATCTTCTTCTCGCCCTCGGCCAGCGTCTTTTCCGTGCGGAAGACGGCGGCATCGGCCTGCATCGTCTTTTGCATCTCAAGCCGCAGCTCGGCGGTCGGGGTCGCCCCGCTCGCATGGCGCAGCCCGTCGAAACGGCCAAGCGCCTTGTCCACCTCGGCCTTGTTGACGGGGGCCACCGCCGCCTTCGGGTCCACGATCTGCCCCGCACGGATCGCCGCAGCACGGCCAAAGACCACAAGGTCGATCAGAGAGTTCGACCCCAGCCGGTTCGCGCCATGCACCGAAGCACAGCCCGCCTCGCCCACGGCCATCAGACCGGGGAAGACCGCATCGGGGTTTTCAGGCGTGGGGTTCAACACCTCGCCCCAATAGTTCGTGGGGATGCCACCCATGTTGTAATGCACCGTCGGCAGAACCGGGATCGGCTCTTTCGTCAGGTCCACGCCTGCGAAAATCCGCGCCGATTCCGAAATGCCGGGCAAGCGCAGTTCCAGCGTCTCTTTCGGCAGGTGGTTCAGGTGCAGGTGGATATGGTCGCCATTGGCCCCCACGCCCCGCCCCTCGCGGATTTCCAGCGTCATGCAGCGGGACACATAGTCGCGCGGCGCAAGGTCTTTGTAATGCGGCGCGTAGCGTTCCATGAACCGCTCGCCGTTTGCGTTGGTCAGATACCCGCCCTCGCCCCGCGCCCCTTCGGTGATGAGGCACCCCGAGCCGTAGATGCCGGTCGGGTGGAACTGCACGAATTCCATGTCCTGAAGCGGCAGACCCGCCCGCGCCACCATGCCGCCGCCATCGCCGGTGCAGGTATGGGCGCTGGTCGCGCTGAAATAGGCGCGGCCATAGCCGCCCGTCGCCAGAACGACCATCTTGGCGTTGAACACATGGATCGTGCCGTCATCCAGCTTCCACGCCACGACCCCCGTGCAGGTGCCATCGGTGATGATCAGATCAAGCGCGAAATATTCGATGAAGAACTCCGCATTGTTCTTCAGGCTCTGCCCGTAAAGCGTATGCAGGATCGCATGCCCCGTCCGGTCGGCAGCCGCACAGGTGCGCTGCACCGGCGGGCCTTCGCCGAACTCGGTCGTATGGCCGCCAAAGGGACGCTGGTAGATCTTCCCTTCTTCGGTGCGCGAGAACGGCACCCCGTAATGCTCCAGCTCGTAAACCGCCTTGGGGGCTTCCCGCGCCAGATACTCCATCGCATCCGTGTCACCCAGCCAGTCCGACCCCTTCACGGTGTCATACATGTGCCACTGCCACGAATCCGGCCCCATATTGCCAAGCGAGGCCGCAATCCCCCCCTGCGCCGCAACCGTGTGGCTGCGCGTCGGGAAGACCTTGGTCACGCAAGCCGTGCGCAATCCCTGCTCGGCCATGCCCAGCGTCGCGCGCAAGCCCGCACCGCCCGCGCCCACCACGACCACGTCATAGTCGTGAACCTCATACGGATAAGCCGTCATGTCGAACCCTCAAAGAGCGATCTTGGCAAGGGCGAACAGCCCCGTCGCCGTGATCACATAGGAAAGCGAATGCGCAAGGATGATCAGCCCGCGACGGGTCGAGCCGCCGCTGTAATCCTCGATCATCATCGTCGCGCCCTTGGCGAAATGCCGCATCGAAACGAACAGCACCAACCCCGTCAGGATGGCGGGAAAGGGCCGCGCAAAGGTGGCAACCACCGCCTCATGGCTTTGCCCCAGCGCATGGCCAAAGATGTAAAGCCACGTCGGCACAAGGAAAGCCAGCGCCACGGCGCTCGCGCTCATATACCAGTGATGCTCGGTGCCGGTGTGCGAGGCACCCTTGCCCACGGCCCGCTTGCGGTCGGTCAGATAACGCATGATCCCACCCTTAAACGATAATCACGGTCAGGATCGTGAGGACGACCGACCCGATGATGCAGCCCCAGCCGAGGCGTTCCGCCGTCGGGATGTCCAGCCCGTGCCCCGCATCGAAGTAAAGATGCCGCAGCCCTGCAAGGTAGTGATACCACAGCGCCCAGGCCGATGCCGTGAACACGAGGTCCCCGAACCAGCTCGTCGCCACCGCATTCGCCACCGCGAAATATTCGGGCGACACCGCAGCGGCCAGCAGCCACCACACCGCCAGCATCGTGCCGACGATCAACCCGTTCCCCGTGATCCGCGTCAGGATCGAGGTGATCGAGGTCAGTTGCGGACGATAAATCTGCAAATGAGGAGAAAGCGGTCTTTCGACCCGCTTCGCATCAGCCATCTCGGTTCCCTCCGTCGCTGTCAGCCGGCCTGCGCCGGTCCGCGCTTCGATTTCTCTTGCCCCTTGAATAGCGTGTTTTGCGACCGAGTCACGCTCCAGAACGCCGCAGCGCGGCACTGTTCGCGCTAAACCTCCGAGTTTTTTCGGTTTGTGATCACGCTTTTTAAAGCTGTGATCACGGATTTGCCGCAAAGCGGTTTCTGACGCAGAAACCGGACCGGAATTTGACGCAAATTCCGGCGACCACCGCCAGAGCCCGATTTCTGCGTCAAAAATCGCCCCGGAATTTGCGCCAAATTCCGCCCGCCCGATCAGACCGGAACCAACGCCCAATAATCCAGATCAAGCAGCACCTCGGGCGCGTATTTCCCGTCCGCCCCCCTGTGCGCAAAGGGCGCGGCACCGTCCTTCACCGCCACCAGCCGCAGCCGCAACGCGCCGACCCCCTTGGCCCCCGTCTCGGCACGGTCCAGCACCTCCGACCACGCCCGCACCGTATCGCCCGCGAAACAGGGGTTCGCATGCGCCCCCGCATTCAGCGCCACGATCATCTGCGCATTGGCCAATCCGTTGAAAGACAGCGCCCGCGCAAGGCTGATGACATGCCCGCCATAGATCAGCCGCCGCCCGTCCTCGCGCTGGGTCACGTCGAAATGCACCTTGGACGTATTCTGCCACAGCCGCGTGGCCAGCATATGCTCGGCATCCTCGATGGTGACGCCATCCACATGGTCGATCCGCTCGCCGACCGCGTAATCCCCCCAGCGATGCCGCTCGCCCGCCAGCGCGAAATCATAGGCGCTGAAATCCAGCCCCTCCGGCACAACCAGCGCCTCCGCCGGAACCACCGCCGCCAGTTCCGGCACCACCGCCTCCGGCGCAGGCGCGGCAAGATCGCGCTTCTTCACCATCACCCAGCGCACATAGTCCAGCACCACCTCGCCATGCTGGTTGAAGCCACGGCTGCGCACATAGACGACACCCGATTTGCCGTTGGAATTCTCCTTCAGCCCGATCACCGTCGATTCCGACCGCAACGTATCCCCCGCCCAGACCGGCGCCAGCCAGCGCCCCTCGGCATAGCCAAGGTTCGCCACCGCATTCAGGCTGATGTCCGGCACCGTCTTGCCGAACACCGTATGGAACGCGATCAGGTCATCCATCGGCGCCGCCCGCAGCCCGCAGGCCCGCGCAAAGGCGTCCGACGAATAAAGCGCCCCCCGCGCCGGATAGAGCGCATGGTAAAGCGCCCGCTCCCCGCCCGAGACCGTGCGCGGCACCGCATGGCGGATCGTCTCGCCCAGCCGGTAATCCTCGAAGAACCGCCCCGCATTGGTTTTCATCGAAAGCTGACTCCCCCGTTAACACTTCCGTGCACGCGTCTGCATCACCTGTGCATCGCCGATGCCCCCCCCCCGCGCCGTCTTCCGGCCCGGAGGTTAAGCCACCGCGCTTACTGCTCGCCCAGTTTGAGGTCCGGCGAATACTCGCCCGGAACCTCCTTCACCACCGCCTGCCCGCAGCGCATCACGCCCTTGGCGGCGTCAAAGGCATAGCTCGGCCCGCCATGCAGCTCCCACCCCTTCGACAGCGCGAGCGAGACTTTGTGGCAAAAGGCCGACGTGTCGTCGTCCGACAGAAAACGGTAAAGTTTCATAGGCTTACCCCCAAGGCTGCACGCCGAACCAGTTGTGGATGCCCATGACGACCGCCATGACCACAACCGCACCGACCACCGCCATGACCTCTTTCGCCGCCGGAACGGGCGGGTTCTTCGTCCACTGCGGTTCGGCACGGTTGACCACGATCACCTGCACCACCGCCCAGGCCAGCAACCCGCCGAACAGCAGCACCGCCGCCAGATCGCCGTTAACCAACAGATGCGCCACGGCCCAGGTCTTAACGGCCGTCAATTGCGGATGCCGGATCTTCCGCGTGATCACGGTCTTCATCCCCGAGGCGGCGTAGAGGTAAAACGCCAGCAACATCAGGGTGTTGTTGATGTGGACCATGAATGCCGGAGGATACCAGAGGTCCACCTGCTCCGCCCCGCGATAGCCCAGAACCATCAGCACGATGCCAAGAACCGTTACCGCCCCCAGAACCGCCTTCCCGCCGTTCCCCATCCGCGCCCGGACATCCGGCGCGACACGTTTCAGGAAATGGGCACCCGCCCACAGCACCAAACCAAGTATGATCAACAGCACGGCAATACCTCCTCGAACCCGTCAGTCGCCGCGCACCCTGCCCCTATTCCGCCAAGGCCGCAATCGCCTCGGCCTTCGCCAGCAGCGCCTCTGCCGTTGCGACATGGAGGTTCTCGACGATCCTTCCGTCCAGCACCGCCACCCCCTGCCCTGCCGCCCGCGCCTCGGCAAAGGCGGCGATCTGGCGGCGGGCAAACTCGACCTCGTCGTCCGAGGGCGCAAAAACCTCGTTCGCCACAGGCAGTTGCAAGGGATGGACCAGCGTCTTGCCGTCAAATCCCATATCCCGCCCCTGCACGCATTCCGCCCGCAATCCGGCCTCGTCCTTGAAGGCGTTGTACACCCCGTCCACGATGACCTTGCCTTCGGCCCTCGCCGCCAGAAGACATGCCCCAAGCCCCGCCATCATCGGCAAGCGGTCGGCGCGGTAACGGCTTCCCAATTCTTTCGCCAGATCATTGGTCCCCATGACCATGCCCTCCAGCCGCCCATGCCCCGCAATCGCCGCCGCGTTCAGCATCGCCCGCGCCGTCTCCATCATCGCCCAGAGCGGTTTGTCGGTCAGCGCCGCCACCGCGTCCAAATCGGCAGGCCCGTTCACCTTGGGCACCAGAATCGCATCCACCCCCGAAAGGCCGCCGAAATGCATGGCATCGCCGCGCCCCCATTCGGTATCGAACCCGTTGATCCGCACGATCCGCAAGCGCGGCCCGTAATCCACTTCCCCAAGGAACCGCGCCAGCGTTGCCCGCGCCGCACCCTTTTCGTCGGGGGCCACCGCATCCTCCAGATCGAAGATGATCGCATCCGCCGCCAAGTCGCGCGCCTTCTCGAGGGCGCGCTCCTTCGACGCGGGAATATAAAGGACCGAGCGAACGGGGCGGCTCATGGCGGGAATCCTTTCGGCAATATTCTTTCGCCCAAAGACACCATCCCGCAAGTTTCGGCAAGCCCAAAAATGCCGCACCGCAGCAAGTGCCGCACCGCCGCGCCTTTCATACTCGTGGAAATATCCTCTGGGGGTGCGGGGGGCGAAGCGCCCCCGCTCCTGCCGGCAAAGCCCGCGCGACGGCTCAGACCAGCCCCTTCGCCCCGTCCCAGACCAGCTTCACCGACACCAGAAGCAGCGCCCATGTCACCAGTTTGAAGAACAGCGCCTCGGGCAACACCCGCACCAGCCGCACACCGGCAAAGACCGCCACCGCCGCCGCAGGCATCAAAAGCACCGCAACATGCAGATTTTCCGAAGAAAACTGCCCCAGCGCCCAATAGGGCACCAGCTTCACCGCGTTGATGATGGCGAATGCGATGGTCGAGGTTCCGGCGAACACCGTCTTGGTCATGCCCAGCGGCAGGGTATAGACCTGATAGGGCGGCCCGCCCGAATGGCTGACGAAGCTGGTGAACCCCGTCACCACCCCCCAGAACACCCCGCGCGGCACATCCGCGGGGCGCGGCTCTGCCTCGGCCTTGGGGCGCAAGAGCAGGTTCAGCGCAAAGACCACCCCGATCAGCCCGACCAGCACCGTCACCCAGTCCTCCGGCACGACCGAAGCCGTGGCCCAGCCGACCGCAACCCCGACCGTGGCCGCGGGCACGATGATCCACAGCACCCGCCGGTCAAAGGCATGGCGATAGGCGTAAAGCCCGAACATGTCCGACACGACATAGACCGGCAGCAGCAACCCTGCCGCCGTCACGGGCGAAATCGCCAGCGACAGCACCGGCACGCCCAGCATGCCGACGACCGGCATCCCGCCCTTGCCCATGCCGACCAGCACCGCCGAAGCCAGCGCCAGCACCCAGAATTCGACGCCACCCATGTGATCCTCCTGCCTCGCCGCGCTGTTTAGCGCAAACATCCCCGACCGGCCAGTGCACGGTCCGAAGGCTCGGCCCGCCCGCCCCGATTTGTCGCATACAATTGTATACCGAAAACACCTTGCCAGACAGGATTTTGCAGCGTAGCAACGCCCTCGACTCGGTTTTTGGCCCCCGGGACGCGTGCCTTGCGTCCCCCCATTCAGACGGGAGATGAACCCAATGGCACGACCCAAGATCGCCCTCATCGGCGCCGGCCAGATCGGCGGCACCCTTGCCCACCTCGCCGCCATCAAGGAACTCGGCGATGTGGTGCTCTTCGACATCGCCGAAGGCACGCCGCAGGGCAAGTCGCTCGACATCGCCCAGTCCGGCCCGTCCGAAGGCTTCGACGCCGTGATGAAGGGCACCAACTCCTACGCCGACATCGCGGGCGCAGATGTGTGCATCGTCACCGCAGGCGTCCCCCGCAAACCGGGGATGAGCCGCGACGACCTCCTCGGCATCAACCTCAAGGTGATGAAGTCGGTCGGCGAAGGCATCAAGGCCCACGCCCCGAACGCCTTCGTCATCTGCATCACCAACCCGCTCGACGCGATGGTCTGGGCCTTGCGCGAATTCTCCGGCCTGCCGCACCACATGGTCGTCGGCATGGCAGGCGTGCTCGACTCGGCGCGGTTCCGTCACTTCCTCTCGGTCGAATTCGGCGTCTCGATGCGCGACGTCACCGCCTTCGTCCTCGGCGGTCACGGCGACACGATGGTCCCGCTCGCCCGCTACTCGACCGTTGCCGGCATCCCGCTTCCCGACCTCGTCAAGATGGGCTGGACCACGCAGGAAAAACTCGACGCGATCATCCAGCGCACCCGTGACGGCGGCGCGGAAATCGTGGGCCTGCTGAAGACCGGCTCGGCCTTCTACGCCCCCGCGACCTCGGCCATCGAAATGGCCGAAGCCTTCCTCAAGGACCAGAAGCGCGTCCTGCCCTGCGCGGCCTATGTCAAGGGCGCCTACGGCCTCGACGGTCTTTACGTCGGCGTCCCCACCGTGATCGGCGCGGGCGGGATCGAGCGCGTGGTCAACATCGCGCTGAACCCCGACGAACAGGCGATGATGGACAAATCCGTCGACGCCGTGAAAGGCCTCGTCGCCGCCTGCAAGGGCATCGACCCCTCGCTCGCCTGATCACCCGCGACACCACGACCCCTAGGCGCGCCCCACCGGCGCGCCTTTCCTTTGCCGCCCGCCCCCGCCCCCGCCCCCCGGCCCGGCCCGCGCAGGGGGGCTTTCTGCCCCCCACGGCCTTGCGGCCTCCCCCCGAGGATATTTGAGCGAGCATGAAAGCAGCCCACGCCCCGTTCACCTCGGAGCAGATCCTCTTGGACGCCAGCGCCGGGGGCCGCCTTTCGCGGAACCGCGAAAGACGCTAGAAACACCCATGTCCAACGGTCTCGTCTCGCCCTACACCGCGCCCGACTTCTACGCCGATGCCCTGTCCAAGGGGCGTCACCGCGATATCGTCGGCGGCCGCTGGGATGAAACGGGCCGCTTGCAGATGGACCTCCTGCGCGAAGCGGGCCTCCTGCCGCACCACCGCCTGCTCGACATCGGCGCAGGCTCGCTGCGTCTGGGGTGCAAGGCCGTGCCCTATCTCGACGCGGGCCATTACTGGGCCACCGATGCCAGCCGCGCCCTCATGCTTGCGGGCCATGCACAGGAACTGGCCGATCCCGCCCGCCTGTCCCCCGATCACCTGATCGAAGACGCCGATTTCACCTTCCCCGCGATCCCCGACACGATCACCCATGCCATCGCCTTCGCCGTCTTCACCCACCTGCCGATGAACCACCTGCGCCTTGCGCTCCTCTCGCTCCACGCCCGCTTCCCGCGGCTTGAAACCCTGCTCTTCACGACCTTCCTCGCCCCCGATGCCGCCGCCCTGCCCCGTCCGGTCAAGCAGCCCGACGGCGTCGTCACCCATGCGACCCGCGCACCGTGGCACATGCTGGCCGAGGACGTGCTCCACCTCGCCACCGCCTCCGGCTTCGCCATCCGCCAACGCGCCGACCGCCTGCCCCGCGGTCAGGTGCTCTTTACCGCAACCCGCGCCTGACGGGGCGAATCACCCGCTATCGCTAACGGAATCCTACTTGTGATCACACTTTTTCAGCGTGTGATCACAAATGTCGGATTTTCGGCCCGAATTGACGGTATACCGTAGAATACCGTTTTTTCGCGGCCCGTTCCATGCCATCACGCCGCAAAACCACAGCTTTGGGAACGGTTGCCATGAACATCCACGAATATCAGGCCAAGGCGCTGTTGCGCCAATACGGGGTTCCCGTCTCCGATGGCCGCGTGGTCCTGCGGGCCGAAGAGGCAAAGACCGCCGCCGGCGAACTCGACGGCCCGCTCTGGGTGGTCAAGGCACAGATCCACGCCGGTGGCCGCGGCAAGGGCAGCTTCAAGGAACCCGAGGCCGGTGAAAAAGGCGGCGTCCGCCTTGCCCGCTCGGTGGAAGAGGCCGACCAGTTCGCCCGCCAGATGCTTGGCCGCACCCTCGTCACCATCCAGACCGGCCCCGCAGGCAAACAGGTCAACCGCATCTACATCGAAGACGGCTCGGATATCGCCCGCGAGCTTTACCTCGCCCTGCTGATCGACCGCCAGACCAGCCGCGTCTCCTTCGTCGTCTCGACCGAGGGCGGCATGTCCATCGAAGACGTGGCCCATGACACGCCCGAGAAAATCCTCTCCTTCGCGGTCGATCCCGCCACGGGCCTGTCGGATTTCCACGGCCGCCGCGTCGCCTTTGAACTGGGCCTGACGGGCAACCAGATCAAGCAATGCGTGGCCTTGGTCAAAAACCTCTACCGCCTCTTCATCGACAAAGACATGGAGATGCTGGAGATCAACCCGCTCGTCGTCATGACCGACGGCAACCTCAAATGCCTCGACGCCAAGATGGGCTTTGACAGCAACGCCCTCTACCGCCACGCCGACATCGCCGCCCTGCGCGACGAAACGGAAGAGGACCCGAAAGAACTCGCCGCCTCCAAATTCGACCTCAACTACATCGCCCTCGACGGCGAGATCGGCTGCATGGTCAACGGCGCGGGCCTCGCGATGGCCACGATGGACATCATCAAACTCTACGGCGCCGAACCCGCCAACTTCCTCGACGTCGGCGGGGGTGCTACGAAAGAGAAAGTGACAGAGGCGTTCAAGATCATCACCTCTGACCCCAACGTCAAAGGCATCCTCGTCAACATCTTCGGCGGCATCATGCGCTGCGACATCATCGCCGAAGGCGTGATCGCCGCGGTGAAGGAAGTCGGCCTCAAGGTTCCGCTCGTCGTCCGCCTCGAAGGCACCAACGTCGAACTCGGCAAAGACATCATCCGCAACTCCGGCCTGAACGTGATCGCCGCCGACAACCTGTCGGACGCCGCACAAAAGATCGTCAAAGCGGTAAAGGGATAAGATCATGGCTGTTCTGGTAAACGAAAACACCCGCGTCATCTGCCAAGGCTTCACCGGCAGCCAAGGCACCTTCCATTCGGAACAGGCCATCGCCTATGGCACCAAGATGGTCGGCGGCGTGACCCCCGGCAAAGGTGGCACGACCCACCTTAACCTTCCGGTGTTCAATTCCGTTCATGAAGCGAAAGCCACCACACAGGCCAACGCATCCGTGATCTACGTCCCCCCGCCCTTCGCCGCAGACTCCATCCTCGAAGCCATCGACGCCGAGATGGAGCTGATCGTCTGCATCACCGAAGGCATCCCGGTTCTCGACATGATGAAGGTCAAGCGCGCCTTGGAGGGGTCGAAATCCCGCCTCATCGGGCCGAACTGCCCCGGCGTCATCACCCCCGACGCCTGCAAGATCGGCATCATGCCCGGCCACATCCACAAGCGCGGCAGCGTTGGCGTGGTCAGCCGCTCCGGCACCCTGACCTATGAGGCGGTGAAGCAAACCACCGACCTCGGCCTTGGCCAATCCTCGGCCGTGGGCATCGGCGGCGACCCGATCAAGGGTACCGAACACATCGACGTCCTCGAAATGTTCCTCGCCGACCCCGAAACCCAGTCGATCATCATGATCGGCGAAATCGGCGGCAGCGCAGAAGAAGAAGCCGCGCAATTCCTGCGGGACGAGGCAAAGCGTGGCCGCTCCAAACCCTGCGCCGGTTTCATCGCCGGACGCACCGCGCCCCCCGGCCGCCGCATGGGCCACGCTGGCGCCATCGTCGCGGGCGGCAAGGGTGACGCGGAATCGAAGATCGAAGCCATGCGCGCCGCAGGCATCATCGTCGCCGACAGCCCCGCCACGCTGGGCGAGGCGGTGATGAAAGCCTTGGGCCGGTAAAGGGGAAACGGGGATGGAGGAAGCCGTTATGGACACACGCGCCAAGACAGTCGTCGCCTCCTTCCTCGCCCTTCTGGCGGTCCTTGGTCTGGCCGCCTTCGCATCCCTCAACCATGCCGAAGCCAACGCGGCCCTGACCACCGCGCTCTTCGGCAGCCAGAACTAGACGATCCTGAAAGCCGGCGGGGGACGCCCCGTCGCAAATCCCGAAAGGGGAGGAAACCCGAAATGACCGACCAAAGCCCGAACGACCAGTTCCACGCGCAAAGCTTCCTTCAAGGCCACAACGCCGATTACATCGACCAGTTGCAGGCCCGCTATGCCGCCGATCCGGCCTCGGTCGATGCCGCATGGGCCGAGTTTTTCCGCGCCCTCGGCGACAGCGAGATCGACGCCAAGCGTCAGGCCCAGGGCCCGTCATGGGCACGCGCCGACTGGCCGCCCAGCCCCACCGACGACCTGACCGCCGCCATGACCGGCGAATGGCCGATGGCTCCGGCCAAGGACGCGAAAGCCGCCGCCGCCAAGATCGTGGCCAAGGCCGAGGAAAAGGGCGTCTCCCTTTCCGACGCGCAGGTGCAACGCGCCGTGCTGGACAGCATCCGCGCGCTGATGATCATCCGCGCCTACCGCATCCGTGGCCATCTGGTGGCCAACCTCGACCCGCTCGGCATGCGCGACCAGACCCCGCACCCCGAACTCGACCCCGCCTCCTACGGCTTCACCGAAGCCGACATGGACCGCCCGATCTTCATCGACAAGGTGCTCGGGCTTGAAATGGCCTCCATGCGCCAGATCATCGAGATCGTGCGCCGCACCTATTGCGGCACCTTTGCCCTGCAATACATGCACATCTCCGACCCCGAACAGGCCGCTTGGCTGAAAGAGCGGATCGAAGGCTACGGCAAGGAAATCGCCTTCACCCGCGAAGGCCGCAAAGCCATCCTGAACAAGCTGGTCGAGGCCGAAGGCTACGAAAAATTCCTCCACGTCAAATACATGGGCACCAAGCGCTTCGGCCTCGACGGCGGCGAAGCCCTGATCCCCGCGATGGAGCAGATCATCAAGCGCGGCGGTGCCTTGGGCGTCAAGGATGTCGTCATCGGCATGCCCCACCGTGGCCGCCTCTCGGTGCTGGCCAACGTGATGCAGAAACCCTACCGCGCCATCTTCCACGAATTCCAGGGCGGCTCCTACAAGCCCGAGGATGTGGATGGTTCGGGTGACGTGAAATACCACCTCGGCGCATCGTCGGACCGCAGCTTCGACGGCAACACCGTCCACCTGTCGCTGACCGCCAACCCCAGCCACCTCGAAGCGGTCAACCCCGTCGTCTTGGGCAAGGTCCGCGCCAAGCAGGACCAGCTCGGCGACCAGATCCACCGCTCCTCGGTCCTGCCGATCCTGCTGCACGGCGACGCGGCCTTCGCGGGCCAAGGCGTCGTGGCCGAATGCTTCGGCCTGTCGGGCCTGCGCGGCCACCGCACGGGCGGGACGATCCACATCGTGGTGAACAACCAGATCGGCTTCACCACCGCCCCGTCCTTCAGCCGCTCCTCCCCCTACCCCACCGACATCGCGCTGATGGTCGAAGCCCCGATCTTCCACGTGAACGGCGACGACCCCGAAGCTGTGGTCCACGCCGCCAAGGTGGCGACCGAATTCCGCCAGAAGTTCCACAAGGACGTCGTCATCGACATCTTCTGCTACCGCCGCTTCGGTCACAACGAAGGCGACGAGCCGATGTTCACCAACCCGGCGATGTACACCCGCATCAAGAAGCAGAAGACCACGCTGCAACTCTACACCGAACGCCTCGTCAAAGACGGCCTCATCCCCGAGGGCGAGATCGAGGATATGAAAGCCGCCTTCCAGGCCCGCCTGAACGAGGAATTCGAAGCCGGCAAGAACTTCAAGCCGAACAAGGCCGACTGGCTCGATGGCCGCTGGTCCGGCCTTGACCGCGAAGGCTCCGATTACACCCCCGGCGAAACCGCGATCAAACCCGAGACGCTGGCCGAAGTGGGCGCAGCCCTGACCCGCGTTCCCGAAGGCTTCGACATCCACAAGACCGTTGCCCGCCAGCTCGACGCCAAGAAAGAGATGTTCGCATCCGGCAAGGGCTTCGACTGGGCCACCGCCGAAGCCCTCGCCTTCGGCTCTCTCGTGACCGAAGGCTACCCCGTCCGCCTCTCGGGTCAGGATTGCACCCGCGGCACCTTCAGCCAGCGCCACTCGGCCTTCATCGACCAGCAGACCGAGGAACGCCACTACCCGCTGAACCACATCCGCGCAGGGCAGGCCCGCTACGAAGTCATCGACTCGATGCTTTCGGAATACGCGGTCCTCGGCTTCGAATACGGCTATTCGCTCTCCGAACCCAACGCACTGACGATGTGGGAAGCCCAGTTCGGCGATTTCGCCAACGGCGCGCAGATCATGATCGACCAGTTCATCAACTCGGGCGAAAGCAAATGGCTTCGCATGTCGGGCCTCGTCATGCTGCTCCCCCACGGCTACGAGGGGCAGGGACCGGAACACTCCTCCGCCCGCCTCGAACGATTCCTGCAAATGTCGGCGCAAGACAACTGGATCGTGGCGAACGTCTCGACGCCCGCCAACTACTTCCACATCCTGCGCCGCCAGATCCACCGCAGCTTCCGCAAGCCGCTGGTGCTGATGACGCCGAAATCGCTCCTGCGCCACCCGATGTGCATCTCGGAAGCCGCCGATTTCACCACCGGCTCCACCTTCCACCGCGTGCTGTGGGACGATGCGCAAAAGGGCAATTCGCAACTCGCGCTCAAACCCGATGCCAAGATCAAGCGCGTCGTCATCTGCGCAGGAAAAGTCTACTACGACCTCCTCGCGGAACGCGACAAACAGGGGTTGGACGATGTCTACCTGCTCCGCCTCGAACAGTTCTACCCCTTCCCGGCGCAGGCGCTGACGAAGGAGCTGGAACGCTTCAAGGGCGCGGAAATCATCTGGTGTCAGGAAGAGCCCAAGAATCAGGGCGGCTGGACCTTCGTCGAACCCAACCTCGAATGGGTGCTGACCCGCATCGGCGCGACACACAAGCGCGCCCGTTACGCGGGCCGCGACGCCTCGGCCTCGCCCGCCACGGGCCTCGCCTCGCGCCACAAGGCCGAACAGGAAGCGCTCGTCAGCGCCGCCCTTGTCGGCTGACCCCATTCCCCGCGCCCGACAAGGGCGCGGGCCACACCACAAGGGCTGACCGCCCGAACGAAATCAGGGCGCCCGAAGCGGCGCGGAGGATGAAAAGATGACCGATGTTATGGTTCCCGCCCTTGGCGAAAGCGTGTCCGAAGCCACCGTCTCCACGTGGTTCAAGAAGGTCGGCGATTACGTCAAACAGGACGAAATGCTGTGCGAGCTTGAAACCGACAAGGTCTCGGTCGAAGTGCCCGCCCCCGTCTCCGGCACGCTGACCGAAATCATCGCCCCCGAAGGCGCGACCGTCGCCGCCGCCGCCCGCCTCGCCATCATGAGCGAAGGCGCCGCCGCCGCCGCTCCGGCCCCCAGGGCCGAAGCCCCCGCAGCCGCCCCCGCCCCCGCAGCGGCCCCCGCCGCTAGGGACGTCGAGGATGCCCCCGCCGCGAAAAAGGCAATGGCCGAAGCGGGCCTCACCCGTGATCAGGTGCAGGGCACCGGCCGTGATGGCCGCGTGATGAAGGAAGACGTCGCCCGCGCCGCCGCCGCCCCCGCTCCCGTGGCGGCCCCCGCAGCCCCTGCCCCCGCCGCCATCCCGCGCGGCCCCGTCTTGGCCGACGATGCGTCGCGCGAAGAGCGCGTGAAGATGACGCGCCTGCGCCAGACCATCGCCCGCCGCCTGAAAGACGCGCAGAACACCGCCGCCATGCTCACGACCTATAACGAGGTCGACATGTCCGGCATCATGGAACTGCGCAACACCTACAAGGACGCCTTCGAGAAAAAGCACGGCGTCAAGATGGGCTTCATGTCCTTCTTCGTCAAAGCCTGCACCCACGCCCTGAAAGAAGTGCCCGAGGTCAACGCCGAAATCGACGGCACCGACGTCATCTACAAGAACTACGTCCACATGGGCGTGGCCGTCGGCACCCCCTCGGGCCTCGTCGTGCCGGTGGTGCGTGACGCCGACCAGATGGGCTTTGCCCAGATCGAAAAGAAGATCGCCGAACTCGGCATCCGCGCCCGCGACGGCAAGCTGTCGATGGCCGAGATGCAGGGCGGCTCCTTCACCATCTCGAACGGCGGCGTCTACGGCTCGCTCATGTCCTCGCCGATCCTGAACCCGCCGCAATCGGGCATCCTCGGCATGCACAAGATCCAGGACCGCCCCGTGGTCGTGAACGGCCAGATCGTCATCCGCCCGATGATGTATTTGGCGCTGAGCTACGACCACCGGATTGTGGACGGAAAAGGGGCGGTGACGTTCCTCGTCCGCGTGAAAGAGGCGCTCGAAGACCCGCGCCGCCTTCTCATGGACCTGTGACGGTGCGCAACACCTGCGCACCCTACGCGGTGCGCATGCGTGCAAGGGGGACGCCATGACCCAAGACTTCGCCTCGAACGTAGGGTGCGCACGCGCTGCGCACCACTTGGCCGTCTATCAGGTGAACCCATGACCCCCGAACTCACCGCCCTAACCCTCGCGGGCCTCCTCCAGATGGTCCAGTTCGTCCTCTTCGCCCTCCCCGCGAACCTCGAGCTTGGCACCCGCTACACCTCCGGCCCCCGAGACCGCGCCCCCGAACGGCCCCTCTCCACCCTGACGGGCCGCCTGCAACGGGCGATGAACAACCATTTCGAGGGGCTCATCCTCTTCACCCTCGCCGTCCTCGTCGTCACCCTCTCGGGCCAGTCGACCCCCACCACCGCCACCCTCGCCTATACCTACCTCGCCGCCCGCATCCTCTACGTCCCCGCCTACGCCCTCGGCCTCGCCCCGTGGCGCTCGGCGATCTGGGCGGTGGGCTGGTTCTCCACCCTCGGCCTTTTGCTGGCCGCGCTGATCTGAAAATATGTGCATCGACTGTGCATAGCCGTTCGCACGAAAAACCGAAGGAAACGACCCAATGGCAAGCTTTGACGCAATCATCATCGGCGGTGGCCCCGGCGGCTATGTCTGCGCCATCCGCGCGGCCCAACTCGGGCTGAAAGTCGCCGTGGTCGAAGGCCGCGACACGCTGGGCGGCACCTGCCTCAACGTCGGCTGCATCCCCTCCAAGGCGCTGCTGAACGCCACCCACCACCTGCACGAAGTCCATGAGAACTTTGAAAAAATGGGCCTGATGGGGGCGAAGCCGACCGTCGATTGGGCCAAGATGCTGGGCTACAAGGACGACGTGATCGGCCAGAACACCAAGGGCATCGAATTCCTGTTCAAGAAGAACAAGGTCACATGGATCAAGGGCTGGGCCTCCATCCCCGCAGCGGGTCAGGTCAAAGTGGGAGACGAGGTCCACGAGGCGAAAAACATCGTAATCGCAACGGGTTCCGAATCCTCCCCCCTCAACGGCGTGACCGTTGACGAAAGAACCGTCGTCACCTCGACCGGCGCGCTCACCCTCGAAAAGATCCCGCAAAAACTGGCAGTTATCGGCGCAGGCGTGATCGGCCTCGAGATGGGTTCGGTCTACGCCCGCCTCGGCGCCGAGGTCACGGTGATCGAATACCTCGACGCCATCACCCCCGGCATGGACGCCGAAGTCGCCAAAAGCTTCCAGCGCATCCTGCAAAAGCAGGGCCTCAAATTCATCCTCGGCGCAGCGGTCCAGGGGGTCGAGACCACCAAATCCGGCGCGACCATCCGCTACAAACTCCGCAAGACCGACGCCGAAGCGACCCTCGACGCCGACACCGTCCTCGTCGCCACGGGCCGCCGCCCCTTCACCACGGGCCTCGGCCTCGACGCGCTCGGCGTCGAAATGCTGCCGCGCGGTCAGGTGAAGACCGACAGCCACTTCGCCACCAACATCCCCGGCCTCTACGCCATCGGCGATGCCATCATCGGCCCCATGCTCGCCCACAAGGCCGAGGATGAAGGCATGGCCCTTGCCGAAATCCTCGCCGGCAAATCCGGCCATGTGAACTACGGCGTCATCCCCGGCGTGATCTACACCACGCCCGAAGTCGCCTCCGTCGGCCAGACCGAAGAGCAGCTCAAGGAAGCGGGCCGCCCCTACAAGGTCGGCAAATTCTCCTTCATGGGCAACGGCCGCGCCAAGGCCGTGTTCCAAGGCGAAGGCTTCGTCAAGATCCTCGCCGACAAGGAAACCGACCGCATCCTCGGCTGCCACATCATCGGCCCCGCCGCAGGCGACCTGATCCACGAAATCTGCGTGGCGATGGAATTCGGCGCCTCGGCGCAAGACATCGCCCTCACCTGCCACGCGCACCCGACCTATTCGGAAGCCGTGCGCGAAGCGGCGCTGGCCTGCGGCGATGGTGCGATCCACGCCTGACTGTCCCCCGTTCATCTTGGGATAAATACTCTGCGGGGGGTTCGGGGGGCTGCAAAGCCCCCCGTTCCACATCAGCCCCCCGCGCGCCGCCTCAGCCCGTCGACCAGCGCAGGCACCACGAACCCCGCCGCCAGCACCGCACAGGCGGCAAAGCCCGCCCGCGCCTCGACCAGCCCGAAGAGCGGCGTGGCAAGGAACATGGCAAGGTAAGTCACCCCCGAATTGAGGCCAAGGATCGCCCCCCGCCGCGCCGCATCCATCCCCGCCAGCCGCCCGACGATCAGGTTCAGCCCCATGTGGTTGATCATCCCCCATGTCAGGCACCCCGCCACCAGCGCCAAGGCAGACCCCGAGGCCAGCGCCAGAAACAGCGCCCGCGACAACCCGATCCGGTCCGCATGCGGGGCCAGCAGCACCGCCGCCAGCGCCGTTCCCGCCCCGAAAAGCGAGGTTGCCACCAGCACCTCCTGCGCCGAAGCGCCACCGACCCCCCGCCCCACCTCCAACGCGATGGGCGACAGGGCAAGCGAGTTCGACCCGACAAGCGCAACGGCTCCGGTCAGAAGCACGATGGGGGGCAGGCGCATCACCTCATCCCGCCAGATGCCGCAACCCTTGCGTCACATCGGTCCGCACCGCCAGCCGCAACCCCGGCTCGTCCCCCGCCCGCAAGGCGGCAAGGATCATGCGGTGATGCTGCGGCGGCTCCTTCCGGCGCAGCTTCGAATAAAGCGCCCGCATCGTCGGCCCCAGTTGCAGCCAGACCGTCTCGCACATCGCCAGCATCGCCGGTGCCTGCGCCCGCAGATAGAGCGTGCGGTGGAATTCGAGGTTGGTGCGCACATAGGCCACCGCATCCTGCTTCACCACCGCTTCGGCATTCAGCGCATTGATCGCGGCCAGACGGTCGATAAGCGCGAAATGCGCCCGTGGCAGCGCCCGCGATGCCAACTCCGGCTCGAGCAGCGCCCGGATCGCCGCCAGTTCCTCGATCCGCTCGGGCGACAGCTCCGGCGTCGACACCCGCCCTGACGATGACAGCGTGAACGCCCCCTCGGCCACCAGCCGCCGCACGGCCTCGCGCGCGGGGGTCATCGACACGCCGAACTGCTTGCCGATCCCGCGCAGGGTCAGCGCCTGCCCCGGTGCCAGCTCGCCATGCATAACCTGCTGCCGCAAGGTGCGATACACCCGCTCATGCGCGGCGGCATTGGGGTCGGTCTGGCGCGGCGTCAGCATCCTTCCCCCCTAGTCGAACCGGTAGCCATGCAGCGCCTGCCCCTCGTTGTGCAGCCATTTGCGCTGCACCTGCCAGCGCGGATACAGCCGCTCCACCACCGCCCAGAAGGCGTCGGAATGGTTCATCTCGACCATATGCGCCACCTCGTGCGCCGCAACGTAATCGAGCACCGAAGCCGGCGCCATCACGAGCCGCCACGAATACATCAGCGCCCCGTCATGCGCACAGGACCCCCAGCGCGACCGCGTATCGCGCAACGTGACCCGCGTCACCTTGCGCCCGATCGCGGCGGCATGGCGGTCGGATGCCGCAACCAGCCGCTCCCGCGCCAGCGCCTTCAGGAACGCCCCCGCCCGCACCCCCGCCAAGGCCGGATCACCGGGCACCAGCAGCGTATCGCCCTCGACCCGCACGCTGCGCCCCGCGCCCGCCTCCAGCCGCAGCATCCGCCCCTCGACGGGAATCACCGCCCCGATCCCCACCCCCGCCCGCTGCGGCATCTTGGCAAGCGTGGTCCTGATCCACTCTTCCTGCGCACGGGCAAAGGCCATCGCCTCCGCCTCCCGCGCGCGCAGCGGCATCGACAGCGTCACCCGCCCGTCCAGACGGCTGACCCGAAGCGAGAATCGCCGCGCCCGCGCCGACCGGCGCAGCGTGATCTCGACCGCATCCCCGTGCATTCCGCTCGCAGGCAAAACCGGCATGAACGCCCCCTTCTCTGCCCCGCAGGATAGAAAGCCCCGCCGCCAAGGGCAACCAGCCCCCGCAAGGGCCGGAAAATGACGCATTTTCCGAAGCGGAGTTTGACGCAAACTCCTGACCCCACCGTTCCGCAACCGGAATTTGCGTCAAATTCCGGCACGGAAAATGCGTCATTTTCCGCCCCCCGCAGCGGCACGAGAAAAGCCTTTGACACCGCCCCCCGCCTGTGGCAAGCGACACCGCTTAGATCACGCCTGCCCGTCAGGCACCTTGAACCAAAGGGATGACCATGCCCAAGGAAGAATGGGGTACCAAGCGTATCTGCCCGACGACCGGCAAGCGCTTCTACGACCTGAACCGTTCGCCCATCGTTTCGCCCTACACCGGCGAAGTCGTCGATATCGAATCCGCCCGCCGCAAGATGGCCGCAGCGGTGATCAGCCGTGCCGTCCCCGAAAAGGACGAAGAGGTTCTGGTCGACGATCTCGAAGCCGATGACGACCTGCTCGAAGCCGGCGTCACCGACGACACCGAACTCGACGACGATCTGCTCGAGGATGACGCCGACGACAACGTGTCGCTCGACGACCTCGCCGATGTCGCGGGCGACGAGGAAGAGGGCTGATCGCAGCCCCCGTTTCAGGCCCGTTGCCGCTTCGGATCACGGGCCTGAAAAGCGCGACGAAAAGGTGCGATTTTCCCCTTGCACCCTCCCGCGCCCTCTACTAGACAGCGGCCATCGAAGCGGAAACGCTTCGCCCATTGAAGCCGAAACGCTTCAACCTCCGGTGGGGTCATAGCTCAGATGGGAGAGCGCTTGAATGGCATTCAAGAGGTCGGGAGTTCGATCCTCCCTGGCTCCACCAAACTTCCTTTTGGGAACAACGACTTAGGCACCTTCGGGTGCCTTTGTTGTTTGTGACGGAAAGTTATAAACCGATATAAACCGCCCCGATCAGTTTCGGACCCGAAACAAGGTCCACATCGACGCCCCCTCGGTGCCGCCAATCGGTCAGACACATCCAGACTATTCACTTGAATGGGGTTCTATGGATGATCACGCTATGGTATCGATCAGGAAACTGGAGGCCTAAATGAACCAACTTAGCCTGTTCGGTGACGACAAGACTGAGACTTCAGTGGGCCCCGTTTCTGATCTAGTCGGCGCCCTAACCGAATTCAACGAATTTGGAAAATCCACTGAACTGGTTTCCAGAAACGATATCCCGTACTTCGTAAATGAATATTGGACGGCCGGACAAAGGCAAGCCCATTCAATTCATGAAATCTCATACCGAGCATGCTTTAAAGCCCAACTGCCTCAGTTTTTCATCGAAAGGCTGACATCTGCTGGGGATGTAGTCTATGACCCGTTTATGGGTCGAGGGACTACACCTGTTCAGGCAGCCCTAATGGGGCGTCACGCTTATGGAAACGACATTAACCCACTGTCGGTCCTTCTTACTCGGCCGAGACTTCATCCGGTAACGGTCAAGGAAGTTGATCAGACGCTTCTCAACCTCAGAATTAACCCAAAGAACGAAATTACTGAGGAACTTCTTGCCTTTTACCACCCCAAAACGCTTTCTGAGCTTGAAGCTCTAAAGGCGTTTCTGCTTACCAATGCGCCACTGGATAAATCCAACCCTGACCCAATTCTTGATTGGATTAGAATGGTCTCCATCAACAGGCTATCAGGGCATTCTCCCGGATTTTTCTCTGGTCGATCAATGCCGCCAAACCAAGCGGTCTCTGTTAAAGCTCAATTAAAAATCAATGAGAAGCTTGGCCTGTCTCCACCACAGAGAGACATAAAGAAAGTAATCAGTAAAAAAACCAAGTCACTCCTTAAGGATGGAGGGGTTTCGTCTAACATTGTGAGTTCACTTTTTGTGGGCCATGCCTCAAATACTATCGAAATACCAGACGGCCATGTGAAGCTTGTTGTCACATCGCCGCCCTTTCTTGACATCGTTCAGTATGCTGCCGACAATTGGCTGAGGTGCTGGTTTGCTGGGATTGATCCCAGCCAAGTAAAAATTGATATACACAGAAAAATAGAAAGCTGGACCGAGATGGTCCACTTGGTCCTCAAGGAACAAGCCCGTATACTTTGCCACGGTGGATACGTGGCTTTTGAAGTTGGAGAGGTTCGTAACAAGACCGTCCTCCTAGAGGAATTGGTCTGGAAAGCCGCTGAAGGCTTACCCTTCGACCGCTTGGGTGTCATGGTGAATGAACAAGATTTTACTAAGACGGCCAACTGCTGGGGCGTCGACAATGGATCGAAAGGGACCAACACTAACAGGATCGTTCTGCTTCAGCGTAACTGACACTAGACAACTTCATCATTTTCCACTTAGCTCACCTCAAACACGATTGGGTGAGGTCCATGGAAAAGAAGTTCAAGCTACAGTGGGACGTCGAAAAACTTTCCGAAGCATTTCAAGTGACTAAGGATGACGTCAGGGAGTATTTCACTGACGGGCGTCGTGTGTCATTTATCATTGAACGCCGCTTGAAGTGGGATCACCCTGGCTGGCAACTGGCTCCGTCAGAAGGTGCTGGTTACGACCTTAAGGACCCTGATGGCGGGCTCTGGGAAGTTCGATCAGTAACAAAAGGTGGTGTTTATTTCACTCCAAGCAATCAAGTTGGTTCTGGGCGTAAATTCAACGAAGATGGATTTCAGGGGAAACTGTCTGGCATTAAAGGTTTCATCTTAACAGACATAGAAAAGTTTCCAAGCATGGACGTATATGTTCTTCCCGTCACGAATGTGATTAGGTGGCATAAGCAAGGCTTGCTTGGAACAAACGCCAAGATCAGTCGAGCCAAGTTCATTTCACATTTTGTGAATGATATCATTCACGATTGATTCCTGTCATAAATCGATCACCCGCCTCTGTGCCTCACTGTCGGCCTCGATATATCGCTGTGTCACCGACAGTGAGGAATGACCAGCCAACATCTGAACGTCTCGAAGTGACCCACCCACGGTGCTGATCTTTTTAGCAGCATTGGTGATGAATGTCCGTCGACCGGAGTGGGACGAGCAGCCCAGAAGCCCGAGGTCAGCATACCAACGCTTGAACATGTTCACGACCGCCTGAGCCGAGGTATGCCCCGATCTTTCGGTGGTGACGACATAAGCCGTTTCGGGTCCGAAATGGCGATCCTGTCTGGCGACCGCCAGCATCTGGACCAAGTTGCCCCGAAGCTGTTTGTTTAGGGGAACGATCCGACCCGACTTCCCCTTCGATGCCTCGTCCGTCAGATGGATCGAGTCGCCAACCTCCCCGTCAGCCCCAAGGACCATCGCCCACTTTAGGTTGGCGATCTCCTTTGCCCTCAGTCCAGCACGGACCGACAGAAGGAACACAGTCTGGTCCCTCAGCCCATGCCTACGGGTTAGAAGGAACGAGTTGACGGATTCGACCTGAGCCTTGGTCAGGGTCTTGGCTTGTTTGCCCAGTGCCATGGTTCGCCTCTGATGACATTAAGTTACTGATTTACAGTAATAAAATCAGTCAGAACGGTACACGGCTGGGTGCGGAAATAATGTCGATTCAGGTCAATGGCTTATGCAGACTGATGATCAAATATGTCTTTGATCATCAGTTCACTAAATGACCTTCAGTGATGTACGACGGCTTGACCGATTACCAAGAAATCTCGTCGGAACGGACAAATATCCTTTCAACGGTTGTCCTACTATCAGCGCCGAGCTGCGGTATAATCCTATTATGGATTGAAAGAATTGATCAGTGGTTGGTCAATCAGTCTGTTCATCCATCAGTCAAAAAATAGGAGAAGTAAGGTGTTTTCGAAGATCAAAGTTCGTGTGTCATCCGATCAGATTCAGATGATCAAGTCAAATCCCTCGTTCATCGCCGCCATGTGGGACTCTCTCATTATGGCCTCTAGGGCTGGTAAAATTGTTTCTATGGGCCTATCTCCCGTTGAACAGAGCTTTGAGATTCTCCTTGAGGGCTTCTCGATTCCTTTCACATTGGTGCAAGGACTGTCGAAAGGTGTCTTCAATGGTTGTCAGATTGAAGTCTTTGTAAAGACTTCCCGAAAGATCGGCTACATTCAAATGGTCGGGGATGGTGGGGAGTATTCGTGGTTTTGCGATAAGTCCTCTCTGAATGAACGGAACATTGTCGCAATTGGCTTTGACGCTTTAGCCGAGACATCCGGTGAGATTCAAAGTCTTCTGATTCCTCGATGCGGTGGAGAGGGAAATGCCATCTTCTTCTTAGCTCATCCCGGGAATCTCCAGTTTGACCTTATCAGAGAATCGGTCAGCAAATGCGTCGAGTTTGAAGCGGATGGTTCAACCGATTTCGGTCTTGAGCTAGAACAGATGGATACAAATCCTGACAGCGCTCATCCATTCTTGAAGGCGGCTTAGTACGGCTACCTTCCTAAATGATGGTGGCCCGGGAATTCACCCGAGGCCACCGATTTGCATACGTCATAGCCCTTCCTCAGATACCGCCGCACCTGACGAATCTGGCCTTCGTCATAGCGGAGATTTCCTTTGCGGTCTGTGAGCGGCTTCATCTGCAAAATATATGGCACCCATTTAGCTCTTGGGCGATCCCTGAATCTTTTGACAATTTCTGATATAGTGGATGTGTTAACTGGTGGTTTGCCCAAATCCTGCCAGAACTGATACATCAATTGGATTTCGTACAAGGTCCTTCCTCGCACCTCAACGCCCATTGTAAGTTCGAACGATCCAAAACCGGAGTGAAGTGATTTAAGCCCCTTTGGGTCAATCCCCTTTTGGACTAGGTGTTCAATCTGGCACTCCTCTACGAGCCTCTTTACCTCGACAAGAACTTTTGTGACGGGCATGTTCAAGGGTATTGCGAGGTGTATGGCGTTGGGAGAATTTGAAATAGAATTCACCTGACGCACTGATGTTTCACCGAATAGATGTTTGTGACCCTTCCACCAGTCGTCAAATTTTATGGAGGCGACGTCTCCCCAAGGCTGATAGTACGCTTGAGAGCGCTGAAGGTTCTCGACGAGGTCTGGCTCTTTGTGTGCCATCTTCAAGAATTCGAACCACATGCGATACAACTGCTTCTGTGATTGAATGGTAGGTGATGGCATGGTCACGATCCCTGTGTTCGACCTCAGCCCTCATCTTTCCTAGATGTTGGCAGCGGTCAACTGAGCGGACACGCTGCCAATCTGCATCCGTGTTGCGATCATCCCATCAGCCATCGCAGACAGTGCTTGTGCAAGGGCATCGACCTTCTGGTCGGTGTCCTTTTTCGCTTTTGCCAGAAGCGCCTGCTTCACCTGCTGGTAGTGACGTACCGCCTCATCCCCGTTGCGCTTCCCCTGTGCCGCATAAAGAGCAACAGCACCCTTTCGCACGATCCCTTCTTCAAGGTCATAACGGGATAAAAGGAACTGCTTGAACCCGATCATGACGTTCTCATCAAGATGATCGTCAGGTTGCCTGACCGTTGCGACATTGCCTTTGCTTTGCTCAATAGTTCTTGTTCGTGGGTCGTGTCATAAGGTTCGATGACATCAATTTGTAGGATGTTCTGTCGTTGAAGAACCCGTAGAAGTTCAATCTTATTTCTTGGAATTACTGCCTCAAGGATCATAGTTGGTTCCATTCATCATTAGTTGAGTTGAACCATGATAGAGGTTCATCATTTTGGTTCTTGGTTTCCCGAAGGAAGTCTCGGATCATTCTGTTCAGTTCGGCTGTCATGTTTGTTCTTAGGTGAGAACACCGTTCCTCAAATTGTTCTTTAATGGATGGGGGGATTCTGAAATTCATTAGAAATACCTCTTGTGTCATCATGATTTCCTTCTGTTTTATTTAATGTAAATCTTTGTGTTTGATCGTTTGCTTCTCTTGTTTCTGATATTTGGATATCAGAAGGAATCAAGGCGGCGTGACCGACCTTGATTTTGGAATTTGAAAGAGTGCCGACCTCAACGGAAATTATTTTCGTCAATCGAAGTTTAGGTTCTCAAAATCAATTGCCTGAAGCGGGTCTCTCCCCTTCAGGCAATACGATGTCCAGCCGCTCGAATAGATTTTTTGGACATCAATTTCACGTCTAGCGAAGTCAGTCTTCATCCAACTTGAAAAAAGCAGTTGAGTAAACTGTTCTTCAGAAATGAAGTCTGGCTTTTCGAGACTGAGATGGTAATGCAACCTGTCCCAAGCACTCATCTCGATCACTGGAATGACCTTTAACTTCCTGCCAAATCTCCTAAAAGCATTTCCAAAAATGGTCTGGTTCAATATGTTCAGGAAATGGCGAAGGTTCTGGGAAGCAGTGACCGTGTCGAGCGTTACGCCGTTATTGTTCTGCTTCATGGTCAGAGTGACGGCATACATATCGGCATAGCTAATCTGTGATAGCCACTCCAACAGGCAAGTCGTGCTCAAGGAGTCTTGCAATCTAGGCAACTCAATATCTCATTAGGCTTCTGTACCTAAATATTTATATGAGTTGGGCCACCTCGCTCGGCGTTGGACGAAGATTTTTTGTCATTTCTCGAATGCCATGATGTTATTGTCACGGCCCTTCGATGCTCAATCTCCAAAGGAATGCAGGTTCTTCGCCATCTCTTTGGACAGGGGCAGGAAGCGGGCATAGAACCGTTCGATTTGATCGACCGAGGTTCCAGCATTCTTGGCAAGGTTGAAGATATTCACCTTCCCTTCGCTGTTGATAATCCTCATGCAGATTGCCGTATGGCGAAGGGAATAGAGTGTATGTTGCTTGCCCGTGGGTTCATCAACCTGAATATTGCCTTCCTTCAAGACTTCACGGAACTGCCGCTGAACGATGTTCGATGCCGTCGTGCGGTTCGTGTATTCGGGGTAGAAGATATAATCATCGGGCTTGGCGTCAGGATACCGCTTCTTAATGCGGTCATACACCGACACGGCAGCTTCCATCGTGTTGGCTGACCGATACCCCGTCTTCCCGTCCCGAATCGTCACGATCAGCCGCCGAGGATCGTCAGCCACAGTGATGTCACTGTGACGGATAGCATATAGTTCCGACGAAATCGGCCTCACGAATGAATGGGTGAGGAACAGGATGAGGTCGTACAGTTCGTCGGTAATCTCTACCCCCCGAACGCTGACCGCCTGAGCGGCCATCTCCTTCACCTGCTTCAGCAGCTTCTGGTAAACGTCCTTCTCCTTCTCCACAATAGGGTGGAAACGGAAGAAGGGACGAGGGTTGTCCTTGACCCTTGACCGTGGGGTTTCGGGAACGGCGTCGATGACCCCTTCGTCTCGGGCAATCTTGAGGACGTTCCGAAGGGTGGCCATCAGAGTGTTCCGTGTCGACGCTGTCATGTCGGGTCGACGTTTCGACAGGTCAGCCATGTACTCCTGATATGTCTGCGTCCTGATCTGCCGGACATCCTTTTCACCGAAGAACCGAAGCAGACCCCAATCCTCGTTCTGAATGCCCCAATGAAGGGCCTTGACGTAGCCCTTGCTCCGATCACCTGATTGCTGTTGGAGGCGGGACCGATGAAGCAGCTTGAGGGCAAAGTGAAGGAAGGTGAATTCCCTCTCCACGGGCTTCTCAGCCTTCAGGAGAGACAAGGCCAGTTCCTGAGCCAATGCCTTGGCCTTGATGGCACTTTCTTCCCCCGTCGATTTGACGATGTACTTCTTGGCCTTACGGTCCCAGACCCTGACGTACCACTTGGTCGAGTTCTCGACACGGTAGATGGAAAGACCTTGGTAAAGGCGGATGGCGGAGGGTGCTTTGGTCATGACTTCTTGATTTGATAGTTATAAACAAGGGTTATAAACCACCTCACAACCCTTTGACACCATTAAGTACCAAGGCTAATGGCATTCAAGAGGTCGGGAGTTCGATCCTCCCTGGCTCCACCAATTTCCTGAACCAAGGCAGAACGCATGATCTCGGCACCAAGCCGAAAGCATGTGGCATCGCGCCTGACGGGCATCTCGTGTCCCGCTGTCTCCCTGTCCTAGAATGGCCTCACCCAAGCCAAAGGCAGCCGCGATGCAACACGTCTATGTCCGCATGGTCATCAGCTACGATGTCCCGCAATTCCCCGGCGTGCCCTTCGGCGCGGTCTTCGAATTCGTCGACGAAGCGCCCGACTATCCCGCCACCAGGCGCATCTCCGATGCCTATGCGGGGCTTCTCAACGTCGATGTGCAGATCATCCACTCCGACCTGCCCGATGCCGCCTATTGCCAGTCGACCCACGCGCTCGACAAGCTCTCGCTGCACTAGAACGCGTTGAGCAGCACGAAGATCGCGGCCTTGGTCAGCGCATAGACCACGCCCCAGACGATCACCAGCGACCCGGCCCCCACCAGCGCGCCCAGCACCACCCAGATCCCGTCCCGCTCCAGCACCCCCAGCGCCATGAGCGAGATGGCAAAGGCGGGCAGCATGTTCCCCAGCGGGATCGGCAAGGCCAGCACCACGGCAAGCAGCAGGCAAAAGCCCCCCAACACCCTCTCTGCCGTGGGCGAGGTCAGAAACAGCAGACGCGGCTTCAACAGCTTTTCCGCCCGCGCGATCAGCGGCGTCACCCGCCCCACGAAAGACACGTAATCCGCCCGCGACATGGACCTGTCCGCGATCAGCGCGGGCAGCCACGGCAGCTTGCCCAGCATCATCTGCGCCGTCAGGTAAAGCAGCGGCAAGCCAAGGATGGCCGAGGTTCCGGGCGGCGTCGGCACCGCATTCGGAAGCGCGAACAGCAGGATCAGCGCCGCCACCGCCCGCGCATCCATCGCCCGCATCAGGTCCGACACCGACACCCGCTCGCGCCGGTTATCCGCGCCAATCGCGTCGAGGATTTGCGAAAACCGCTTCTTCCCCTCGGGCTGCGGGCCACGCCCGACCTTGCGGAACCGTTTCGCGATCGATCTGCCTCTCGCCATTCCGGCGCCGTCCTCTGCCCTGCTGCCCACCGGCAGACCCTGCACACCCTATGCCACCAACGTAACCGAACTGCATCACCGACAAAGGAAGGTGTCGATCACCATCACGTCAAGGGGTCAGGGGATCACCTCGAAGCGATCCACGTCCACCATCCCGAAATCGGTGATCTTCAGATGCGGTATGACCGGCAAGGCAAGGAAGGCCAGTTGCAGGAACGGCTCCTCCAGCACCACCCCGAGCGACGCCGCCGCCGCCCGCAGGTCCACCAGCCCCGCCCGCACCACCTCGAACGGCTCCAACGACATCAACCCCGCCACGGGCAGCGCAAGCTCGGCCAGCACGCGCCCCCCTTCGACCACGACGAAACCGCCCTCGATCTCGCCCAGACGGTTCGCGGCCAGCGCCATATCGGCATAATCCGCCCCCACCACCGCGATGTTGTGATGGTCATGGCAGACGGTCGAGGCAATCGCCCCCCGCTTCAACCCGAACCCCTTCACGAACCCCGTGGCGCGGTTGCCGTTGCGCCCGTGGCGCTCGATCACCGCAATCCGCATCAGGTCGCGGTCCAGATCGGGCCGCTTGTCGCCATCCGTCGGCGCAATGTCATAAGTCAGGAATTCGGTGATGATCTTGCCCGGCAAGATCCCGATCACCGGCGTCTCGACCCTGTTCCCCCCGCAGCGGAAATGGTGCGGCTCCACCTTTGTCGCCTTCACCGAATGCCGCGCCACCGGCGGAATGACCGCGCGCGCCGCAAAGGCCGCCTCCGTCACCTCCACCCCGCCCGCAAAGACCGCGCTCGCGTGGCACCCCTCCAGACTGTCGATCACCACGATATCCGCCCGCTTTCCCGGCGCGATCAGCCCGCGATCCTTCAAGCCAAACGCCTCCGCCGCCGAAAGGCTCGCCGCACGATACACGGCCAAAGGCGACGCCCCCCCCGCAATCGCCGTGCGGATCATGTGGTCCAGATGCCCGTGCTCGGCGATGTCCAGCGGGTTCCGGTCATCGGTGCAAAAACAGAGGTAAGGCGCGTGCCGCTCGGTCAGCAGCGGCAACAGCGCCTGCAAATCCTTCGACACCGATCCCTCTCGGATCAGCACCCGCATCCCCTTGCGCAGCTTTTCCAAGCCCTCCTCGGCGCTCGTCGCCTCATGCTCGGTGCGTATTCCGGCGGCGATATAGCCGTTCAGGTCATTCCCGCGCAGCAGCGGCGCATGCCCGTCGATATGCCGCCCCTGCCACGCCTCCAGCTTCGCCATGCAGCCCGCATCCCGATGCAGCACACCGGGAAAATTCATGAACTCCGCCAAGCCGATAACCCGCGGATGATCCATCAGCGGCACCAGATCCGCCGCTTCCAGCCGCGCCCCCGCCGTCTCCATATGCGTCGACGGCACGCAGGACGAAAGCTGCACGCGGATATCCATCAAGGTGCGCGAGGACGCCTCGAGGAAATACCCGATCCCCTCCAGCCCGCAGACATTTGCAATCTCGTGCGGGTCGCAAATCGCCGTCGTCACCCCGCGTGGGCCAACGCAGCGGTCGAATTCGAACGGCGTCACCAGAGAGCTTTCGATATGCAGATGCGTGTCGATGAACCCCGCCACCAGCACGCGGCCCGCCACATCGACCTCCCGCTTGCCCTGATAGCTGCCGAACACACCGACGATGGTGTCGCCACAGATCGCCACATCCGTCTCGACCAGCGCGCCCGTCACCAGATCGAACACCCGCCCGCCCTTCAGCACCAGATCGGCGGGAACCACCCCGCGCCCCTGATCGATCCGGTCGGCAAGTGCGGCATTCGGTGCGTGCATCGTCAGGCTCCTTTTTCCCCGACTGTGACCGAAGCCCCCGCCTTCGGTCCAGCCCTATCGACCCCGCCCGCCCCAGAGGCTACCAATAGGCAAGCAAATCGAGAATCCCATGCGCCCGCTTCGCGGCATCGCCCTCAAACTCGGCTCGGTCCTCGTCTTCATCGTCATGTCCTCGATGATCAAGGCGACCGCGCAACACGTCCCCGCAGGGCAGGCGGTGTTCTTCCGCTCTTTCTTCGCCATCCCCGTCATCGTCGCATGGCTCGCGCTGAGGCGCGAGCTTGCCATAGGCTTCCGCACCGCCAACCCCTTGGGCCATGTCTGGCGCGGCTTTGCCGGAACCTGCGCGATGGGTCTGGGCTTCGCGGGCCTCGCCTACCTGCCGCTCCCCGAGGTGACGGCCATCGGCTACGCAGCCCCCCTCCTGACCGTCATCTTCGCCGCCATGTTCCTCAACGAAGACGTGCGCCTCTTCCGCCTGTCCTGCGTGGCGCTCGGCCTTGTCGGCGTGCTGGTCGTCCTGTCACCCCGCCTGACCGTGCTCAGGGGCGGCGCTGGCCAGACCGAGGCGCTGGGGGCCATGCTCGTCCTCGGCGGCGCGGTCTTTGCCGGACTGGCGCAGGTCTTCGTGCGCAAGCTGGTGCAAAGCGAACGCACCGCCACCGTGGTCTTCTGGTTCTCGGTCACGGCTTCGGGCCTGTCGCTGATCACCATCCCCTTCGGCTGGGTGGTGCCGACACCGTGGGAAACCGCCCTGCTGGTCGGTTGCGGCCTGCTCGGCGGCTTGGGGCAAATCCTGCTCACATCAAGCTACCGCGAGGCCGACGCATCCCTCGTCGCCCCCTTCGATTACGCCTCGATGCTGTTTTCCATCCTCATCGGCTATTTCGTCTTTGCCGAAGTGCCCACCGCCACCATGCTGATCGGAGCCGCCATCGTCGTGACCGCAGGCATCCTGATCATCCTGCGCGAAAGGAAACTCGGCAAGGACCGCGCCGCGCAAAGAAAGGCGCTGACCCCGCAAGGCTAGGCTACCTGCCCGCTGCGATTTTTCTGGCGAAATACCACCGTGCCACTTCCCGCCCCTGATTTTTCGCAGAAAAATCGTCGGGGCGGCCCAAAGAAAAGGGGGGCGCAAGGCCCCCCTTCCCCGACCAAACCCGCAAAGGTCAGGCCATGACCTCTTCCGGCACCTTGGCCCCCGTCATATAGGCCACCGCATCCGACATCGTGTGCTTCTTCGGATCGATCACGCAGAGCCGCTTGCCCAGACGGTGGACGTGGACACGGTCCGCCACCTCGAACACATGCGGCATGTTGTGGCTGATCAGGATGATCGGCAGCCCGCGCTTCTTGACGTCAAGGATCAGCTCCAGCACCCGCCGGCTTTCCTTCACGCCCAACGCGGCGGTCGGTTCGTCCATGATCACGACCTTCGACCCGAAAGCCGCCGCCCGCGCCACGGCCACGCCCTGACGCTGGCCACCCGAGAGCGTTTCCACCGCCTGCCCGATGTTCTGGATCGTCATCAGACCCAGCTCGGTCAGCTTGTCGCGCGCCACCTTCTCCATCGCCTTGCGGTCGAGCATGCGGAACACCGACCCCATGACCCCGGGTTTGCGCAACTCGCGCCCCATGAACATGTTGTCGGCAATCGACAGCGCGGGCGACAGCGCGAGGTTCTGGTAGACCGTCTCGATCCCCGCATCCCGCGCCTGCATCGGGTTGGCGAAGTTGACGGTCTTGCCTTCCAGCTTGATCTCGCCCTCGTCCGGCGTCACGGCGCCGCACAGCGCCTTGATCAGCGTCGATTTGCCCGCGCCGTTGTCCCCGATCACGGCGAGGATCTCGCCGGGATAAAGGTCGAAGTCGCAGGTATCCAGCGCGGTCACTCGCCCGTAACGTTTGGTCAGGCCGCGCGCGGTCAGAATGGGTTCAGCCATGTTCTTTGCTCCTCAGCCCGAAACCTTGCGGATCCACTGGTCCACCGCGACAGCGCCGATGATCAGCACCCCCGTCAGCAGCACCTTCCATTGCGGATCGGCGTTCATCATGTTCAGACCCATGCTCATCACGCCCACGATCAGCGTTCCGAACAGTACGCCAAGGATCGACCCCCGCCCGCCAAAGAGCGAAATCCCCCCGATCACCGTCGCGGTGATGGCCTGAAGGTTGTAATCCGTCACGACGGTCGAGGGCGAGATCGACCCGTTCCGGCCAATCGAAACCCAGGCCGCCAGCCCCGCGATGAAACCCGCCAGCGCATAGGTGCCGACCAGCACGCGGCCCGTGCGGATGCCCGAAAGCTCTGCCGCATCGGGGTCATCGCCCACGGCATAGATATGGCGGCCGAAGGCGGTGTTGTTCAGCATGTACCACAGCGCGACATACAGCACGATCATCGCGACCACACCCAGCGTCACCACGGCCTTGCCGACCTTGAAGTTCAACCCGTAGAAATGCAGCCAGCTCGTGATCGCGGTCAGGTCCGCTTCGCGCAGCGTCTCGTTGGCCGAATAGATCAGACAGATCGCCATCACCACGTTCCACGTGCCCAGCGTCACGATGAACGGCGGCAGCTTCAGCTTCGACACCAGCGTCCCGTTCACCCAGCCCCAGAACCCCGCCACGGCAAAGCCGAGCACAATGGCCAGCGGCGCGGGCATCCCGTAATGCAGCACCGCATTGCCCATGATGACAAAGGCGAAAACCATGATCACGCCGATGGCCAGATCGATCCCCGCCGTCAGCACGACCAGCGTCTGCGCCGCAGCCAGAATACCGACCACCGCGACCTGCTGCATGATCAGCGTCAGCGTATAGGCCGAAAAGAACTTCTCGCCCTTGGCGATGCCGAAGAACACAACCAGCGCCACCAGAACGATCAGCGGCACCATCGCGGGGTTGGAGTGCAGAAAATGCTGCAACCTCTGCAACGGCGAACGGCCCTCTTCGAAATGGGCGACGGTCGTCGCACTTCCCGACAAGACCTTCTCGAATTCCTGTGGCTGGCCCATGGTCCCCCCTGAGAGTGGTGCCTTCCCCGCAGACACGGCAGCGGTCAGGCGTCAGTTTCTTTGAAAAAGGGCGGCCACGAGGGCCGCCCCGATCTTCTCCCTGCGGGGATCATGCCGCGACATTTGCCACGGCACAATCCTTTCGGGATATCAGCCCCAGCAGAGCTCGGTGCCCTTGGTGGTGTCGATCGACGGCACGCCTTCGGCGGGCTTGTCGGTGATCAGCGCCACGCCGGTGTCGAAGAAGGCCTTGCCCGGGGTCGGAGCGGGCTTCTCGCCGGTTTCGGCGAACTTCTTGATCGCTTCCACGCCCAGAGCGGCCATCTGCAGCGGATACTGCTGCGAGGTCGCGCCGATCTGGCCGTCCTTGACAGCGGCAACGCCCGGGCAACCGCCGTCAACCGACACGATCAGCACGTCGTTTTCCTTGCCGACAGCTTTCAGCGCCTGATAGGCACCGACGGCAGCCGGTTCGTTGATCGTGTGGATCACGTTGATGTCGGGGTCTTTCTGGAGAAGGTTTTCCATCGCCTTGCGGCCGCCTTCTTCGTTCCCGTTGGTCACGTCGTGGCCGACGATGCGCGCATCATCTTCGTCGCCGATCTTGTTCGGGTCTTTCGGGTCGATGCCGAAGCCGATCATGAAGCCCTGGTCGCGCAGAACGTCGACGGTCGGCTGCGACGGAACGAGGTCGAGGAAGCCGACCTTGGCGGTCTTGGCGCCTTCGCCCATCGTGGCAGCAGCCCAGGCACCGATCAGCTTGCCCGCTTCGAGGTTGTCGGTCGCAAAGGTCGCGTCCGCAGCGTCAGCCGGATCGAGCGGGGTGTCGAGAGCGATCACCACCATGCCGGCGGCTTGGGCTTTCTTGACCGAGTCGACGATCGCCTTGGTGTCGGAAGCCGCGATCAGGATACCCTTGGCGCCATCGGCGATGCAGGATTCGATAGCCGCAACCTGGCTGTCGTGGTCGCCGTCGACTTTACCGGCATAGGTCGAAAGCTTCACGCCCAGCTCGTCCGCCTTGGCCTGCGCGCCTTCCTTCATCTTCACGAAGAAGGGGTTGGTGTCGGTCTTGGTGATCAGGCAGGCCGAAACGTCCTGCGCCATCGCCGGAGCCGCAGCCATCAGAGCAAGCGTAGCAGCGCCCCAAAGGGCTTTCGCTTTGAATTTCATTGATTTTCCTCCCAAGAAAATCCGGGCTCTCGCCCTTTGTTGATTGCCGGCTGGAGTGTTTCCCCCGCAGCGACAAGCGGTAACAAAACCGATTCCCTGCTGCACGTCAAGATAATTAAATCACTCTGAATTATTATTGACAGCGTCGTGAGTCCCCCCCAATCTCTGCCCAAACAAAGGGCAAAAGCCCGCGGGAGGAGCATTGCGACAACTGGCCGAACCGGCGATGGATCGACCGGCACCCGAGGCGGGCAGCCTGCGGGGGTCGAACCAGTCCGGCATGCGGGCCCATAACGAACGACTCGTGCTTTCGCTCCTTCGCCAGCACGACGGTTTGTCGAAATCCGATATCGCGCGGGTCACGGGCCTGTCGAACCAGACCGTTTCCGTCATCATGCGCAGCCTTGAAAACGAAGGGCTTCTTTTGCGCGGCGAACCCGTGCGCGGGCGCATCGGCCAGCCTTCGGTGCCCATGTCGCTTTCAGCGGACGGTGCCTTCTTCCTCGGGCTAAAGATCGGTCGCCGTTCCGCCGACCTCATGCTTGTCGATTTCCTCGGCACGGTCCGCGCCACGCGCAGGCAGGTCTATCGCTACCCGACGCCCTCGAATGTGGTGGCCTTCGTCGCCGCGGCGCTGCCTGCCGTGCTCGACACCCTTCCGTCGGCCAGCCGCGACCGCGTCGGCGGCATGGGCATCGCCATGCCCTTCCAGCTCTGGAACTGGGTCCGCTACATCGGCGCGCCCCAATCCGAGATGGACGAATGGCGCAACCGCGACATCCAGACCGAAATCGCGGCGCTCACCGGAATGCCCGTCCATATCCAGAACGACGCCACCGCCGCCTGCGGGGCCGAACTGGTCTTCGGCACCGGCGAAAAGCCCAAGGACTTTCTCTACTTCTACTTCGGCACCTTCATCGGCGGCGGTCTTGTGCTGAACGGCCAGCTTTTCACCGGCCGATCCGGCAATGCGGGCGGGGTCGGCCCCATGCCCGTTCCCGGACCGGATGGCACCTTGCAGCGCCTCTTCGACGTGGCCTCCATGTCCGTCCTCGCCGAAGCGATGGAGGCCGCGGGCGAATCCTCCGACCACCTCTGGCACCAGCACGCCGAATGGCATGTCTCGGCGCCCGTCCTCGACCGCTGGCTCGGCTCCGCCTCCGAAGGGATCGCCTATGCGGCCCTGTCCGCCTCCGCGCTGATCGAGCTCGAGGCCGTGATGATCGACGGCTGGATGCCCACCGCCATCCGCGCCGAAATCACCCGCCGCACCCATGTCGCACTCATGCGGCTCGACCTGTCGGGGGTGGAACCGCCGCAAGTCCGCGAGGGCACGGTCGGAGCCGATGCCCGCGCCCTCGGCGCCGCCGCCATCCCGCTGGCCCAGCGCTACCTGATCGACCCCAACGCCCTCACGCGCGAGGCATAAAGGTTACTGCCGCCTTCACACTTGCAAAGCCGCAGATGCATGGGCTGTGCATTTCCGCTTTCGCGGGAATTCAGGGCCGCCGTGCAATATCCGTGCATTGGCCGTGCATCGCTCTTGAACCCTTTGCCAGACCTCCCAGATGGGGCATAACGAAGCGCGGAACAGGCAAGGGAAGCGCCATTTCATGACACTCGCCCTGATCGCGGCGCTGCCTTTTCTCGGTGCATTCTTTCCCGCTTTGACACTCCGCGCAGGCCGCACCGCCTGCGCCGCCACCGCATTCGCCGTCACCGCCCTGGCTTTCCTGCTTGTCCTCTCCCACGCGCCCGCCGTTCTCCGGGGCGAGGATGTTTTCCAATCTATCCAATGGCTTCCCGCGCTCGGCCTGAACGTCAGCTTCCGCCTCGACGGCCTTGCGCTGCTGTTTTCTGGCCTCATCCTCGGCATCGGGATGCTCGTCATCCTCTACGCCCGCTTCTACCTGTCGCCCCATGACCCGATGGCCCGTTTCTACAGCTTCCTCATGCTGTTCCAGGGCGCGATGCTCGGCATCGTCCTGTCGGACAACATCCTGCTTTTGCTCATTTTCTGGGAGCTGACCTCGCTCTCCTCCTTCCTGCTGATCGGCTACTGGAACCACCTCCCCGAAAGCCGCCAAGGCGCCCGCATGGCGCTGGCCGTCACGGGCGGCGGTGGTCTTTGCCTCATCGCCGGACTGCTGCTTCTGGGCCGGATCGCGGGCAGCTACGAGCTGGGTGAACTCCTTGCAAACGCTGGGAAAATCCAGTCCTCTCCTCTCTATACCCCTGCCCTTCTCCTCATCCTTCTCGGCGCTTTCACCAAATCCGCCCAATTCCCCTTCCACTTCTGGCTCCCCCGTGCGATGGCCGCCCCCACCCCCGTCTCGGCCTACCTCCATTCGGCCACGATGGTGAAGGCGGGCATCTTCCTCATGGCCCGCCTCTGGCCCGTCCTGTCGGGCACGCCGGAATGGTTCTGGATCGTCACCTCGGCGGGTCTCCTGACCATGCTGATCGGCGCGAAGATCGCGTTTTTCCAGAACGATCTGAAGGGCTTGCTGGCCTATTCCACGGTCAGCCACCTTGGCCTGATCACCATGCTCCTCGGCTTCGGCACGCAGGAAGCGGCGGCCGTTGCGATGTTCCACATCCTCAACCACGCCACCTTCAAAGCCGCCCTGTTCCTGTCGGCAGGCATCATCGACCACGAAACCGGCACCCGCGACCTGCGCCGCCTCGGCGGGCTTCGCACCCTCATGCCGATAACTTTCACCCTCGTCACCCTCGCCTCGCTGTCGATGGCGGGCATCCCCCCGCTCAACGGCTTCCTGTCCAAGGAAATGATGCTCGAGGCGACACTCCACGCAGGCTACGGTCCCGTCTGGCTCTTGCCCGCGCTCGCCACCATCGCCGCCCTCTGGTCGGTGGCCTATTCCGTCCGCTTCCTCGCCCACGGCTTTCTGGGCGAGCGGAAAATCGAACAAAAACCGCATGATCCGCCCCCCGCCCTCTGGGCCTCGCCCGCCGTGCTGACGGGCCTTGCCGTGCTGATCGGCCTTTTCCCGATGCCCCTCGCCGCCCCCCTCGTGACCGCCGCCACCAGCGCCACGACCGCCGCCCCCTTTGCGGTCAAGATCGCCCATTGGCACGGCCTGACCGCCCCGCCGCTCTGGCTTTCGCTTGCCGCCATCGCGGGCGGCGCGGTGGTGCTGCGGCTCTACCGACCCTTCAACCGCCTCTACGAAGCCTTCCCCAAACCCGATGCCAAGCGCCTGTTCGACGCCGTGATCGAACCCCTCGCCCGCCTCTCGCGCCGTCTGACCGGGGCGCTCGACAACGGCTCCTTCACCCGCGCCACCGCCATCGCCCTTGCCACCCTCACGACTTCCACCCTCTACGCTTTCGCCACCGGCCCCCATACGCCAGGCACCCGCGCGCTGCTGCCCGTCGAGGCCGTCCCCGCCATCGGCTGGGCCGTCCTCGTGACCGCCACCACCCTTACCGCCCTGCTGCACCGCAACCGACTGATTTCGCTCCTTTTCGTCGGGGTGATCGGCCTCATCCTCTCGGCAGCCTTCGCATGGCTTTCCGCCCCCGACCTCGCCCTAACCCAAATCACGGTCGAGGTGGTGACGGTCATCCTCATGCTCCTCGCCCTGCATTTCCTGCCCAATGGGACTCCCCGCGAAAGCCCCCTGCCCCGCCGCATCCGCGACCTGACGCTTGCAGCCAGCGCGGGCCTTGCCATTGCCGCCCTCTCCTACGCGCTGATGACCCGCGCCCCCGCCTTTGCGCCGATTTCCGCCTTCCACCTCGAACAGTCCAAGCCCGGCGCGGGCGGGGCAAATGCGGTCAACACCATCATCGTCGACTTCCGCGGCTATGACACATTCGGCGAGATCATCGTCCTCGGCATCGCCGCCCTGATCATCTTCGCCCTGACCGAAGCCCTCCTTGCCCCCGGCCCCGCCAGCCGCCGCCTTGCCGCCCTTGCCAAGGCGCGCCCCGCGCAGGCGGGCGACCGCCACCCGCTCATCATGGTGCTGGCGACCCGCTTCATCCTGCCCTTCGCCCTTGTCATCGCGGTCTTCATCTTCCTGCGCGGTCACAACCTGCCGGGCGGAGGGTTCGTCGCGGGCCTCGTCACCGCCATCGCCTTCGTGATGCAATACCTCGCCTCCGGCCTCGGCTGGACCGAGGCGCGGCAGCGCATCGCCTTTCACAGCCTGATCGGCGCGGGCATCCTGATCGCGGGGGCCACGGGGGCGGCGGCATGGGCCTTCGGCCTGCCCTTCCTCACCTCGGATTACGGCTACATCCACCTCTGGCCGCTCGAGGAATTCGAATGGGCCACCGCCGCGCTCTTCGACCTTGGCGTGTTCCTGACCGTGCTTGGCGCGGTGATGCTGACGCTCCATTCCCTCAGCCGGCTTGCCCGCCGCGCGGGGGAAAGCACCGCCCGCACCCCCTATGACGTCGACATCGGCGAGGGGGTGTGATGGAAGCCCTGATCGCCATCGCCATCGGTATGCTCACCGCATCGGGGCTTTACCTGATCCTGCGGCAGCGCACCTTTCCGCTGATCCTCGGCCTGTCGCTGATCTCCTATGCGGTGAACCTTTTCCTCTTCGCCTCGGGCCGCCTTGCCCCCGGCCTGCCGCCGATCATCGACAAGGCGGCGGCGGGCTACACCGACCCGCTGCCACAGGCGCTGGTGCTGACCGCCATCGTCATCTCCTTCGGCATGACCGCCGTGATCGTCATCATGGCGCTCGGCGCGTGGTTCGCGGGCGGCGATGACCGCAGCGATACGGGGGGCGAGGGATGAACCACCTGATCATCGCCCCCGTCATCCTGCCCGCGCTGCTTGCCCCCCTGCTCTTGCTGCTCGCCCGTCATGACCTGCGGCTGCAACGCATCTTCGGCCTTGCCGGAACGCTGGCCCTGCTGACGATTTCCGCCGCACTTCTGGTGCGGACGGGTCAGGGACCCATGCCCTACCGTCTCGGCGACTGGCCCGCCCCCTTCGGCATCATCCTGATCGCCGACCGCCTTGCCGCCCTGATGCTGACCCTCACCGCCACCCTCGCGCTTGTCATCCAGGCCTATGCCGTGGCGACCGGATGGGACGCGAGGGGCAGGCATTTCCACGCGCTCTACCTCTTCCAGCTCATGGGCCTGAACGGGGCTTTCCTGACAGCCGACCTCTTCAACCTCTTCGTGTTCTTCGAGGTTCTGCTAATCGCCTCCTACGGCCTGATGATCCACGGCAGCGGCGAGAAACGGCTGCGGGCGGGCATCCAGTATGTCGCCTTCAACCTGATCGGCTCGACGCTTTTCCTTTTCGCGCTCGGCACGCTTTACGCGGTGACGGGCACGCTCAACATGGCCGACCTTGCGGTCAAGATCGCGGCGCTTCCGGCGGGGGACCATGCGCTGATCCGCGTGGCCGCCGTCATGCTGATCGGGGTCTTTGCCATCAAGGGCGCGCTGGTGCCGCTGCATTTCTGGCTGCCCGGCACCTATGCCAACGCCCCCGGTCCGGTGGCGGCATTGTTCGCCATCATGACCAAGGTCGGAGCCTATGCCATCCTGCGCACGACAACGCTGATCCTGCCGCAGTCCAGCCCCGCCATCGGGCCGCTGCTGGCCGATATGCTGATGCCCGCCGCCACGCTGACACTGGTGGTGGGGGCCATCGGCACGCTTGGTGCGCGCAGCCTGCCGCGCCTTGCGGCCTTTGCGGGGCTTGCCTCCATCGGCACGCTGTCCATCGCCATCGCGGCCCAGACACCACAGGCGACCGCGGCGGGGCTGTATTACCTGATCCACTCCACGCTTGCGACGGCGGCGCTGTTCCTCGTCGCCGACCAGATCACCGCCGGGCGCGGGAGCGTGATCACCTCCGGCCCGCGCCTTGCCGCACAGGGGATGCTTGCCGCGCTCTACTTTGCCACGGCCATCGCGCTGGCGGGCCTGCCGCCGCTGTCGGGCTTTGTCGGCAAGCTGCTGATCCTGACCGCGCTGGATGGCGCGCCCCTCCTTTGGACCGTGATTCTGACGACCACCTTCCTGATGATCCTCGGCCTCTCGCGCGCGGGGTCCACGCTGTTCTGGAACACCACCGAAGCCCCGACCGAAGGCACCGCCCAACCGATCGCCCTCGCCGGCATCGGCGCCCTGCTCGCGCTTCTCGCCGCCCTGACCCTCTGCGCTGGCCCCGTCACCGACTGGCTGACCGCCACCGCCACGGACCTGCACGCCCCCGCCGCCTATATGGCCGCCAACGGGTTGGAGGCGCTGGAATGAAGCTATTCCCCCACCCCGTCCTGTCTCTGCTGCTCGGCCTGACTTGGCTCTTGCTCGTCGGTCATCTGAAACTCGGCAGCCTCGTGCTGGCGCTGATCCTTGCCATCCTGATCCCGCAGATCACCCACGCCTATTGGCCCGCCGCCCCCCGCGTCAAAAGCCTGCCGCGCCTGCTGGCCTATGTCGCGCTTGTCGTCTGGGATGTGATCCTCGCCAACGTCGCGGTGGCCAAGATCGTCCTTTTCATGCCCCGCGACCGCATCCAGTCGCGCTTCATCGCCGTTCCGATCACGCTGAAATCGCCCGAGGCCATCGCCCTTCTTGCCGGCACGATCACCATGACCCCCGGCACCGTGACCGCCGACATGAACGGCGATGCGAGCGTCCTTCTGATCCACTCGCTCCACGCCCCCGACCCCGACGCGATCCGCGACGAGATCCTGACCCGCTACGAAGCCCGCCTGAAACGGATTTTCGAATGACCGGCCCCTTGATCCTGACCCTCCCCCTCGCCTTCGCCTTCGCCTGTTTCGCGGCGGGAATGGTGATGACGCTGATCCGCCTTTTGATCGGCCCGACCGTCGCCGACCGCGTGCTTGCGGTGGATACGATGGTGGTCAACACCATCGCCCTGATCGTGCTTTACGGCATCAAGACGGGCCTCGGCCTCAACTTCCCCGCCGCCATGTTGCTGGCGATGACGGGCTTCGTCTCGACCGTCGCCTTCTGCAAATTCCTGCTCAGGGGGAGTGTGATCGAATGATCCTCGACCTCCTCCTCGCCGCACTTCTGGTCATCGCGGGTCTTTTCGGCCTGATCGGCAGTTACGGCCTGCTCCGTCTCAGGGACGGGATGCAGCGCCTCCATGCCCCGACCAAGGCGTCAACCGTCGGCCTTGGCGCGGCATTATGTGCATCGGTTGTGCATCGCCTGACAGTCGGCGACGGCTTCAGCCCGCAGGAAATCGTCGTCCTCGTCTTCATCTTCGTCACAGCGCCGATTTCGGCCAATTACCTGTCGAAACTCCATCTTTTCAGCAAAACCCACACCCCGCCGTCCAGCGGAACGGGCCGCCCCTGGGCCACCTTCGACCCCACGCTGGACGAGGACGAACCCCGCCTTCCCCGTCGCGACGAAACCTGACCAAAGGGTCAAAACGCCACGGCGCAGGGCTTGCAACCGTCAACCGCCCCGTGCATCCTCGCCCCCAGCAAAGGGAGGACGCCGTGTCCACGCTGACCCCAACCCGAACCCAGCTTCCGCAACTGACCCATGCCCGCAACGAAGGCATGGCGCTCGACCTCGACTGGGTCGCCTCGGTGCAGGCCAACACCTCGGCCATCGAACGCCGTGCGGCAACCTTGGGCGGGCGGCGTTCGGTGAAAAAGGATTATCAGGCGGCGTGGCTGCTGAAAGCCATCAGCCTGATCGACCTGACCACCCTGTCGGGCGATGACACTTGGGGCAGGGTCGAGCGTCTCTGCGCCAAGGCCCGCCAACCCGTCGCGCCGTGGATGCTGGAAAAGCTGGGGATGGAGGGTCTGACCGTCGGCGCGGTCTGCGTCTATCACGACATGGTCGAAACCGCCGTCCGCGCGCTCGAAGGCACCAGCATCCCCGTCGCCGCCGTCTCGACCGGCTTTCCGGCAGGGCTTTCCCCCTTTCACCTCCGCATCGCGGAAATCGGCGAAAGCGTCAAAGCGGGCGCGCGCGAAATCGACATCGTCATTTCCCGCCGCCATGTGCTGACGCAAAACTGGCAGGCGCTTTACGATGAAATGCGCGAAATGCGCGCCGCCTGCGGCGATGCCCGTGTCAAGGCCATCCTCGCCACGGGCGAGCTTGGCACGCTGCGCAACGTCGCCCGCGCCAGCCTTGTCTGCATGATGGCGGGGGCCGATTTCATCAAGACCTCGACGGGGAAAGAGGGGGTGAACGCCACCCTTCCCGTCTCGCTCACCATGATCCGCGCCATCCGCGATTACGAGGCGCGGACGGGTGTCAAGGTCGGCTACAAACCCGCAGGCGGGATTTCCAAGGCCAAGGACGCGCTCCTTTACCTTGCGCTGATGAAGGACGAACTCGGCCACCCCTGGTTGCAACCCGACCTGTTCCGCTTCGGGGCATCCTCGCTTCTGGGCGACATCGAACGCCAGCTCGAACACCACCTGACCGGCCACTATTCCGCCGCCAACCGCCATGCGATGGGTTAAGACCATGACGATCAAGGAAATCTTCGACGCCATGAGCTACGGCCCCGCCCCCGAAGGAAATGCGGAAGCAAAGGCATGGATCGCCAAGCACGGCGGCAGCTTCGGCCATTTCATCGACGGCCAATTCACCAAGGCGGGCGCCGGCTTTGCCACGGCGAACCCCGCCACGGGCGAACCGCTCGCCACCGTGACCCAAGGCACGGCTGACGACGTGGCCACAGCCGTCGCCGCCGCCCGCCGCGCCCAGCCGAAATGGGCGGCACTTTCGGGCCACCAGCGCGCCAGATACCTTTATGCCCTCGCCCGCCTGACCCAGAAACACGCCCGCCTGCTTGCCGTGCTGGAAACGATGGACAACGGCAAACCGATCCGCGAATCCCGCGACATCGACATTCCGCTCGTCACCCGCCATTTCTACTATCACGCGGGGCTGGCCCAACTCGCCCCGACCGAACTGCCCGACCACGCCCCCCTCGGCGTCGTCGGCGCTGTGATCCCGTGGAACTTCCCGCTTCTGATGCTGGCGTGGAAGGTCGCGCCCGCCCTTGCCGCAGGCAATACCATCGTCCTCAAACCCGCCGAATACACACCCCTCACCGCCCTCCTGTTTGCCGAGATCAGCCGCGAGGCAGGCTTGCCAAAAGGTGTGCTCAACGTCGTCACGGGGGACGGCGACACAGGTGCCGCCCTCGTCGCGTCCCCCGTCGACAAGATCGCCTTCACCGGATCGACCGCCGTGGGCAAGGCGATCCGCCGCGCCACGGCAGGCACGGGCAAGGCGCTGACGCTCGAACTCGGCGGCAAGTCGCCCTACATCGTCTTTGACGATGCCGATGTGGACAGCGCGATCGAAGGCCTCGTCGATGCCATCTGGTTCAACCAGGGCCAGGTCTGCTGCGCGGGATCGCGGCTTCTGGTGCAGGAAGGCATCGCCCCCCGCTTCCACGAAAAGCTGAAGCGCCGCATGGACGGCCTCCGCATCGGCGACCCGCTCGACAAATGCATCGACGTGGGCGCTGTGGTGGACCCGATCCAGCTTGCCACCATCACCGAGATGGTCAACGCCTCCGAGGGCGAGGTTTACCGCGCCAACACCCCCCTGCCCGCGCAGGGCTGCTTCTATCCGCCGACCCTCATCACCGGCCTCGGCTCGGCCTCGCGCCTGATGCAAGAGGAAATCTTCGGTCCCGTCCTCGTCTCCATGACCTTCCGCACACCTGCCGAAGCGGTGGAATTGGCCAACAACACCCGCTACGGTTTGGCGGCAACGGTCTGGACCGAAAACGTCAACCTCGCCCTCGACATCGCGCCGAAACTCAAGGCGGGCGTGGTCTGGGTCAACGCGACCAACCTCTTCGACGCCGCCGCAGGCTTCGGCGGGGTGCGCGAAAGCGGCTTTGGCCGCGAAGGCGGGTGGGAGGGGTTGATGGCCTATCTCAAACCCCGCGCCGCGACGAAGGCGCTGAAACCCGTCGCCCCCTTCCCCGAACCCGCAACGCCCGAAGCCCCCGCGCTCGACCGCACCGCGAAGCTCTTCGTCGGCGGCAAGCAGGCCCGCCCCGATGGCGGCTATTCCCGCCCCGTCTGGTCAGCAAAGGGCAAGCTTCTGGGCCATGTCGGCATCGGCAACCGCAAGGACATCAGAAACGCGGTCGAAGCCGCCCATGCCGCCAAGGGCTGGGCCAAGACGACCGGCCACACCCGCGCGCAGATCCTCTATTACATGGCCGAAAACCTTTCGGCCCGCGCCGAGGAATTCGCCCGCCGCCTGCGCGACATGACCGGCAAGGCAGGTGAAGCCGAGGTGGCGCAATCCATCGACACGCTCTTCACCCATGCCGCATGGGCCGACAAATACGATGGCGCGGCGAAATCCGTGCCGATCCGTGGCGTGGCTTTGGCCATGAACGAACCCTGCGGCGTCATCGCAGCCCTTTGCCCCGACGAAGCCCCGCTCCTCGGCCTCGTCTCGCTTATGGCCCCTGCCATCGCGATGGGCAACACGACCGTTCTCGTCCCCTCCGACCCTTTCCCGCTGGCGGCGACCGATTTCTATCAGGTGCTCGAAACCTCTGACGTTCCGGCAGGGGTGGTGAACATCGTGACGGGAAGCCACACCGAACTCGCCAAGCCGCTGGCGGGCCACATGGACATCGACGCGCTCTGGTCCTTCTCCTCGGCCCCCGTCTCGAAACTGGTCGAGGAGGAAAGCGCCACCAACCTCAAGCGCACATGGGTCAACAACGGCAGGGCGACCGCCTTCCCGATCCCCGCCAAAACCATCCTCGCCCAAGCGACCGAGGTGAAGACGATCTGGATTCCCTACGGCGAGTGAGCCTGCTTTCATACTCGGACAAATATCCCGCGGGGGGCGCGGGGGGCGCGAAGCCCCCCGTTCCGCCGTCTCAGGCGCGTCCGGCGCTGGCCGATAGCGTCAACGGGTCGATCCCCAACCCTTTCAGCGCCCCCGCCCATTTCCCCGCATCGTCGCGGGAAAAGACCAGACTTTCGGGCGCATCGCCCACCAGCCAGCCATTGGCGCGGATCTCGGATTCAAGCTGCCCCGGCCCCCATCCCGCATAGCCCAGCGCAAGCAGCGCCTGCGACGGCCCGCCGCCCTGCGCCAAGGCTTCCAGAATATCGAGCGTGGCCGTCATTCCGAACCGCCCCGCAATCTGCATCGTGGCAGGCCCGCCCTCGTAATCGGCGGAATGCAGGACAAAACCCCGCCCCCGCTCCACCGGACCGCCGAAATGCACGCGGATATCGCGGCCCGCAGGCGCGCGGGGGATGGAAAGCTGCTCCAGCAGGCTGGCAAAGCTCAGGTCGGTCGTGGGTTTGTTCACGATCAGCCCCATCGCCCCCTCGTCCGAATGGGCGCACATCAGGATGACCGCCTTCTCAAATCGCGGGTCCCCCATGCCGGGCATGGCGATCAGCAACTTGCCGTCCAGATCGGTGACATTGTCCATCACGACTCTCCCGCAACCTGTTCCCAATGTGGGGCTGCAACCGTGAAGGCTCAACCCCGTTTCCCCGTCGCGGGCTTCCCGTCAAAGTGATTTCCCATTTTCCGCCCATCGCCTAATTTGCAACCATGACGAAGCGCCCGATCCTTGCCGCCCTTTTCGCCCTTTCGGCCCTGCCCGCCCATGCCTTGACGCAGGAAGACGTGCTTTCCGCGCGCCTTCTCTCCGGCTGGCAGACCGAAAGCGGCACGCGGATGGCGGCGGTGGAACTGACCCTCGCCCCCGGCTGGAAGACCTATTGGCGCAGCCCCGGCGAGGCGGGGATACCGCCGAGCTTCGATTTCACAGGCTCCACCAACCTGAAATCCGTGACCTTCCACTGGCCGCGCCCTTCGGTCTTCGACCTGAACGGGATGCAGACCATCGGCTATCATGACGGCGTCGTGCTGCCGATGGAGATCAGGGCCAAGGACCCCTCGGCCCCCGTCACCCTGCGGCTGGGGATGGACCTTGGCGTGTGCAGCGACATCTGCCTTCCCGCCTCGCTCAGCTTCGATGCCGAACTTGGCGGCAAGGGGGCGACCGACCCGGCAATCCGTGCCGCCTTGGCCGACATGCCCAGACCCGCGACATCCGCAGGGCTGACGGGTATCGGCTGCGCGGTGGAACCGATCCGCGACGGGCTGCGCGTCACGGCGGCGGTCGACATGCCCGAACTCGGACCCGACGAAACCGTGGTCTTCGAAACCAAGACCCAAGGCGTCTGGGTGTCCGAAGCAACCGCGAGCCGCGAGGGAAGCACGCTCACCGCCGTATCCGACATGGTCCCGCCCGAAGGCGCGCCCTTTGCGCTGGACCGCTCCGGCGTCACCGTGACGGTCATCGCGGAAAACAGCGCCGTCGAAATCAGCGGCTGCCCCGCACCCTGAAAGACACCGTCACTTGCGGCGCAGATGCTCGTCCAGCCGCGGCATGATCTCGACGAAGTTGCAGGGGCGGTGGCGGAAATCGAACTGCCATTTCAGGATTTCGTCCCAGGCATCGCGGCAGCCCCCCGGCGATCCGGGCAGGGCGAACAGATAGGTCCCCCCCGCCACACCGCCGCAGGCCCGCGATTGCACCGCGCTGGTGCCGATCTTCTGCATCGAGACGATGGTGAAGACCGTCCCGAAGGCTTCGATCTCTTTCTCGTAGACATCCCGATGCGCCTCGACCGTGACATCGCGTCCGGTCAGGCCCGTGCCGCCCGTGGTCAGGACCACATCGACCGCCGGATCGGCGATCCATTCCCGCAGCCGCGCCGAGATCGTCGCGCGGTCGTCCGGCACGATCCCCCGCGCGGCAAGGTGGTGGCCCGCGCCTGTCAGCCGTTCGACCAGCGTGTCGCCCGATTTGTCATCCGCCGCCGTCCGCGTGTCGCTCACCGTCAGCACGGCGATGCGCATGGGGATGAAGTCGCGGCTTTCGTCGATCCGGCTCATGTCAGTTCCGTTGCATAAGGGCGAGCCGCAGCGCGAGGCCCGTGAAGATCGCCGCACTCGCCCGGCCAAGCCAGCGCGACAGCGCCTGCGACCGCGCAAGCCGCTGGCCGATGGTTCCCGCAAACAGGCCGACCAGACCGTTCACGATGAAGCCGCCCGTGGCAAAGACAAGGCCGAGCAGCATGAACTGCGGCAGCACGGGGCGGGCGGGGTCGATGAATTGCGGCAGAAGCGCAAGGATGAAGAGGATCACCTTGGGGTTCAGGATATTGACCATCATCGCCTGCCCGAAAACGCGCAGTGCCGAGCGTTCCACCACCGGACCCGCCGTCACCGGACCCGACCGCAGCGCCTGCACCGCCAGCACCAGAAGATAGGCCACCCCCGCCCAGCGGATCGCGTCGAAAGCCAAGGGATGCGCCCCAACCAGCGCGCCTAGCCCAAGCCCCGCCACAAGCGTCTGCACCAGCCCGCCGACGGCAATCCCCGCATTCGCCGCCATCGCCGCCCGTCGTCCCGAACGCAGGCCTTGGGCCAGCGTGAACATCATATCCGCCCCCGGCGTCAGGTTCAGCGCCAGCCCCGCCACGGCAAAGCCTGCCAGAACCGAAGGCTCCACGATCCAGCTCATGCCGAAAGCCTTGTCTTGATTGCCAGAAGATCGGCCCATGCATCGCGCTTGGCCAAGGGGTTGCGCAACAATTGCGCAGGCGACACCATCGGCATCACGGGCTTGCCCAGCGCCTCGGCCCAGTTGCCGCGCAGGCGCAGGACGCCCTTCGCCCCCAGCAACATGGCGCAAGGGGCGTTGCCCATCGCCACGATCACATCGGGGTTCGCAAGCGTGATATGCCGTTCGACAAAGGGGCGGAGCATGGCCAGTTCCTCGGGCGTCGGCTCGCGCTGGGGGGGACGCCACGGCAGGACGGGGGTGACGTAAAGCCCCGCTGCCTTGTCCTCTGCCTGCCGCGACAGGCCGATGGCCGCGAACATCCGGTCCAGAAGCACACCCGCAGGCCCGACGAAGGGCTTGCCCTCCATATCCTCGTCCCGCCCCGGCGCTTCGCCCAGCACCATGACCCGCGCCCCTGCCACCCCGTCGGCAAAGACGAGGTTGCGCGCGCCCTTCTTCAATTCACACAGGTCGAACCGCGCCATCGCCTCGCGCAGCGCGTCCAGCGTCGTGGCCGAAGCCGCTGCCACCTTGGCGGCATCGACCGCGTGATCCGCCTCGGCCGCCGCACGCTGTTCGGGCGAGAGGGTGGGCATCGTCTCGACCACCCGCGCGGCTTGCGCGGGGGCTGCGGATTTCGTCTTGTCGGGAAGGGTGTAGCCGTTGACGGGGGTGTCCCCGATCACCTCGGTCACGCCAAGATCGACCTGCCACGCCAGCGCCGCCAGCGCCGCGTGCCAGCCCTCGGGCGTGGCGATGTCGAACTCGATTCCCATGCCGCCCAAGCTAGGGCCGCCCCCCGCCCGCCACAACCCAATTCGGGCGGATCGCACAGCACGCTTGTCGCCCCCGCCCTGCCTTCCTATAAGCCCAAAAGCACGCCAGCCCGACCCGAGGGGAAAGACCCATGACCTTCCGCGCCCGTCACCTTCTCGGCATCGAGCATCTGTCACCGCTGGAAATCACCACGATCCTCGACCTTGCCGACCGCTACGTCGATCTGAACCGCCGCACGGTCAAATCCTCGGACGTTCTGTCGGGGATGACGCAGATCAACATGTTCTTCGAAAACTCCACCCGCACGCAGGCGAGTTTCGAGCTTGCCGGAAAACGTCTTGGCGCGGATGTGATGAACATGTCTGTGGCCCAATCGAGCGTGAAGAAGGGCGAGACGCTGATCGACACGGCGATGACGCTGAACGCCATGCACCCCGACCTGCTGGTGGTGCGGCACGGGGCTTCGGGGGCGGTGAACCTTTTGGCCTCCAAGGTGAATTGCGCCGTGCTGAACGCGGGCGACGGGCGGCACGAACACCCGACGCAGGCGCTTCTGGACGCGCTGACCATCCGGCGTGCCAAGGGGCGCATCCAGCGCCTGACGGTCGCCATCTGCGGCGACATCGCCCATTCCCGCGTGGCACGGTCGAACCTGATCCTGCTGGGCAAGATGGAGAACCGCATCCGCCTTGTCGCCCCGCCGACGCTGATGCCCGCAGGGGTGCAGGACTTTGGCTGCGAGCTTTACGACGACATGAAAAAGGGCCTCGAAGGCGCGGATGTGGTGATGATGCTGCGGCTTCAAAAGGAACGCATGGACGGCGGCTTCATCCCGTCCGAGCGGGAATATTACCACCGCTACGGGCTGGATGCGGAAAAGCTGGGCCACGCCAAGCCCGACGCCATCGTGATGCACCCCGGCCCGATGAACCGCGGGGTCGAGATCGACGGCGATCTTGCCGATGACATCAACCGTTCGGTCATTCAGGAACAGGTTGAAATGGGCGTCGCCGTCCGCATGGCCTGCATGGACCTTCTGGCGCGGAACCTGCGGGCGGAACGCGGGCGGCAGATCGTGGGGGCGATGGTTTGACCGACCCTTTGCGCATACCGCTTACGCGGGACAGGGCGGTCTGGCTGTTCGCCATCGACCTGCCCGAGGCCGAGGTGGACGCCTTTCTTTCCGGCGACCTTGCGGCGGCTTTGGGGGTCCACCCGCTCGACCCCGCGCAGGTCGAGGTGGTGGATACCGATACGATCAAGCTGATCGGCCTTGCCACCTACCTGACCGAGGCGAACGGGCTGGATGAAGCCACCGTCGGCCCCGATGCGGCGATGCTCGATGCGCTCAAGGGACGGCTTCTGATGGTGTTCCGCGCGGCGCTAGGCGACGGCGGGACGCGCTTCGACCCCAAGCCGCCGCTGCGTTTCATCGGCCATTATGCCGAACCCGCCGCCGCCCCGCCGATGCCCATGCCCGCTGCCGAGACGGCCAAGGGCGTGCTGGAGGGCGGGCGCGGAAAACCCTCGGACGCGGCCATGTCGGGCCGTGTCGCGATGGGCGTGCTGGTCTTTCTGTTCGTCTTCACCGCCCTTTTCATCTGGATGGCGAAATGACGCCGCCCCCTGCCCTGACCCGATGGGATACCACCCGATGACCACGCTTTACCTGACCAACGCACAACTCATCGACCCGGCAGGCGGCAGCGTGACGACAGGCTCTGTCACCCTTGCCAAGGGACTGATTTCAGCGATCAACGGACCAAAGCCCAAGGGCGCGACCGAGGTTGACTGCGGCGGGCATTACCTTGCCCCCGGCATCGTCGACATCGGGGTCAAGGTCGGCGAACCGGGCGAGCGGCACAAGGAATCCTTCCGCTCGGCAGGGCTGGCGGCGGCGGCGGGTGGCGTGACCACCATCGTCGCGCGGCCCGACACCCTGCCCGCCATCGACACGCCCGAAACGCTGGAATTCGTGACCCGCCGCGCCGCCGAGGCAAGCCCCGTCCGCATCCGCCACATGGCCGCCCTGACCAAGGGCCGCGAGGGGCGGGAGATGACCGAGATCGGCTTTCTTCTGGATGCAGGTGCGGTCGCCTTTACCGATGCCTTCAATGTTTCCAGCGATACCAAGGCTTTGTCGCGGGCGCTGACCTATGCGCGCAGTCTTGGCGCGCTGGTGATCGGACATCCGCAGGAACCGGGCCTGTCCAAGGGAGGTGCTGCGACGAGCGGCAAGTTCGCCTCGCTCCGCGGGTTGCCCGCCGTGTCGCCGATTGCCGAGCGGATGGGGCTGGACCGTGACCTCGCGCTCATCGAGATGACGGGGGCGCGGTATCATGCGGACCAGATCACCACCTCCCGCAGCCTGCCCGCGCTGGAACGGGCCAAGGCGCAGGGGCTGGACGTGACGGCGGGGACGTCGATCCACCACCTGACGCTGAACGAGATCGACGTGGGCGACTACCGGACCTTCTTCAAATTCACCCCGCCGCTCAGGTCGGAAGAGGACCGTCTGGCGATGGTCGAAGCGGTGGCAAGCGGTTTGATCGACACGATTTCCTCGATGCACACCCCCGCCGACGAGGAATCGAAGCGCCTGCCTTTCGAAGAGGCGGCATCGGGTGCCGTGGCGCTGGAAACGCTGCTTCCGGCGGCGATGCGGCTGTTCCATGCGGGGCATATCGACCTGCCCGCCCTGTTCCGCGCCCTGTCGCTGAACCCCGCCCGCCGCCTTGGCCTGCCGCAGGGGCGGATGGAGGTCGGGGCGCCCGCCGATCTGGTGCTGTTCGACCCCCATGCGCCGTTCGTCATGGACCGCTTCACCCTGCGGTCGAAGTCGAAGAACACGCCGTTTGACGGGCAGCGGATGGAGGGTAAGGTGCTTGCTACCTTCGTCGCCGGGACGCAGGTCTTCAAAGCGTGACGGTCATGCCCGATTTTTCAAGCGCCCCTTTCGCCCTGATCCTTATTGCGGTTTTGGCTTATTTCCTTGGGTCCATCCCCTTTGGTATGGTGATCACCCGCGCCTTAGGGCTGGGGGATTTGCGGGCCATCGGGTCGGGCAACATCGGGGCGACCAATGTGTTGCGGACGGGGAACAAGCCTGCCGCGCTTGCCACTCTTTTGCTGGATGCGGGCAAGGGGGGGATCGCGGTGCTGATCGCCCGTGCGCTGGTCGGGCCGGATGCCGCGCAGGTGGCGGCGCTGGCGTCCTTTCTTGGCCATCTTTTCCCCGTCTGGCTGCGGTTCAAGGGTGGCAAGGGGGTTGCGACCTTTATCGGGACGCTGCTGGCGCTGGCGTGGCCTGCGGGGCTGGCGGTCTGTGCGACATGGGCTGCGACAGCCCTCTTTTCGCGGATTTCCTCGCTTTCCGCGCTGGTCGCTGCGGCATTGGCCCCTGTCTGGCTGATCCTGTTCGAGCAGGACGAGATGGTGTTGCTGGCCACGCTTCTGGCGGCGTTGGTCTGGCTGCGGCATGCGGCCAACATCCGGCGGTTGCGGGACGGGACGGAGCCGCGGATCGGGAAGAAAAAGGCCTAGCGCGCGCGTTCGTGTTCCAGCCTTTGGCGGGCGATTTCTTCGAAACGGTCGGCCTTTAGCTGATCGCCGAGCGCTTCCGCGACGAAGCCGAGATGGGCTTCGACGGCAGCCCTTGCGGCGGCGGGATCGCGGGACTGGAGGGCTGCGTTTATCGCGCGGTGCTGGTTAAGGAGGACATCCCTAGTGGTTCGGGCCTTGAAGAGCATCTGCCTGTTGTAGAAGACCCCCTGCCGCAAGAGGTCGAACATCGACCGCATCATGTGCAGCATGACGACGTTGTGGCTGGCTTCGATGATGGCCATGTGGAACTGGGCGTCCAGAGCGGCCTCGTCCGAGGGGTCGCGTTTGGAATGGGCGGCTTCCATCTTCTCGAAAATGGTGGCCACGACCGCGAGGTCGGTGTCGGAACCGAGCCTTGCGGCGCGTTCGGCGGCCAGTCCTTCCATGTCGCGGCGGAAGGCGAGGTAGTCGAAGACCGCTTCGTCGTGGCGGGAAAAAAGATCAACCAAAGCAGGTGAAAAGGCGGAGCCGAGGACTTCGGCCACGTAGATGCCCGCGTTGGGGCGGGCGGTCAGAAGACCGCGTTCGGACAGGTCGGCGATGGCTTCGCGCAAAGAGGGGCGCGAGACGGCCATGCGTTCGGACAGTTCGCGTTCCGAGGGCAGGCGTTCGCCGGGGCGGAGGATTCCGCGCAGGACGAGGAGTTCGATCTGGCGGACGACGCTTTGCGATAACTTTTCGGTAAGCACTTTCTGGAACGGCATGGCACCCCCGCTATGTGGTCTGAATCTATGACCAAATCCGGCGTTTCACAACGTTAAAGGCGCCAATCGCGGATGCACAGGTGATGCAGACGCGACGTCACTCACCCCCCTCGTTCGTTAAGAAATGGCAAAGGCCGGACGCGGGGTCCGGCCTTTGCGGGCGTGCGATGATGCCACTGCCGCGCAGGGGGTCACATGTTCGGGCGGATGATGATTTCCACGCGACGGTTCTGGGCGCGGCCCTGTTCGGTGAGGTTGGAGGCGATGGGCTGGTCCTCGCCCCGTCCGAAGGCGGCGATGCGGGCGTTGGGCACACCGCTTTCGCGCAGCACCTGTGCCACCGAAACGGCGCGGCGCTGCGAGAGATCCTGATTGTAGGCGGCGGAGCCGGTGTTGTCGGTGTGGCCGACGATCTGGATCTGGCTGTTCGGGTAGCGCTGGAGGTTGCCCGCGATGGATTTGATGTCGCGCATCAGGTCGGGGCGCAGGGCGGCGCTGTCGACGGCGAAGAGCACGTCTTGCGGCATGTTGACGACGAGGTAGTCGCCCATGTTGGTCACGCCGAACGAGCTGTTGATGCTGCGAAGTTCGGCGGCCTGCTGGTCGAGCGAATTGCCGATGGCCCCGCCCACGGCGGCACCGATGGCACCGCCGACGATGGCCTTGGCGAAGCTGTCGTCATCGGCATTCGCGCCTGCCGCGGCGCCGAGAAGCCCGCCGATCACTGCACCCGCGTTGCGGTTGGCGTTGGGGTTGGTCGCCACGGAATCCGTGCCGCGTGCATAGTTCGGGTCGGTGCAGGCGGTGAGGCCAAGCAGGGCGATGGCCGAAAGGGAGAGGGTGATCTTGATGCTCATGGGTCTAACGCCTCGTCATGTTATTCTGGCCCGTGCGTCGGGCTTGCGGGCGAGGATATACCAGTGGTTAACGCAGGCAGATAGGCCCGCCCGCCTTTTGGCAGGTTTCCGCCCAATCACATTCCGGTGCGGGCGGATTCCCACGCAAGGATGGCGCGTTTGACGGGAATACCCCAGTGGTAGCCGCCAAGCTCGCCCGTTTTGCGCAGGGCGCGGTGGCAGGGGATGAGGAAGGAGACGGGGTTGCGGCCCACGGCGGTGCCGACGGCGCGCACGGCTTTGGGGTGGCCGACGGCTTGGGCGAGTTCGGAATAGCTGGTGACATGGCCGGTGGGGACGTGGAGCAGCGCCTCCCAGACCTTGATCTGGAAGGGGGCGCCGATGAGGTGGAGCGGCACCTCGCCCTTGGCCCCGAAGGCGGCGGCGACCCACGGGGCAAGGGTGGCTGCGTCTTCGACATAGGTGGCGGCGGGCCAGCGGCGGATCAGGTCGTCATACGCCGCGCCCTCGCCCATTTCGGCGGCGAAGCCCATGCCGCAGATGCCGCGATCCGTTCCCATCGCGACGGTGCGTCCGAAGGGGGTGTCGAACCAGCCGTGGCGGATCGTCAGCCCCGCGCCGCCTTTGGCGTAATCGCCGGGCGACATCGCCTCCCATTTGACGAAGAGGTCATGCAGGCGGCCGCTGCCCGACAGGCCCGTGGCAAGCGCGGTTTCAAGCGTGGTGAAGCGTTCGGCCAGAAGGCGGCGGGCGTGGTCGAGGGCGAGGTATTGCTGGTAGCGTTTGGGCGAGACGCCGACCCATTGGGTAAAGACGCGCTGGAAATGCGCGGGGCTCATGTCCATGCGGGCGGCGAGCGCGTCGAGGGTGAGCGCGGGTCCGCCCGCGTCGATCTCGCGCAGGGCGCGGGCGATGACGGAATAGTGGTAGCTGGGGCTTTGGTCGGTCATGGCAGGCTCCTATCGCGGCCAACCATAGGCAGCGGGGCGCGGTCCGGCGACCCGAATTCTGCGGGTTTCGTGGCGGGGGCTTGCCGGACGGGCAAGGCTCGCTTAAGCCCGCGGGCATGGTGCGGCAGTTGACATATGCAGAGATGCGCGAGGTCTTCACGCGGTTTCAGGCGATCGAGCCGGAGCCGAAGGGGGAATTGCACCATGTGAACGCCTTTACCCTGCTGGTCGCCGTGGCGCTTTCGGCGCAGGCGACGGATGCGGGGGTGAACCGTGCGACGGGACCGTTGTTTCAGGTGGCCGATACGCCGGAGAAGATGCTCGCCTTGGGCGAGGACGGGTTGATCGACTATATCAAGACCATCGGCCTTTACCGCAACAAGGCCAAGAACGTGATCAAGCTGTCGCGGATATTGGTCGAGGATTACGGCTCGGTCGTGCCGTCGAGCCGGGCGGCGCTGCAATCGCTGCCCGGTGTGGGGCGCAAGACGGCGAATGTCGTGCTGAACATGTGGTTCCGCCAGCCCGCGCAGGCGGTGGATACGCATATCTTCCGCGTGGGCAACCGGACGGGGATTGCACCGGGCAAGGATGAAAGCGCGGTGGAGCGGGCGGTCGAGGACAATGTTCCCGCCGAGTTCCAGTTGCACGCGCATCACTGGCTGATCCTGCACGGGCGGTATATCTGCATCGCGCGTAAACCCAAATGCGGCATCTGCCCGATCCGCGATCTGTGTCTGTATGAGGAAAAGACCGATGAAGAAGTATGATGTGATCGGCATCGGCAATGCCATCGTCGATGTGTTCACGCAAGGAGATGACAATTTCATCGAGATGATGGGGATCGAGAAGGGCATCATGCAGCTTGTCGAGCGCGAGCGGGGCGAGGTGCTCTACGCCGCGATGAAGGAGCGGGTGCAGGCTCCCGGCGGGTCGGTGGCGAATACGATTGCGGGGCTTGGCAATCTGGGGCTGCGGACGGCCTTCATCGGGCGGGTGCATGACGATGCGCTGGGGCGGTTCTATGCGCGGTCGATGGCCGAGAGCGGGACGGATTTCCCCAATGCGCCGGTCGCGGGGGGGGAATTGCCGACCTCGCGTTCGATGATCTTCGTCTCGCCGGACGGGGAGCGGTCGATGAACACCTATCTCGGCATCTCGTCCGAGCTGGGGCCCGAGGATGTGGCCGACGATGTGGCGGGGGAGGCGGCGTTCCTCTTCCTTGAAGGGTATCTTTACGACAAGCCCAAGGGGAAGGCGGCCTTCGAACGGGCGGCACGCTTATGCCGTGCGGCGGGGGGAAAGGCGGGGATCGCGCTGTCGGACCCGTTCTGCGTGGACCGGCACCGGGATGACTTTCGCCGGTTGGTGAAGGACCTCGATTACGTGATCGGGAACGAGCACGAGTGGGCGTCGCTGTATCAGACCGACCTGTCGAGCGCCTTGGAGCAGGCGGCGCGGGATGCGGGCGTGGTGGTCTGCACGCGGTCGGGGGACGAGGTGATCCTTGTCCGTGGCGAGGAGACGGCGACGGTTCCGGTGCGGCGCGTGGTGCCGATCGATGCGACGGGGGCGGGCGATCTGTTCGCGGCGGGGTTCCTTTACGGGCTGGCGACGGGGCAGGCCTTGGGCGTGGCGGGGCGCATGGGCTGCGTGGCGGCGGCCGAGGTGATCAGCCATTTCGGGGCGCGGCCCGAGGCGGATCTGAAGGTGCTGTTCCGCAAGGAAGGGCTGATCTGAGGCTTGGTCCAAAAGCTTTCTGAAAGCTTTTGGCAAATTTCTTCTGAAGAAATTTGGCGCACGGCCGCTTTGGCCGTGCCATGACGAGAAACGCTTTTTTCGTCTTGCCTTGGCGCAAAGCTTCGGTAATCGTCGCCGGCATGACACGGGACCAGCATATCGCATCGCAGACGGGCGCCATCGGCGCCCCGGTCCGTCATGCGCTTCTTCTCCTTCTTAGCCGCCTCTGAGCGTGCCCTTGGGCGCGACCGCTCGGAGGTGACAAGCGCCCGACAAGGAAAGAAGCCAAGGAATTCAAAGGACTGATCCCATGACCGACAAGACCTCGCAACCCCGCGTTCTGATTTTCGACACCACACTCCGCGATGGCGAGCAATCGCCCGGTGCGACCATGACCCATGAAGAAAAGCTCGAGATCGCGGGCCTGCTGGACGAAATGGGCGTCGATATCATCGAAGCGGGCTTCCCCATCGCGTCCGAAGGCGATTTCAACGCCGTGTCCGAGATTGCGAAACGGTCGAAGAATTCGACGATCTGCGGTCTGGCGCGGGCGAATTACAAGGATATCGACCGCTGCTGGGAGGCGGTGAAACACGCCAAATCCCCGCGCATCCACACGTTCATCGGCACCTCGCCGCTGCATCGGGCCATCCCGAACCTCGACATGGACCAGATGGCGGAGCGTATCCATGACACCGTGACCCATGCGCGCAACCTGTGCGACAACGTGCAGTGGTCGCCGATGGATGCGACGCGGACGGAAGCCGATTACCTGTGCCGCGTGGTCGAGATCGCGATCAAGGCGGGGGCGACGACGATCAACATCCCCGACACGGTGGGCTACACCTATCCGATGGAAAGCGCCAAGATCATCCGCATGCTTCTGGAGCGGGTGCCGGGCGCGGACCAGATCATCTTTGCCACGCATTGCCACAACGACCTTGGTATGGCGACCGCCAATTCGCTGGCCGCTGTGGAAGCGGGCGCGCGGCAGATCGAATGCACGATCAACGGTCTGGGCGAGCGGGCGGGGAATACCGCGCTGGAAGAGGTCGTCATGGCGATGAAGGTGCGCAATGACATCCTGCCCTATCGCACCGGGATCGACACGACGAAGATCATGAACCTGTCGCGGCGCGTGGCGTCGGTGTCGGGCTTTGCCGTGCAGTTCAACAAGGCCATCGTCGGCAAGAACGCCTTCCTGCACGAAAGCGGCATCCATCAGGACGGCGTGCTCAAGAACGTCGAGACGTTCGAGATCATGCGCCCCGAGGATATCGGGTTGAACCAGAAGAACATCGCGATGGGCAAGCATTCGGGGCGTGCCGCGCTGCGCGCGAAGCTCAAGGAGTTGGGGTTCGAGCTGGCGGACAACCAACTCAACGATGTCTTCGTGCGCTTCAAGGCTTTGGCCGACCGCAAGAAGGAAGTCTATGACGACGACCTGATCGCGCTGGTGGCCGACGAGGCGACGATGGATGCGCATGACACGCTGGTGCTCAAGAAGCTGCGCGTGGTCTGCGGGACGGACGGGCCGCAAGAGGCGGATATGGTGCTGTCCATCGACGGGGTGGATCACAGCATCGACGCGACGGGTGACGGGCCTGTCGATGCGGCCTTCAACTGCGTGAAGATGCTGTTCCCGCACAAGGCGCGGTTGCAGGTCTATCAGGTGGCCGCCGTGACCGAAGGCACCGATGCGCAGGCGACCGTGAGCGTGCGGCTGGAAGAGGACGGGCGGATCGTGACGGGGTCGTCGGCGGATACCGACACCATCGTCGCAAGCGTGAAGGCCTATGTGAACGCGCTGAACAAGCTGATCGTGCGGCGCCAGAAGACCGCGCCGGATGCGGATGTGAAGTCGGTGAATTACCGCGACGCAGGCTGAAAACACCGCCTTTTGCGCCCGAAACGGCGCGGGAAACGGTGCGGATGTTGCAAAAATGAAAAAGGGCGGGGGTTTGGATTGCCCCCGCCCTTACATTTTATCTTAAAATGTCAAAGATTTGCACTGTCACGCGGAATTGCGCGGGCCGCTTGGCGCGGGGCTTTCGCATTTGCGCCTGTCACTTTATATGGACGGACCCGCCTTGGACCCGTCCGAGTCGCAGGCACACTTCTTATGCGTGAAACAGGGATACACCCCGTATGTCTATACTCTCGAGCCTCTTCTCGTCGGATATGGCAATCGACCTCGGCACGGCGAATACGCTGGTTTACATCCGGGGCAAGGGGATCGTTCTGAACGAGCCTTCGGTGGTGGCCTATCACGTCAAGGACGGAAAAAAGCAGGTCCTTGCCGTGGGCGAGGATGCGAAGCTGATGCTGGGACGCACGCCGGGCACCATCGAGGCGATCCGTCCGATGCGTGACGGGGTGATTGCGGATTTCGACAGCGCGGAAGAGATGATCAAGCATTTCATCCGCAAGGTGCATCGCCGCACGACCTTCAGCAAGCCGAAGATCATCGTCTGCGTGCCGCATGGCGCGACTCCGGTCGAAAAGCGGGCGATCCGCCAATCGGTGCTGTCGGCCGGTGCGCGGCGCGCGGGGCTGATTGCGGAACCCATCGCGGCGGCCATCGGTGCGGGGATGCCGATCACCGATCCGACGGGGAACATGGTCGTCGACATCGGCGGCGGGACCACGGAAGTGGCGGTCCTGTCGCTGGGCGACATCGTCTATGCGCGTTCGGTGCGTGTCGGTGGCGACCGGATGGACGAGGCGATCATCTCCTATCTGCGCCGCCACCAGAACCTGCTGATCGGGGAATCGACCGCCGAGCGGATCAAGACCTCGATCGGGACGGCACGGATGCCCGATGACGGGCGCGGGGCGTCGATGCAGATCCGCGGGCGCGACCTCTTGAACGGCGTGCCGAAGGAAACCGAGATCAATCAGGCGCAGGTGGCCGAGGCTTTGGCCGAACCCGTGCAGCAGATTTGCGATGCGGTGATGCAGGCGCTTGAGGCGACTCCGCCGGACCTTGCCGCCGATATCGTGGACCGTGGCGTGATGCTGACGGGGGGCGGGGCGCTTTTGGGCGATCTCGACCTTGCGCTGCGCGAGCAGACGGGGCTTTCGATTTCGGTCGCCAATGAATCGCTCAACTGCGTGGCGCTCGGCACCGGCAAGGCGCTGGAGTATGAAAAGCAGTTGCGCCACGTGATCGACTACGACAGCTAATCTCCGTCCCTGAACGGGGGCACGGCATCGGACGACAGAGGCAGCCGTGGCGAAATCGCGCAATGGACCCGAAGACTTTGCCCGCCCGCTGCGCCGCCTTTTGGTGGCGTTGCTGGTGTTGGTGCTGACGGGGCTGTTCCTGTTGTGGCGGATCGACAGCCCGCGGGTGGAGCGGTTCCGTGCGGCGCTGGTCGATACTGTCGTGCCGTCCTTCGACTGGGCTTTGCTGCCGGTGTCGAAGGCGACCGCGATGGTGGACGAGTTCCAGAGCTACGCCAGTCTTTATGCCCAGAATCAGGAGTTGCGGCGCGAGTTGCAGCAGATGAAGGCGTGGAAGGAAGCGGCGCTCCAGTTGGAGCAGAAGAACGCGCGTCTGCTCGACCTCAATCAGGTGCGGCTCGACCCGAAGTTGACGCATGTGACGGGGGTGGTGCTGGCCGACAGCGGCAGCCCGTTCCGGCAGTCGGTTTTGCTGAACGTGGGGGCGCGGGACGGGATCCGCGACGGTTGGGCGACGATGGACGGGATCGGGCTGGTGGGCCGGATTTCGGGTGTCGGGGCGCGGACGGCGCGGGTGATCCTGTTGACCGACAGCAACAGCCGTGTGCCGGTGACGGTGCAGCCGAGCGGGCAGAAGGCGCTTCTGGCGGGGGACAACACCTCGCTTCCGCCGCTGGAGTTTCTGGAGGATGCCGATCTGGTGCGCCCCGGCGACCGCGTGGTGACGAGCGGGGATGGCGGGATGCTGCCTGCGGGGCTGCTGGTCGGGCAGGTGGTGATGGGGACGGACCGGCGGTTGCGGGTGGTGCTGAGCGCGGATTACGAGCGGCTCGAATTCCTGCGCGTGCTGCGCAGCCATGATCTGGAGCCGATCACCGATCCGGGCGCGCTGATCGCCGCCCCCCCTGCCCCGCCGACGCCCGAGCCGGTGGTGCCGCCCGTGGATTCGGCGACGGGCGAGGCGGTGGCGCCCGCGCCTGCATCGGGGGATGCGACCGGAGGGTCGCCGGACGGCGAGGCGGGCGATGGTTGATCCGCTGCGCACCGCGCTTTGGCTTTATCGCGGGCTGTTCGTGGTTCTGGCGGTGGTGCTGCTGTTCCTGAAGCTGCTGCCGCTCGGCGCGCTTGCGGGGACGCTGCCGGGGCCGGACCTGTTGCTGTGCCTGATCTTCGCTTGGGTGCTGCGGCGGCCCGATTACCTTCCGGTGCTGTTGGTGGCGGCGGTCGTGCTGGTCGAGGATTTCCTGCTGATGCGCCCGCCGGGGCTTTGGGCGGGGCTGGTGATCGTCGGCACCGAATTCATCCGCTCGCGCGTGGGGCTGACGCGGGAGCTGAGCTTTCCCGCGGAATGGGCGCTGGTGGGGGCGGTGATGTTCGGGCTGCTGCTGGCCTATCGGTTGGCTTTCGTGGTCAGTTTCATGCCGCAACCCGCGCTTGGCTTTGCGTTGTTGCAGACGGTGTGGTCGGTTCTGTGCTATCCGCTGGTCGTCGCCGCATCGCGCTTCGCATTCGACCTGCGCAAGCCCGCGATGGGCGAGGTGGACGCCTACGGGAGACGGCTGTGAGACGGAATGCCCGTGACAGCGAGGAAAGCGCGCGCCGCGTGAACCGCCGCGCCCTGCTGATGGGCGGGGCATTCGGCGCGATGTTCGCCGTGCTGGGCGGAAGGATGCGCTACCTGTCGGTCGATCAGGCCGACGAGTTCCGCCTGCTGGCCGAGGAAAACCGCATCAACATGCGCCTGATCCCGCCGGAGCGGGGGTTGATCCAGGACCGCAACGGCAAGCTGATCGCCGGAAACGAGCAGAATTACCGCGTCACCATCACGCGCGAGGATGCGGGCGATGTGGAGGCGGTGCTGAACCGGCTGTCGCACCTGATCCCGCTGACGGCGGATGATCTGGAGCGGGTGAAGAAGGACATCGACCGCAACTCTCCCTTTGTGCCGGTGATCGTGGCGGATCGCGTGGCTTGGGGCGATTTCTCGAAGATCGCGCTGAATACGCCGACCCTGCCGGGGGTGACGCCGGAAGTGGGCCTGTCACGGCATTATCCGCTGGTCGAGGATTTCAGCCATGTCGTGGGCTATGTCGGCCCGGTGAGCGAGAAAGACCTTGCCGAGCTGACCGATCCCGATCCGGTGCTGAAGATTCCGAAGTTCCAGATCGGCAAGGTCGGCGTGGAACGCTGGATGGAGGACACGCTGCGCGGCAGCGCGGGCAACAAGCGGATCGAGGTCAATGCCGTGGGCCGCGTCATGCGCGAGCTGGAACGGACCGAGGGCAAGCCGGGCGCGGATATCCAGTTGACCATCGACGCGGATATCCAGAACTTCGTTCAGGTGCGGATGGCCGACCAGTCGGCGGCCTGCGTGGTGATCGACGTGAACACGGGCGAGTTGATCGCCTGCACCAGTGCGCCGGGGTTCGATCCGAACCTGTTCGTGCGGGGGATCAGCCAGCGCGATTACTCGACGCTGATGGAGAACGACCACCGCCCGCTGGCGAACAAGGCGGTGCAGGGCGCCTATCCGCCGGGATCGACCTTCAAGATCATCACGGCGCTGGCCGCGCTGAAGGCGGGGGTGATCACGCCGGAGACGACGCATTACTGCCCCGGCTACATCGAATTCGGCAACCGCCGCTTCCATTGCTGGAAGCATGGCGGACACGGGACGGTGAACCTGACCCGCTCGCTCGAACAAAGCTGCGACGTGTTCTACTACGAGGTGGCGCAGAAGGTCGGGATCGACGCGATTGCCGAGATGGGCAAGCGCATGGGGCTGGGCGTGCGGCACGATCTGCCCATGTCGGCGATCACCGACGGGATCATGCCCAACAAGGACTGGAAGCAGGAACGCTGGGGGCAGGACTGGCGGATCGGGGATACGATCAACGCCTCGATCGGGCAGGGTTATGTGCTTGCCTCGCCCCTGCAACTGGCGGTGATGACGGCGCGGGTCGCCACGGGGCGGGCGGTGGAGCCGCGGCTGATCAAATCCATCGGCGGCAAGCCCGTGGAGATGCCTCCGCCCCCGTCGCTGGAGCTGGATGGCGCGGCATTGCGCGCCGTGCAGGCGGGGATGGATGCGGTGATGAACAGCGAGCGCGGCACGGCGAAATCGTCGCGCATCGCCGACGAGACGATGCTGATGGCGGGCAAGACGGGCACCTCACAGGTCCGCAACATCAGTGCGGCGGAACGGGCACGGGGTGTCACGTCGAACGAGGATTTGCCGTGGAACCGCCGCGACCATGCGCTGTTCGTCGGTTTCGCGCCGCTGGACGCGCCGCGCTATGCCGTGGCGGTGGTGGTGGAACATGGCGGCGGCGGGTCCACCGTGGCCGCGCCCATCGCAAGGGATGCGCTTTTGCGGGCACTGACGGGGGGCATTCCGCCGCTCGACGCCTATCCCGCAGCACAGCGGGGCCGGATCGAGACGGACCTGAACGCGCTGAAGGAAAAGCTGCGCGTCACCGCCACGCCGCAGACGACGCGGGCGTAGGGGGGGGCGATGAGTTTTCTGGAATATCGCGTCAAGACCGCGCCGACGGGACTGCGCAAGGTGCTGCATCTGAACTGGGCGCTCGTCGTGCTGGTCTCGGCGGTGTCGGCCATCGGTTTTCTGGTGCTCTATTCCATCGCGGGCGGGGATGTCGGGCTTTGGGCCGAGCCGCAGATGAAGCGTTTCGGCGTCGGGCTGGTGCTGATGTTCGGCATCGCCTTCGTGCCGATCTGGTTCTGGCGCAATATCGCGGGGCTTTGCTACGGGATCACCATATTGCTGCTGATCTCGGTCGAATTCTTCGGCACGGTCGGCATGGGGGCGCAGCGCTGGATCGACATCGGGCCGATCCGGTTGCAGCCCTCGGAATTGATGAAGGTGACGCTGGTGATGATGCTGGCGGCCTATTACGACTGGCTCGACCCGAAGAAGGTGTCGCGGCCCTTGTGGGTGCTGGTGCCGATCCTGCTGGTCGTCTTTCCGACCTTTCTCGTGGTGATCCAGCCGAACCTTGGCACGTCGCTCATGCTGCTCATGGGCGGGGCGGCGGTGATGTTCGCGGCAGGGGTGAGCCTGTGGTATTACGGCGCGGTGCTGGCGCTGGTCGTCGGGGCGGTGACGGCGGTTTTCACCACGCGGGGGACGCCGTGGCAATTCCTGCATGATTACCAGTATCGGCGGATCGACACCTTCCTCGACCCTGCCGCCGATCCGCTGGGGGCGGGGTATAACATCATGCAGGCCAAGATCGCGCTCGGGTCGGGCGGGTGGAGCGGCAAGGGCTTCATGCAGGGCACGCAGTCGCGGCTGAATTTCCTGCCGGAAAAGCACACCGATTTCATCTTTACCACGCTGGGAGAGGAGTTCGGCTTCGTCGGCACGCTGACGCTGCTGGTGCTGTACGGGCTGATCCTGTTCTTCATCTTTTCGAGCGCGATGCAGAACAAGGACCGTTTCAGCCAGTTGCTCATCCTTGGCATCGGGGCGAATTTCTTCCTGTATATCGCGGTCAACATGTCGATGGTGATGGGGATGGCGCCGGTGGTGGGGGTGCCGCTGCCCTTCCTTTCCTATGGCGGGTCGGTCATGCTGGTGTTGCTGATCGCGATCGGGCTGATCCAGTCCGCCTATGTGCATCGGCTGCGCTAGATAGGGATGACCGATGCCGACCGTGCTTTTTGCCGCCCCCGCCCTGTGGGACGAATATAGACCGAGCCTGATTGCCGCCTTTGCCAGGACGGGGCTGGCGGTCGATCTGGTGCAGGAGGCGGCGCCGGAGGCGGTCGATTACATCATCTATGCCCCTTCGGCCCCGTTGCAGGATTTCACGCCCTACCGGCGCTGCAAGGCGGTGCTGTCGCTCTGGGCGGGGGTGGAGCGGATCGTGGGCAATGCCACGCTGACCCAGCCGCTGTGCCGGATGGTCGATCCGGGGTTGACCGAAGGCATGGTGGAATGGGTGGTGGGCCATGCCTTGCGGCACCATCTGGGGATGGATCGGCATATCGTGAACCCCGAACGGGTCTGGGACCCGACCTGCCCGCCGCTGGCGCGCGAGCGGCCCGTGGCGATGCTGGGGATGGGCGCGCTGGGGACGGCCTGCGCGCAGGCTTTGCGGGCGTTGAACTTTCCGGTGACGGGCTGGAGCCGAACGGCGAAGGCGGTGGAGGGCATCCCTTGCCTGCACGGCGAGGCGGGGCTGGCCGAGGCGCTGGCGGGGGCCGGGATCGTGGTGACGCTGCTGCCCAAGACGGCGGAGACGGAGAACCTGCTCGACGCCGCGCGCTTCGCGCAGATGAAGCGGGGGGTGGTGATCCTGAACCCCGGGCGGGGGGCGATCATCGACGATGCGGCGCTTCTGGCGGCGCTGGAGAGCGGGCAGGTCGCCCACGCCACGCTCGATGTGTTCCGCGTGGAGCCGCTGCCCAAGGACCACCCCTTCTGGGCGCATCCGCGCGTGACCGTGACGCCGCATATCGCCGCCGACACGCGGCCTTCGTCGAGCGCCTTCGTCATCGCCGAAAACATCCGGCGGGGCGAGGCGGGAGAGCCGTTCGTCAACCTTGTCGACCGTTTGCGCGGATACTGAAACCGCGCGGAAAGCGTCGGGAACGGAGTAGACGCAACCGAGGCCAAGCGGCCCAATGGCGGCGAGGCGAAGGAGCGACGATGACGTATGGCAAGGGCATGCTGCTTGTGGTGGCGGCGGGTATTCTGTGGTCGGTGCAGGGATTGATCTTCCGGCAGATCGACGTGGCGGGCACATGGGCGGTGCTGTTCTGGCGGTCGGTCGGGATGCTGCCCGTGCTGCTTGGCTTTCTTGCATGGCGGGGGGGCGGGTCGCCGCTGCCCGCGCTGCGGTCGGTCGGGATTGCGGGGGTGCTGGGCGGGCTGGGGCTGGTCGGGGCATTCGGCGGGGCGATCTATTCGATTCAGGCGACGACCATTGCCAATGCGGTGTTCCTGTTCGCCGCCTCGCCCTTCCTGACCGCGCTGATCGGCTGGGCCGTGCTGGGCGAGCGGGTGCGGGGCGAGACATGGGCGGCGATTGCCGTGGCGATGGTCGGCATCTTCGTCATGGTGCGCGAAGGGTTGCAGGGCGGAGCGATGGCAGGGAACGTGGCGGCGCTGCTCTCGTCGCTCGGCTTTGCGGTGTTCACGGTGAGTTTGCGCTGGCGCAAGGTGTCGGACACGCTGCCTTCGGTGCTGTTCGGGGGCATCTTCTCGATCCTTGCGGGGGCGCTGGTGGCGGGGCAGTTGGGCCAGCCGCTGATGGTTCCGGCAAGCGATGCGCTTTGGGCGATGGGCATGGGCGCGGGGACGCTGTCGCTGGGGATGGTGCTTTACACGCTGGGCGGCAAGGTGGTTCCGGCGGCGGAGCTGGCGCTGTTGTCCAATATCGAGGTGATGCTGGCACCGCTTTGGGTCTGGCTGTTTTTGGGCGAGACGGCGAGTGTCGGCACCTTTGTCGGCGGGGCGATCCTGCTGGTGGCAGTGGTGATGAACGGGCTGTCGGGCGCGCGGCGGATGGCGGCGGCGCAGGGCGGGGTTTGACGCGGGCCGCGGCGCGGAATTTGGCGCAAATTCCGGTGCGAATTTTGACGCAAAATTCGGCGCGCATGGTGGGGCCGGAATTTGCGTCAAATTCCGGCGCGGTTTTTGCGTCAAAAACCGTCAGCGGTGGCGGCGGAAGAAGCGCGAGCGGTCGTAGAGGGTTTCGAGCCGTTTCAGGCGGGGTTCGGTCACGCTCCACGTCCTGTCCTGAACCGAGGCGAGCAGGGTTTCCACGAGGACGAGGATGGACACCATGCTGTCCCATGCGCTTGGTGCCTCTATATGGCAGGCGAGCGTGTGGCGGGCGTGGTTCGCGGCGGGGCTGACCCAGCGGTCGGTGATCAGGATGACCTCGGCCCCCTGTTCCTTGGCCAGTTCCACGAGTTGCAGGACCGAGTTTTCATAGCGGCGGATGTCGAAGACGAGGAGGACATCGCCTGCCTCCATGTCGATCAGCGCGGGTGCCCATGCGTTGGACATGTCCGACAGGAGGGTGACATCGGGGCGCACCACCTTCATCAGCGTGACGAAGTAATCGGCAAGCGCGTGGGTGATGCGTCCCCCCACGGCAAAGACGCGGCGCGAGGGGTCGGCCAGAAGGGCGGCGGCGGCGTCGAATTCGGCGTGGTCGATCTGGCCCAAGGTGGCCTGAAGATTGCCCATCACCGCATCGGCGAAGCGGTTGAGGATATGGGTGTCGGGCACGCCCCCCGCCCAGCGGTCATGTTTGGCAAGGGGAGAGACGAGCATCGCCTCGACCTCGCCCCGCAGGGCGTTCTGGCAATCGGGGTAGCCTTTGAAGCCGAGCTTCTGTGTCAGGCGGACGACCGTGGGGGTGGAGACATCCGCCGCCTTGGCAAGGGCGGTGATGGAGCCGAGCGCCGCCACGGGGTAATGGCCGAGGATATGGGTGGCAAGCTGGCGTTCGGCGCGGGTGAGCGACGGCAGGGCCGCCCGAAGCATGTCTTCGATGGTCGATGGTGAGTCCACCGGCACCTCTCCCTGATGATCCGCGATGCGGTCTTTTGGCACATGATCCACGGGACGGGCCGTGGCGCAAACAGAAAACATCGTAACAGGGGAAACGGTGGTGAATAATTCTTGACAGTGCGCTTGGGCAAGGCAAGCCTTGGCACACTCAATTCGGGAAAACTGCCGTGGCCAAGACGCGTTTCGCGCCTGTGATCGAGAACAAGACCGCCAAGGGGCGGGTGGTTCTGGTGTGCGAACATGCTTCGAACGTCATTCCTGACGCTTGGGGCGACCTTGGCCTGACCGAGGCGCAGCGCATGGCGCATATCGCATGGGACCCCGGCGCGCTGGGGTTGGCGCGGGGGCTGGCGAAGCGGATGGATGCGGTGCTGGTCCATGCGCCGGTCAGCCGGCTTGTCTATGACTGCAACCGCGCGCCGGATATGGCGGGGGCGATGCCCGCCAAGTCCGAGGTGCACGAGGTGCCGGGCAATGCGGCGATTTCCGCGGCGGAGCGGCTGGCGCGGACGGAAAGCATCTACCTGCCCTTCCATGACGGGTTGCATGCGCTTTTGATGCAGCGCGTGGCGATGGGGTTGCGCCCCGTGGTGGTGACGATCCATTCCTTTACGCCGGTCTATTTCGGCAAGCCGCGCTCGGTCGAATTCGGGGTGATCCATGATGCCGACCCCGCGCTGGCGGTGGCGATCCGCGATGCGGCGGTGCGCCAGACGCGACTGAACACGGCGCTGAACGCGCCTTATTCGGCGGCGGATGATGTGACCCATACGCTGCGGGTGCAGGCCACGCCCTACGGTCTGCCCAACGCCATGCTGGAGATCCGCAACGACCTGATCGCCACGGCGGCGGCAGAAGAGGCGATGGCCGCGCAACTGGCCCCCGTGATCAACATGGGCGTGCAGGAAATCCAGAAGCAGGCCAAGGCGAGTTGACCCCGTAGCCCACGTTGTCGCCGGGCCTTTGCGCCCCAATCTATTGAATGACCCCGCGCCCAGGAAGGCAGGGGCATAACCCGACGGAGAGACCGGAATGCCCGGAACGATGACATTGGACGCGCTGAAGGAAGCCGTGGCGCGCGGCGAGATCGACACCGTGCTGGTGGCAGGCGTCGACATGCAGGGGCGCTTGGTCGGCAAGCGCTTCCACGCCGCCTTTTTCGTGAATGGCGGATATGAGGAGACGCATTGCTGCGATTACCTGCTGACCGTGGATATGGAGATGAACACGGTTCAGGGCTACAAGAGTTCAAGCTGGCAGACGGGATACGGCGACTATGTGATGAAGCCGGACCTTGCCACGCTGCGCCCCGTGCCGTGGCTGCCCGGCACCGCGCTGGTTCTGAGCGACCTTCTCGATCACCACACGCATGAGGAGGTGGCGCATTCGCCGCGCGCGATCCTGAAGAAGCAGGTGGCGCGGGCGCGGGCGATGGGCTTCGAGCCGATGATGGCGACGGAGCTGGAATTCTATCTGTTCGAGAATTCCTACGAGAGTTTCCGCGACAACGGTTTTGGCGGGCTGAAGCCGATCAGCGCCTATAACGAGGATTACCAGCTTTTCCAGACCACCAAGGAAGAAGAGGTCATGCGGGCCGTGCGCAACGGGCTGTATGGCGCGGGGATTCCGGTGGAAAACTCGAAGGGTGAGGCCGAGGCGGGGCAGGAAGAGATCAACTACCGCTATTCGGACGCGCTGGATACGGCGGACAATCACGCGATCATCAAGACGGCGGTGAAGGAGATTGCCTGGTCGAAGGGGCGGTCCGTCACCTTCATGGCGAAATACGACCACCGCCGCGCGGGATCGTCGAGCCATGTGCACCAGTCGCTCTGGACCATGGACGGCAAGCCCGCCTTTTACGACAAGGCCGACAAGCACGGCATGTCCGATCTGATGAAGCATTTCCTTGCGGGGCAGCTTGCCCATGCGCAGGAGATCACGCTGTTCCTTGCGCCCTATGTGAACAGCTACAAGCGCTTCACCGTGGGGATGTTCGCGCCGACGAAAGCGGTCTGGTCGGCGGACAACCGGACGGCGGGGTTCCGCATCTGCGGGGACCATACCAAGGGGATCAGGGTCGAATGCCGGATTCCGGGCAGCGATGTGAACCCCTATCTGTGCTGCGCGGCCTTGCTGGCGGCGGGGCTGGAGGGGATCGAGAGGAAGATGGAGCTGGAACCCGAAATGCGCGGCGATATGTATGCCGCCAAGGGCATCCGCGAGATTCCGAAGAACCTGCGCGATGCGGCGGCGCTGGCCACTGGCTCGGCCATGCTACGGGCGGCGTTCGGGGACGATGTGATCGACCATTACCACCACGCCGCGCAGTGGGAGATTTCCGAGACCGACCGCGTGGTGACGGATTTCGAGGTGCAGCGCCTGCTTGAACGGGCGTAAGTGTCGAGGAAAAGGGGTGCGCAGCACGTGCGCACCCTACGGGGGTGTAGGGTGCGCACGTGCTGCGCACCTTCGCTGGAGAAGGTGAAGCGATGAAACCGATACAACTGATCTCGCCGGTCGATGGCCGCGTCTATGCCGAGCGGATGCCGCTTTCGATGGAGGCGGCAAAAGCCGCTGCCGCCCGTGCCAAGGCGGCGCAACCGGCTTGGGCGGCGCGGCCGCTCGAGGAGCGGATCGCGCTGGTGAAGGCGGGGGTCGCCAAGCTGAACGAGATGTCGGCGGTGGTGGTCGAGGAACTGGCCTGGCAGATGGGCCGCCCCACCCGCTTTGGCGGGGAATATGGCGGGGTCAATGCCCGCACCGATTACATGGCAAGCATCGCGGCGGAAACGCTTGCACCCAAGATGGTCGAGGACAGCGACAAGTTCCGCCGCTACCTCGCGCGCGAGGCGCTGGGGGTCGTGTTCATCGTCGCCCCCTGGAACTACCCTTACCTCACCACGATCAACACGCTGGTTCCGGCGCTGATCGCGGGGAATACGGTCGTGCTGAAGGCCGCGTCGCAGACGATGCTGGTGGGCGAGCGGCTGGCCGAAGCCTTCCACGCGGCGGGGGTGCCTCTGGATGTGTTCCAGAACGTCGTGCTGGACCATGCGACGACCGAAGCGCTGATCGGGGCGCGGGCCTTCAACTTCGTCAACTTCACCGGATCGGTCGGGGGTGGTATCGCCATCGAAAAGGCGGCGGCGGGGACGTTCACGCCGCTCGGACTCGAACTTGGCGGGAAAGACCCCGGCTATGTGCGGGCGGATGCGAACCTTGATGCGGCGGTCGATACGCTGATGGATGGCGCGATGTTCAACGCGGGCCAATGCTGCTGCGGGATCGAGCGCATTTACGTTCACGAAAGCCTCTATGACGCCTTTGTCGAGAAGTCGGTGGCTTGGGTCAATGCGCTGAAACTGGGCAATCCGTTCGACGCCGCCTCCACCCTTGGGCCGATGGCGAACAAGCGCTTTGCCGCCGTGGTGCGCGGGCAGATTGCCGAGGCGATTGCGGCGGGGGCGAAGCCGCTGATCGACCCCGCGAACTTCCCCGCCGATGACGGCGGCGCCTATCTTGCGCCGCAGATTCTGGTCAACGTCGATCATTCCATGCGGGTGATGACCGAGGAATCCTTCGGCCCCGTGGTCGGCATCATGAAGGTCAAGGATGACGAGGAAGCCATCCGCCTGATGAACGACAGCCCCTATGGCCTGACCGCGAGCATCTGGACGACAGACTACGACACCGCCGCCGCCATCGGCGCGCGGATCGAGACGGGGACGATCTTCATGAACCGTGCCGACTACCTCGACCCTGCACTCTGCTGGACGGGGTGCAAGGACACGGGGCGCGGCGGCAGCCTGTCCTACCTCGGGTTCCATTCCGTGACCCGTCCGAAATCCTATCATCTGAAGAAGGTGTGACCATGAGCCATAACGTTCCGAACCGGAACTGGTCCTATCCGACCGCGATCAAGTTCGGCGTGGGCCGGATTGCCGAGCTGGCCGAGCATTGCGCGGGCGCAGGGGTAAAAAAGCCGCTGTTCGTCACCGACAAGGCGCTTGCCGCGCTGCCGATCACGGCGGAAGCCGTGGCGGTGCTGGCCAAGGCGGGGCTGGGGTCGGCGGTGTTTTCCGAAGTGGACCCGAACCCGAACGAGGGCAACATGGCGGCGGGGATCGCGGCCTATCTTGCCGGCGGGCATGACGGGGTGATCTGCTTCGGCGGCGGCTCGGCGCTCGACCTTGGCAAGATGATCGCGCTGATGGCGCATCAGCGCAAAGACCTGTCGGTCTGGGATCTTGAGGATGTGGACGACTGGTACACCCGCGCCGATGCGTCGAAGATCGCGCCGATCATCGCCGTGCCGACGACCGCAGGCACGGGGTCGGAAGTGGGCCGTGCCGGGGTGCTGACAAATTCGGTCACGCATAAGAAGAAGATCATCTTCCACCCCAAGCTGATGCCCGTGGTCACGATCTGCGACCCCGCGCTGACCGTGGGGATGCCGAAGTTCATCACCGCAGGCACGGGGATGGATGCGCTGGCGCATTGTCTGGAAGCCTTCTGTTCGCCCTTCTACCATCCGATGAGCCAGGGCATCGCGCTCGAGGGGATGCGGCTGGTGTTCGAGAACCTGCCCACCGCCTATACCGACCCGACCAACCTTGAAGCCCGCGCGCATATGATGAGTGCGGCGGCGATGGGGGCGGTGGCCTTCCAGAAGGGGCTGGGCGCCATCCATTCGCTGAGCCACCCGATCGGTGCGGTCTACAACACCCATCACGGCACGACGAATGCGGTGGTGATGCCGATGGTGCTCGATTTCAACCGCCCCGCCATCGAGGCGCGGCTGGAAAAGGCGGCGGCCTATATCGGGATCGCGGGCGGCTTCGACGGGTTCCGTCAGGCGGTGATGAACCTGCGGACCACGCTGAACATCCCCGCGAACCTGAGCGCGATGGGGGTCGAGCGGTCGCGTCTGGACGAGCTGACCGACATGGCGCTGGAAGACCCGTCCTGCGGCGGCAACCCGATCGAGATGACGAAGGCCAACACGCGGGCCTTGTTCGACGCCTGCATGTGACTGTGCGTTAAAGGTGTCCGGTGAGTGACCTTGCCCGTGGCGCGGAGCCACGGGCTTTTTCTTGGGGGACGGGATGACGGAAACGGTCCGCACGGAGATTGCCGTTGTCGGCGCGGGTGTGGTGGGGCTGGCCGTGGCCGAGCGGCTGCTGGCCGAGGGGCGCGAGGTCGCGGTGATCGACCCGAACGAGGCGGGGTCGGGTGCGTCCTATGGCAATGCGGGGACGATTGCGGATTATGCGGTGATGCCCGTGGGGTCGCCCGATGTGCTGCGCAACCTGCCCTCGCTGCTCTTCGACAGGATGTCGCCCCTGTCGATCCGCCGCGCGGCGCTGCCCGCGCTTGTGCCGTGGCTGATGCGCTTTGCGATGCAGTCGCTGCCCGGACCCACGGCGCGGAATGCGGCGGCGATTGCGCGGCTGGTGGCGGATGCCTGCCCGTCATGGCTGGCGCTGGCCGACCGGATCGGCGGCGGGGAGATCCTGCAAAAGCGCGGCTGTCTTTATGTTTACGAGACGAAGGAGGCTTTCCGTGCGGCGGAAGCCGACATGGCCTTTCGCCGTGGCCTTGGCATCACGGTCGATCTGGTGGGACCCGAGGTGCTGCGGCAGATGGAGCCTGCCTTGCCCGAGGTCGAAGGGGGGGCTGCCTTTTTCCCGAAAGCCGTGTTCCTGAACGATCCGGGGCGGATTGTGGGGATGCTTGCCGCGCATGTGGCGGGCGGGGCGCGGATGCTGCGGGCGCGGGCCGAGGGGTTAGAGCGCGTCGCGGGGGGTGTGCGGATCACCGGCGCGGGGCTGCGGGTCGAGGCGAAGCGGGTGGTGCTGGCCGCAGGCGCGCATTCGCGGGCGCTGGCGGTGCAGGCGGGGGACCGCGTGCCGTTGGACACCGAGCGGGGCTATCACGTCGAATGGGACATGAAGGTTCCGAAGCTGAGCCGCCCCGCCTGCCCCACCTCGCGCGGCTTCTACCTTTGCCCGATGGAGGGGCGGTTGCGCGTGGCGGGAACGGTGGAACTGGGCGGGTTGACCGCACCGCCTTCGCCCCACCGCATCGCGAAACTGGTCGAGGGGGCGCGGGCGATCTTTCCCGACCTGCCCGCACCCGACCGCGAATGGATGGGCTTTCGCCCCTCGGTCCCCGATTCGGTGCCGGTGATCGGGCCTAGCAGGGGCGGCGATGATGTGATCCACGCCTATGGGCATGGCCATATCGGCCTGACGCTGGCCCCGATCACGGCGCGGATCGTGGCCGATCTGGTGGCAGGCCGCACGCCGGAGGTGGAGATGGCGCCCTATCTGCCGACGCGGTTCTAGGCGGGGTGCCGGGTCAGGGGGGCTTCCCGCCCCCCTCGGCGCGATGCGCCTCACCCCCCGGGAGTATTTGGGCAAAGGTGAAAGGGGGCGGGTTCTGCCCATTCACACTGGTGCAAATATCCTCGGGGGGTGAATTGGCCGGAACGGCCAAGAGGGGGGCGGAAGGCCCCCCTTTGCTGTCGCGGGGCTTGACCCTGCTGTTGTGGATGGGCGAGTTGGGGCGGCAAAGAGGAGACTTCCATGGCAAAGCGGGCATTGGTTACGGGTTCGGCGGGGTTCATCGGCTATCACCTGTGCGAGCGCTTGCTGCGCGAGGGGTGGGAAGTTGTCGGCCTTGACGGGATGACCGCCTATTACGACGTGCGGCTGAAAGAGCGGCGGCATGCGATGCTGCTCCAGACTGCGGGGTTCCGTGCGGTCGAGGGGCTGGTCGAGACGGCGGGTCTGGTGCGCGATCTGGCCGAGGGGGCGGATGCGATCATCCACCTCGCGGCACAGGCGGGGGTGCGCTATTCCATCGACGCGCCGCGGTCTTATGTCGAGGCGAACCTGATCGGGACGTTCGAGGTGCTCGAGGCGGCGCGGGCGGTTCAGCCGGCGCATCTGCTGATGGCCTCGACCTCGTCCGTCTACGGTGCCAATACCGAGATGCCCTATGCCGAGGTGCACAAGGCGGACAGCCCCATGTCGTTCTACGCCGCGACGAAGAAGGCGACCGAGGCGATGGGCCATTCCTACGCCCATCTTTACGGCATCCCCACGACGATGTTCCGTTTCTTCACGGTCTATGGCCCGTGGGGGCGGCCCGACATGGCGCTGTTCAAATTCGTCAAGGCGATCCTGTCGGGCGAGCCGATCGACATCTACAACCACGGCGACATGCGGCGGGATTTCACTTACGTCGACGATCTGGTTACGGGGATCGTGCGGCTGATCGGGGTGCCTCCGTCAGGGGAGGCGGTGAGTGGGATAGACAGCCTGTCGCCCGTCGCGCCGTTCCGCGTGGTCAATATCGGGAACGGCGCGCCGGTCGGGTTGATGGAGTTCGTACAGGCCATCGAAGCCGCCGTGGGGCAAACGGCGGAAAAGCGGTTCCTGCCGATGCAGGCGGGGGATGTGCCCGCGACCTGGGCCGATGCCAGCCTGATCGAGGCGCTGACCGGACCCCTGCCGCGCACGGATATTGCCGAGGGCGTCCGGCGCTTCGTCGCGTGGTATCGGGAGTTCTATCAGGTCTAGGCGAGCGGGCCTTTGGTCACGTGGTCCTGATAATCGGCCTTGGGATCGGCGCCGAAGAGCATCTTCAGCCCTGCCATCAGGCTTGATCCGTTCAGCCAGATTTCCGCCTGCGACGGGTCGAAGCGCAGCAGCAGGAGCGAGGGGTCGTCCTTGCCTTCGGGATACCATGCCGCGACGAAGGGGTTCCAGAGGGTGTCGATCATGGCGCGGTCGTTGTGGGGGGACAGAAGTCCGTGGACCGTGGCGAAGATGTCGTGGCCCTTGGAGACGAAAGTGAAGAAGGCGGGGGTGGTGGCGACCACGGCCTCGCCCAGTTCGGTGTCGCGGGCGGTGAATATCCAGATCGGGCCGTGGTCATGCTCCCCCGTCGTCAGGGCGGTCATGGGGCGGGGGGGCGCGTCGCTGCTGGACAGGCCCAGCATGATGGTGCGGTCGGCGTGGAGCTTGGCCCAGAAACGGGCGCGGATGTCGCTGTCTTCGGTCATGGATCGTTTCTCCCTTGGCGTGCCAAGGGAAAGCACCGGCGCGGCGCGGGGGTTCCCGCGCGGAGCGCTCAGAGCATCCCCGGCACCACCTGATCGGGCGGGCGGTGGCCATCGGCGAAGGTCTTGATGTTGATGATGACCTTCTCGCCCATCTCCACCCGCCCTTCGCGCGTGGCCGACCCCATATGCGGCAGGAGCACCACGTTGGGCAGTTCGCGCAGGCGGGGGTTGATCTCGGCCCCGCGTTCGTAGACGTCAAGCCCCGCACCGGCGAGTTCGCCCGCGCGCAGCATCCGCGTGAGCGCGTTTTCGTCGATCACCTCGCCGCGCGAGGTGTTCACGATCACGGCGGAGGGTTTCATGAGCTTCAAGCGCCGCGCGTTCATCAGGTGGAAGGTCGAGGGCGTGTGCGGGCAGTTCACGCTGATGACGTCCATGCGGGAAACCATCTGGTCGAGGGATTCCCAATAGGTGGCTTCGAGTTCCCCCTCCACCTCGGGGCGGAGGCGGCGGCGGTTGTGGTAATGGACCTGCATCCCGAAGGCGCGGGCGCGGCGGGCCACGGCCTGACCGATGCGGCCCATGCCGAGGATGCCAAGCCGTTTGCCGCCGATGCGCCCTCCCAGAAGGGTGAGCGGCGACCAGCCGTGCCAGTCGCCCGATTGCATGAGCGCCAGCCCTTCGGGAATGCGGCGGGTGACGGAAAGGATCAGCGCCATCGCCATGTCGGCGGTGTCTTCGGTCAGCACGCCGGGGGTGTTGGAGACGAGGATGCCGCGCGAGCGGGCGGTGCCCACGTCGATATGGTCGACCCCTGCGCCGTAATTGGCGATCAGTTTCAGCTTGTCGCCCGCCTGCGCCAGAAGCCCTGCGTCGATCTGGTCGGTGATGGTGGGGACAAGCACATCGGCGCGGCGCAGGGCGGCGGCGAGTTCGTCGCGCGTCATGGCGGCATCGGTGTCGCGCAGTTCGACGTCGAAGAGTTCCTTCATCCGGGTTTCGACCACCTCGGGCAACCGTCGCGTGACGACAACACTCAGCCGTGATGCGGGCATGAGCTTCCTCCCTTGCACTTCCAAATCCCGTCCATGAATGGCAAAGTGGCGGGAAGCGGGGAAAGGCACAAGACCCCGCCGGAGCGCATACGCCGGAAAGAGCGTAGCGGGCAGAGGGCCGCACAAGACGGCAGGGCTTCGGGCACAGGCGGACAGAATGAGAATAATGCAGGCATTGGCGCTTGTGATCACCGTGGCGGTGATCGGCATCGCGGCTGCCGAAGAATTGGGAAGCACGCGCCCCGCGCCGCGGCCCGACAGCATCGGGGCGGAACCTTCGCCCGCGGCATCGCCATCGCCGGAGGCCGAGGCGGCGGCGAAGGAGGCCCCTGCCCTTGCCGCGCCGAAGGCCGCGCCTGCGGTGGTCAAGCCCAAGGTGCCGCCGCGCGATCCGACGCGGGGGTCGGTCACGAACCTGCCCCTGCCCCGTTACGTGAGCCTGAAGGGCAACGAGGGCAACGCCCGTCGCGGGCCGGGCCTGACGCACCGGATCGACTGGGTCTTCACGCGGGCGGGGATGCCGCTGCGGATCACCGCCGAATACGAACATTGGCGGCGGATCGAGGATGCCGACGGCGCGGGCGGCTGGGTGCATTATTCGCTGCTGTCGGGCGTGCGCTCGGCGCTCGTCACGGCGGATGTGGCCGATTTCCGTTCCGGCGCCGGTGACGAATACGGCGTGACCTTTCGCGCCGAGCGCAATGTGGTCGGCTGGATTCAGGAATGCGTGCCCGAATGGTGCCGCCTGTCGGTCGATGGCGAGAAGGGCTGGGTGAAGAAATCCGATCTTTGGGGGGTCGATGCGGGCGAAGTGATCGAATAGCCCCTTTCACCTTTGCCCAAATACTCGCAGGGGGAGGCGCGGCACGCGCCGTGGGGGGCGGCAGCCCCCCTTTGTCCATAGGCGGTGCAGTTGCGAGTCGCTCTCGCTTGCCTCAGGCGCGGGCTTCGGGTTAGCCGATGTGCCCTGCCATACGGAGCCGGCCCATGAGTCTTGACCAGAGTGCGAGGATGAACCTTTCGGCGGCGGGGGCTTCTGTCCTTGTCGCGGGTCTGCTGGTGGCGCTGAAGCTTTGGGCGCTGGGCGAGACGGGGGCGCTGTCGGTGGCGGCTTCGCTTGCGGACAGTGCGATGGACCTGATGGTCAGCCTTGGCGCGATGGCGGCGATCTTTTACGCGGCCAAGCCTGCGGACGAGGACCATGCCTTCGGCCACAGCTCGGCCGAGGATCTTGCGGCTTTGGGGCAATCGCTTTTCATCGTCATTTCGGGCGGGGTGATCGCTTGGGCTGCGGTGCAGCGCCTGCTCGACCCTTCGGCGCAGCACATGCAGGCGGAAAGCGCGGGCATGGTGGTGATGGGGGTTTCGATCCTGCTGACGCTCGGCCTTGTGCTGTGGCAGGGGCGGGTGGCGAAGCGGACGGGGAACAAAGTCGTCGCGGCGGACCGGCTGCATTATCTGGGCGACCTTTTGCCCAATATCGGGGCCATCGTGTCGCTCTGGGCGTCCAAGGCGTTCGGGCTTGCCTCGATCGACTCGGTCGTGGCGCTGGGGGCTGCGGCGATGCTGGTGATGGGGGCGTTGCGGATCGGGACGGATGCCTTCCATGCGCTGATGGACCGGCGGGCGGACCCTGCCATCGTGGCGGGGATCGGCAGGATCGCGGAAAGCTGGCCGGGGGTGCACGGGTTCCATGACCTCAAGACCCGCACGGCGGGGAGCCGGGTCTTCGTCAACATCCATATCGAGCTGGACGGCGACCAGACCCTGCGCGACGCGCATGACATCGGCGCGGGGTTGCGGCGGGCGATCCTCGCGGCCTATCCGCAGGCGGATGTGATCGTGCACAAGGATGTGGCGCGCGAGCACGAGACCGAGGGCCGTTAGGCCGGCCTGCCGCAGGCCGGACGCAGCCGCAGGATAGGGCGTGACAGCTGTTATACATTTGTATAACTTACCGCCGAACCTGTATGCCGGACCGACCGAAACCGCCCGCACCATGCCCCTGCAACGCCGTCCCTATCGCCGCGAGGCCCAAGAAAAACGCCGTGACGATCTGATCGCGGCGGCGGTGCAGCTTGTCGCCGAGGGCGGGGCAGAGGCTGCGACCGTGCGGGCGATTGCCGCGCGGGCGGGGGTCACTGCGGGGCTGATCCGGCATTATTTCCAGAGCAAGGAAGAGCTGACCCAGACCGCCTATCGCACGGTGATGGACCGCATGACGCAAAGCGCGGTGGAGGCTTTGGCGGCGGCACCTGTCGATGATCCGGCGGCGCGGCTTGCGGCCTTTGTCGCGGCGAATTTCCGGCCTCCCGTGCTCGACCCCGTGACGCTGGCGGTCTGGGCGGCCTATCTGCACCGGACGCGGAGCGATGCGGGGATGATGTCGGTGCATCAGGCGACCTATCTGGGCTACCGCGACCAGTTGCAGGCGCTGATCGCGGCCTTGCCCGGACGGGACGATGCGGCGCGGGACCGCCGCGATGCCATCGCCTGCAATGCGCTGATCGACGGGCTGTGGCTTGAAGGCGCGGCCCTGCCCGAAGCCTTCCAGCCCGGCGAGCTGGTGCGGATCGCGCTGGACGGGATCGGCGCGATCCTCGGGCAAAGCCTGCCTGCCCCCGTTGACCACTGAAAAGGAAGACCATGCGTTACGCCCCCGTGACAGAACGGCTTGCCGGACTCGGCAGTGAGAAATGGGCCGTGCACATCCGCGCCCGCAAGATGAAGGCGGCGGGCGAGGCGGTGATCGAGCTGACCATCGGCGAGCCGGATGTCGCCACACCGCCCGCGCTGATGGAGACGGCGGCGGCGGCGATGCTGGCGGGGCGGACGGGCTATTCCAACGGGCGGGGCGAGCCTGCGCTCTTGCGCGCGCTGGCCGACCGCTACACGGCGCGGCGCGGGCGGGTGATCGGGACTGACCAGATCATGTGTTTCCCCGGAACCCAGACCACCCTTTACGCCGTGCTTCAGGCCATGTGCGCGGCAGGGGACGAGGTGCTGGTGGGCGATCCGCTCTATGCGACCTATGAAGGGCTGATCCGCGCCACGGGTGCCGCGCCGGTCATGGTGCCGCTGCGCCCCGAGGCGGGGTTCCGGATGCAGGCGGCGGACGTGGCCGCACGGATCACGCCGCGCACGCGGGTGCTGATGCTGAACACGCCGCATAACCCGACGGGGGCGGTTCTCTCGGCGGGCGACCTGCGGGCGCTTTGTGCACTGGCGGCCGAGCATGACCTGTGGGTGCTCTGCGACGAGGTCTACGAGGAGATGTGTTTTGCCGGTGTGGGCTTTGCCTCGCCCCTCGACCTGCCGGAATTTGGCGAGCGGGTGGTCGTCGCCTCGTCCATCTCGAAATCGCACGCGGCGCCGGGGTTCCGTTCGGGCTGGTGCGTGGGGTCGGCCGAGTTCTGCGCGCGGCTTCTGCCGCTGTCCGAGACGATGCTCTTCGGCAACCAGCCCTTCATTGCCGACATGACGGCGGCGGCGGTGTCGGCCCCCTCGCCCGTGGCGGCGGGGATGGTGGAGCGGTTCCAGCGGCGGGCGGCGCTGATGGCGGCGCGGCTTGACGGTGTGGCGGGGCTGGCGGTGCATCAGCCGGAGGCGGGGATGTTCGCGCTGGTCGATGTGCGCAGCACGGGGATGAGTGGCGAGGCCTTTGCGCTGGCGCTGCTCGATCAGGCGAAGGTGGCGGTGATGCCGGGGGAAAGCTTCGGCGCGGCGCTTTCGGGGTGGTTGCGGGTGAGCCTGACCCAACCCGACGAGATGATCGCCGAAGCCTGCGACCGCATCGCCGCATTTGCCGGACAAAGGCACGCGGCATGAGGACAGTCGGTCAGGCGCTGGTCGAAGGTTTGCGGCAGCGCGGGGTCGAGGTCGTCTTTGGCATACCCGGTGTGCATACGATCGAGCTGTATCGTGGTCTGGCGGGGGGCGGGATCCGGCATGTGACACCGCGCCACGAACAGGGCGCGGCCTTCATGGCCGATGGCTATGCGCGGGTGTCGGGCAAGCCCGGCGTGGCTTTTGTCATCACCGGGCCGGGGCTGACCAATGCGCTGACGGCGATGGCGCAGGCGCGGGCGGATTCGGTGCCGATGCTGGTGATTTCGGGGGTGAACCGCCGCGCCTCGCTGGGGCGGGGCTTGGGGCATCTGCACGAATTGCCGGATCAGGCGGCGATGGTCGCGGCGCTGTGTCCGACCGAGCGGGTCGAGGACCCCGCGGACCTTGCACCCGCGCTTGACCGCGCCTTTGCGCGGATGCTCGGCGGGCGGCCCGGTCCGGTGCATATCGAGATTCCGACCGATGTTATGCCGCTGGCCTGCCCTGCGCCTGCGGACCCTGCCCCCGTGACGCGGCCTGCCCCCGCTGCGGCGCAGGTGACACAGGCGGCGGCGCGGCTTGCAGCGGCGCGGCGCGTGGTCATTCTGGCGGGCGGCGGGGCGCGGGGTTGCGATGCGGCGCTGGCCGCACTGGCCGCGCGGCTGGACGCGCCCGTGGTCCTGACGGTGAATGCGCGGGGGATGCTGCACGGACACCCGCTTTGCGTTCCGGCCTCGCCCTCGCTCGACGCGGTGCGGGCGCTGGTGGCGGGGGCGGATCAGGTGCTGGCCCTGGGGACGGAACTGGGGCCGACCGATTACGACATGTATGCGCGGGGCGGGTTTCCCGACCTGTCGGGGATGATCCGTGTCGATCTCTGCGCGCGGCAATTGCAGCGCCATACGGCGGCGGTGACGATAGAGGCACCCTGTGCCGAAGCCATCGCCGCCCTTCTGCCGCTGGTGACGGCGCGTGGCGGCGATGGTGCCGCGCGGGCCGAAGCGGCGCGGCGGGCGGCGCGGGCGGCGCTTGCAGGTCTGAACCCGCAGATGCCGCACCAGTTGGCGATGGTGGAAGCGATCCGTGATGCCCTGCCGCAGGCGATCATCGTGGGGGATTCCACCCAGCCGATCTATGCGGGGAACCTGTACTACGATCACGACCGCGCTGGCGGCTGGTTCAACGCGGCCACGGGGTTCGGCGCGCTCGGCTATGGCACGGGCGCGGTGATCGGCGCGGCCATCGCGGCCCCGTCTGCCCCCGTGGTCTGCCTTGTCGGCGATGGCGGGTTGCAATTCGACCCTGCCGAATTGCGCGTGGCGGTGGATGAGGGGTTGGCGATCACCTATGTCGTCTGGAACAACGCCGCCTATCGCGAGATTGCGGATTCCATGCGCGATGCGCAAATCGAGGTGATCGGGTGTTCGCCCTCGCCGCTGAAACTCGACCATTTCGCCGCCGCTTGCGATCTGGCCTTCGAGAGCGTGGAGAACAGGCCCGGGGCGCTGACCGCCGCCCTGACCCGCCCGCAGCGCGGGCCGAGGCTGATCGAAGTGCGCGTGACCGACTGAGCGTCTTTCACACTGGCCCAAATATCCCACGGGGGTGCGGGGGTGTGAAACCCCCGCTCCGGCGGGGGCCGACAAACTGCCCGCTTCCATTTGATCAAATTATTCGCCATAAGATCGGGCCAAGGAATTCGGGTGGATTGCCATGACCAAGACCATTGCGGGCGTGCCGGTGGACCGGCTTGACCGGCTGGCAAGCCGCGAGGCGAAGCGCTTTGCGGCGGGGCGGCCGAAATCGGCGGCGGCGATGGCGGCGGGGGCGGGGGTTTTCCTCAACGACGTGCCGATGCACTGGATGGCGGATTGGCCGATGCCGCATCTGCCGCTGGTCGCCAGTGCCAAGGGGTCGCGCATCCGCGACATCGACGGGTTCGAGATCGACGATTTCTGTCTCGGCGACACGGGGTCGATGTTCGGCCATTCGCCGAAACCCGTGGCCAAGGCGATCCGGCAACAGGCGCGGCACGGGCTGACCTATATGCTGCCGACGACGGATGCGCTGGAAGCGGGGCGGTTGCTCACGCAGGTCTTCGGCGACTTCCGCTGGCAGATCGCCACCACCGCGACCGATGCCAACCGCTTTGCCCTGCGGGTGGCGCGGGCGGTGACGGGGCGGCCCAAGGTGCTGGTGTTCAACGGCTGCTATCACGGCACGGTCGACGACACGATGGTCGAGTTGCGCGGCGGCAAGACCGTGGCGCGGGCGGGGCTTGTCGGGCAGGTGCAGGACCTGACCAAGGGCGCCGTGGTCTGCGAGTTCAACGATCTTGCGGGGGTCGAGGCGGCGCTGCAAACCGGCGAGGTCGCGGCCATCCTGACCGAGCCTGTAATGACCAATTCCTGCATGGTCCTGCCCGGGGCGGGGTTCCTTGACGGCCTGCGCAGCCTGAGCCGCCGCTACGGCGCGCTTCTGATCATCGACGAGACGCATACGCTTTCCACGGGGCTTGGCGGTTACACCGGCGTGCATGGCCTTTCGCCCGACATGTTCGTCGTCGGCAAATGCGTCGCGGGGGGCATGCCCACCGCCGTCTGGGGCATGGTGCCCGAGGTGGCGCAACGCTTCCAGCGCTATGACGCGGGGCGCGAGGCGGGCCATTCGGGGATGGGCACGACCCTGTCGGCCAATCCGATGCAATTCGCCTGTCTGCGCGCCACCCTGTCCGAGGTGATGACCGCCAAGGCCTACGCCCATATGGACAAGGGCGCCGCGCGGCTGGTGGCGGGGCTGTCGCGCGTGATCGAACGGCACGGCGCGCCGTGGCATGCGGTGCGCGTGGGCGCGCGGGTGGAGTTCATCTGCGCCAAGGGTCCGCTGCAAAACGGGACCGAGGCGGCGGCGGCGCATCAACCCGCGCTGGAGGCCGCGTTGCACACGGCCCTGCTGAACCGTGGCTGCCTGATCGCGCCCTTCCACAACATGATGCTGGTGTCGCCCGCCACGACCAAGCGCCAGATCGACCGGCTGATCGCGGCCTTTGACGAAATCCTGACCGACCTCTTCGAGTGACACCATGACCGAGACGACCAGCCCTTCGGGCAGCACCGTGGCCGAGGCGGAAGCCTTCCTTGCCGCCCATCCCGAGATCGAGGCCTTCGATATCGTCCTGCATGACGCCAATGGCATCGGGCGGGGCAAGATCATCCGGCGGCACGAGCTTTTGTCCTTTTACAAGGGCGGGCGGCATCTGCCGATCTCGATCCTCGGCCTCGATATCTGCGGCGAGGATGTGCACGAGACGGGGCTGATCTGGGATCAGGGCGACGGCGATTTGCGGGCATGGCCGATCCCCGGATCGCTGGTTCCGCTGCATGGCACCAATCCGCCGCGGGGCGAGGTGTTCATGTCGATGTATGACCTCGACGGTCACAAGATGGGGTCGGACCCGCGCCATGCGCTTCAGGCGCAGGTGGATGCGATGGCGGCCGAGGGGCTTTATCCTTCGGGGGCGTTCGAGTTGGAGTTCTTCCTGCTCGACAACGAACGCGGGCCGGATGGCAAGGTGATGCCCGCGCGGGATGTGCTGGACGGGCGGTCGAGCTTCAAGACGGAAGTTTACAGCGTCGACCACTTGCACGGGATGCTGCCGCTGTTTTCCGACATCTACGCGGCGGCGGCGAAGGCGGGGATCAAGGCCGAGACGATGATCTCGGAATATGCCCCCGGCCAATACGAGTTGACGCTGCATTACCGGACGGATGTGATGCAGGCCGCCGACGATCTGATGCGGTTGAAGCGCATCGTGCGGGGGCAGGCGCGGGCGCATGGGGTGACGGCCTGTTTCATGGCCAAACCTGTCGAGAAATATGCCGGATCGGGGATGCATTTCCACGTCTCGCTTTGCGATTCGGCGGGCAAGAACGTGTTCGTCGAGGCGGTCGAGGGGCAGTGGTCGGACACCATCCTGCACGCGCTGGGAGGCTTGCGGGCGACGATGGGGGAATCCATGCTCGTCTTTGCGCCGCATGCCAATTCGTGGCGGCGGTTTGCTGCGCAGAGCTATGCGCCGGTCAGCCCGACATGGGGGGTGAACAACCGCTCGGTCGCCTTGCGGATTCCGGCGGGGGATATCAAGGCGCGGCGGATCGAGCATCGCCCCGCTGGCGTGGATGCGAACCCCTATCTGGTGGCGGCGACCGTGCTGGCGGGCATCCGGCACGGGATGAAACACCGGATCGATCCGGGGCCGGAGACGACCGGAAACGGCTATGCCGAAGCGCAGGACGCGCCGCCGATTCCGGTGGACTGGCGGTCGGCCATCGTGGCGGCGGAAGGCTCCGATTTCCTGAAAGCGGCCTTGGGTGAGGAGATGCACCGCACCTTTACCGCGATCAAGGCCGCCGAATACGCCCGCGTGGCGCGGACGGTGAGCGAGGTCGACTTCGACCTGTATCTGCACACGGTCTGACGCCGCGCCCGCGAATTTTCTGCGAAAATTCAGGCGCGGTGTCGGGCGGCGCGCTTGTGGCAAATGTCGCACGGGGGGCCGTCTGCCCCCCGAGGCGCGGTCCGCGCCTTCCCCCCGAGGATATTTGTGCCAGTGTGAATGAGGGACTTGCGCCCTGCCCTTTCACCTTGGCCCAAATACTCGTCTTGCGACGCGGGCCGCTGGTGCTGCGGGGCGGACGGTTTGCGCGATGTTTCGCAAAAGCATCGCCGGAGATCAGTGCAGGCCGGAATCGCGAGCGATCATCGCTGCATGGGTGCGGTTTTTCGCTCCGAGTTTGCGCGACAGGGTTTTGACGTGGAGCTTCACGGTGACTTCCTGCAGATCGAGGTCGCGGGCGATTTCCTTGTTCGATTTGCCTTCGCATATCCCGCGCAGCACATCGGTTTCGCGGCGGGTGAGGGTGGCAAGCGCCTCGGCCACGGGTTGGTCCTGCATGAGGAGCGAGATCGGGGCGAAGACCTCGCCCGAGGCCATCGTCTGCACTGCGGCGACCATCGCACGGGAGGCAAGCGTCTTGGGCACGAAACCCGCAGCGCCCGCAGCAAGGGCGGCTTCGGCAAGCTCACGCTGGGTGGTGCCCGAGATGATGGCGACGGGAATGTCGCGCCCGGCCGATCTTGCCACGCCGAGGGCGCGGCCCAGACCTTCCAGCCCGTTCATGCCGGGCATGGCGTAATCGAGCAGGACGACATCGAAGCGCGTTTCGCCCGCGATCTGTTCCAGGGCGGATGTGAGGTCCGGCACGGCCCGCACTTCGGCGAAGCCTTCGGACATCAGGAAAGCGGCCAAGGTCTCGCGCACGAGATCGTGGTCGTCTGCTAGGAGAACCCGCATGAACTGCGGCCTGTCTTCACCGGGAAACACTTGACCATCCCATACCTTTGTCTCCTTCATTCGATGCAGAACACGATGGAACGCAAGCCCCTTGTGCATTAACGTTGTAAAAAGCGACGTTGTACCGGTGCAGGATCGGACAGAATGACCCCAGACAGGCCGTCCCGCGCCGTTGAATGGTTCCGAACCCTGCGCGTTTCGGGTGCCGTCGCGCTTGTCGCGGTGGTGGTTGCGGCCATCGTCATGCTCGCCTTCGACGTTCGCGACCGGTTGAATGCGCTTGAGCAGGCGAATTCGGACAATACCCAATGGGTAATGATGCAGTCCGAGGTGGAGGTTCTGCGGCTTCAGACCTCGATCCTCACGGTGCTGGAAACGCCGCCGCCCGACGATATTCCCGCCGCACTGGACGAGGTGCGCCGCTGGTTCAACGTGTTGTTCAGCCGCGTGTCGATGCTGGAGCAAAGCTCGGTCTATGCGCCCTTGCTCAAGAAGGACGACTATCAGGACGACCACCGGACGCTCCGCGACTTTCTCGACCGGAATGTGGGACTGATCGACAGTTCGGACGACAAGTTGCGGGCGGGCCTGCATGGTCTGGCGGAACAGATGCCGATGGTGCGCAATGCGGCGCGGCAACTGACGCTGAAGGCGCTGACCGATTTCGCGGCGCTGTCGGACGGGCAGCGCACGTCGATGTCGGATACGCTGCTGCGGCTGGCGGTGCTGACGGGGGCGCTGGTGCTTGTGCTGGCGGGGTTGGTGCTGGTGCTGATGCGGCTTTACCGCGTGTCGCAGGCGCGGGCCGAGGAACTGCGCAGCACGGGGGCGCGGCTTTCCACCATCATCTCCAACTCGGCCGACGGGATCGTGGTGACGGACAGGGGCGGGGCGATCCTCGAATTCAATCCGGCGGCGCAGAACATCTTCCTGCAGCGGCGCGACGAGGTGCTGGGCAAGATCGGGCTGGAACTGCTGCTGGCAGACGGTGCGGCGGGCGCGCAGAGCCGCGCGCTGGCGGTGGCGATGGCGAAGATGGCGGAAGCCCCCGAACCCATGAGGATGGAGATCGACGCAAGGCGCGGGGATGGCAGCGTGTTTCCGGCGGAAATCTCGATCGCGCTGTCGCGGCCCAAGGGGAGCAGTCTGGTCGTGGCCTTCGTGCGCGACATCTCGGACAGGCGCAAGGCGCAGCGCGACCTGACGGATGCGCTGGACCGCGCCGTGGCGGGCGAGAAGGCCAAGGCAGAGTTTCTGGCGGTGATGAGCCACGAGATGCGCACGCCGCTGAACGGGCTGATCGGGTCGATGGACCTGCTGGGCCAGACCGGCCTGACCGCCGAGCAGCGCGAGTTGCTGTCGGTGATGGAGAAGTCGGGCGACATCCTTCTGGGGCATGTCAATTCGGTGCTCGACATCAGCAAGGCCGAGGCGGGGGCGATGCAGATCGTCGAGGCGCCTTTCGACTTTGACCGGCTGATCGGAGAGGCGGTGGCGAACCAGACGGGTCTGGCCGCCGCACGGGGGACCGAGATTTCGGTGGTCCAGCTTGGCGGCCCGCTGGGCGAGGTGCTTGGCGACGAGGGGCGCATCCGGCAGATCCTGCTGAACCTTGTCGGGAATGCGGTGAAGTTCACCCATGACGGGACCGTCACCATCGAGACGGAGGTTCTGGCCGAGCGGGACGCGGCATCGGGGCGGCAGGTTGTCGAGGTCAGGGTGATCGACAGCGGGATCGGGATTTCCGAAGCCAACCTGAGCCGTATCTTCGAGGATTTCGTTACGTTGGACGCAAGTTACGGACGGTCGCAGGGCGGCACGGGGCTTGGGCTGGGCATTGCGCGGCGTCTGGCGCAGGCGATGGGCGGGCAGATCGGGGCAGAGAGCGAGGAAGGCGAGGGCAGCCTGTTCTGGCTGCGCCTGCCGCTTGGGCGCGCCGCGGGCGATGCGGGCGATGCGGGCAAGGCGGCGCGGTCGCGTCCCGTGCTGCGCGGGGACATGGTGGTGGAGCGCACGCGGTCGCTGCATGTTCTCGTCGTCGAGGATAACGAGATCAACCGTTTCCTGCTGCGCCGCTACCTAGAAGGGGCGGGCCATGTGGTGACGGAGGCGGTCGACGGGATCAACGGGGTCGAAATCGCATCGTCCACGGGGTTCGACGTAATCTTGATGGATATCTCGATGCCGCGGATGGACGGGGTGGAGGCGACGCGGTTGATCCGCGCCTCGGGCGGGCCGTCGGCGCGGACCCGAATTCTGGCGCTGACCGCCCATGCCCTGCCCGAGGAGCAGGAGCGGTTCCGGTCGGTCGGGATGGAAACCGGGCTTACGAAGCCGATCAACCGCGTGGACCTGCTGCGGCGGCTTGCGGGCGGGCGGGAGGATGGCGAGGTCGCGGAAGGCGATGCCCTGCGCGAGGTGTTGAACCTTGCCAGTCTGCGCGAACTGGTGGACCAGATCGGGCGCGAGATGGCGGCGACGCTGATCGCGCGACTGATCGAGGAAGGCGAGGCGATGGTGGGCAAGATCACCACCCTGCCGAGCCCCGCCCATGACGGCGAGGTCGGGCGGATCGCGCACCAGCTTGCCGGCACCTGCGGCACCTTTGGCACGACCGAATTGCGGCAGGTCCTGAGCAGCATCGAGCTTGCGGTGAAGCAGGGCGATACGGAGACGCTGCTGACGCAGCGGGCGGCGTTGGCCGCAGTCTGGACCGCGACGCGGGCGGCGCTGGAAGATCAGGTCGCGGCGATGGAAACCGCCGCCTGAGCACGCCGCAGCGCGTTGGCGATGAGCGCGGGGACGCGGGGGTCGAGCCCGACGGGATCGAGCAGCGTGCCGTCGAAACCCGCGTCGAGCAGTGCTTGCGGGATGTCGTCGATCACATGGCCACCGCGGGCGGCGAAGAAGGGCAGGACGAAAGCTCCTTCGGGATAATCGGCAGCGGCTTCGGCAAGGCGGGGCGACTGGTCGATGAAGGCCGCGCCGACACGGGCAAAACCGGCGGCGCGGAGGCGTTCGGCCACCTCTTGCGCAACGCGGGCGGGGGCGGGGCTGCGGAACGATCCATGCGCGGCGAGAAGGAGCGACGTTTCGGCGGGCGTCCTGCGCTGCGCCTCGGCCGCTTCGAGCGCCAGCGTGACGGCCAGCGATTGCACCGCGGGGTCGATGCCGAAGGGGTCGAGGACGTGCCAGTCCGCGCCCCCTGCCTCGGCCAGTTTCTTGGGCAGGTGGTCGCGGGTGAACCAGCCATCGGCCATGAAGAGCGGATAGGCGAAGCCGCCGCCTGCCGCCGCGACCGATGCCGCCCGTGCCACCTGCTCCGCCAGCGCGCCCGGCGTGGCAAGGGTGGCCGAAGCCACGTGCCAGTCGGGCATCAGCGCCTGCACGCGGGCGGCGAGGGCGGCAATCTCGGCCTCGGACGGTGCGGGGTCGGAGGGTTGGCCGTGCGAGAGGATGAGGGCGGCGGGCATGGGGCGTTTCCTTTTGCAGCGCATGTAAGGGGCGGCGCGGCAAGGTCAAGGCGCGGCAAGGTCAAGGCGGGGCAAGGTCAGCGGGGCAAGGTCAGGGCGCGGGCGCGTCAGAGGCGGGGCGAGGTCAGGCCGGGAAGCGCGGCTTCGGTGACAGTGCTGCGGCAATGGGCGACGAAGGCCGCGACGGTGCGGCGCTGCGCGGCCCCTTGGGGCAGCAGCAGGCCGAGATGCATCGGCAGACGGTCGGTCCTGAGCGGCACGAAGACGAGCCGCCGCCCGTCCGGCGCGCGGTCGGAACCGAGGCGGATGTTGGCGATGGAATAGCCAAAGCCATTGGCCACCATCGCCCGCATCACGCCCATGTCCCGCGTCCGCTCGGCAATCAGGGGTTTGCGGTTGCCGAAGAACGACAGGAAATAATCGGCGCTGTAGGGCAGGTCGAGCAGCACCATCGGGTGGCGCAGAAGATCGTCGGCGGTGACGCTGGAGCGCGTGGCAAGGGGGTGATCCTCGGCCAGCAGGGCATGGGGTGGCAGCGCGAGCAGCGGCAGGAAGCCGAGATCGGGCGGGATCTGCATGTCATAGGTGAGGGCCGCGTCGATGCGGGCATGGCGCAAGGCCTCGATCAGCTCGGCGTGGTCGTGTTCGGACTGGCGGAACTGGACGGACGGGTGGGCATCGGAAAAGCTGCGGCGCAGATGCGGCAGGACGACTTGTGCGAAGGTCAGAAGGCAGCCGAGCGTCAGCGTGCCACTGACCGCGCCGGTCAGTTCCGCCGCGCGATCGCCGAGGGCGGCGGCAGAGCGCAGCAGGAACCGCGCCTCTTCCACCAATTCGCGCCCGCCTTCGGTGAGCGACAGCCCCTGCGCGTGGCGGCGGATGAAGAGTTGGAGGCCGAATTCGGCCTCGAGCTGGCTGATCGCGGCGGAAATGGAGGGAGAAGAGACGTGCAGCCGTTCGGCGGCAAGCGCCACCGTGCCGCAATCGGCGACGGCGACGAGGTATTCGATCTGGCGAAGCGTGAAGCGCAGCGGCATGGGCTGACGCTACAGCCTGGCGCGGGCCGGTGGAAGGGGGGCTTATTCGTCGCCCGGCACGCCGTATTTCGGCGCCTCGCGCGGGTCGCGGGCGCGCTGGATATAGGCGGCCATCTGCGGGGCATAGACCTCCCACGCGCGGGCGACGGCCTCGATGGGGCAGGCGTCGTCGACCCAGTCGGCACGCAATTCGGCGCAGGGCCATGTGTCGGCATCGACCATCAGCAGCCCTGCCGAATGGATCGGCCCCGCCTCGCCCCCCGCATCGCGCCCCGCGCGCAGCGCGGCGACGAGACGGTCGCCGAGGTCGCCGGTCGCGGCCTCGAACGCCGCTACCATCGCCTGCGGCACGTCGGGGGTTTTCAGAAGGTTGCCGCCCGCCACGCAATCGCGCCCTTCGGCCACGTTCCAGACGCCGAGGATGCGGCTGCCGGAATGGGTGGCGGTGCGGCCCTGATCGTCGATGCAGAGAAGCTGGCGGTATTCGGCATGGGGGGCCGTTGCCACGATCCCCGCCATCGCGGCCCTGGCCCCTGCCCCCGCCGCCATCGCGTCGAGCAGGCGCGGGCCGAGCGTGGGGTCGGTGATGTTCTGCGTGGCCGCCACCCCCACCCCTGCCCGCGCATGGGCGCAGCGCGCCGCCACGGCGGGCGAGGAGGAGGAGATCACCATGCCGAACCGGCCTGTGACGGCGCAGCGGGCGAGGAGGGAAAAGGTCATGGGTTCGGCCTTTGGTCAGTCTTGTGCCTTGCGGCTTTCATGCTGGCACAAATATCCTCGGGAGGGGTCCGGGGAGGGTGGAAAACCCTCCCCGTCCTAGGCGCACGCAGGGCGGATCAGTCGGGGATCACGGCGGTGGCGTCGATCTCGACCAGCCATTCTGGGCGGGCAAGTGCGACGACGACGAGGCCGGTGCAGACGGGAAACACGCCTTTGATGTATTCGCCCATCGTGCGGTAGACCGCCTCGCGGTGGCGGACATCGGTCAGGTAGACGACGAGCTTGGTCACATGCTCCATCTTGCCGCCGCATTCCTCGACCAGTTGGCGGATGTTCTGCATGACCTTGTGGGTCTGCTCCACCGGGTCGTGGCTGCCGATGTTCTTGGCGGTGTCGAGGTCCTGCGGGCATTGGCCGCGCAGGAAGATCATCGTGCCGCGGGCGACGACCGCCTGAGAGAGGTCATTGTCGAGCTTCTGCTCGGGGTAGGTGTCCTTGGTGTTGAACTTGCGGTGGCGGGTATGGGCCATGATGTCCTGCGAAATGATCGGGCGTTGGGTTCTTCTGCGCGGTCGAAGCGGGGGTTTTGCACCCCCGCACCCCCGCAGAGTATTTGGGCAAAGGTGAAGGGGGGAAGGGCGGTCAGGTCAGTTCGGGCATCATCCGCGCCAGATATTGCGCGAATTCGAAATTGGGCCGTTCGAGATGCGACAGCGGCCCCGGCGCGGACATGGCGGCGAGCAGGCCGCGATAGACCTTTTCGGTGCAGCCCTTGTCTTCGACCTGCACATCGTCGAGCAGCGCCTTGACCGAGGCGAGGTGGGTCTGCGCATCGGGGTCGGCCATCCAGTCCGCACTCATCCCGCCGCCGAAGAGCACCTTGACGTGGCCGGGGCCATCGGGGGTGAGGGAGAGATACCAGAAGTATCCCGGCGTCAGGGTGATGAGGAGGGCGGGATAGATCGCCAGAAGCCATGTGATGCGGCGTTCGTCGCCCTTGAGCGTGGTGTTCGAGGGATGCGCCAGAGCAAGCGGGACGAGGTCGTTCTTGACGATCCAGTGGTAGTTGAAGGCATCGGTGCCTTCGGGGCATTCCATGAGAGCGAGGTCGCAGGTGCCGCCGATGGTGCCTGCGTGGCAGGCAGGGAGGTGGTAGCTTTCCATGAAATTCTCGGCCAGCACCTTCCAGTTGGTGTGCCAGCGGAATTCCTCGCGGAAGGTTTCGCTGTAGCTTGCCATGTCGAGATGGCCGACGAGCGCTTCGACATCGCGCAGGCGGTCATGGATGTCGGGGGCGTCGGGGTTGAGCGTGACCATGATCCAGCCGTGCCAATCGGCCACGCGGATCTGCGGCAGGCGGATCGCCTCTTTGCAGAAGCCTTCGTTCAGCGTCATGGCGGGGGCGCCGCGGAGCGAGCCGTCGAGGTTGTAGGTCCATGCGTGGTAGGGGCAGACGATGGAGCGGACATGGCCACGCCCTTCGAGCAGCGTGGACATGCGGTGGCGGCAGACGTTGGACATGCCGCGGAGCTGCCCGTCGCGGTCGCGCAGGATGATGACGGGTTCGCCCGAAATCTCCATCGTCAGGTAGTCGCCGGGGTCTTTGAGCGCATCGGCGCGGCCGGCGCAGAGCCAGTCGCGGGCGAAGATGTGTTCCTCTTCCGCCTTGGCGAATTCGGGCGAGGTGTAGACCGATTTCGGCATGGCATGCGCCCGTTCGAAGGGCGCGGCGACATTGGCGCGCAGTTCCGCGATGGCGGCGGAGGCTTCGGCGGTGAGGGAGGCGTCATGCTGGGTCATTCGGGCGGTCCTGCGGCGGTGGGGCGGGTCGCATCCCGCGGGGCGATGATAGCGGAAGACGCGGGGGGACGCGACCGTGGCGACCTTGGGTCAGGGCGCGGGCGGGGACAAGAACGATGTTCCGCGCCAAGGCTTCGGCAAAAGCTAATCAAGCCCCGTCTCGCCCTGCCCCTGCACGATCATATCGGCCAGTCGCCGCGCCACCGGCGTCAGGATCGCGCCACGTCGGGTGAGGAGGCCGAAGGGTTCGACCGTAATCCCGAGGTCGAGCGGAAGGATGGCATAGGGCGCATCGGGCGACGAGCCGAAGCGGTCGCAGACGGCGCGGGCAAGCGGTGCGATGGCGTTGGATTGCTGGATCAGCGCGAGGGTCAGAAGGAAGGAGGGGGTGGAGAGCCGTTGCTGCGGTTGCGGCAGGCCGAGTTCGCGCAGGCGGGCAAGGACGGCGCGGGTCAGGAGCGCATCGGGGCCGGGCATGACCCAGTCGTAATTCATCAACTCGTCGGGGTCGATTTCGGGTTGCAGGGCAAGGCGGTGGCCGCGCCGGACCATCAGCGCCACGGGTTCGCTGTCGATGGGGGCCGAAAGCGCGAGCTGGCTGTCCATGCCGAGCGGCATCCGGCCCACCGCGAAATCGAGGCGTCCGGTCATGAGTTGCTGGCCGAGGAGGTCGGAGGGCGCGACGATGGCTTCGACCGTCACGCCGGGCAGTGCGAGGCGGGCGGTGCGCAGCGCGGGAAGCAGGCGGTCGAGTGCCGGCCCTGTGACAGAGCCGATGCGGACATGGCCCGACCCGCCCGAGGCGATTTCCGCAATCTCGCGTTCGGCATCGCGCAGTTCGGTCACAACGCGGGCGGCGCGGCGGGCGAGGGCTTCGCCCATAGCCGTGAGCGTGATGCCGCGACCTGTGCGGATGTGGACGGGCTGGCCGGAAATCCGCTCCACCTCGGCCAGAAGGCGCGAGGCGGCGGGCTGGGCGATGGAGAGGCGGTCGGCGGCGGTGCCGATCTGGCCTGTTTCGGCCAAGGCGTGCAGAAGGCGGAGGTGGCTGAGCTTCAAGCCCTTGCGCAAGAGGCTGTCGGGGTCATACATAACATTTTCGCCATGAATCCATCATGAACCATTCATTGACGGATATGGCGCGGCTTGGCAACTCTGCGCCCCACGTGCCGCGGCGGTTCGCGGCAAGGGAGGAATCACAATGCAAATTTCCAGAAGGGCGCTTCTCGCGCTCGGCACTGCCGCTGCTGCTTCCGCTGCCATGATCGGCGCGCCGTCCTTTGCACAGGACAAGGGCACGATCGGGATCGCGATGCCGACGAAATCGTCGTCGCGCTGGATCTCGGACGGGGAGTCGATGGTGAAGCAGTTCGAGGAAGCCGGCTACGGCACCGACCTGCAATATGCCGAAGACGATATTCCGAACCAGCTTGCCCAGATCGAGAACATGATCACCAAGGGTGTGAAGGTTCTGGTCATCGCCGCCATCGACGGCACCACGCTGTCGAACGCGCTGGCCAACGCGCAGGCTGCGGGCATCAAGGTCATCGCCTATGACCGTCTGATCCGCGACTCGGGCGATGTCGACTATTACGCGACCTTCGACAACTTCAAGGTCGGCGTGCAGCAGGCGGAATCGCTGGTCGCCGGTCTGAAAGAGCGCTTCGGCGATGTGAAGCCGTGGAACGTCGAACTGTTCGGCGGCAGCCCCGACGACAACAACGCCTTCTTCTTCTACGATGGCGCGATGTCGGTCCTCCAGCCGATGATCGACGCGGGCGATATCGTCATCCCGTCGGGCCAGATGGGCATGGACGTGGTCGGCACGCTGCGTTGGGACGGTGCGGTGGCGCAGGCCCGCATGGACAACCTTCTGTCGGCCAACTACGGCGACAAGGCGCTGCATGGCGCGCTGTCGCCCTATGACGGGCTGTCGATCGGTATCCTGTCCTCGCTCAAGGGTGTGGGCTACGGGTCGGGCGATCTGAAGATGCCGATCGTCACGGGTCAGGACTGCGAAATCCCGTCGATCAAGTCGATCATCGCGGGCGAGCAGTATTCGTCGATCTTCAAGGACACCCGCAACCTTGCCGGTGTGACCGTGAAGATGGTCGATGCGATCCTGTCGGGCGGCGAGCCGGAGATCAACGACACCAAGACCTATGACAACGGCGTCAAGGTCGTGCCGTCCTATCTGCTGGAGCCGCAGCCGGTCGACGCGACCAACTACGAAGCCGTGCTGATCACCGGTTCGGGCTATTACACGGCCGACCAGCTGAAGTGATCCGGGCTTGATCTTCGGCCCGCCCCCGGACGTTCAGGGGGCGGGCCTTTTTCCAACGGGGGGGGGGAACGATGGCGACGCTTCTGGAAATGCGCGGGATCACCAAGGTGTTTCCGGGGGTCAAGGCGCTGGACCATGTGAACCTGACGGTGGAGCAGGGCGAAATCCATGCGATCTGCGGCGAGAACGGCGCGGGCAAGTCGACGCTGATGAAGGTGCTGTCGGGCGTCTATCCGCACGGGAGCTACGAGGGCGAGATCATCTATGACGGTGCGCCGCTGCACTGTCGCGGGATCAGGGATTCCGAAGCCAAGGGCATCATCATCATCCATCAGGAACTGGCGCTGGTGCCGCTTTTGTCGATTGCCGAGAACCTGTTCCTTGGCAACGAGGTGGCGAAGAACGGGGTCATCAACTGGCCCGAATGTTTCCAGAAGACCGAAGGCTTGCTGAAGAAGGTCGGGCTGTCCGAAGCGCCCACCACGCAGGTGGGAAAGCTGGGGGTCGGCAAGCAGCAATTGATCGAGATCGCCAAGGCGCTGGCCAAGGATGTGCGTCTGCTCATCCTTGATGAACCCACGGCGGCCTTGCAGGAGAATGACAGCCAGAAGCTTCTGGACCTGCTTCTGGAGTTGAAGCGGCAGGGGATCACCTCGATCCTGATTTCGCACAAGCTGAACGAGATCAGCCGTGTGGCTGACCGGATCACCATCATCCGTGACGGAACCTCGGTGTCGACGCTGACCACGGATGCGATTTCCGAAGAGCGGATCATCCGCGACATGGTGGGCCGCGACATGGCGCACCGCTACCCCGAACGCACCCCCAATCCGGGCGAGGTGCTGATGGAGGTGGAGGGCTGGAACGTCTGGCACCCCGAACAGACGGGGCGGCAGATGATCAAGGATGTGTCGATCCATGTCCGCAAGGGCGAGATCGTCGGCATCGCGGGGCTGATGGGGACGGGGCGGACGGAACTGGCCATGAGCCTGTTCGGCCATTCCTACGGGCGCAACATCAGTGGCACGGTGAAGATGGGCGGCAAGGTGGTCGACACCTCGACCGTCACGCGGGCGATTGCGGCGGGGCTGGCCTATGTGACCGAGGACCGCAAGCAGTTGGGTCTGGTGCTGGAAGAACCCATCGTCAAGAACATCACGCTGGCCAATCTTGCGGGGGTGGCGACGCGGTCGGTGATCAGCCGCGGGCGGGAGCAACAGGTTGCCGAGGAATACCGCCGCGCCATGTCGATCCGCACGCCGAGCGTGTTCCAGAAGGTGGTGAACCTGTCGGGCGGCAACCAGCAGAAGGTGGTGCTGTCGAAATGGCTGTTCACCGATCCGCAGGTGCTGATCCTTGACGAACCCACGCGGGGGATCGATGTCGGCGCGAAATTCGAGATTTACACGATCATGAACGAATTGGTCGCACAGGGGCGCGGGGTCGTGATGATCTCGTCCGAGATGCCCGAGCTTCTGGGCATGTGCGACCGCATCTATGTGATGAACGAAGGGCGCATCATGGGCGAGCTGACGCGGGCCGAGGCCAGTCAGGAACGGATCATGGCGCTGATCCTCAAGAACGAAACGGCAAAGGTGGCATGATGGCGGACGGGGCGGTGGCAGGCGGCAAGGGGATCGGCGCGCATCTGGGCGGGCATCTGCGCGAGAACGGGATGCTGATGGCGCTGGTCGCCATCGTGCTCTTGTTCACGGTGATCGTGCGGGGGCTGATCGGGGTCGATTTCCTGTCGGCGCAGAACATCACCAACCTGTTCCTGCAAAACTCCTACGTCATCATCATGGCGCTGGGGATGCTCTTGGTGATCGTGGCGGGGCATATCGACCTGTCTGTCGGGTCGGTCGTGGGCTTCACGGGGGCGGTCGCGGCGGTGCTGACGGTGAACATGGGGCTGCCCGTGTTCGTGGTCATTCCGGTCTGTCTGCTGATCGGCGCCTGCATCGGGGCGGCGCAGGGCTACTGGATCGCCTATTGGCGCATTCCGTCCTTTATCGTGACGCTGGCGGGGATGCTGGTGTTCCGCGGGCTGACGCTGTGGCTGCTCAACGGGCAGAACGTGGGGCCGTTCCCGAAAAGCTTCCAGTCGCTGTCGACGGGGTTCATTCCCGATGTGATCGGGGCGGGGAAGCCGAATGTGACGGCGCTGGTCATCATCGCCATCGCGGCGGGGATCGTGGTCTGGCTGGGCTGGCGCGCGCGGGGGCGGGACGAGAAGTTCGGCATCACGCCTGAACCAATGGTGATGTTCGTGGCACGCAACGTGGTCGTCGCCGCGGCGCTGATGTTCGTGGGCTACAAGCTGGCAAGCTTTCGCGGCCTGCCCAACGTGGTCGTGGTGCTGGGGCTGCTGACGGTGCTTTACGCATTCTTCACCGAGAACACGACGACGGGGCGGCGCGTCTATGCGCTGGGGGGCAACGAAAAGGCGGCGAAGCTGTCGGGGATCAATACCGACCGGCTGGTGTTCCTGACCTTTGTCAACATGGGCGTCCTTGCCTCGCTCGCCGGTATGATCGTGGCGGCGCGGCTCAACTCCTCGACCCCCAAGGCGGGGGTGGGGTTCGAGCTTGACGTGATCGCCGCCGTGTTCATCGGCGGGGCGTCGATGACGGGCGGGTCGGGCAAGATCATCGGGGTCGTGGTCGGTGCGCTTATCATGGGCGTGATGAACAACGGCATGTCCATTCTGGGGATCGGGATCGATTACCAGCAGGTGATCAAGGGGCTGGTCCTGCTCGCCGCCGTGATCTTCGACGTTTACAACAAGAACAAGTGAGGGGCGCGATGCTGATTTCCCAAGTGATCGGGACGGACGGCAAGACCGCCGTGGTCGTGCGCGAAGGGTCGGAAGCGGCGGTGCTGCGCGGCACGCCCACGACCTATGCGCTGGCGATGGAGGCGGCGGGATCGCGGCGGACGGTTGCCGCCGTGGTCGCCGAGCGCGGGCTTGGCGAGGCGGTGGACCTGCCCTCGCTTCTGGCGGCGGGGCGGGTGACGCTGCCGATTGCGCATCCCGATCCGGTGCATATGCATCTGACAGGAACGGGGCTGACCCATCTGGGAAGCGCTTCGGCCCGCAATGCGATGCATGCGAAGCTGGAGGGGGCCGAGGTGCTGACCGACAGCATGAAGATGTTCCGCATGGGGCTTGAGGGTGGGCGTCCGGCGGCGGGTTCGGTGGGGGCGCAGCCGGAATGGTTCTACAAGGGCAACGGCACGACCGCCGTGGCCCCCGGTGCCGCGCTGACAAGCCCCGGCTTTGCCGAGGATGGCGGCGAGGAGCCGGAGATCGCGGGCATCTATGTCGTCGCCCCCGATGGCACCCCCTGCCGCTTGGGCTGGGCCTTGGCGAACGAGTTTTCCGACCATGTGACCGAGCGGGTCAATTATCTGTGGCTGGCCCATTCCAAGCTGCGGCAGGCGTCTTTCGGCCCCGAAATCCTGATCGGTGATCTGCCCGCCGATGTGCAGGGGGCAAGCCGCATCCATCGGGGTGGCAAGGTCGTGTGGGAAAAACCCTTCGTGTCGGGCGAGGCGAACATGTCCCACACCTTCGCCAACCTCGAACACCACCACTTCAAATACGACATCTTCCGCCATCCCGGCGATGTGCATGTGCATATGTTCGGCACGGCAACACTAAGCTTTGCCGACGGGTTCAAGACCGAAGCCGGAGACCTGTTCGAGATCGAAGCAGCGCCCTTTGGCCTGCCGCTGCGCAACCCCCTTGCCAAGGCCCCTGCCCTTTCGGGCACTGTGGCCGTGACCGCCCTGTGAAAGGAAGCCCCATGACCTTCAAACCCGCCAAATGGCCCCGCAAGCTGCGCTCGCAGGAATGGTTCGGCGGCACGGGCCGCGACCAGATCTACCATCGCGGCTGGATGAAGAACCAAGGGTTTCCGCATGACCTGTTCGACGGGCGGCCTGTCATCGGCATCCTGAACACATGGTCGGAGCTGACGCCCTGCAACGCGCATCTCAACGACCTTGCCCAGCGCGTGAAGCACGGGATTTACGAGGCGGGTGGGTTTCCGGTCGAAGTGCCGGTGTTCAGCGTCAGCGAAAGCGCCTTCCGCCCCACGGCGATGATGTTCCGCAACCTTGCCGCCATGCAGGTCGAGGAAGCGATGCGCGGCCAGCCGATGGATGGCTGCGTGCTGCTGGTCGGCTGCGACAAGACCACGCCGAGCCTGTTGATGGCGGCGGCATCGACCGACCTTCCGTCGATCGTCGTGACCGGCGGGCCGATGCTGAACGGCTATTACAAGAACGAGCGGGTCGGGTCGGGCACGCATCTGTGGAAATTCTCGGAAGCCGTGAAGGCGGGCGAGATGAGCCAAGCCGAATTCGCCGAGGCCGAGGCGTCGATGAGCCGTTCGCCGGGGTCGTGCAACACGATGGGGACGGCAAGCACGATGGCGTCGATGGCGGAAGCCCTTGGCATGGCGCTGTCGGGCAATGCGGCGATTCCGGCGGTGGACAGCCGCCGCCGCGCGATGGCGCAGCTCACGGGGCGGCGCATCGTGCAGATGGTGAAGGATGATCTGAAACCTTCGGACGTGCTGACCAAGGAAGCTTTCGAGAACGCGATCCGCACCAATGCGGCCATCGGTGGTTCGACCAATGCGGTAATCCACCTGCTTGCCATCGCGGGGCGCGTGGGGATCGACCTGACGCTGGACGACTGGGACCGCTGCGGGCGCGATGTGCCGACCATCGTGAACCTGATGCCTTCGGGCAAGTATCTGATGGAGGAATTCTTCTACGCCGGTGGCCTTCCGGTCGTGATCAAGCGGCTGGGCGAGGCGGGCTTGCTGCACAAGGACGCGCTGACCGTTTCGGGCGAGACGGCGTGGGATCAGGTGAAGGATGTGGTCAACCACAATCCCGATGTGATCCTGCCGACCGACAAGGCGCTGACGAAATCGGGCGGGGTCGTGGTGCTGAAAGGCAACCTTGCGCCCAAGGGGGCGGTGCTGAAGCCTTCGGCGGCGACGCCAAGCCTGATGGTGCATCGCGGGCGGGCGGTCGTGTTCGAGGATATCGACGACTACAAGGCCAAGATCAACGACGAGGCGCTCGACATCGACGAGACCTGCGTGATGGTGCTGAAGAACTGCGGACCGAAGGGTTATCCCGGCATGGCCGAGGTGGGCAACATGGGCCTGCCGCCCAAGGTGCTGCGCAAGGGGATCACCGATATGGTCCGCATTTCCGATGCGCGCATGTCGGGGACGGCTTTTGGCACGGTGTGCCTCCATACCTCGCCCGAGGCGGCGGTGGGCGGGCCGCTCGCCGTGGTGCAGAACGGGGATTACATCGAACTCGACGTGCCGAACCGTCGGCTGCATCTGGACATTTCCGACGAGGAGCTGGCGCGGCGGCTGGCGGCATGGAAGCCCAACCATTCCGAGTTCGAATCCGGCTATGGCTGGCTGCACCAGCGGCATGTGGAGGGGGCGGATACGGGTGCGGACCTCGACTTCCTGAAGGGCTGCCGTGGTGCGCCGGTGGGACGGGATTCGCACTGATGGCGCGGATGAAGGTCGCATTGGTCGGGATCGGCAAGATCGCGCGGGACCAGCATGTTCCGGCCCTTGCCGCATCGGCCGATTGGGAACTGGCGGCGACGGTCAGCCGGTCGGGGACGGTCGAGGGGGTCGAGGCCCATACCGACTTTGCGGCGATGCTGGAGAAGCGGCCGGATATCGGCATGGTCTCGCTGTGCATGCCGCCGATGCCGCGTTTCGCCTATGCCGAGGCGGCGCTGCGGGCGGGGCGGCATGTGATGCTGGAAAAGCCGCCGGGGGCGACGCTGGCCGAGGTCCATGCGCTTGAGGCCTTGGCGGCGGCGCAGGGTGTGACGCTTTACGCGACATGGCACAGCCGGATGGCCGAGGCGGTGGCGGCGGCCAAGGCGTGGCTGTCGGATACCGTGGTGCGGCGGGCGCATATCACATGGCGCGAGGATGTGCGGAAATGGCATCCGGGACAGGACTGGGTGTTCGAGCCGGGCGGAATGGGCGTGTTCGATCCCGGCATCAACGCGCTGTCGATCCTGACCGAGATCCTGCCCGCGCCCGTGCATGTCACCGCCTCCACGCTGGAATTCCCCGAAAACCGTGACACCGCCATTGCGGCGCGGATCACCTTTTCAGGCGGGGTGAGTGCGGATTTCGACTGGCGTCAGGAAGGCCCGCAGACCTGGGATATCGAGGTGGAGACCGACAAGGGGCGCATGGCCCTGCGGATGGGGGGAAACCGGCTCGAGATCGACGGGACCGAAGCAGGCGGCGTCAATTCCATCATGGGCGAATACCCCGCGCTTTACGCGCAGATGGCGGCGCTGGTGCGGGCGGGGCGGTCGGATGTGGACCTGTCGCCTATGGTCCATGTGGCGGATGCGTTGACGCTGGGAAAGCGCGTCATGGTGGCGCCCTTCCATTTCTGAAAGGAAAATGGGCCCGGACCTTGCCGTCCGGGCCCGATCGGCGGGGCAAAGCCCGCCTTTCATGTCACGGTTTGACCGCCGCAGCCCGATTGCCGCTGGGGACGGCATGGGCTGGTTGCCGGTACTGGCAATACAATTGCTAATCCTAATACCGCTCATCACACTCGTACTGCGCGCTGGTACTGTTTCGCGCCGACACGGGGCCATGACACACCTACCCATCGGGGCGGGAAGGGACAACACTCCCTGCTCCCTCGGGTTTACCGTTTAACCTTCATAAAACCGTCAATAACACGGTTGTGCAATAGGGTGCGGGAGAGAACGCGTAGTTGTCATTCGACGAAGCGCGGGGGGGCAGACATAGGATCGGACAGACCCACACTTTCGGATGCGGGAAGAATGCGCGCTGCGGGCGAGACGGGGGCAGGACGCGAATCCTGTTGCCCGCCCTTTCCGTGGGGATAGAATCGGACGCGAACGGTACGGGGAACGGCGTGGCAGGCATTCGGGACATTGCAGAACGGGCGGGGGCTTCCATCGCCACGGTGTCGCGGGTGATCAACGGGTCGGGCTATGTCTCGCCCGCGATGCGCGCCAAGATCGAGGCGGTGATCGCCGAAATGCAGTTCCGCCCCAATGCGGGGGCCGCGCTGATGCGGCGCGGGAAAAGCCGGATGGTCGGGGTGCTCTTGCCCGCGCTGGATGTGAAGTTCTTCGGCATCCTTGCGCATGTGATCGAACAGGCGCTGTTCAAGCGTGGCTATCACGCCTTCATCTGCTGCAGTTCGGAAAGTCCCGAGCATGAGGCGGAGTATATCGCCGCCATGCTTGCCCATCGGGTGGACGGGGTGATCATCGCAAGCGTCGCCTCGGACGCGGCGGCGGCGGCGCGGTTGACGGCGGCGGGGGTGCCCATCGTCGCGGTGGACCGTGCGATTGCGGGGGCGGTGACGGTCAAGGCCGACCATTACGCGGGCGGGCGGCTGATGGCGGATTACATCACGGGGCTGGGGCATCGCCGCATCGCGGTGATCGGCGCGCCCGCCCATTCGACGCCGGTGCAAGAGCGGTTGCAGGGCGTGCGGGACGCGCTTGCCGAAGCGGGGCTGGAGCCGGTCGCCGTCGCATTGGGCGAGGAGCACGGGTTCGAAGCCTGCCGCGACATGCTGCTCGGCCTGCTCGATCAGGGATTGCGGGCCGATGCGGTGATCGGGCTGACCGACCTTGCCGCGCTGGGTGCGGTTCATGCGCTGCACGAACGGGGGGTAAAGGTGCCGGAGTCCGTGTCGGTGATCGGCTTCGACGACATGCCGCTTGCGCGTTACATCATCCCGCAACTGACCACCGTGGCCCAACCCATCCGCGAGATCGGCGAGCTGGCCGTGGAACAGATCGTGCGGCTGATGACCGGCGCGGCGCTGTGCGACGACCAGCCCCCTGCCCTGTCGGTCGTGGTGCGCGGAACGACGGCGCGGCGCGGCGCCTGAGCGGCTTTCACACTGGGACAAATATCCTCGGGAGGGGTCCGGGGAGGGTGGAAAACCCTCCCCGGCCTTGGCCACGCAGGGGGCGGCGGGGCGCAAGGGAAAGTCGACCCATCAGTCGGGCGGAACAGGAAACGCATTGCGTTTCCCCGCCCGTAGCGCGGCGGTGGCGCTTGGTCCGGCGGTCAGGCAAAACCACGGAGGCCAGCGCCCGACCCGGCGGGCGAGAAGCGCCCGCCGGGGGCGGGGCGGGCGCTGGACGGTGGCCTTTGGGGCCACCGTCGGAAAGCTGAACCCGCGTCACGTGGCAAAGGCACGCGCCTTTGCCATTCCTCGCGTCAGAGCAAGGCAGAGAGCGGCGGGATTGCTTCGGTCGCCGTGGCCCCTTTCAGCGCGGCGGCGGCGGCGCGGTGGCCGAGGCGGAGGCAGGCGTCCGGCTCCCAGCTTTCGTGGATGCCATAGAGGCAACCTGCGGCGAAGGCGTCGCCTGCGCCGACGGGGCTGATGATATCTTCGGGCATCACGGGGTCGGGGCGTCGGGTGAGGCGGGTGCCATCCGCGCCGAACCACAGGCCGAGCGCGGGGGTGTGCAGGATCACGGCCCGCGCCACGCCCCCTGCCAGAAGCTGCGCGGCGGCTGCCGCGATGGCGGCTTCGTCCCCTGCCCCGTCGATGGTCAGGCCCGTGGCGCGGGCGGCTTCGACCTCGTTCAGGAAGAGGTAATCGGTATGGGGAAGCGCCGCCTCGACCGCGGCGCGGAATTCGGGGCGGTCGGTGGAGACAAGGTCGACGGCGGTGGTCATCCCCGCCGCACGGGCGCGGGACAGGACGCGGGCCGCCCCCGTGGTGCCGCGGTCGAGCCTGTCCAGCCCGCCGAGAAGGTTGAGGTAGCCAAGGTAGAAAATGCGCGCGCCACGGGCGGCGGCGGATTCGACGGCAACATCCTCGTCCGACAAAAGGTCATTGGTGCCGGGGTGGTAAAAGAAGGTCCGGCTGTCGCCCGGCAGGTTCATCACATGGGTATGGGCGGTGGGGGCGCGGGGGGTCTGTTTCAGCCCTGCCGTATCGGCCCCTGCCCCGCGCACCGCCGCCAGAACGGTTTCGGCATGGCGGTCCGTGCCAATGAGGCCCAGCGCATAAAGCGGCAGGCCCGTGCGGAAGGCGGACAGGGCAAGGAGGACGTTTGCGGCACCGCCGCCTGTCCCCTCCACCTCGTCCCTGATGCGGACGAGGTCGGATTTCTGCGGCCAAGCCTCGATGGTGTGGACGATGTCCACGATCCAGTTTCCGGCGCAGGCGATCCCGCGTTTCATGCGTAGGCGACCTTGACCGATTGGCCCGACTTGCCCGCCTGCAAGGCGGCGGTCAGGACGGCGTGGTGGGCGCTCGCCTCGGCGGGTGTGGCGCAGGGGAAGCCCTTGGCGTCACCACCCGCGAGTTCGTCGATGAAGGCGGCCCACATCTGCTGGATCGCATCGGTGAAGCCGAATTCGAAGATGCCGCCCGTGATCGCGGGGAAAAGCGGCGTGTAGCCAAGGTCTTCGGTCGCCCAAGCCTGCGGTCCGCCCGCCGTGTAGCGCATGAATTGCCATTGGCGGGGGGATTTGGTGGTGAAAAAGGCCGAGCCGTTCATGCCGAGCACGCGGATGGACCATGTATTCGCCTCGCCCGGTGCGATGCGCCATGTTTTGAGGACAAGCGGGAAGGCGCCGTCCTCGTGCGGGACGGTGGCGGTGATCGTGGCGTTGTCCCATGTGTCGCAGGGCAGCGTGCCGCCCTTGCCATCGGGTCGGGTCGGCACGCGCTTCACAAGGGAGGCGGTGACGGTGTCGGGCCGCCAGCCAAGGCGGAGCGGGACGTGGAGGACGTGCATCCCCAGATCGCCCATGCAGCCGTATTCGCCGTTCACCGATGCCATGCGTTTCCAGTTCAGCGGCTTGGCCGGGTTGATGTCGGAGGAGTGGAGGAAGGCGGCCTCCACCTCGAGGATCGGGCCGATGGCACCGGATCTGACGAAATCCACCACGCGCTGCGCGCCGGGGTAGAAGGGCATTTCCGACGAGCAGCGGACGAGCAGGTCGGGGTGGGCCGCGATGGCCTGCATGATGGTGGCGTTCTGGCCTGCGTCCATGCCGAAGGGCTTTTCGCCGAGCAGGTGTTTTCCGGCGGCAAGGATGGCGGGGTAAAGTTCCGCGTGCAGGACGTGGGGGACGGCGCAATAGACCGCATCGACGTCGGGGTTGGCCAGAAGTTCGCGGTAATCGGTCGTCTGCTGCATCGGGCCGAGGTTGTCGGCATACCAGCCCAGCAAAGCGGGGTTGGTGTCGCAGACCGCCACGATGCGGGGTTTGGCCTTGGTATCGGTCAGGTGCAGCCAGCGGGCGGAGGCGGAGGCGAATTCGCGCCCCATGAGGCCGCAGCCGATGATGCCGAAGCGGATCTCGCGCATCAGATCATCTCCAGCGCGGCTTCGGGGGTGACACCGTCATGCACCACGGCCATGAGGGCGCGGGTCATGCCTGCGGGGTTGGGGTGCTGGATCACGTTGCGGCCATAGACGATACCGCGCGCGCCCTGACGCATCAGTTCCGCCGTGCGCGAGAGGATTTCGGCATCGGACACGCGGCCCCCGCCACGGACGAGGACGGGGAGGCCTTGGGCAATCTCGATCACGCGGTGGTATTCGGCCACGTTGTCGCAAGGGTCGGCCTTGATGATGTCGGCCCCGAGTTCGGCGGCTTGCCGGACGAGCGGCAGGATCAGGTCGATGTCGCCGTTGACCATGTAGCCGCCCTTGGAATTGTCCTGCATGACAAGCGGTTCGACCATGAGCGGCATCCCCATGATCTCGCATTCCCGCTTCAGGCTGTTCACGTTGCGGACGCAGGCGCGGTAGACCTCGGGCTGGTTGGGGAGCAGGAGCAGGTTCACCACCACGCAGGCGGCATCGAGCACCACGCCCTGTTCGACGGCACGGTCGATCACCTCGGAGAAAAGTGTGGCGGGCAGCGGGGTGCCGTAGACATTGGCGATGTCGGTGCGCAGGACGAGCGCGGGGCGGGTCTTGCCGGGGATGGCTTGCAGGATGGGCGCGGTGCCGGGGGGAAGCTGGATCGCATCGGGTCCGGCGGCGGCGATGGTGTGGATCGCGGATTTCATATCCTCGATCCCGCCGAGGAAGGAGCGTTCGTTGAACATGCCGTGGTCGATCGCCACGTCGAAGCAATTGCCCGAGGGCGAGAAGAGGCGGTTCATGCGGGCGGATTTCATCGGCGCGGCCTATGGCTGGAAACGTTTACAGAAACTTAACCAGCCGGAGCCGCCTTGTCAAAAACTTTGGCGGGGTGCGGGGTGGACGGCGAATCTACTGGTATGATGAGTATACATGCGGTAACGCTTCTGAAACCGCAACGGCGCGGTTCTTTACCTTTGCGAAACCTTTGAAGGGACGAAGCACATGGCGAAATCGGTCGCGGTTCTGGGAGCGGGCGGGAAGATGGGATTCCGTGTTACCCGCAAATTCGTTGACGCGGGGTATGATACCCGTGCGGTGGAGGTGGGCGAGCTGGGCCGCAAGCGTCTGGCCGATGCCGGGATTGCCGCCGTCGATCAGGCAGCAGGGCTGGACGGGGCGGAAGTCGTGGTGCTGGCGCTGCCCGACAGCCTGATCGGCAAGGTCGCGCACGAGATCGTGCCGAAGCTCGCGGCGGGAACGATGGTCGTCATCCTCGACGCCGCGGCGCCCTATGCGGGGGCTTTGCCGGAGCGGGCCGACATCACCTATTTCGTGGGCCACCCCTGCCACCCGCCGCTTTACAATGACGAGACGGACCCCGCCGCGCGGGCCGACGTGCATGGCGGCGTGGCCAAGCAGGCCATCGTCTGCGCGCTGATGCAGGGACCGGAATCGCATTACGAGGTGGGCGCGGAAATCTGCCGCGTGATGTGGTCGCCCGTCATGCGGACGCATCGGGTCACGGTGGAGCAGCTTGCCATTCTGGAACCGGGCCTGTCGGAGATGATCGCCATGCCCTTCGTCGACATGATGGCCGAAGCGGTCGATGTCTGCGCCGACAAATACGGCATCCCGCGCGAGGCGGCCTTTGATTTCCTGATCGGGCATCTGAACGTGGAAATTGCCATGTGGTTCGGCTATTCGCCCAAAGTGCCGTCGGATGCGGCGCTGCGGGTCATGGCGCATGCGCGGAAATATCTGATCAAGGACACGTGGTTGGACGTTCTGTCGCCGCCCGTGGTCAAGGATAGCTGCGAGTTGATCGTGCAGGGCCGAACCGCCTGATGGGCGGGCCGATCCAGAAGCGCAAGCTGGGCGAGGAGGTGCGGTTGCGCCTGCTTGCCCAGATCGACGGGGGCGAGTTGCGGCCCGGCGATGCGCTGCCTTCGGAGCGGGAGTTGATGGAGAGCCTTGGCGTCGGGCGCCCCGCGATCCGCGAGGCGATGCAGGCGCTGGAGCGGTCGGGACTGATCGAGATCCGCCACGGCGAGAGGGCGCGGGTGGCGGAGCCTTCGGTCGGGCGGATGGTGGACCAACTTTCCGAGACGATGAAGCACCTGCTGGTGCATTCCAACGCCAGCCTTGAAAACCTGAAAGATGCGCGGGTGACGTTCGAGGTGGAGATGGCGCGGATCGCGGCGCGGCGGCATTCGGGGTCTGACCTTGAACGGTTGCGCGATACGGTGGCGCGGCAGGAGGCGGCGCTGGGTGACGGGGCGGCGTTCCGGCGGCTGGACGGACAGTTCCACCGCGAGATCGCGGCCATCAGCGGCAACCCGATCTGGTCGGCGCTGTCGGACGGATTGTTCCGCTGGCTCAACGATTTCCACGTCGATCTGGTGAGCGTTCCGGGCAAGGAGAACCTGACGCTGGCCGAGCATCGCGGCATCATCGCGGCGATTGCCACGGGCGATGCGGCGCGGGCGGCGGCGGCGATGGCGGACCATCTGAACCGTGCCAACGAGATGTATCGGCGCGGCGCGGGCGGCGAGTCCGCGATGCACAGGTGATGCAGACGCGGCGCGCCAAAGGTTAACGGGCGGGAAAGCTTCGTGAAGCGGGGGCGGGCACTGGTATGACGACCGAGGGCGGAGCGATGGAACATCAGATCGGGCGGCTGTCGCTGCTGATCGTGGAGGGCGACCTTCGCCGCATCCGGTTCGACGGGGTGGAGGTGCTGCGGCGCGTGTCTTACCCCGTGCGGGACGGCGCTTGGGGCACCTGTCCCGTGCGGACGGTTTCGGAAGCGGTCGACCTCGACGCGGGGCGGCTGGTTTACGAGCATCGCTTCGCGGCGCGGGACGGCAGTTTTGCGGGCGTGTTTCGGGCCGAGGTGTCAGAGGCGCATCTGGTGCTGACGGTCGGGATCGACGCAGCCGCCGAGCTGGCGGTGAACCGCGCGGGGTTCACGCTGCTGCACCCCTTGCGCGGGGTGTCGGGGCAGGCCTTGACGGTGACTCATTCGGGCGGGGCGGTCGAAGCGACCGCATGGCCCGCGCTGATTTCGCCAAGCCAGCCCGTGTTCGACATCGCCGGACTGGAGCACGAGGTCGCGGGGGTGCGGGTCGCCATCACGATGGCGGGCGAGGTCTTCGAGATGGAGGACCAGCGCAACTGGACCGATGCGAGTTACAAGACCTATTGCCGCCCGCTGGCGTGGCCCCTGCCCTTTGCGCTGGGACCGGATGCGCCCGTGCGGCAGCGGGTCGAGGTGCGGCTTTCGGGGCGCGGCGTTGTGGCGACGGGCGGAGCTGCGCGCGGGGGCGTGGTGCCCGTGGTTGCCGTGGCGATGGAGGCGGGGCTGGCCGAGGCGGTCTTGCCCGCGTTTCCCGTGCAGTTGCGGCTGCGTGCGGGGGACAGGGTGCCTGTGGTGGCGGGGCCGGTGCATCTGGAGATCGTGGTTAACGAGCGGTTGGATGGATTGGAGCAACTGGCGGCGGATTGCGCGGGGCTGGATGTGGCGCGGGTGACGGTGTTGACCGCGCCTTACCTGAAAAGCCACCAGCCCGAGGGGCCGTGGCCTGCGGGGCCAAGGCCGATGGACCTGATCGCCACGGCGCGGGCGTTGTTTCCGCACGCGGCGGTCGGGGGCGGCATGTTCACCAATTTCACCGAATTCAACCGCTGCCGACCCGATCCGGCGATGGTCGATTTCGTGACCTTCAGCGGGACGGCGATTGTCCATGCCGCCGACGATCTGTCGGTGCTGGAAACGCTTGAGGCCGTGCCGGAGGTCTATGCCACGGGCCGCGCCATCGCAGGGGGCAAGCCCTTGCATCTGGGGCTTTATTCCATCGGGATGCGGTCAAACCCCTATGCGGTGGAATGCGTGGCGAACCCCTTGCGGGAGCGTCTGGCGATGGTGCGCGACGACCCGCGGCAGGACAGCCGTTTTGCCGCCTGTTTCGCCGTGGGTGTGCTGGCGGCGGCGAGTGCGGAGGGTGTCGCCTCGGTCGCTTTGGCGATGACGGAGGGGCCTTTGGGTGCGGTTGGTCCTATGGGGGCAAGACCCGTCTACCATGTGCTGCGCTTTGCCCAAGGGCTGGCAGGCGCGCGGGCGCGGGGGCTGGAAGCGGGCGGGATCAGCACGTCGCGGGGGTCCATCGTTGCGGCAATCGGGGGGGCGGTGACGCTGCCGCAGGGCGTGCGGGGGTGGTTATTGAATGATCGCTCGGAAATTGCGGCGCGGGGGGCGGATTGGCTGGACAGCCCGCCGCAGGATTTGGGCGGGGTCAGCTTGCAGCGGTTCGATCTGGCGTTTTTGACGGGAGAGGTGGCATGACGCATCGGGGCGTGCTGATCGGCTGCGGGTTCTTTGCCCGCAACCATATGGAGGCGTGGACGCGGCAGGCGGGGGTGCGGATCGTCGGCGTCTGTGACACGGACCCGGCCAAGGCGGCGGCCTTTGCCGCAGCCTACGGGTCCGAGGCGGGGACGGATGCGGCCGAAATGCTGGCGCGGTTGCGGCCGGATTTCGTGGATATCGCGACCACGGTCGGGTCGCATCGGGCGTTGGTCGAGCTTGCGGCGGATCATGCGCGGCTGGTGATTTGCCAGAAGCCATTCGCCGGGACGCTGGAGGATGGCGCTGCGATGGTTGCGGCCTGTGCTTCGCGGGGCGTGGTGTTGACGGTGCATGAGAATTTCCGCTGGCAGCGCCCGATCCGCGAGATGAAGGCGCGGATGGCCGAGGTGGGCAGCCCGCGTTTCCTGCGGCTGGCGTTCCGGCATGGCTATGACATCTACGCCAACCAGCCCTATCTGGCCGAAGTGCCGGACCTTGCGCTGACCGATGTGGGGCTGCACCTGTTCGACATGGTGCGGCATCTGATGGGGGATGTGACGCGGGTCGCCTGCGAGGTGCAGCGACGGAACCCGCGGGTGAAGGGCGAGGATGCGTTCACCGCCTTGCTGCGCCACGCCTCGGGGGCGGTGAGTTCGGTGGAATGTTCCTTTCATTCGGTGCTTGAGCCGGACCCCTTCCCGCAATCGCTGGCGCTGCTCGAGGGGGATGAGGGCACGCTCGAGTTGACGCAAGGCTACGCGTTGCGGCTGCACAAGGGCGGGCGGGTGACGGTGTTCGATACGGAACCCGCCTGCCCCGACTGGGGGGCGAAGCCGTGGCATCTGATACAGGATTCGGTCGTGGCCTTTCAGGCGCATGTGGTGGCGGTGCTGGAGGGGCGGGCCGAGGCGGCGCCTTCGGGGGCGCATAACCTCGGGACTTTGGGGTTGACGCTGGCGGCGATACGGGCGGGGCGGACGGGACAGACGGTGGTGATGGAATGACACGCTTCGAGGCGGATTATCTGGTCGAGACGGGCTACGATCTGGCCGTGGCGGCCGAGGCGATGGCGGGCGAGCAATCGTCGGGCACCTTTCTGCCCGTGCCGGGGGAAACGCCCGAGTTGAAGGCGCGGGCGGCGGCGCGGGTCGAGCGGATCGAGGAGTTGGGCGAGGTTCCGGCGGCGCTGCCGGGGGCTGGCAAGGGGTCGGGCGTGGTGCGGGCGGCCAAGGTTACGCTGTCCTGGCCGCTGGCGAATATCGGGCCGAGCCTGCCGAACCTGCTGGCGACGGTGGCGGGGAACCTGTTCGAGTTGAAGTATTTCAGCGGGCTGCGTCTGCTGGACCTGCGTCTGCCGGATGCGTTCGTGACGCGCTACGGCGGGCCTGCATTCGGCATCGCAGGGACGCGCGACCTTGCGGGGGTGCAGGGGCGGCCCTTGATCGGGACGATCATCAAGCCGTCGGTCGGGCTGTCGGCGGATGACACGGCGGCGATGGTGGACCAGTTGTGCGCGGCGGGCATTGATTTCATCAAGGATGACGAGTTGCAGTCGGACGGGCCGGCCTGTCCGTTCGAGGACCGCGCGCGGGCGGTGATGGCCGTCATCAACCGTCATGCCGACCGGACGGGGCGCAAGGTCATGTTTGCCTTCAACGTCACCGGCGAGGTGGACGAGATGCAGGCGCGGCATGATCTGGTCGAGCGGCTCGGGGGGACATGCGTGATGGTCTCTCTCAATTCCGTCGGGTTGACGGGGTTCACGGCGTTGAAGCGGGTGTCGCGCTTGCCGATCCATGCGCATCGCAACGGCTGGGGGGCGCTGTCGCGGCATCCCTCGCTGGGGTTCGACTATGTGGCTTGGGCGAAGCTGTGGCGCGTGGCGGGGGCGGACCATCTGCATGTGAACGGGATACGGAACAAGTTTTGCGAGAGTGACGCGTCAAGCATCGCCTCGGCCCGTTCGCTGCTGGTGCCGATGTTCGCGGGCGGGCGGGGCTGTCAGGCGATGCCGGTGTTTTCCAGCGGGCAATCGGCGGCGCAGGCGCATGACACATGGGCGGCGCTGGGGTCGGTTGACCTTATCCATGCGGCGGGGGGCGGGATCATGGCGCATCCGGGCGGGCCTGCGGGCGGCGTGGAAAGCATGAGGGCGGCATGGGAGGCTGCCGTGGCGGGCGTGCCCTTGGCGGTTGCGGCCAAGGCGAGCCGCGCCTTGGCGCAGGCTTTGGGGTTGTTTTCGTGATGGTGGCCCCTGCTTCGCTGCCCGATGGCGTTTTGCTGACATGGTATGGCGACGATTTCACCGGATCGGGCGCGGTGCTCGAGGCGCTGGAATTCGCGGGCCTGCCGTCGGTGTTGTTTCTGGGCGTGCCGTCGGCGGCGTTGATGGCGCGCTTTGCGGGGCGGCGGGCGGTGGGGATTGCGGGCGATGCGCGCAGCCGTGATCCGGCATGGATGGAGGCGAACTTGCCCGCCGTCTTTGCCGCGCTGCGGGCGATGGGCGGGCGGGTGCTGCATTACAAGCTGTGTTCCACCTTTGATTCCGCGCCGCATGTGGGCAGCATCGGCAAGGCGGCGGAGCTGGGGATCGGCGATGTGACGGGCGACTGGGCGCCGCTGGTCGTGGGCGCGCCGAAGATCGGGCGCTGGCAGATGTTCGGCAATCTGTTCGCGCGCAGCCCTGCGGGGGTGGTGCGGCTGGACCGTCACCCGACGATGGCGGTGCATCCGACGACCCCGATGCACGAGGCCGATGTGCGGCGGCATCTGGCGGGGCAGACGGATTTGCCCGTGGGGCTTGTGGATGTGCTCGCCTTGCAAGCGGGGCGTGGCGGGGTGGCCTTGGACGCGGAACTGGCGGCGGGCGCGCGGATCGTGGCCTTCGACGTGCTGGACCAGCAGACGCTGGCCGAGGCGGGGCGGGCGATTTGGGCGCGGGCGATGGAGCGGCCGCTTTTCGCGCTGGGGTCGCAGGGGTTGGAAGAGGCGTTGATCGCGCATTGGGACCTGCCGCGCCCTGCGCCACGGCTGGCAGGTCCGGCGGGGCGGATCGCGGTCGTGTCGGGGTCCTGTTCACCCGACACGGCGCGGCAGATCGCAGCGGCAGAGGCGGCGGGCTTTGCCCCGCTGCGGCTTGCGGCGGAGCGGGCGGTGGAGGCGCGGGGTTGGGGCGGCGAACTTGCGCGGGTCGAGGCCGAAGCCCTTGCCGCGCTGGAACGGGGGCAAAGCCCGATCCTCTACACGGCGGCGGGGCCGGAGGATGCGGCACTCGCACGGGTGAACGGCGCACGGGAGGCGGCGGGGCTGGACGCGGTGACGATGACGGCGCGGCTGTCGCAGGGGCTTGGCCATGTTCTGGCGGTGCTGGTGCGACGGGCGGGGCTGGAGCGGGCGGTGATCGCGGGGGGCGATACGTCGAGCCATGCGACCAAGGAGCTTGGCTGTGTCGCGCTGACGGCGGAGGCGGCGATTGCCCCTTCGGTTCCGTTGCTGGCCGCGCATTTCGACAGCGGGCCGCCGCTGGAGCTGGTGCTGAAGGGCGGGCAGATGGGCGATGCGGGACTGTTTGCGCTGATCCGCGACGGGCTGGCGGCATAGAAACGGCCGGCCCGTTGCCGGACCGGCCGCCGAGGGTGCCGCCGTGCGCCATGCTGCGAAGGGGAACAAGCAGGCATGGAGCGGATGCTGCGGCACGTTCCTGAAGCGCGGCCCTGAAGCGCGGCCCTGAAGCGCGGCGCGCTCAGTTCCGCTGGCGGTTCGCCGACACCGCGCCGCCGTCTCCGGCGGCGGGCAAAAGGCGTTGACCGCGGGCGGTCGCAACCTCGGCCGGATCAATCGACTGCAACTCGACCGGTTCGGCACGGAAGCGGGACCGCAACTCGGCCGGCATGGCCCCGAGTGCGAGGGCAAGGGCTGCGAGGCCGAGCATGAGCGACGTCATATGCAGAAAGCTTTGGGTCTGGGTCATCTGGCGTTTCCCCGTGTGATGGTGGGCAGGCAAAAAAGGCTTTGGCTTCAATGGGGAAAGGCTCGTCCAAAGGGATGGGTATGGCAACGGAAAGTATTGGAATTCCAGCGTTTGGCGGATAGCGTGCGCGTCAACCAATATTAATGCCTTGGGGCGCGGGGTCGCATGTCACTTTCGTTTGCACGCAAACTCGGGCTGACGGCGGCGGTGCTTGGCTGTTCGACGCGCAAGGAGCTTTGCGCAAGGTTCCGTGCGCTGAACCCCGCGACGGAATTCGACCTTGAACGCAGTTTCAAGTGGTTGCAGGGCAAGTCGCTGCCCCGTTCGATGACGGTCTATGACGATTGGGCGCGGCTTTTGGGGACGGCGCGGGGCGGGACATGGCTGGCGGGCTGTTCGGTGGAAGCCTTTGCCGAGGAGGTCTGCGCGCTGTTTCAGGCCGACGCGGGCGAGTTGCAGGCGCGGGCAGCGGTGTTTCTGGGCGAGAAGGCGGTGAATGGCGACGGGCTGAGCGGGGAGTTCGTCTGTTATTCATGGGCGTGGTCGCCGTTCCGGCAGGGCTTGCTGGTGCGGGGCGAGCTTGGCCTTCGGCCTGCGGCATCGGGCAAGGTGGGCGCGGTCTACAGCGAGCGGCTCGACGGGCATCTGGGCGAGTTCCGTGGCAGCGGCGCACGGTCGGGGCGCACGCTGCATCTGACGCTCTCGGGCGCCGAGGGCGAGCATATGGCGCAATCGCTGCTGGTGGCGGGGCGGCCGAGCGACTGTTTCTGCGGGTTGATACAGGGGTTCACCGTGGCGGGCACGACCGAGGAGGTTTCGGTCAGCCGGATCGTCGGGATGCGCCTGCCGGAGCGGGGCGGGGCGCAGGGGCTGGCCTATCTTGCGCCGGAGCAGGACGCCGTGGTCGCCGATCTGGGGCAGTGCGGCTATGCGGCGGGGATCACGGCGGCGCTGGCGGAAGCCGTGCTGCGCTTTCTGGGCGGAGGAGATGATCCCCGCCCGCTGAAGGTGGCGGGCGGGGACCTGACCGAAATCGCGCGGGCGCTGGCACTTGCGCGGCGCGGGGAGGCGCAGGGTTAGAGGATCAGGTCGGAGGCGGCGAACCTGACGTTGTTGGAGAAGGCGACTTCGAAATCGGCCACGGCGTCGCCATCGGTATCGGCGAGAAGATGCGCCCCGCGACCGACGCCTTCGAACCAGATGGCATGCGCGGCGGCGGCCTTGCCGAAGGAGAGTTCGGAATCGGACAGGTCCATCAGGTCGATCCTGTCCGAGCCGCTGCGGAAATCGGCGATGGTGTCGGCCATGCCGGTGGCGGAATCGGTGAAGCTGCGGAAAAGGAAGGTATCGGCCCCCTGCCCTCCGGTCAGCAGGTCGCGCCCTGTTCCGCCGTCGATCACGTCATTGCCGGTGCCGCCGTCGATGCGGTCATTGCCCGCGCTGCCGAGCAGGATGTTGGCAAGGCGGTCGCCGGTCAGGATATCGGCCCCTGCGCTGCCGACGATGTTTTCGACGTTGAGGATTGAATCGCGGCCCATCGCCGCGTCTTGCGAACCGCGGCCAAGAGTGACCGTGACGCCAAGGCTGCCCGCGATGGCGAGCCAGTCGATGCCCGCGCCGCCGTCGATGAAATCGTTGCCCGCCTCCATGAACAGCGTGTCGCCATCGGCCCCGCCGAGCAGGCTGTCGGCCCCTGCCCCGCCCGTCAGGGTATCGGCCCCGAGGCCGCCGTCGAGCGTGTCGTTGCCGCCGAGTCCGTCCATCAGGTCATCGCCGATGGTGCCGGTCAGCAGGTTGGCTGCGGCATCTCCGACAAGACCCGTGGGGGGCGGGCCGCCCGTGCCGCTGTCGGGAAGGCGGCCCATCCCGGTCACTTTCACCACCATCGGCGCACCGGGATAGACCCACGGTCTCGCCCAGTATTCCTGCCCTCCGGGCGAGACGGGCCAGAGGTCGACATAGGCGCGCATGTCGCCCACGCGCCATGCCTGACCCGTCATGTCGGCCGCGGTCAGGGTGACGAGTTCGCGGCCATCGGCGGCGAACGTGGCCCCGGTTCCCGTCACCTCGATGGTATAGGTGTGCTGGCCGTCGGCGGCGTCGAAGCCGAGGTCGATGGTGCGCGGGCCACCGGCAAGCGTCACCCTTTCGCCCGATGCGTCGGCCATGTGGATGTTCACCTCGATCTCGGTCGTGTCGGAGCCGACGAGTTCGAAGTCATATTCGATGCGCGGCATGTCGGGGTCGGCCTGGAACAGGAACATGCCGAGGACGGACCCGTCCACCATGTCGGGCGCCTGAAGCGTCCACTCCCATGTGCCGGTGGCGGCGGTTCCGGTCGTTGCCACCTCGCCGCTGGTGAAGGGACGGGCCGAGCCGGGGGCCGAGGGTTGCAGGACGAGGTCGAAGCTGCCGTCGGTATGCCAGATCACGTTGTCGGGCGACCAGCGCAGGCGCGAGGTCTGGGTGGCCGGATAGTCCGAGACGATCCAGTCTTCGGTGGGGGCGGCTGTGGTCTGGATGGAAAAGGGGTTGGCTATCGGGCTGGTGGAAAAGTCGAAGGGCATCTGTTTCTCCGCTCTGATGCTTCGGGAAGGGAACGGGGCGAGGCCGGAGGGGTTGCCTGTTCTGGTTTGGTAAATCGCGGGATTTGATGGAATTCCCACATGATTTCAAAGACAAGCGCAGCGGGGCGGAGGGTGTGATGGCCGGAAGGAGCCATTGGAAGGGGTATGTCAAGCTGTCGCTCGCGACCTGTCCGGTGCAGATGATGCCCGCGACGGGGGACGGAGAGAAACTGCGTTTGCGCACGCTGAACCGCGCCACGGGGAACCGCGCCACGGGGAACCCTGTCGCAAGCCGCTCGGTCGATGCCGGAACGGGCGCGGTGGTGGAGGCGGGGGAGACGGTTAGGGGCTATCCGCGCGGCGAGGACGATTGTTCCATGCCGGAGGAGGAGGGGCTTGATGCGGTGGCCCTCGACAGCGCCAGGACCAGCGACATCGCGACCTTCGTGGATGCGGGCAGCATCGCGTGGGTCTGGTATGACCGGCCCTGTCACCTTTTGCCGTCGGACCCCGTGGGAGATGATGGCCTTTGCCGTGATCCGCGCCGCGATGGCGGCGACGGGCAAGGGGGCGACGGACAAAGGGGGGGCGCGGCTGGTGATGGGCGGGCGGGAGCGGGCGGTGCCGCTGTTGCCCCGCCTCGACGGGATCGTGATGTGGACCTTGCGCTATGGCGACGAGGTGCGGGGGAACGCGGAATTCGTGGAAAAGGCGGACGCGGGCAAGGCGGAGGAGGGGTTGCCCGACATGGTCTGCAAGCTGACCGACGCAGGGACGAAAGGCTGGTCGCCCGATCTTGTGCAAGAGAATTTGCGGGCGCTGATCGAGGCGAAGAAGGGCAGGAAGAAGCGGCCTGCGGCGAAGACGGGCGTGGCGGCCAAGGGCGGGAATGTGATGAGCATCATGGATGCCTTGAAGCAGAGCCTCGCGGGGGAGACGAAGCGCCAAGGGGGGCTGCCGCCCCCCGCGGAGCCTTTGGCCCCGCCCCCCTGCGAGTATTTGGGCAAAGGTGAAGGGGAACCTCTTTTGCGCTTTCACGCTGCACAAATATCCTCGGGGGGTGAGCCGCCATCTGGCGGCGAGGGGGGCAGAAGGCCCCCCTTGCGCGGCAAAGGACGGGGCTACGCCCTTGGCGTTGGTTTCAACGGCTTGGCGCCGGGGCGGAAGTCCTGCCACGGGTCGGACGGCAGGGCCGCGAGGCGGGCGGGGCTGTCTGGGAGTTCGTCGCATGTGAGCGGGGTCGAGACGGCAGCACCTTCGCAGGCGCGGGCGCGGGCGACAGCAAGAGTGAAGCCGGTGCCGACGCGGCCCACGTTGCGGAAATCCGGCCCGTCGAAGACGCCGAGCAGCAGCGCGCCGATGGCGCGGGGGGCGGCGGTCGAGGGGGTGAAGCCGCCGATCACGAATTCCTGCCGCGCCGGGCATTTCGATTTGATCCACGCAGGGCCACGGCCCGAACGGCAGGGTTCGTCGCAGCGTTTGGACACGATCCCTTCGAAGCCGAGGCGGCAGGCGTGGGTTAGGACGATTGCCCCCGCATCGTTGAACGGGTGCGAGAGGCGGAGGGGGTCGCTTTCGGGGACGGTGGCTTTCAGCAGTCGGGTGCGGCGGTATTGCGGAAGCCGCGCGGTGTCGTGCCCGTCGAGGTGCATGAGGTCGAAGACTTAGAGCAGGAAGCGGGCGGGGGCGGAAAACCGCCGGAAGCTTGCGGGGCTTTGGTCACAGGCGCGGGAAAGCGGGGGTGTGCGGCGCTTTGGGGACTTTCGCAAAGGCGCGCAATGGTCCATGAGGAACGGCCCGCCGCGCCCTGCGGGTGCGATAGAGGCCCGAGCATGACCCTTCCCGACACGACACCCCCGCCCGCGCCGACAGATGCCGTGGCATGGGTTCGGGTGCTGGCGCGCTACCGCGAGCCGTCGACCACGCGCAGCCTGTGGGAGCTTGCCGCGACCCTTGTGCCCTTTGTCGCGCTTTGGGCGCTGGCATGGCTCTCGCTTTCGGTCAGCCTTTGGCTGGCGCTGGCGATTGCGGTGGTGAACGGGCTGTTTCTGGTGCGGCTGTTCTGCATCCAGCACGATTGCGGCCATGCCTCTTTCTTCAAAAGCCGGAGGGCGCAGGACTGGGTCGGGCGCTGCGTGGGAGTGCTGACGCTGACGCCTTATGACGTGTGGCGGCGGACCCATTCGCTGCACCATGCGCGGCATGGCAACCTCGACCAGCGGGGGATCGGGGATATCCTGACGCTGACGGTCGCCGAATACCGCGCGCGGGGATGGGGCGGGCGGCTGGCCTATCGGCTGTATCGCAATCCGGTGGTGCTGTTCGTGCTTGGCCCGTCTTGGCTGTTCCTGTTGCAGAACCGTCTGCCGCTGGGGCTGATGACGGCGGGGGCGCGCTATTGGGTTTCGGCGATGGGGACGAATGCGGCCATCGCGGGGGGATTGGGGGCCATCGTCTGGCTGGGCGGGTTGATGCCCGTGGTGGCGATTTTCCTGCCGACCTCGATCGTGGCGGGAAGCCTTGGGGTGTGGCTGTTCTATGTGCAGCACCAGTTCGAGACGACGCATTGGTCGAAAGAGGACGACTGGCAGGTGCATGACGCCGCCCTTCAGGGGTCGTCGCATTACGTGCTGCCGCAGCCGTTGCAATGGCTGTCGGCCAATATCGGCATCCACCATGTGCATCACCTTTATTCCCGCGTGCCGTTCTACCGGCTGCCCGAAATCCTGCGCGACCATAAGGAACTGGCCGAGGCGCAGCGCCTGACGCCGTTGCAGAGCCTGCGGTCGGTCGGGTTGAAGCTGTGGGACGAGCAGCGCGGGCGGCTGATGTCCTTTGCCGAGGCGAAGCGGCTTTATGGCGCAGCCTAGGTGACGGGGCGCCGCCCTGCCCTACATCCGTGGGCATGAGCGACGATATCCGCATCCTTTACAACGACACCTGCCCCGTCTGCCGGTTCGAGATCGACAGCTATCGCAAGCTTGCCGAGCGCGAGGCTTTGCCGCTGCGCTTCGACCGGCTGGATCAGGCCGGGCGCTGGGGGCTGGATCAGGATACCGCCGCGCGGCGGTTGCATGTGGTCGCGGACGGGCGGCTTCTGTCGGGGATGGCGGCGTTTCGGGCCATCTGGGCGCGGTTGCCGCGCTGGCGCTGGGCGGCGCGGGTGGCGGGTTGGCCGCTGGTGCGGCAGGGGTTGGACTTTGCCTATGACCGGATCGCGGCCCCGTGGCTTTACCGCGCCCATCTGCGCCGGCGGGGGCGGAAATAGCCCGCTTCCGGAACGGTCGGGCCTTCGCGCACTTGCCCTTTGGCCCTGTTGAAGCTAGGTCCGGCCTGTCGCCTCAGCAGGGAAAACCCCCATGTCCGCCTCGTCCGACGACCCCAAGACGCTGGTTTCGACCGAATGGCTTGCCGCGCATCTGAAGGACCCCGATCTGCGGGTTCTCGATGCGTCTTGGTATCTGCCCGATGCGGGGCGGGATGCGAAGGCGGAATACAATGCGTTCCACGTTCCCGGTGCGCGGTTCTTCGACATCGATGAGATTTCGGACCAGCGCTCGGCCCTGCCCCACACGGTGCCTCCGGTCGAGAAATTCATCAGCCGGATGCGGGCGATGGGCGTGGGCGATGGGCATCAGGTCGTGGTCTATGACGGGGCGGGCATCTTCTCGGCCGCGCGGGTGTGGTGGACCTTCCGGCTGATGGGCAAGATGGATGTGGCCGTGCTGGACGGGGGTTTCCCGAAATGGCGGGCCGAGGGGCGCGAGATCGAGGACATGCCCCCCGTGGTGCGCGACCGCCATATGACGGTGAGCCGCCAGAACCATCTGATCAAGGATGTGACGCAGGTGGCGCACGCGTCGAAGCTGCGCGAGGCGGAAATTCTGGATGCGCGGTCGGCGGGGCGGTTCAAGGGCGAGGCGCCGGAGCCGCGCGCGGGGTTGCGCGGCGGGCATATTCCGGGATCGAAGAACGTGCCGTTCGGCACTTTGCTGAACGCCAATGGCACGATGAAACCGGTGCCGGAATTGCGGACGGTGTTCGAGGCGGCGGGGGTGGACCTGACCAAGCCCGCCATCACCACCTGCGGATCGGGGGTCACGGCGGCGGTGATCTCGCTCGCCTTGGAACGGATCGGCCACAGGAACCACGCGCTTTACGACGGGTCCTGGGCGGAATGGGGCATGTATGACGACCTGCCCGTGGAAAAGGGATAAAGGATGTTCGACCAGTTGAAGGCGCAGCCGCAGGACAAGATCCTGCAACTGATCCAGATGTTCCGCGAGGATGCGCGGGACGGAAAGATCGACCTTGGCGTGGGCGTCTACAAGGATGCGACGGGCCTGACGCCGGTGATGCGTGCGGTCAAGGCGGCGGAAAAGAAACTGTGGGAGGTCGAGACGACCAAGACCTATACGGGCCTTGCGGGCGAGCCTGCCTATAACGCCGCCTTGTCGGGGATGATCCTTGGGCAAGCGGTGCCGATGGAGCGTGTCGCCTCGGTTGCGACTCCGGGCGGGACGGGGGCGATCCGGCAGGCGCTGGAGCTGGTGAAGCTGGCGACGCCTGCGGCGACGGTGTGGCTGTCGAACCCGACCTGGCCGAACCATCCGTCGATCATCAGATACCTTGGCATGAAGATGGCCGAATACCGCTATTTCGACGCGGAAACGCGCGGGGTGGATTTCGGCGGGCTGATCGAGGACCTTGGCGCGGTGAAGGCGGGCGATGTGGTGCTGCTGCATGGCTGCTGCCACAACCCGACGGGCGCGAACCTTGACGCCGCGCAATGGGCGCAGGTGGTGACGCTGCTGGTTGCCAAGGGGGCCGTGCCGCTGGTGGACCTTGCCTATCAGGGCTTCGGTGACGGGCTTGAGGCGGATGCTGCGGCGACGCGTTTGGTCGCGGCCAGCTTCCCCGAGGTGCTGATCGCGGCGTCTTGCAGCAAGAACTTCGGCATCTACCGCGAGCGGACGGGGATTCTGATCGGGATCGGTCCGGCGGCGGGCAAGGGGGTGTTGCAGGGCAATCTGAACTTCCTGAACCGCCAGAACTACAGCTTCCCGCCGGATCACGGGGCGCGGCTGGTGACGATGATCCTTGAGGATGCGGCGCTACGGGCCGATTGGCAGGCGGAGCTGGAAGAGGTGCGGCAGAACATGCTGGGCCTGCGCAAGGCGCTGGCCGACGAGTTGCGCCGCGTCACCAATTCCGACCGCTTCGATTTCGTCGCCACCCATCGTGGCATGTTCAGCCGCCTTGGCCTGACCGAGGCGCAGGTGGTGCGGCTGCGCGAGGAGCATGGCATCTACATGGTGGGCGACAGCCGCATCAACATCGCGGGGCTGAACGCGAAAACGGTGCCGATTCTGGCGGCGGCCATCGCGCAGGTGTCCTGACCCCCCTGCCCCTTTGCGGGACAGAAAAACGGCCCGTGCATCAAGCGCGGGCCGTTTGAGTTTCGCGCAAGGGGGAGGAGCCTTGCCCGCCGATGGGCGGGGGCCGCCGGGCGGCCCCCGTAAGGCTTAGCCGTGATAGGCCGCTTCGCCGTGCGAGGTCAGGTCGAGGCCCTGACGTTCGGTATCGGCATCCACGCGCAGGCCGACGGTCAGGTCGACGAGCTTGAAGATCACGAAGGAGATGATGCCCGACCACAGGAGGGTGATCACCACGGCTTCGATCTGCACCCAGGTCTGGGCGGCGATGGAGTAGTCGTCGCCCTTGATCCCGCCGAGGCTGGCCGCCGAGAAGATGCCGGTGCCGATGGCGCCGATGATGCCGCCCACGCCATGCACGCCGAAGACGTCGAGGCTGTCATCGTATTTGAAGAAGTTCTTCACGACGGTGACGAAGAAGTAGCAGCCCGCCGAGGTGAGCGCGCCGAGGACGATGGCCCCCATCGGGCCGACCGTGCCGCAGGCGGGGGTGATGGCCACGAGGCCCGCCACCATGCCCGAGGCAGCGCCCAGCATCGAGGCCTTGCCGCGCAGCACGCCTTCGAGCAGCGACCATGCGCAGACGGCGGCGGCGGTGGCGACGAAGGTGTTGATCATCGCAAGCGTGGCACCGCCGTTGGCTTCAAGGTTGGAGCCGACGTTGAAGCCGAACCAGCCGACCCAGAGCATGGACGCGCCGATCATGGTCATGACCATCGAGTGCGGGGCCATGTTTTCCTTGCCATAGCCCACACGCTTGCCGATCACGAGGCAGCCGACGAGGGCGGCGATACCGGCGTTGATGTGCACCACCGTGCCGCCTGCAAAGTCGATCGCGCCCATGTTGAAGATCAGGCCCGACACGTCCCAGACCATATGGGCCACGGGGAAGTAGACGAACGTCACCCAGAGGACCGAGAAGATCAGTACGGCCTTGAATTTCACCCGTTCGGCGAAGGCACCGATGATCAGGCCGGGGGTGATCGCGGCGAAGGTCATCTGGAAGGCGATGAAGAGGTATTCGGGGATCACGTAGCCCGCCGAGAAGGTGGCCGCCATGCTGTCGACGGTGACGCCGGACAGGAAGAGCTTGCCGAAGCCGCCCCAATAGGGCGAGGTGCCGCCGCCGAAGGTGACGGAATAGCCGTAGATCACCCAGAGCACCATGATCACGCAGGCGATGAGCGTGGTCTGCATCAGGATCGAGAGCATGTTCTTGGTGCGCACGAGGCCGCCGTAGAACAGCGCGAGGCCCGGCACGGTCATGAACAGCACGAGGGCGCAGGAGGTCATCATCCATGCCACGTCGCCCTTGTCCATGACGGGGGCTGCGGCGTCGGTCGCCTCTTGCGCAAGGGCGGGCAGGCCCGCCAGCATCGCCGCCGCAAGCGCGGTCAGGCCGGAAATTTTGGCAAAGTTCTTCATTCTTACGGTTTCCCCTTCCCGGACACGTTCAGAGCGCGTCGTCATCGGTTTCGCCCGTGCGGACGCGCACGGCGTGCTGGACGTCCAGCACGAAAATCTTGCCGTCGCCGATCTTGTCGGTCTTGGCGGTGATGCGGATGGTTTCGACCACCTGTTCGGCCAGAGCGTCGGAGACGACGATCTCGAGCCGGACCTTGGGCACGAAGTTCACGGCATATTCCGCGCCGCGGTAGATTTCGGTGTGACCCGATTGCGAGCCGAAGCCCTTGATCTCTGTCACCATCATGCCGCGGACGCCGATGGTGGTGAGCGCCTCGCGCACTTCCTCAAGCTTGAAGGGCTTGATTGCAGCAATGATCAGTTTCACGTCGTTCCCCTTCCGTTGGCCGGAGCCTGCGCCCCGAGCGGTCCTTGGGGTCATGAGGCGGAAGGGAGGCGGTCCGCACAAGAAAGGGGCAAAGAGGCGCGTGCTGCGCTGCGGCACTTTCGCCTAAATTTTACACTTTTTGTGCGGGTTGCCGCATTTTTGGGCGGCTGACCAATGCGAATCGCGGCGACCGGCCCTTCGCATTCGCGCCCAAGCGGATTAGATTGCGGCAAAACCAGACGCGCAAAGCACGGGCAGCTAAGATGGCACTTACGGGCAAAGGGCGCGGGCCGCTGATCGCGGACCGGCGTTATCCAGCCGCCAAGACGACACGCACGCAGGCCGGCGCGCCGCGCGGTGGCGGGGGTTCGGGCGGCGGCGGGCCGAAGAGGCCCGCGCCGAAGAAAGCCCCGCGCGCGCCGAAACGGCGGGGGCTGCTGGGCTGGCTGATCCTCTGGCCGCTGTCGGTGCTGTGGCGCATCCTCTGGGGTGTGGGCTGGCGCGTGGGCTTCGTGGCGGCGACCGTGCTTTTCTTCGTCGTCATGTATTTTTACGCCCAGCTTCCGCCCGTGACCGATCTGATCGACGCCCGCGCCAAGGGGTCGGTGACGATGCTGGATCAGGACGGCAAGGTTTTCGCGTGGCGGGGGGAAACCTTTGGCGGGATGATTACGGCCGAGACGGTTTCGCCCTATCTGCACGATGCCGTGGTGGCGACCGAGGACAAGCGCTTCTACCGCCATTTCGGCATCAGCCCGCGCGGGATCGCATCGGCCATCCGCATCAACCTGTCCGAAGGGCGCGGGCCGCTGGAAGGGAACGGCGGGTCCACCATCACGCAGCAGGTGGCAAAGCTGCTTTGCCTTGGCGTGAAATACGACCCCAAGCAGTGGAAGAACGAAGCCGCCTACGAGGCCGACTGCCGCCAAGGGGGCATCTGGCGCAAGATCAAGGAAGTGCCCTTCGCCATGGCGATGGAGGCGAAGTATTCCAAGGAAGAGATTCTGACGATCTATTTCAACCGCGCCTATCTGGGCGCGGGCGCGCGCGGGTTCGAGGCGGCGGCGCAGCGGTATTTCGGCAAATCGGCCAATCAGGTGAACCCTGCCGAGGCGGCGATGCTGGCGGGGCTTTTGAAAGCGCCCTCCACCTTTGCGCCCACCAACAACCTTGAACGGGCGCGGGCGCGGGCGAATGTCGTGATCGGGCTGATGGAGGAGCAGGGCTACCTGACCAAGGCCGAGGCGGATGAGGCGCGGGCCAATCCGGCGAAGCTGTCGGCGGCGGCGCAGACCAAATCGGGCGGCTATTTCGCCGATTGGGTGATGGAGACGGCGCCGGCCTTCCTGACCTCGGACACGACCGAGGATGTGATCATCAAGACCACGCTGGACCAGCGCATCCAGAAGGCGGCCGAGGATGCGGTGGCTTTCGTCTTCGACAACAAGCTGAAAGAGGGATCGAAGGCGCAGACCGCCGTGGTCGTGATGGCCGCTGACGGGGCGGTCAAGGGCATGGTCGGCGGGCGCAAGACGGAAGCCGCGGGATCGTTCAACCGCGCCACGCAGGCGTTGCGGCAGACGGGATCGGCCTTCAAGCCGTTCGTCTATGCGGCGGCGCTCGATCTGGGGTGGAGCCCGATGGACTATGTCGAGGACACGCCGCTGACGATCAACATTCCCGGATCGGGGCCGTGGACGCCGTCGAATTACGACAAGGAGTTCAAGGGGCTGATCACGCTGGCGCAGGCGCTTGAGGAAAGCCGCAACATTCCGGCGGTGAAGGTGTCGGAAGCGGTGGGCCGCGATCTCGTGCGGCAGGTGGCGCAGGGCTTCGGGATCGAAAGCGATCTGGCCGCGGGTCCGGCGCTGGCGCTTGGCGCGTCCGAGGCGACCTTGCTGGAGATGACAGGGGCCTATGCGGGCATCCTCAATGGCGGGTCGGCGGTGAAGCCCTATGGCCTGACCGAGTTGCGTTTGCAGGGCGAGGCGGACCCGCTGATGGGGGCGGCAGGCGGGATCGGCGAGCGGGTGATACAGGAGAACTCGGCTCGCGAGTTGACGTGGATGATGACGCAGGTGGTGGAGCATGGCACCGGCGGGCGGGCGCGGCTGGACGACCGTCAGGTGGCGGGCAAGACCGGCACGACCCAAGCCGCGCGGGATGCGTGGTTCGTGGGCTTCACGGCGGATTACGTGGTCGGCGTCTGGATGGGATATGACGACAACACGCCGCTCAAGGGGGTGACGGGGGGCGGGATTCCTGCGGAAATCTGGCACGAGGTGATGGTGCGCGTGAACGAGGGCGTGCCGCCGAAGCCGCTGCCGCTGATCGTGCCGGAACCGAAGCAGCCGCCGCTGCCGGGGACCGAGCCGCAACCCCTGCCGCCGGGAACGGTGACGGGTCCGGGGGCGAACGGGATCGACACGGACGGGGACGGCATCGCGGATGCATGGCCCGTGGACCCGAACGACCCGAACGCGGCGCTCGCCCGACCGCGCAACCCGGCGCAGGGCGAGCCGGTGCAGCCCCAGCGGAACCGCCAGCAGGAGGACCCCGTCGAGTCGCTGCTGAAGGATTTGCTCGGGATCAATTGAGCCGCAGAAATCAGGCGCGGGTTCGGGGAAACGGGGCTATGCTTCGCGGCATCATTTGCCGGAGATGCGCCATGACGCCCAAGAACACGATCTGCATCTGGTATGACCGCGATGCCGAAGCCGCCGCGCGGTTCTATGCCGCGACCTTTCCCGACAGCGCGGTGACGGGGGTCTTCCTTGCGCCGTCGGACTATCCTTCGGGCAAGGCGGGGGATGTGCTGACGGTGACCTTCACCGTGGCGGGTATCCCCTGCCTCGGGCTGAACGGCGGGCCAGCCTTCCGGCAGTCGGAGGCGTTTTCCTTCCAGATTGCCACCGAGGATCAGGCCGAGACGGACCGGCTGTGGGAGGCCATCGTGGGCAATGGCGGGGCGGAAAGCGCCTGCGGCTGGTGCAAGGACCGTTGGGGCGTGAACTGGCAGATCACGCCGCGTGTCCTGACCGATGCCTTGGCGCAGGGCGGGGCGGTGGCCGAGCGGGCCTTTGGCGCGATGATGGAGATGGGGAAGATCGACGTGGCGGCCATCGAGGCGGCGGTCAGGGGGTAGGCGCTCGGGGTGCGCAGCGCGTGCGCACCCTACGGGGTGCCGGCGTCTTTGCAGGGTGCGCAGGTGTTGCGCACCGCAGGTCTTACAGCTTTTTCAGCGCCGCGATCAGCTTGTCCACGTCGCCGCCGTTCTGGTCCAGCATCGCGCCGATTTCGGTGCGTTCGGAGGCGAGCATGTTCACGCCTTCGATGATGATGTTGAAGAACAGGTTGCGGCCCGATTTGTCGGACACGTGCCAGCGCAGGTCGAAGGGGGCTTCGCCCTTGAGCGTGGCGGTGGAGATCACCTCGTAATAGCTTTTGATCGGCTTGGCGTCGGTGACTTCGATCTTGCCGCCGATGAATTCGCGGAAGCGGCGGCCGTATTTGCGCGCGAGATACCCCTGATACGCCTTGGTAAAGGCTTTCAACTGGTCGGGGCTGGCCGAGCGGGCGGCGACGCCGAGCGCGGAGCGGGCGATCACCGGCACGTCGGCATAGGTGACGAAGAGCCGCTCGAAGTCGCCGAACATCTGCTGTTCGGAGCGGCCCGAGCTGATGATGCGGTTCACATCCGCCACCGCCTTGTCGATCAGCGTGCGGGCTTCGGCCACGTCGAGCGCCGCCGCGGCGGGAAGCGGCAGGGCGAAGGCGGCAGAGGCGGCGAGGGCGACCGAAGTGAAGCCGCGGCGCGTCAGGCGGAAGGTGGGATCATTGCGCATAGGGGTCCTCGAAATTCGGGTCGTCACTGGCACCATCGGACGCGGCACCCGTCTGGCCGAGTGCGAACCGCCGGTTTTGCAGATAAAGAAGCCGCGCCTGTGCGTAGCTGTCGGCGCTTTCATATAGGACGGAATCGACGGTGGCGGAATAGCGTTCGCGATCACCAAGGGCTGATGCGAATTTCGCGCCGGTCATCCAGTAGGTTTCGGGCGCTTCGAACACGAGGCGCAGCGGGTTGAAGGCGACATCGACGAGCGTGCCCGCGAAGTCGCGGGTGGTCGAGGGGCCGAGGAAGGGCACTTCGACGTAGCGGCCCTCTTTCGCGCCCCAGACGTGCAGCGTCTCGCCGAAGTCGGTGGGCGAGCCGTCGAGACCGATGGCCGTGGCCGGATCGAACAGGCCGCCGATGCCGACGGTCGTGTTCACCACGAAGCGGACGGTGTTGCGGATCGCGTCATCGGGATTGGCTTGCAACAGGTCGTTCACCACATCTCCCGGCGCGTCGAGGTTCGAGGCGAAGTTGGAGACGCCGCGTTCCAGCGGTTCGGGAACGACGGTGCCATAGGTCGTGGCGGCGGGTCGGAGCAGCGACTTGTCCACGGCACGGTTGAAGGCGTGGACGTTGCGGTTGGTCTTTTCGTTCGGGTCGTTGATGCCCTGCGGCGCGGGTTCGCGGGCGCAGGCGGACAGGGCGAGGCCGGCGATCAGCACGAACATGCCGCTTTTGCCGGTCCGGACCGGAGGGGCAAAAGAAAAGGATGGAAGTCGGCGGGTCATATTTCTACCTTCGCACAGTCGGGCACGACCCGAGTAGGCTTCGTTAAAAACGCCTCGTCAGCGGAAAGACAAGGGATAAGCTGCACGTTCGGGCATGACAACCGGCGAAACGTGTCGTCCCAGTTACGCGTTGCGGAAAGCCGCCCAAGCGGTCAAACAATCCACTTACGACGATAAGGGGTGTTTTGGATGAGTCGAGAATTTCAACGCGGCCTGACCGAACTGCGCGCCGCGCGGGTCGAGCAAAACGGCCTTTTGGCCGCTACCGTCATTTTTTCCGTTTTCGTGAACATCCTGCTGCTGACCGGCCCGCTTTACATGCTGCAGGTCTATGACCGCGTTTTGGGCAGCCGCTCCGAGCCGACGCTGGTGGCGCTTTCGGTGCTGGTGACGTTCCTGTTCCTGATCATGGGTATTCTTGACCATGCGCGGGGGCGCGTTTTGGCGCGGGTCGGGGCACGCATCCAGCAAAAGCTGGAGCGGCGGGTGTTCGAAGCCTCGCTCAAGCGGCTGATGGTGGCGCCGGACGATCCGGCGGCGCTGGCGGCGCAGAAGGACGTGGAGGCGTTGCAGCGCTTCTGGTCCTCGCCCGCGCTGGTGGCGCTGATCGACATGCCCTGGGCGCCGATGTTCCTTTTCGTGATCTTCGTGTTCAACTGGGTGCTGGGGATCATGTCGATCGTCGGCGGAGCGGTCATCGTCGGCATCGCAATCCTGAACCAGACGCGGACCAAGGTTCCGCTGGCGCGGGCCACATCGGCGGGATTGCAGGCGGACCGGGCGGGGGAATTGCTGAAAGGCGAGGCCGAGACGATCCGCGCGCTTGGCATGACGGGCGCGGCCTTCGACCGCTGGCAGAGGGCGCGGGGCGTGGCCGTGGCCGAAGGGATGGCGGCTTCGGACCTTGGCGGAGCCTATTCCATCGCGTCGCGCACGTTCCGGCTGTTCCTGCAATCGGCGATGCTGGGCGGGGGCGCGTGGCTGGTGCTGCACGGGGACATGACGCCGGGGTCGATGATCGCGGGGTCGATCCTGATGGGGCGGGCCTTGCAGCCGGTCGAGCAGGCCGTGGGGCAATGGTCGGTGGTGACGCGGGCGCGGGACGCGCATGCGCGTCTGGCCGAACTGTTGACCCGCGTGCCGCCGGAAGCGCCGCGCACCGCACTGCCGCGGCCCAAGGCGCAGGTGGAGTTTTCGGCCGTGACGGTGATGCCGCCGGGCGAGCAGGTTCCGGCGCTGCGGATGATGAGCTTTGCCCTTCCGCCGGGGCAGGCCCTTGGGGTGATCGGGCCTTCGGGGGCGGGCAAATCCACCGTGGCGCGGGCGATCACGGGGATCTGGCGCATCGCAAGCGGCAAGATCCGGCTGGATGGCGCGACGCTGGACCAATACGACCCCGACGTGCTGGGCAGCTATATCGGCTACCTGCCGCAGCGGGTGACGCTGTTCGACGGGACGGTTGCGGAAAACATCGCCCGTCTTGGTCCGCCGGACCCTGCCAAGGTGGTGGCGGCGGCCAAGGCGGCTGCGGCGCACGAGATGATCCTGAAACTGCCAGAGGGCTATGACACGCGGCTGTCATCGGTCGGCGGGCGGCTTTCGGGCGGGCAGACGCAGCGGATCGGGCTGGCGCGGGCGCTTTATGGCAACCCAGTGCTGCTGATCCTCGACGAGCCGAATTCCAACCTCGACAACGAGGGGTCGCTGGCGGTCAACGCGGCGATCCGTGCGCACAAGGCGGCGGGCGGGTCGGCGATGATCATGGCGCACCGTCCGGCGGCGATCCAGGAATGCGATCTTTTGCTGGTGGTGGAAGAGGGCACGCGCCGCGCCTTTGGTCCGCGGGATCAGGTGTTGCGCGACATGGTGAAGAATTCGAACGAGATTGCCCGGTCGGCAACGCCCGGAGGTGTGGTATGAGCGCCGAGAATATCCCGCCCGTTCCGACGACCCCGTCGCAGGCCGTCGCGACGAATGCCCCCGCAAAGCCCCCGGCGTCCCCCCCCGCCGCGCCGACATGGTCGCCGCGCGGGCCGATCCTGCTGGGAGCCGCTGCGCTTGCCGTGCTGCTTGGCGGTTTCGGATTGTGGAGCGTGGGCACCACCATCGCCGGTGCCATCGTCGCCACAGGGCAGATCCAGGTGGAGCAGAACCGGCAGGTCGTGCAGCACCCCGACGGGGGCGTCGTGGCCGAGATCAGCGTGACCGAGGGGCAGGCCGTGAAGGCGGGCGACCTGTTGCTCACACTGGACGGGTCGATGGTGAAATCGGAGCTGTCCATCGTCGAGGGGCAGTTGTTCGAACTGATGGCGCGGCGGGCCCGGCTCGAGGCGGAGCGGGACGATGCCGAGGCACCGGTGATGCCGGACGAGCTGGCGCAGATCGCCAAGGAGCGGCCCGAGGTTGCCGAACTGGTCGACGGGCAGATCAAGCTTTTCGCGGCGCGGCGGGACACGCTTGCGCGGTCGACGGAACAGTTGCAGCGCCGCGCCGACCAGACGCGCGAGCAGATCAACGGCATCGCCGCGCAATCGACGGCGATGGGCACGCAGCTTGCCCTTGTGCGGCAAGAGCTGGGCGACCAGCAGGCGCTGCTGGAAAAGGGGCTGACGCAATCGGGCCGGGTGCTGGAATTGCAGCGGCAGGAAGCGGATATGCTGGGGCGCGAGGGAGAGCTGACCGCCGCCAGAGCCGAGGCCGAGCAACGGGTCACGGAGATCGAGCTTGAAGTGCTGCGCCTTGCCGCGGAGCGACGCGAGGAGGCCAGCACGCAGTTGCGCGACATCGGTTCGCAGGAACTGGAACTGGTGGAGCGCCGCCGTGCGCTGACCGAACAGACGAGCCGCCTGGCCGTGCGTGCGCCGGTATCGGGTGTCGTGCTCGGGCTGACGGTGACGACGCCGCGGTCGGTGGTGCGCCCCGCCGATCCGCTGCTTTACATCATCCCGCAGGACCGCCCCTTGGTGATCGAGGCACAGATACAGCCGATCCACATCGACGAGGTGCGGGTCGGGCAAGAGGTGCGGCTGGTGTTTCCGGCGTTTTCCTCGCGGACCATGCCCGATCTGTTCGGTGTCGTGTCTGTCGTGTCGGCCGATGCGTTCAGCGACCAGAAGACGGGGGCGACCTTCTACCGTGCCGAGATCGTCCTCGTCGCCGGCGAGGTGGCGAAGCTGGGCGATCAGGCGCTGCTGCCGGGGATGCCGGTGGAGGCGTTCATCAAGACGGGGGACCGTTCGCCGATGGCCTATCTGCTCAAGCCCTTCACCGATTACTTCCAGCGGGCCTTCCGCGAAACCTGAACGGGTCAGGGGGGCGTCGGCCCCCCTGACCTTGCAGTCGTGCGAAAGGCGGAGGAAAAGCGTCGCTTCCGGCGCTTGCGGGGGGGGAAGCCTGCCGTTAGCGTCTGGCCGGAACATGAATGGAGGCCCCCATGACCATCGAAGCCCGTCTTGCCGAACTTGGCGTCACCCTGCCCGACGCGCCCGCGCCTGCGGCGAATTACGTGCCTTTCGTCGTGACGGGCAATCTGGTGCATGTGTCGGGCCAGATCAGCCAGGATGCGAACGGGCTGATCAAGGGGCGGCTTGGCGCCGACATGACCATCGAGGCGGGGGCCGAGGCGGCGAAGCGCTGCGCCATCTCGCTTCTGGCGCAGGTGAAAAAGGCCTGCGGTGGCGATCTCGGGCGGTTGGTGCGGGTGGTGAAGCTGACGGGCTTTGTCAATTCCACCGCCGATTTCACCGACCAGCCCAAGGTGATCAACGGCGCGTCCGACTTCCTTGTCGCCGCCTTGGGCGATGCGGGGCGTCATGCGCGTTCGGCCGTGTCGGCGGCCTCGCTTCCGCTTGGCGTGGCGGTCGAGATCGAAGGCATCTTCGAGATCCGCTGAAGATGCGCCCCGCCCTTCCCGCCGCTTTCCTGCATGCCCCCCTCGCGCATCGTGCCCTGCACGATGTGGCGGCGGGGCGGCCCGAAAACAGCCGCGCCGCGGTCAGGGCGGCGATTGCTGCGGGATACGGGATCGAGATCGACCTGCAACTGTCCCGTGACGGCGTGCCGATGGTGTTCCATGACGAAACGCTGGAACGCCTGACCGCGCGCGAGGGGTGGTTGCGCGACCTGACCGCCGCCGAACTGGCCGCGATCCCGCTCAGGGGCGGGGATGAGGGCATCCCGACCTTTGCCGAAATCCTGTCCCTCGTCGCGGGGCGCGTGCCGCTGCTGGTCGAATTGAAGGACCAGACGCTGCGCATGGCGGAAACGGACGGGAAGCTGGAAGCCGCGACGGTCAAGGCGCTGGCGGTCTATTCCGGCCCCGTTGCGCTGATGTCCTTCAACCCGCATTGCATCGCGCATCTGGCGCGGCTTGCCCCCGACCTGCCGCGCGGGCTGACCACCTCGGCCTATGATACCGAAGACTGGGCGCCACTGCCGTCCGAGGTTTGCGACCGCCTCCGCCCCATCCCCGATTACGACCGCGTGGAGGCAAGCTTCATCAGCCATGAAGCCGCCGACCTGCCCCGCCCCCGCGTGGCGGAATTGCGGGCGAAAGGCGCGGCGGTGCTGTGCTGGACGATCCGCTCGGCCAAAGCCGAGGCCGAAGCCCGCCGCATCGCGCAGAACGTGACCTTCGAAGGTTACGCCGCCGCGATCCCCGCTTGACCTTGGGCCTTGGCGGGCCACCCTTAGACCCGCGCCTGCTTTCACACTGGCACAAATATCCTCGGGGGGGTCCGGGGGGCAGACAGCCCCCCGGCCTCTCCACCAAAGCGGCGGCATCCATGACCGAACCCAAGCTCCACGACAGCCTGACCGAGATCGACGCCGCCGAATGGGACGCGGTCGCCTGCCCCGAGGCGGCGGATGGCGGGCGGCCACGCGACCCGTTCACCACGCACCGCTTCCTGTCGGCGCTGGACCGCTCGCGCTCTACCGGCAAGGGGACGGGCTGGGGGCCGAAGCCGCTGGTGATCCGCGAAAAGGGGCGGCTGGTCGCGGCGACGCCGCTTTACCTCAAGACGCACAGTCAGGGGGAATACATCTTCGATTTCGGCTGGGCCGAAGCCTTCGAGCGGGCGGGGGGGCGCTATTACCCGAAGCTCCAGATCGCCGTGCCCTTCACCCCCGCCACGGGACGGCGCTTCCTTGCCGCCCCCGATGCGCCCCATGCCCGCGATGCGCTGGTGGAAACCGCCATCGGCCTTGCGCGGGGGAACCGGTTGTCCTCGGTCCACGCGACCTTTTGCACGGCGGAAGAGGCCGAAACCCTTGCCGCCCGCCACGGCATGCTGCACCGCGTGACGCAGCAGTTCCATTGGGAGAACCGTGGTTACGCGAGCTTCGACGATTTCCTTGCCGACCTGTCGTCGCGCAAGCGCAAGAACATCCGCAAGGAACGCGAGACCGCCCGCGCCGCGGGCCTGACGATCCGCGCGCTGACGGGGGACGGGATCGAGCAGCGGCATTGGGATGCCTTTTGGATTTTCTATCAGGACACGGGCAGCCGGAAATGGGGAACGCCGTATCTGACCCGCGCCTTTTTCGATGAAATCCACCGCACGATGCGCGACGATGTGCTTCTGGTGCTGGCCGAACGGGACGGAACGCCGGTTGCAGGCGCGCTCAACTTCATCGGGCGCGAGACGCTTTACGGGCGCTACTGGGGCTGCACGGAAGATCACCCCTGCCTGCATTTCGAACTCTGCTACTATCAGGCCATCGACTATGCCATCGCCCACGGCATGCCACGGGTCGAGGCGGGCGCGCAGGGCGAGCACAAGCTGGCGCGCGGGTATCTGCCGACGCCGGTGCATTCGCTGCACTGGATCGGCGACGAGGGATTCCGCGACGCCGTTTCGCGCTATCTTGCCGCCGAACGCCGCGCCGTGGACGAGGAGATCGAGGTTCTGACCGCCTACGGACCCTTCCGCAGCACATTGACCCATATCGAATGAGGCCAAGCATGACCCTGACGCTTTACACCCACCCGATGTCGCGCGGCCGCATGGCGCGCTGGATGCTCGAAGAGGTCGGGCAGCCCTATGAGGCGGTCTATCTCGATTACGCGACCACCATGAAAGCGCCGGATTTTCTGGCACTGAACCCGATGGGCAAGGTGCCGACGCTGGTGCATGACGGGCGGGTGGTGACGGAATGTGCCGCCGTGATCACCTATCTTGCCGATGCCTTTCCGCAGGCGGGGCTGATGCCCGAAGACCGGGGAAGCCTTTTCCGCTGGATGTTCTTCGGCGCGGGGCCGTTCGAGGCGGCGATCACCGACAAGGCGCTGGGGGTTGCCGTGCCGCCGGAAAAGTCGGGCTTCGTGGGCTATGGCAGTCTGGATCGGGTGCTCGGCACGCTCGACGCGGTGCTGTCGTCGCGGGAGTGGCTGGCGGGGGACGGGTTTTCGGCGGCTGACCTCTATCTCGGGTCGCAGATCGGTTACGGGCTGCATTTCGGCACGCTGCCCGCGAAGCCCGCCTTCACCGCCTATTGGGACCGGATCAAGGACCGCCCCGCCCGCCTGCGCGCCGTGGCGCTCGACGACGCGGAACTGGCAAGGATGAAGCAGAATGGCTGACAAACTGACCGACCGCGCGGCGCTGGACCCGCTGCTCGCCACGGGCTGGAGCATGGTCGAGGGGCGGGATGCGATCGCAAAGCGCTTCGTCTTCCGCAACTTCGTGGAGGCCTTCGGCTTCATGACCCGCGCGGCGCTTTGGGCCGAGAAGCTGAACCACCATCCCGAATGGTCGAATGTCTACAAGACCGTGGACGTGGTGCTGACCACGCATGATTGCGACGGGCTGAGCGAGTTGGACGTGAAGCTTGCCACGCGGATGGACCAGTTGGCGGGCTGAGACGCCCGGGGGTTCAGGCGCGGTTCGGAACGGGATGGTTGCGCTTGCGGCTGTCGTTGCGCGGGGGGCTGTCTGCCCCCCGTCCATCGGTAAACCGATGGACTCCCCCCGAGAGTATTTGGACCAGGGTGAAAGGGCGAAGGCCGCTTCGTGCTTTCACGCTCGTGCAAATATCCTCAGGGGGGTGAGGCCGAAAGGCCGAGGGGGGCAGAATGCCCCCCTCTTTCCAGTCTGTGATGCGGGCAGGAAACAAGGCCACGAAACAAGGCCACCCCGTCGGGCGGCCCTGAAAATTCGCAGGCTCAGAGCTTTTCGAGCAGCGTTTCGCCCACCGACATCTCGCAGACGCCGGGTTTTTGTTCGGTGTTGAGCACCTTGACCACGCCATCCTCGGCATAGATCGCGTAGCGCTTCGAGCGGTCGAGAAGGCCCACGACGCCTGCGGTGAAGTCCATGCCGATGGCCTTGGTGAAGGTGGCTTCGGAATCCGCGAGCAGGGTGACGCCGGATTTGCTGGCGCCTGTTGCGGCATCCCAGGCTTCCATCACGAAGGGGTCGTTGACGGCGATGCAGATGATCTCGTCCACGCCCTTGGCGGCGAAGGCCTTGCTCGTGCGCATGAAGCTGGGCAGGTGCAGGGTGGAGCAGGTGTCGGTGAAAGCGCCGGGCAGGCCAAAGACCACGACCTTGCGGCCCTTGAGCCGGTCGGCGATCGAGACGGGGCTGATCTTGCCCTCCTCGCGCTTGAGCAATGTGGCATCCGGCAACTTGGCACCCACGGAAATCGTCATTTATCGTCCCTCTTCGCGTTGCGTTTCTTTCCGTGCGGGATATAGGGTCCGGCCTTGAACAAGGCCAGTGCTGGCAAGGCGGAGGGGACGTGAAATGGCGCATGTGGTGATCGTGGGGGCAGGTCAGGCGGGTGCTGCCTGTGCGGCGAAGCTGCGTGCGCTGGGGTTCGACGGGGCGATCACGATGATCGGCGAGGAACCCGCCCCGCCCTATCAGCGCCCGCCGCTGTCGAAGGCCTATCTCTTGGGCGAGATGGAGGAAGAGCGGCTCTGGCTGCGGTCGAACGATTTCTATGCCGAGCAGAAGATCACCCTGCGTCTGGGGGCGAAGGTCGACGCCATCGACACCGCCGCGCGGCTGGTGACGGCCGGGGGCGAGGCGGTCGGCTATGACGAGCTGGTGCTGACCACGGGATCGACGCCGCGCCGTCTGCCTGCGGCGGTGGGGGGCGATCTGGGCGGGGTCTATACCGTGCGGACGCTGGCGGATGTGGATGCGATGCGGGGCGAGTTCGTCGCGGGGCGGCGGCTGGTCATCGTGGGGGGCGGTTACATCGGGCTGGAAGCGGCGGCGGTGGGGGCGAAGCTTGGCCTTGACGTCACCGTGCTGGAAATGGCGCCGCGCATCCTGCAACGGGTGGCCGCACCCGAGACCTCGGATCATTTCCGCGCGCTTCACACCGCGCATGGGGTGAAGATACTGGAGTCGACCGGTCTCGACCGGCTACTGGGCGAGGGTCGCGTCACCGGCGTCCGCCTGTCGGACGGGCGCGAACTGCCTGCCGATTTCGTCATCGCGGGCGTGGGCATCCTGCCCGCAACGGCGCTGGCCGAAGCGGCGGGGATCGCGCTGGAGAACGGGATCAGGACCGACGAGACGGGCCGCACTTCGGCCCCGCATGTCTGGGCGGCGGGGGATTGCGCGTCTTTCCCGTGGAAGGGCGGGCGGCTGCGGCTGGAATCGGTGGGCAATGCCATCGATCAGGCCGAGGCGGTGGCGGCGAACATCATGGGGGCCGATGCGCCTTATGTGGCGCAGCCGTGGTTCTGGTCGGACCAATATGACTGCAAGCTGCAAATCGCGGGGCTGAACACGGGCTATGACCGGATCGTCACGCGCGGACCCGAGGGGGATGCCGTTTCCTTCTGGTATTTCAGGGGCGATGCGCTCTTGGCGGTGGATGCGATGAACGACAGCCGCGCCTATATGGTGGGCAAGCGGCTGATCGAGCAGGGAAAGTCGGTCGATCCGGCGGCGATTGCGGACCTTGCGACCAACCTGAAGGCCTTGCTCAAGTAAGATGCGGATCATCGGCGGCCAGTTTCGCGGCTTGCACCTTGCCCCCGTGGGCGAGGGCGACCCCAAGGCGCATCTGCGCCCGACCTCGGACCGCGTGCGGGAGGCGATCTTCAACCTGCTCGTCAATGGCGGGCATGGCGATGTGCTCACGGGGGCGCGGGTGCTGGACCTGTTTGCCGGCACGGGCGCGCTGGGGCTGGAGGCGATCAGCCGGGGCGCGGCGCGGGTGGCTTTCGTCGATGACGGGACCACGGCACGGGCGCTTTTGCGGCGGAACATCGAGTTGACGCGGACGATGGGGGTGACGGACGTCTGGCGGCGCGATGCGACGAAGATGGGGCCGAACCGGGGGGAGGGGTATGATCTCGTCTTTCTCGACCCGCCCTATGGCAAGGGGTTGGGGGAGGCGGCGCTGGCATCCTGCCGCGAGGGGGGATGGCTGGCGCCGGATGCGCTGGTCGTCTGGGAGGAAGGGGTTGCCCCCCTGCCGCCCGAAGGGTTCGAGATGGTGGACCAGCGGCGCTATGGCGATACGCATGTGACGCTGCTGCGGGTGGCGCAATGACACCGCGCGCCGTGATCTTCGATTGTGACGGGGTGGTTGTGGACAGCGAGCATCCAACCCTGCTGATGGTGCAGGCCGACCTTGCCCGCTACGGATTGCCCGTGACGCTGGAGGAGTTGAACGCGAAATACATCGGCGGCACGGTCGAGACGGTGGCGGTGAAGGCGCGGGCTGACGGGGCAAAGTTGCCCGACGATTGGGTGCAGGATTTCTACGCCCGCATGTATGACATGCTGCGCAAGGATACGCCGCTGATCGAGGGCATCGTCGAGGTTCTCGACACGCTCGACGCGGCGGGGGTGCCGTTTGCGATGGGGTCGAACGGGACCATCGAGAAGATGCATATCACGCTGGGCCAGCACGGGCTGATCGAGCGGTTTCGCGGGCATCTCTATTCGGGGCAGGCGATCGGCAAGCCGAAGCCCGCGCCGGACCTTTACCTGATGGCGGCGGAGCGGCTGGGAATTCCGGCGGCGGATTGTGTGGTGGTCGAGGATTCGGTGGCGGGGGCCACGGCGGCGCGGGCGGCGGGGATGGCCTGTTTCGGCTATGCGCCACACGGGGATGTGACGGGCTTGGCGGGTGTCGGGGCACGGGTTTTCGCATCGATGCGCGACTTGCCGGAGTTGCTGGGGCTGTAACGGCGCCGCACGGGGGTTTCACCCCCGAACCCCCAGAGTATTTGGGCAAAGGTGAAACGGGTTTGCAGGCTTGGGCCTAGCGAAAGACCGAGAGGATTTCGGACAGCGGCTTCTTGCGCTTGGCCACCGCCGGAACGGTGGCATCCTCGGCAGGCCAGCCCGCGGGCAGGATCATCACGGGCTTTTCATGGTCGGGACGGCCAAGGAGCGGGCCGAGGAATTTCATCGGCTTCGGCCTGTGTTCGAGGCAGCACAGACCTGCGTGGTGGAGGGCCGCGATGAGGAAGCCCGCGGCGATGCCCGTGCTTTCGGGGGCGTCGTCGTTTTTGTAGCGGGTGCCTCACCCTTGCAACATATCAGCCGCCCCCGATCAAAGCCCCCGCCGCAAAGACCAGAGCACCGCCGAGCACGACCTGCAAGGCGGCGCGGAGGAAGGGGGTTTCCATGAAGCGGTTCTGGATCCATGCGATGGCCCAGAGTTCGACGAAGACGACGATCATGGCGATGGTCGTGGCGGTCCAGAATTCGGGGATGAGGTAGGGCAGCGCGTGGCCGAGGCCGCCCACGGCGGTCATGACGCCCGAGGCGAGGCCGCGTTTCCAAGGCGAGCCGCGCCCCGAGAGGACGCCATCGTCATGCGCGGCTTCGGTGAAGCCCATGCTGATGCCCGCCCCGACGGAAGCCGCGGCACCGACGAGGAAGGTCGTCCATGTGTCCTGCGTGGCGAAGGCCGTGGCGAAGATGGGGGCGAGGGTCGAGACGGAGCCGTCCATCAGCCCCGCAAGGCCGGGCTGCACCCATGTCAGGATGAACTGGCGGCGGTCGGCGGCGTCTTCGGTTTCGCGGGCCTCGGGGTCGAGGTGGGTTGCTTCCAACTCGCCCGCCCGCGCCTCGTGCCCGGCTTCGGCGGCGGCGAGGTCGCCCAAGAGTTTGCGGGTGGCCGCGTCCGAGGTGGATTGCGCGGCGCGGGTGTAGAAATTGTGCGCTTCGGATTCCATCGCCGCCGCTTCGGCGCGGATCGTGGCGAGGGGGAGGTTGGCGGTCAGCCAGATCGGTTTGCGGGCGTAGTGGCCTGCCACGTGTTCGCGGCGGATGAGGGGGATCACCTCGCCGAAGCGGGTGCGGTGCAGGTCGATCAGGAGTTGGCGGTGGGTATCCTCTTCCGCGGCCATGCCGTCGAAGACCGCCGCCGAGGCGGGGTATTCGGCGCGGAGGCGTTCGGCGTAGCTGCGGTAGATGCGGGCGTCATCCTCTTCCGAGGAAATGGCGAGGGCGAGGATTTCCTGTTCGGTCAGGTCGGAGAAGCGGCGGCGGGTGGTGAGGCCGGGGATCATCGGGACGGTCCGTCAGTTTGGAATCATTCTAAACTAGCAGGGGAAGCGCAGGTTGCAAGCGGCGAAGCGGGGGGATTTTGCATCCCCCCGCGCCCCCCTGCAGGATATTTGGACGAGTATGAAGGAAGCCGCCTTGACCGGGATCAACCGTTCTCGCGCAGGATCGAACCGGCGAGGTAGAGCGAGCCGCAGATCAGGACGCGGGCTTGCGGGTTTGTGGCGGCGATGTTGGCCAAGGCCGCGGCCACCGAGGGCGCGGTGGTGGCGTCCATTCCCGCTTTGGCGGCGGCTTCTGCCGTCACCTCGGCGGGCAGGGTGTTCGCTTCGCCGGGGATCGAGACGGCGTGAAGGCGCGTCACCTGCGGGGCGAGCGGGATCATGTAGCCCGTCACGTCCTTGGTGTTGAGCATGCCGCAGATGAGGTGGGTTTCGCGGGCGGGCATGCGGGAAAGGGTTGCGGCGACAGCCTCGCCCCCTGCCGGATTGTGGCCGCCGTCGAGCCAGAGTTCGACCGAAGGGGCCGCATCGACCAGGGGGCCGTGGCGCAGGCGCTGCATGCGGGCGGGCCATTCGGCGCGGGTGACGGCGGCATCGCAGGCGGCTTCGTCACGGCCAAGGGCGCGCAGGGCGGTGATGGCGGCGCCCGCGTTCTGGATCTGGTGCGGACCGGGCAGGTTGGGGATGGGAAGATCGAGAAGGCCACGCTCGTCCTGATAGAGCAGGCGGCCGTTTTCTTCCCAGACGTGCCAGTGCTGGCCGAACACCAGAAGCGGCGCGCCGAGGCGGGCGGCTTTCGCTTCGATCACGGCCAAGCCTTCGTCGGTCTGCGGGCCGACGATGCAGGGGACGCCGCGCTTGATGATGCCCGCCTTTTCCCCCGCAATCGCACCGACCGTATCGCCGAGGAAGGATTGGTGGTCGAGGCTGACGGGGGTGATGATGGTGAGCGCGGGTTTGTCGACGACGTTGGTGGCGTCGAGACGACCGCCCAAGCCCACTTCGAGCAGCGTCCAGTCCGCAGGGGTGCGGGCGAAGGCGGCGAAGGCGGCGCAGGTGGTGATTTCGAAGAAGGTGATCTCGTCCGGTCCGTTCCTTTCGACGCATTCGTCGAGAAGCGCGGTCAGGGCGGGTTCGGAGATCAGCGCGCCCGCAAGGCGGATGCGTTCGTGGAAGCGTGCAAGGTGGGGCGAGGTATAGGCGTGAACCTTGTCGCCGCCTGCTTCCAAGCCCGCGCGGATCATCGCTTGCGTGCTGCCCTTGCCGTTGGTGCCCGCGATGTGGATCACGGGGGGCAGGTGGCGTTCGGGGTTGCCGAGCAGGCCCAGCAGGCGGTGGACGCGGTCGAGCGTCAGGTCGATGACCTTGGGGTGCAGGGTCATCATCCGTTGCAGGATGGCGTCGGAGGTTTTCGCGGTCACGGTGTCAGGCTTCGGCGGGCTGGAGGGTCAGTTCGCCCTTGATCGCGGGGGGTTGGCCCGTGAGCATGCGGATGATCGTCACCAGTTCCTCGCGCAGCGCCTTGCGGTGCGTCACGCGGTCGAGCATGCCGTGGTCAAGCAGGTATTCGGCGCGCTGGAACCCTTCGGGCAGTTTCTCGCGGATGGTCTGTTCGATCACGCGGGGACCGGCGAAGCAGATGAGCGCGTTGGGTTCGGCGATCTGCACGTCACCGAGCATGGCGTAGGAGGCCGTGACGCCGCCCGTGGTCGGGTGGGTGAGGACGACGATATAGGGAAGCCGCGCCTCGCGCAGCATTTCGACGGCGACGGTGGTGCGGGGCATCTGCATGAGGGAGAGGATCCCTTCCTGCATGCGCGCGCCGCCTGCGGCGGAGAAGAGGACGAGCGGGCGCTTCATCTCGACCGCGCGTTGGGCGGCGGCAAGGATGGCGTTGCCGACATACATGCCCATCGATCCGGCCATGAAGGAGAAGTCCTGCGCCACGGCGACGATGGGGGTGCGGGCAATCTCGCCCTCGGCCACGAGCATCGCCTCGCGCTCGCCCGTCGCCTTTTGCGCGGTTTTCAGGCGGTCGGGGTATTTCTTCTGGTCGCGGAAATGCAACGGGTCGACCACGGGTTCGGGAACCTTCACCTCGGTGAAGATGCCGCCGTCGAAGAGGGCGGAGAAGCGGTCACGCGGGCTGATCGCCATGTGGTGGTCGCAATGGGTGCAGACGTTCAGGTTCGCGGCAAGCTCGCGGTGGAACAGCATCGTGCCGCATTCGGGGCACTTGGTCCAAAGATTCTCAGGCACCTCGCGACGCGAGAAGAGCGAGTTGATCTTGGGGCGGACGTAGTTGGAAATCCAGTTCATCGCAGGCGCGGCCCTTCGGTCGTGGCACTTGTCAGTCGGTGACAGATAGTCCGGCGGGGGCTGAAATGCAATCGGCGGGGCGGGGGTGCGGGGTCGGGGCGGGAAGAAGGGGGCGTTCCGCCCCCTCGCCGCAGGGCGGCTCACCCCCTGAGGATATTTGGGGCGAGAGGAAGCCGGTTCCGCTGGAGGAGGAAGCGCAGGCGGAGGGGTCGGAGGTGGGGACGGCGGCAAGAACGGCGGCGGGCCTTGGGGCGGATCGGGCCTGCGGAAAGGCTTCGGGCTGTTGCAGGAAGCCAACGGGGGGCCATTCGGCGGAGGGTGGCGCGGCGCGGGCGCTTGCATTGCGGTGGACGCAAGGGGAGCGATATGCAACGCAAGGGTGAAATTGCCTGCGCAGACCCGCGCAGGGAGGGGGGCTCATGGCGGTCGGGCAGGTCGGAACGGGCGGGGGGCCACGCGTGCTGCGCGGGCCGGTCGGGGCGGCGCGTCTGGCGGCGCTTCTGGCGGCGCTGGCGCTGGCGGGCTGCGATGTTGCGGGAACGGGACGCATCCGCAGCATCGCGATCCTTGACGGGGCGGTGACGGCGGCGGCACCGGCAGGCTATTGCATCAGCCCCGGCGCCGGGGTGCGGGGGGCGGATTCGGCGGTGATCCTGATGGGACGCTGTTCGTCGAGTGCGACATCAACCGCGACCCCGGCCGTGCTGACGCTGTCGGTCGGCCCTGCCGGTTCGGCGGGGGTGATGGCGGATGGCGGGGCCAGTCTGGCCGACTTTTTCGCCACCGACGAGGGCCGCGCCGCGCTGAGCCGCGAGGGCAAGGCGGAAGACGTGCGCGTGCTGTCGGCGGTGGGGGAGGAGGATGCCTTCGTCATGCATGTGGCCGACAGCGCGGTCGGGGAATACTGGCGCGCCATCCGCGGATTGCGCGGGCGGCTGGCCACGGTGTCGGTGAGCGGTGCGGAGGGAGCCCCGCTCACCTCGGGTCAGGGGAAGGCGCTGCTGGATGCCACGCTTGGCGCGCTGGTCGCCGCGAATCGGGTGGCGCAGGGCGCGGCGCCCTGAGACTTTGGTAGGTGATCCGCGCAATTTGACAGTGGCGCACACCGCCTTTTGCGGCATAAACAGCGGCGGGGCATGTGCCGTCTTGCGGCTGTGCCAAGGGTGTGGGGCGGTGTGATTTTGGGCAAGCTGGACAAGGTTCTGGACAGGCTGCTTCAGCGTCGGACGCTGAAGCGGTGGGAAGAGATGGCCGATGCGGCGGCGGGGGTCGATCTTGCCGCGCTGCGCAACTGGCGGAACCGTGCGCGGGCCTTGCGGCGGCAGGTCGACCGCGTGATCCATGTCGCCGAGCACCGTTTGGCGTTGCCCATCCTCGGCTCGAACGCCGTGCGCAAGTTGCCGGGGACGGATTGGGTCTGGCGGCCGGATATGTGGAAGGGGCCGATCCCGACGCCGGGCATCGCGGCGGTGACGACGCGGGCGCAGGTCTGCGAGGGGGCGACGATCTTTCACGACTGCCGCCAGTCGGAATTGACGTTGCGGCAAGTGCGCAACACGCGGGAAGAGGATGTCGCGCCCTTCGGGCTGCGGTTGGACGTGTTCCGCTTCGACGGCTCTTTCCTGTCGCTGGTGATCGACCTGCCCGAAGAGGGCGCGCAGGGGTTGAAGCTGCGCCATCTGGTCAGGATCGACGCCATCATCGAGTTGGAGAAGCCGCTGGAAATCTTTGCGCGGCTGAACATCAAGCACGGGCCGAACACCGAACAGGTGGTGCGCGAGATGCCGTTTGACGGGGTGCATGCCGTGGTGGAATTCGACCTTGCCTATACCAAGGTGAACGAGAAGCGGATCGAGAAGCTTTGGGTCGACCTGATCTTCGAGGGACCGGAGATGAACCAGATTACCCTGCGCGACCTGACGGTCAGCCGCAGGCCAAGGGCGGAGTTGTAAGCGATGGACGGGGTGAGCCTGACGAAGACGCGCATCCGCAACGGGGTGTGGGAGGGGGTTCTGGTCGCCGAGGCGGAGATCGGGCAGCCCGCGCTGGAGGTGCGGCTGAACGAGGTGGCGCTGCCGGGGATGACGGTCACGGCCCTGCCGGAGCGCGAGCGGGAGTGGCTGGTGAAGGTGCCGGTCCCCGCCTCGGTGCTGAACGAGGGGGTGCAGACCTTTCTGATCCGCGCACGGGCCTCGGGGCAGATGCTGGCGCATTTCACCATCATCACCGGCGTGGCGATGGAGGATGACCTGCGGGCCGAGGTCGATCTGCTGCGGGCCGAGCTTGACATGCTCAAGCGTGCGTTCCGGCGGCATTGCGTGGAAACCGCCTGACGCGAGGTTCGGGGTGACTTCGCGCCCTGCCCGCGCCATCGTGGCGGGCAGGAGGAAAACATGACCTATCCGCATCTGCTTTCGCCCCTGAGCTTGGGGCATCTGACCTTGCCGAACCGCGTGGTGATGGGGTCGATGCATACGGGGCTGGAGGAGCGGGGCGACTGGGCGGCGGTGGCGGAATTCTACGCCGCGCGGGCGCGGGGCGGGGTCGGGCTGATCGTGACGGGGGGTATGGCCCCCAATGCCGAGGGCGCGGTGTTTCCCGGCGCGGCGGGGCTGTTTTCAACCGACGATGTGGCAAACCATGCCCGCGTGACGGGGGCCGTGCATGACGCGGGCGGGCGGATCGTGATGCAGGTTTTGCACGCGGGGCGCTATGCTTACGGCAAGGGCTGCGTTTCGGCATCGGCCATCCGGTCGCCGATTTCCCCCTTTACCCCGCTGGAACTGGACGAGGCGGGGATCGAAAAGCAGATCGCCGACATGGTGACTGCGGCGCTGCGGGCGCGGGATGCGGGCTATGACGGGGTGGAGGTGATGGGGAGCGAGGGGTATTTCCTCAACCAGTTCCTTGCGCGCCACACCAACCGCCGGACCGACCGCTGGGGCGGCAGTTTCGGGAACCGGATGCGGCTGGCGGTCGAGGTCGTGCGGCGGATGCGGGCGGCGGCGGGGGACGGGTTCCTGATCGTCTTTCGGCTGAGTTTGATCGACCTCGTACCGGATGGTTCGACATGGGACGAGGTTGTGACGCTGGCGCGGGCGGTCGAGGTGGCGGGGGCGGATGCGTTCAACACCGGCATCGGCTGGCACGAGGCGCGGGTGCCGACGATTGCGACGAGCGTGCCGCGGGCGGCTTTCGCGCATCTGACGGGGCGGCTGCGGGCGGCGGTGGGGGTGCCGGTGATCGCGGCGAACCGCATCAACTCGCCCGAGGTGGCCGAGGGCATTCTGGCCGATGGTTTGGCCGATCTGGTGGGGATGGCGCGGCCGCTGCTTGCGGACCCCGACTTCGTGGCCAAGGCGGCGGCGGGGCGGGCGGCGGAGATCGCGCCCTGCATCGCCTGCAATCAGGCCTGTCTTGACCATACCTTTGCGGGGAAGCTGGCGAGTTGTCTGGTCAATCCGCGGGCGGGGCATGAGCTGGAGTTGGTCTATGCGGCGGCACGGGCCGCGCGGCGGATCGCGGTGGTGGGCGGTGGCCCTGCTGGGATGATGGCGGCGGCGGTGGCGGCAGAGCGGGGGCATCGGGTCACGCTGTTCGAGGCGGCGGCAGAATTGGGCGGGCAGTTGCGGCTGGCCGCCAAGGTGCCGGGGAAGGAAGAGTTTGCGGGGCTGATCGCGTGGTTCGATGCGCGGCTTCGTGCGGCGGGGGTGGAGGTGCGGTTGGGCGCTGCGCCAGAGGTGGCGGGATTGGCGGGCTTTGACGCCGTGATCGTGGCCACGGGGGTGGCACCCCGCGTGCCGGACATCGCGGGGGCGGAGCGGGCGCTGTCTTATGCCGAGGTGCTGGAGGGGGCAGAGGTCGGGGCGCGGGTGGCGGTGATCGGGGCGGGGGGCATCGGCTTCGACGTGGCCGGGTTTCTGGTGGCGGGGGAGGAGCGGGCCACGCTGGACCCCGCCTTGTGGCGCAGGGAATGGGGCGTGGGCGATCCGGCAGAGGTGGCGGGTGGACTTGTCCCCCCTGCCCCGTCAGCGCCCGCGCGGCAGGTCTGGCTATTGCAACGCAAGGCCGAGCGGCCGGGGCGGGGATTGGGCAAGACCACGGGTTGGATCCACCGCGCCGCATTGGCGGCAAAGGGCGTGCGGATGTGGGGCGGGGTAAGCTACGAGCGGATCGGGGCCGAGGGGCTGCATATCCTGCGCGATGGCAAAGCCGAAGTGCTGGAGGTCGATTCGGTGGTGATCTGCGCGGGACAGGAGCCGAAGCGCGATCTGGCGGCGGCTTTGGCGGCAAAAGGCATCGAACATCATGTCATCGGTGGCGCGGATGTGGCGGCGGAACTGGACGCGAAACGCGCCATAGATCAGGCCGCGCGCCTTGCCGCGTTGCTTTGAAGGGCCGCATGGTGCGGAACCGTCCGTTTCCCGCGCCGCAACGATGGTAAAGAATTCCCCAGATAGGGCGCACCCGCGCCCCGATCCTGCCCGATTTCGGGATCAATAACGCTCCATTCGCCCTCATAGTTGCCAGAGGAAGACAATGGATCGTTTGACCGAAATGGAAGCCTTCGCCACCGTGGTGGACCAAGGCGGCTTCACCGATGCGGCCAAAAAGATGGGTATCTCGAAGTCGGCCGTGTCAAAGCACGTCTCGGCGCTGGAGGCGCGTCTGGGGGCGCGGCTGCTGAACCGGACGACGCGGCGCGTGTCTCCGACCGAGATCGGCCTTGCCTATTACGACCGCGCCCGCCGCGTGCTGAACGATGCGGGAGAGGCGGATGCGCTTGTCACCAGCATGCAGTCGGCGCCTTCGGGGCTGCTGCGCATCAGCGTGGCGACCGATTTCGGGGTGAACCTGCTGTCGCCGATCCTTGGCGACTTCCTGCTGGAATTCCCCGACATCACCGTGAACATGGTGCTGAACAACCGCTACGTCGAACTGATCAGCGAGGGCTTCGACCTTGCCATCCGCGTGGGCGAGCTGGAGGACAGCTCGCTGCGTGCCCGCAAGCTGACCGAGACGACGAAGCGGATGATCGCCTCGCCGGGGTATTTCCAGCGGCACGGGCGGCCGATGAAGATCGACGATCTGAACGACCACAAGCTCTTGCATTATTCCAATCAGGCCAATGGCAACGTCTGGAAGATCACCGCGCCGTCGGGCGAGAAGCGTCAGGTCCGCACGGCGGGCTGGCTGACGGTGAATGACGGGCAATCGCTGCTGAACGCCGCCGTGTCGGGACTTGGCATCGCTTACCTGCCTTCGTTCCTTTATGCGGATGCGATGAAGCAGGGGTTGGTCGAAGAGGCCATTCCGGGGCTGCCGGTCGAGGTGCAGGGCATCTATGCCGTCTACCCGCCGGGGCGCTTCACCCAGCCCAAGGTGCGGGCCTTCATCGACTTCCTTGCCCGCCGTCTGATCGACAAGGGACCGGACAACTGGTGAGATTTCAGAACGAAACCCTTTGGCGGGTCGGGGTGGGAACCACCTCGACCCGTCTGTTTTTCAACCGGCCTTCGGTGGTTGCGTTGTCGGCGCGGGGGTCGGCGGGGCCGACGCCTTCGGCGGTGATCCGGTCGGGGGCGATGCCGTAGGAGGCGATGAGAAGGTCGCGGATGCTCGCCGCACGCTTTTGCGACAGGGCGGTGTTGGCGGTCAGGCTGCCCGATGCGTCGGTGTGGCCGACGAGGGTGATCGCGGCGGTCGGGTTGGCGACAAGCCAATCGGCAAGGGCGCGGAGCGAGGGATAGTCGCCCGCTTTAAGCCGCGCCATGCCGGAGGCGAAGGCGAGGTCTTCCAGAACTGCCGCCTGCCCTGCCGAAAGCAGCGCGCCGAGGCCCGCCCCTGCGGGCAGGGATGCGGTGGGCGCGGACGCGGCGGCATTGACATCGGTTCCTGTGGCGGGGGTGCCCGCCTGTGCCCCGGGCGATTTGGTCGAAGCGGTCAGGTTGGGGGAGAGGTCGCCGCCAACGTGGGTGAGTTGCACGAAGCCCTGATCGGCGGAGCGGCTGACGAGGAAGGAAAGATATTCCATCCCCTTTTCCCCTTTGCGGCTGGCGGCGAGGTAGCGGAAATCGCCAAGGTCCACATGCATTTCGGGTTCGGGCAGGACGTCGATGCCGTAGCGGAAATCGAAGCCGCCGCAGGCTGCGGTTTCGCATTCGTAAAGCGTGGTCCAGCCTGCCTGGCCGAGTTGGTCGCGTAGGGGGGCGAGCAGTTCGAGCGTCGAGCGCCCCGCCCAGTCGAGCCGCCAAGCGGTCTGCCGGAAGCTGCCTTCGGTCAGTTTTGCGGGAACGGCGTCACCGCGGAACGGGCCGGTCGGGAGGCGGTATGAGGTCAGGTCGGCGCGGCGTTCGCCCTGTGCCGTGGCAGGGGCGGGAAATTCAGGAGTGAAGGCAGATTCCGGCGTGAAGGCTTCGGCGCCACCTGTGCCGAGCGGGGCCGCGAGGAGAAGTGCCAGCGCGGGCAGGCGCAGGGCGGCAAGCATCGGGCCGAGGACCGGCCCAAGTTGACGGGCACGCGTTGCGCTTCGATTTCGGTTCTGCACTGCTCGGCCTCTTTGCGGGCTTACAACTTCCGATAATGGTAGTGTCCCACAACTGACATTCCGAGGGAAGCGTAGAGCGCCCGTGCGCCGGAGTTCGCCGTGGTGACAAGAAGGGCGAGGTCGGTTGCGCCCTGATCTTGCGCCCAGATCGCCGCGGCCCGCATGATGTTGTGCGCGGTTCCCTGCCGACGAAGGGCGGGTGCCACCTCGAGCGCGTGCAGCATCGCCGTCTTGCCGTGGACGGCGACGAAAGCCACCCCCGCCGCGCGGTCGCCCGTGCGGCCGAGAATCACGGTCTTGGGCAGGGCGACCCGATCCATCACCCCGAAGCGCGCGGGGTGCAGACCCGCCTCGCGCCAGATCGCCGTGGCGATGCCGAGCGGGGGCCAATGCGGGAAGGTGGTCAGGAAGGCGGGGGCGGGTTCGGCAAGGGCGGCGGTCGGTGCGGCATAGGCGACCACGGGGTCGTTGATGCGGTAGCCGCGTGCGGCAAGCGTGGCATCCAGCGCCTCTTGCCCCTGCCAGATGACGAAGATGGGGGTCTGGCCAAGGGCGCGCATGGCATCCTCGGCCTGTCCGATTTCGGCTTCGGTCCAGTTTCCGGCGGGGCTTGTGGCCGAAACGCGCTGCCCCGCCCCCTGCCCTTCGCGCACGATCCACGGGCCGACCGCGTGTTTTGCCGCGGGGGGCCATGTCGCCTCGGTCAGGGAGGGCAGGTCGATCATGCGAACATCCGTGACAGGCGCGTCATGGCGGCGTCGATGCGGGCGGCATCGGTGCCGCGGATGACGAGGTTGGTGCCGTAGACCCCGTTGGTGTTGAAGGGGTAGCTTCCCATCGTCAGGTCGGGGAAATCGGCGGCGAGGGTGGCGAAGTCGGTGGCAATCTCGCCCTCGCCTCGGTTCACGCGCAGGGATTGCGACAGAAGCGGCGCGCCGCCCGTGAGCGTGGGCAGGACGCCTGCGAGCATCGCCTCGAAGATGTTCGGCACACCCGCCATGACATGCACGTTGCCGATCGTGAAACCGGGCGCGGTGGAGATGGGGTTGTCGATCAGGGTGGCGCCATCGGGGATGCGGGCCATGCGCTGGCGCGCCTCGTTGAAGGGAAGGCCGGCGCGGTCGTAATGCGCCTGCAAAAGCGCCATCGCGTCGGCGCGGTGGGTGATCGGCACGCCGAAGGCGGCGGCGATGGCATCGGCGGTGATGTCGTCATGCGTGGGGCCGATGCCGCCCGAGGTGAAGACGTGGTCGTAAGCGCCGCGCAGGGCATTCAGCGCCGCGACGATGCGGTCATGTTCGTCGGGGACGACCCGCGCCTCGGCCAAGGTGATGCCGTGTTCGGTCAGGCGCTGCGCCAGATGGTGCATGTTGGAATCGCGGGTGCGGCCCGAGAGGATCTCGTCGCCGATGACCAGAATTGCGGCGGTGGGGTTGGGCATGGGCGTCTCTTTCGTCAGAAGTGCCTTGGGTATAGGGCGGGCAAAGCGCGTTTCAAAGCGCGATCCGGCGCGGGTCTGGCCTTTGGCGCGGGATTTGCCTATCTAGGGCGAAAGAGTCGCAAGGACAGCAATGTTGGACGAGACGCGCGGTCGCATCACCAAGGACGGAATCCGCATCCACGAGGACGCGGATTTCGCGGGCATGGCGAAAGCCGGTCGCATTGCGGCCTCGATATTGGACGCGGTGGCATCGCTTGTCGTGCCGGGGGCGACGACGGGCGAGATCGACGCCTTCATCACGGCAGAGGTGGAGCGGCATGGCGTCACCTCGGCCACGATCGGCTACAAGGGGTATCAGCACGCCTCGTGCATCAGCGTGAACCATGTGGTCTGCCACGGGATACCGGGCAGCAAGGTGCCGGGGCGCGGCAATGACGTGTTGCAGGCGACCGATATCCTGAACATCGACGTGACGGTGATCGTGGACGGCTGGTTCGGCGATACGAGCCGGATGTATGTGGCAGGCACGGCGAAGCCCTTTGCCCAGCGGCTGATCAACGTGACGCACGAGGCGCTGATGCGGGGCATCGCCGCCGTGAAGCCGGGGAACACCTTTGGCGACATAGGCCATGCGATCCAGAGCTACGTCGAAGCCAACCGCATGAGCGTGGTGCGCGATTTCTGCGGCCACGGGTTGGGGCGCGTGTTCCATTCGCCTCCGAACGTGTTGCATTACGGGCGTCCCGGGACGGGGCCGGTCTTGGAAGAGGGCATGTTCTTCACCATCGAGCCGATGGTGAACCTTGGCCGTCCCGAGACGAAGGTGCTGTCGGACGACTGGACGGCGATCACCCGCGACAAAAGCCTGTCGGCGCAGTTCGAGCATTCGGTCGGCGTGACCGCCACGGGATGCGAGATCTTTACGCTGTCGCCCGCAGGCAAGTTCCACCCGACCCAGTGACAGGATCGTCCCTGCGTCTTGCGGCGCAGTGACGGAGACGGCGGTGTCGTCCCGCCTTGACGATGTCTGCCACGGCGGGACTGCGCGATGTTGCGATTCCCGCCGGACAGCCGCCCTCCGGCGTTGCGGCACTGTTCCGCCAGCGGGAATGCGCCCGAGGTTGCGCCCTGTTCCGGCGCGGGGGACGCGGGCGGTTACTTCAGCTTGATGCAGAAGTGTTTGCGCACGGGGGCTTCGATCTTCCACGTGCCCTTGAAGCCGGGTTCGACGACGAAGGCATCGCCCGGGTTCAGGGTGACGGGGGCTGCGCCTTCGGGGGTGATGGTGATGCGGCCTTCGATCAGGTGGACGAATTCGTAGAATTTGTAGGCGGCGTGCCAAGTGCCGGTCGTCGCCTCCCACGTGCCGCTTATGACCGAACCGTCAAGCGAGGTGTGCTGGACCCATGTCTTCATGGTCGGGTTGCCCTCGATCTTGGTCCAGCCTTCGAGATCGGCCAGCATCGGCTCTGGCCCCGGTGCGGGGAAGCGGAACACCATATCGCCCATGTCAGTCCTTTCAGGGGTTCGTTTCGGTCCTTCTGCGTTTGGTATGGCCCTGCCGACAGGCTGACAAGGGCAAAGGGGGCTGCTAAGGGTCGGCGCGGACAGAAGGAGGAGTGTCGGGGATGCGGATCAGAGAGGCGACCGCCGCGGATGCAGGGCATCTGGTGCGCTTCATCAACATGGCGGCGGATGATCTGCCGCTGCATTACTGGCGCAAATCGGTCGGACCGGAGGGCGACCCCTGGGCCTATGGCAGGGAACGGGCGGCGCGGGAAACGGGGAATTTCTCGTATCGCAACGCGTGGCTGGCCGAGAGCGGCGGCGAGGTCGCGGCCTGTCTTTTGGGATATGCGGCGGAAGCCGAGCCGCAGCCGGTCGATCCTGACACCCCGCCCATCTTCGTGCCGCTGCTGGAGCTTGAGGCGCTGGCGCCGGGGTCGTGGTATCTGAACGTGCTGGCAACCTATGAGGGGTTTCGCGGCAAGGGCTGCGGCGGTGCGCTGCTGGCCCATGCCGAGTCGGTGGCGCAGCGGGCGGGGCATCGGGACATCAGCCTGATCGCAGCCGATACGCATCGGGAGGCGTTGCGTCTTTATGCCGCCAAGGGCTACCGCGAGGTGGCGCGGCGGGCGGTGGTAAAGGGTGACTGGCAGGTCGATGCGCAGGAGTGGATCCTGTTCGCAAAGCCGGTCGCCCGCGGCTGAAACCGGATCGGGTGCGGGTGCCTGCGGGGCTTGCAAGACCCGCCGTGGCGTGGAACCTTGGCCCGCAAATCGAAAGGACAAGTGATGAAGACCGTATCGGAAAGCCGTGCCTTCGGCGGGGTGCAGGGTGTGTATTCGCATCCTTCGGCGCTGTGCGATTGCGACATGACCTTCGGCCTTTTCCTGCCCGAACAGGCCGAGGACGGGCCGGTTCCGCTGCTGTGGTACCTGTCGGGGCTGACCTGCACGCATCAGAACGCGATGGACAAGTCGGGCGCGCAGCGGTGGGCGGCGGAGGCGGGGATCGGGATCGTCTTTCCCGACACCAGCCCGCGCGGCGAGGGGGTGGCGAATGATGCGGCCTATGACCTTGGCCAGGGGGCGGGGTTCTATGTGAACGCGACCGAAGACCCGTGGGAGCCGCATTTCCAGATGTGGGATTACATCACGGACGAATTGCCCAATGTGCTGTTCTCGGCCTTTCCTTTGGCCGAGGTGGCGCAGGCGATCACCGGCCATTCGATGGGCGGGCATGGCGCGTTGACGGTTGCGATGAGCTTTCCGGGGCGGTTCCGGTCGGTTTCGGCCTTTGCGCCGATCTGCAATCCGACCGCAAGTGATTGGGGACGCAAGCAATTTTCGGCCTACCTTGGCAAGGACGAAGCCGCTTGGGCGCCCTATGACGCAACGCTGCTGATGCGGAAGCGCGGGTTTGACGGGCCGATGCTGATCGATCAGGGAACGTCGGACCAGTTCCTTGACCTTTTGAAGCCGGAGGCGCTGGCCGAGGCGATGGCGGCGCGGCGGCAGGGCGGGTCGTTCCGGATGCAGAAGGGCTATGACCACAGCTACTTCTTTGTCTCGACCTTCATGGAGGAGCATGTCGCTTTCCACGCCGCAGCCCTCCATGCCTAGGATCTTCGTCGATGCCGATGCCTGCCCCGTGAAGGAGGAGGCCGAGCGGGTCGCCACGCGGCACGGGGTGCGGATGTTCGTCGTGTCGAACGGGGGCATACGGCCTTCGGCCAACCCGTTGGTGGAAAGCGTTTTTGTGGCATCCGGCCCCGACGAGGCGGACAAGTGGATCGCCGATCAGGCGGGGCGCGGGGATGTGGTGGTGACGGGGGATATCCCGCTGGCCGCGAAGGTGGTGGCATCGGGTGCGGTGGTGGTGAAGCACAATGGCGAGGTGCTGAACGGGCGCAACATCGGCAATGCGCTGGCAACGCGGGATCTCATGCAGGATCTGCGCAGCGCCGACCCCTTCCGGCAGGGCGGCGGGAGGCCGTTTTCCAAGGCGGACCGGTCGCGGTTTCTGGAAGTGCTGGAGCGGGAGTTGCGGGCGGCGAAGGCGGCGGGGTGAGGGGGTGTGTTTGTGGTGCGCAGCGAGTGCGCACCCTACCTTGGCCGCAAACGCCCTGCCCGTAGGGTGCGCACTTGCTGCGCACCGTTGGTCCGCATGCCGCACCCCCTGCCCCGCCGCGCCCCGCCGCGCCGTTGAAACCCGCCCTGCCCATGTCGCGGGCGGAACAGATTAACGGCGCGGGCGGCGGTTGATTGGCGCTACCATGACCATTCGTCCCGCCCGAAGCGCGACCCTGACGGGCATCCTGCTTGCCCTTGGCGGGTCGGCCACGCTGTCGATCAACGATCTTGCGATCAAGTTCCTTTCGGGGTCTTACGCGCTGCATCAGGTGATCCTGATCCGCGCGGGGATCGGGATGATCTTTCTGATCGGCCTGATGCATTTTTCCGGCACGGGGTTCCGGCAGGTTCTGACCAAGCGGCCCAAGGACCATCTGATCCGCGTGGGCTTCGTGCTGTGTTCCAACCTGTGCTACTTCCTTGGCCTTGCCGCGCTGCCCTTGGCCGATGCGGTGGCGATTGCCTTCGTTTCGCCCCTGCTGGTCACGCTGCTGTCGATCCTTGTGCTGGGCGAGCAGGTCGGGCCGCGGCGCTGGCTGGCGGTTTGCGTGGGGATGATGGGGGTCGTCGTCATGCTGCGGCCGGGGTCGGGGGTGATCCAGCCTGCGGCGGTGCTCGTGCTGATTTCGGCCTTTTGCTATGCGTCGAGCCATATGATGACGCGGCGGATGAAGGATACGGAAAGTGCGATGGCGCTTTCGTTCTTTGTGCAATGCGGGTTCATCGCGCTGTCGGCCACGATGGGGCTGACGGTGGGGGACGGGCAGTTTGCGGGGTCTGACAATGCCTCGGTCGCGTTCCTGCTGCGGCCCTGGGTCTGGCCGCCGTTGCAGGATTGGCCGTGGTTTCTGGCGACGGGGATTGCGGTGGCGATCGGCGGTTTGATGGTGTCCCAAGCCTACCGGCTGCTGGAGGCGGCGCTGGTGGCGCCGTTCGAATATGCCTCGATGCCGCTTGCGATCTTTTGGGGGGCGGTGGTCTTTGGCACCTGGCCAGATGCCACGGCGGCGGTGGGGATTGCGCTTATCTGCGGGGCGGGCCTTTATACGCTGTGGCGCGAGACGAGGCGCAAGAAGGATGTGACCGGTGATCCCCGAGGCAGTGATCTTTGATATCGGCAATGTGCTGACTCGCTGGCAGCCCGAGGCGTTTTACGACCGTGTGATCGGCGAGGAACGGCGGCGGGCGCTGTTTGCCGCCGTGGACCTGCATCAGATGAACGATCTGGTCGATGCGGGGGCGGCGTTTCGGGACACGGTCTATGACTGGGCCGAGGCGCATGCGGATTGGGCCGAGGACATCCGCATGTGGCATGACCGCTGGATCGAGTTGGCAAGCCCGCGGATCGACGGGTCCATCGCGCTGCAACGGGCGCTGCGGGCCAAGGGCGTGCCCGTCTTTGCGCTGACCAATTTCGGGCGGGACACGTTTGAACATGCCTTGCCGCGCATGGATTTCCTGCGCGATTTCGACCGGCTTTACGTCAGTGGCCGGATGGGGGTGATCAAGCCCGATCCGCGCATCTATGAAATGGTCGAAGCCGATTGCGGCATTGCGCCCGACCGGCTGCTCTTTACCGATGACCGTGCCGACAATATCACGGCGGCAGCGCGGCGGGGCTGGCGGACGCACCAGTTCGAAAGCTGGCAGGGCTGGGCGCGGCGCTTGGTCGCCGAAGGGTTGTTGACGGAAAGCGAGGCGGGGCTGTGAGCATCGAATTCATCGGGAAAGAGGCGGAATCGCTGCTGTCATGGGCGGGCCTGACCGATGCCATCGAGGCGGGCCACCGTCTGCCGAAGGCCGAGATCAAGGACCTGTTCCTGTATCGCGGCAAGGACACGATCCTGAACCGTGCGGCATGGATCGACGGGTTGGCGCAACTGGTGAAGGTGGCGACGATATTCCCCGACAACGTGGCGCTGGGGTTGCCGTCGATCCACGGGGCGGTGAACCTGTTCGACGACAAGACGGGCGATCTGACGGCGCTGGTCGATTTCCATCTGGTGACGAAGTGGAAGACGGCGGGGGACAGCCTCTTGTCGGCCAAGCGGCTGGCGCGGCCTGAGTCGAAGCTGATCCTGATCCTTGGCGCGGGGCCTGTGGCGCGGTCGATGGTGGAGGCCTATGCCTCGCATTTCCACGATGCGCGGTTCCTGATCTGGAACCGCACGGCGGCGGGGGCCGAGGCGATTGCGGCAGGCGATGCGCGCGTCACGGCGGTGACGGATTTGCAGGCGGCGGTGGGGCGGGCGGATATCATCTGTTCGGCCACCATGACCAAGACGCCGATCCTGAAGGGGGAATGGCTGAAGGCGGGGCAGCACGTCGACCTGATCGGCGCCTACCGGCCCGACATGCGCGAGGCGGATGATGCGGTGATGACGCGGGCAAGCGTGTTCGTGGACAGCCGCGCCACCACCATCCACCATATCGGCGAGATGATGGAGCCGCTTGCCAATGGCACGATGACCGAAGCGGATATCCGCGCCGATTTCTACGACATCGCGGCGGGGCTGTATCGGCGGTCGTCGGAGGAGGAGATCACGGTCGCCAAGAATGGCGGCGGGGCGCATCTCGACCTGATGACCGCGCATTACATCATGACGCGGTGGCAGGGCCGCTAGGACGCAGGACAGTCAGGAACCGCCACGGGGCGGAGGCGTTTGGGCTGCGGGGAACATCCCCCGAGCAGAAAAGGCGTCCACCCATGTCGATCATCTGGACCATCATCATCGGCTTCATCGCGGGCGTCATCGCCAAACTGATCATGCCGGGCGGAAGGAACGAGCCTTCGGGGTTCATCCTGACAACCATCCTCGGGATCGTCGGGGCGTTCGTCGCAACCTTCCTTGGCCAAGCGCTTGGCTGGTATGCGCCGAACGAGGGGGCGGGGTTCATCGCCGCCATCGTGGGCGCGGTGATCGTGCTTGCCATCTACGGCGCGATCGCACGGCGGGGCTGAAGCCACTCCCCCCCTCTCTCTCTCCCCCCTGTCCTTTTGCGAAACGGCCTGTCGCCCCGCTCTGCGGGGCTGCGGAGGGGGTCGGTTTCTGCCCCCGAAGGCCGACGGGTGAGGCACATCAAGGCAAAGCTGCTCAGGGCAAAGCTGCTCAGGGCAAAGCTGCGGACGGAATGAAAATTCCGTTTGCGAAGCGGGCGGAATATTGACACCGTCGGGTCAAGGGGCTGCGACCGGCACCGGCTGGCTGCGGGCTTCGGCTTCGCACGCTGCGCTTGGGCCGGGCGCTGTGGCCCCTGGTGGTGAATTGCGTGGCGGTCTTTCTGTTCCACGGGGCACGAAGGCCGACGAGACGGACGAAGGAAGGGTATGGGTCACTCTCCAAAGAGAGATCGTGGAGTGAAAAAACTTCTCGCATGAAGGAACTGACACGCTAACATGTCAGTCCAAACAAGAATCCTGCCGACACGATTTGGCGGGGCGTCCAAGGGAACCGCAAAGCGGGTGGATGCTGGCAAGGGGGGAAAGACGGTGGCACAAGCTGCAAAGGCGGCAGGCCAGAGCGTTGTCGAACTGCGGGGGATCGAGAAATCCTTTCCCGGCGTGCGGGCGCTTCAGGACGTGGGGTTCGACCTGCGGGCGGGCGAGGTCCATGCCCTGATGGGCGAGAACGGCGCGGGCAAATCCACGCTTATGAAGATCATGACGGGGGTCTACCAGCCCGATGCGGGCGAAATCCTTGTCGACGGAAAGGCGGTGACGCTGCGCGACCCGCAAGCGGCGCAGGCGCTGGGAATCAGCATCATCCATCAGGAGTTGTTCCTGATGAACCACCTGAGTGCCGCGCAGAACATCTTCATCGGGCGCGAACCGCGCAGGGGATTCGGCATTTTCGTGGACGAGGCGAAGCTGAAGCGGGACGCGGCGGCGATTTTCCGGCGGATGAAAGTGGACATCGACCCCGCCGCCGAGGTGGGTGCCATGACCGTGGCGCGGCAGCAGCTGGTCGAGATCGCCAAGGCGCTGTCCTATGATGCGCGGGTTCTGGTGATGGACGAACCGACCAGCGCATTGAACGAGACGGAGGTTGAGCACCTGTTCGCGGTGATCGAGGACCTGAAGGCGCATGGCGTCGGCATCGTCTACATCACCCACAAGATGGACGAGGTGAAGCGCATCGCAGACCGCGTGACCGTGATGCGGGACGGGCAATACATCGACACGCTGCCCGCCGCATCCACTCCGATGTCGACGATCATCCAGTTGATGGTGGGGCGCGAACTGGCCGACCAGCACCGCGCGACGGGGCATGGCACGACCGAGGAGGTCTTGCGCGTCACGGGCCTGAACCGCGGCAAGGCGATCCGCAACGTCAGCCTGTCGCTGCACAGGGGCGAAATCCTTGGCATCGCGGGGCTGATGGGGGCGGGCCGGACCGAGGTGGCGCGGGCCATCTTTGGTGCCGACCCGATCGACAGCGGGGAAATCCACATCCACGGCAAAGCCTGCAGGATCGGCAGTCCTGCCGATGCGGTGGCGCGCGGGATCGCCTATCTGAGCGAGGACCGCAAACACTTCGGCCTTGTGACCGGAATGTCGGTCCGGGACAATGTGACGATGGCAAGCTGGGGCCGCTTCATGCAGGGCGGGTTCATGCAGGATGCCGCCCTTGGCAAGGTCGCCGAGGAATATGTCCGCAAGCTGAAGGTCAAGACGCCGCACATCCATCAGGAAACGCGGCTCCTGTCGGGGGGCAACCAGCAGAAGGTGGTCATTTCCAAATGGCTGCTGCGCGACTGCGACATCCTGATCTTCGACGAACCGACGCGGGGCATCGACGTGGGCGCGAAGGCCGAGATCTACAGGCTGCTCGAGGAACTGGCGGCGCAGGGAAAGGCCGTCATCGTCATCTCGTCGGAACTGCCCGAGGTTTTGCGCCTGTCGCATCGCATCGCGGTCATGTGCGAGGGGCGGATCACGGGCGAACTCGACGGTCGGACGGCCACGCAGGAAGACATCATGACGCTGGCGACACAGCGCGCCAACGCGGCGTGAACGGGGGATTACGGGAATGACGGATACGACAGTGGATGGCGCACAGGGGGCCAAGCCGGGCTTCCTTACCACGGCGGCCTTGCAGAAGGCGGTGGCCTTTGTGGTGCTGGTGGCGCTTTTGGGCTTTTTCAGCCTGTTCGCGCCGAACTTTGCCACGGGCAGCAACATGGTCGGGATCATGCAGGCCACGGCGGTCAACGGCGTGCTGGGCGTGGCAGTGACATTCGTGATCATTTCGGGCGGGATCGACCTGTCCGTGGGCACGATGATGACGCTGACGGCGGTGGTCGCGGGGATCGTGCTGACGAACCTCGGGATGCCGCTGCCCTTGGGCATCCTTGCCGCGATTGCCGCCGGAGCCTTCATGGGGGCGGTGTCGGGCTTTACCATCGCGGAGCTAAAGATCCCTCCGTTCATCGCCACGCTTGGCATGATGCAGATCGCGCGGGGGCTGGCGCTGGTCTTTTCCGAAGCCAAGCCGATCTATTTCAACGACACGCCGAGTTACCAGCTTCTGTCGCCCGTAAGCTCCATCTCGGCGATCTTTCCGTCGATCGAGATTCCGAACGGCGTGATGATCATGTTCGTGGTGGCCATCCTGTCCTCGATCGTGCTGACGCGGACCATCGTGGGACGGATGATCTTTGCGCTCGGGTCGAACGAGGAAGCGGCGCGGCTGTCGGGGATCAAGGTCAACCGCTGGAAAATCCTGACCTATGCCATCTGCGGCGGCATCAGCGGGATCGCGGGGCTGATCGTGTCGTCGCGCCTGAATTCGGCGCAGCCGGCGCTGGGGCTTGGCTACGAGCTTGACGCCATCGCGGCGGTGGTCATCGGCGGCACCTCGCTTTCGGGCGGGCGCGGGACGGTGACGGGAACGATCATCGGCGCCTTCATCATGAGCGTCCTGACCAACGGTCTGCGCGTGATGGGGGTGCAGGAGGAGTGGAAGATCGTCGTGACGGGGGTGATCATCATCGTCGCCGTGTTCATCGACATCTTCCTGCGCAAGAAATCGTAAACGGGGAGAGTGAACAGACCGACGAATACCAACAGACTGCCCCGGGTGCAGCGGTTTGCATCCGGTTAGAAACTCAGGGAGTGAGACATGAAAAAGACCCTTATGACCTCGGCAATGGCCCTCGGGCTGGCGCTGACCGCGGCTCCGTCTTTCGCGGAAACCTATTTCCCGATCATCGCCAAGGGCTTCAGCCACCAGTTCTGGCAGGCCGTGAAGGCCGGTGCCGAGGAAGCGGCGGCGCGCAATGGCGTGACCATCACCTTCGAAGGCCCGAACACCGAAGCCGAGATCGACAAGCAGACCGACATCCTGAACGCCGCCATCGCCAAGAACCCGCAGGGTCTGGGCTTTGCTGCGCTGGACAGCCAGGCGCAGGTTCCGGCGCTGCAAAAGGCGGCTGACGCGGGCATCCCGATCGTCGCCTTCGACTCGGGCGTGGACAGCGACCTGCCGCTGACGACCTGTTCGACGGACAACATGGCGGCGGCGGCAGCGGCAGCGGACGGTCTGGCAAAGGCCATCGGCGAAGAGGGCAAGATCGCGGCCGTGATCCACGACCAGACCTCGGCCACGGGTATCGGGCGCCGTGACGGCTTCCTGAACCGCATCAAGGAAGCCTATCCGAAGATCGAGGTCGTCGACGTGCAATACGCCAACGACGCGCTGAAGGCGACCGACAACGTCAAGGCGATGATGCAGGCGAACCCCGACCTCAAGGCGATCTTCGCTTCGAACGAAGGTGCGGCAATCGGTCTGGCCGTCGCCATCAAGGAAACCGGCGCCAAGATCGTCGGCGTGGGCTTCGACTCGGGCAAGACCCAGAAGGATGCCATCATGGAAGGCACCCTGATCGGGTCGATCACCCAGAACCCCGTCGGCATCGGCCAGTGCGTCGTCGACAGCCTTGCCAAGGCGGTGAAGGGTGAAGAACTGCCCAAGAACATCGACACCGGCTTCTACTGGTACGACAAGTCCAACATGGCCGACGCGAATATCGCGGCTGTGCTTTACGATTGATCCCGTAGCGGAAGGAATCGGCCCTCTCCCGCGCCGCGGGGGAGGGTTTTTCTTTGCGCGGCGGGCAGGTGATCGGCAGCGCGGGCATGGATTGCCAAAGGGCCGGACGGGGACGTCCGGCGCTTTCGATGTGGGGGTTCGGGATTTTTTGAATTGGTCGGAGCGAGAGGATTCGAACCTCCGACCCCCTGCTCCCGAAGCAGGTGCGCTACCAGACTGCGCTACGCTCCGACCGTGGGCAGGGGGTTACAGCCTGCCCGCGCGCTTTGCAAGACCCTGCGGGCGATTCATTCGCCGGAAGGGGCATCGGAACGGCGGCGTTCGACAAGCCTGATCCACGATCCGATGCGCGGCTGCATCCCCGTGTCGAAGCGCGAGCGGTTTTCGAGCACGGGGCGGTTGGTGGAAACGGCAGGCGTGCCTTCGCGCAGGACGATGTAGAGGCCGGAGGCGATGATCACGGCGCTGCCAAGCGCGGTATTGAAATCGAGGGATTCGCTGAAGAAGAGCCAGCCGTAGAATACCGCCCAGAGCATTTGCGAATATTGCATGGGGGCCACGATCACCGCAGGGGCGAGGCGGTAGGCGGCAATCGAAAGCAGGCCGCCGATCAGGCCCATCGCAGCCATCGCGCCGAGGAGGCCCAGATGCTCGATCGGCATGGGGGTGTAGACGAAGGGCAGCGCCGCGCCCATGACGACGAAGTTCGCCACCATCGGGTAAAGCATGAGGACGATGGAACGCTCGGCCTTGCCCACCTTGCGCACGATGACCGAGGTGAGCGCGCCCATGAAGGCGGCGGAAAGGGCGGCGAGGTGGCCGAGGCCGAACTCCACCTCTCCGGGGCGCAGCACGATCAGCACGCCGAGGAGGCCCGCCACGACCGCAAGGCCACGGTGCAGGCCGATGCGTTCGCCCAGCACGGGGATGGCAAGCAGGGTGATGAGGATCGGCATGGCGAAGAAGATCGCGTAGCATTGCGCCAGCGGCAGGACGGAGAACGCGTAGAACCCGCCGAGGCCCGTCAGAACGGCGGATGTGGTGCGGATCACGGTCCACCACGGGTGTTTGGGGATCAGCGTGCCATCGGTGCGGTCGCTCATCAGCATGATGGTGATGAGCGGAAAGCTGAGCAGGCCCGCGAAGAAGATGATCTGGAACGGGCGGTAGCTTTCGCCCAGCGTCTTCACGATCACGTCGTGGGTGGCGTAGACCCCGAAGGAGGCAAGGGAGAGGAGCGCGCCGCGCAGGTTGCTGTGCATGGGGGAATCCGCCGAAGGGTGTGTGAAACCGTTACCACAGCCCTTTGGCGTGTTCATCCCCCAAGCGCAAGGCGGCGCGGCGCCGGTGGCGCGGGCGGTAAGCGGCTCCTTGCCTGTGCGGTCAGGCGGGTGGCTTGGCGGGTGGCTTGGCGGGTGGCCTGACGGGTGGCTTTCCCGGGACTGCGGTGTCGGGTTTGCGCAGGAGCACGACCATCCCCGCCGCGACGATGAGCGCGATGCCTGCACCCGTGGCGAGGCTTGGCCTTTCGCCGAAGATCACGAGGCCGAGCAGCGTGGCCCAGATGATCTGCGAATATTGCATGGGGGCGACGAAGGCTGCGGTGGCGCGGCGGTAGGCGGCGATGAAGGCCACCATGCCCGACACTCCGCAGAGCGCCTGAAGGCCCGTCACGGCAAGGTCGATCCTTGTCATGGGGGAAAAGACGAAGGGCAGCGCCAGCCCCGCCGCGAGAAGCTGCGCTCCCATCGGGTAGAGCACGAGGACGAGGTAGGATTCGTCCCGCGTCCTGCGGATCAGTGCAGAGTTCAGCGCCCCCGACATCGCCCCCGCCAGCGCGGCGAGATGCGCCCATTCCAGCGGCATCCGCCCCGGTTGCAGGGCGACGAAGACTCCGACAAGTCCGAGGACGATGGCACCCGCGGTCAGGGCATCGAGCTTTTCGCCAAGGATCGGCACGGCCATGAGCGCGATGAAGAGCGGCATGGTGAAGAAGATCGCATAGGCTTGCGCCAAGGGTAGCGCGCCGAAGGCGTAGATCACCGCCACGCTGTTGAATACCGCCAGAAGGGCACGGAACAGCGTCAGGCGCAGGTGGCGCGGGCGCAGCGGTTGGCGCGGGTCGCTCAGCCTTGCATAGGCGACGATCAGGGGCAGCGCGAAGAGGCAGGAGAAGAACAGGACCTGCAACGGGTTCAGCCCAGCGCCGAGCCATTTCAGCGAGACATCCGAGACGGAAAACAGGCCAAAGGCCAGAAGCCCGAAGAACGATCCGATCAGATGGGACTGCGACGACATCGTTACCACGGGGTTCGGACGGGAACGGGGGCGGCTGACCGCCCCCGCCACAGCTCAGAGCGAGGCGTCGAGTGCGGCGATGATCGCGTCGCCCATCTGGCTGGTGGAGACGGGCTTGCCCCCTTCGGGACCCATCAGGTCGGCGGTGCGGACGCCATCGGCGAGCACCTTTTCCACGGCCTTTTCGACGCGGGTCGCATCGGTGCCCATGTCGAAGCTGTAGCGCAGCGCCATCGCGAAGCTGAGGATGCAGGCGATGGGGTTCGCCTTGCCCTGCCCCGCGATGTCGGGGGCCGAACCGTGGACGGGTTCATACAGCGCCTTGGGCCGGCCGTTCGCCATCGGCGAGCCGAGCGAGGCCGAGGGCAGCATCCCGAGCGAGCCGGTCAGCATGGCCGCCATGTCCGAGAGCACGTCACCGAACAGGTTGTCGGTCACGATCACGTCGAACTGCTTGGGCCAGCGGCACAGCTGCATCGCGCCGTTGTCGGCATACATATGGGTCAGGGCGACGTCGGGATATTCCTTGTCGTGGATTTCCTGCACGACCTGACGCCACAGGATGCCCGATTCCATGACGTTGGCCTTCTCCATCGAGCAGACCTTGTTGTTGCGGCGGCGGGCGAGTTCGAAGGCCGAGCGCGCCACGCGGGCGATTTCGGATTCGGTATAGCGCTGGGTGTTGATGCCGACGCGTTCATTGCCTTCGGTAAAGATGCCGCGCGGTTCGCCGAAATAGACTCCGCTGGTCAGTTCGCGGACGATGACGATGTCGAGACCCGCGACGACCTCTTTCTTCAGCGAGGAGAAATCGGCCAGCGCGTCGAAGCATTGCGCGGGGCGGAGGTTGGAGAAGAGGTCCATCTCCTTGCGCAGGCGCAGGAGGCCACGCTCGGGCTTCACCGAGAAGTCGAGGTTGTCGTATTGCGGGCCGCCGACGGCACCCAGAAGCACCGCGTCGACCGCTTGCGCCTTGGCCATCGTGGCGTCATGCAGCGGCGTGCCGTGCTTGTCATAGGCGCAGCCGCCGACGAGGTCTTCGGTCACGTCGAAGGTGACGCCGCGCTTGGCGCCGAACCAGCCGATGATCTTTTTCACCTCGGCCATGACTTCGGGACCGATGCCGTCACCGGCGAGGATGAGAAGGGAGGGATTGGCCACGGGGCGCTCCTGCAAAACATGGGAAAACGTTGCGAGGTGGCCTAGCCCGTTGCCCCCGCGCGGTCAAGACGAAGCGGCGGAACGGGCAGGCGGGCGCATGCGGGGGGCGGACTACACCAATGAGATGCTTGCCGTAATAAACGTGAATGCTACTTACATGCGGTGTGTGCGTGGGGTGACGATTTGGACGATGTGACATTGCGAATTCCCCTCGGGCCGGATGTGCCGATGAGCGCCCGCGAATTCCGCGACCTGTTCCGGCACCGCTACATGCTTTTCTTCTATTTCGGCGCGGCGCTTGTCGGGGTCATCGGATCGACCGGCGACGGATCGCGCGCACCGCTTGAAATCACGCTGACGCTTGCGTCGCTTCAGGTGCTGGCCGGTGTGGCGGTGATGGCAGGGATCGCGGCGGCGATGCTTTCGGTCGCACGGATCACGGGGCGGGTCGCGGTGGTCCGGCTGGGCTGGATGCTGGCGGGCGCGGTGGGAACGGCGGTGGCGGCGGCCGAATTCAGCGACCGCTGGTTCTTGCGTCAGGCGCCCACGCCTCGCGGGTTGCTTGTGGCACAGGCTGTGTTTTACGGTGTTCTGGCGATGGTGAGTATGAGCGTGCTTTTGCAGTTCACGGTAAGACGGATGCTCGAGGACATGCGGAAATCCGCGGAGTCCGAGGGCGAGGCGGCGCAGGCGCGCCCACCGGCCCCCGACCGTCCGGAGCTTTGAGGGATGGGTCATCGGGCGCATCAGGCGGAGGTCCGGCAGGGCGGGGCGGCGGAGGGCGAGGGCCGCCCGTTGCGCGTCGTCCTGTTGACGCTGGGCACGCTGCATCTTTTGCCGGACGAGGCGGTGCAGGTGCTGCGGCATCGTTACCTGCTTCTGGTCTATCTTGCGGTGCTGCCGGTCCTGATCCTTGCCGACACCAACAGCCACACGCAGGGGTTGGCGGTGGAGGTGCGGGGTCCGGTCTACATGGCGGCGCTTGCCGGAGCGGTCCTGACCATTGCCTTTGCCGGTCAATTCGCTTTTTGGCGGGGCTGGAAGCGGCTGTCGCTGACGTCGGTTCTGGGGATTGCCACGCTTGTCGGGCTTGGCATGAGCGAGGCGGTGTCGCATCTGCTGCTGGATGCGGATAACCGCAGCTTGGTGGAGTTGGTGCTGGTGGTCGGGTTCTACTGGGTTACGGCGGAGCTTGTCGCCTCGTTCGTGTTGCACAAGGTGGTGCCGCATGTGCTGGCGGAGTTGCGCGGCATGCCGATCCGGCGGCTGGCCGAGACGGACCCCGCCTTCTGGCAGGCGGCGGGGGGAATGGCGGCGGGCATGGCGGGGCCGGAGGGGACCGGCCCGTCCGAGGGTGCGGAAGGCTCGGCACCGGCCGAGGGGGGCTTTATGGTCGCGGCGGAGCGACGCTTTGCCTTTGCCGCGCTGCTGCATCTTCAGGCTTACGGGAATTACGTGATGCTGCACAGCCGGACGGGGCAAGAGCTTGTGACCGGCCCCTTGGCGCGGCTGGTCGCGCAGATACCGGCAGGCTACGGGCGGCAGGTGCACAGGTCGCACTGGGTGGCGGCGGCGGCGCTGCGCGGGTGGACGGCGAAGGGGCGCGATGTCACGTTGCTTCTTGACGGGGCGGCATCGGTGCCGGTCGCCGTGACGCGGCGGCGCGAGGTGCGCGACTGGCTGGCAGGTCTGGGCATCCGGCAGGGCAAACCGACATGAGCCGCAAACCGCAGACACGCGGCGCGGGCGACGGGCTGCACATCCGCCTCATCAACGGCGAGACGCTGCGGTTCCGGCGGTTCGAGTTGTGGCGGGTGCTGATGCACCGCTATCTGATCGCCAGCTATCTTGGCATCGCCGCGTTGCTGACGCTGGCCGATCCGAGCGGGCAGGAGTTCTCGACCCCGTTGCGGCTGCGCAGTCTGGTCTATGGCATCGGCATGACGGCGACGATCGTCGGGCTTGGTGCGATCTGCGCATTGATCGAGGTGGTCCGCGGCCGAAATGGCAAGCCGGTGGATGTGCACGGGTCGCCCATCATGTTCCTAACGGCGGTCATCGCGCTTGGCACGACGCAGGTGGTCGCGCTGTCGGTGGTGCCGACCCATGTGGTGCATCTGAAGGTGTTCCTGATCCTTGCGGTGTTCTACTACGTTCTGACCGAGGTGATGATCCAGCTTGTCGTCTGGCTGTTGATGGCGCGCATCCTCGAAGAAGTCCGCGCACAGCCCGAGATGGTGCAGGTGCGCGGCGCGACGGAGCATCCGGCCACGCTGGAGGCGGGGGGGCGGTCCTTTGGCACGGGGACGATCCTGCATCTGGAGGCGCGGGGGAACTATGTGGCCGTCCATACCGACAGCGGCGTGACCGAGGTTCCGGGACCGTTCTCGGCGCTGCTCGACCAGATGCCCGAGGGGCTTGGCCTGCGTATCCACCGCTCGCACTGGGTGGCGCGGCGGGCGGTGACGGGGCAGACGAAGAAGGGGCGCGACATGCTGGTCACGCTGGCGCATGGCGGCACCGCCCCTGTCGCCACACCGCGCCACCGCGAGGTGCTCGACTGGCTGGCACGGACGCAGGCGCCCTAGGGCAGACGGATGTCGGCCCAGACGGGCCAGTGGCGCGAGGCGGCGCCCAGGGCTGCCGCAAGCGCGGGCTTGGCCGGATCCGGACGCAGGATGCCGCTTGCCGTGACCGGAAGGCCCGCTGCGGGGAGGAGGTAATCCAGCCGCAGCCCGCCGAGGGGGGGGCCGTAATCCACCGTGGGTGCGGGTCCGTGCGGGTCGGTCAGGCGGCTGTCCGAGAGCAGCGCCAGCAGGGCGGCGGCGCGGCCATCGCCCCGCACCGGATCGAGGTTGGCATCGCCGAGCAGGACGAAGCGGTCGGGGGGCACGGCGGCGGGCACTGCGCCGTCGAGATAGGCGGACCAGAAGGCGGCCTCGTCATGGTTGCGGCGTCCGTTGCGGTCGTCGGGGCCATCGAAGACGGGGGGCGTCGCATGCCAGGCAAGGAGATGCAGCGCAGTGCCGTCGGGCAGCATGAGCGGCACGTCCCAATGCGCGGTGGTGGAAAGCCGCTGCACCCTGCGTTCGGCATCGGACATCGGCGGCAGCAGGGCTGCGGGCAGATCGGCCCAGAGCAGGGCCGAGAAGTCGCGCGCCCCGTCGGCCGCGACGGGCAGGCGCGAGAGGATGGCCATGCCGCCCGCACCGGGAAAGCGGCCCCAGCCTTGGGCGTCGCGGGCTTCGGACAGGCGGTCGTTGCCGTCGATATCTAGGCCGGTGGGACGGCCCGTGTTCGGGTTGAGCGCGAAGCGGTGGGGATAGGGTGTTCCCGCCGCGGCGAGGGCGGCGCGAAAGGCATCGAGTGCGGCCAGCCCGTGGTCATGGTCGAAGCCGGTCAAAAGGATGGCGTCGGCATCGAGCGCGGCAAGCACGGCGACCGAGGCCGTGACCTGCGGATCACGCCCGCCCGCGATGTCGCGCAGCAGAAGGCCCGGCCCTTGCCGTTCCAGCCCGATGTTCCACGTGGCGATGCGCAGGCGGGTTTCGGCCCCCGCCGGCAGGGCCGCAAGCGTCAGCGCAAGGAAGACGACGGTCAGGCGGCGAGCAAGCCCGCATCGAAGGCCTGCGCCGAGGCGCGGCGCTTCTGGCGCACCATCTGGGCCACGCGCAGCATGGCGACGCCACGCAGCGCCAGAGAGGCCGGAAGGAATGCCCAAGCTGTCACCGTCCAGATCAGGGTTTGTGCGGCGGTCAGCGCCTCGCCCTCGAACCCGCCGAGGAGGAGGCGCACCGCAGCGGGGATCAGGAATGGCAGGAAAATCCCTAACGCGAGGTTAATGGCCGCATCGCGTTGCAGGCGGAGGATGACATCGGTTCCTGCGGTGGGGTCGAATGTCGGCAGGTTGACCCAGACGTTGAAAGCCTGCCCGCGCCACGGCCAGCCCGAGGCGTGGAGCAGCGCCACGCCGAAGGCGATGCCTGCAAGTGCCGTGGCATAGGCCAGCGCCGCCGCCTGGCGCAGGGTTTGGGCCGCGACCTCGGTGGCGTCGGGTGCCAGCAGAAGCGCGGCAAGCCGCACGGGGCTGTAGGCGAAGTCGAGCAGTTGCGCGAAGAGCGCGGCAAGAGCGGCGATCAGGGCGGTCAGGGCACTCGGGGCTGCCGCATCGCATTGCAGCAGCGAGAGCAGCAGGACCATTGCGAAGAGGAGGCCGAAGCGGATGCGGTTGAAGGGCGGCGCGTCGCGGAATTCGATCAGGCTGGGGGCGTCGCTGTTGTATTCGACAAAGGTCATCAGCCCCGCGAAAAGGGCGACGAGTGCTGCCATCTGCTTGGCATCCGCCGTCACCCCCGGCAAGACAACCGAAGGCAGGACGGCCAAGGCCATCACACCTATTGCGCGGATGATCGCGCCGGGAAGCCGCGAAACCACTGCCCCATACCCTTTCGCCGATCCCTGACCCCGCGTTTGCCACGAGTGCCGGTCCGGTCATTTGCCCGCCGTTGTTTTGGCGGCCCGCCTCAATCTTGCCCTAATTGTGCCCAGATCGCGCCTTGCTGGCAACAGCCCGTTGCGCCCTGCCCCGCCGCAAGGGCAGCGCGGCGGGAAAACTGTCGCCCAAATGCCGCAAATGGTTAATGGAATAGGGCCGCCCCTGCGGGCGGCCCCCAATATCTAGCGGCCGGTCCCGCTTAGGCCCAGCTTAAGCCCAAGGGCGCACGGTTGCGGCCTTGGCTTCGTAGGCGTCGATGGCCGAAACCTTTTCAAGGGTCAGGCCGATATCGTCCAGCCCGTTCAAGAGGCAATGCTTGCGGTGCGGGTCCACCTCGAACGGGAAGCTTTGGCCGTCCGACGTGGTGACGGTCTGGGTTTCCAGATCGACGGTCATGCGGGCATTGGCGCCTTTGCGGGCGTCGGCCATCAGCACATCGACCTGTTCTTGCGGCAGGACGATGGGCAGGATGCCGTTCTTGAAGCAGTTGTTGAAGAAGATGTCGGCAAAGCTGGTCGAGATGACGCAGCGGATGCCGAAATCCAGAAGCGCCCAAGGCGCGTGTTCGCGCGAGGAGCCGCAGCCGAAGTTGTCACCGGCGACGATGATCTCGGCCTTGCGATAGGCGGGCTGGTTCAGGACGAAATCGGGGATTTCCTGCCCGTCCTGCGTATAGCGCATCTCGTCGAACAGGTTTTTCCCGAGGCCCGACCGCTGGATCGTTTTCAGGAACTGTTTCGGGATGATCATGTCGGTGTCGATGTTGACCAGCGGCATGGGGGCCGCGATGCCGGTCAGGGTGGTGAATTTATCCATTTGTCCTGTTCCTTACACCGTCTCGCCCATCATCTCGCGCACATCGGTCAGATGACCGGTGATCGCGGCGGCGGCTGCCATCGCGGGCGAGAGGAGGTGGGTGCGGCCACCACGGCCTTGGCGGCCTTCGAAGTTGCGGTTCGACGTCGCGGCGCAGCGTTCACCGGGCGCAAGCTGGTCGGGGTTCATCGCAAGGCACATGGAGCAACCCGCCATGCGCCATTCGAAGCCCGCGTCGATGAAGATCTGCGCCAGACCTTCCTCTTCCGCCTGTGCGCGGACAAGGCCGGAGCCGGGGACGACCATCGCGCGTTTCACGGCGATCTTCTTGCCCTTGAGGATCGCCGCGGCGGCGCGGAGGTCTTCGATCCGGCCGTTGGTGCAGGAGCCGATGAAGACCGTGTCGATCTTGATGTCGGTCAGCTTCATGCCGGGGGTCAGGCCCATGTATTCGAGCGAGCGCTTGGCCGCTTCGACCTTGCCGCCGGTGAAATCCTCGGGCGCGGGGACGGTGCCGGTGATCGGCAGCACGTCCTCGGGCGAGGTGCCCCAGGTGACGACGGGGGCGATGTCTTCGCCCTTGATGGTGATGACCTTGTCGAAATGCGCGCCTTCATCGGTGAAGAGCGTCTTCCAATAGGCGAGGGCGGCTTCCCACTTGGCACCCTTCGGCGCGTGGGGGCGGCCCATGACATACTGATACGTCTTTTCATCGGGGGCGATGAGGCCCGCGCGCGCTCCGCCTTCGATCGCCATGTTGCAGACGGTCATGCGGCCTTCCATCGAAAGCTCGCGGATCGCCTGACCGCAGTATTCGATGACATAGCCGGTGCCGCCCGCCGTGCCGGTCGCGCCGATTACGGACAGGGTGATGTCCTTGGCCGTGACGCCGGGGCGGAGGCTGCCCGTGATCTCGACCTTCATGTTCTTCGATTTCTTCTGGATCAGCGTCTGGGTCGCCAGAACGTGTTCCACTTCCGAAGTGCCGATGCCGTGGGCGAGCGAGCCGAAAGCGCCGTGGGTCGCCGTGTGGCTGTCACCGCAGACGACCGTCATGCCCGGCAGGGTCCAGCCCTGTTCGGGGCCGACGATGTGGACGATGCCTTGGCGCACGTCGGAAACGGGGTAGTAGTTGATCCCGAAATCCTTGGCGTTCTTGTCGAGCGCGTCGACCTGGATGCGGGATTCCTCGGTCATGGTCGCGGGATTGGCGCGGTCGAGCGTGGTGGGGACGTTGTGGTCCGGCACGGCGATGGTCTTTTCCGGCGCGCGGACCTTGCGGCCCGTCATGCGCAGCCCTTCGAAGGCCTGCGGCGAGGTCACTTCGTGGACGAGGTGGCGGTCGATATACAGCAGGCAGGTGCCGTCTTCGGCCTGATGGACGACGTGGTCGTCCCAGATCTTGTCATAGAGGGTACGCGGAGCAGCGGTCATGGCTCTCTCTCGGATGGCTGGATGTGGAATGGGCAGGCGGGCACGGCGGGCGTGCGGAAGCGGACTTCAGCGAAGTCGTGCAAGAATGGACCGGCTTTCGCGGCTGAAGCGCCACGGCAGGCGCGCACGGTCATCCATGTCGAAAAAGCGGATCATGCGCGGCTTGATACGCTCGAATCCCGCGTGAGGCAAGCTAGGTCTGCGGGAGTGGCGGAGGGTGCGGGCATGAAGGGCTTGGGTTTGGCGGCGGCGCCGGCGCTGGCGCTGGTGGCGGCGGGGGCGGCGGCTGGGGAGGGGGGCGAAGAGATGACGCGCAAGGGATACGAGATGCCGCCCTATCGGGTGGAGGCGGTGGAGGAAGGCGTGGAGCAGCGCCGCTACGGGGCGCGGCTGGTGGCCGAGGTGGCGGTGGAGGGGGATCGCGCCAGTGCCATCGGTCAGGGGTTCCGCGTGCTGGCGGGCTATATCTTCGGCGGCAATGCGGGGGGCGAGAAGATCGCCATGACCGTGCCGGTGACGCAGACGCCCAACGCGGCGGGGCGCTGGACCGTGCGCTTCATGATGCCCGCCGGGGCATCGCCCGCCATCCTGCCCCGCCCCGATGACGCGCGCATCCGGCTGGTGACGCTGCCGCCCGAGCGGCAGGCGGTGGTGATCTTTTCGGGCCTGCCGCGCACCGCCGATCTTGAGGCCCGCGCGGAAAGGTTGCGCGGCTGGATCGCGGCCAAGGGGCTGCGGGTGGCGGCGGGGCCGCATTTCCAGTTCTACGATTCGCCCATGACCCTGCCGTGGAACCGCCGCAACGAGGTGTCCTTTACGGTGGAGTGACCGCCCACGATTTTTCTGCGAAAAATCAGGCGTGAGTTGCGGCCGCAGCGTCCCACGGCAGGCGGTGCGGGGGGCTGTCTGCCCCCCACGGCGCGGCGGGCCGCGCCTCCCCCCGAGGATATTTGGGCAAGCGTGAAAGCAGGAAGGGAAGGCAAGCCCCCCTGCCCTTTCACCTTGGTCCAAATACTCATCCAACCGTGGCCAGATGCGCCGAGGGGGAAAGGTTCGCGGGATTTTTCGCAGAAAAATCGGGGCTGCCGCTGGCGGGGGTGAGGTAGGGGCGCAGCAGGGCGAGGGGGTGGGAGCGCAGCGTCAGGCGCATGGCGACGTAGTCTTCGACCACCTCTTCGCCCGTCGACATGGCGGCAAAGGCGACATGCGGCTCGACGATCCCTTCGCCGTCGAGATCGCCTGCGAAGAGCGGCAGGGGCTTGCCCTTCGCCAGCGCGCGGGCGGCCCAGAGCGCGTCGCGGCGCGAGAGGCCGAGGGCGGCGAAGCAATCGGCCTCGGCCAGCCGCGTCAGGGTGGCGGGAGGGGTTCCGGCGCGGCGCCAGACATCCTCGACCGTCTGGAAGCCATTCCCGCGCGAGAGGGTGATCCAGCCCGCCTCCTCTTCCGAAAGCCCCCTGATCTGGCGGAAGCCGAGGCGGAGGGCGAGATCGCCCGTGTCGCTGCGCTCTATCGCATTGTCCCAGTCGCTGGCGTTGATGCAGGGGGGCAGGACGATCACGCCATGTTCGCGGGCATCGCGCACGATCTGGGCGGGGGCGTAGAAGCCCATCGGCTGGGCGTTGAGAAGCGCGCAGGCGAAGATGCCGGGGTGGTGGCGTTTGAGCCATGCGCTGGCATAGACGAGATGGGCGAAGCTGGCCGCGTGGCTTTCGGGAAAGCCGTAGCTGCCGAAGCCTTCGATCTGGGCAAAGCAGCGGGCGGCGAAATCCTCGTCATAGCCGTTGGCGCGCATGCCTTGCAGGAAGCGGTCGTGGAATTCGCTGACCGATCCGTGTTTCTTGAAGGTGGCGAGCGAGCGGCGCAGGCGGTCCGCCTCGGTCGGGGTGAAGCCTGCGCCGATGATGGCGATCTGCATCGCCTGTTCCTGAAAGAGCGGCACGCCCAGCGTCTTGCCCAGCACGCGGCCCAGCGCATCGGACGGGAAGCTGACCTGTTCCTGCCCGTTGCGGCGGCGCAGGTAGGGGTGGACCATGTCGCCCTGAATCGGGCCGGGGCGGATGATGGCGACCTGTATCACGAGGTCGTAGAAGCATTTGGGCCGCATGCGGGGCAGGAAGTTCATCTGCGCGCGGCTTTCCACCTGAAACACGCCAAGGCTGTCGGCGCGGCAGAGCATTTCATAGGTCGCCGCATCCTCGGACGGGAGGGTGGAGAGCGTGAGCCGTTCGCCGTGGTGGCGTTCGACAAGGTCGAAGGCCTTGCGGATGCAGGAGAGCATTCCGAGGGCGAGGATATCGACCTTGAGTATCCCCAGCGTGTCGATGTCGTCCTTGTCCCAGCAGATGACGGTGCGGTCCTCCATCGTGGCGTTCTCGATGGGGACAAGCTCGTCGAGCCGCCCTTCGGTGATGATGAAGCCGCCCACGTGCTGCGAGAGGTGGCGGGGGAAGCCCTGTATCTCCTCGACCAGTTGCAGGGTCTGGGTCAGGCGGCGGTCGGTCGGGTCGAGGCCGATTTCGCGCAGGCGCTGTCCGGTCATCTGCCCCGCGCCGCCCCAGCCCCAGATTTGCCCTGCCATCGCGCCGAGCACGTCATCGGACAGGCCCATCGCCGCACCCACCTCGCGCACGGCGCGTTTGCCGCGGTAGTGGATCACGGTGGCGCAGAGGCCCGCGCGGTGGCGGCCGTAGCGGGCGTAGATGTGCTGGATCACCTCTTCCCGCCGTTCATGCTCGAAGTCGACGTCGATGTCGGGCGGTTCGTTGCGGGCTTCGGAGATGAAGCGTTCGAACACCATCGTGCCCACCTCGGGCGAGACGGAGGTGACGCCGAGCGCGTAGCAGACGATGGAATTGGCCGCCGAGCCGCGCCCCTGGCAGAGGATGCCGCGCGAACGGGCGAAGGCCACGATGTCGTGGACGGTGAGGAAGTAGGGCTCGTATTTCAGCTTGGCGATGAGGGCGAGTTCGTGGGCCATCTGCGCCTGCACCTTTTCGGATGCGCCTGCGGGGTAGCGCCATGCCAGCCCTTCGGCGGCAAGGCGGGCGAGGCGGGCGGTGGCGGTTTCGCCGCCCGTCACCTCGGACGGGTATTCGTAGCGGAGTTCGTCCAAGCTGAAGGTCAGGCGGGCGGCGATTCCGGCGCTGCGGTGGACGGCATCGGCGTGGTCGGGGAAAAGGCGGAGCATCTCGGCTTCGGAGCGCAGGCGCTGTTCGGCATGGGGCAGCGCACGGCGGCCGAGCGTGTCGACGGTGCAGCCGAGGCGGATGGCCGTCAGCACATCGGCCAGACGCCTGCGCCCGCCGTGGTGCATGAGCGGTTGGGCCGAGGCGACGGGGGGCAGGCCATGTGCGGCGGCAAGGCGTGCAAGGCGGGCGTGGCGGGCGCTGTCCTGCCCGTCGTAGCGCGGGGCCATGAGCAGGCTGCACTGGTCGGGGAAGGCCGCGACGAGTTGGCGGACCAGAGCGCCCCAAGCGGCACGCTGGCCGCGTTCGGGCGGGTGGATCAGCATTTCCAGTCCCGCGCCCCAGTCGATAAGGTCGGCGGGGTGGAGGTGGCAATCGCCCTTGGCCGCCGCGAGCCGCCCCTTGGAGAGCATCCGGCAAAGCCGCCCCCAGGCCGCGCGGTCACGGGGAAGGGCGGTGAGGGTGAAGCCGTCCACCAGCCGCAGCCGGGCCGCGGGGATGAGGCGGATGGGCGGGGGCAGGCCGTCTTCGGCGGCGAGCCGCGCCAGTTCGCGCGCCCTGGTATGGGCGCGGACGATGCCCGCGACCGAGTTTTCATCGGCGATGGCAAGGCCCGACATCCCCATCTCGGCGGCACGCGACATCAGCTCCTCGGGGTGGGAGGCCCCGTGGAGGAAGGTGAAATTGGACAGGGCAGAGAGTTCGACGAAAGGCATGTGGCAGCATGGGTCGATGGGAACATTACGTGAACATCCTAGCGCAAGGCGCGGGGTCTGGCGAGTCCCCCGCTTGCGGCGCAAGGAAGCGGCACGGGCCGGGGGCCAGCCCCCGGACCCCCGGAGTATTTGAGCGGGAGTATTTGGGCAAAGGTGAAGGGCAAGGCGGGTAGGGGACCGGAGGGAGCGGGCAGTTAACCAATTGGGCGGAACCGCATGATTTCGCCGCGAAGCGGGACAGCGGGTCGCAAAATCACCCTGCCGCTTTCGCATTTCGGCACAGGAAGCGCCGCATTGCAGCGCCAAGGTGGCGGCTTGTCGGGCAGAATGCCCATTGGTGACGAGTGCAATTGTGACGACCTATTACATCGTAGCCTCGAACGCGGGCGGCGCGCAGGCCGCCGGCAACATCGGCGGGTATCCGCAGATCACGGCAGGCGGGGCCATTCTGGCGCAGCCGGGCGATGTTTTCATCGTCGACGGGGCGGTCGACACCAACATCACCATCAATTCCGCAACGGCGGTCGCCACACCGGTCGAGGTGCAGTTCCAGCAGACCCTGACCGCCCTTGCCACGCCCAATTCGGCAAGCGTCTCGTTCGGGATCAACACCCTGCCCACGGTGCAGATCGCGGCAGGTGTGGATGCAGACGGGCTGCAACTCGACGGGCGGTTCTCGGACGGGATCACGGTCAACGCCGCCGACGGGGCGAAGGTCGGGATGATCACAGGCTCGCCCGATACGGATACGGTCACGGCGGGGAATGGCGTGACCTTCAACGGGTTGTGGCTGAACGATTCCACCACGGCCAACCTGACCATCGGGCATGATGCGGTGTTCAACACCGTCCTGTCGCTGGATGCGGCCGATTCCACGATGACGATGACGGTGGGCGACCGCGCGGTCTTCAACGTCTCGGCCTCGCTGACGGCCACCAATGCGGACCGCAGCCTGACCTTCGGGCATGACGTGACGATCCACGGCAGCCTGACGATGACGGGGCAAGGCACGCCCGGGAATGTCGGGGAAGTGTCGCTGGTCGCGGGGAACAACCTGCATATCGACGGCACGCTGTCGATGGATGGCGCCTATGCCAACGAAAGCTTCAAGGCAGGCGACAACGCCTATGTGCAATCGCTGTCGATGTCGGCCCAGAACAGCACGGCGGCGGTCGTCTTTGGCGATGCGGCGCATATCTACACCACCATCACGCTGGGCGGGCAGATCTCGACGACAAGCCTCGTCATCGGGGACGGGTCGGTCATCGGCTCGTCCGGCAACGGCGGCATCACGGCACATGGCAACACCAGCCAGTACAACATGCTGCTCGGCGACAACGTGACCGTCAACGGCAACCTGTTCATGACGGGGGACCGGAACACGCAGTGGATCCAGGCCGGGGACAACCTGCGCATCAACGGGGAAATGAACCTTGGCGGTCAGGTGCTGACCAACGGGGTGAAGATCGGCGACAATTTCTGGCTGCTGAGCAATCTGACCGCCGCCAGCAACACGGATGCCGCGACCGAATACATCAGCATCGGGAACGAATGGCGCATCGGCGGGCAGCTGAACGTGGGCGCGGGCAGGGACGAGGTGCTTCTTGGCCGGCCTTTGGCGGGGCAGATCGGAGTGGTGGTCGCGGATGCCACGACCAATGACGGGGTGAGGGTGCAGGCACCGCTCGGGCAGGAGGCGGCGTTCCAGACTGCCGCCCTTGCCAAAGGGTGGGTGCAGAATGCCGACGGAAGCTACAGCCCGACCGCCACGGGGCAGGACCTGTATTTCGGCAATATCATGTTCATCAACTTCGACCGCGCCGCCAGTGCGACGGCCGAGCCGAATTGGACCGAACAGCCGATCTTCCGCACCCCGAACGGGGTGGTGGACGGCACGGCGGGGGCCGACGCCTTGGGCGCGGGCAGCACGGATGCCGATGGCGATGCCGTGGACGGGGCCGACGGGGCCAATGACGTGATCCTGACCGGAGACGGGGCGGATACGGTCGATGCGGGGCTGGGCGACGATCAGGTCGACGGCGGCGCGGATGCCGACAGCCTTGCCGGCGGGGACGGGGCCGATACGCTGGCAGGCGGGCTTGGCGACGATACGCTCGATGGCGGCGCGGGGGCGGATAGCCTGAACGGCGGCGACGGGGCGGATACGCTGGCGGGTGGACTTGGCGAGGATGCGCTCGACGGGGGGGATGGCAACGACCTGCTCTCCGGCGGGACGGGCAACGATACCTTGGCCGGAGGCGCTGGCGACGACCTGTTCACGCTGGCGGCGGGCTTTGGCAATGACAGTCTGATCGGGGGCGAGGCGGGCGAGACGGGGGGCGGTTCGGGGGGCGACACGCTCGACGCCTCGGCTCTGGGCGAAGCCTTGACGCTGATGCTGGCCACGCCCGAGTCGGGAACACTTGCGGGGGCGTCCGGCACGGTGAGCTTTGCCGGGATCGAACGCATCCAGTTCGGCAGCGGCAATGTCACGGTGGGCGGGTCGAGCGGAAGCGACAGCGTGGCTGGCGGTGCAGGCAATGACACGGTCGCGGGCGGGGATGGGGACGACACGCTGCTCGGTGGGGCGGGCAACGATGCGCTGGATGGTGGTGATGGGGCGGATAGCCTTGATGGCCGGGATGGGGACGACACGCTCCTCGGCGGGGTTGGCAATGACGTGCTCGACGGGGGCATTGGGAACGACAGCCTTGCGGGTGGTGACGGAGACGACACGCTTCTCGGCGGGGCTGGCAATGACGTGCTCGACGGGGGCGTCGGGACTGACAGCCTTGATGGGGGGGATGGGGACGACACGCTTACCGGCGGGGCTGGCAATGACGTGCTCGACGGGGGCGTTGGGAATGACAGCCTTGATGGCGGGGATGGGGACGACACGCTCCTTGGTGGGGCGGGGAATGATGCACTCGACGGGGGCGTCGGGAATGACAGCCTTGATGGTGGGGATGGGGACGACACTCTCCTCGGTGGGGCAGGGAATGATGCGCTCGACGGGGGCGTTGGGAACGACAGCCTTGATGGGGGCGACGGAGACGACACGCTCCTTGATGGGGCTGGCAATGACGTGCTCGACGGGGGCGTCGGGAATGACAGCCTTGCGGGTGGTGACGGGGATGACACGCTCCTCGGCGGGGCTGGCAACGATGCGCTGAGTGGTGGTGTTGGGAATGACAGCCTTGATGGCAGCGACGGAGACGACACTCTCCTCGGTGGGGCTGGCAATGACGTGCTCGACGGAGGCGTCGGGAATGACAGCCTTGATGGGGGGGATGGGGACGACACGCTTCTCGGCGGGGCTGGCAATGATGCGCTCGACGGGGGCGTCGGGAATGACAGCCTTGGCGGTGGGGATGGGGACGACACGCTTCTCGGCGGGGCGGGGAATGATGCGCTTGATGGTGGCGTTGGGAATGACAGCCTTGATGGAGGTGACGGCGACGACACGCTCCTTGGCGGGGATGGCAACGATGCGTTGAGTGGTGGCGTTGGGAATGACAGCCTTGATGGGGGGGATGGGGACGACACTCTCCTTGGTGGTCTTGGTAATGATGCGCTGAGTGGTGGCGTCGGGAATGACAGCCTTGGCGGTGGGGATGGGGATGACACGCTCCTTGGTGGGGCGGGGAATGATGCGCTTGATGGTGGCGCGGGGAATGACAGCCTTGATGGCGGGGACGGGAACGACACGCTGGTCGGGGGCACGGGTTCCGACACGCTGTCGGGCGGGGCGGGGAGGGACTGGTTCGTTGCGGGGGGTGCGGGCGATCTGATTACCGATTTCGACACGGTGACGGGGATCGGCAATGGCCTGCAGACTGACAACGACTTCATCGACCTCTCGGCCTATTACAACGAAACCACCCTTGCCGCATGGAACGCGGCCCATCCGGCGCAGACCCATTTCAGCCCGCTGGACTGGCTGAAGGCGGATCAGGCGGATGGCAAGCTGGATCAGGCGGGGGGGTTGCGGCTTTACTTCAACGGGGTGCCGGTCGATGCGGCGGGCCTTGTGCTGGAGAACACGAACGTCATCTGCTTTGCCCGTGGCACGCGCATCCTGACCGACCGCGGGCCGGTGCCGGTCGAGCGGTTGGCCCTTGGCGCGCGCATCCAGACCGTGGACAACGGGTTGAAGCCGCTTCTCTGGATCGGGTCGAGCGCGGTGGCCGCCGATGGCGCCTTTGCCCCGATCCGCATCGCGGCGGGGGTGTTGCACAACGAAACCCCGCTGCTGGTTTCGCCGCAGCACCGCCTGCGCATCCGATCGCCGCTGACCGAGCGGCTGACGCAGAACGACGAGGTTCTGGTCGCCGCCAAACATCTGGTCGGGGTTCCGGGGATCACGCGCGAGGTGGGGGAAGAGGTGAAGTATTTCCACTTCCTGCTCGAACGGCACGAGTTGGTGTTTGCCAACGGGGCGGTGACGGAAAGTCTATTCACGGGGCCGGAGGCGTTGAAATCCGTGACCAACGCCGCGCGGGACGAGATCGCCACGCTGTTCCCCGAGCTTTCACGCCTTGAGGGTGTCCCCCCTGCCCCCGTGCGCCCCCTGCTGCGCGGCAAGGTGGTGCGCAAGCTGGCCGAGCGGCATGCGCGCAATGGCAAGGCGCTGGTGGGGTGATTTCGGGCGATTGCCGCGCAGGTTCTGCGCAGCGCCCTAGCGCAGGTGGCGCAAGACCTCGAGGCTGGGGTAGCCGTCCGGCACCATGCCGATGCGGCGCTGGTAGGCGCGCAGCGCGGCGAGCGTTTTCGGGCCGATCTTGCCATCGGCCCCGCCCGTGTCATGGCCCTCGCGGGTCAGGCGCTCCTGCAATTCCTGCCGCTCGGCAAAGGTGAGGGCGCGGTCGCCGCGCGGCCAGTCGGCGCGGATCGGGGGGCCGCCGCGAAGGCGGTCGGACAGGTGGCCGATGGCGATGACATAGGCGTCGGCGGCGTTGTAGCGTTCGATGGCGTGGAAGTTGTGGAAGATGAGGAAGGCCGCCCCCCGCGCCCCTGCGGGAAGGAGGAGCGAGCCCGCGCCGTGGTCGGGCAGCGCGCGCCCGTCGGCAAGGCGCACGCCCAGCGCCTGCCAGTCGGACACGGGGCGCTGCACCTTGTCGCCCGTCCGGCTGTAGTCGAAACCCTGGGGCAAGGCGACCTCGACCCCCCAGGGGCGGCCCGTGACCCAGCCCGACCGCGCCAGATAGGCGGCGGTCGAGGCGAGCGCGTCGGCGGGATCGTCGGACCAGATGTCGCGCCGCCCGTCGCGGTCGAAATCGACGGCGAAGGCGAGGTAGCTTGACGGGATGAACTGCGTGTGGCCCATCGCGCCCGCCCAGCTTCCGGTGAAGTTGCGCGGGGCGATGTCGCCGGACTGGATGATCTTGAGCGCGTCGATCAATTGGCCTTCGAAAAACCGGCCGCGCCGCCCGTCATAGGCAAGGGTGGCAAGGGCTTCGATCACCGGAATGTCGCCGCGATTGTCGCCGTAGGAGGATTCGAGACCCCAGACCGCCACGACCACCTCGCGTTCCACACCGTAGGTCGCCTCGATGCGGTCGAGCAGGCGGCGGTGCTGGCGCAGCGCGGCGCGGCCGTTTTCGATGCGTTTGTCGGACACGGCGCGGTCGAGGTATTCCCAGATCGGTTTGACGAATTCCGACTGGTTGCGGTCCTTGTCGATCACATCGCGGTTGTAGCGCAGGCCACGGAAGGCGCGGTCGAAGGTCGCGTCGGAAATGCCCGCGGCATGGGCGCGGGAGCGGAAACGGTCGATCCATTGCTCCAGCCCCGCGGGGCTGCCGATTTCGGTCACGTGCACCCCTCCGGTTCCGACGGCGCTTGGCGGCGCAGCCTGCGACAGCGACAGGGGAGAGGCAAGGGCGGTCGCGCCGCCGCAGCAGAGAAGGCAGAGAAGCGCACCCGCTGCGCCGGTGGTGTGATGCCGCATCGCCTGCCCCCGTTCGGGTCTTGCCCGTTAGCCATTTGTTTTTGGACCGTTTCTTTCCGGTTCGGGAAAGTCTAGCGCAAGGTCCGCCTGCGGCAAAGCGCGGGCGTTCAACCCTTGGCAGATTGCCGCCTGCCCGCGCCTTTGGCGCAAGGGGGCGGGCAAGCCTGACCGAAAGGCTGACGCAGAGCGAGACGGCCCCTATCGCGGCCAGGCATCTGGCGGGGCCGGAGGCGCCGGACTCCGTCAGTGCGGCGGCACGGGCCGAAATCGTGGTGCCCTTTCCCGAACCGACCTGCCGGAGCGGCGCGGAGGGCCATGCCGTGCCGGTCCGTCCGCTGATGCGCGGCAGGATCGGGCGGAGGCCGGGGCGGCCTTTGCCGATCCTGTCGCCGATGCCGGGCCTGTCGCCCGCCGCCACGCCTTCGGCTGTGCCTGCGGTTTCACCCGCCCCGACTTCGCCGCCGCCGAATTTATCTGCGCCGTCACCTTCGCCTTACTCCGCGACAGTCATCACAGTCGCGGAAGTTCAGGCGGAAGGCCGCGCCGCAGTCATTCGGCGGCCGCCATCCCGCTTTGGTCGTGACGCAGGGCGGCCAGGACAACCCTCGCCTCGCGCGCGGTCAGGCTGCGGCGGGCGGCGGGGCCGTAGGCGGTGAAGTCGCCGCCTTCCAGCATCGGGAAGAGGGTGAGGATTTCCTCGCGGGCCTCTGCCGCCAATGCGCCCCAGCCCTGATGTCCGGGGTGGAAGGATTCGGACGGTGCGCCTTCGGCATAGACGATTTCGTGGGTGTCGAAGAGCATGTGGAAATACTCCACCTCGCCCCCTTCGACCGGACGGATCGTCGTGTCGTTGACCAACATGCGGGCCGCGACCAGAACCTCGGGGTCCTCGAACAGCAGTTCCGCGTGCCAGCCGGTCAGCAGCATCCGGTGCTGCGGGCTGACGCGCAACTCGCGCGTGTTGCCGAAGACGCCGGCGGCGATGGCGATGGGGGCGAGCTTGCCCTTGGCCTGAACGGTGGTGGAGCCGATCCAGCGGAGGGGCTGGTAGCCGTGGTCCATCGTCAGCACCAGATCGTCGACCGCAAGGTCTTCGATGGCGCGTTCGCCCGTGGCGGTCATGATCCGCGTGCCGCGGGTGAAGCAGACGATGCCCGTGTTCTCTTTCGAGAAGAGGGCGGCGTCGACTGCCGCGCCGCCGTTCTGGATGCGAAGGCCGCCCGCACCCTGCAGGATGCCATCCGCCTGATCCGCCTTCATCCATTCCAGCGGGTTGTCGTAGCGGTTGTTCGGGTTGGCCGCATTCCACGCCGCCAGAGTGGCGTCGTTGTAATAGGGCGCGAGGTCGACGAAGTCGTTGTCATTCGCGGGCGAGGTGTCGTTGCCCTGAATGCCCGTGACCGCGTCGAAGTCGGAGATGAGGTCGGCCCCCTTGGCGGCAAAGGCATCAGGTCCGGCACCGCCCGCCATCGTGTCGTTGCCATCGCCACCGTCGAGCGTGTCGATGCCCGCGCCACCGGAGAGGGTGTCGTTGCCCAGACCGCCCAGCAGCGTGTCGTTGCCGAGGTCGCCCGCCAGCGTGTCATTGCCATCATCGCCCGAGAGCGAGTCGTTGGCATTGCCACCGGCAAGGCTGTCAGCCCCCGTGCCACCGGCAAGGGTGTCGTTGTCATCGCCCCCTGCCAGCGTGTCGTCGCCGACGCCGCCAAGCAGGCTGTCGTTGCCCGCATCGCCCG
>JAIXZW010000014.1 GCA_027489375.1 Paracoccaceae bacterium | reverse complement strand
TCGGCACACTTCGCCCCCGCCTCATGCTCCTGCAAGATGCCAATGATCTGCTCTTCCGTCAGTCGTGCCTTCTTCATCGTCCGTCCTCTCGATGGGCCGGACTCTAATCGCAAATGGAGGAAAAATCCCGTGGCAGGTCAAAGCACCGCTGCCCGCACATCCGCAGCCGAACTGCATTGCACGATCAGGGCGGGGCGGCGGTCGATCATGCCGTTCCAGATCACCCGCGCCGCGTCATAGCCGGGGTCGTCGGGGCGCAGCACGGCTCCGCCAAGATCGTCGGGTGACATGGATGCCTCCTGTTCTTTACCTGTGTTGAGGCTAGACCGGAGCGGAGCGGGCCGCTAAGGTCATTTTCGCAGGAAAGCGGTCATTTCGGCCAAGGCGGGTGGGACATGGCGGAAGCTGGCGGTCGCATCAACGTGGCGCTACTGGCGATGCCCGAGGTAACGGCATCGGCCCTGTTCGGGATGTTCGACCTGTTTTCCGCACCGGGGCGCGACTGGTCCTTCATCATGACGGGCGAGGCCGGCGCGCAGCGGATGAACCCCTATATCGTCGCACGCGAGAAGGCGGAGTTCATGGCGGCGAACGGGATCATGGTGCGTCCCGATTTCGGGCTGGCCGATTGCCCCACGCCCGATATCGTCTGCATCCCCGATTTCTTCGTGAATCCGGGCGAGGACCTGTCGGGCCGGTTCGGGCCGGAAGCGGCATGGCTGCGCGGGGTGCACGGGCAGGGCGGCTATCTGTGCAGCGCCTGTTCGGGGGCGGTGCTTCTGGGGGCTGCGGGGTTTCTCGACGGGGCGGAGGCGACGATCCATTGGGGATATGTGCGCACGATCCTGAACAACTATCCGGGTGCGCGGGTCAATCTGGACCGCTCGCTCGTCATGGCGGGAGAGGCCCAGCGGATCGTCATGGCGGGGGGCGGAACGAGTTGGCATGACCTCGCGCTCTGGCTGATCGCGCGGTTCGTCGGGCCGGAAGAGGCGATGCGGGTCGCGCGGGTCTACATGCTGCAATGGCATGATCTGGGCCAGACGCCCTTTGCCTCGCTTCTGGGGCGGACGCAGGCGGAGGATGCGACGATCCGCGACTGCCAGGCTTGGCTGGCGGACAATTACGCCACGCATGCGCCCGTGGCCGAGATGATCGCCCGCTCGGGCCTTGCCGAGCGGACCTTCGTGCGCCGCTTCGCCCGTGCGACGGGGCTGACGCCGCTGGATTACATCCACGCCTTGCGGCTGGAGGAGGCCAAGCAGATGCTGGAAACCGGCGCGCAGCCGGTGGAGGCCATCGCCGAGGAGGTGGGCTACGAGGACCCGAGCTTCTTCGGCCGCCTGTTCCGGCGCAAGGTCGGCATCACACCCGCGCAATACCGGCGGCGGTTCGCGGGTTTCCGCAAGGCGATCGGCTCGGCGGGATAGGTCGGGCTATTCCGCCGTCGCCTTGGCGAGATAGGCGATGATATCCTCGAGTTCGCCGGGACGTTTGAGGCCGTTGAAGTTCATCTTGGTGTTGGGCACCATCGCCCGCGGGTTGGGGAGGTATTGCGCAAGCGTGTCCGCGCCCCATGTGATGTTGGCGGATTTCATCGCATCGGAATAGTCGTAACCGGCCCATGTGCCCGAGACACGGCCGAAGAGGCGGGTGAGCGGCGGGCCGATCTTGACCGTGTCACCCTTCTCCGCATGGCAGTCGCTGCACCGGTTCTGGAACACGCCCGCCCCCGCTGCCGCATCGCCTTCGGCGAGGGCGGGTAGCGGCAGGATGAGGAGCAGGGCGGAGAGGGGGAAATGCTTCACGGCGGTCTCCCTGGGTTGGAAATTCGGGGTGAAAAGGGGATTGTCGGGATGGTCGGGCGGCACGCGCCGCTTCGGCGGGCGCTGACGGGATGCTAGGGCCGTGTCGTCGCGCGGGCTAAAGACGAAACTGCCGGAGTCGGGCGATTTCGGCCACGCCGGGACCGGATCGGGTGAAGGGGCGGCGATTTCGCGGGCGGGCGCGGGGGCAATGGCCGTGGTCCGCTGTGGGGAAGCACTCGCGCCAAGCTACGGCCCGTCAGGGTTGCGGCAGCCGCTGGTCGGGGCGTTCCGTCGGTGATTCAGGCCGGTCTGGCGCGTCGGGTCCGGGGTGGTTAACATTCGATAATTTTGAAGCGATTTCGAAGTGGCATGCCCCGTGCGGGCGATGCCGCCCAAGCAGGATTGACGGGATGCGAGACGAGACCCTGACCGCCGATCATCCGGCAAAGGCGCCGCTTGCGGCCAAGGACGCCGGGTCGGACCGGATGGGGCGGGCGACGGCACTGCTCTGCCTGATGCTGGTCGCTGCGGTTTGGCTGACGACGCGGCCCTATACGGGGATCGTGCATGATGCGCAGCTCTATCTCGTGCAGGCGATGAACCGGCTCGATCCGGCGCGGTTCGGGAGCGATATCTACTTCCGATATGGCTCGCAGGACCGTTTCTCGCTGTTTTCGGCGCTTTATGCACCATTGGTCGAAGCAATCGGTCCGCCGCGGGCGCAGCTCGTGACCGCTGTGCTTGGTCAGGCGAGCTGGCTTGCCGCGCTGGGCTTTCTGGTGCGGTGCATTCTGCAACCCGGGCGTTTGCGGATGCTGGCCATTTTCTGCGTTTGTCTTTTGGTGCCGGTCTACAATTTCGGCACTTTGCGCTATGGTGAGGCCTTTGCGACGCCGCGCATCTTTGTCGAAGCCCTGACTTTGGTTGCTGTGGGGTTCGTATGTTCGGGGCGTCGGGTCGCGGCCTTTTGCGTCATGGCGGGTGCGATCACGCTTCACCCGCTGATGGCTTTGCCGGGGATCGGTGTGGTGCTGCTGCTTTCCTTTCCGTTCCGCAGGTTCCTTCTGCCGTCGGGGCTGGCGGGGGCTGGCCTTTTTCTGGCGCTCGGGTGGGGCGGTGTGGACCCTTTCGTCCGTGTCTTTGCCCGCATGGATGCCGACTGGGCGGCCATCGTCCTGCTGCGCAACCCGATGGTCTTTGTCGGGACATGGTTTCCGATGGCGCTTCCGACCGTGGTCCTGCCGCTTCTTTCGCTGGGCCTTGTGGCCTTGCGCGGGACGGGGGAATTGCGGCGTCTGGCGCGGGTGACGTTGGCCCTTGTTGCGGCACTGGTCGCTGCGAGTTGGGTCGGTGGCGATCTTGCCGCCAATCTGCTGTTTCTCGACCTGCAGCTCTGGCGCGGGATGTGGCTGTGGATGGTGCTGGGGAATTGCCTTGCTCCCGCTGCCTTCGGGTTGTTGCCTGTGCAGGGCACGAGCCGGCACCTGTTCCTCGCCGCGCTTGCGGCCAATGTCTTCGAAGCGCGGTTCGGGGTTCTGACCTTGCCTGTCGTGTCCGCCTGTCTGGGACTTGCGGTCCTGACCGGCGTGATGTCCGAGGGGGCGGGGCTTCGGTCGCGGCGGGTTCTCGGTCTTGCCGGATCGGGTTTTGCCGCGCTTGCGACGCTGGCATTCGCGGCGGAAGGCGTGGCGCTGGCCCTGCAATTGTCGCGCAGCGAGACGGCGCTTTCCTTTGTGGGGGGAACGGGGGTTCTTGTCGGCGCGTCGCTGCTGGTGGCGGGCATCGCAAGGGGCAGGACCGCTGCGACCCCGCCAGTGCTGGCGGGCGGGATTGCGCTGGTGATCCTTGCGGCCGCTCTGTGGGACCAGCGCAATCCAGAGATGGGGTTCATCACCCGCGAAGAGGCGATGGACACCGATTTCCGCGAGGCTTTGCGCGGGCAGACGGTCTATTGGGAGAACGGGCTTGGCCTGCAATGGTTCTCGCTTCGGGAACCGAGCTATTTTTCGTGGTATCAGGCCGCAGGGGCCGTCTTCTTCCGCGAAACCGCGTTCGAACATCGGCGCCGTGCGGATGTTCTGCGCCGGTTGGATACGTCGGATTTCGCGGTGGACGAGAACCGTTTCGGCACCACCCGCGCCGATCCGCGGTTCGAGGGGCCGCAATCGGGAGCGCAGTTGCGGGCGGTGTGTCTGGCCTTGCCGGAGCTGGATGCGCTTGTGCTGCGGGCCGATCTTGCCGATGTGCCGCATCTGCGCTGGAAGCCGCCCTTCAAGGTGCCCGCGTCGGGCTATCGCATCGCGCCGGAGGATCAGGACCCCGATACGTCCGGACAGCGGCCGGGCGGGGTGTTCAACCTATATTCCTGCGATCTCTGGCGCTGAGGGGGCAAGCGTCGTGCGCAGCAGGCCGTCCCCTGCGTAATGGCGGTTCTGGCGGCGGAAGTCGCGGGCGCTTTCGCCGAAGCGTCTGGTGAAGGCGCGCGAGAGAACGCTGGCCGATGAAAAGCCCGTACGGATCGCGATGTCTGCCATCGGTTCTGTTCCCGTGGCGAGAATGCGGCGGGCGGCTTGCAGTCGCAGTTCGGAATAGAATGCCCCCGGGCTGTAGCCGAGGCTCGACTGGAACAATGTCTCGAGCCCGCGAACCGACAGGCGGGCACGCTGTGCGAGGGCGCGGGTGGTCAGGGGGGTGGCAATCGTGGCCTCCATCACGTGGATGGCGGCGGCGACCTTGTCGGGAATGGCGACCCCGCCGTATTGCGAGCGGCGCTGCGGGGTTGCGCGGTCGGTGGTGGAGGTGATGAAGCTCGACGCCACCTCGTGCGCGAGTTGCGCGCCGAAGCGCTGGCGGATGAGGTTCACCATCATGTCGAAAGCGGGACCGGCACCGCCCGCGGTGGTGACGTTCCCGCTGAGGACGTAGCGGTCGGGCAAAACCTCGAGCTCGGGGTAATCCTGTGCCAGGGCTTCGATGTCTTCCCAATGGACGGTGACGCGCTTGCCCTCGAGCAGGCCCGCCTTGGCGAGCACCCATGTCCCGGTGTCGATCGCGCCGATGGCCGGAACGGTGGAGGCGACCTTGCGGATGTCGCGCAGGAGGGGAGCGGTCATGACCTCGGCCACGCGGAAGCCCGCGATGACGATGAGCATGTCGAAGCCGCGCACCGCCGAGAGTTCGGGCATGGCCGGAAGGTCCAGTCCGCAGGTGAGTGCGACCGATCCGGCGCTGGGCGAAACGACGAGCCATTGGAACGCCTCGTACCCCAAGTGGCGGTTGGCGGAGCGGAGGGGATCGAGGGTCGAGGCCACCGTCAGGAGCGAGGCATGGGGCAGGACGAGGAAGCCGACGCGGAAGGGCTTGGCCGGTGTGGTTTCGGACATGGCTTTTTTGCCCCGATCCTTGCGCAAATTGCAATGCAAGGACCGTTTTAGCCGTTTATCAATGAAAGGCAACAAGGGAGGGATACCATGCCGCTAGCCATGAACCGCGAGGTTTTCATCACCTGTGCCGTGACCGGATCGGGCGGCACGCAGGACCGGTCCCCCCATGTCCCGCGCTCGCCCGCGCAGATCGCCGAAAGCGCCATCGCGGCGGCCAAGGCGGGGGCGGCGGTGGTGCATTGCCACGTGCGCGACCCTGAAACCGGCAAGCCCGCGCGCGACCCCGCGCTTTACCGCGAAGTGACCGAGCGTATTCGCGATTCCGCGACGGATGTGGTGCTGAACCTGACGGCGGGGATGGGGGGCGACATCTATTTCGAGGGGACCGAGGATATGGGCCGCATGGGTCCGCGCTCGGATATGGCGGGGGCGACCGAGCGGGTGGCGCATGTCGTGGAATGCCGCCCCGAAATCTGCACGCTCGACTGCGGGACGATGAACTTCAACGAAGCCGATTACGTGATGGTCAACACGCCGGGCATGCTGCGCGACATGGCCAAGCGCATGACGGCGGCGGGGGTGCGGATCGAGATCGAGGCTTTCGATACGGGCCATCTGTGGCTGGCCAAGGAATTGGTGCGCGAGGGTGTCATTCCTGAACCCGTTTTGGTGCAGCTTTGCATGGGGGTTCCGTGGGGCGCGCCCGACGACCTGAACACCTTCATGGCGATGGTGAACAACGTGCCGCAGGGCTGGCACTATTCGGCCTTTTCCATCGGGCGCAACCAGATGGCCTATGTCGCCGCCGCCGTGCTGGCGGGGGGCAATGTGCGCGTGGGGCTCGAGGACAACCTCTGGCTCGACAAGGGGGTGCTTGCCACCAATGCGCAACTGGTCGAGCGGGCGGCAAGCATCATCGAGAACATGGGCGCGCGGGTGATCACCCCCGCCGAGGTGCGGGCGCGGTTGAAGCTGGAAAAGCGTGCGCCGCTGCCGCGCTGAGCAGGCCGCGCCGATGGACCCGCTTCGCCCCACGGGAGCGCCGGTGCCGCCCGCTGCGGTGGCCAAGGTCACGCCCTTGGGGCGGGGCTGGATGCTTCTGGCGCTGGAGACGGGCTTCGTGCTGCGCAACACCGCCGAGGGGGTGGAGCAAAGCCTGAAGCCGGCCGAGGTCGAGGCGTTGCGCAAGGGCGAGATTGCGCCCGAAGCACTGGCCGCCCGTTTCGGCGGGGCGCATCACCAGCCGCCGCCCGCGTCGGTGACGGTGGCCTTTTCGCCCGAAGCGATGCGGCTGTCGGGGCAGACGGGCCGCGTGGGGCAGGCCAAGGGCGCGGCACCGCAACCGCAAGGCGCGGGGCGGTTGCGCGTGGAATGGATCGGGGCGGTGATTGCCGCCCTGCTGGTTTTGATCCTGTTCTGGATCATGTGAGGAGAAGACGGATGGCACGCAAGGCGGGGATTATCGGCGGTGGTGTGATCGGCGGCGGATGGGCCGCGCGGTTCCTGCTGAACGGGTGGGATGTGGTGGTCTTCGACCCCGATCCCGAAGCCCCGCGCAAGGTGGGCGAGGTGATCGCCAACGCCCGCAAGGCGCTTCCCGCGCTGTCGGACGGGCCGATGCCTGCCGAAGGCAAGCTGACCTTTGCCGGAACGATCACCGAGGCGGTGGAAGGTGCGGATTACATTCAGGAAAGCGTGTCCGAACGGTTGGACCTGAAGCACCGCGTTTTCGCGCAGATCCAGCAGGTGGCACCGGATGCGCCGATCGGGTCGTCGACCAGCGGATTCAAGCCTTCGGAACTGCAAGAGAACGCCGCGAACCCCGCGACGATCTTTGTCGCGCATCCGTTCAACCCCGTCTATCTGCTGCCCTTGGCCGAGGTCGTGCCTTCGCCGAAATCCGACCCCGAGCTGATCGAAACGGCGAAAGAGACGCTGCGCGAGATAGGGATGTTCCCCTTGCACATCCGCAAGGAGATCGACGCGCATATCGCCGACCGCTTCCTCGAAGCCGTCTGGCGCGAGGCGCTTTGGCTGGTGAAGGACGGCATCGCCACGACCGAGGAAATCGACGAGGCGATCCGCATGGGTTTCGGCCTGCGTTGGGGGCAGATGGGCCTGTTCGAGACCTATCGCGTGGCGGGTGGCGAAGCGGGGATGAAGCATTTCATGGCGCAGTTCGGGCCGTGCCTGAGCTGGCCCTGGACCAAACTGATGGATGTGCCCGAATTCAACGACGAGCTGGTCGACCTGATCGCGGGCCAGTCCGATGCGCAATCGGGGATGTATACGATCCGCGAGCTGGAGCGCATCCGCGACCAGAACCTGATCGGCTTCCTGCGCGTGCTGAAAGAGCGCAACTGGGGCGCGGGCAAGGTGCTGCTGGAGCATGACGCCCGCCGCCGCGTGGCGATGGCCGAGACGAAGCCCGAAATGGCGGGACCGATGGAAATGGCACGGCTGACCGTGCTGCCCGGCTGGATCGACTATAACGGGCATATGACGGAAAGCCGCTATCTCTTTGCCGCCTCCGAGACTTGCGATGCCTTCCTGCGCCATATCGGGGCGGATATCGCCTATGTCGGGACGGGCTACAGCTATTACACCGCCGAAACCCACATTATGCATCTGGGCGAGGCGAAGCTGGGCGACGCGCTGACGGGAACGGTGCAGGTGCTGCATGCCGACGAAAAGCGGCTGCATATCTTCATCCGCATCCTCAAGGATGGCGAAGCGGTGGCAACGCTCGAGCAGATGCTGCTGCATGTGGATATGAAGGCGGGCAAGGCCTGTGCGGCGCCGAATGCGATCCTGACCAAGCTGCGCCCGATTGCCGGGGCCCATGCGGTCCTGCCGCACCCCGAGGCGGCGGGTCGCCATGTCGGCCAGCGGAAGGGGTAAGCCATGCAGTTCGGGTTGACCGAAGAACAGCAGATGATCGTCGAGACGACGCGCGCCTTCGTCGAGAACGAGCTTTACCCGCACGAGACGGAGGTGGAGCGCACGGGCCACCTGCGGATGGAGCTGATCCGCGAATTGCAGGCCAAGGCGATGGCGGCGGGGCTTTATGCCGCCAACATGCCCGCCGAGGTGGGGGGCGCGGGGCTGGATACGCTGTCCTGGCTGCTTTACGAGCGGGAACTGGGGCGGGCGAATTACGCGCTGCACTGGACCTGCGTCGCGCGGCCGTCGAACATCCTGCTTGCCGGAACCGAGGCGCAGCGGGAGAAGTATCTTTACCCCTGCATCCGGGGCGAGAAATGGGACTGCCTTGCCATGACCGAACCGGGGGCGGGGTCCGACCTGCGGGGGATGAAGGCAAGCGCGCGGCAGGAGGGCGGGGATTGGGTGCTGAACGGCACCAAGCATTTCATCAGCCACGCCGACCTTGCCGATTTCGCGATCTGCTTCATGGCGAGCGGCGAGGAAGAGACGCCACGGGGCAAGAAGAAGCTGATCACGGCCTTTTTCGTCGACAAGGGGACGAAGGGCTTCACCGTCCGCGACGGCTACCGCAACGTGAGCCACCGTGGCTATACCAACGCGGTCCTCGAATTCGACAATTGCCGCATCTCGCAGGATCAGGTGCTGGGCGAGGTTCACAAGGGCTTCGAGGTGGCGAACACATGGCTGGGGGCTACGCGACTGCAGGTCGCCGCCACCTGCCTTGGCCGTGCCGACCGCGCGCTGGGACATGCGGTGCAATATGCCGCTGAACGCCAGCAGTTCGGGCAGAGCATCGGCAAGTTCCAGGGCATCAGCTTCAAGCTTGCCGATATGGCGATGGAGTTGAAGGCGGCGGAATTGCTGACCTGGGAGGCCGCGTGGCGGTTTGACCAGGGCACGGTGACGGAAGCCGACATGTCGATGGCCAAGCTCAAGGCGACCGAGGTGCTCGCCTTCATCGCGGACGAGGCGATCCAGATTCACGGCGGAATGGGGTTGATGGATGACCTGCCCTTGGAACGCATCTGGCGCGATGCGCGGGTGGAGCGGATCTGGGAAGGCACGAGCGAGATCCAGCGCCACATCATCAGCCGCCAGATGCTGCGGGCCTTTGGTGCGTGACGATTTTTCTGCGAAAAATCAGGGGGGCCCTCGGCCCCCCTCGGGGCTTCGCCCCTCACCCCCCGAGGATATTTGGGAAAAGAAGAAACGGAATGTTAACTTTTACCGGCAAATCTGGTCGCACGGTACAGGCGGGGACGCCGATGACCGTAAAAGGAGAAGGCACCCTGTTCCGCGATGCGGGGCAGGGTGTTTCTTTCCCTTTCTTCTTTTCGCAAATATCCTCGGGGGGAGGGGCGCGGCACGCGGCCCGTGGGGGGCAGACAGCCACCCTCTGTGGCTGGACAGGCGCGATGCCGGTGGCGGAGGCGTGCCATGCGTGACCTCTCGCGTTTGCTGAGGCCAAGGTCGATTGCGGTTCTGGGGTCCGGCTGGGCGAAGAACGTGATCGAGCAGTGCCAGAAGATGGGGTTCGACGGGCCGGTCTGGCCGGTGCATCCCTCGCGCGACGAGATTGCGGGGGTGCGGTGTTACCGGACGCTGGCCGACCTGCCCGCGCCGCCGGATGCGACCTTTATCGGGGTGAACCGGCATGCCACGCTGGATGTGGTGGCGGAGCTTGCGGCGATGGGGGCGGGGGGGGCGACCTGTTTCGCCAGCGGTTGGGAAGAGGCGGGCGAGGCGGATTTGCAGGCGCGGCTTGTTGCGGCGGCGGGCGGGATGCCGATCCTCGGGCCGAATTGCTATGGCGTCATCAACTACCTCGACGGGGCTTTGCTCTGGCCTGACCAGCATGGCGGGCGGCGGGTGGAGCGGGGGGTGGCGCTGCTCTCGCAATCCTCGAACATCGTGATCAACCTGACCATGCAGACGCGGGGCTTGCCGGTGGCCTATGTCGCCTGTCTGGGCAATGCGGCGCAGGTGGGCTTGGCGGAATTGGCGGGGGCTTTGCTGGCCGACGAGCGGGTCACGGCGCTTGGCATGTATGTCGAAGGCATCGACGACGCGGCGGGTTTTGCCGCCTTGGCAGAGGCGGCGCGGGCGGCGGGCAAGGGGATCGTCTGCATCAAATCGGGCAAGACGGAGTTGAGCCGGACGGCGGCGGCGTCGCACACGGCCTCGCTCGCCGGTGGGGGGGCTGCGTCTTCGGCCTTTTTGCGGGCTTGCGGGGTGGCGGAGGTGGCGACGCCTGCGGAATTGATCGAGACGTTGAAGATCTTCCACCTGTGCGGGCCGCAGGTGGGGCTGCGTCTCTGTTCGCTGTCCTGTTCGGGGGGCGAGGCGGGGTTGGTGGCGGACCTTGCGGCACCGTTCGGGCTGGAGTTTCCGGCGCCGTCCGAGGCGCAGCGGCAGCGGTTGGGGGATATCCTCGGCCCCATCGTCGCGATTGCCAACCCGCTCGACTACCACACTTTCATCTGGGGCGACGGGCCGCGCACCACGGATGTGTTCACCACGATGCTGGCGGGCTATGACGCGGGCATCTTCATCATCGACCCGCCGCGGCCTGACCGTTGCGATCCGTCGAGTTTCCAGCCCGCGCTCGACGCCATCGTCTCGGCGGCGCGGACGACCGGAAAGCCTGCCTTTGCCGTCGGCTCCTTGCCCGAGAATTTCGACGAGGATCGGGCCATTGCGATGATGGAGCGCAATGTCGTGCCGATGATGGGGCTCGAGACGGCTTTGGGCGCGATACGGGCGGCGCAGACGGGGCCGAACCGTGGCGGGTGGCGGCCTTGGGCCGTGGTGCCCGCGCGGGCCTTGCAGATGCGGGACGAGGCTTCGGCCAAGGCGCTGCTGGCAGCAAGCGGGGTGGCGGTGCCGAAGGGGGTGACTGCGGAAACGCTGGCTGCGCTTGATGGGTCGGAGTTGGTCGCGCCCTTCGTTCTGAAGGGGTTGGGCTTTGCGCATAAGACCGAGGCGGGAGCGGTGCGGTTGGGGCTGACCACGCTTGTCGGGCAGGCCGAAATGGCGGGGGCGCAGGGCTATCTGGCCGAGGAGATGGTCACGGGCGTTGTGGCCGAGATGCTGGTCGGGCTGCGGCGCGATCCGGTTTACGGGGCCACGCTGACGCTGGGCTTCGGCGGGGTCACGGCCGAGGTTCTGTCCGATACGGTGACGCTGGTTCTGCCCGTGGCCGAGGACGAGGTGCTGGCGGCGCTGCGGCGGTTGCGGTTGTGGCCGCTGCTCGACGGCTATCGCGGGCGGGCGCGGGCGGATGTGGCGGCTTTGGTCGCGGCGGTCATGGGTTTGCAGTCGTTGATGGCGGCAAGGCCTGCGCTGGAAGAGATTGAAATCAACCCTCTGATGCTGCGCAAAACGGGTGCGGTGGCAGTGGATGCGGTGATCTGGGAGGAGGCGGAATGATGCAGATGCGCACGGAGGGGCCGATCAGGACGCGGGTCGAGGGGGCCATCCTCGAGGTCACGCTGGACCGGCCCAAGGCCAATGCCATCGATTTGGTGACAAGCCGGATCATGGGGCAGGTGTTCCGCGACTTTCGCGACGACGACGCGTTGCGGGTCTGCATCCTGCGGGCCGAGGGGGAGAAGTTCTTTTGCCCCGGTTGGGATCTGAAGGCGGCGGCGGCGGGGGATGCGGTCGACGGCGACTATGGCGTTGGCGGCTTTGGCGGGTTGCAGGAATTGCCCAACCTGAACAAGCCGGTGATCGCCGCCGTGAACGGGATCTGCTGCGGCGGCGGGCTGGAGCTGGCGCTGTCTTGCGACCTGATCCTTGCCTCCGACAACGCGACATTCGCCTTGCCGGAAATCCGGTCGGGCACGGTGGCGGATGCGGCAAGCATCAAGCTGCCGAAGCGCATCCCGTATCATGTGGCGATGGACCTGCTGCTCACGGGGCGCTGGTTCGATGCCGAGGAGGCGTTGCGCTGGGGGCTGCTCAAGGAGATCACCACGCCTGCCGATCTTTTGCCCAAGGCATGGGACTTGGCGCGGCTTCTGGAGAGCGGGCCGCCGCTGGTTTACGCCGCGATCAAGGAGGTCGTGCGCGAGGCCGAGGCGATGCGGTTTCAGGACGCGCTCAACCGTGTCACCAAGCGGCAGATGCCGACGGTGGACCGGCTGTATTCCAGCGAGGACCAGTTGGAGGGGGCGCGGGCTTTTGCCGAGAAGCGCGATCCCGTCTGGAAGGGGAAATAGGCAAGGCTGCGGCGGGCAGAATGCTGCCCGCCGGTTTCTGAACAGGGATCAGGCGAAGGCGAAGTCGTCTGACCCCGCTGTGGTCAGGTAGTTGAGCAGCGTGATGTTCAGGTCCGCCGAACCGTTGCCGTCGATGTCCACGGCCACGAAGGTATCGGTTCCGTTGTTCGTCACCGTCAGGTCCGATGCGTCGATGCCGAGGCCCACGAACTTGACGAAATCTTCCGTGCCGAAACCGCTGATGGTGTCGTTGCCGTCCAACGCGCTGAGGAAGACGAAGGTATCGATGCTGCCGCCGCCCGTTCCTGCGGTCAATAAGTCATCGCCGTAGCCGCCGATCAGGCTGTCTGCCGCGTTATTGCCGTTGATGACGTCGTTGCCGGAACCGCCGTAGATGACATCGGTCCCTTCACCACCCAAGAGCTGGTCATCGCCGGAACCGCCAAAGATGGAGTCCGTATCGGATTGGCCGTTGATCACATCGTTGCCCGCACCGCCGTAAATCGTGTCATTGCCGTTGCCCGCATTGATCTGATCAGGCCCGCTGGTGCCGTAGATCGTGTTGTCGCCCGGGGTACCGTTCTCGCCGGTGGTGTCCACAAGATTGTCGAAGTCGTTGGGGTCCGCCGGAGCGGTTTCCACGACATCCTTGACGTTGATCGTAACGATCGTCGTGTCGGACAGCCCTGCGCCATCGGTCACGGTGACGGTCAGGGCGTAGCTCTTGGTGGTTTCGTAATCGAGCGGGCCGGTCGTGGTGATCTTGCCCGTGGAGTCGATTGTGAACAGCCCCGCCGCATTGCCCGATGTGATGCTGTAGGTCAGGTTCTCGAAGGTGTTGGCACTGTCGTTGCCGCCGCCAAGGTCGGGGTCGGTAGCGGTGATGGTCGTCACAAGTGTTCCGGCGGGCAGGTTCTCGTTCAACTCCGCGGTCTTGTTTGCACCCGCATCGGGGGCTTCATTGATGTCGGTGACGGTGACGGTCACTTCCATCGTATCGGTCATCAGGCCGCCGTCGGTTGCGGTGACGGTGAGGGTGTAGCTTTGCGCGGTTTCGTAATCGAGGGCGGCCTTGGTGGTGATCTTGCCGGTGGAGTCGAT
>JAIXZW010000008.1 GCA_027489375.1 Paracoccaceae bacterium | reverse complement strand
GGGCCTTCGGGGTCTGGGAAGACGACGTGCCTCATGATGCTGGCGGGGTTCGAGACGGCGACGAATGGCGAGATTTTGCTGGACGGTCGTCCGATCAACCAGGTTCCGCCGCACAAGCGCGGGATCGGGATGGTGTTCCAGAACTACGCGCTGTTCCCGCACATGACGGTGGGGGAGAATCTGGCCTTTCCGCTTGAAGTGCGGGGGATGGGCAAGTCGGAGCGCGAGGCGAAGATCAAGCGCGCGCTCGACATGGTGCAGATGGGGGCTTTCGCCAACCGCCGTCCGGCGCAGCTTTCGGGCGGGCAGCAGCAGCGCATCGCCTTGGCGCGGGCCTTGGTGTTCGACCCCAAGCTTGTGCTGATGGATGAACCCTTGGGCGCGCTCGACAAGCAGTTGCGCGAACATATGCAGTTCGAGATCAAGCATCTGCACGATTCGCTTGGCATCACGGTGGTTTACGTCACGCACGACCAGGGCGAGGCCTTGACCATGTCGGACCGGATCGCGGTGTTCAACGACGGGCGCATCCAGCAGCTTGCGCCGCCTGCGGACCTTTACGAGCGGCCCGAGAACAGCTTCGTCGCGCAGTTCATCGGCGAGAACAACCGGCTCGAAGGCGTGGTCGAGGATATCCAGGGCGGTCGCGCGCTGGTGCGTCTGGCCACGGGCGAGCTGATCGATGCGACGCCGGTGAACGTCAAGGCCAAGGGTCAGAAGACGCTGGTGTCGATCCGCCCCGAGCGGGTGGAGTTCAAACCCGAGCTTCTCGCCCCCGATGCGCATCTGATCGAGGCCGAGGTGGTCGAGGTGATCTATATGGGCGACCTGTTCCGCACGGTGCTGAAGGTGGCGGGGCATGACGACTTTGTCATCAAGAGCCGCAACACGGGCGGGGCGCGGGTGCTGAAGGCGGGCGAGAAGATCCGCATCGGCTGGGCCCCTGCGGATGCGCGGGCGCTCGATCCGGTCTGAGGAATACGCGGTCCTGCGGGGCCGTGGACGGGGCCCCCGACCGCGCGGGAAAGCGCGGCGGGGTAAAAGAAGAAGAAATCATCAACATGGGAGCTGATGAATGAAGAGACTGCTGATCCTTTCGACGGCGCTGAGCGCGGGTCTGGCTTTTGCCGCCAACGCCGACGTGACCGTCATGTCCTGGGGCGGGGCTTACGGCGCCGCGCAGACCGAGGCGCATGTGAAGCCTTGGTCCGAGAAGACCGGCAACAAGGCCGTGATGATCGACAACGAGAACCCCGCCACGCCGATCAAGGCGATGGTCGAGGCGGGCAACGTCACGGTTGACGTGGCTTCGGTGGAATATGCCGACGCGATCCGCCTGTGCGACGAAGGCGTGCTCGAGCCGATCGACGCGGCCGCGCTGCCCGCCGGTGCCGATGGCACGGCTGCGGCGGATGACTTCCTGCCCGGCGCCGTGACCGATTGCGGCGTGTCGACCGACATCTGGGCGAACGTCTTCGCCTATGATTCGTCGAAGTTCACCGGCGAGAAGCCGTCGAAGGTTGCCGACTTCTTCGATCTCGAGAAGTTCCCCGGCAAGCGCGGGCTGAAGAAGGGCGCGAAAGCCGTTCTGGAACTGGCGCTGATGGCCGATGGCGTGGCGCCTGCCGATGTCTACACCGTGCTCGGCACGCCCGAAGGCGTGGACCGCGCCTTTGCCAAGCTCGACACGATCAAGAAGGACGTTGTCTGGTGGGAAGCGGGCGCGCAGGCACCGCAGCTTCTGGCGGATGGCGAAGTGGCGATGACCACGGCCTATAACGGCCGTATCTTTGCGGCGGCGATCGAAGAGGGCAAACCCTTCGAGATCGTCTGGGACGGCCAGATCTACGAGAACGAGATGTATGTCGTGCCGAAGGGCGCGCCGAACAAGGATCTCGCGATGGACTTCATCAAATACGCGACCTCGACCGAAGGGCTGCGCGCACAGGCGCAGAACATCTCTTACGGCCCGTCGCGCAAATCGGCGATGAAGGAAGAGCTGCTCTACAAGGACGGCAAGACGGTGATGGCACCGCACCTGCCGACCGCGCCGGAGAACATGACCAATTCGCTTCTGACCTCGTCGGACTTCTGGGTCGACAAGAACTCGGAACTGAACGAGCGCTTCAACGCCTGGCTGGCCGCGAACTGATGCGATGCGGGGGGCGGTTTTGCCGCCCCCCCTTCCTTTCCCCGAACTGACCGCGTGCTCCGGAACGGCGCTGCCGTTCCTGCCCCGACCGGTGCGGAGGGGCTGATCCCTCCCCCAAGATGCGAGACGATGCCGATGGCCGATGCGACTGCTGTCCCCCCCATGAGCCCCGCGCTTCTGACCACCGCCGATGGCCGCCCGCTGAAGGCGGCGCTGCAGGCGGCGCAGGCGCGTGCCAGGCGGCGTGCCTTTCTGCTGGTGGCGCCCTTGCTGCTCTTTGTGGTGCTGACCTTCATCGTGCCGATCGGGCAGATGCTGCACCGTTCGGTCTATCATGACGGGCTGTCGTCCAATGCGCCGAAGATCGCCGCCTGGTTTGCCGCCACCCCGGCGGGCACCCCGCCGGACGAGGCCGCCTGGGCCGCGCTGGCCGAGGACTTCAAGGCGATGAAGGCCAACAAGACCGCGGGCGAGGCGGGGACGCGGGTGAACTATACCCTGCCGGAAACCCGCAGCCTGTTCACCAAGACCGCGCGGGGGGCCGACAAGCTGGCCCCGCCCTGGCACGAGGCTTTTGTCGCCATCGACCCGAAGTGGGATGACCTTGCCGTCTGGCAGGCGATGCGCGGTGCCTCGACCGCCTATACGACCGATTTTTACCTGATCGCCACCGACCGCACCCGCGATGCCGCGGGCAATGTCGAGCAGGTGGCCGAGAACCAGCGCATCTATCTCTGGCTCTTCGGCAAGACCTTCTTTTTGTCGGGGATGATCACGGTGATCTGCCTGGCTCTGGCCTTCCCGGTGGCGCATCTTCTGGCCACACTTCCGGCGCGCAAGGCCAACCTCTTGATGATCCTCGTGCTTCTGCCCTTCTGGACCTCGCTTCTGGTCAGGACGACAAGCTGGATGGTGCTGTTGCAGGGGCAGGGGGTGGTCAACGACCTTCTGGTGCGTGGCGGGCTGATCGGCGACGAAAGCCGTCTGGCGATGATGTACAACCAGACCGGCACGATCATCGTGATGACCCATGTGCTGCTCCCGTTCATGATCCTGCCGCTCTATTCGGTGATGCGGGTGATCCCGCCCTCCTATGCCCGCGCCGCGCGGTCGCTTGGGGCGACAAGCTGGACGACCTTCCGCCGGATCTACCTGCCTCAGACGCTGCCCGGCATCGGGGCGGGGGCGCTTCTCGTCTTCATCCTTGCGGTGGGCTACTACATCACGCCCGCGCTGGTGGGCGGGGCCGACGGGCAGCTCATCTCGAACCTGATCCAGTTCCACATGGCCAATTCCAACTGGTCGCTGGCCGCCGCTTTGGCCGCCATGCTGCTGGCGGGGGTGCTGGTGCTTTACTGGCTTTACGACCGCCTGATCGGCATCGACAACCTGAAACTCGGCTGAGGATACGCACATGGCCCTGCCCGTCTATGCAAGCCCGCTGGAGCGTCTCTGGCACCGCACCTACCTCGTGATCTGCGCGGCGATCTTCCTGTTCCTGATCTCGCCGATCCTGATCGTGATCCCGCTCTCGTTCAACGTGGAGCCCTACTTCTCCTTTACCAAGGAGATGCTGAGCCTCGACCCCTCGGGCTTCTCGATGCGCTGGTACGATTCGCTGCTGACCGTGGGGATGACCACGCCCGACGGGCCGCGCGATGCGAACTGGTGGAGCATGGCCTGGGCCGAGGCGACCTGGGTGCAGGCGGCGAAGAATTCGATCATCATCGGCTTCTGGTCGACGATCCTTGCCACCTTCCTCGGCACGCTGGCGGCGCTGGGGCTGAGCCGGCCCGAGATGCCCTGGCGCCGCGCGGTGATGGCGGTGCTGATCAGCCCGATGATCGTGCCGATCATCATCATCGCGACGGGGCTGTTCTTCTTCTACTCGAACCCCTGTTCGGTGGTGGGCCTGTCCTGCGGGCGGCTGACGAGCACCTATACCGGCATCGTCATGGCCCACGCGACGCTGGGCATCCCCTTCGTCATCATCACCGTGACCGCGACGCTGTCGGGCTTCGACCAGTCGCTGATCCGCGCCGGTGCCTCGCTCGGCGCATCGCCCAGCCGCACCTTCTTCAAGGTGGTGCTGCCGCTGATCACGCCGGGCGTGGTGTCGGGTGCGCTCTTCGCCTTCGTCACCAGCTTCGACGAGGTCGTCGCCGTCCTCTTCATCGCGGGACCAGAACAGCAGACGATCCCCCGCCAGATGTGGAACGGCATCCGCGAGGCCATCAGCCCCGCCATCCTCGCCGTCGCAACCATCCTCGTCATCATCTCCATCGCCCTCCTCGCAACCGTCGAACTCCTGCGCAGAAGAAGCGAAAGACTCAGGGGCGTCACGCCGGCGTGAGGGGTCAGAGGCCGGCTTCGAGTTCCTGCGTCTCGTTTCCCTGACGCGCCTCGTAGCCGGCAAGTTCGGCTGCGAGTTCTTCGGCGGACGGGATGGCCCATGCGGCGCAGGGGGTGACGAAGCCCGCGGCGGTCAGGCTGGACTGGATGGCGGCGAAATCGGCTTCGGCATAGACCTCGCTCATCTGGGCGAGCTTGGCGTTGCCGAAGGCGTGCAGGCGCGTCAGGTGTTCGATGGCGACCGGTTCCAGCCCGCAGAAGGCGCGATACTGGCTGCGGAAATCCTCGATCGTCGGGCCGGGGCGGCGGGCTATGATGGCCACGCGGTCGTCGGACCCTGCGAAGAAGGCGGCGAGGTGCAGGGCGGAGCAGTCGGTCGAGATCACCTCGCGTGCGGCCTTGTAACGGGCGACCTGCACCTCGATCGGATGTTCCTGCGGGTGGAAGATGTCGTAGCCCTGCGCGGCGAGGGCGCGCTCCAGATAAGCCTCGCCAAGGATGCGGCCCCGTTTGGAAAAGAGCCTGCTGCGCGAGATGTAGAGGCGGGGGCCACCCTCGGGCGCGATGCGCGCCCCGAAATGGCGTTGCGCGTAGCGGCGGAATTCGGGGCGGCCCGCGACCATGTCGCCCGTGCCGAAGCCCTGTTCCGGCACGACGAGGCGTTCCACGCGGGTCGCGGTCATGGGGGCGGTGACGGGAAGGGTGCAGCCGGTCATGTCGAGCCACGGCTGGGTCGGGCGCAAGAGGCGGGCCATGCGGGGCACCCGCTGCTTGGGCAGGAAGATCACCCCGTCGAAGCGCATGTCTTGCAGGTCGAGCGCCCAGAGGCGGGCGGTGGATTCGCAGAGGAAATGGCCGAAATGGGCGTAGAGCAGGCCGCCGTAGAGCCATGTGCCGGACAGCGTTTCGACCGGTTCGCGCATTGGCGGCGCGGTGGTGGTGCGCTGCGCACTGTCGCGCCAGCACTTGGCGAGCGCAACCGCATTGCCCGCCGCGTCGAGCACGCCTGCGGGGCGGCTGATCCCCTTGCCGGTGATATGGTCGGCACCGAAGGGAATGACGGTGGCCTGATCGACGGTGACATGGGTGAGGGGAAGGTTCGGGTCGAAGCTCACAGCGTCACCATGACAGGGTTGAGGGCTTTGTCCGGCGCGAGGGCCAGTCCGGCGAAGGAGGGGTAGCCTTCGTCGCGGAAGGTGCGGGGGTTGACGAGGGAGAAGCCTTCGCCAAAGCGTTCGGGACCGTAATCGGTGATCGTCACATCCATGTAGCGGGCGACGATCTCGTCATAGGCGTCGCGCAGGACGGTGCTGCGCGGGTTCAGGTTCGAGACGAGGACGAGGCCGGTGGGGCGGCAATCGAGCACCTCGACCCGCAGGTCGGGCCGGTATTCCGCAAGGATGGGCAGGAGTTTCCAGACATCGCCCGTCCATGCCGTGGACGTGAGCGTGGCGATGTCGCGGGTGGTCATGGCGGCATCCATCGGGACGCAATCGTGCATGGCGATCACGGCACGCGGGGCGGCGGCGGCTTCGGTGTTGATGAAGTCGCGCAGGAGATATTCGAACAGATGCATCCCGTCGAGGAAGGCGAAGGACAGTTTGATCTTGTTGCGCTTGAGAAAACCGCTGTCGAAGAAGTCGTCGCTGGTGCTCTGGAACAGGTGAAGCGCGGGTTTGGGGCCGATGATGTTGCCCTCGGTCTGGAAGAACGGGTCCACGGCGATGGTTTTCGACCGGACGGGGGCAAAGCTTTTGCCGTCGCGGCAGCCGATTTCGAGATACCAGTCGAACAGCCGGTTGGCGTGAAGCTGGGCAAGGAAACGGAGGTAGAGTTGGCCTTGGGCGATTTTGAACATCAGATTACATACACCACTGGCACCCCTGCTTTTGTGCGGGAGTCTGGCAGTTAGGTCAGGTCGCGTCAACCTTTCGACATGCCGCGTCAGGGCAGGATGCGGAGCCAGACCCAGATGGTGAGGATGGAAAGCGCCGTGGCGATGAGGACGGTCGAGGCGGCGACGCGTTTGCCCACGCCGTAGATGTTGGCGAAGATATAGGCGTTGACGCCGGGGGCCATCGCGGCGGTCATCACGGCGGAGCGCAGGCCCGCGGTGTCGAGACCGAAGGCGAAGCGGCCAAGGAGATAGGCAATGGCCGGGTGCAGCACGAGCGAGCAGGCGCAAAGCATGGCGATGATGCGGAAATCGCCATCGGGGCGGTAGCGCAGCAGCACGCCGCCCAAGCCGAAGAGCGCGGTCGGAATGGCGGTGCGGGCGATGAGGTCGACGGCGGACCATGCCACCTGTGGCAGCGGGATGCCCAACAGGTTGACGACGAAGCCTGCGGCGATGCCGAGGACGAGGGGTTGCGAGAAGGTGGCGCGGAGGATCTGGCGCAGGAGTGTCGCCTTGGACAGGCCATGACCGCGCGTGCGCGCCCATTCCATGAGCGCGATGCCGAAGGCGTAAAAGAGCGGGGAGTGGATCGAGATGATGGCGAAGTTGCCCGCCAGCGCATCGGGGCCGTAAGCGCGTTCGGTGATCGGCACGCCGAGGAGGAGGGAGTTGGAGAAGAGTGCGACGAAGCCGATGGCGGTGGCATCGGTGACAGGGCGCTTGAACAGAAGGATCGCGGCGGCGAAGGCCGTGAAGAAGCTGGCGAAGGCCGCGATGTAGAAGGAGAGGAAGAGTGTCGGCTGGTAGGTGGCCGACAGGTCCAGCCTGGCGATGGAGGTGAACAGCAGCGTGGGGGCGGCAAAGTTCTGGGCAAAGCGCATGACGCCATCGACCGCCGCATCGTCGAAAAGGCGGGCGCGGGCGGCGCTGTAGCCGAAGGCGATGACGAGGAAGACCGGAAGGATGACGTCGAGAAGCGCGTTCATCGGACCGGCATCACGGGTGGTTCGTGTATTCGATCACCATCCCGTCATGGGCGGGGCGGATATGGGGGGGCAGTTCGGCCAGAAGCTCGGCATGGTCGAGGTCGTTGTGCATGTTCGTGACCACGGCGCGGGCCGGTTTGGCGCGGGCGATCCATTCCAGCGTGAGGGCGAGGTGGGCATGGGTCGGGTGCGGCTTGCGGCGGAGCGCGTCGACCACCCAGCAGTCGAGGCCTTGCAGGTGGGACCAGGAGTCTTCGGGGATTTTCACCGCGTCCGGCAGATAGGCGAGGGGGCCGATGCGGAAGCCCAATGCGTCGATGCTGCCGTGGTCGGCGGTGAAGGGGGTGAGCGTGACGGGCCCGCCCGCGCCCGTCACGGTGACGGGGCCGTCGATGGTGAAAAGGTCGAGGATCGGCGGATAGGGCGAGCCTTCGGGTTGCACGAAGGCGTAGCCGAAGCGGGAGAGCAGCGCCTCTTGCGTGGGGCCATCGGCCCAGACGGCAAGGCGGCGGCGGGTGTTGAACACGATCTGGCGCAGGTCGTCGAGGCCGTGCACGTGGTCGGCGTGGGAATGGGTGTAGACCACGGCGTCAAGGCTGCCGATGCCTGCGTCGAGCAGTTGCGCGTGCATGTCGGGCGAGGTGTCGATCAGCACGCGGGTGCGGCCTTCGTCGCTTTCACGCTCGACCAGCATGGAGCAGCGGCGGCGGCGGTTCTTGGGGTTGGTGGGGTCGCAATTGCCCCAGTCACCGCCGGGCATGTCGCCCAGGCGGGGAACGCCGCCCGAGGAGCCGCAGCCGAGGATGGTGAAGCGCAGCGTTGCCATCAGACCGTTTCCCGCACCCGCGCCTTGGTGAAGAGGCGGTCGAAATTGGCGGTGGTGCGGGCGGCGAAATCGGCGGGGGACAGGCCGAAGATTTCGGCCCCCTTGAGCGCGGTGAAGGCGGTGTAGGCCGGTTCGTTGCGTTTGCCGCGATGCGGGACGGGGGCGAGGTAGGGGCTGTCGGTTTCCAGAAGGATGCGGTCCAGCGGGGCGGCCGCGAAGATGTCGCGCAGCTCGGAGGATTTCGGGAAGGTCGCGATGCCGGACATCGAAAGGTAGAAGCCGAGGTCGAGCGTGGCAAGGGCCAGTTCGCGGCTCGAGGAGAAGCAGTGCATGACGCAGGTATAGGGCTTGGCGCGGTATCCCGTGGTGAGGATTTCGGCCATGTCGTCATCGGCGGCGCGGGCGTGGATGATCAGCGGCAGGCCGGTTTCCTGCGCGGCGGTGATGTGGATTTTCAGCGAGGTCTTTTGAATCTCGGCGCTGTCTGCCGTGTAGTGGTAGTCGAGGCCGGTTTCGCCGATGCCCACGAATTTGGGGTGCTGCGACAGGGCGATGAGGTCATCGACCGTGGCGAGGGGTTCTTCGGCCGCGCTCATCGGGTGGGTGCCTGCGGCGTAGAAGACGGCAGGGTGTGCCTCGGCGATGGCGCGGACGGCGGGTTCGTTTTTCAGCCGCGTGCAGATCGTCACCATGCGGCGCACGCCTGCGGCCTGGGCGCGGGCGATGATGGCGTCACGAATCCCGTCGAAATCGGGGAAATCGAGGTGGCAGTGGCTATCGACAATCTCGGGGATGGGGGCGGTCATGGTCCAGCTTTGTTCAGGGCGAGCCGTGCCGCCGTCTCTTCCAGCCGGAAGAGCATATCCATGAGAAGGGCGGCAGGGTCAAGGTTGACCGCCTTGCCCCGACGCGCCTTGAGGCCGAGGGTTTGCGCGAGGGTGGCCCAGGCGCGGGCGGCGGTGGCATCGGGGGCGAGGCGGGTGATGAGATCGGCTTCGCCCTTGGCCGCTTCGGGGGGGAGTTCGCGGGTGGCCCCTGCGCGGGCGATGCGGGCGAGGCCGAGGTCGAGGAGGGTCAGGATGAGGTCGAACTGCGCCTCGGCCCCCCTGATGGCACCGGCTTCGGCCAAGGCCAGAGCACGGGGGCGGTCGAGGCGGGGAAGGGTGGAAAGGAGGCCGACGATGGATTGGTAGAGCGCGAGGCCCGAGAGGTTCGTCAGGCGGAAGGCTTCGCCGACCGAGCCGCCGGCGAGTTGGGCGAGGGCTTGCGCCTCGTCGGGTTCCAGCGCCGCGCCTGCCTGCGTGAGTGCGTCGGTAAGGGGGGCGGGGGCGAGGGGGTGGAGGCGGAGTTCGCGGCAGCGGGAACGGATCGTGGGCAAAAGCTTGAAGGGCTGGTGCGAGATCAGGAGGAGGGTGACGTTGGCGGGCGGCTCTTCCAAGAGTTTCAGAAGGGCGTTGGCGGCGGCCACGTTCATCTCGTCTGCCGCGTCGATGATCGCCACGCGGCGGCCCCCGTCGGCGGCGGAGAGGGAGAAGAAGGACTTCATCTCGCGCACTTCGCCCACGGTGATTTCCTGACGCAGGCGCGAGGTCTTCTCGTCCCACGGGCGGCGGAGGAGGAAGAGGCGGGGTTCGGCAAGCGCCCGCATGCGGCGGGCGACGGGGTGGTCGGCGTCGATGTCGAGCGTGTCGGGCTTTTCGGGGGCGAACATGCCGCCGTCATCTTCGGGTGTCGCCAGAAGGAAGCGGGCGAGTTTCCATGCGAGCGTGGCTTTGCCCACGCCACGGGGTCCGGTGATCATCCAGCCGTGATGCAGCCGGCCCGAGTTGAAGGCCGAGAGGAATTCGGCCTGCGCGGCTTCGTGCCCGTAAAGGTTCACGGTTTCGCGGGGGTGGGGCGCGCCTTCGATGCGATCGGGTTCGGGGATATCGACGTCAGCCGCCATGACGGGACAGGTCCGCAAGGGTGAGCGACAGGATTTCGGCGGCGATCACCTCGGGCGGGCGGGCGCCGTCGATCACGCGGAAGCGGGCGGGGTGGAGGTCGGCGAGGGCGAGGAAACCGGCGCGCATCTGTTTCTGCACGGCAAGGCCCATGTCTTCGAAGCGTTGCTCCACCCCTGCGCGGGCGATGGCGCGGGAGAGGCCGAGTGCGGGGTCGATATCGACAAGGAAGGTGAGGTCGGGTTCGGTGCCGATCATCAGGTCATGCAGGCTGTTGACCACCGAGGCGAGGTTGCCGCGCAGTCCCTGATACATGCGGGTTGAATCGGCGAAGCGGTCGGTGATGACGATTTCGCCGCGGGCCAGCGCGGGGCGGATGGTCTTTTCCAGATGGTCGCGGCGGGCGGCGGTGAAGAGGAGGAGTTCGGTTTCCGCAGACCAGCGGTCGGGGTCGCCTTGCAGCACGAGGGCGCGGATCTCCTCGGCCCCCGCGCTGCCGCCGGGTTCGCGGGTGAGGGTGACGGGGTGGCCCGCGTCGCGCAGGCTTGCCGCAAGGAGGCGGGCTTGCGTCGATTTGCCCGAACCGTCGATGCCTTCGAAGCTGAGGAAGCGTCCTGCCATCAGGAGGCGGGGGCCGGAGCCGCGCCGTCGATGTAGCGGGCGCGGAGCACGTTGGCGGCGGTGGTCAGACGCTTGAGAAAGCCGCCCTTCGCCACGTCGGCTTCGGCCACGAGGGGGATGCGGGCGTCAGGCAGGTCGGGGACGTGGATGATCAGTTCGCCAAGCTGCGTACCCTTGGCGATGGGGGCTTCGATGGGGCCGCTGTAGATCACTTCGGCGGTGACGCTTTCCTGCACCTGGCTGGGCAGGAGGAGGCGGATGTCCTCGGCGGGGACAAGCCCTACGGTATCGGCGTCTCCGAGCCAGACCTGCGCTTCGGCGACGCGGGTGCCGGCCTTGACCACGGTTTTCTCGGTGAACTGGCGAAAGGCCCAGTTGACGATGGACTCGGCCTCGGCGGCGCGGTCCTTGTCGGAGGGGAGGCCGCTCATCGCGAAGATCACGCGGCGGTCGCCCATCACGGCGGAGCCGACGAGGCCGTAGCCCGCTTCGGTGGTGTGGCCGGTCTTGAGGCCGTCGGCCTGCCAGTCGGCGGCGGCGATCTTCAGCAGCGGGTTGCGGTTGTTGGCATTGGCGGGGGCGCGGTCCTTGTAGTTGAACTGTGTCTGCGAGAAGATCGGGTAGAGGTCGGGGAATTCCTCGATCAGGCGTTTGCCGAGGATGCCGAGGTCGCGCATGGACATGCGCTGGTCGGGATCGGGCCAGCCCGAGGCGTTCTTGAAGGTGGAATGGGTCAGGCCGATGGCCTTGCCGCGTTCGGTCATGAGGTCTGCGAAGGCTTCTTCGGTTCCGGCCAGACCTTCGGCCACGACGACGCAGGCATCGTTGCCCGAGTTGATGATGATGCCGTGGATCAGGTCCTTGACCGAGGGGCGGTCGTTTTCCTGCAGATACATGGTCGAGCCGCCGAGGCGGGTCATTTCGGTGGCGCGGGTGGAGACGGGGAAGGTCGTATCCATCGTCACGCGATTGTCGCGCAGCGCCTCGAACAGCATGTTCAGGGTCATGAGTTTCGACATGGAGGCGGGCGGCACGGGGGTGTCGGCGTTCTTGTCCAGAAGCACGGTACGGGTGGACATGTCATAGACCCATGCGGCGGTGGCGCGCGTCTCGAAGGCCGAGGCCGGAACCGGGGCGAGGGCGACAAGGGCGAGGGCGGTCAGGCGGCGCAGGGTCGTGAACATCGGCGTTCCTTTGGGTCGGTCCTTTTGCGGGTCTCAGCCCTTGACGAAATAGGCGTCCTTGAAGCCGAGTCCCTTGACCTTGGCAAGGAAGCCCGCGCGGTCGCCCGCGCCTTTGGCGGTGACGGACCACCAGGTCTTGCCTTGGGTGGTTTCCTTGCGGACAGAGGCTTCGATACCGGCTTTCCCGAGCGTTGCGGCGGCGCGGTTGGCGTTTTCCTCGACCGAGAAGATGCCGATCTGGAGCGTGCCGCCCTGCTTGCCCGAGACGACCGGAATGGCGGGGCCGGCTTTGGGCGCGGGCGAGGGGGCCGCCGCAGCGGGTGCGGTGGCTGCGGGTTTGTCTGCGGGTTTGTCGGCGGGCTTCGGCGCGGTATTGTCGTCGGTCTTGTCGGCGGGCTTGTCCGCAGGGGCAGCGGCCTCGATGGCGGCGGCGGCATCGGCGGCAAGCGTGGTGGTCGCGATGCCTTCGTTGGCGTCGAGGATCGGTTTCTTGGCGTCGGTTTCGGCGGCGGCCTCTTCGCGGCGAAGGGCTGTCACGCTGATCTTCGCGGGCGCACCCGCAAGCAGGCCGAGCGCGTCGGCGGCGTCGGAGGAGACCTGAAGCTTGGGGCCGGGGTTGAAGGCTTCGCGGCGGAAGAGCGCGCCGATGACGAATTTGCCATTGGCGGGGTTGCGCAGGATCACGCGTTCGGGGTCGGTGGCATCGGGCGAGGCGACCCAGACGCCGCCGAGCGAGGGGCGGCCATCCCAGAGCGCTTCTTCCGTCACCTGGAACACTTCGGGCGCTTCGACATCGCGGTCGACGATCTTGACGCTTTCGGGGCTGGCGGTGGTTTCGCTTTCGGGGGTGGCCCCGCCCTTGAAGGGAGAGCCGCCTTCCATGCAGCCCGAAAGCACGAGTGCCGCGAGAGAAAGCGCCCCGATGCCCTTGACCGTGGTGAAGCCTGCCGTTTTGACTGCCATCTTCCTGCCCCTTTGCGCGCAGGTTGATCCTGCGCTTTCATACGCCCCGCTGGAGGCGGCCTTGCCGAATGAAAATGCCCGCATCAGGTTTTACCCCGTTTGCGCGGCAGCATACAGGCGGCGCGCGCAGGTGGAAAGGGCGGGGGCGGACGATGGGCGGAAAACTCACGCAGGCGTGCTTTTTCCGGCGTCAGTCGGTTTTCTTCTTCTTGGCCTCGGCCGCCGCCTTCATGCGGGCGATGAGTTCGGCCTTGGGCGCGGGCTGGCCGAAGGGGTTCTTCGTGCTGCCCTTTGCGTTGTGCTCGGAATGGGGCGGCTTGTTCTTGGCCGCTTTGGCAGAGCCGGATTTCGAATAGTCCATCGGGTCGGGCCTTTCGCGTGCGTGATGCCGTGCTGATGCCCGAAAAGCGGGGTGGCGGCAAGCGTCTGGCGCGGGCGGGCCTGCCCGAAGGCGGCTTGCGCCCGATCCGGCCCCGTTTTTTGTCCCGTTTTTTGTCCCGTTCCGCGCCCCGTTCCGCATTTGTGGCCCGCGTCAGCGTTTGCGGGTCAGGCGGAGGCGGATGGAGTCCTCGCCGTGGTGGAAGGCGACCTCGTCCATCATCATGACGATCAGGGCCAGACCGCGCCCGCTTTCGGGAAGTTCGGCGATGTTGTCGGGATCGACGGAGAGGGCGTCGGGGTCGAAATCCTCGACCAGAAAGAGTGGCATGGGGGGGGAGCTGTCGATGATGTCGAGTGTGATGGCGGTATCGGAGAGCGTGACCTCCAGCCCGATCCGGCGGGCGCTGTCGCGGGTGCCGTGCTGGACGGCGTTGGACAGGGCCTCGACCAATGCGAGGTCGACGGCGTCGCGGGCGTCCTGATCGAAGTCGGGGACCATGAGAGCCGTCACCGACTGCGCGAGGGGGCTTATGGCGGCAAAGTCACGGGGCATCGAGAAACTGTGCAACATGATAAAGGGTGCCTTATGCGCTGGGGCGGGACAGGGCGTCGCCCAGATCGGGGTGGATCGGGAAGACGAGGCTCATGTTCGTCAGCTCGAACAGCCGCGCCACGGCGGGGCGGATGCCCGCAACGGCGAACAGGCCGCGGGGCAGGGCGCGTTTGGCCGCGGCAATGAGCGCGCCGAGGGCGGAGCTGTCGAGGAAGTCCACATCGCTGAGGTCGAGCACCACGCGCCCCGCGCCCGTGTCGAAGGCGGACAGGAGGGCCGCGCGCAATTCTGCGGCATTGCTGACATCGAGCCGCGGCAGGGTGGTTGCGACGATGGCGAGGTCTTGGTCGATACGGGTGGTAAAGGGCATGTCAGCGGGCCTCCAGAATAAGGATTGTCACGTCATCGTCAGGCATTTCGGACCCGCGCCAGTCCCAGAGCGCCTGTTCGATCCGCGAGAAGATGGCGGGAATGCCGGAATTGGCGGGGGAAAGAAGTAGGTCGTGGAAACGGTCGTCGCCGAACATGCGGCGCTGCGGGTCCGAGGCTTCGGTCACACCGTCCGTGGCGAGCACGAGCCTGTCACCGGGCAGGAAGGGGCAGGCGAGGGTCTTGAAACCGGCATCCGGAAGCACGCCGATGGGCAGGCCGCCCTTGCCCACCACCTCGATCCCGCCGCCGGCGGGAAGGCGGAGCAGGGGGGGGTGGCCGCATTGCACGACCTCGGCGCTGGCGGTGACGGGGTCGACCTCGACCGCGACGAGGGTGAAATAGGGCAGGTCGCCGCCCCAGTCGCGGTTCACGCGGGCGATGGTCGCACCGAGGCTTTCGCCCGGAGGTGCGGAGAGGAGCGCCTGTTTCATCGCCACATGCGAGGCGACCGAGACGATGGCGGCGGGCGCGCCGTGGCCGGCCACGTCGATCTGGAACAGGGTGGTGCGGCCATCGGCGCGGGTGATGCAGTCGTAGGTGTCGCCTGCGATGACGCGGGAGGGGCGGTAGAGCGCGTGGAAGGTGGCCCCCGGAATGGCGCGGGGGCTGGCGGGAAGCTGGGCGCGCTGGACGCGGGCGGCGGCTTCGAGATCGGCGAGCATCTCGCGGTTTTCGGTGACGGCGCGGTCGCCGAGGCGGGCGAGTTCGGCCTGAACGCTGCCACGGGTGCGGGCCTTGGCGTCGCGTGCGTCGAGTGCGGCGGAGAGGGCGGCGAATTCGGGCAGGAGGTCGCCCTTTGGCACCGGATGCGCCTGACCGCCCTGCGGGGCGATGCGGGACCGGAGAGAGGCGAGCGGCGACAGGATGCGGCGGTCGGCGTGGCGCAGCGCGAGGACGAGCGCCGCCGCCACGCCAAGCGCGAAAAGACCGTTGGCGATGAGTCGGGCGCGGAGGATGCGTGCCGCCTCGGCAAGCCTTGTGCGGGTGACGGCGGACAGTTCGGCCTCGGCATGGACGAACTGGTGCAGGGTGCCGCGCGAGGCGGCGCGCCATGCGGCGATGGTATTGGCCGGATCGGTCAGGGTCGCGGGTGCGTCCAGTGCGTCGAGGATGCGGCCTTCGGCGGGGCTGTAGATTTCGGCGAGCAGGTCGAGGGCCTGCACGGCGGGGTCGGTGTCGGGACCGGGCGCACTGCGGGCGTGGTCCCGCGACAGGCTGGCCGCGCCGATCATGGCGGCGGTGGTGGCGCGCAGCATCTGCGACTCGCTTGCGGCGATGGGTGCGGTGCGCGGGGTGGCGAGCAGGGTTTCGATGCGGATGCGGTTGTCGAGCACGTCACCGAAGGCCCGCAGGCCAAGACCGCGCAGGGTATAGAGCGCGTGCAGGGCGGCATCCTGCGCTTCGGGGTCGGACAGGTCGCGGGTGTCTTCGAGTTCGGTGGCGAGCTGGTCTATCAGGCGGGTCTGGGTGAAGAGCGAGCGGTGAAAGGCATCGAGCGTGGCGGCATCGGGTGCCGTTGCGGCGGTCTGCGCGACCGCCTGTGCCGGACGTCCTGCCCGCCGGTCGCAAAGGGCGGTGCGGAGGTCCAGAAGCAGCCGGAGGAGATCGGCGTCCTGATCCGCGGGTCGGGCGCGGGCGAGGGCGAGGGCACGGGAGAGGGCGGCATCGGTTACGGCGGCGGCGGGGCGGGCCGTGCCGCCGCCGGCATGCGACGGGCGTTGTCCGGCCAGCCGTTCGAGGGTGACGAGTTCTTCGGCCTTGATCGCGTGAACGAGGGAGTAGACCGCCTCGCGGTCGGCGGCCAGACGGGCGCGGCCGGCCAGCGCCTGACTGTCGAGATACGCGGACAGCAAGCCGCCCCCCGCAACGCCGAAGAGGGCGAGGCCGAACAGTCCGATCAGGCCGAAAAGGGTCTGGCGCAGGGTCATGCGTCTTGTGATCCGTTCCTGTGCGGGCGGGCCTGTGGCCGGTGCCCGCGTGTTCCCAATGGTTTACGCCGCAACCGCAACATTGCCGCATGCGGGGGGAGGTGCAGGCGAAGCGGTGGGGGCTGTCGTTGGTATGGGCGGCATGCCTTGGTGGTGGGCGACGATACATCCGGCCGCGTGTCAGGTTGTGTGAAAAGGCGTATGACATCGTGCGGGCGTCTCAGGAGGTGCCCTTTGCTTTGGATGGTGGGATGTTGGTGGGCTTGGGTTTGGCACGGCGCGTCGGGCGCGCTTTCGGGATCGGCGCGCAAGTGGATGCGGGGCAGGCTGCGGAGTGGCAGGCGGCACCTGTCGCGGCGCCCGACATCGGGGCGGCATCCGCCGCAGAAGCGGCAGCGACCGCGCCGGTCGCGATGGAGCCTGTGGGCCGGATGCGCGCCCTCGTCGCCGATGACAGCGAGATCAACCGCATGATCTTGCGCACCTTTCTGGACAGGTTGGGCTTTGATGTGACGCTTGCCGCCACCGGAGCGGAAGCCGTGGCGCTGTGGGAGCCGGAGCATGTCCTGCTGTGCCTCGATATCGAGATGCCGGAGCTTGACGGGGTGTCGGCGCTGCTGCGGATAAGGGACGAGGTGGCAGCGCGGGGGATCGCGGCGCCGCTTGCGCTGGCGGTGACGGTGAATGCCATGACGCAGGATGTCACGGATTACATGCAGGCGGGCTTTGACGGCTGCCTTGCCAAGCCCTTTTCGCGCAACGATCTGGTCGACCTTTTGCGGCGGCGCTGGGACGTCACGGTCTGAGGCCGCGCATGCACGGGTGATGCACGCTTTTTGTGCGGCCGCCCGTGACAAATGTTCACATCGACCTGTCGCGCCGTGCCGCCTGTCCCGCTTTTTGGCGGGCCTGTGGTGACGTTTTTGCCGATCGGGGTTGCCGATCTGGGTTGCCGATCTGGGTTGCCGATCGGGGGCAGGTGTTCGACCTGCCGCCGGTGAAGCCCCCAAGCGCCGTGCCGTGCCGCGCTGTCTGCCACCACGCCGCCACCACGCCACCAAAAGCGCGGCCACCACCATTCCACCACCACCACGCGGCCACCACCACGCGGCCAGTGCCCCGCTTGGCGCGGTTTTTCTGCCACGGATTGTTAACAAATATTGATGCCGCCCGCCCGAACGCTGGTCCGGTGCATCGTTAACCTATACTAACGTCGGGACGAGATGCGCAAAAGAATGCATCCACCGAGGAGCGGCAGGTGGCGACACTGACAGGCGGGACCGGCAACGACAGTCTGTCGGGGGCCGGAGACAACGACATCCTGACGGGTGCGGCGGGCAATGACACGCTTTCCGGCGGGGGCGGTGCGGACAGCGTGACCGGCAGCCCCGAGACGGCCACGGTCGTTCAGGGCACGTTCAGTTGGGCCGCGATGGGCCGCGACGAGGCGAGCGTGGTGCGCGGCCTGTCCACCACCGTTTCGGGCATGACGGTATCGGTCGGCTTTTCGCAGGATACGGGCAAGTCGGGCTTCAGTCTGGAAAGCAGCGACACGGCCTATGTCGCGGCGGGAGAGACGTTCAGCGCCACGTCGAACCTTGAAATCTCGGGTCCGGGGAGCGGGCAATCGACCACGACGGTCAATTTCGCGCCCGTGGCGGGCGGCGGGATGGAGAGCAATGTCCAGAATGTCGCCTTTCGGCTGAACGACATCGACTTTGGCGGCTGGCAGGACCGGATCACGGTGCTGGCCTATGACGCGGCGGGCAATGCCGTGCCGGTCACGATCACGGCGAGCGGGAACGACACGGTTTCGGGCAACATGATCACGGGGGTCGCCACCTCGGACAGCTTCGCTTCGGTTCAGGGGTCGGCGCTGGTGCAGATCGCGGGTCCGGTGGCGCGGGTCGAGATCGTCTATTCCAACCTCGGGACCGCGGGCCAGATCGTCTATGTCTCGGATATCCGGTTCGAGGCGGTGCGGGTCGACAATGACCTGATCGGCGGCGGGGCGGGCGACGACACGCTGACCGGCGGCTATGGCAATGACACGCTGGCGGGCGAGGATGGCAACGACCGGCTGTATGGCGGGGTCGGCAGCGATACGCTGACGGGCGGGGCGGGCGACGACACGCTGGCGGGCGGGACGCAGGGCGATGCGCTCGACGGCGGGACGGGCATGGATTTCGCCGATTATTCGGCCTCGACGGCGGGGGTGTCGGTCAATCTGGCGTCGAAGGTCGTATCGGGCGGGCATGCGCAGGGCGACACGGTCAACGGGATCGAAGGTGTCATCGGATCGGCCTTTGCCGATACGCTCGTGGGGTTCGACCAGCAATCCACCGTGGCGGGGGATGTCTATACCAACGTGTTCTTCGGCGGGTCGGGGAACGATCTGCTCGACGGGGCGGGGGGCAATGACAGCCTTTATGGCGGGGCGGACCGCGACACGGTCTATGGTGGCGCGGGCGACGATCTGGTCGATGGCGGGTCGGGGAACGATCTGCTTTGGGGCGGGGCGGGCAATGACCTCATCTCTGGCGCGGAGGGAGAGGATTCGATCCTTGCCGACGCTGGCAACGACACCGTCTATGGCGGGGACGGAAACGACACAGTTTCAGGGGTTTCCGGATCGAACCTGATCCACGGCGATGCGGGCAATGACAGCATCGCGGGCGGGTCGGGGGCGGACAGTCTTTATGGCGGGAGCGGTGAGGATGTTCTGACCGACACGCTGGGCGGGGCGAACCTGCTTGACGGGGGCGGGGGCAACGACACGCTGGCCGGAGGGGCGGGCGCGGATACGCTTTATGGCGGGGACGGGGCGGATTCGCTTTCGGACGGCGGCGGGGCGAACCTGCTCGACGGGGGGGCGGGGAATGACACGCTGGCCGGAGGGGCGGGCGGGGACGCGCTTTACGGCGGGCTTGGCGACGACATCCTGTATGGCGGGGACGGGGACGACAGTTTCGGTGCCGGTGCGGGCGATGTCGTCGACGGCGGGGCGGGGAATGACAGTCTCGATCTGACGGGGGCGGGGCCGGTCCGTGTCTTGCGCGACCCCAACGTTGCGGGAAGCGGGACGGTGCAGTTCCTGGACGCGCAGCGGCAGGTGACGGGGTCGTTCACCTATCAGAACATGGAAACGGTGGTGCCCTGCTTCACGCCGGGGTGCCGGATCGCCACGGCGCGGGGGCTGGTGGCGGTGGAGGCGCTGGCGGTGGGCGATCTGGTGCGGGTGCGGGACGGGGATTTCGCGCCGCTGCGCTGGATCGGGCGGCGGCGGCTGGCGGGCGGGGAACTGGCGGCGCGGCCCGAGTTGCTGCCCGTGCGGATCGGCGCGGGGGCGCTGGGCGGGGGGCTGCCACGGCGCGCGCTGGTGGTGTCGCCGCAGCATCGCATCCTGTTCGCGGGGCCGGCCTGCGAGTTGCTGTTCGGCGAGCCGGAGGTTCTGGTCGCCGCCGCGCATCTGGTGGGGATGGCGGGGGTGGAGCGGGTCTTCGTCGAGGCGGTCGAATACGTGCATTTCATGTGCGACCGGCACGAGGTGGTGAAGGCGAACGGGGTCTGGACGGAAAGCTTCCAGCCCGGCGACATGAGCCTTGCGGGGCTGGACCAGGCGCAGCGGGAGGAATTGTTCGCGCTTTTCCCCGAGCTTATGGACCATTCGCATCCGTTGCGGCAGGCGGCGCGGCCCACGCTGCGGGCGCATGAGGTGGCGGCGTTGCTGGGGCGGGCGGCCTGATCTGACGCAGCACCTAGTTCGAGCGGACGAAGGGGGGCTGTCTGCCCCCCTCTTGGCGCGGGGCGCCAATTCACCCCCCGAGGATATTTGGGGCGAGAGGAAGCGGGGGGGCTTTGTGCGCCGTTCAGGCGGGGACCGGCATGCGGGCGGCGATGGTGCCCGCGATGTGGTCGGCATCGTGCCAGACACCCCAGATGAAGGGTGAAGCGCGGCGCGTAAGCCACGGAAGGCCAAGGAAATAAAGCCCCTCGGTGGCGGAGATGCCCTTGTCGTGGACGGGGGCGCCCTTGGCGTCGAAGGTGCCCGCCTTGAGCCAGCCGAAATCGGGGGCGAAGCCCGTGGCCCAGATGATCGAGGTGATGCCTGCTGCCTTGAGGTCGAGCGAGAGGACGGGGTTCGTCACGCAATCGGGTGTGGCGGGGAAGGTGCGGGCCGAGGGTTCCTCGGGCAGGTCGAGGGTGTGGGCTGCGGCATAGGCATCGGCCTTGTCGAGGGTGGCGAGGTAGTTCGCATCCCCGCCTGCGATATTGGCGGCGAGGTCGGGGGCGATCTGCATGGTGCTGCCCGTGACCGCCCCCGCACGGCCGAGCAGGGTCATGCCGCGATGGGCGAAGTCGCGGAAGTCGACGGTGCGGCCGCCATGCGCGCCGGAGACGGCGATGGTGACATGCTCTTGCCCCGGTTTCGAGGTGCGGGCGTCCCATTCGCCCAAGACGCCGAGCCACCAGACGAAATCCTTGCTGCGGTAGCGGATCGGCGGGCGGTTGTGGGGGCCGACCGAAAGGAAGACGCGCCGGCCCGCGCGGAGGAGTTCATCGGCGATCTGCGACCCCGAGGAGCCTGCTCCGACGACCATCACCGCGCCTTCGGGAAGTTGGGCGGGGTTGCGGTAGCCGGTGGAGTGCATCTGCGTGATGCCGAGTGTGTCGGGCACGATCTCGGGGATCAGGGGGCGCTGGAAGGGGCCGGTGGCGGCAATCAGGTTGCGGCAGGTGAAGGGGCCGTCGCTGGTTTCGACGCGGAAGCCTTCGGCGGTCTTGCTGGCCTGCGTCACGGTCACGCCGCAGCGGATGGGGGCGGCGATTTTCGCGGCATATTCCTCGAAGTAGCGGACGATCCTGTCCTTGGGCGCGAAGGCGGAGGGGTCGATGCCGTCGAACTCCATGTTCGGGAAGCGGTCGTGCCATGCGGGGCCGTTGGCGACGAGGCTGTCCCAGCGTTCGGTCCTCCACCGTTCGGCGATGCGGGCGCGTTCGAGCACGATATGGGGGATGGCACGGCGGCCGAGGTGTTCGCTGGCCGCGATGCCTGCCTGACCGCCGCCGATGACGAGGGTGTGGATGTCGGTGGTCATGGCATGCCCTTTCTGCTGGTGCCCCATTGGATAGGGGAAGCGGGGCCGCTGGCAAAACATGTTTTGCCGCAGCCTTGGTTAGGCGCGGCCTTGGCTTGGGGCGGGGCTTCGGTCAGGCTGGGGCAAAAGGGAGGCGGCGATGATCCTTGGTAATGCGGTTCTGGCAGAGGGGGAGGGGCCGGTCTGGCTGCGGATCGTCGGCGGGCGGATTGCCGGGATGGGCAGGGGGGGCGCGCCGGAGGGGGCGGTGGACCTGCGGGGGGCGACGGTCCTGCCGGGGTTTTGCGACAGCCATCTGCATCTGTTCGCGGGGGGCGTGTCGCTGGGCGAGGTGAACCTTGGCTCTGTCCATTCCGAAGCGGCTTTGGCCGAGGCGTTGCGGGGGGCGGGGGCGGGGTTGGCCGAGGAGGCGATGCTCTGCGGTTATGGTGCGAATTACGATCTGATGGGGGAGGGGCGGCCGGACCGGCACCGGCTTGATGCGATCATCGGAGGCCGGCCGGTCTATATCGTCGCCACGGATTACCATTGCGCCTGGGCCAATACGGCGGCGCTGCGGCTTGCGGGGGTGCTCGAGGGAGGGCCGGAGGGGGTGATGGTCGGGGCGGACGGTCTGGCCACGGGGGAGTTGCGCGAGTTCGCGGCGATGGGGGCGGTGCGGCGGATGGCCCCTTCGGGCGGGCGGGAGGCGCTTGGCCTGAGCGGGCTGGAGCCGGAGGGGGTGACGGCGGCGGAGCGGGCGCGGGATCTGGAGGCGCTGCGGGCGGCGATGCGGGAGTGTGCGCGCTTCGGCATCACCACGGCGATCAACATGGACGGCAACCTGTATCAGGCGGGGTTGTTCACGGAATTGGCGGAGGCGGGGGAGTTGCCGATCCGCGTGAGCCTGCCGATGACGCTGGTGCCGGGAATGGCAGAGGCGCGGCGGGCGGAGTTGCTGGCGCAGGCGGCGGCAGCGCCGGTGGGGCGGCTGAGTTTCGGGCGGGTGAAGATGTTCATGGACGGGGTGTTCGATACATGGACCGCCTATCGCACGGATGATTACCCCGACCGCGCGGGGTTTCGGGGCGCGCCGCTGTTCGGGGCGGAGGAGTTTGCAAGGAACTGCATCGAAGCGGATGCGGCGGGGCTGGCCATCGCCACCCATGCGGTGGGCGACGGGGCGGTCAGGGCAACGCTTGACGGTTATGCGGCGGCGGCGCGGGTGAACGGGCGGCGGGATGCGCGGCATCGGGTGGAGCATGTGGACATGCTGCACGCGGAGGATCTGGCGCGGTTTGCGGAACTGGGTGTGGTGGCGTCGATGCAGCCCGTGCATCCGCCGGGGTCGAGCGGTTTGCCGCTGGAGCCGACGGTCAGCATCATGGGGCGGGCGCGCTGGGGCGATACCTTTCCGTGGCGGGCGCTGCGCGGAGCGGGGGCGGTGCTGGCCTTTGGCACGGATTGGCCCGTCTCGCCGCTGTCGCCGTGGAACGCGCTGCATGCGGCGCTGACGCGGCGGGTCTGGGCCGAGGGGGTGGCGGACCAGCGGATCGGCTTTGCCGAGTGCCTTGCGGCCTATGCGGCGGGCGGGGCCTATACGCTTTTTGCCGAAGGGGATCGGGGCCGGATCGCCGTGGGGTTGGAGGCCGATCTGGTCGCCTTGGCGGGGTTTGGGGAAGCGGCGATGGTCGCGGGGCGCGTGCCCGAGGTGCGGATGGTGATGGTGGGGGGCGCGGTGCTTGCGGGGTGAGGGCCGCAGCCATGTCGCCGGTCCTATGCCCGCCGATGGTGGCGGGGGCGGCATGGTCGGACCTGTTGGCTTCGTTATGTCGCCGGACCCGTGCCCCCGACGGGAGGGGCATCCTATTCGTTGGCGCCGGTGTGGGTGGTCCGTTCGGGGCCGACGGGGTGCCGCCCGTCACGACGCGGTCAGGAGAGGAGCGAACGGGGGGACGGACGGGGGGGGGCGGCGGTGATCGGCGCGGTGGTGGTGAGGGGGGGCGGTCCGGCTGCGCGGACGCCATTTGTCCGCGGCTTCGGCTTTCGGTTCGCGATGTTGCCTTGGCGGAGGGCGGGGGGGCTTGTATGGGTTCCCTCCACGATTGAATCAGCCGAGGTTCCCATGACCGCCGACAGCCTGTCCCGCATCCCGCAGATCATCGCCGCCGAGATCGGTGCGCAGCCGGCGCAGGTGCGGGCGGCCATCGGGCTGCTGGACGAGGGCGCGACCGTCCCCTTCGTCGCGCGTTACCGCAAGGAGGTGACAGGGGGGCTGGACGATACGCAGCTTCGCAATCTGGCCGAACGGCTGGCCTATTTGCGCGAGATGGAGGCGCGGCGGGCGGCGATCCTGTCGTCGATCCGCGAGCAGGGCAAGCTGACCGAGGCGCTGGAGGCGCAGATCGTCAAGGTGATGACGAAGGCGGAGCTGGAGGACATCTACCTGCCCTACAAGCCCAAGCGCCGCACCAAGGCGATGATCGCGCGGGAAAACGGCTTGCAGCCGCTGGTCGATGCGATTCTGGCCGACCGCATGGCAGACCCTGCGGCGCTGGCGGCGGGGTTCGTGACCGGGGCCGTGCCGGATGTGAAGGCCGCCCTCGAAGGCGCGCGGGATATCGTGGCCGAAGGCTTGGCCGAGGATGCGACCCTGTTGGGCCGCTTGCGCGGGCATATGAAAGGGGTGGCGAAACTCGTGGCCAAGGTGGTCGAGGGGAAAGAGGCGGAGGGGGCGAAATTCGCCGATTACTTCGCCCATTCCGAACCTTGGGCCACCGCGCCGTCGCACCGCGTGCTGGCGATGCTGCGCGGGCGGAACGAGGGGTTCCTGTCGATTGACCTAGAGGTGGAGCCGGAGGCCGCGCGGGGGGAAAGCGTGGCGGAGCGGGCTTGTGGTGCAGCGCTTCAGGCGGGCGGGCGCGGGGCTGTCGATGCGTGGTTGCGCGATGCCGCCGCTTGGGCGTGGCGGGTGAAGATACGGACGTCCCTGACGCTCGACCTGATGGGCGAGATGCGCGAGAAGGCCGAGGAAGAGGCGATCCGCGTCTTTGCGATGAACCTGAAAGCGCTGCTGCTGGCGGCCCCTGCGGGCGGCAAGGCCACGATGGGGCTGGACCCCGGCATCCGCACGGGGGTGAAGGTGGCCGTGGTCGATGCGACCGGCAAGGTCATGGCGACGGAGACGGTTTACCCTTTCCAGCCGAAGAACGACCTGCGCGGGGCGCAGGTGGCTTTGGCGCAGTTGATCGCCAAGCATGGCGTGAAGCTCATTGCCATCGGCAACGGCACGGCAAGCCGCGAGACGGAGAAGATGGTGGCGGACCTGCTGGCCGTGCTGCCGGGGTCCGAAAAGCCGGTGAAGGTGATCGTGAGCGAGGCGGGGGCTTCGGTCTATTCGGCCTCGGAACTGGCGGCGCGGGAGTTTCCCGATCTCGACGTCAGCCTGCGCGGGGCGGTGAGCATCGCGCGGCGTTTGCAGGACCCGCTGGCGGAGCTGGTGAAGATCGAGCCGAAGTCGATCGGCGTGGGGCAGTATCAGCATGACGTCGATCAGGGCCGTCTCGGGCGGTCGCTGGAGGCGGTGGTGGAAGATGCGGTGAACGCGGTCGGGGTGGACCTGAACACCGCCTCGGCCCCCTTGCTGGCGCGGGTGTCGGGGGTGGGGCCGTCGCTGGCGGATGCCATCGTGGGCCACCGCGATGCGAACGGGCCGTTCAGGACGCGCAAGGAATTGCTCAAGGTGGCGCGGCTGGGGCCGAAGGCCTTCGAGCAGGCGGCGGGGTTCCTGCGGATCGCGGGCGGGGCGGAGCCGCTGGATGCCTCATCCGTCCACCCCGAAGCCTATGACGTGGCGCGCAAGATCGTGGCGGCCTGCGGGCGGGATATCCGCAGCCTGATGGGCGATGCGGCAGCGTTGAAGTCGGTCGATCCGCGGGCCTTTGTCGATGACCGCTTCGGTCTGCCCACGGTGCGCGACATTCTGGCGGAACTGGAAAAGCCCGGGCGCGACCCGCGACCCACCTTCAAGACCGCGACCTTTGCCGATGGCGTCAACGAGATCAGGGATCTGAAGCCGGGGATGCTGCTGGAGGGGACCGTCACAAACGTGGCGGCCTTTGGTGCCTTCGTCGATATCGGGGTGCATCAGGACGGGCTGGTGCATGTGAGCCAACTGTCCGACAGCTTCGTCAAGGACCCGCATGCCGTGGTGAAGGCGGGCGATGTCGTGAAGGTGCGGGTGGTCGAGGTCGATGTGGCCCGCAAGCGCATCGGTCTGACGATGAAGAGCGACTCCGGATCCGCACGGGACGCGGCGCGGGAGCGCGGGCCGGTGCAGAAGGCGCAGCCGGTGAAGGCGGGGGCCGGGTCTGTCGGGCCGAAGGGCGGTGCGGGCGGGGGTGGCGGCAATGCCTTTGCCGATGCGTTGAAGGGCAAGTTCGGGCGCTAGGCCCAGTCGGGTTTGCGCTTTTCGAGGAAGGCGGCGATCCCCTCGGCCGTGTCGCGGTAGAGCGTGTTCTCGACCATTGCCGCCCCTGCCGAGGCATAGGCCTGATCGAGCGGAAGGCCGATCTGGTCGTAGAAGGCCCGCTTGCCCACCTTGACCGCGGCGGTCAGCTTTCCGGCGATCCGGGTGGCAAGGGCGCGGGTTTCATCGGCCAGCGCTTCGGGGGCGCAGACGCGGTTGACGAGGCCGACTTCCCGCGCCCGCTCGGCGGTCAGGAAGTCGCCCGTCACCAGCATCTCGAAAGCCACGGCGGGCGGCACCTTGCGGGTCAGGGCGACCATCGGGGTGGAGCAGAAAAGGCCGATGTTCACCCCGTTGACGCCGAAGCGCGTGCCGGTGGCGGCGGTGACGAGGTCGCAGCTTGCCGCAAGCTGGCAGCCTGCGGCGGTGGCGATGCCGTGGGTCTGGGCGATCACGGGTTGGGGCAGGGCGGGGATCATCTGCATCATCGCGGCGCAGCGGTCGAAGAGCGACTTGAAATGCGCGGCCCCCTTGTCGGGTGCGGCACGGGCGGCCTGCATTTCCTTGAGGTCGTGGCCTGCGCAAAAGGCGCGCCCCTCGCCGCGCAGGATGACCACGCGGGTTGCGCTGTCGCTGGCGAGCCGCGTGAATTCCGCCGTCAGTGCCGCAATCATGGCATCCGATAGCGCGTTGAGGCTGGCAGGCGTGTTCAGCGTCAGGGTGGCGATGCCATCCCCGTCATGGCGCAGCAGGATCGGATCGGACATTGCACTCTCCCCGTCGTTTGGACAAAGCATAGGGGGCAGAGGCGCGGGAGGAAAGATTGGCATTGTTGATGGACAGGGCGGCGCTGGCGGCATTCCTTGCCAGTGATTTCGGGCAGGTGGCGGCGGATTTCGCGGTGGAGCGGGCGGACGAAGCGGGAGTGGCGCTGCGCCTGCTTGCCACCGAGCGGCATCTGCGGCCGGGGGGGACGGTGTCGGGGCCGTCGCTTTTCGCGCTGGCGGATGTGGCGATGTATCTGGCGATCCTGTCGCGGATCGGGCCTGTCGCTTTGGCCGTGACGACGAATTGCAGCATCGACTTCATGCGCAAGCCCGAAGCGGGGCGCGACGTCTTGGCCGAGGCGCGGCTGCTGAAGCTGGGGCGCACGCTGGCCGTGGGGGATGTGCTGCTGTTTTCCGAAGGCAAGCCCGATCCCGTGGCGCGGGCGGGGCTGACCTATTCCATCCCGCCACGGGGATAGGTGCGCCCCCGGCGTCACGCACGGGGCGCGCTGTGCCGGTTCAGGCCTTTTTCGCCAAGGTGAAGCGGCCCTCGATCAGGGCGCCGGTTTCGATGCTGGTCACGCCATAGGTCACGTCCGCCTGCACCTCGGCCGAGGCGCGGAGCGTGAAGTTTTCGGTCGAGACGCGACCTTCGAGCTTGCCCTTCACCTCGACCGTTTCGGCGGTGACGGTGCCTTTGACCGAACCGTCCGTGCCGACGACGAGGCCGCGGGCGGTGAGATTGCCGTCAAGGAGGCCATGCACTTCGACCGAACCTGTGGAGGTCACATCCCCGATGACCGTAAGGTCCGAGCCGAGCACGGATTTGGTCGCGTTCGGGTTGGAGGGACGGGGGGCGGGGGTGTCGGTCTTGCTGAACATGGGGTGCCTTTCGCGTTGTCCCGATAAGGCGGCAAGGGGGGCGAAGGGTCAAGGGGCCAGCGTCGCGAAGGGGAGCGGCGCGATCACTTATCCGCCCGGGCGCGGGGGCGGTGGTAGGTCGGGGGCGGGGCGCTGGTGGGTCGGGGGCGGGTCGGCAGGTCGTTTCTGGACCTGACAAGGCGGGGGCGGGCAGGGTTTGATGGGGCGAGAATCAGGCACGGCAAGGACGGCAGGGCATGGCAGTGACGGGCAACGATTTCTTCCGGCCGGTTTCGGGGCTGGACCTGCCACGATTCGCGGGCATCCCCACCTTCATGCGGTTGCCGCATGTCGGGCTGGACGATCCGCGTCTGGCCGAGGTGGAGATCGGGCTGATCGGTGCGCCCTGGGACGGCGGCACGACCAACCGTCCCGGACCGCGCCACGGCCCGCGTCAGTTGCGCGACCTTTCCACCATGATCCGTGCGCAGAACGGTGCGACATGGGTGGCCCCGTTCGAGCTGGCGCGCTGTGCCGACCTTGGCGATGTGTCGCCCAATCCGGGCGATCTGATGGACAGCATGGCGCGGATGACGGCCTTTTACGACCGCGTCGTCGGCGCGGGCATCCTGCCGTTGACGGGGGGCGGGGACCATCTGTGTTCGCTGCCCATCCTGCGGTCGGTCGCGCGGCGCCGCCCCGTGGGGATGATCCAGTTCGACAGCCACACCGACCTGAACGACATCTACTTCGGCACGGGACGTTATACGCATGGAACGCCGTTCCGCCGTGCGGTGGAGGAGGGGCTGATCGACCCGAAACGCTATGTGCTGATCGGCATACGCGGCACGGCCTATGGGCGCGAGGACTGGGATTTCGCCGCTGCCAACGGCATCACCATCATCCCCATCGGCGATTTCCACCGCCGCGGGGTCGAGGATGTGATGGCCGAGGCGCGGGGCATCGTGGGCAGCGGGCCGACCTATGTCACCTATGACATCGATTTCGTGGACCCGACCTTTGCGCCCGGAACCGGCACGCCCGAGGTGGGCGGGCCGAATTCCTGGCAGGCGCTCGAGGTGGTGCGGGCCTTGCGCGGGCTGGATATCGTCGGGGCCGATCTGGTCGAGGTCTCTCCGCCCTTCGATGCGGCGGGGGGGACGGCGTGGCTCGGCGTGTCGATCATGTTCGAGCTGCTCTGCGTGATGGCCGAGCGGCTGGCGGCGGGGAAATAGGGGGCCTTGCCCCCCGCGCCTTGCGGCGCTCCCCCCAGAGTATTTGGGCAAAGGTGAATGGACGGGAACATGCAGGTCGATCTGGTAATCCGGAATGCGCGGGTGTTGACGATGGATGCGGGGCGGCCGCGGGCCGAGGCCGTGGCGGTCGGGGGCGGGCGCATCCTTGCCGTGGGCGGGGCCGAGGTGGCGGCGCTTGCGGGGCCGCAGACGCGGGTGGTCGATGCGGGCGGGCGGACGCTTCTGCCCGGCTTCGTGGAAAGCCACCTGCATTTGGTGCTGGGCGGGGCGGAACTGGTGCAACTCCAGATCGGGGGGGTGATCGGCTTCGACGGGCTGAAGGCGGCCTTCCTCGACTATGCGGCGAAGAACCCCAAGCGGGCGCTCCTGATGGCGCAGGGGGCGGCCTATGAAATCCTTGGCGATCCCGTCACGCGCCACGACCTTGATCGCGTGATCGCGGACCGTCCCGTCGCGATGATGTCGCCCGACCACCACACCGTCTGGGCCAATACGATGGCGCTTGAGAAGGCGGGGCTGCTGCATGGCGCACGGATGCCGCACGGGCACGAGGTGGTGATGGGGCCGGATGGCACCGCAACGGGCGAATTGCGCGAGTTCGAGGCCTTTGGCCCCGTGCTGGCACTGGGGGGCGAGGCGCATCTGCAACTCGGCATCGCCACGGGGGGCGAGCCGGACCCTTGGCCGGATGCCGCGACCTTTGCCGCCGACCTCGACAAGGTGGCGGCGGGGCTGGCGCATTGCGCGGCGCATGGCATCACCACGATGGTGAACATGGACGGCAACCGCTACACCTGCGCGCTGCTGGCCGCTTTGGAGGCGCAGGGGCGGCTGACCGCACGGGTCAAGGTGCCCTTCCACATGAAACCGCATATGGAAGTGGCCGAGCTTGAGCGGGCCAGCGCCATGACGGCCGAGTTCCACACCGAATGGGTGCGGTCGGGCTTTGTGAAGATGTTCATGGACGGCGTGGTGGACAGCCGCACCGCCTATATGCTGACCGATTATCCCGGTGTGCCGGGGCATCGGGCCGATCCGCTTTTCCCGCCCGCCCGCTTCGACGAAATCTGTGCCGAGATCGACCGCAGGGGTTTGCAGATCGCCGTCCATGCCATCGGTGACGGGGCCGTGCGCCAGACCATCGACGGATACGAGGCCGCGGCGCGTGCCAACGGCTTGCACGACATGCGCCACCGCATCGAGCATATCGAGTTGATCCACCGCGACGACATTCCCCGCCTCGGCGCGCTCAGCATCACCGCAAGCGTTCAGCCGCCGCATCCGCCGGGGGTGATGGATTTCCCGATCTCGACGATGGAGCATGTCTATCACCGCGACCGCTGGCGCGACGCCTATCTGTGGAAGACGCTGAAACAGGCGGGCGCGCCGGTCGCCTATGCCAGCGACTGGCCGGTGACGGATGTGTCGGTCATGCGCGGGATACAGGCGGCACTGACGCGGGTGCCTTATGACGGGGCAGGGGACGAACGGCTGTCGCTGATGGAAACGCTCCACGCCTATACGGCAGGGGGCGCATGGGCCGGGCATTGGGACGACATCACCGGCACGCTGCGCACGGGGATGGCGGCGGACATGGTGCTGATCGACGGGGATATCGAAGCCATCGCCCCCGACCGGATCGGCGCGACCCCGATCGCCCTGACCATCGCGGGCGGTCGCGTCACCTATGCGGCGGAAGGTTTCGCCTGAGGTCCGGGGCCGAGTCGCGCCTTGGCCATCTTGGCGGCGGGGATTCGGCCCTCCTTTCACCGGAAGGGGCGATCATCGGGGCGGGCAGGGCGGGGCGCCAAGCGAAAAGACGGAAAACCGGCCCCGCCCGCCCCAAGTTTTCTTGCCCTGCCGAAAAAATCGTCATCTCCCTGTCACTTTCCCTCTTGCGGGTTTCTGCGAGTCTCCGTAAACACCGCCTCACCGAAGCGGAAACGTGACGGTGACGGAAAGAAGCGACGATGAAGCGAAAGCGAAACGTCACGACGATCCGGAAAATCTGAAGATGTGGCGGACAGGATCGC
>JAIXZW010000015.1 GCA_027489375.1 Paracoccaceae bacterium | reverse complement strand
TGACCGGATTGTACTGCGAAACAGGGAAAAACTCCGGCGAGATAGCGTCTGAATGTCACATTTAAGGACAACAAACGCCGCTCAACGCGCCGTGTGCCGGATTTAAGGGCAACGCGACAGATGGCCAATACGTCGGCACAAGGCGGATCAGCGAGATCACGCCCGATGGCCTGATCAGCATGATGGTGGGGCGCGAACTGTCCGATCTGTTCCCTGCGCGCGCCGCATCGCTAGGGGATCCGGTGCTTGAATTGACCGAGTTTTGCGCAGGCCTCAAGGCGCGGCCTTTCGATCTGACCCTGCACCGGGGCGAAATCCTTGGTCTTGCCGGGCTGGAAGGGCAGGGGCAGCAACGCATCATGCGCGCGCTGATCGGACGCTTTCCGCTGGCCAGCGGCAGCTTCCGTCTGAATGGGCAGGTGCTGAAGTTCCCGCGGGCCGCGAACGGTATCCGCGCAATGGCACGACTTGGCGTCGGCTTCGTGCCCGAGGACAGCAAGGAAGAGGGTCTGATGCTGGGCCTGTCGGTGGCCACAAACCTGGTCATCGGCCTTCATGCCGAGAAGCCGGCCTTCGCGCGGGCACGTCCCTTCGGATCCGTGGTCAAGCGCATGATGGACGCGCTGCGGATCAAGGCGGCCAGTCCCGCCATTCCCGTCGGGTCGCTGTCGGGTGGCAACCAGCAGAAAGTGCTGCTTGGCCGATATCTTGCGCGCGAAGTGAAGATTCTGGTGATCGAAGAGCCGACCCGCGGCGTTGACATCGGGGCCAAGTCCGAGATCTACGGGCTCCTCCGCGACTTTGCCAATGCGGGCGGCGCCGTTCTTGTGACATCACGCGAGACAGTTGAACTGATCGGCCTCTGCGACCGGCTGGCCGTTGTGCATGGCAACACCGTCGTGACCGAGATGCCCGCCGTGGATGCGACCGAGCACGGCATCCTTGCTGCCGCCCTGACAACCGAAACGGTGGCGGCATGATCGCGCTGCTTCGATCCGGCTTCTCGACCCGGCGCAGCAGGCACGGGCTTTGGGGCGTGCCCTTGGTGATCGTCGTGGCACTGGTGGCGCTGTTGTCGGTCGGCACCGACCAGTTCGCCAGCCGCGAGAATCTGTTCAACCTGGTCGCCCAGGCCACGCCGCTTTTGATCGCGGCAATCGGGCAATTGTTTGTCATCCTCGTCGGGGGTCTCGACCTGTCTGTCGGATCGGTCATCAGTTTTTCGACGGCGATCCTGTCGCTGGATGGCCCGGCGATCCTGCTGATCCCGGCGGTGTTCGTGCTGGCGGGTCTGGTCGGGCTGATCAACGGTCTGGTGATCACCCGGCTGAACGTGCACCCGATCATCGCCACGCTGGCGATGCAGTACGTCCTTTTGGGGATCACCCGGATCCTGCGCCCGGTCTCGGGTGGCGAGGTGCCAGGAGTCGTGATCTCGGTGGTTCAGGGCAGCTTCCTTGGCGTGCCGTTTCCTATCCTCTGGAGTCTGCTTGCCATCGGTCTGGCGGCCAAGGTCCTGTACGGCAGCCGTTTTGGCCTGCACCTGTTCGGGATCGGCGGCGGCGTTGCTGCCGGGATGGAGGATGCGGCCCGCACATATGGCATACGGGTCGAGCGGAACATCGTGCTGGCCTATGTCGGCTGTTCCCTGTTTGCGGCGCTGGCCGGAGTTTTCCTTGCCGGGCGCATCGTCTCGGGCGACCCCAACGTCGGGCTGTTGTTCGAACTTGATACGATCACGGCGGTTGCCATTGGTGGCACGCAGTTGTCTGGTGGGATAGGCAGCCTGCACGGGACCGTGCTTGGGGCCGTCATCATGGCGTTGCTGGCCAACGGGATGAACCTGGCAAATGTCTCACCCTATGTGCAGACGGCGATCAAGGGCGGACTTCTTCTGGCCATTGTCGGGCTGCAATCACGAAAGAAGATGGGGCTATAGGCATGGCATCTCCCCTCTTGCGCCGCCTCGCTGCCGTTCCGCCCGCCTATTATGTCTTCGGCCTGTTACTGCTGACGCTGTGGATCGCGCGGCCCAATATGCTGAACCCCAATGTGCTGGGCATATTCATCCGGCAGGTCGTGCCCCTGGGCATTCTGGTGCTTGCGCAGCTTCTGGTCATGCGCGTGCGGTCGATTGATCTGTCTGGCGGCGGCATCATTCTACTGATCAACTACTTCATCACCTCGCGCACCTTCCCTGAGGCGTCGGGGCTGACCTTCTTCCTGATGGCGCTGGCCATCGGCGGGGCGGTCGGCCTCTTGAACGGCTACATGATCGCCAAACGCCGGGTGTCGGCAGTGATCGTGACCCTGGCAGTCAGCATCATTCTGGTCGGGCTTGTGCAGTTCCTGTCCAGCGGCAAGCCGCCGGGGGACGTGCCGAAATACATGAACGAAATCTTTGACATCAAGTATGGGCCCATGCCCCTGCCGGTGCTGTTCTGGCTGGGCTGCACCGCCGCCATGTGGCTCTTGATGCAGCAAAGCGTCTATGGCCGCTATGTCGAGGCCGTGGGCGAAAGTGCCGAAGCGGCGGCATTTTCCGGCGTGCCGGTTGAACGGACGGTGGTCATGGCCCATGTGCTGGCCGGGCTGATCGCGGCGGTAGCGGCACTGGTGCAGACCGGGTCCATCGCGGTTGGATCGGTGCGGGTGGGGCTGGACCTGCCTATCCTGGCAGTGGCGGCCACCATCCTTGGCGGCGTGGTGTTTGGCCGGGGCGAAGGCGGTGTCTGGGGCCCTTTCTTCGGCGTCCTGTCCTTTGCCCTGCTGTTCGTCGTGATGACCGTCTTTGGCATCGACGATGCGGGCAAGCTGATCGCCCAAGGCCTTATCATCCTGATGGCCGCAATGCTTTACGGCTGGCTCGGCAAGCGCGGCTGACATTTGAAAAATGCGGGGACACATGCATAGCGGAACAAAAGTCGTACGCTGCAAACTTCAAAACCCTTGGCCGTTTAACCCGGGCCGAGGTGATTGACCGCAGCATAGAGATATTTTTTCCGGACCCTCCCACCGGAAAGACTGGGTGGTCCGGGGCATGTAGGGGCACAGTCCCGGACCTCCTAAAACAAACCGTATCGCACGCGCAAAAGCGGCCGCGCCAATCAAGCCGCCGTTTGATGCTTTTCTAACTCTCTGCAAATCATATCCTATTGTCTTGGAAAGATAATTCTGAAGAAGGGCATCGAAGCTACGCATCTGCAGCAGCGCCAAAAGAAACATCAACCAACATAGTCATTCACTCTGAATAAGTGTTGACATCTGAAAGACTGGCGAACTAGGCTCCGCGTCAGGGAGAGACGTGAAACGAAATCGGAGGAGGAAAAGTTGAGACATTCGCTATCCAGAAGACTGGCCGCTTCAGCGGCACTTGTCATGGTTGGTGCCGCCGCAAACGCGGATGCGCTGGCAGACTTTCAGGCGGCCGTTGACAAGACATGGGATGAGGCAGCTTTGGCGGTGGGTGCCGCTGGCATGTCTAACGTGGGATCAGTCCCGCTTTTGCCCGGCAAAAGCATCGGGGCTGCCTGTCTGGGCAGCCAGATCACGGCTTGCGTCCAGTGGTGGGCCGAGTTGCAGCAGATCGCCAAGCTGACCGGCTGGACGGTCACCGAATACGACGGCAAGATTGACGTCGCTACCTGGAACGAACAGCTGACACGGGCGGCAGAGGCCGGCCACGATGGCATTCTGACTTTTGGGGCGATCCCCTCTATCTCAGGCCAGGGTCTGGGCGCTATCGCCGCGAAAGATATTCCTGTTGTTGGAATGACATCTGATGACCCAGAAGGTGTTCCGACCTTTGATACACGTCTGGATGGGGGCATCCGGCAAGACAACTTTGAGGTTGGCTATCTGCAGGGCGTCGCGGCCTACAAGCTGGGCAACGGCAAACTGCATGCGATCGGTGGCTATGACGGCTCAGAAATCTCTGTCGCCCGTCGCGAAGGGCTTGAATCCTTCATCGCCGAATGCGTGGCGGCTGGAGGCGACTGCAAGGCCAATTTGCGTCAGACGGATACCGCCCAGATGTTCCAGCAGATCGGGCAGTATTGTTCCAGCCTTGCGCTGGCAAACCCCGGCTTCAACGTGATGATCACCCAAGTGGATGATCTGACAGCCATTTGCGTGGATGAAATCAAGGCGGCGGGTCTTTTGCCTGAAGATGCCTTCGGCGTTGGCGTTGACTTCAATACCATCGGGGTCGCACGGATTTCGGAAGGAACGAACTTTCTGGCTTCGGTCGCAGCACCCTATCCGAGCGGTGCATGGCAGGGCATCGACGAGTTGAACCGCCTCATGAGCGGTCAGGCACCGTCCACGGATCGGCTGTGGGTCAAAGGCATCTTTCATCCCGGCAACATCGGTACGATCGATGCGGCGTCGGGTGCGGCTTGGGACGTGCAGTTGTTCAACCCCACAGCCGTATACGGCGAAGTTTGGGGCCTTAAGTAATCACGAGTTGGATTCATTGTGCCAAACAAGGCAGGGCGGCCGATCTGTTGGCCGCTTTGCACCTCCCCATACCGCTAAAGGCGATTCATGGCGACGAAAACCCCCTCTTTTAAACGCAAGGAACTTGCGCCCTATGGCTTGATGATCGGTCTCTTGGCGCTGATCGTGCTGTTCTCGGTCCTGATCCCTGATCAGTTCGCAACCATGGCAAACCTGCACACCACGGTTTCCAGCCAATCTGTTCTGGCCATTCTGGCACTGGGCGTTCTGGTGCCGTTGATCGCGGGCGAGTTTGACGTTTCTCTGGCCATGGTCTTCACCACGACCATGCTGATCGTGGCAAAGATGGTCGCCGATTTCGGCTGGTCATTGCCGGGCGCCGCGGCAGTGGGTTTGGCGGCCGCCACCCTTTTGGGATGCACGACGGGCATTCTGGTCGCCCTGACGCGGGCAAGTTCGCTGATCGTCAGCTTGGGCATGATGATCCTTTTGCGCGGCGCTAGCGAAGCCCTGACCGAGGGGCGGTCGATCACCGTCGGCGGTGAAAGTGGTGAGGTGTTGCGCGGGCTGTCGAATGAGCTGGCCTATGGCGCTTTGCCTTTTGTCTACCTGTGCGCGATCGCACTGATCGTGTGGTACATCACCGAAATGACGCCGCTGGGCCGCAAATGGTATGCCGTCGGCGGATCGGCAGAAAGCGCACGGCTGCTCGGTCTGCAAAGCGACCGATTGAAGATCGGGGCTTTTGCGGCGGGCGGTTTGCTTGCCGGTCTGGCGGCCTTGTTGCAGCTTTCGGCCTCGTCTGCCGCGACTTCCAGCATCGGCAGCGGGTATCTGTTTCCGGCCATCGCCTCGGTGTTTCTGGGGGCAGTGGCCTTTCGCATCGGCACGTTCAATGTAGCGGGCACCTTGACGGCGATCTTTGCCTTGGCGGTCAGCATCACCGGGATCAGCATGCTTGGCGCGCCAAACTGGATTGATGGGGTGTTCTATGGAACGGCCCTGATCGTCTCGGTCGCTTCGGTGCAATTCTTTTGGGGGCGGCGCGCGACATGAACCAGAACGCGCTTCTCAGCATCGTGAACCTGCACAAGACCCTGATCGGAAACCACATTCTGCAAGGCATTGATCTGACTGTCGAACAGGGCGAAATTCATGCCCTGATGGGTGGAAACGGCGCTGGCAAATCGACGTTGATAAAATGCCTATCTGGCTATTGGTCGATCGACAAGGGATCGATCAAGGTCAACGGCGATCCGTTACAGCCGGGTGCAAAGCAGATTGCCTTTGTCCAGCAGGACCTCGGGTTGATCCAGTCGCTAAGCGTGGCGGAAAACATCTGCCTTGGCGTTGGCTATCAGACCGGGGCCCTTGGGAATATCCGCTGGCGCGAAATGAATGCCGCTGCGGCCGACCTATTGGCCAGTCTTGGGCATGCGGGGATTGACCCGCGCGCCGAGATTGGCCGTTTGAACCTGGTGCAACGCACCGCCGTGGCTATCGCCCGCGCCACGCAAGGCCTGAAAGACGGCGCGAAGCTGTTGGTTCTGGACGAACCCACCGCCGCTCTGCCCAGCACCGAAATCGGTGCCCTGTTTGAAACGCTGGAAAGGCTGCGCGCGACAGGGATCGGGATGATCTATGTCTCGCATCACCTATCCGAGGTGTTTCGCTTGTGTGACCGGATTTCAGTCCTGCGCGAAGGCAAGCTTATTTCCACCGAAACCACGAGAGAAACCTCAGAGGCGGATATCGTCGAATTGATGCTGGGCCGTAAGCTTCAAAAGACGATCAAGAGCCCAGTACAGAAGGGTCAGGAGACCGCCGAGCAGGTTCTGTCCCTGACCGGCGTCTGTGGCCAAAGAACAAAAGACATCAACCTGACGATCTGCAAGGGCGAGGTGGTTGGCCTAACCGGGTTGCAAGGTTCGGGCTGCACCGAATTGGCCGAGATCATATTTGGCGCGCACGCCTGCCAAGCCGGTCAGATGATGCTGGAAGGCCAGCCTGTCGTCTTTGCCCACCCGGCCGAGGCGGTTTTGGCCGGTATTGGGCTGGTCACCGAAGACCGACACGGCAATGGCAGCTTTGCCGAAGCGAGCCTCGGCGAAAACATAACCGCCACTAATTTGAACCGGTTTTTCCGCAAGGGCTGGCTAAATGGGACGGCAGAGGCGGCAGAGGTTGATGGTCTGGTCGCCGATTTCAACGTTCAGCCCCCGAATGGGCGTCGGCGGTTTTCGTCTTTTTCGGGCGGAAACCAGCAAAAGGCCATTCTTGCCAAATGGATGCGCTTGAACCCCAAGCTGTTGATCTGTGATCAGCCCGATGTCGGCGTGGATATCGGGTCCAAGAATGCCATCTATGCCGCCCTTCGCAATGCTGCCGCCAACGGAGCGGCAGTGATCTTGATCTCGAACCAGCATGACGATCTGGAGGCGATCTGCGACCGGGTTCTGATCATGCGGTCAGGCCGGATCGTGGCCGCGCTATCGGGGGCGGAAGCGACCGAGCACAATATATCCCTTGCCACGATCGGGACCCAGGCACCGGTCGGGGAGCTGATCCAATGACCAGCCAGACCAACCTTTCAACCCATATGGGCGGTACAAGCCGGCAAAGGAAGTCTGGCTGGATGGCGCGCGCTGCCCCGTATGGGATGGTCTTTCTACTGATCGCAGAACTGATCTTTTTCTCACTCATGGCGCCGGAAACCTTTGCCACCCGTGCCAGTTTCAACGTTGTGGTCAGCAATTCTGCCATTCTGGGGCTGATTGTACTGGCGCTGCTTGTGCCCTTGATCGCGGGCGAGATTGACGCGTCCTTGCCAGCCGTTTTGACGGTCACCTCTTTGTCGGCTGCGGCTCTGATGTCGCATCTGGCCTGGCCACTGATGCCGGCGGTTCTGGCATCCATTCTGGTGGCAACCTGCATCGGGCTTTGCAACGGCCTGTTGGTGGTCAAGTTCCGTGTGCCATCGCTGATCACCACGCTGGGAACCTTTACCATCCTTACGGCGGCAATCACCGGGCTTGCCAATGGCCGCGTGATCGAAGCGGGACTTCCAAAGGAAACGCTGAGACTTCTGTCCGAGCCCAAACCCCTCGGCCTGCCGCTGACGCTCTACTACCTGATGATTGTCGCAGTTGTCGTCTGGTACGTCACGGAACACACGCCCCTTGGACGACAGTGGAAGGCCATCGGTTCGTCTGCACCAGCCGCGCGTATGGCCGGGATTCGGTCGGAACGCTTGAAACTGCTGGCCTTTGCTGCGGGCGGTTTTCTGGCGGGCATCGCGGGCACCGTGCAACTGTTCAAGGCGCAGCTTGGATCACCCAACGTCGGCCCAGATCTCTTGTTCCCCGGTCTGACCGCGGCCTTCCTCAGTGCCGCCGCCTTCCGGCTGGGCAGCTACAACGTACGCGGTGCGATCCTGTCGATTGCAGTGATTCAATTCGGGATCACAGGTTTGATCCTAATCGGCGCACCCTACTGGATGGACCAGATATTTACCGGCAGCGCACTGATCCTGTCGTTGGCGATTGTGCGCGTCATGCGCAGATGAAGCCAGTGACGATCGCCGTAGGCCAACTGACAGACACTATATCTCACGCGAAAAGAGGAGGACTGGGATGACTGACAAGAAAAGAGTGATGTGCTTTGGCGATTCACTGACCTGGGGTTGGGTTCCTACCATGGCAGGGGCGCCGACGACCCGTTACCCGTTTGCCGAACGCTGGACCGGCGTGATGGCCGCTGCTTTGGGCGAAGGCTATGAGGTTCTGGAAGAGGGACTATCAGCCCGGACAACCAATCTGGATGATACAACCGATGCACGCCTGAACGGATCAAACCACCTGCCCGCAGCATTGGCCACCCATTTCCCGCTGGATCTGGTTATCGTGATGCTTGGCACCAATGACACAAAAGCGGTCTTCCGCCGCACGCCCTATGAAATCGCCAATGGCCTTTCCAAACTGCTGATCCAGATCCTGACCTCGGCAGGCGGCGTGGGAACAGTCTACGGTGCGCCCAAGGTTCTGGTGATCTGTCCGCCGCCTTTGGCCGATATGCCGCACGAGTGGTTCCAGGGCATGTTCGAAGGCGGGCGCGAAAAGACATTGGCGATGCCAAAGCAATACAAGGCACTGTGTTCGTTCTTCGGCATCGAGATGCTGGACGCGGGCCAGATCATGTCTACCAATGGCTGTGATGGCATTCACTTTACCGCTGAGGACAACAAGATTCTTGGTTCGGCCGTAGCTGGCAAAGTTTCGAGCTTGCTTGCCTGAAATCTTGCGTCAGTCCACACGAAGTGCGGTTCAATATTCGTTAGTCAAGTGGCGCACCGATAGACCGCAGCTGTTCCTCCCAGCAGGTGCGGCGTGGCCCGGGATCAACGTTTGGTTCCGGACCACACTTTTGTATCAAGTTCCCACGACCTTGGACGCACCTTGGGAAGCACTTTGGAAAGATGGCTTGATCATCAGGCTGCTGGCCATTGACGGCAATGCCACAGCAAAGTGGGGTCGGGGCCGAGTTCATGAAGGTGGGCGAAAAGAATGGCGAAGAAAGACAGGACATAGGCCGCTTTCTGATCCACATGAGTGTCGACTACACTCACCGTTGGCTGCCGAAGGTGGTCCGAGATCGGTAGGCTGATCAGGGGCTCATAATCCGGGCTGGCAAGCTGGTGGGGTCGCATGTTCAGGACCAACACGCCTAGGCCGTTCACCACGGCCGCAGGCACGTTCTAGTTGGAACGGGGGTGCAGGGCGACCTTCGTGCTCACAACTTCTTGTGGGGCTCAAGGTGATATCGTTCTTCCGTGTTGTACGATTGAAACCCAGCGACCATTGGGAGAACTTCATTAATCCGTCTCCACGTAGACCCCCGAGCAGTCGTAGGCTACCGCTGCCGCCGTGGCCCCGTTGTTCATGAACAGCTGCGGCGAAAGGAACTGCGTGTTGGCGGGCAGGTCAACTGTGATTTCCTGCTCGAATACCGCACCTGACACCTCGTCGACCACGCGTACCCAAACGGAACTGCCGTTCGGTGGTGCGGCGATGAACAGGGTCAGCACCCCGCCCGTGGCGAGGGCGAAGGACGCGCCCATGTCGGTCAGCGTCGGTGCGCCGGTACCGTCGTTTGCGACCAGCTGCCAGCGGATGTGGCCGCCGCGCTGGAAGCGTATGGCAACGCCGTTCGCGCGCTCAGGGCCTGACGACTTGCCTCAGCCACTGCATCTTTCGAGCAGCCCTTTCACATTCCCCACTTTCCACGCCCCTCCAAGCCGTGTCCTGATCACGCGCGTCGTCAGTTCCTTCGTGATGGCTTGAAGCGAGGCGTGTCCGGCCGTGCGAATATCTGCGATGACTAGGTCCACGTCGCCGGCGAAGGCTCGCGCGTTTATCGACACTGCCGCCCTCAGAGCGGCCCCGCCCTTCCCGACCCGTTTCAAGGCCGCGGCATCGTTCGGATTGCCCAGCTCCACTCTGCGTGCCTTGGCCACGGCCAGCGCCTCCTTGGGCCGCCGTGAGATCGCCTCCCGCTCGGCCTGTGCGACAAGCGCCATGATCCCCACGGTCAGGTCATTGGCCTCGGGCATGTCGTAGGCCAGGAACCGCACCCCGCTGTCGCGCAGGGCAAGCAGGAAGGCCGCCTTCCGGCTAAACCGGTCCAGCATGGCGATGACCAGCGTCGCACCCGTGACCTTGGCCATATGCAGGGCCTTAGCCAACTCCGGCCGGTCCGCCTTGCGCCCGCTTTCCACCTCGGTAAAGCGGGCCACAACCTCGGCCCCGCGCGTAGCTGCGAAGTCCTCGATCACCCTGCGCTGCGCCTCGAGCCCAAGGCAGCTGGCCCCCTTCCGCGCCGTCGAAACCCGCTCGTGAGCCACCAGCTGCTGCATCGTCGCCCCCTGTACAAACCAGCGTAACGTTCGTTTGGCAGTTATGGACTCCTTGGTCATATGGGGGGACTGGATCTCAGATATGAATCGAGCCGGAAAGCGGACGTCGTTTAAGCACAAGCCAAGGGCCGCTTACCTGAAGGTTTTTCGACGTGGACCGCGGCGCGACATCAGCCGCCGGGTGTTGGCGGTCCACGTTGACAAACCTCGGAAGGACGAAGCCGCGGGGGGCGAGGCGCGGTCTATGGGGAAAGAGCGCCGACGTCAGGGTCTGGGACGATGATCAGCGATGTTTGGAGGCATGAAGGGCGGGCGCAATGTGAACTCTTGCAGAATAATGCCGATGCGCCGTTGGCTTGGGCAGATACGCCGGTGGCTGAACCAAGACAGAGCCTGGCCATTTCTGCGTGGTCGGGCCGCTGTGGGCAATCGCCAACGGTTCGGTGCCCAGACGGGAACCGGTGCCGGATCGATCTGGATGGCGGGCGTTTCGTCATGCTGCCATCTCCCGAGGCGGTGCTCGTGATTGCGGCTTTTGCCCTCTGAGGAAGATTTCGATGATCCTCATCGGGCCACCGCAACATGGGCACGGCTCTCGAAGGGTGAGCGGGGCGGGCTCGACCTCAGTTGCGGGGGCCGCGTCGGGAAGCGTCATACCTAGCAGGCTGCGGATCTTCGCGATGTTGACTTTGCGGGCGGCGCTGGCAAGCAGGCCGTAATGCCGGATGCGGTGGAATCCATCCGGCAGGACATGGCTCAGAAAGCGGCGGATGAACTCATCGGTGGTCAGCCGCATGACCTTTTGGCGATCGCCGGTCTTGATGCGATAGTCCTTCCAGCGGAACGCGACCGTGTCGGCGTCAGCACTAACCAGGCGGGTGTTCGAGATCGCCACACGGTGGGTGTAACGGCTGAGATAGGCCAGAACTGCTTCAGGGCCGCCGAACGGAGGCTTGGCATAGACCACCCATTCCGACTTGCGGAACGGAGCCAGCCAGGCGGTAAATGTGCCCGCATCGGCCAATCCAGATCGGTCACCGAAGAAGATCAGGTGTCCGGCGTGGTGGAGGGCGAGCAGGCCTTCGAGGAACATGCGGCGAAAGAGCCTCGATAGGACCTGCACGGGTAGGAAGAACCCCCGTCGACAGGCGATCCAGCGGCCACCATCTGGCGAGAGGCCGCCGCCCGGAACGATCATGTGGATGTGGGGATGATGGGTCAACGCCGATCCCCAGGTGTGCAGCACCGCCGTCATGCCGAGCCGTGCGCCAAGGCGTTTGGGGTCGGCTGCGATGGTTGGTCATGACCGTTTCGGCCGAGGCGCGGAACAACAGGTCATAGACTGCCTTCTTGTTCCAACAGGCGATCTGCGCGATCTCGGCCGGCAGGGTGAAGACGACGTGGAAGTATTCGACCGGTAGCAGGTCCTCGGCGCGGGCCGCCATCCAGTCGCGCGCCGCCGGTCCTTGGCATTTGGGGCAATGCCGGTTCTTGCAGGAGTTGTAGGCGATGTGGTGGTGGCCGCAGTTGGCGCAACCGGCCACATGCCCGCCGAGTGCCTCGGTTCGGCAGGCTTCAATGGCCGACATCACCTTTAGCTGGGTCAGGCTGATATGCCCCGCATTGGCCCGTCGCCACGCTGGGCCATGGGTGCGGAAGATGTCAGCCAGTTCCAGCGAAGGGCGGGGCACGCCGCCCTGGCTTCAATCCGGGCCGCCGGATCGCAGCACCCTGTCCTGCACAAGCTTCATCTGTTCGAAGGGGCTGACGGTGCTCTGGATCGTCTTGGTGGCGACATGGGCATACCGCGCCGTGGTGCTGAGCTTAGCGTGGCCCAGAAGCACCTGGATTATCCGCACATCGGTGTTGGCCTCGAGCAGATGGGTGGCAAAGCTGTGGCGCAGGGTGTGCAGGGTCGCGGGCTTCGTGATCCCCGCCATGTCTTTGGCCGCCATGAAAGCGCGGTTCAGTTGCCTGGACGACAGAGGCGATATCTTAGGCAGGCCTGGAAACAGCCAGCCTTCGGGACGGGACTCGCGCCAATATTGCCGCAGCACCTCCAGCAGGCTGGGCGACAACATGGCCTGCCGGTCCTTGCTGCCCTTGCCCTGATCGACATGGATCAGCATGCGCTGGCTGTCGATGTCGCGGACCCTGAGATTGCAGACCTCCGAGGCCCGCAGTCCCGCCCCATAGCTGATGCCAAGGGCTGCCCGATACTTCAATCCGGGCCCCGGCACCGACGCCAGAAGCTTTGCGACTTCTTCCACGCTCAGCACCACCGGCAACTTCCGCGGCTGGCGATGGAACTGCATGTACCGCTTCATCTCCTCCCGTCCGCAGGTGACGCTGAAAAAGAACCGCAGGGAAATGATGCGCACATTGAACGTGGTGGCCGACACCAGATCCTTCGTCATCTGCAACTGATAGGCCCGAAGATCCTCCGGTGTGGCGGTGTCTGGCGATCGCCCCAGAAAGGACGCGAAATGCTTCACGCAGCGAATGTGCCCCTGCTGAGTCTTCTCGCACAAGCCGCGGATATTCATGTCCTCGATCATCCGCTGGCGCAACGGGGTGGTCTTCTCCTCCTTCATCGAAACCTCCTGTCTGACGGGTGGGAAGACCCAAATCGTCAGCCCGGAAAGGCTTCACGCAAAGCACAATGCTGAAATTGGAAGCTGAACGCCAGCCACAGGCGCCAATGCCGCGGAGCGGCTTAGTCCTTCCGCCCATTGCGTCGATCAACGCTCCCAGTCTCGCTCCTCTGATCTCTCTGGCACTGAAGCCAGCCTACGTTCCGCGACGCGTGCCTCCTTCAGCGTCAGCACGAACGCCACATGCGACTTTGCCGCTGAAACAACCGCCCGCGCGATCCACTTCCGCTGGTCCGCATCCTCGAAATCCTTTGCCAGCGCATGCGTCCGGCCCCTGGCGAGTTCTGCCACAACCCCATTGCCATACCGCTGCCACAGCTCATCGGCGAACCGCTCAGCATGGGCATCTCCCCGGAACTCAACCTTGCCATCCGCCTTCATGATGCGGCCCATCGACCCGAGGGCCCGCAGCAAACGGTCATTCTCTGGCACGACCTCATGCGGCTGGGCATGCTCAATCAGTTTGGACGCCGTTTCATAGAAGCCTTCAAGATCATCGACGACCTTCCGACTCTGATCCGAATTCTGAAGATCAGCACGCCGCCGCCCCGACAGGGCCAACAAGTCACTACGCACCCAGTCGCGCTCTTCCCAGGCATTGGTCGCACCGGTCGCCAACCGTTCAGCCATTCGGTCACCGCTGAGGCCAAGTGCCACAGCTTTTGCGACGATCTCTGTTTTCAGCCGTTCCGCAGCACCTGGCTGCAGCTCAACAGCTTCTTTGCCCTGCGTCAGCCGGTCACCCTCCAGACCCGTCGCGTAAAGCTTGGTCTGCGGCAGCATCTGCAGCAGCTGCGCGCCGCGGGCGTCCCCCAACCCCTTCGCGATGTCGACGGCATAGCCATAAAGCTCGTCCCGCATTTCCTTGCGCTCGGCGACGGGCATCTTCCGGATCTTACCCTCCGCCTCAGCCATCCATGCGCTGAAATGCCGGTCCAGATCTGCCCGCTCTACTGTGGCCACATCACCCGGAAACGGCTGCAGCACCCCGCCCCGCCGCAGGGCTTCTTCCGCCTTGGCGATCTTGTCACCGATCTCAGGCAGGCCCGTGAGCGCCGCCACATGCTGAAGGCTGCGCATGGCATCCGCCGTGCGGGCCATCGTCGCCAAAGCATCCTCCAGCGCCTTGCCCTCACGCTGCCGTTCTTCCGGGGCGCGGCCCTCAGCCCGCGCCCGCTCGATCTCTGCCCGCGACGGCCCGTAGGTCAGCAAGCCGCGTTCCGCCCGCGAAGTGGCATCGAGGAACACCCCCTCTTCGGCTGCGATCGCAACCATGCGTTCCTTCATGACATCCAGATTGAAGACATGCTCCTTGGCCATGAAGAACCAACTGTCGTTCAACGTGCCCCGGTTGTTGATGACCATATGCACATGCGGGTGGGCCTTGTCGGTGTGCAGGGCGGCGACATAGGACCAGACATCATCCTGATGCTCGCCCGACTGGAACATCTCGAAGGCCCAGGCCTCAGCGATCAGCTTTGCCTTCTCCGGCCGGACATGGGACGGGAAGCTCATCAGCAGGTGGGTGGTGTGGCCGTTCTTGGGTGAGCCGCGCCAATCCTCGACCCAGTCGCCGACGATTTCGTTTCGCTCGTCCTTGGTCAGACCCTTCGCGTCGGCATCCAGCACGACCCCGTTGCCGAAGATCGAGGCCGACTTCGAGAACAGGTAGTCCATCTGGGCAGCCAGCTCTTTGGCGTTCGCCGTCCCGCCCTTGCAGATCTTTTTCAGCACCGCCGCGTTCGACCCCAGCGAAAACCGCCACAGCTGGCTGGCCCGGGTCGAAAAACTGAACCCGCGCTTGGGCGAAGAACTGCCCGCCTTCACCCTGCCCTGCTGCGGCCGCAGGAAGTTGATCTCCCCAAGAACAGCCTCTGCGACCCCGATAGGCCGCGACCCAAGTTTAACCATGGCGTGCGCCCTCCTGAGCTTCGGCGAATTTCCGGAACAGCGCCACGCCCTGACGCCGGCGTTCGGCGATGATCTGGCTCAGCGCCTTCGCCACCATCGGCAGCGACCTCCGCAACTCATCCACCGACGCCCATTGCGCCTTCGCCATCGGTGCCCGGCCCCGGTTCGCCGCCAGAGCGATCTGGTTCACGTTGGTGCCGATCTTGCCCAGCTCATAGCGGATTTCTTCCAGCTTGACGCTGTCCTCCCGGCTGAACTCGAGGAAACCTGAGGCCATGCGCACTACCGAGCGCACCCCGTCCGAGCGAGATTTCGCGCCAAGTTGGGTGCAGAGCGCATCGAAAGCATGGAGTTCTTCAGCGGGCAACCGGCAGCTGACGACCTGGCCTTTGTCTTCCGACCGAGGCCGTCCTCGTCCGACCGCTTGCTGCACTGCAGAATCAGAAACTTCATTGCCAGTACCCGCCAAAACCTTGGACCGCGACTTAAGTCTTGTTTCGCGAGGATCTGATTTTACCGCCAACTTCTGCCACCGATTATTTGTAGACACATCGCATTTCCTGCCAACCGTCCTCACCGGCCGGTTTCCGCTCCTCCGAAGAGGAGCCCGCGTGCGGAAACCGGACAGCCGGTGAGGACTCATTATGGCGTCAGGGGTCGGCGGCTTGCCCGCCGACTGCATCCCTGCGCCCTGGCCGTCAGGCCCCCGATTGACGCGAGACCAAGGTGGTCGAGCGCCTTGTAACCTTAGATTTTGCGAAGGTTTGCGTTCCCACCAGGACGAACTGCCGGGCGTGGCGCGACTGTCTGAAGGATGGGTTACCCGGGAAGGGAAGAGGGGCAGGGGAATGGGACTCCGGATGCTTTTGGGCCTGCACATGGCGGAAGATGGCAGACTATGAATGGCTTTGGGCATGAAGCCACAAGCTGGTTCGGCGCAGCGTCAACCCGTCACTGGACGAACTAGCAAGCAGGCAGACAGGCAGGCAGGCAGGCAGATTGTCCAGAATGCAGGCGGTTGGCGGGTCAAGTTTGAGTTCGTCCCCTGACGGAGGGCAGATGTCACATTGCCTTCGGATCAGCCGTGCGGACAGGTTCCCACGCAGACAGGCGGCCTGTCACCTATGCCGGCATGCAGACATGCAAACCGTCATACGGGCCGGAAAGCAGACGGCCGCGAATGCGGTCACGCCTTAGGACGGCTCAGACGCCGCGCCGCAGCATTATGGCTGCGGGAATCCTCAAGAAACATGAAGGCTCGGGCGATGTGTTACAACTTCCAGCACATCCCATTTGACGTTCCTGCAACCATATGCCTAAACGGCGCACCGGACGCCGGTCGGATTAGTGACGCCTTTACAATGGCTTCGCTTGGTCTCGGCTTGCGCTCGGCGCATCGGCTTCCGTGGCGTCATGAAAGAGCGCCGGGCGTCAGTGCAAGGGGTATCGAGTACCGTTTGTGGAGGCGTCATTTCATGCAAGTCATTACCATAGTGCAGACCAAAGGCGGCTCGGGCAAGACCACGACCGCCATGCTTCTCGCATCTGCAGCACTGAACCTCGGGCGCCGCGTCACCCTGATCGATGGCGACGTCAACGCCCAACTCGGCCGTTGGCGAGACAGTTTCGAACTGGCCGTCTGGGAAGGTGCGCAGAAGCCCGACTGGCCGGAGAGCCTCGCAATCCTCTCGCCACCCGAGAGCGTCGAAGGGCTTCTGTCGCTCCTCGAGGCAGAGGAAGAGCGCGGCGTCGATCTCGTCGTGATCGACACGCGACCGGGCACCCATACTGACACTGAGGACTTCTGCCTGATCTCCGATCTGGTGCTGATCCCAGCCCGTCCCGTCTACGCCGAATGGGAAATGACCCATCGTGCCGTCCTCTGGATGGACGACCTCCGCGCCTCGATTGCCGAAGGTGAGCGCTTCCCGGCGGTCCGGGTCCTCGTCATGGACGCGGGGCCGAAGATCATCGACGCCGCAACCCGGGAAGGGGGAATGGCGCAACTGCCGAAACGCGACCAGGACGTACTCCAGGAGATCCTGCGTCTCGATCATCTCGACGTCATCGTCCCGCATTCGAGGATCCTCGAACAGCTGGGCTACCACGGCCCGCTCGGACCGGCGGCCCGCGCCAACGCCAAGGCACCCGGCGGTCGGCTGGTAGCAGATGCCATCACACGCCAGCTTGAAGTTGCAGAACTCGTTCTCACCGGGATCGACGAGGTGATCCCTGCATGAGCCGTTTCCGCCTTCCTGCACGTGTCGCACCCTCACCGGCGGCAGAAGAGCCGGGCTTGCAGAACTCCGCCGCGCGGCTGCGGTCTTCCCGCGAAGTTCAGTCGCGCATTCTCGCCGAACGGCGAGCGCCGGAGGCGGGGCTGCCAGCGGAGAACATCGAGGCCCAACTCCCTGAGTTGCCAACTTCGCCCCTGGCGGAAGCGGGATTAGCCGGGAAGAGGGAAGGGGAGAGGGATCAGCCGCCGTCCCCGGCATTGCCGCCCGAGGCTTCCGCTGGTGTGGTCTCAAAGCCGCGGAAAGAGAAGCTGGTGGTTCTGTTTCGGCTTCCGCTGATGACCGAGAGGCGCCTGGAGCAGATCCCGGGTGCGGACGAGGTGACCCCGGCCTACATGCTGCGCGCCTTCGCCAAGGAAGCCCGTGCGGAATTGCGGCGACTATTGCCCGAAGAAGATATCAATGCGCATGCAGACGAGGCGAGGCGCATCTTCGCCATGTCGGCAACAGACATGGCGGTCGGCGAAGCGATGACCGTCTACGCCCAAGCCTCTGCGATCCGGGCCATGCATGCAGCCCTTGGTGACCCCTGGCAGATCGAGCCCCGGGCGACGATCGTTGGTGCCTTCCTCGCCGCCATCGCGTCGCGGCTCATCGAGGCGCGACGCGTCAGATAGACCCGGACCATGCAACAGAAATCGATGAACTGCCTGCGATCACTCGCAGGCAAGATCGGGCAGCGGCGCTGTCTCGAAGGTCAAGCTGTAAGCGCTCGTGACCAGGGCAAATTCACCGCCAGCGCGGAAGGTCGCCACCATCTTCGACCAGTCCATGGCCTCAGCCGACGCTTGGGCAGCGACGCCGTTCTTGAGCGGCAGACGGGCTTGTTCACCAGACTTCGCGAGCACGACGACGATGTCTGGTGCCGCATCTTTGTCGAAGCCGACCACAAGCGCACCGTTTGGCGTCGGCCCGAAAACGCGATCCGGGTCGCAGACAAGTCGCACCTCACCCGCCTCGCTGGTGAGCGCGTAGGTCGGCAGACCACGCTCGACACCGACCGTCCAGGCGTCAAGCGCGTGGACAGGAACAGACATCGCCGCAAGCGCGGAAACAACCAGAACGGGGGACAAGACATGCATCGACAGGAACGCCTTTCGTGGTTCGCGTGGCGACAGCAAAGCACCACTCCTGACGTCGGAAGATATGTTCTGATGGACCTCATGTCCATGACTGCAGCGCGACAACGGTTCATCGGGGGCAGGAATGGATGACGTCGTCCGAAGCAGTGCCAAGCTATCGATCATCGATCGTCGGCTGTGGCGGATCGACTGCGGAAACCGGGAGCTTGTCGCGGAGCGCTATCGTACCGTGAGCGGTCGCTTCAGGACTGTGTGGCTGGTGCCGGAGGAGAACCTGCGCGGGGTCCTCTGGGTCGAAGTTGTCGAAGAAACACCGATCGATCCATCGCCATGACCCATCAACTTTCTGAATCGGACAGCCCGGATTGATTCAGAAATGCAATTGGACTTGAGGGGCGGCAAAGCGGAGTCTGTGCAGGGGAGGACCGCCATGGCTCTGGCACATCTGCACCGCATCGACCCTGAAGCCAACATGGCGCGGTTCTATTGCATCGATGTTGCGGCGACGCTGTTCGGAGACGTCTCCGTCTTGCGATCCTGGGGCCGGATCGGGACCCACGGCCGGACGAGCATCGAAACCTGTGCTTCCGTTGAAGAAGCGGAGAGAGCGGCATCCCACACACTCCGACAGAAGAGGCGGCGGGGCTATCTGCCGGCCGGTCAGATGCTGCCGCCAGACCTTGCAGAGTGAGATCTGTCAGGCCTTACGCTGAAGCCTGCCTTCAAGCTCGGCCCCGGTCTCGATGGCGATCCGCTCATGGATGACATCGGCCTGCACGACCGCACTCGGCGCGAGTTGAACGTTTCGCGCTAAGACCGTGCCGGAAACCGCCCCAAGCACGACGAGGTCGTGGGCGACGATGGAACCTCCAACACGACCTGAACCAGCCACGGTGATCTCCGGCGCCCGCAGTGAGCCAATGACATTACCTTGGACCTCGATCGGTCCACTGGAGGTGGCATCGCCTTCGACGACAAGGTCCTGCGCGAAGACGCTGCGGCGAGCGTTTGAGCTGGCCGGGTCCGGCCAACGGTCGAGATCGCCATTTAGGGTTTTCATCTTGGTGCCGCCTCAGCTCAACTTCGTGCCGACAGACTGGACCAGAAGCGAAACGAAAGGGCAACGCGCGGCCCCGTGATCGGCGAAGAAGTGCAGTAGCCGTCGGCGCTGCACAACACGTCTGACCATGGCTGCCGCCGGACGTCCCTCGTGAGCTAAAGATTCTGCGTTTATCGATCATGGTGTTTCTCAAGGCCGTGGTCGCTCTGCCAATCGGGTGTAATTGGGTGCGGAAACGGGTGTCGCCGAGCGGCGACTTGAAATCACGTTCACGCGCATGTATATGTTTGTGCATATGCAATGGAGGCGACTATGCCGCAAGCTTACTCCCACGACCACGTGCCAGGCCGGGAAGCCAAGCTCTTCCGCAACAACAAGAGCCAGGCCGTGCGCATCCCGGCCGACTTCGAATTGCCAGGTGATCGTGTGATGATCCACCGCGACGGGGACCGCCTTATCCTCGAGCCGGTTCGGCGTCGGAGCCTTCTGGCAGTGTTGGCCGATCTTGAGCCACTTGGTCCGGAAGACCAGTTTCCCGATATCGACGACACGCTCTTGCCTCCGCGCGAGGTCGACCTTTGAGCCGACTGTACATGCTGGACACCAACATCGTGTCCGATCTGGTGCGCAACCCGCAGGGTCCGGTCACGCAGCACATCATCAAGGTCGGGTCCGAGGCCATCTGCATCAGCATCATCACCGCCGCAGAACTGCGATACGGCTGCGCTCGGAAGGGATCAGCCAAGCTGCTCGAAAATGTCGAAGCAATTCTCGGCAGCATCCAAGTCCTGGCCTTCGACGTGCCGGCCGATGCTGAGTACGGTAAGATACGGGTCGAACTTGAAGCCGCTGGCAAACCGATCGGTCCCAACGATCTCCTGATCGCGGCCCATGCCTATGCGCTCGGGGCGGTTTTGGTCACAGCCAACATGGGCGAGTTTTCCCGGGTGAGGGGCCTGCAGGTCGAGAACTGGCTGGACCAGTCTTGAGCCGGAGCAACATTCTAACTTTGCTCAGGTGCGACAGTTCTACTTTGCGGCTACAGGATCATGTCGCATAATTTTGATTATGTAATGCTTCTGTAGCTAGCCCATTTGCGCTCATGCCCCTTGCCGCAGCTACAAACTAGCCGAAGAAGCTCTTCGCAGACCTGCTTGCCTTTGATGCAGGTTCAATCACCTCGAAGTCGCCCAGCGCGTTCACAGAAATCGATCGGTACAAGTCCAGGTACTCATTTCCAAAAGAGCTCAACCCATCCGTTGTGGGTATCACCGTCACCAGCGGGCTACCACGCTTTCCATCGCAATAACCGATTTCCCAAGGACACCATCGAGAAGACTTCGAGTTCTCAGTTGCAAGAAACAAGAAGAAGTCGCAGGCGTCGATTTTGTTCTTGAGATTGCTAGCGGTACGTTGATTTGGACGATCAGGCATTTCCTGATCAAGCCAATCAATGTAAAGAGTAATTCCCCTAGCCTGAAACTGCCTAGCCAATCCAAGAGCCAGGATGCGATCCTTGTGTGAATGACACAGAAAGGCCACGCGCTCTCCGAAACGGCGCGCATCCTCGACTGATGAACGTCGCTGCGCCCTAAACTCATTCGCTGCCATACGTAGAGATCGCTGACTCAGTGCCATTCTGCATCCTCCCTGCTATGACTAGTTTGGTGGCCTAGCGGGCACCAGCTCGAATTGCAATTGCACGTTCGATCCAATCTTCGATTCCATCCCTAATAGACCCATAAACCTGCTTGCTGTCTTGCCCAGGAGGAGACACAAGGGGAACGATCGACGCTAGATTTCTCTTCTGTGCACCGAAGGTAAAGCTCTCGAACGGATTAGCGCCCGCTGCTGACGCCGTAGAGTTTTGGTCCAACAGTTGATGGATCCTGATTCCAAGTACGCCTTTGCCTGCATTCCAGCCCTTTTCAATCTCCCTCCGCACCCATTTCCGTTCTGATGTTTCGGAGCCAACCAATACGATGACGCACGTCTTGCGCTCGAGGCTCTCGTCTATCCATCGTTCGATCGACGCGTCTCCTTTCCTCTTGACTTCCTCCCACTCATTAGGACGGCAGAGCGGTTGGCCCAACAGGTTCCCCATTTGGCGAACTTGCTGAGTTCTCCAAAAATCATTTTGAAAATGAAAACTGAAGAATACGTTTCTCATGCTACCTCTCGATCAACTTGATTAATTCCGTGATTGGGTGCAGAAGCGACTCGAGTGACTCTACTTCACATTGAAGGCCTTCGATCGCAGACTTAATGGACGTCGGCATCGATTGCCATTCAGGAAGTTCTCTGAGCCTGCTGAAAATCTCTTTACTTGCCCATCCTGTTGCACCGATTGGCAATGGCACTACACCACTTTGGAGACAAATTTCGAACTCTTCAATCATTCCATTGGCGACCAGAGTGGTCTGGTCTTGAACTTTGTTTCCAAAAATGAAGATGGCGTATCCACAACCGGATACTAGTTGTCTTCGATAAGCCGTCCACAGCTCAGCCCTTTTGGCATCATCGTCGATGAACTGAGGAAATGGTCTAAGAGTTAGATGCTTCTCAACTCTCGGCTCATTAGATCTGTATATCTGTTCAAGTGCCCCGGTGAGCAAGGCATTTCCGATGCCCAACCCAAGCCCGCAATGAATGTGAATTCCATTATCAATCAGGATTGTGCCTAGTTTGCGCATGAAATTCGAGACATCAGCTTCACCCCATGGCTTAAAGTCCGAACAACTAGCAGACAGAAACCACCTCGGGGCTCGGAACAGAGACTCCACTCTCTCAAGGAAGCGAGTGATTTCGGAGTATTCCTTAACAAGTACAACCTGAATATTGAATCGCCTTAGGTCAGCAATTACCAACTCTTGCCTTGCCTTAAAGTGTGAAAAGTCCTCTTCAGATTCCCCATCATCCTTACTGCGTTCACGGAATATAGCGTAATGCTCCCGCTGATTTCCCTGAAGACGCAATCTAACCCGAGAAAGAATATAATCGATGTTTGGATCGGTGAAGGAAAAACCCATGAAAAGAAAGGTTTGTTCTACCAAGTCACCGGATAACGCTGTAACAAAGGGTCCGCGCTCCTCGGAGTATCGCTCATAGTCATCCTTTATTAGCACTGCTTTTTGCGGCAAACTAGCGTCACCATGCATTTTGTACACGATACTGTCTCTATTAGCTCTCGTAGTAGCTATTTGACCTACATCGTGTTTTACGTCGGCTATCTTGCCCGCACGTTCAAGCGCCATCTCGATGAGCGAATCATAGTTTGTTGTCCAATATTTTCCGATGGGTAACCGAGCCAATATTTCGTGATTACTGGTGGGAACTGAAGATGTACCTAGCTCGTCAATTATACGCTGACTTAGCCTTGTGCGGTTTTGACCCTTACTATTGTAGTAGAACTGAGCAACGGAAACCAAGTCCGTCTCCCGATCAACGTCAATTCCTAGTTCGCTGGCGAGCGGACGTAACAGGCCCTTCCAGTCAACATATCCTGCGGGCATAGAAAGCCCAGCTCCGGCAAAAATGGCCAAGTTGCCTTGGCGCAACGCCTGAACTACCCTTAGAACAACATGATCAATTTTCACTCGTCATTGCTCCGATCTGCGTTCTTTTAGGACATTGTGGACTAGTCTTAGGTTTCTGTTCGCGGAGCTAACACAGCGCTTCTGAAAAAGCCCCCAAGTCCCGAGACAAACATCTAAGCCGTGCCAAGACGCCATTAACCGCACCATTCAACGGCGTGTGAGCCCAACGATGCGAGTGCCTGCGCTGTCCGCCCGTACATCAAATGCCTCGGATAACGAGAGCACATAGCCCAGATTATCGCCGAACGAGAAGGGAAACATCGTTGGCTGACCGGAAAGCCCGTCAAGAGTGAGCGGGCGGCCCACATGCATCAGCAGCGCTTCAGACATCCATTGGACTGTCTCAGGGCTTTGCAGAACCATTGGAGGCTTCCGGGTCAGCGTCTTGCCATTTTCGCTCTTCCCGAGGAGGGACCAGTCAACCTGCGACTGCAGGACCATATTGGTCATGCGGCGAGTGCCTTCTCGCTCGCCATAAATCTCGGCCATCCTCCTGTGGACTTCCGCCGTGGTGCAATCACCCTGAAGCGACGTAAGCCGACCCACGATTTCGGCAACCTTCGCGAAGAACGGATAGACCGCCAACGCCATGCCCCAGGTAAGAGCCGCGACCTGCGGTTCGGCTACTTGGCGAAAGATGGCGACGCCCCGATCTGCCAAGCCGGCGAGCTCTTCGCGCGGCTCGAGCCAGAGACGGTTCAAGACCGTTCTCGTCTTCTTCTTTGCCTCCATTCCAGCATGAGACCCCGTAAGGATTTGGTCGAGTTCGCCTATATCAGCAGCACCCGATCGCACCCGTAACGCGGCTTCCGCCCAATCGAGGCGGACAAACCGGTCAAAACCAATCTGAGGAGCTTTAGGCTGCATCTTCTTCTTTCCTAATCCCTATCTTCACGAAGGGCACAATCAGCTCCTCTACCGACATTCCTCCATGAGCGACAACCTGTTGGCCGTTGGGCACGAAGGCCCCGCGCCCACTCGCATAGAGCGGAAGAAAATCGGGCGGTAGACCAGGCCCGCCGAAGGCAAAGGCGTCGATATCTGCCGGAACAGACCCTGCCAATGTCTCGTTGCGGTACGTCCGAACCCGCTCCCCTTTCACTTCACTGATCACGCCTTGATTGAGCCGACCGATGCCATGGGCATCGACGTTCCCATGGTCCGCAGTCACGTAAACATGAAACCCCCGGCTGATCAGAAGGTGCAGCAGCTTCTCGACGAAGCCTGTTTCGCACCACTCCCGAATCTGGCCCAAAAGACCACGTTTTCCGAGCATGGCGCCGTGGACCAGCTCGTCGATCATGTCGACGACGATACCTGCAACCTTGATCGATGGGCTAGAAACAGCTGCCTCAAGGTCGGGCAACTGTTCTGTTCGCTTGATCGCTTTGCGATAGAGGACTTCGGCGGAGCGCAGTCCATTTTCCATCCAGAAACGGTTCCAGAGGGAAGGCTCCTGGGCGGTTGTTTCGATCGACGCTTTAAACTCACGAGGCCTTAACCCTGAGAACAGTGCCTGTCGCGAGACGGAAGTGAGGCTTGGAAGCCATGCAAAGCAACCGCTCTCTTCAGTCGTCAAGTCCGGAGCGCGGGCGCTCAGATACTCTCGAATTTGTACCCACTGATCGAGTGCCATCCCGTCAAACACCAGAAGCGCGATCTTTTCTTCGCCTGCGTTCCGGCGCATCGACAGGTATCTCGGGATGTGGTGCACCATTACTGGCGCCTTTGCGACAGGCAGCGATGGCAGATCCTGATACCGCTTTTGCACCCATTCTCGCAGTCTCGTGTCCGCATCGATTTGCAGCTCACGCATCGCGGGCCGAATGGCAGCCGCCTCTTCGCTCGGCAGTTCATGGAGACGATGGATGGTCTCAGCCAAGCGCCTAGCGGCGTCGGTCCAGTCGCGGTGCGTCGCCTCTGGTTCGGGGAGCTTCGCAGCCATCGAACTAATGCCGCCCTCAACCAGATCGCGTAGGCTGGTTGGGCTTTGAATAGCACCCAACCTAATCCAATCAGGCAGTGTGGCCGGCACAGTCCGAGCGTTTACTGGCTGCAGAGCGCCTTCAAGGAAGAGGGTATCAACGATGACGCGGATGTCTGGGTGATCAAATGGGATGTCGACAACCTTGGTCGGTTGGGACCCTGAATCCACATCTGCATGCTCAATCTCGACACCCCGCTCTTCCAGAAATCGGCCCCATGCCGCTTGTACCGTGCGGGCCATAGCGCTCCTCGAAGATAGTAGACCTTCGACGGGCAAAGACCCCAGGACCGTGTCCGTCAAGATCTTGGCGACATACTGAGCAAGGACGGGGGGCAAGACAACGCCGCGATAAAGCAACCCAAATGCTTCGCGCCAGAAGTTTTCCGGCTTTCGCATAAGGTGAGGATTCACCTCGAAGAGATGCGTCAGAAGGAACTCCTTCGTCATGCTCTCGCCGAGAACCTGGGAAGCATGACTGTTGTGGGCGTCGAAGAGCCTTTCGAGGTCGGTGCTATCGATCTGCCGGATGACGCTGCCATTCAGCTTGGGCATCAGATCGGCAAGACTTAGGTCAACCTTTCGTGCATCCCGAAGATAGTCCCACGGTAGAAGGTTCAGGTCCGCTCCTTGGAATTGCAGAACGAGCGCCTTGCATGCCCCGGGGGTGCCGCGATCCCAAGCGGCTCGGTAGCGCTCTTCGTACTCAACCCGGAATGCGATCGAGTCCTCAAACGTGAGCACCTCAAACCCACGATCTCGCAAGACCCGGAGGATGTTCTCATCGAGCAGGAGGTTGTCGGGATCGCTTGCGATCCAGAACGATGAGAGGTCCTCGGGAAAGGCCTGAAGTATCCGTTCCGTCCAAGGGGTCATTTGCTGGCGTCCGCCTGCTTGCCGACGCGCAAGACGAGAACGCAGTGCAGATCCGGAACGAAGGCTTCAGCAACGTCCAAGCGCGCCAGACGCGCCTCATGTTCCGCTTGTAATCGCTTTTTGCGATAGTCGCGCACCGTCGCAAGTCCGACCCGACCGATCGCTTGCTGCCGTGCCTCATATGCGTAGTTTGCACGGTCCCGCTCTTCCTGTAGCCGGGTCATGTGTTCGTCGACCAGCTCGGAGAACACCCTCTCACCCTGTACGACCGCTGCGTCCTTCGACGTTCCAAATAGGTCTGCGCTGATTGAAGAAGTGATGCTGCCGATGGCTTCTACGCGCTCGGTGAGCAGCAGATCCCAAATTCGCTTCGCGGTCGGCTGAAACGCCCGACCTTCGTTACTGATAAAGACGGGCAGGAAGCGACGGCGGCTAAAGTCATCTGCCGATAGCGTAATTTCCCAGAGTGACCAGACACCACTGACGGTCTCAGGAAGCCCCGAGATGCGGACACAGGGCATGTTCTGCCCCGCGACGCAGCGAGGCAAATCAGAAATCAAGGCACGGGCTCTTGGATCCTCGAGTGTGAGCCACTCCAGGTCGGGACGCCCCTCTGCGGTCCTCGCGTCGAAACAGACCGAACTTGTCTCACCGTCACCGGACCACCGGACGTGCCATGCATCAGCTTCTCTGGTGGCTTGGCCGCCACGAATTGGCAGCCCTGACGTTATGGCTCGCTCAAGCCAAAACTGGGCAGGATGGTCGCGCCATTTGCGAGCATCAGACGCATCAAGGTCATGTCCACCGGATAGAAGCTGACTGCTCTGGTTATGCTCGGCAATGGCCGTCCTCAGTTGGGACACGACCGTCTCGCAGTCGGCTTCGATTGCATCAGGGTTCTGCAGGCCATTGACGAAAAGCTCATCGAACAGCGGCTCTGCCTCGACCGAGTCCATGACGTCGGCCGCCTTGTCGACACCGAACTCTTCAGCGATGACGGCCAGCTTCGTCTCGAGAACCTCGCGAACACGATACTCAACCGTGTCTTCGAGCACGAAGTTGATGGCGCGCACGACAAACGGCTGTCCGATCCGGTCAACACGGCCGATCCGCTGCTCAACCCGCATCGGGTTCCAAGGCATGTCGAAGTTCACGATCACATGGCAGAACTGCAGGTTAAGGCCTTCGCCCCCTGCATCCGTGGAAATCAGGATGCGGGCGTCCTGCGAAAACGATCTCTGGGTCCGCGACCGCGCCTCGAGATCCATGCTGCCGTTCAATGTCACGACCGAGAAGCCGCGGCTTTCCAAGAAGTCGGCGAGCATTGCCTGTGTGGGCACAAATTCGGTGAACACGAGGACCTTCAGGTCGGGATCGTTCTCTTCCTGCTGGATTTTATAGATCAGTTCGAGCAAGGCCTCCGCCTTGGCGTCGGTCCCCTGTGCTTCGGTCTCGCGCGCAAGGAACAACAGGGCTTCTACATCCTTGCGTTCGTCAGCAAGCGCTTCGAACGCAACCGCCAGATCAATCTGATCTTCACCGGAAAGTTCGTGCCAGTCCTCTGCACGCTCGGCGGGGAAAAGCTTCAGCTGTGCATGATCGTCGTCGAGCGCGAGCAATCGCTTTTCGAGCGTCGTCCGGATGGCCGCTGTGCTCGAGGTCACGAGGCGCTGCATCAGGATCATCAGGAAGCCGATATGGCGTTGCTTCGCCGCCATCGCCTGATTGTAACCGTGGCGCACATACTCTGTGACGGCTTCGTAGAGGCCCTCTTGCGCTGCATGGCGATCCAGCCAGGCGACGGGCTGCAGCCGGGTCATCCGCGGCTTGAAGAGGGGTTTCCCCTCCGCGTCGATAGCTGCCCGCTTCTCCGTCCTGACCACAAAGGGGCGCACCCGGTCAGCGGCGATGCTCGACACGTCCGGGAACGTGTCCCGATCAAGCAGCTGCATCAGGCGGTGAAACTGATCTGTCTTGCCTTGATGGGGCGTCGCCGAGAGGAGGAGCAGATACGGCGCAGCTTCGGCCAAGGCTGCGCCCAGCTTGTACCGGGCAACCTGATCGGTGCTGCCGCCCATCCGGTGGGCTTCGTCGATGATCACCAGATCCCATGACGCGGAGATCAGGTCCTCGAACCGTTCCCGATTATAGGTCTGAAGCTGCTCGACGCTCCATCCGCGTCGGCCTTCCATGGGCTTCACAGAATCCAGCGAACAGATCACCTGGTCATGCACGCGCCAGAGGTTTTCCTCATCGTTTCGCCACTGTCTGAACGCCGACAGCTCTGCCGGCTCGACAAAAGTGAACTGCTCCCCGAAATGTAGGCGCATCTCGGCCTGCCACTGTCGAACCAGCCCCTTTGGCGCGACGACCAGGATCCTGCGCGCCATGCCGCGTAGCTTCAGTTCGCGCAGGATCAGACCGGCCTCGATGGTCTTGCCTAGGCCGACTTCATCCGCGAGCAGATAGCGGATCCTGTCGCGGCTCATGGCGCGGTTGAGCGCATAGAGCTGATGCGGCAGCGGCACCACGCTCGACTGGATCGGCGCGAGCAGCAGGTTGTCCTCCAGCGCGTCCAGCAGCTTTGCCGAGGCAGCCGTGTGAAGGATCTGGTCGACCGATGGCTGGACAGCGTCGAGCGGGCCTAGATCGCGTGCCCGGGCGCGGACGACAGCATCCTTGCCGGGAAGCCAGACGCGATAGGCGGTCTCGCCCCAGACCGTCTCGCGATCCACCACGCGGCAGGGCGCAGCATGCCGCGCATGCCAGCACCACTCACCGACGCCAAAGCTGACCCCGCCATCCGCCACCGATCAGCCCCCTGTCCGCGTCAGTGCGCTGTCGTACCAGAAGAGCAGCTTTTCATCTTCCTGCAGGGCGTCTTCGGGCACCTTGTTGGCGATGGAAACGATGGTCTGGTAGTCCTTGCTCGCCCAGGCAGCCTTGAAGCCTGCCCTCAGGACTTCGAGGCGGAACTCCTTGAGCTTGCGGCCCGGCGTGTTGCGGTACTCCTCGAACTCCTTCAATAGCGCCTTTTCACGCTTCTTCTCCAGATCCTGCGCCTTGTTCGGGTCGGGCACATACCAGCGATCCTTGGCCTTGGCCGTCAGCCGCGGGTCAGCCTTCTCGAGGTTCCGCAGGTCATGGAAGTTTGTCGATAGGTAGGTGTGGATCTGGCTCGGCACGTCGGTCGACCCGTCATAGCGCAGGAAGTTGTCCTCCAGCAGCGCCGACAGTTCGGGTCGCGTCTCGTGCTTCTTCCAGCCCGCGCCGAGCTGGGTTGTGAACTCGGGGTGGACTTCCGGATAGGTCGACGGCCGCTTCCGCAAAAAGTCGGTCAACCAATCAATCGCACTGCGTTCATCCGCGACAAACATCTCCATCTGCGGCGGCTGGGCAGACAAGGCGCGCTTGCGATCATATTCGGGGATCTGGTCAGGCAAGAACACCATGCCATCGCGCTCGGGGAAGCGGTTCCTCAACCCATCGAGAAACTCCTCGGTCGACAGCGGCACAGGAACATCGTGGCGCACGAACCAGGCAACCATGCGATCATAGATCCGGCGCGGATCCCGCTCGAGGATGAACTCCAAGACGCCGTTCTTCGACTTTGAGACAGAGAGCTGGCGAAGGTGTGTCTGCACGAAATCCCATGCGGACTCGGGCGCCGCGCCGCGCTCGGCCAGCCGCTGCTCGAGGCCGCCGTTGGGCTTGTAGGCTGAGATCACAAGATCCTGCTTTACCGCAGTCGTGGACGTCACCTGCCGGTAGCTGCCTTGGACTTTGTCTAGCGCAGTCACTTCCGCCACCACGAAGCCAGCCTGTTGCAGCGAGACCTGAATGGCATTCCAGACCGATGCTTTGCTGTTCGAGAAAACCACGGTCATCCAACGTCCGGGCTTTAAGACACGGTAGTACTCCGTGAAGCAGCGCTGCATAAGGTGCTGATACTCGGGGAGTGCCTTGTCCTTGAATTTGTCCATGATCGCTTCTGGGCGGGCGTCAGTTGTCACGCCATGCCAAGATTCAACGAGGAAGTTCAAGTCAGCGTAGTAGATGTTTTCGCCGAACGGTGGATCGGTAAAGACATAATCGATACTGGCGTCAGCTAGGGGAAGTCTCGCCGCCGTTCCGGTCGAAACACAAGCGGCTTTTGCTCCTGTCCGATACCCCCGGAAGGCTTTCTCTAGTCGATCAAGTTTGCCGGATAGATTATACCATGGGCTACACTCGGCGTGCTGCGATGCAACATAATAGACGCCATTCAACGCACGATTTACTTGAGAAAAGTGAGACGGGCTATATCGATTCAGGACAGAGAAGCCCCAAATGGACTGCTCCACCATAAATAGCAGGATTCCTCTAGTCCTGCGGTCAGGCCAGTTTTGTGCTTTCTCCCAAAGGAGGCTCATCGATTGTGAAGCCCGCGGCAGGAAGAAATGATGAACATTTGAGAAGCCCTTAGGGGCGATTCGTGAGCCATGATACATTTGTTCGATCGGAAAACGAACTGTGGGCATATGCGATGGCAGCGGAAGTCTCTCGATTTTAGCAAGTACATCTAGATCGTTCTGATCCAGCTGTTTTTGGTATTTTTTTCCGCCGACCGTGTAGGTAAGGAATGAAGGTTTGAATTTAACCTTTTGCCAGGACGCATTTGTCGCCGGGTCGATGCGCGTTTCCATAACGCGATCAAGCTTATCCTTATTGAGATCAGCTCCACAGTGCGGGCAGGGAAATGAGTCCCGCGTGCGGTTGTCTTCATCTAGGGCTTCATCAATGAAATTCACTTCACCGGCACACTCCGAGCAAGTAAAAATCTCACTCCAGACCGTGAACTCGATCCTACCCTTCGTCTTGCCGTCAGAATGCAGTGTTTCATACATCCAACCGATCTCACGCTCGACGTCGCGGAGCAGTTGCTTGCCCGCTTTGGCAAAGGCATCGACATCAAAGGGAAGGTTGTAGTTGGCACTAATGAACGTTGCGGCTGGAGACAGGTCGTTCAGCACAACTCGCCGCGCGCCCCATTTTGGGGCTGACATGCCTGCCTTCTTCCACTCCATTTCTAGCTTGTGTCGATAGACGGCGGGCGCTGAGCCACACCACTGCGCCGCAACACCGGTCATCCCGGAGCCAGAAAAGCCATCCAGTACAACGTCTCCTGGCTCGGTGTAGTGAAGGATAGACGGGACAATGGCCAAGTGTGGCACCTTGGTATGGTAGGAATGCGCCTTGTAGATCGGGTCGGTCTTCCCTTCGGACACATCAATCGCCATCGGCTCGCGCGCATATTTCTCGGCCGGGTCGTAGGGGCGGCCATAATGCGACACAAACTCGGCAAGCCAAGGGTTGGGACAAGCCGTGTAATAGGGCGGATCCGACATTGCCAGAATAGATTCGTCCTTACCTAAAGGAAATCCAGGCTGAGCTCGAAAGACGTTATCTTTGAGCTTTTCAGCAAGAAGTTTCAGAAAATATCCGCGCCGTGCATCGTCATCCTCAAAGTTTAGGCCAAGGCACTCCACTGGACCTGAACTTGCGTTAAGCTCATAGAGTTCGTTTGCTTCATCCATTTCAAAAGTATCCGTATTCTCTGCCATCAGACCCACCGGTCACCCCAACGTGCTTTGACTTTGATCTCCAACTCGAGTGGTCCGCAGAGCCGACGTCAGCCACACTTGTGACGTAGACGTACCGTTGTCCAATTTTCTTCTTTTCAAAGCAGATAACTCGACCTGCGTAGTCAACTCCACCCTTCGCCTTTGTAATAAGGCTTAGGCGCCACTTATTGACCCACTGATCGTAGTCTTGTGCTCGATTGGTGAGGGCTCCATAGCCCTTGACCTTTGTGTCAAAGGCCAAGAATGCCTGACCAGCAGCGCAGGCGTCTTTGTCAAAGAAAGAAACAATGTCATCCGTAAACTCAATTTGGTTCCGAGATCCCCCTTGCATGTCACCTGCTTCGATCCAGAAGAAATTTGCTTCTTCAATCAACATCCCGCCCTCCTCCTTGATATGCTATTCTTCACTCGACCACGAAGCGCAGCTTGGTGGTGTCCTTGCCCTTGCATCGGTCACTCAGGAAGGCATCGAACCGCTTGCGCAGATCTTCGGGCGTTGCAGGCGACCCGCCTTGCAGCAGCGCGGCCTTGATGTCGTCGCTGCCGACATTGACCTTCTCAAGCCCGGACAGCGCATCCTGAATGGCGGAGGCAAAGTCGCCTGTCACCGGATCGGGGAGAGACTTCGTCGATACGAACGCCTCGACCAAGCTGCGGGCCGTCGGCTTCAGCAGGTCGAGATTCTCCTGGATCGTCGGGTCTTCGAGGTTGTCGAGCAGCGTCTGTCGCCAGCCGTCGATCAGGCGATCCAGCTCTTCATCAAGCTGCTTCAGGACGTTTGCCGCAGGCAACATGTCGCCCTGCTCGTTGGCAGGCTTGAAGCTGCAATGCGGGCACATCGGGCTGGCGGACAGTTCCGACTCCAGCAGCGACGCGCAGCTCTTCAGCTTCTCGAGCTTGTCCTCGTAGCCGGTGAGCTGGCTGGTAGGCATCAGCGACACGTTCATCAGCGTCCGCATCGAAGCGAGACGGGGGTCTTTCCGCAGCGAGGCCTTGGTCTTGTCCTCGGCGACACCGAGACGAGCCCGGCTGTGCTGCGCGATGTAGGCGGCGACGTAGTCCTTCTTGAGCTTGGCGAGCGTCTGACGGTACTCGGCCGCATGTTGGGCCGTGCGATCGCTCGCCAACTTCTCAAGAAGCTGCTTGCGCACATCCTGTGCCTGCTTCACCCAAGGATGGTCCGGCATCAGAACCATTTCGGCTTGGGAAAGATAGTGCGCAACGGTGCCGAGGTCAGCGATCAGCTCCAGCATCGCCTCGACGGCTTTCAGCACGTCGAGGTTCTTGCTCTGAGCGGCGATATCGTCGGACCCGATGCGCAGGTTCTTGAGCTTGCCGACGGTGTTGTAGGGGGCGAGGCTTTCCGAGAAGGTCTTGAGCCCATCGAGTTTCGAGCGCCAATCTCGGATCTTCTCCTCCCGCAGAAGTGCTTGGCCCCAGAAGCTCAGACGGCCCGACATATCATGCGATGACGAGAGAACGCGCTTGGTGAGCTTTCCGACTTCCTCTTGAAGCAGCTTCACAGGCTCGTCGCTGCCTTGGGTGGCTTGCTGCGCAAGACCAGGGGGAAGGCCCAAGACCTCGAACAAGGACCGAAGAACCGCGACGTTGATTTCCTTGGGGGCCTCGACATGCTTAAACTGCTTCAGTTCGTCGAGTGGTCGCTCGGCAAGAGCGCTAATCTTGCTCGAGTCGATCTTGTCGCCTGTGACAGCAAGGACGATGTCGCCCGAATACACCAACCCGCCGAGAACGACTGCGAGCAGGTCCGGCTCGAGGCGAAACTTGATAGGCGCAAAGCACTCGACCTCAGCATCACCGCTGATCAGCTCGCTGCGGTTCAGAACTTGGCCATGGCCCTTGGACTTCAGCCGGTTCAGGACCTCTAAGGCATAACGCGACTGCGTCGGATCGATCCGATCGCCGTCGAGCATCTCGAGACCATCAAGGATGATGACTGCATCCTTGGTTCGGTTGCCCCCGGCCAACACACGAAGCGCGTTGCCGATCAGCTGCTTTCGGTTGGACTCGGTCACAAGACCCGAGAACCTCGGATACTCTGGTGCAACCTCGCCGAACTGGTTGTTGAGCGCGAGACCGGAAATTGCATTCACCACGTCACGGAAGTTGATCCGCTCTTCCGGGCCAAGGCGCGCTTTTTCGCGCAGCGAGATACCCTTAGTCCATTCCTGCAAGGGTTTCGACTTACCTTGATAGGTAACTTCGAACGCTGTCATCTGTTTTTCTTGCAGCCACTTGCTCATGTCGCGCAGAGCATCCTTGGCCTTGTCGAGATAGACAGACTTCGCGCCCCCGCTGGCCGTTGAGGCCAGGTCCTGAGCTGCAGCGTAGAAGGATAGATGGCGCCGGAAGGCGTCATCGGGGTTCTTAAGCCGGAAGAACACCTCATCGGCTTTTTGGTCATCGCGGAAACGCGGAGGCTCAAAAGGCTGAATAAAATAGATGTAGAAGTCGCGCTCAGGCTGGGCTGTAGGACGGTCATTGGGTGCACCAAAGAAAAGATAGCCCTTTCTCTCTACTCGGCGGTCCAACCACTCGATCTGATGCTGCCAGATAAGAAATCCGGGATAGTCGCCTACTTCATTTGGCGGCTCCATTAGACGAAGGACGGCCTTATAGTAGGCGCGATCAAGAGCGTCATCTGATAGCGTGTCTGCACGTTTCTCGACCTGCGCGTCGTAGTCCACGTCCTTCTTGAGGTCGAGGAAGTACTGCTCGGTGTCTGCGGCCTTGGAGATGAACTGCCCGTTGACGGTCCGAATGGTCTCTCGCAAGACGGTCTGAACAAGCGAAAGCAGATCGGCCTCCGGATCGCCGCCCATGTCTTCGATACCAGGCTGGTAGAGGCAAAGCGTATCGCGCAATTCTTCGGCCGTAGGGCCGACGGGGACATAGATGTCGCCACCCGTTGTCAGACGGTGGACAGCCAGACCATCAATAATCCTCAGCGCCATGGGTCTGTATTGTGGCCGCGTGAACGCTTTACGAACGCGCTCCGACAGCACCTCGGACACCTTCAGAACCGGACCGATGTTCGGATCGGCTTTCAACACACCATTGGAAACAACCGTCTCCCAGAACTTGTCGTATCCGATAAGCCCAGGCCGATCCTGAGGCACCTCGTCCTTCAGAACGGCCTGGATCTGATCCCGCAACGTGACCAGTGCACCGCGCTTTTCCGTGAAGACGAGCCGTTCGAATGTCCCGATGTAATCCGGGTGCACCGGGAAAAGCCGAACATATTCGTCCATGCGCTCGTTCATGGACCCGTAGAACTTGGCGAAGGGTGTCAGGTAGGCTCGGATCTTATCTTGCTGATCTGCAGTCTTCTTGAGCAGTCGCTCGGCAACAACGAAGCTGACGTCCTGACGCGCGAGCAGCACTTGTGTGAAGCGGTCCTTCACGCGCCGAAGGCTGTCCGAGACATGCTGAAAGCGGCCACTGTCGAAGATTGCCTCCTGAACGCCTGCGACGAAACGGAAGCGGAGATGCTTCGTGACCTCGCCAATCTCACGCAGGAACGACAAGTCGAGCACAAGGTCGTGGTCACGGCGGGATCGCAGGTATTCGAGAAACTCGTCGACCACGAGGAGAACGCCGTGGTCCGGATGCGCCTCTGAGAATGCGGCCATCATCTCCTCAAACGAGGCTTTATTGTTGACGACCTTGTCAGCTGGCGGAAACGCGTAGGTCACCCTGTGCTTCTCGAGGAACAGCTCCAGCTGCTGGGTGATGATGTCCCGGAGAGACATCTGGCTGGATACCTCGATCCGGTGGACCTTGAACTTGCCCGCAATCGCGGTGGCTGCTGCGGCCACCTTCGGATGCCGGATCATGGGCAGATAAGCCGCATCTTCTGCCACGAGCGACAGCACGGACATCAGGTGAGACTTACCAGTCCCGTAGTTGCCGACGACCAGAACCCCCTTGTGATCCACGCTCTCGTCAAACGAAAGCTGTGGAATCATCTGGTTTGCGATGCGTTCGGCCATGTCGTCAGAAATGACGTAGGTCGAGACCAGCTTCTTGGCTTCTTCAGGCCGGTTGGCATCGAGAAGCTGAATTACAGACTCGATCTGCTCGAACTGAATGAGATCGCCATAATGCATGGGCATACCCGTTTCCTCTCAACGTACTTCAAATAGGATCGTGCCGTCGGGGCTATGATCCTGATATTCTGGGTGACCTGACACTGCGTAGGTCAGGCGGTTCTCACGGAGCTCACCGGGCCAAGCCGCAACCACTGGCCGGACACGGGCCTGAGACCTCAGGAGATCGAGCGGCCCAACCCGTAGTGTTCTGTCAAACAGGAGCTCGATGTTGTCGACCAGCAGCAGACCATGACCGGCTGCCATATCCGCTAAGGCCTTGAACAGCTCTGATACCTGCAGGTGTCGGCGCGTCCGTGGAAGACCCAACAAGTCCCGCCCGAGAGCTAGGCCGACGTTCAGAACAGGTACCTTCATACGATCTGAAAGCTGGCCAAGAAGCGCAGTCTTCCCGCTACGCGGCGGACCGATCAGCAGTATCAGCTTGCTGTTCAAAAGCGCTGTATCAGCGATTTTTCGTTCGAGCTCCTCGATCACGCGTTCCTCCCGCTGGCACTGGGCGGACGCGCACTGGAAGAAATCTGGGAGGCATTCAGAAGCACGATCTGCTGATCCTGAGGCGGTCGCGCGCTTGGATCGGTATCCAGCCCAAGCCGTCGCAAAGCGTAATAGAGAAGCGCGCGCCTGACCTTGATAGCCGCCTTTCCCCCATCCATGCCGTAGTCGAGCGCGATGACCTTTGCCTGCGTCGGGGAAAGATCAGGATGCGGACCTATCTCGAGGACCACGTCATCATTCCAATCCGCATCCGCCGAAGGCACCGCGGCGCTCTCAGCGCACCCGCGAATTTCGAGCATACGGGAGAGTAGGAAATCCTTGAAGACTTCGTCGGAGAGACAATAGGCGCGCGCATGCCACCTGAAGCCATCAAAAGCGATCGCGTGGGGCGCAATCCAGCGCCAGCGTGGCTCGGGGTTCGACAAGGACTGATATTTGACCTCGATCGCCTCCGAACGCCGGATGGCCCCAACGACTGACCGGAGGGTGACAGGGTCAACGCCACGCACGGGCGTGGGCGAGGCTGCGTAGGGCGGCAAGTCGGCTATCCAGGAGTCTTCTCTATCGAGGATACCGTCAGCAACAGACCGCAGCTGGGCCAAATACCGGCTTGCGTCAGGCTCTAGAAACTGTGGCTTGAAACCTGGCCCGCGCACGTAGGTCCGGGCGCTTTTATCGTAGACCATGTTGTCTGGTGCAAAGCCGATATAGCGGTTCAAGTCCATGGAGGCCTGGTTCACCGAAACCCCGAATTGATCCATCAGATCAATGCGGTTCACGTGCCCCTCCCAGAACAGGCGGAACTCTATGAACTCGAGACGTTGCTCGACTCCCCAGCGTAGATC
>JAIXZW010000003.1 GCA_027489375.1 Paracoccaceae bacterium | reverse complement strand
GGATTTCAAGGCGCTGCGCGCCGCGAATGGGAGAAGAACGATGAAGGTTGCGAACTCGCTCCGCTCGCTCAAGACGCGTCATCGCGATTGCCAGGTCGTGCGCCGCAAGGGCCGCGTCTATGTGATCAACAAGACGCAGAAGCGCTACAAGGCCCGTCAGGGCTGATCGCTTCGAGAGCATCGAATGCAGGGCCGCCTTCGGGCGGTCTTTTGCTTTTCGGGCGGCGGATACGGAATTTGACGAAAATTCCGATTCGGTTTTTGACGCAAAAACCGGCCCATGCGGCCGGTAGCGCGGAATTTGCGTCAAATTCCGTCGCGGTTTCTTCGCAAGAAACCGCTGTTGCAGGCCATGTGACGCAGGCCTACGGTCGGGCGAAACACCAAAAGGTCCGCCCCATGCACCTCTACCACTCGCCCACCTCGCCCTACGTCCGCAAGGTCATGGTCCTTTTGCACGAAACCGGCCTTTTGCCGCAGGTGACGCTTGTCTCGGGTTCCGGCTCGCCCATCGACCCCGGCACCGCGCCGCTTGAAGCGAATCCCCTGGGCAAGGTGCCCGCGCTCGAACGTCCCGACGGGCCGGCGATCTATGACAGCCGCGTGATCTGCCGCTATCTCGACGATCTTGCCGGATCGAACCTTTACGGCTCCGGCCCCAAGCTCTGGGATGTGCTGACCATCGAAGCGACCGCTGACGGGATTCTCGATGCAGCCCTCCTCATGGTCTACGAATGGCGTCTGCGCCCCGAAGAGCACCGCTTCGACCCTTGGGTCGAAGGGCAATGGGCCAAGGTGGACCGCGCGCTCGACACGCTGGAAACCCGCTGGATGGCCGAGCTGGACGGCCCGCTCGACATGGGACAGATCGCCGTGGCCTGCGCGCTGGGCTATGTCGATTTCCGTCACGATGCCCGTGCTTGGCGCGATACCCGCCCGCACCTTGCGGCATGGTTTGACGCCTTCGCCGAGCGCCCCTCGATGCAGGCGACCAAACCGGCCTGACCTAGCGCTTCAGCAACCGGAAGGGTGCCGCCAGCCATCCCTGCACCCGCCGCAGACCGCGGATCACGGCCGACCGCATGCGCGACGGCCGCCGCAGGGCGCGATCCCCCACCCACCCGTAAAACACACCGGCCAGCACCTGCCAGATGTCATGCTTGCCCGCCTCGATCCGCGATGCGCCCACGAACCCCGCCGACACGATCACGACCCCCTGCACCCAAGGATTCCCCGTCACACAGTCATGCACGAGAGCCGAGGCACCATAGACCGCAGCCGAGGTGTGGCCCGACGGAAAGCCCTGATCCCCGCCATTGGGGCGGATGTTGATCGGCGCCTGCATCAGACCATGCTTCGTGCCATGCGTGGCGATCCACGTCGCACCGAAACGCAGGGCATATTCGGTGGCCCTTCCGTTCACGGCCGAACAGCCCCAACCGATCATCGGCAACGCGACCTGCAACTGGTCGCCGATCCGTTCCGGAACCGACTTTTTCGCCGGGCCGGAAAGCAGCACTGCCAGCACCGTCAAGGCAATCAGGCCGACCACGATTCCCGCCCGCCAACGCGACAGACCAGACCGAACCCTTGCCCACATATCCACTCTCCCGTTCCGAACCCCTGCGTCTATAGCGGCTTGGATTGCCCTTCGCTACGGCCTGTCGCAACTCTGCGAAAAGGCCCGGAAATCAATGCCCACCCCAAGGCCAGCCCGGGGAATCGGCCCGCAGCGCAACCCGCGCCTCGCGTCAAAGCTGCAAAAGACGCACAGGAAAACCACAGCCGACACAAATCCTGCGCCCGAACGTCGGCTTTGCCCCGACTGCGCCCGTTTGTCCGCTGGACGAAGGGCCGCGCCTTGGCTAAAAGCCGCCCGGCAAGGCTGCGGGCGACCGTGGCCCGACAGGCTTATGGGGCGCGGGCGGAACCCGCGTTCTTGAAAGGGAGAATATCTCGTGTCCCACGCAGACGACACCGCAGGCGCCGGCACCCGCCGCGATTTCCTGTACTACGCCACGGCAGGGGCCGGAGCTGTCGCCACCGGCGCAGCCGTATGGCCGCTGGTCAACCAGATGAACCCCTCGGCCGACGTTCAGGCGCTTGCCTCGATCTTCGTCGACGTGTCGGGCGTCGAGGTGGGCACGCAGCTTACCGTCAAATGGCTCGGCAAACCGGTGTTCATCCGCCGCCGCACGCCGGAAGACATCGAATCCGCCCGCGCCGTCGCCCTGACCGATCTGGTCGACGTGAACGGCGAGAACGCGAACAAGCCGAACGCCGACGCGTCCGACGAGAACCGCACGCTCGACGAAGCGGGCGAATGGCTGGTGATGATGGGCGTCTGCACCCACCTCGGCTGCGTGCCGCTGGGCGATGCGGGCGACTTCGGCGGCTGGTTCTGCCCCTGCCACGGCTCGCACTATGACGCCTCGGGCCGCATCCGCAAAGGTCCCGCCCCGCGCAACCTGCCGGTGCCGGTGGCCGCATTCACCGACGAAACCACGATCAAGCTCGGGTAAGGAAACAACAGATGGCCGGAATTCCGCACGACCATTACGAGCCGAAAAGCTCTGGCGAGCAGTGGCTGCACAAGCGCCTGCCCATCGTCGGGCTGCTCTATGACACCATCATGATCCCCACGCCCAAGAACCTGAACTGGATGTGGATCTGGGGCATCATCCTGACCTTCTGCCTTGCGCTGCAGATCATCACCGGCATCGTCCTCGTGATGCACTACACGCCGCATGTCGACCTCGCCTTCGCGTCGGTCGAACACATCATGCGCGACGTGAACGGCGGCTACATGATCCGCTACCTGCACGCCAACGGCGCCTCGCTCTTCTTCGTGGCCGTCTACCTGCACATCTTCCGCGGCCTCTACTACGGCAGCTACAAAGCCCCGCGCGAAGTGACCTGGATCATCGGCATGCTGATCTACCTTGCCATGATGGGCACGGCGTTCATGGGCTACGTGCTGCCCTGGGGCCAAATGTCCTTCTGGGGTGCGACCGTGATCACCGGCCTGTTCGGTGCCATCCCCGGCATCGGGCCGAGCATCCAGACCTGGCTGCTGGGCGGGCCTGCCGTGGACAATGCCACGCTGAACCGCTTCTTCTCGCTGCACTACCTGCTGCCCTTCGTGATCGCGGGCCTTGTGGCCGTGCACATCTGGGCCTTCCACACCACCGGCAACAACAACCCCACGGGTGTCGAAGTGCGCCGCGGGTCCAAGGAAGAAGCGGCGAAAGACACGCTGCCCTTCTGGCCCTACTACGTGATCAAGGACCTGTTCGCGCTGGCCGTCGTGCTGATCGTCTTCTTCGCGGTCGTGTCGTTCATGCCGAACTACCTCGGCCACCCCGACAACTACATCGAAGCGAACCCCCTCTCGACGCCCGCGCATATCGTGCCGGAATGGTACTTCCTGCCCTTCTACGCGATCCTGCGTGCCTTTACCGCCGACGTCCTTCTCGTCCAGATCACCGAATTCGTGACCTTCGGGATCGTCGACGCCAAGTTCTTCGGCGTGCTGGCGATGTTCGGGGCGATCGCGGTCATGGCGCTTGCGCCGTGGCTGGACACCTCTTCGGTCCGCTCGGGCCGCTATCGCCCGATGTTCAAGTGGTGGTTCGCGCTGCTCGCCGTCGACTTCATCGTCCTGATGTGGGTCGGCAGCCAGACCCCGACGCCGGTGACGGCATGGATCTCGCTCATCGCGTCCTACTACTGGTTCGCTTACTTCCTCGTCATCCTCCCGCTGCTCGGCGTCATCGAAAAGCCGCTGCCGCAGCCTGCGACGATCGAGGACGACTTCAACGCCCACTACGGCAAAGCCCATCCGGCCGAGTGAGAAAGGAACTGACTGACATGTTCAGGAAAATCGCACTCGGCGCCGTTGCTGCCCTGACGCTTGCCGTCTCGGTCAACGCTGCATCGGCGGCAGAAACCACCGTGCATATCGAAGACGTGGCCTTCCCCTACGAAGGCCCCTTCGGCAGCTTCGACCGCAACCAGCTCCAGCGCGGGTTGCAGGTCTATACCGAGGTCTGCTCGGCCTGCCACGGCCTGAAATTCGTTCCCATCCGCACCCTCGCGGATGAGGGCGGGCCGCAGCTTCCGGAAGATCAGGTCCGCGCCTATGCGGCCAACCTTTCGGTGAACGACGAAGCCTCGAACCCCAAGCTGATCGACCCGGAAACCGGATCGGCGCGCACGTTGGTTCCGGCCGACAACTTCCCGGCCAACCACGCGGCGGGCGCACCGGACCTGTCGCTGATGGCAAAGGCACGTGCCGGCTTCCACGGCCCCTACGGCCTTGGCATCAACCAGCTCTTCCGTGGCATCGGCGGACCGGAGTATATCCACGCCATCCTGACCGGCTACACCGGCGAGGAGAAAGAGGAAGCGGGTTCGGTCTTCTACGAGAACCACGCCTTCTCGACCGGCTGGATCAAGATGCCGCCTCCGCTGTCGGACGATCAGGTCACTTATGCCGACGGCACCGCTGCCACGGTCGACCAGATGTCGATGGACGTTTCGGCCTTCCTGATGTGGACCGCCGAACCGAAGCTGATGGCGCGCAAGGAAACGGGCTTCAAGGCCGTGCTCTTCCTGATCATCTTCGCCTCGCTGCTCTATCTCACGAACAAGCGCATCTGGGCGGGCGTGAAGGGCAAGAAACTGGCCTGAGACCGGCCAGTCGAATGAATACGGAAAACCCCGCCACCGTGCGGGGTTTTCCATTTTCCGTCATGGACGATCTTTCTGCGGCCTTGCGCCTATGGGCAACGCGACCGGGGACTTCGCGTCCCCGGACCCCTGCGGGATATTTGGACGAGCGTGAAATCAGCCGAGGTAGTCGCGCAGGGCTTGCGGCGGGTTGGCGAAGAGGGCGGTCGTCTCTTGCGGCGGATGCGCGACCCCGTCCGCCACGAGAACGGTAAGGTCCGCAAAGCCCTGCGCATCCTTGGGGTCATGCGTGACCATCATGACGGTCGCGCCCGTTTCGGCGGCGACTTCGCCGACAAGGGCCAGCATCTCTTGCTTCAGCGCGGGGCCGAGGGCTGCGAAGGGTTCGTCGAGCAACAACATCGGCCTTGCCCGCAAGAGCGCACGGGCGAGGGCCGCCCGCCCCGCCTGTCCGCCCGAAAGCTGCGCTGGCCGCCTTTGCCCCAACCCGTCGAGGCCCGTGCGCCGCAGGGCATCCGCCACCTGCGCCAGTTGCGCCGATGTCGGCTTCAGCCGTGGCGAGAGGCCGAGGGCGAGGTTCTGTTCCACCGTCAGGTGCGGAAACAGGTTCTGGTCCTGAAACAGGATGGTCAGGGGGCGTTCGCCCGGTGCCTTGCCGGCCAGATCCGCCCCCTCCCAGAGGATCCGCCCCGAAGCGGGTGTGACGAAGCCCGCGATGGCATTGAGCAGGGTGGACTTCCCCGCCCCCGATGGCCCGATGATCGCCACCCGCGCACCCTTTGGCACGCTCCAGTCGGCCCCGAGCGAGAAGCCGGGTTCGGTCAGGCAAAGGTGGTCAAGGTGCAGCACGGCGTCCCATCCCGTCGAACAGCGCAAACAGCGCGAAGCTTGCGGCGACCAGCACCAGCGCCGCCCCCGCCGCCGCCTCCATCCGGTATGCGCCCATCAGGCGATGCACGTAAAGCGGCAGCGTCGCCCCGCTTTCCCCCGCAAAGAGCGTGATGACGCCAAGGTCCCCCATCGACAGCGCCGCCGCCACGCCCGCGCCAAAGCCCAAGGGCCGCGCCAGACGCGGCAGCGTCACCCAGCGCAGCCGCGCGACGCCGGACAGGCCGAGCGAGGCGGCAAGCCGGTCGTAATCGGCATGCAACACCCGCGCCTCGGGCAACAGCAGGCGATAGGCATAGGGCAGAGACAGCAGCGCATTGACCATGACGGTCACGGGCAGCGCCACATCCTCGGCCCTGACCCAAGGCCGCAGCGTCAGGAACAGCCCCGTCCCGAGCACCAGTCCCGACACCGCCAGCGGCAGCACCGCCACCGCATCGAAGGCCCGCGCCCCCTTGGCCCGCCGCGCCACCGCCAGCGCCAGCACCAGCGCCGCCGCCATCGTCACCGCGGTCGAGGCAAGCGCCACGCCGACCGACCGCATCACAGCCATGCCCAGCCCCGCCGGAAGGTCGCCCAACCCGCCAAGCCCGCGCAACACCACGGCACCAAGCGGCAGCAGCAGGAACCCCGCCGCCAGCGAAATCGCCAGGCCGTCCACAACCCGCCGCCATCCCTTGGGCGGCAAAAGGTCGATCCGCCGCCCCAGCCCCGCCCCGAAGGCAGGCGCTGCCAGCACCGCCCAACCCAGCGCCACGGCTCCTGCGCCCAGCGCGAACTGGATCAAGGCCAAGGCCGCCGCCCGCGCCGGATCATAATCGAACCGCAGCGCCTGATAGATCGCCAGTTCCACCGTCGTCGCCCCCGGCCCGCCGCCAAGCGTCAGCGCCACGGCGAAACTCGCCAGACAGATGGCAAAGATCACCACCGCCGCCCCCGGCAGAACCGCGCGCAGCATCGGCCATTCCAGATGCCGGAACAGGGCAGGCGCCGGCATCCCGAGCGAGGCCGCAAGCCGGAACCGCTCGGCCGGAATGGCCTGCCAGCCCATCAGCAGCATCCGCGTGGCCAAGGGCAGGTTCAGAAAGACATGGGCCAGCACCACCCCGTGCATCCCGTAGATCGAAAGGCGCGGCAGACCGAGCAAAGCCAGCGCATCGTTCACCACGCCGCCCCGCCCGAACACCGCCAGCAACCCGAGCACCGCCACGATCACCGGCAGCAGGAATGGCGCGCCCATCAGCGAGATCAGCGCCCCCCTCCCCGCAAACCGCCGCCGCGCCAGCCCCCGCGCCACCGGCACCGCCAAAAGGCAGGACAGGGCCGAGGACAGCGCCGCCTGCACCAGCGTGAAACGCAGCGCGGCCCAATCCGCAGGCTGCGGCCAGAACCGCCCCGCTCCGGCCCCGACGACCAGCGCCGTGCCCAAGGTCAGCAGCACGACGCACAGGGCCACGGCAGGGGCAGCGACCGATGCCACCCCCGCCACACCCCTCATTTCGAAAGCGCCGCTTGCCATTCGGCCAAAGCGGCATCCCGCACCGCCGCCGCCTCGTCCGCAGGCAGAAGCAGCGATTTCGCGGGGCGGAACCGGTCGAACCCTTCCGGCAGACCGTCCTTCGGTGTCACCGCCGGATACATCCAGTTCGTCGTGGCAATGGTCGACTGGAACGCATCCGACCCGATGAAGGCAAGGAACTTGTCCGCCAGCTCCGGCTGATCCGTCGCGGCGAGTTTTCCCGCCACCTCGACCTGCATGTAATGCCCCTCGTCGAACAGCGCCGCCGCCTTGCTGTCGTCCTGCTCGGCGATCAGGTGATAGGCGGGCGAGGTGGTGTAGGACAGCACCATATCCGCCTCGCCTTCGGTAAACAGGCCATAGGCCTCCGACCAGCCGGGCGTGACGGTCACGATATTGTCGGCCAGCGCGGTCCAGACATCCTTTGCCTTGTCGCCATAGGCCGCCTTGACCCAAAGCAGCAGCCCCAGACCCGGCGTCGAGGACCGCGGGTCCTGAATGACGATCCTGAGGTCCGACGCCGCGAGTTCCCCGAAACTCTTCGGCACGGTCGTCACCTTGGTCTTGTCATAGACCATCGCGAACCAGCCCCAGTCATAGGGCACGAAATCGGCATCCGCATAAGGCACGGGCAGGTTGTTGGCCCAAGTCTGCCCATGCGGCGCGAACAGCCCCGTCGCCTTTGCCGCAGCGGTCAGGCTGGTGTCGATCCCCAGCACCACATCCGCCTCGGACGCGGCACCTTCCATCTGCACGCGGCTCAGAAGCGCCGCACCATCGCCCGCAGGCACGAATTTCAGATCGCAGCCACAGTCGGCCTCGAAGGCCTTTTCCACCGCAGGTCCGGGGCCCCATTCGGCAACGAAGCTGTCATAGGTCAAAACGGTAAGCACGGGGGTATCCGCCGCCGCCATGTTGGCAAGGCAGGCAAAACCCAGCGCAAGGATCGAAGCTTTCATCTCTTCCTCCAATTGCGACGGGACAGGTCGGGCTTGGAGAAATTCCGCGCACCTTCCCTCCGCCGGTATGATCCGGTTCAGGTTCAACGGGTCCGCTTTCGCATCTCAGCCACTTGGGCACCCCGAGGTAAGGCGCAAGATAGGCGAACATCCACCAGACGCAAGGGGCCTCGCGCCCCTTCGCCTGCTTTCACGCTCGCACAAATATCCTCGGGGGGTGCGGGGGGCAGACGGCCCCCCGTCTTGGGCAGGACGCAAACGGGACGGTGCGGAACGCAGGGGCGGGACAACGGGGCCGACCCGACCAACTCGGTTGTCCCGCCGCGCGCTTTCGCCTAAAGCAATGTTCGCAAAACAGGGGCGCATGATGTCTTTCAACACCTATGGCCATATCTTCCGCGTCACGACATGGGGCGAAAGCCACGGTCCGGCACTCGGCTGCACGGTCGATGGCGTCCCCCCCGGCATCGCCCTGACCGAGGCCGACATCCAGCCTTGGCTCGACCGCCGCAAACCGGGGCAGAACAAGTTCACCACCCAGCGGCAGGAACCCGATCAGGTCCGCATCCTGTCGGGCGTGTTCGAAGGGCTGACCACCGGCACGCCCGTCCAGTTGATGATCGAAAACACCGACCAGCGGTCCAAGGATTACGGCGACATCGCGCAGGCCTTCCGCCCCGGCCATGCCGACATCACCTATCACCAGAAATACGGCCACCGCGACTATCGCGGCGGCGGGCGTTCTTCGGCCCGCGAAACGGCGGCGCGTGTGGCCGCAGGCGGCATCGCCCGCGCCGTGCTTGCCCGTCTTGCCCCCACCCTTTCGATCAGCGGCTACATGGTGCAGATGGGGGCCAAGGGCATCGACCGCGCCCGCTTCGACGCGACGCAGATCGACCAGAACCCCTTCTGGTGTCCCGATGCCACCGCCGCCTCAGAATGGGCGACCTATCTTGACGAGTTGCGCCTGTCGCATAATTCGGTCGGCGCGGTGATCGAAGTCACCGCCTCGGGCGTTCCCGCAGGCCTTGGCGCGCCGCTCTATGCCAAACTCGACAGCGACCTCGCCTCGGCCATGATGTCGATCAACGCGGTAAAGGCCGTGGAAATCGGCGATGGCATGGCCGCTGCCAGCCTGACCGGCGTGGAAAATGCCGACGAAATCCGCATGGGTCCGAACGGGCCGGAGTTCCTGTCGAACCACGCGGGCGGCATCCTTGGCGGCATCTCGACGGGCCAACCCGTGGTCTGCCGTTTCGCGGTGAAGCCCACCTCCTCGATCCTCACCCCGCGCCGCACCATCGACACCACGGGGGCAGAGCGAGACCTGATCACCAAGGGCCGCCACGACCCTTGCGTCGGCATCCGCGCCGTTCCGGTGGGCGAGGCGATGATGGCCTGCATCCTGCTCGATCACCTCCTCCTCGACCGCGCCCACACGGGCGGCGTGCGCGGCACGATCGGCTAGGTAGAACGACAGCGCCCCTTGCGCGTAGCCCTGCCCCAACTATCGCTTTGAGGTTGCGAAAACGCCTGTTAGCCTCCGCTCCGTTGGGGTCGGGTAACGTTCGGGTGTGGGGGCAAATCGTAAATGCGTAGAAAGCGCCGTTTCGGGTTGCCACCCGAAGCGCGGGCCGTGGAAAGCGGTCTGCAATCCTATTCAGCCAAAGCCCTGACCGAACTGACCGATGAGCTTGCCGGATCGGTCATGCAGGCGGGCGAGGATGGTTACAACGATGCCCGCATGGGCTTCATGCACAGCTACCAGCACTTCCCGCAGATCATCATAAAATGCCTCTGCGAAAGCGATGTCGTCGCCGCGCTGAAATTCGCCCGTGCGACGGGGCTGAAGGTCGTCGCCCGCTCGGGCGGCCATTCCACCGCCGGATATTCGGTCAACGACCAGATCACGCTCGACATGTCGCGCATGGCCCATGTCCGCATCGACCGCGACGCGCGCCGCGCCTGGGTCGGGGCGGGCACGCCCTTCCGCACGCTCAACCGCATGCTCCACGCCGCGGGCCTCCACCTCCCCGGTGGCGGGTGCGAGACGGTCTGTGTCGCGGGCTACATGCAGGGCGGCGGCTACGGCTTCACCTCGCGCCTTTACGGCATGAATTGCGACAACGTCCTCTCCGTCCGCGTCGTCACCGCCGAGGGTCAGGTGATCCACGCGCATGCGGGCAACCACGCCGACCTTTACTGGGCGATGCGCGGCGGCACGGGCAACCAGTTCGGCGTCCTTACCGAAATCGAATACCGACTTGTCGAGGAACCGCCGCTTTTCGGTTTCGGCCTGCGCTTCCCGCTTACCGACCGCGACGGCATCGCCACCGCCGCCCGCGTCCTTGCCGACCTTCAGGCGCAATATACCAAGGACGGTCCCGCGAACATCGGCCTGCAAGCCTTGCTGATGAACCTGCCCACCGCCGCCGCACCCAACGGCCAGATCCCCGGCCTGATGATCCGCGGCCTTTGCGCAGGGACCGAGGCCGAGGCGCGCGCCACGCTCGGCCCGCTCATGGCCCATGTCCGCGACCCCGAAACCCAGATCGAAATCTGGCGGCGCGGGCGCTACCTGCACCTGAACGAAATCCTGCTGCAAACCGCCCACCCGCCGGGGCAGGACATGCCCAATGTGTCGATGAACACCAAACCGCTCGTCGATGGCCGCATCATCGCCGACCTGCACGGACCCGACCGCTGGGCCGACCTTCTCCACCACTTCCTTGCCGCGCCCGACAAGACCAGCTTCGTCGCGATGGAGCTTTACGGCGGCGCGGTCAACGAACCCGCCCCCGATGCCAACGCCTTCGTCCACCGCGATGCAAGCCTCAACCTCTTTGCATGGTCCTTCTGGACCTTCGACACGCATCAGGAGGCATCGACCCGATGGCTCGACCGTTTCGGCGAAATCGCGGGCGCGATGGGCAACGGCGCGCGCTACCAGAACTACCCCCGCCGCGGCAACGCGGGCTTCCGCGCGCAATATTTCGGCAGCAACCTGCCCCGCCTCATGCAGATCAAACGCCATTACGACCCGCATGACCGCTTTTCCTACGAACAAGGCCTTTTGCACGGGGAACCCCGATGACCGATGCCGCCTGCTCCTGCCGCAACGAGGGCCGCTGCGCCCCGTGGTGCGGGGTCGACCTGAGCGATCACTACCCCGTGTCGGTCTACCTCAACCCGCCGATGGCGATTGCCCGTGTCGGGCGGTCCCGCGAACCCGTCTATGCCTATCGCTGGGTGGCCGACGAAAACCCGCATCGCGGTGTGCAGACCCGCATCGAACCCGCCCCCACCCTGCGCCCCGTATCCGTCTCGGGCGACGGGCATTGGCCGCACCGCCTGACGATCCACCACCCCGAGGGCATCACCTTCAAGGACCGCCACGGCCGCATCCGCCCCGTCGCCCCGTTCTTCGAACTTTGGGCGCGGATGCAGGGGCCGGACGGCGCGCTGCTCGACGTGCCGGTGACGCCCCGCTTGCTGCACGACCTTGGCGGCAAGCTCTCCGACCTCGTCTTCACCGCGACCGCCGCCAACCGCAAGGCGCAGTCGCGCACCAAGCTTGCCTCCTGCGCCGCCGTGGCCCGCGTCACCTTTGCCGCCGACAGCTATCGCCCGCACAGGCTCGATGCGATCTCGCCCCATCTGCCCGATGACATCCCGCTTGTCCGCCCCGACGCGCCGCTGCCGCTCGGCACGATCCAGACTTTCGTGCCGAACCACGACGACCCCTCCTGCGCCACGCGGCTCGACCAGATCCGCCTGCGATTCATCCCCGGCACGGGCGATGCCTATGGCCCGCCCGAGGCGACGACCGGCTCCGCCTCGCCCCGCCCGCCGGGGGATTTCGAACCCGCCAGCACCCTTTACGGCGGCATCTACAAGATGGCCCGCCCCGAAAACCGCATCCTCAGCGCGGGCACCCCTTGGTCGGGCTTCAACTTCCGTGACGGCGGCACGCCGAAATGGCCCACCCCGCAAGACAGCTACGACGGCTCGCGCGAAGGGGCGGGGGGCAACTGGGGGCTGATCGACGACACCTGCGATCTTTTGATCGAGGCCACTCTTACCCTTGGGGGCCGCCTGTTCCGCGCCAAGGCCCGCGCCTTTGCCGGACCGCCCGACTTTGCCCCCGACAAACGGCCGATGTATTCCATCCGCGACGAATTCGACGACCGCGAGCTTCCCCCCGCCACACCCGACCGCGAGGAAACGCCCGAAGTCATCCTCGACCTTTTCCGCCGCATCTTCGAAACGGCAAGCATGGTCAACCTTGACCAGCGCCGCGCCTGGGCGCTGGCGGGCAATGCCTCCATCCTTGGTGCACCCGACCCCGACGCGCCCGATTGGGACCACGGCCTGTCCCCCCGCCTCGGCCCCAAAACCATGCGCGCCGACGACGCGCCGCTGGCCGAGGTGACGCCCGACTATACCCCCGCCGTAGGCGATGTGCGCGTGGCCAAGGGCGGTGCCGCCGACCGCCTGCCCTTTACGATGGTCGTGCAACAGGTCCATGCCCGCATGGCCGACAGCCCCGTCCTGCGCGACTTCCTCGCCCGCCGTCCCGAACGCGTGCGCCAGATCGTCCGCCCGCCCTTTGCTCGGCTGGCCGACCTGCCGCGCCGCGCGGGCATCACCCCGCCCGCCGCCGTTCCCGTGGGCCGTCACGACCGCCCCGCAAGCGAGGGCGGCAACACAGCCGAACGCGGCGACCCGCCGCGCTACCGTGACCCGCGCAACGTGATGGACCAGACCTACGACATGCGGATGCCCCCCTTCATGCGCCATTCGATGGGCGTGCCGCTGTCCATCACCCGCCGCCACTACGACCTGTTGATGGCATGGCTCGACAAGCTGGAAACCGATCCCGACTGGCGCGCCGATGCGCTGCGTCCCGAAGCCAAGGCGTCCGAAGAATGACCGAAGCCCCCCAACCCCTGAACGCCGCCGCCCGCCGCGCCACCGCCGCCGTGCCGGACTATCCCGAACCCGTCCTCGGCAACCCCGCGTCGAGCCTGCTCGAATCCGGTGTCGGCAACTGCTATCCCGGCCTCGAATTCGACCTGCGCCAGCTTGATATGCGCTTCTTCCCCGGCCTCGTCTTCGAATTCCGCGGCATCGAACCCTCCGGCCCCGATGGCACCCAAGGCGCCTGCCTTGTGTATTCCGAGGTCGAAACCGACAACGCTTTCCTTCAGGACCTGCCTTGGCTCCACGCGCTGAAAACCGCGCTGAACGGTCCCCAAGGTGCCGCCCTTGGCAGCGGGACATGGTGGCTGCACTGGGTCGAACAATACGGTCGCCGGATCGAACTATACGATGCCGACGTGTTCCAGAACGCCGTCTGGCTGACACCCTACGAGGGTGAAACCGTCTGGTGGGTCGTCCGCGGGATAGAGGCCGACCCCGACGACAGCGTGGCCGACCTGACAATCGCCCTCTCGCAGCGGGACGGAAACGGCCAACCCACGGGGCAGCCCGTCATCCTGCACGGAAAGCGCCGCCGCTATCTCGACGCCGATGGCGTGATCCCCGATGTCTACCGCCCCGGCGAACTTACCGCGTCCATGTGCAGCCCGTGGACCCACGACTTCCGCGACTGCGCCTGCCAATACTGGGCGGCAAACCACCCCGACGTGGTGCTTGGCCCCGTCCACGGCGAAGCCGAACCCGATGGCACCTCGGTCAAGGATGCGCGTCAGGCCGTGACCTTCCTCGACTGGATGCGCCGCCGTGGCCCGCGTGACGACATCAGCGCCGCCCCCACCATCGAAGCCGCCCGCCCCGACCAATACGACCCGCTCGAATTCAACATGAAGTGGGAGGAACTCGACTTTGTCCTGCAAGGCATCGAAACCAAGGGAACAAGGCCCAAGGGCGACCCCGACACCCCCGCCGACCCCTATGTCGGCCCTGCCGACATCATCCACGACATCACGACCGAACTCGCCCCGCTCGAATTCACGCTGGCCTTGGCCTACCTCTACGCGCATTTCTCGCTCCGCACGCCGGACGAGGTGACGCCGCAGGAACGTGCTGTCTGGCCAGACCTTGCCGACGATCTGACCGCCGCGCGGCAGTTGATCCTGTCGGTCGCCCTGTCGGAAATGACCCACCTGCGCTGGGACAACCAGATCCTCTGGATGCTCCACCGCGCGGGCCTTTCTGGCCGCAAAGCCTATGAACCCGTCATCCGTCCCGTAGCGACCACAAAGCGCGGCACCGTCCGCGAAGCCCTCTCCGGCCCCGCATGGGCGCGGACGCTGCGCCCCGCCACACTGGATGTGATCGAGGATTTCATCGCCGCCGAAAGACCGGGCAAGGCGATCGACACCGAATATGCACGGCTTGTGCATGAATTGCGCAGCGGCGAACGGACCTACCCCGAGGGTCTCTATGAACTCGCCGTGCGCATCGACAGCGACGGTTTGCAGCACTTCCAGAAATTCCGCGACATGGCGCTGATCTTGCGCCGCTACGCCGCCGACCCGAACCTCTACCGGCGCAACCTGACCCTTGCCAAACCCGATGACGTTGCCGCCGAACTCGGCCTCGTCACCTCGATCGTCGAGGCGTTGAAGGAAGGCTACGCCGCCGAAGCCAACGACGACATGCGCGCCGCCGAAGCCGCGATCCTGCAATCGCGCACCGCCATGCGCGACCTCATGACGGCATGGGAAGCCCTTGCCCGCAATGGCATCGGGCTGCCGGTCTTTGCCCCGTGGGAGAAGCACGACCATGCCTGACGGACCCATCCCGCCGCCTGCGCAACGGGTCGATGCCGCCGTCCATCTGGCCGGAACCCTGGCCTATGTTGCCGAAACCGCCGCGATCTGGCGGCTCGACGCGGCCGCGATGGACCGTCTTGCGCTGGCCTTGGCCACGGGTGACGAAGCCGCCCTTGCCTCCATCGGCCTCGCCCTTCCCCCGCCCGCCCCCGCACCCGCCACCCCTGCACGGGCGATCCGCGCCCTTGCGCTGACCGTGTCGCAGACCTGCAACCTTGCCTGCGGCTATTGCTACGCGGGCGGCGGCAGCTTCGGCGGGGCCGACACGCGGATGGACTGGCCCACCGCCCGCGCCGCCATCAACGCCCTTGTCGCCGAAACACCCCCCGGCGGCGGCATCCGCATCGCCTTCATGGGGGGCGAGCCGATGATCGCCCGCGACCTGATCCGCCAGACCGTCGCCCATACCCGCAGCCTTTGCCGCGCCCGTGCCATCAGCGTGGGTTTTTCGATGACCACAAACGCCACGCTGGTCACGGAAGAGGACGCCGAATTCCTTGCCACCCACCGCTTCGCCGTGACCGTCAGCCTAGACGGAGCGCGCGCCACCAACGACCGCCTGCGCCCGATGCGCGGCGGCGGCGGCAGCTTCGACCGCGTCCGCGCAGGCCTTGCCCCGCTTGGCGCCCGCGCCGACCGCATCGCCCTTTCGGCCCGCGTGACGGTGACACCCGCCAACCTCGACCTGCGCGAAACCGTCGCCGCCCTTGCCGCGCTCGGCTTCACCTCCATCGGCGTCTCGCCCCTGCTTACGGCAGCGGGCGGGCGCGGCGTCCTTGGGGCTGACGATTTCCCCAAGCTGCTTGATGCCATGATCGCCTGCGGCGAAGACTGGCTTGCCGCAACGCTCGACGGCAGGGCGCATCCATTCGCCAACCTCGCCACCGCGCTGAACGAACTCCACTCGGGCGCGGCCCGCAGCCACGGTTGCGGCGCGGCACGCGACTACCTTGCCGTCGATGCCTCGGGCAAATACTCGGCCTGCCACCGCTTCGTGAACGATCCCTTGGGCCAGATGGGCAGCCTCGAGGCCGGCATCGACCACGCCCACCGCAGCCGCTGGCTATCAGCCCGCAGCGTCGAGGGGCAACAGACCTGCCGCACCTGCTGGGCGCGCAGACTGTGCGGCGGCGGCTGCCACCACGAGGTGCTGCACGCCGGTCGCCCCGCCTGCGACCATGTTCGCGGCTGGCTCGATTTCGCGCTGCACGCCTATGGCAGGATGATGGCCGAACGCCCCGACTGGTTCGATGGATCGGCCTGACATCGTCATCCTCGGTGCCGGTCCCGCAGGCACAGTCGCCGCCATGCTTGCGGCAGCGCAGGGCATGGATGTGCTGATCATCGACTCCGGCCATCCGCCCGCCGCCCGCATCGAAAGCCTTCCCCCGATGGGACGTGCCTTGGCATATGACCTTGGACTGCAACCGGCACTCGACGCGGCATTCCTTGGCCGCGTCGCAAGCATCGACCTGCATCGACCTGCATCGTCGGAAACCAGACGCTCTGCCCCTGCCGATGCACCCGACCTTCTGGACCGCGCCACGCTGCATGCCGCGCTTCACACCCTTGCCCGCCGATCCGGTGCCAAGCTTGCCACGGGCCGCGGGTGGATCGGATCCTCTCCGACCCCGACCGTCGCCCTCGGCGACCGGCGGTTCTTCCCCCGCGTCATCATCGACGCCCGCGGCCGCGCCGCCTTGCCCCGTGCCATCCGGAACGCAGTGGCAGCCCTCCCCTTCCGCACCGTGTCGCCAGCCCCGCCTCCGGCCCCCCGGATGGAGGTCACGGCGCTTGCCATAGGCTGGAGCTGGATCGCCACCCTGCCCTCGGGCCGATGCGAGGGGGCGCTGTTTACCGATCCCCGAAACCTCGCAGGCTTGACCGCGACCCGGCGCCGCGCCATGTTGCTGTCACATCTGGCCCTTGCCGAAGACCTCCATGTCGGCCGACCCTGCCCTGCCGCCCTGCATGCGGCACCTTTCGCCACCGCGACCGGCCCGATCCTGCGTATCGGCGATGCCGCGCTCGCCCGCGACCCTGTCGCGGCGCACGGCCTCGTCCATGCCTTCCGCAGCGCCACCCATGCCGTCGCAGCAGCCGCGACGATCCTCGGCCAAGGTGATGCTTCGGCGGCGCTGGCCTTTCTTGAACAACGCCACGCGAAAGCCTGCCGCCAGGCCGCCGAAGGAACCGCCTTGGCGCTTGCAGGGCTTCGGGGCGAAAGCGCGCATCCGGCGGAACCGGCACGCGCAGCCGTGCCGCCCTTGAACCGCCCGCTGCGCCTGTCACGCGCCCTGCATGAAGCACCGGTGCTTGCCAATGGCCGCATCGTCTGGGCCAAGGCGATCCACCTGCCTGCAAGCGGCGAGGATGCCACGACCTTCGGTCCCTCGGATGCCGCAACCATCGCCCACTTGCTCGACCCGCCCGCGCCGGTTGCCACCCTTGCAAGGCGTCTCGATGCGGTGCTGCCTGCCACGCTTGGCCATGCGATCCTCAAACGCCTGATCGACGAAGGCGCGCTCGTCCCCTCGGATCAGACCGGTTCCCGCGCCACGATGGCCTGAGCCCGCGCCACATCCCAGCCGCCGTCTTGCGACACAAGCCGCGCCAGGGCGTCGGCAACCTTCTGCCGCGCCTCGGCATCCGCCGGCTCTGTCAGCGCCATGTCGCAGGCCAGCCGCAGTTGCAGCGTCACCGCTCCCATGTCCAAGGCATCGGCGTAACCCGCCGAAAGCAGCGCACGCGCCGCGCCCGTGTCGCCCTTGGCCAAAGCCAGCAATGCCTTGACCCGCGTTACCTCGGGCCGTGTCCAGATTTCTGCGGCACGCTCCTGGATCGCCTCGGCCTCGGCCAAGGTCGCTTCCGCCGCCGCGAAGTCGCCCGCCCCGATTTCGGCGGCGGCGACAAGCGACAGGGACATCGGCAGATAGTTGAAGGGGTTCACCTCGCGGAAACGCAGATGCCGCGCGCGCAACGCGTCCAACGCCTCGCCGTTTACGGGTGCGTCGGAACTGACCAATGCCGCGGCCTCGGCAAGGAATTCCCCCACGCCATGCATGGCACGAAGATCGAAGCGCGCGCCGACCTCGGCCCCTTCGCGGGCGGCGGCTATCGCCCCCGCCTCGTCCCGCGCCAAAGACAAGAGCATGCCACGAAACGTCAGCGCCTGCGCCAGCGAATGGGCATGGTCGATCTCCCGCGAATGGCGCACCGAAAACGCACCGACCTGCGCCGACCCGACCAGATCACCCTTCAGCCACAGCGCAAAGGACAGAAACACCGCGCAGATTTCCGCATGGTCATAGCCATGCGCAAAGGCCAGCGAGACATGCCGCTCGCGGTCATAGGCGTCGAGCGCACGCTGCAACAGCGTGGCCCCCTCGGCAGGGGTGCCCGTGTGAAGGGCGACGACGCCCATCGCCCGCGTGGAAATCATGCGGAAGGTCGCGTCCTGCGACTGCGCGGCGGCGGCATCCAGCTCGTTCGCCCAGGCACCCGCCGCGCGGTAATCAGCCCGCACCAAGGCATGCGAGTAAAGCCCGTTCAGCGCCAGCATCTCGGTCCGCGTCTCGCCCAGATCACGCGCCAATGCCAACACCGCACGGCCCAGACGCCCCGCCTCGTCCGACGCGATCCCCTCGCGCGCCCGCTTGACCGAGGCCATGCCCGCCAAGGCCCGCAAGCGCAGCATATCCACCGGACGCGACCGCGCAACCCGCTCCAGCGCGGCAATCGCACGGTCGAAATGGTGCCCCGCTTCGATCAGCGCCGACCGCGCCAAGGCCGCCTCACCCGCCTTCAAGGCAAGCGGTGCCGCCTGCGCATATTCCCCTGCCTCGGCCGCGTGCCATGCCAGAACCGCGGGCATTTCGTCAGCAAGGAGCGCATCCCCCGCAAGCAGCGCACGATAGGCGGCACGGTGCAACCGCTGCCGCGACGCGCGCACGATCCGTTCATAGATGACCTCGCGGTAAAGACTGTGCCGAAAGGTCAGGAACCGCTGCCGCCCGTCACCCACCCATTCCGCGATGCCCACGGCGCAAAGCTCCGTCGCCGCATCCGCCAACGCCGAAGCGCCCAGATCGACAGCCAGCGCCAAAGTTCCCTCGGCCACGGGCGCGTCAAAGACGGAAAGCGCCTCGGCCAGTCCTGCGCCCTTGGCCAAACCGTCCACACGTGCCGAGATGCTTTCGTAGATCGAGGTCGGAACCTCCATCTCGTGGTGCAATTCGGCATCGCTCCACGCTTCGAACTTGCGGGCCAGCGCTTCGACCATCAGCGGGTTGCCGTCGCATCGCGCAAGGATAAGCCCGGCGATCGCATCGGGCAGAACCCGCTTGCCCAGAACCTGTTGCAAGACATCCCTTGCGGCATCCGGAGCAAGCGGCGACAGGGCAACGACCTCGCGCCGCGGATCGGCCGACCAAAGCCCCTCCTCCGCCTTGCGCGAAGAACCGAGGATCATGACCCCCTGCCCCTGTACCCGCAACGCGCAGGCCTCCAGCAGATCCCGCGTCGTGGCGTCCGCCCAATGCAGGTCTTCCACGACCAGCAGACTGGCCCGCCCGCCACCATCGAGCATCCGGGCGGCAAGCAAGCCAAGCAGCCGTCCCCGTTCCGAAGGCCGCGTCGTCTCGCCCGCCGTCAGACCCAGAAGCGCCGCGATCTCGTCCCGCTCGGTCGGCCCGTCAAAGGCGAACAGACGACCCAAGGCAGCGATCACATCGCCATCCCCGCCCTCTGCCGCCGCGGCGCGGACCAAGGCCGTCACCGGACCAAGGGGCGTATTCGCGCCAAGCGCCGAACAGCCGAGCCGCAGGATGCGTGCGCCGTCCCTTGCGGCCAAAGCCTGAACCTGCGCCAGAAGCGTGGATTTGCCGATACCCGCATCACCCGTCACCACGGCAAGCGCAGCCCCGCCCGCACTTGCCCGCCGCCACATGGCCGTCAGGTTTGCCGCGTCCAAACGATGCGCGCTTTGCACCGCAAGACGCGGCGCGGGCAGTTCTGCGGGCGCGATACGACGACCGATCACCCGCACGACCGCAACAGCCTCGTCGAAACCCTTGAGCCGGGCGGGAGGCATGTCCTCGACCGCAAATCCGGCGGCAAGCTTCGCCGTCGGCGCATCTGCGAGAACCGCCCCCGGATCGCCGATCACCTGCAACCGTGCCGCGCGGTTCACCACTGGCCCGACGATCTGCAACCCGTCATGCGGCCCGGCATCCGGCGCATAGCCCACCATCGCCTTTCCCGTCGCCACCCCGATCCGCGCCCGAAGGGTGACACTGCTGCCATCGGCCAGCACATGCGGGCTTGACGCAAGTTCCGCCTGCAACTGCATCGCAGCCTCGACCGCACGCTCCGCCGTGGCACCCTTGCTTTTGGGATAGCCGAACAGCAGGATCGCCCCGTCCCCCTGCAATGGCTGGAAATGCCCGCCATGCCGCTCGGCCACCGTGCGTGCGTGGTTGTAATAGGCTTGCAAGACCTCATGCATCTCGTCCGGTCCAAGCCGGGTCGCCAATTCCGTCGATCCGACAAGATCGGCAATGGCCACCGTCAGCCGCCGCAATTCCAGCCCGTCGCGGATCTGCATCGCAGGGGCCGCAACACGCGGCAAAGGCAGCGGAGGCACGGTTCTGTCACGGTCACGCAACCGCAGGATTTCGGCCAGCAGCTTGCGCCGCTGCCCGAGCGTCAGCCCCAGTTCCCGAAGGTCCGCGTCGGTCAGCATGAAAAGGACTTCGGCATCGACGTCCTGGGCCGCAAAACGGCTGGCAAGGCTCTGCAGCCCCAACCGTTCGAGGATCTCTCCGACCTCCGGCCCCCTGCCCGTGCCCGCCATCGCGCCCCTCTGCCCTCCCCTGCTTCAACTCCACCCCAAGGGTGACAGGGTTATAGCCCAAAGTATGGCGATGCAAACCTCGACTTGCAGTTGCAACCTTGGGTTTAATTTCCACATTTTCAATCGCTTCACCCCAAGGCTTGCCAGCGGCCCCCCGCGCCTACGCCCCGCCCCGAAGCTGTTCGTGGAACTGCCGCAGCAGCGGCACGCGGCGCGGACGGAAGCTGTAGCCCGTCGGTTCCACCCGCCCGATCCGCGCCAGATCGAAGCGCCGGAAATCCTGCCGCAGACAGCACCACGCCAGCAGCATCAGCGACCGGTCCAGAAAGACGATGGACAGCGGCCAGATGCTCCGGCTCGTCGCGGCCCCTTCCTTGTCGCGGTAGGTGATCCGCAACTCCGCCTCGTCCCATGACGCCTGCCGCAAGAAGGCGATATGCGGCGGCGCGGGGGGACGCCGCTCGAAGCGATAGGTCTCTTGCACGGCATGCATCGCCTGCCGTTGCACGCGGTCAGGCAAGGTTGCGACGATCTTCGCCAAAGCCGCCTTTGCCGCCTCGGCCAGCGCCGTATCGCCCGCCATCCGCACCTCGGCCAGCCCCAGAACCAGCGCCTCCACCTCGAGCCGCGTGAACATCTGCGGTGGCAGGGCGGGGTCTTCGGTCAGCGTGTAGCCCACCCCCGCCGCCCCGTCGATCAGCGCGCCCCCTGCGCGAAGCGAGGCGATGTCGCGATAAAGCGACCGCTCCGAAACCCCCGTCTCCTCGGCCAACCGCGCCGCCGTGACGGGCTGCGGCAGGGTCCGAAAGGCGTGGAGCAAACGGAAAAGGCGGTCGGATCGGGACATGACGGTTCCTGCCAGCTTCTGTCAGGAAGCCTAGCGCATAACGGGCGCATCGACCAAGCCTGAAAGGACATTCCATGCTGACCCTCTTCCACGCCCCGCAAAGCCGTTCGACCCGCATCCTGACCCTGATCGAAGAAATGGGCATCGCCGACCTGGTGAAGATCGAACAGGTGAACATCACCCGCGCCGATGGCACCGGCGCGCCTGACCGCGCCAATCCCCACCCCGATGCCAAGGTCCCCGCGCTGCTGCATGACGGCACGCTGATCACCGAAACCGGCGCGGTCATGCTGACCCTGACCGACCTTTTCCCCGGCCGGCTCGCCCCCGCAGCGGACGATCCGAAGCGCGGCGAATTCCTGACATGGCTCTTCTGGTATGGCTCGGTCATGGAGCCTGTGCTGATCCTGCAAGGCGCGGGCATCACCCACCCGTGGCTGACCAAGACCTATCGCGGCATGCCCGAAATCGTCTCCCGCCTGCACACCGCCCTGTCCAAAGGCCCGTGGCTGCTGGGCGACCGGTTCACCGCCGCCGATATCCTGATCCAGTCGCCCTTCCAGTGGTTCAAGGATGCCACCCCCGACGATCCGCTGATCCGCGACTGGCTTGCCCGTGGCGCGGCCCGCCCCGCCCTCCGGCGCGTGATGCAGGCCGAAACGCAGCGCCGCGCGGCCTGATGCCCTAGGCGGCGCGGCGGCTGATCTGCACCGCCAGAATCCCGCCCGCCACCACGGCAACCCCCAACAGGTCGAGCGGCCCGATCCGCTCGCCCAACAACCCCGCCGCGATCATCACGCCGAAGAACGGGTTGAGGAAATGGAAGGTCGCCGCCCTGACCGCCCCGATCCGCCGCACCAGCGCGAACCACAGCAAGGTCGCCGCAAGGCCCGGCACGAAGATCTGATAGGCAAAGGCCGCCATGAAAGCGGGCGAAAGCACCAGACGCGGCGTCTCGAACGCCAGCGCCAGCACGCCCAGCGCCGCGGACCCGACCAGCATCTGCAAGCCCACCACCATCAGCATATTCCCCTGACCCGAGGCCGAGCGCAGCGTCAGTGTCGCCACCGCCAGCGCCAGCGCACCCCCGATGCACAGCGCCACGCCAAGGTGATCCGCGCCCCCCTCGACCCGCGTTCCCATGATCAGCGCCACGCCCGCAAAACCCGCAACCAGCCCCGCCACGCCAAGCCGCCCGACCTTGTCCCCGCGCAGCAGCCAGCCCAGCGCCGCAACCATCAGCGGCATGGACGCCGCGATGATGACGGCAAGCGATGCCTCCACCCATTGCAGCGCCATGAAATTGAAGCCGAGATAGGCCGCATTCTGCATCAACCCGAACAGCACGACCGACCGCCCCTGTTCCCGCGTCAGCCGCCAGTCCTGCCCCATCGCCCGCGCCACGATCACGGCAAGCAAGCCCGAGATGGCAAAACGGCAGGCCAGCGCGTAAAGCGGCGGCGCATCGGCCACGATGATCCGCGCCGTGGCAAAGGCCGACGACCACATCAGGCTGAACACCAGCCCCATCGCGATGGCACGCACGTCCATTCCCGTCTCCGCCGCAAAAGAAAAAGGCCGCCCCTTCTGGAGCGGCCCCTTCCGGATCGCAAGACCCGAAAAGATCAGGCGTTGACGCTGTCCTTCAGCGCCTTCGCGATCGAGAACTTGACCTGCTTGTCAGCGGGCTTCGTGACGGTTTCGCCCGTAGCGGGGTTGCGCACCTGACGCTCGGGACGCGCGCGGCAAACCACCTTGCCAAGGCCCGGCAGGGTCACGGCGCCACCGGCGGCAACTTCACGCGACACGACCGCAGCGATGGCGTCGAGTGCAGCGCCAGCCACTTTCTTGTCCGAACCCATCTGTTCGGCCAGAGCGGCGACGAGCTGCGTCTTGGTCATCGGTTTCTGCATTCTATCCATCCTTCGTTTCTGGTCCCACCTCGAGGGGCAGGAATGACCCGTTTATTCTATAGACGTCAAGCGACTTGTCTTGCCGCTAAATTAGGTTTTGGCGAACAAATCAAGCCAATTTCGCTTTCCGCCAGCCGAATAGGCGCCCCCTGTCACAGGAAGGCGGTCTCGTCGAAGCTGCGCAACTTGCGGCTATGTATCCGTTCGATCGGCATTTCCCGCAAATGCTCCATCGCCCTCACGCCAATGAGAAGATGGCGCGCCACCTGCGTCTTGTAGAACTCAGAAGCCATGCCCGGGAGCTTCAATTCGCCATGCAGCGGCTTGTCCGAAACGCAGAGCAGCGTGCCGTATGGGACGCGGAAACGGAAGCCGTTGGCGGCGATGGTGGCGCTTTCCATGTCCAGCGCGATGGCGCGGCTCTGGCTCAACCTCTGGACCGGACCCGACTGGTCGCGCAACTCCCAGTTGCGGTTGTCGATGGTGGCCACCGTCCCCGTCCGCATGATGCGTTTCAGCTCATAGCCTTCAAGCTGCGTCACCTCCTCCACCGCATCCTCGAGCGCGATCTGGATTTCCGCCAGCGCCGGGATCGGCACCCAGACGGGCAGGTCGGCGTCAAGCACGTGGTCCTCGCGCAGATAGGCATGGGCCAGCACGAAATCACCAAGCGACTGCGAATTCCGCAGCCCCGCGCAATGGCCCACCATCATCCACGCATGGGGGCGCAGCACCGCGATATGGTCCGTCGCCGTCTTGGCGTTCGACGGCCCGACCCCGATGTTGACCAGCGTGATCCCCTGCCCGTCCGCACGCTTGAGGTGATAGGTCGGCATCTGCGGCATCTTCGCCGCCTGCATCAAAACCCCGTCCCCCCGCGTGATCATCTGGTTCCCCGGCGCGACAAAGGCCGTGTAGCCCGACGCCGGATCGTCCAGCATCGCCCGCGCATAGGCTTCGAATTCGTCCACGTAGAACTGGTAGTTGGTGAACAGCACGTGGTTCTGGAAATGCGCCACATCCGTCGCCGTGTAATGGACCAGACGCGCCAGCGAATAATCCACCCGCTGCGCGGTGAAGGGCGCAAGCGGTTGCGACCCGTCGGGATGGAAGGCCCGCGTGCCGTTGACGATATCGTCATTCGTGGTGGCAAGGTCCGGCACGTCGAACACATCGCGCAGCGAAAAGTCGAGAACGCCTTCCTGCGGGATGGTCACATTCGGGTTCCCCGCCACGGCGAAATGCACCGGCATCGGCGTGTCGGACGCCCCGATCACCACGGGTTGGCCGTGGTTCTGGATCAACAGGCCCAACTGCTGGATCAGGTAATTGCGGAACAGGTCCGGCCGCGTCACCGTCGTCGAATAGGTCCCCGGCGCCGCCACGTAACCAAAGCTGAGCCGCGAGTCGGTCTTCACATGGCTGGTCGAGGTGAAGCGGATTTCGGGATAAAAGGCCCGCACCCGCGCCGAAGGCTTGTGGCCCGTCACCGAAGCCGCGAAATGCAGCGACAGGAAGTCGGTCGCGCTGCGGTAAATCTCCTCCAGCCGGTCGACGGCGGCGGCAGGGTCGGAAAAGGCTTGCGGGGCGGGATGGTCCGGCATCAGCACCGGCAGGGCGTCTTCGGTCATGCGTCTTTCATTTCTTCGCTTCGATCACGCATCTAAGCCGGAAGCCGCCCCCCTTCGCAAGTGAAGCCTTTGCAACAGTCACGCCTTGCGGAACAGCGCAACCAGCGCGTGGTCGCCCGCATGGGCGGGGTCCATGCTGCGTGCGGCCTGCCCGTAAATCTCGACTTCGATCAGTTGCAGGCCTTCGATCGGCAGGGCCTCCAGCACCGCAGCGAAACCCTGCGCGGCAAAGACCCCCGTATTGACCGATATCGCCACCTGCGCCCCCCTCCGCGCCAGCGCAAGGATATGGGGCAAGGCCTCCGGCCCGACATGCCCGTGGGTAAAGGTGCCGGAGCTGACAATCCCCGCATAACCTCCGGCCAGCGCCAGCGGGGCGGTCACATCGGCCTGCACCAGATCGCGGTAGATCGCCTTTTCCCGCGCCCGCCCCAGCATCTCGGGCGACAGGTCCACCCCGTCGATCACCCCGCCAAAGCCCATGCCGACCAGACGCTCGGCCAGCAAACCCGTGCCAGCGCCGACGTCGAGGACCGGCCCCGTCCCGCCCGCCGCCAGAAAGGCGCGCGCGACATGGGCGGGCAAAAGGTAATCCATCCCCGCCGCAAACCCCGCGTCATAGCTTTCCGCCCAATCACGATAGACCCGCAGGCAATCCGCAGGGCTTGCGATGGAATAGGCGTTGTCCAGACCTCCACTCATGCGCCCATCGACGCATTTCGCCCCGCCAAAATCAAGCCTCGCCCTTGCAGCCCCCCGCCCCGCACCCGATAGTCGGGACATGAACACGCTTCTCTCCATCGGCCACGGCTATTCCGCGCAGGCCCTCGCACGGCTCCTCGTCCCGCAAGGCTGGCGGGTGATCGGCACGACCCGCTCCGCCGCCAGGGCCCGCGAGATCGCGGCAAGCGGAGTCGAGCCGCTGCTCCTGCCCGCCTCCCTCGCCCCCGCGTTGCAAGAGGCCACGCATATCCTCAGCTCCGTCGCCCCCGACGATCAGGGCGACCCGATCCTGCGCGACCACCTTGCCGAATTCGCGGGCATCACGCCCGTCTGGACAGGCTACCTGTCGACCACCGCCGTCTATGGCGACCATCAGGGGGCATGGGTCGACGAACACACGCCGCTGACCCCCAGCACCCGCCGTGGCGCCGCCCGCGTGCTGGCAGAGTCGGAATGGGCCGCGCTCGGCCTGCCGCTCCACATCTTCCGCCTTGCGGGCATCTACGGCCCCGGCCGCGGGCCGTTCGAAAAAGTGCGCGACGGCACCGCGCGGCGGATCATCAAGGAAGGTCAGGTCTTCTCGCGCATCCACGTGGACGACATCGCCCGCACCCTCGCCGCCTCCATCGCCCGCCCGAACCCCGGCGCGGTCTACAACCTCTGCGACGACGACCCCGCCCCGCCCGAGGACGTGATCGGCCACGCCGCCACCCTGCTCGGCCTGCCCCTGCCCCCTGCCATTCCCTATGAGGAGGCAGAGATGACCCCGATGGCCCGCAGCTTCTACGCCGAATCCAAACGCGTCCGGAACGACCGCATCAAGCACGACCTCGGTGTGAACCTGCTTTACCCCACCTACCGCGAAGGCCTCGCCGCCCTTCTGTCCGGCGAAACCGCAGGCGGCTGATGGCGCAGGGGGGCTTTCCGCCCCCCACGGCCTTGCGGCCTCCCCCCGAGGATATTTGAAGCAAGAGGAAACGAGGGACCGCCTTCAGCTTCCTCTCGCCTCAAATATCCTCGGGGGGTACGGGGGGCAGACGGCCCCCCGCTGCGACGGAAGGGGCGAAAAATCCGCTCACGTTCCCTTGAAACCCACTTGAAAGCGCCCAAATAGACCCGTGCGGGACCGGGCCCCTCTGACGGCATATACCATGTCGTGATGTCGGACCGCATCGAGTGCGCTCGATGTCATGCCCGGTTTTTGGCTGACCTCTCGGCGCGTGTGGCACAACAGAGAGGTCGATGCCTGTCATGGAATTCCTATTTTTACCCTTCCTCGCGACTCCCGTGTGGATGTGGCTTGTCTTCATCAGCCTTGTGATCGGCCTGCTGGTCCTCGACCTCGGCGTGCTGCACAAGGACGACCACGAGATCGGCGTTGCCGAAAGCCTGAAGCTTTCGGCCATGTATATTGCCCTAGGCCTTGGCTTCGCGGGCTTTGTCTGGTGGCAGATGACGCCTGCCGCCACGGCGCAGTATCTGACCGCCTTCGTCGTCGAAAAGACGCTGGCGCTCGACAACATCTTCGTCATAGCGCTGATCTTCACCTTCTTCTCGATCCCGCGCCAGTATCAGCACCGCGTGCTGTTCTGGGGCATCCTCGGCGTGATCGTGCTGCGCGGCATCATGATCGGTCTGGGGGCGACCATCGTCGCCAACTACGGCTGGGTGCTTTACGTCTTTGCCGTCTTCCTGATCTTCACCGGGATCAAGATGCTGTTCGTGTCGGAAAAGAGCCATGACCTTGCCGGCAACCCGCTTCTGAAGTTCCTGAAAAAGCGGATGCATGTGACCGACGACCTGCACGGCCACGACTTCTTCGTGAAGAAGCCGCACCCCGAAACCGGCAAGCTGACGCGCTATGCCACGCCGCTCTTCCTTGCCCTCGTGCTGATCGAGGTGGCGGATCTGGTCTTCGCCGTGGACTCGGTGCCTGCCGTGTTCACGATCACGACCGACCCGTTCATCGTCTACACCTCGAACATCTTCGCCATCCTTGGCCTGCGCGCGCTCTACTTCGCGCTGGCGGCGATCCTGCACCGCTTCGCCTATCTGAAATATGCGCTGTCGATCCTGCTCGTCTTCATCGGGTCCAAGATCTTCATCGCCGACCTGATGGGCTGGGCCAAGTTCCCGCCGGCATGGTCGCTGGGCATCACCTTCGCCATCCTTGGCGCCGGCGTTGCCGTGTCGATCTGGAAGACGCGGAGCGCCACGCCGGAACCGCTGGCGAAACCCGCCGAATGATCCCGAAGCGCCCGGCCGAAAGGTCGGGCGCTTTCCGTTTCAGGCCCGCTTGCCGACCACCGCGACGCCCAGCGCCGACAGCACCTTGGCCTCGATCTGCGCCGCATCCATGCCCGCGATTTCATACATCCGCTCGGGGCTGGCCTGATCAATGAAACTGTCGGGCAGCACCATCGAGCGGAACTTCAGCCCGCGATCGAAGACCCCTTCATCCGACAGAAGCTGCGCGACATGGCTGCCAAAGCCGCCCACCGCGCCCTCTTCCACCGTCACCATCGCCTCGTGATGCCGCGCCGCGTTCAGGATCAGGTCGCGGTCGAGCGGTTTGGCGAAGCGTGCATCGATCACCGTGGGCTTGATCCCCTTGGCCGCCAATGCCTCTGCCGCCTTCATCACCTCGGACAGCCGCGTGCCGAATGACAGGATCGCCACGCGCCCGCCTTCGGCAATCACCCGCCCCTTGCCGATCTCGAGCGGCACGCCACGGGCGGGAAGGTCCACGCCAACGCCATCGCCGCGCGGGTAGCGGAATGCACTCGGCCCCTCGTCATAGGCGGCAGCGGTGGCCACCATATGCATCAACTCCGCCTCGTCCGCCGCCGCCATCACAACGATGCCGGGCAGGTTGGCAAGGAAGGCCACATCGAACGATCCCGCATGCGTCGCCCCGTCCGCCCCCACCAGACCGGCACGGTCGATGGCAAAGCGCACGGGCAGGCGCTGGATGCAGACGTCATGCACGACCTGATCATACCCGCGTTGCAGGAAGGTCGAATAGATCGCGCAGAAAGGTTTCATCCCGCCCGCCGCCAATCCCGCGCTGAACGTGACCGCGTGCTGCTCGGCAATGCCCACATCGAAGATGCGCTTCGGGAAGCGGTCGGCGAACAGGTTCAGCCCCGTCCCGTCCGGCATCGCCGCCGTCACGGCGACGATCTTTTCGTCCCGCTCGGCCTCGGCGATCAGCCCTTGGGCGAAGACCTTGGTATAGCTCGGCGCGTTGGAGGCCGCCTTGGCCTGCACCCCCGTCAGCACGTCGAACTTGGCCGTGGCATGGCCCTTGTCCCGCGCTGCCTCGGCGGGGGCATAGCCCTTGCCCTTCTTCGTCAGCACATGGATCAGCATCGGCCCCGTCGCCCGCGCTTTTGCCGTCCGCAGGACAGGAAGAAGCTGGTCCAGATCATGCCCGTCGATCGGCCCGACATAAGAGAACCCCAACTCCTCGAACAGCGTCCCGCCCACGGCCATGCCCTTGAGCATTTCCTTCGCCCGCCGCGCCCCCTCTTGGAACGGTTCGGGCAAAAGGCTGACCGCCCCCTTCGCCGCCGCCTTGAGGTCCTGGAACGGCGCGCCTGCATAAAGGCGGCTGAGGTAGGAGGACAGCGCCCCGACGGGCGGGGCAATGCTCATCTCGTTATCGTTCAGGATGACGAACAGCCGCTTCTTCAGATGGCCCGCGTTGTTCATCGCCTCGAAGGCCATGCCCGCGCTCATGCTGCCGTCACCGATCACGGCAATCGCATCGCCCGCATCGCCGCCCAAGTCCCGCGCCGCCGCAAAGCCCAGCGCGGCGGAAATCGAGGTGGAGCTATGCGCCGCCCCGAACGGGTCATAGGGGCTTTCCGACCGCTTGGTGAACCCCGACAGGCCGCCTTCGGTGCGCAGCGTGCGGATGCGGTCGCGCCGCCCCGTCAGGATCTTGTGCGGATAGCACTGGTGGCCCACATCCCAGATCAGCTTGTCGCGCGGCGTGTCGAACACGGCGTGCAGCGCCACGGTCAGTTCCACCACGCCAAGCCCCGCGCCCAGATGCCCGCCCGTCACGGACACGGCGGAAATCGTCTCGGCCCGCAACTCGTCGGCCAACTGCCGCAACTCGCGGTCGGACAGCCCCTTCATGTCCGAAGGGAAGCGCACGCGGTCCAGCAGGGGGGTCACAGGTCTATCCGTCATCTCAGCTTTCCCGCGCCACCACGAACCGCGCCATTTCGATAAGGTTTCCGGCCCGCGCCCCATAGTGTGCCAGATGGGCCTCGGCCTCGGCCACCAGCGCCTTGGCCCGCGCCTTCGCCGCCTCCAACCCCAGAAGCGAGACAAAGGTTGCCTTCCCCGCCTCGGCATCCTTTTGCAGGCGCTTGCCCGCCTTGGCGGCATCGCCCTCCACATCCAGCACATCGTCCCAGATTTGAAAGGCCAACCCCACCGCCGTGGCATAGGCCCGCAGCGGCGCAGGGTCCGCCCCCGCGATCACCGCGCCAGCCTCGGCCGACCAGCGGATCAGCGCGCCCGTCTTGCCCGCCTGCAAATCGGTGATCTCGTCCAGCGTCAGCGGCCGCGCCGCAGTCTCGGCGGCGATGTCAAGCGCTTGGCCCAGAACCATCCCCTCGGCCCCGCTCGCCCGCGCCAGACCCGCCACCAGCGCGATGCGCACATCGCCCGACCCGAGCGCCGGATCGGCCAGCAATTCAAAGGCCAGCGTCTGCAAGGCATCGCCTGCCAGAACGGCGGTCGCCTCGTCCCATTTCACATGCAGGGTCGGCTGCCCGCGCCGCAGATCGTCGTCGTCCATGCAGGGAAGGTCGTCATGCACGAGGGAATAGGCGTGCAACGCCTCGACCGCCGCCGCAGCCGAAATGGCATCCACCCCGCCCAGCATCCGCGCCGATTCCAGCACCATGAAGCCGCGCAGCCGCTTGCCGCCCCGCAGCGCATAGCGCATCGCCTGCACCACGGGCACATCGCGGCGCCCGTCAAGCGCCGCCATCAACCGCGCCTCGATCCGTGCGGCGTCGCTTGCCAGAACCGACGAAAAGCTCACAGCCCCTCCGCCGGAGAGGTCCCGACCGCGCGGCCCTCTTGGGCGCGGATCATCTCCACCTTCGCCTCGGCTGCTGCCAGCTTCGCCGCGCAATGCGCCTTCAGCGCCGCGCCCTTCTCGTAAAGCGCGATCGACTGCTCCAACGCCACCTCGCCCCGCTCAAGCTGGTTCACCACCTGCTCCAAAGCGGCCATCGCTTCCTCGAAGGTCATCTCGGCCACGGGTTTGTCGCTCATCTTCCACGCTCCTCAAGCACGCCCACATGCGCCGCCACGCAGGCCTCCAACGCCTGCAAATCATATCCCCCTTCGAGTGTCGAGACGATCCGCCCGCCCGCATGCGCCTCGGCAATGTCGCAAAGCCGCGCCGTAAGCCAAGCGTAATCCTCCGCCTGCCACTCCAGCCCCGCCAAAGGATCGTCGGCATGGGCATCGAACCCTGCCGAGACCAGAAGCAGCTCCGGCCCGAAGGCCTCCAGCGCCGGAAACACCCGCGCCTCATAGGCCGCCCGCATCACGGCCCCACCCGACCCCGCCCGCAGCGGCACGTTGACGATCTGCCCATGCGCCCCGCGCTCGGCTTCCGCGCCCGATCCGGGATAAAGCGGCATCTGGTGGCTTGAGGCGAAAAGACACCGCCCCTCGTCCCACAGCAAATCCTGCGTGCCATTGCCGTGGTGAACGTCGAAATCGACGATGGCCACCCGCTTCAACCCGTGCCGGTCCAACGCCCGCTTCGCCGCAATCGCCACGGTGCCGAACAGGCAAAACCCCATCGCCCGCGCGGTTTCCGCATGATGCCCCGGTGGCCGCCCCGCGACAAAGGCATTCCGCGCCTCGCCCCGCAGCACGGCATCGACCGCCGCCGTCACCCCGCCCACGGCCCGCAAGGCGGCAGTCAGCGACCGCGGCGCAAGATAGGTGTCCCCGTCAAGTTCGGCCCAACCCTCGCCCGGCACGGCGGCCTTCACCCGTTCCAGATAGGCGGCAGGATGGCAGCGCAGAACCTCGGCCTCCTCGGCCAGCGGGGCATCGCGCCGCTCCACCGCCAGACCCGCCAGCCCCCGCTCCACCGCGCCAAGACGCGCCACCTGCTCGGGGTGGCCGGGCGGCGTGACGTGGCCGAAAAAGTCGGAATGCGTGTAAACCAGCGTCACCAAAGGCCGCTCCCTTGTTCATCTTGGCGATAAATACTCTGGGGTCCGGGGCAAAGCCCCGGGGTGTGCCGCCCCTCAATCGGGTTGCAGCATATACCCCTCGCCCCGCACGGTCTGCAAATAGCGCGGCTGTCGCGGGTCTTCCTCGATCTTGCGGCGAAGGCGGGTGATCTGCACGTCCACCGCCCGCTCCTGCGCCCCTTCCTCGGTCCCGTGGCCAAGGTTGCCGACCAGCTTTTCCCGCGCCACCGCAGCACCCGGCTGCGCCGCGAAAATCCGCATCAGGGCCGCTTCCGTCGCCGTCAGCCGCACCAGTTCTGCCCCGCGCCACAACTCGCCACGGTCCATATCGTAGCGCACCGCGCCCATGTGCAGCACCTTGGGCGCAGGCTCGGCGGGCTTCACCTGCGGCACCCGCCGCAGGATCGCATTGATCCGCAGAAGCAACTCCTTCGGCTCGAAGGGCTTCACTAGGTAATCGTCCGCCCCCGCCTCGAACCCCTCGATCCGGTTCGACGCCTCGCCCTTTGCGGTCAAAAGCAGGATCGGCATCGCCAGCCGCCCGCGCAGATCGCGGGTCAGGCTGATCCCGTCCTCGCCCGGCATCATCACGTCGAGCACGATCATGTCGAAGTCCAGCCCCGCCAGCAGCCGTCGCGCCTGCGCGGCATCGCGGGCCACGGTCACAAGATAGCCGTTCCGCATCAGGAACTTTTGCAAAAGCCCCCGGATGCGTTCGTCATCGTCGACGACCAGCAGATGTGCCTGCAACTCGCTCATGCGTTCCCGTCCCTCAAGCCTTGATACTGCCGCCGCAACTCGGGGTCCATCATCGCTTCCAGCACCGTGCGGAAGCCCTGCACCGCCGCAGGCCCCGCCGCACGATAGGCCGCCCGCATCCGCGCCCGCTGCGCATCCGAAAGCTGCCGCTCCAGTTCCGCCCCCTTGGGCGTCAGGTAAAGATGCCGCTCGCGCTTGTCCGCCTTGCCCACGCGGCTTTCCACCAGCCCGTCCTCGATCAGCGACCGCAGCACGCGGTTCAGGCTTTGCTTCGTCACCCCCAGAATCGCCAAAAGGTTCGACACCGTCGTCCCCGGCGAGCGGTGGATGAAATGGATGGCGCGGTGATGCGCCCGCCCGTAATCCATGCCTTCCAGAATCCGGTCAGGGTCCGCCGTGAAGCCGCGATAGGCGAAGAACATCGCCTCGATGCCCTTGCGCAACTGCTCGTCGGTCAGAAACAGCAGCCCTTCGCCGCCCGTGGTGCCGTCAACCATAACACCCTCCCTGCTCGCTCCGAATTTACGTCAGCCTTGTTGACTTTCCAAGCACAGACTGTTAGCCAGTTTTCCGGTTTTGCGCAACTTTATGTCCGAAGCGGACCTAACACGCGCAACATTCGCAAATTTTCGGCTCGGGAGACGGGAATGTCAGGCTACGACGATCGCGACGGTTTCATCTGGATGGACGGCAAGCTGGTGGAGTGGCGTCAGGCGAACGTCCACATCCTCACCCATGCGCTGCACTACGCTTCGGCGGTGTTCGAGGGCGAGCGCTGCTACAACGGCAAGATCTTCAAATCCACCGAACACAGCCAGCGCCTGCTGAAATCGGGCGAGATGCTCGACATGCCGATCCCCTACACCGTCGAACAGATCAACGCGGCCAAGGAAGAGGTGCTCAAGGCGAACGGCCTGACCGATGCCTATATCCGCGCCCTCGCCTTCCGTGGCGCCGGGAACGAAATGGGCGTAGCCTCGCTCGGCAACCCCGTCCGCCTTGCCATCGCCTGCTGGTCGTGGGGCGCCTATTACGGCGACGCCAAGATGAAGGGCGCCAAGCTCGACATCTCCAAATGGAAGCGCCCCTCGCCCGAAACCATCCCGTGCGAGGCAAAGGCTTCGGGCCTTTACATGATCTGCACCATGTCGAAGCACGCCGCACAGGCCAAGGGCTGCTCGGACGCGATGATGTTCGACTACCGCGGCTACGTGGCCGAAGCGACGGGTGCCAACATCTTCTTCGTCAAGGACGGAGAGGTCCACACCCCCGCCCCCGACTGCATCCTCAACGGCATCACGCGCCAGACCGTCATCGGCATGCTGCGCGACATGCAGATCAAGGTGCATGAACGCCACATCCTGCCCGAGGAACTCGCTACGTTCGAGCAATGCTGGCTCACCGGCACCGCAGCCGAGGTCACGCCGGTCGGCCAGATCGGCGACTACACCTTCGAAGTCGGCGAACTCACCCGGCGCGTGGCGACCGAGTATGAGGCGCTGGTGCGCGCCTGATCGCTTCGACCTGAAACGCAAGACGCCCGCACCATCGGTGCGGGCGTCGTCCATTCCGCCGGACAGTTTCAGGCGACGATCGTCTCGACCGCAATGTTGCCCTTCGTCGCGTGCGAATAGGGACAAATGAAATGCCCGCGCTCGGCGATCTTTTCTGCCACCGCCCGCTCGACGCCGGGCATGGTCACGACCAGTTTGACGGTCAGACCGAAGCCGCCCTCCGCTCGCCCGCCGATGCCCACATGGGCGTCCACTGTGGCAGCGTCCGGCACGGTCCCCAGCTTTTCCAGCCCCGCCACATAGCGCATCGCGCCCAGATAGCAGGCGGCGTAGCCCAGCGCGAACAGCTCTTCCGGGTTATGCCCCGCGCCCGACCCGCCCAGTTCCTTGGGGCTGGTCATCGTCACGGTCAGCTTACCATCGGCCAGCTTGGCCAACCCGTTGCGGCCACCACCCGTCGCCTGCGCCTCGGCCGTGTATTTCGCTTCAATCGACATGCGTAACTCCACTACATCGCGTAAGATTAAATCGTGTGCGATATAAATACGAGGCAAGGCGCGCCCTGTCAATCGCTTGCGCCTCAATCGCGCACGATCTAACATTTCCGAATGACCGACAAAGCGCCCCTTCACCCGCCACAGATGCTGTGTTTCGCTCTTTACTCTGCGGCCCATGCCATGCAGGCGGCCTACAAACCCCTGCTCGAGCCGCTGGGGATCACCTATCCGCAATACCTCGCTCTCGCCGCTCTCTGGGCCGAAGACGGGCAAACCGTCGGCCAACTCGGCGCGTCGCTGCATCTGGACAGCAACACGCTCACACCGCTTCTCAAGCGCCTGGAACAGGCCGGTTGGCTCATCCGCACACGCGATGCCACCGACGAACGGCAGGTCCGCCTGCACCTGACGGCACAGGGACAGGCGCTGCAAGAAAGCGCTGCAACGGTGCCGACTTGCTTCCTCGACCGCACAGGTCTGGACCGCGACGAAGCCGCGACCCTGCGCGATGACCTCACCACCCTCCGCGACAGAATGCGTCCGCGTTAAGCCGTCCGCCCCCGTGCGATCCGCAAAAACTCGACCAGCCGCCGGTTCCCGCCCGCAGCCTCGCTCCGGTGCCAGAACCCGCGCCCGGCCCGTGCGATCCGCATAAAGGCCCGCACGCGGCCCTTGCCGCGCCCGTGGCCGTGGTCGGCGAGATGTTTGGTCATGGCGGTCCTCCCTGAAAGCCTGCGCCATGCTAACACCGCCACCGCGATTCCCCAAAGCTGCGGCTGCGCGGCCTGACGGGTTTCCGCCGTCAGCGGTCAGACGGCGCTGAACCCGCCATCCACGAAAAGCTGCGTCCCCGTGATGAACTCCGCATCGTCAGACGCCAGATACAGCGCCGCCCGTGCGATATCCTCGGGCTGGCCGAACCGACCCTGCGCCGCCTTGATCGCGGCCTCGGAAACGTCGACGCCGTATTTCGTCAGCAAATCGACCTCGCGCTGCCCGTGCGGCGTGTCGATGAAACCGGGGCAGATCGCGTTGCAGCGGATGCCCTTGTCGCGGAATTCGACCGCGATGGCGCGGGCGAACATGTGGCAGGCACCTTTGGTGGCGTCATACAGCACCTCCATCGGCGTGGCATAGACCGCGCTGATGCTGCTGGTGCAGACGATCGCCCCCTTCCCCTGCGCCAGCATGTGCGGCAGCACGGCGCGGGTCATCAGATACATGGACTTCACGTTCACATCGAACAGGAAATCCCAATCCTCCTCCTCGGTCTCGAGGAAGGGTTTGATGACGATGGTCCCCGCATGGTTGAACAGCACGTTCACGGGGCCAAGCTCGGCCACCACGGCGGCCACGGCACCCTCCACCTCGGCCTTCGACGACACATCGGCCTTGGCAAAGACCACCCGATGCCCCGCCGCGACCAATTCCTCGGCCAGCCCCTGCCCTGCGGCCACGTTGCGATCGATGATGCCCACGGCGGCACCCTCGGCGGCAAACAGACGGCTTGCCGCCCCGCCGCAGCCCGTCGCCCCGCCCGAGATGATCGCCACCTTGCCCGCCAGCCTGCCCGCCATCACACAACCCTCCGAATTTGGTTAACGCGCAGCCTAGGCAGACCCGCCCGTCCGCGCAAGCCGCGCCACGGCCCAGCGCGCCGCATCGGCGACCGCGTCATCCGCATCACCCGCCAAGGCGGCGGCCACGGGGACAAGCGCGGGCATCCCCGAATTGCCGATGGCGTAAAGCACGTTGCGCACGAAACGGTCCCGCCCGATCCGCTTGACGGGCGACCCTGCAAACCGCGCGCGGAACGCGGCATCGTCCAGCGCCGCCAGTTCCGCCAGTTCCGGCGCACCGACCCGCGGCTGATAGCCCGCATCCCGCGCGGCTTGGGCGAATTTGTTCCACGGACAGACCGCCAGACAATCGTCGCATCCGTAGATCCGGTTGCCCATCAGCCCGCGCAACCCTTCGTCGACCCGCCCCTTATGCTCGATGGTCAGATAGGAAATGCACCGCCGTGCATCGAGTTGATAGGGTGCCGGAAAGGCCCGCGTCGGGCAGATATCCAGACAGGCGGTGCAAGAGCCGCAATGGCTCACCTCCGCCCCGTCCTTCGGCAGGTCGAGCGTGGTGAAAAGCGCCCCCAGAAAGAACCAGCTTCCCAGATCGCGCGACAACAGGTTCGTGTGCTTGCCCTGCCAGCCAAGCCCCGCCGCCTGCGCCAAAGGCTTCTCCATCACCGGTGCCGTATCGACGAACACCTTGATCTCGCCCCCCGCATGGTCGATTAGCCAGCGCCCCAGCCGCTTCAACCGCCGCTTCACGAGGTCGTGGTAATCCTTGCCCTGCGCATAGACCGAAACCGCCCCCCGATCCCGCGCCCCAAGCACGGCCAAGGGGTCCGCCTCGGGCGTATAGACCTCGGCCAGCATCACCACCGACCGCGCCTCTGGCCAAAGCACCGCAGCCGACCCGCGCCATTCGACCCGCTCGGCCATCCAGCCCATCTGCCCCTGCCGCCCCTCGGCCAGCCACGCGGCCAGCCGCCCCGCCGTCTCGGGCGTGGCATCGGGCGCGCAGATGCCGACCTTTGAGAACCCCTCCTCCAAGGCCCGCGCCACCAAAGCCGCCCTGATCGCGCCCGCGTCCTTCATCTGTTTCCAAATATCCTCGGGGGGTGAGCCGAAGGCGAGGGGGGCAGACAGCCCCCCTGCGACGGATGCCGTTCAGAAATCGAGGTCCGCATAATGCTGCGGTGGCGGGAAGCCCGGCACCTGATCGGCCAGCAGCGTACGGAAACTCGGCCGCGACTTGATCTTGGCATACCAGTCCTTGACCGTCGCCGACCGGTTCCAGTCCACGTCGCTGATATAGTCGAGGCAGGACAGATGCGCCGCGGCGGTGAAATCGGCCAGCGTCATCACATCCCCCGCCAGCCAGCGCCGCTGGTCCAACAGCCAGCCAAGATAGTCGATGTGATACTTGATCCGGCTCGCCCCGAACTTCACGTTCTTGCTGTCGGGATAGCCCTGCCCCATGACCTTCTTGTTCACCCGCTCGTAAAGCAGTTTCGACGTCACCTCGTCATGGAACTTGTCGTCGAACCACGCGCAAAGCCGCCGAACCTCATACCGTTGCTCGGGGTCGCGCGGCATCAGTTGCGGCTGGGGGTGGCTTTCCTCGAGATATTCGCAGATCGCCTGACTTTCCGACAACACGCGGCTGTCGATCTTCAGCACCGGAACCTTGCCCGCCGGATTGCGCCGCAGGAAATCGGGCGACGGCTCCCAGTAGCGTTCCTCGACCAGCTCCACCTCAAGCCGCTTTTCGGCCAGCGTCAGCCGGACCTTCCGGCAGAAGGGCGAGAGGGGGAAATGATAAAGCCGGATCATCGGTTGCCGTCACACCTTTGTAACATTGGCTAACTCCTTGCCCGCTCAGACACCGGAATTCAACCGCGATTGAAGGTTGTAGACCACAACCAAAGGTCTATTCCTCGAAACAGGCCGCCCGCCCGTCAGCGGCAATCGTTTCAGCCCCACCCATGATCGACCGCGTCCGCCGCCGCACAAAGGACGAAGGGTTCCCCGCATCGCGGTTCTGCGGGTCGGGCAGCACCGCCGCCAGACGCGCCGCCTGCGTGGGCGTCAGGTCGCGCGCGTCCACCCCGAAATGATGCTGCGCCGCCGCCTGCACGCCAAAGACGCCCGTGCCGAATTCGGCCACGTTCAGGTAAACCTCCAGAATGCGGCTCTTCGACCAGAACAGCTCCACCACCGGCGTCATCGCCGCTTCCATCGCCTTGCGTAGCCAGGACCGCCCGTGCCACAGGAAGACGTTCTTCACCACCTGCTGGCTGATGGTCGATGCCCCACGGTTCGACCCCTCTTCCACCGCCTCGCGGATGGCTTTCATGTCGAAGCCCCAGTGCAGGCAGAAATTCGCATCCTCCGCCGCCACGGCAGACCGCGGCACCGCCTTGGCCATGTCGTCGATGGAGACCCAATCCTTCTCGATCCCGCCCAGCCGCCACGCCTCGCCCAGTTGATACAGGTTGATCGGCGGCGGCACGACGCTGAACAGAAGGATCAGCGCCATGTAAAAGGCCGCGATCCCGCCAAGGATGCGCCCCGTCCAGCGCAGCACCAGCCGCTTGCGGCTTGGCGGCAGCACGGCAGGCTCGGCCTTCGCGGGCTTCTTGCGCGTCCGTTTCGGCGCGGCCAGCGGCAGTTCCTTTTGCGTGGGGTTCTCGTCGTTCATGGCGGGCAGCATAGCCACGATGAAAGCGGCGGGGTCAAGCCACCCGCGCTGACCTGCGTCAGCAACCGCCGCAAACGCGCCCACGAATTTTCGCCGAAAGATCAGGCGCTCCACCCCGCCGCCCTGATTTTTCGCGGAAGAATCGTCGGGCGCGGCGCAAGAAAAAACCCCGCATCTCTGCGGGGTTTTCCATCTCACTCTGCCGGAACCTTCGCCGCCTCGTCGGTCAGCGGATGGGGCAGATGCACCAGCATCTCCTTGGGGCAGACTTGCAGGAAGTTGCGCTTCTCGCTCTCCCACTCGCCCAGAATTCGCGCCGCGATCTGGCTTCCGGTCTCCTCCAGATGCCGCTCGATCAGCCCTTTCAACTGGGCCTCCCAATGCGGATGGCCGATGCCGCAGGTCACAAGCGATTCAAGGTTCATGAAGTCCTCGGCCACGCCCGCAGGGTCGTAGACATAGGCCATGCCCCCCGTCATGCCCGCGCCGAAGTTCGCGCCGATCTTGCCAAGGATCACCGCAACCCCGCCGGTCATGTATTCGCAGCCGTTCGATCCGCAGCCCTCGACCACCACCTTGGCACCCGAGTTGCGCACCGCGAACCGCTCGCCCGCCCTACCGCTCGCAAACAGGAACCCGTCGGTCGCACCGTAAAGCACGGTGTTGCCGATGATCGTGTTCTCTTCCGCCATGAGCGGCGAGGACATCATCGGACGCACCGTGATCATCCCGCCCGACAGACCCTTGCCGACATAGTCGTTGGCATCGCCCTGCACTTCGATCTTGAGGCCGCGCACCGCGAAAGCCCCCAGCGACTGGCCGCACGACCCCGTCAGCTTCACCGTCAGGTGGTCGGGTTGCAGGCTGTTGCGCATCCCGAACTTCTTGACGATATGCGACGAGGACCGCGTCCCGATGGTGCGAAGCGTGTTCCGCACGGCATAGGAAAGCTGCATCTTCTCGCCATCTTCAAAGAAGCGGTGGCCGTCCTTGATGATCTCGGCGTCCAGCGTGTCCGGCACGGCATTGCGCGGCTTCGAACGGTCGTAGGTGATCTTCTGCGCCCCATCCACCGTGATGAGCAGCGGGTTGAGGTCGAGGTCGTCAAGATGCGCCGACCCGCGCGACACCTGCGTCAGCAGGTCCGCCCGACCGATGATCTCGTCCATCGACCGCGCCCCGATGGAGGCAAGGATTTCCCGCACTTCCTGCGCGTAGAAGGTGATCAGGTTGACCACCTTGTCCGCATTGCCGGTGAACTTGGCCCGCAGCGATTCATTCTGCGTGCAGACGCCCACGGGGCAGGTGTTGGACTGGCACTGGCGCACCATGATGCAGCCCATCGCGATCAGCGCGGCGGTGCCGATGCCGTATTCCTCGGCCCCCAGCATCGCGGCCATCACGACATCGCGCCCCGTCCGCAGACCGCCATCCGTCCGCAGCGTCACCCGCTCGCGCAGGTTGTTCATCGACAGCACCTGATGCGCCTCGGTCAGGCCCATCTCCCACGGCAGACCGGCATATTTGATGCTGGTCGCGGGCGAAGCGCCCGTCCCGCCGTTATGGCCGGAAATCAGGATCACATCCGCCTTGGCCTTGGCCACGCCCGCCGCGATCGTGCCGACACCGCTGGCCGAAACCAGCTTCACCGTCACCTTGGCCCGCGGGTTGATCTGCTTGAGGTCATAGATCAGCTGCGCAAGGTCTTCGATGGAATAGATGTCGTGGTGCGGCGGCGGCGAGATCAGCGTCACGCCGGGGGTCGAATGGCGCAGGCGCGCGATCAGCACCGTCACCTTCATGCCGGGCAACTGCCCGCCCTCGCCGGGTTTCGCACCCTGCGCGACCTTGATCTCCAACTCCTCGCAGGCGTTCAGGTATTCGGCGGTCACGCCGAACCGGCCCGAGGCCACCTGCTTGATCTTGGCCGACGGATTGTCGCCATTCGGCTCCGGCAGGAAGTGCGCGGGGTCTTCGCCACCCTCGCCACTGTCCGACTTTGCCCCGATGCGGTTCATCGCCACGTTCAGCGTCTTGTGCGCCTCGGGCGACAGCGCCCCGAGCGACATGCCCGGCGTCACGAAGCGCTTGCGGATCGAGGTGATGCTTTCCACCTCTTCGATCGGCACGGGCTTGCCCAGCGTCTTGATGTCGAGAAGGTCGCGGATATGGATCGGCGGATTCGCCCGCATCGCGGCCGAATACTGCTTCCAGATATCATAGGACGCACGATCACAGGCCGCTTGCAGCATGTGCATGGTCTGCGCTTCCCAGGCGTGCTTCTCGCCCGAGCGCCGCGCCTTGTAGAAGCCGCCGATGGGCAGGACATCCGCGCCCCCCAGCCAGCCCTTGGCGTGGACCTCTTCCAGCTTCTGCTCGATCCCGTGCAGACCGATGCCCGAGATGCGGGAATGCATGCCGGGGAAATACTCGGCCACCATCGCGCGGCTCAGACCCACGGCTTCAAAGTTCAGGCCGCCGCGATAGGAGGAGATCACCGAAATCCCCATCTTCGACATGATCTTCAAAAGACCCGCGTCGATGGCATCGCGGTAACGCCGCATCGCATCGGTCAGGCTGCCTTCGATCAGGCCGCGCTCGATCCGGTCGGCAATGCTGTCCTGCGCCAGATAGGCGTTCACCGTGGTCGCACCACAGCCGATCAGCACGGCGAAGTAATGCGGATCGATGCATTCCGCCGAGCGGACGTTGATCGAACAGAAGGTCCGCAGCCCCTTGCGCGTCAGCCAGCTATGCACCGCGCTGGTGGCAAGGATCATCGGCATCGGCACACGGTCCGGCCCCTGATGTTCGTCGGTCAGCACAAGCTGCCCCGCACCCGACCGCACGGCATCCTCGGCCTCGGCGCGGATACGCTCCAGCCCCACGCGCAGGTCATCAAGGCTCGGCCCCACGGGGAAGGTGCAGTCGATGAAGGCGACCTGATCCCCGAAGCGCTTTACCAGCACGTCGAATTCGCTGTTGGCGATGAACGGGCTTTCCAGCACCAGAATTTCCGTCTGGCTGGAGTTTTCGTCCAGCACGTTCCGCAGGTTCCCGAACCGCGTCTTCAGCGACATGACGCGCCCTTCGCGCAAGCTGTCGATGGGCGGGTTGGTCACTTGGCTGAAGTTCTGCCGGAAAAAGTGCGACAGCGGACGATAGACCGACGACAGCACCGCAGCCGGCGTGTCATCGCCCATGCTGGCAATCATCTCTTTCCCGTCCTCGGCCATCGGGGCCAGAACCTGCTCCAGCTCCTCGACGGTGTAACCCGCCGCGATCTGGCGCTTGCGCAGCTCGGCCCCGCTGAACACGGCCGTTTCCGGCACGTCGCGCAGCAGGCTGTTCAGGTCCACGACCTTTTCGATCCACTCGCCATAGGGGTTGGCCTGGCTGAGTTTGTCCTTCATCTCGGCGTCGTGGTAGAGCTTGCCGCCCTTCATATCGACCGCGATCATCTGCCCCGGCCCGAGCGCGCCCTTTTCCCGCACGGTGGTTTCGTCAACCGGCACCATGCCCGCTTCCGAACCCGCGATCAGCATCCCGTCGCCGGTGATGACATAGCGCATCGGGCGCAGGCCGTTGCGGTCAAGCCCGCCGCAGACCCAGCGGCCATCGGTCATGGCAAGGGCCGCGGGGCCGTCCCACGGCTCCATCACGGCGTTGCAATAGGCATACATATCGGCCCAGGCCTTGGGCATGTCGGTCGTGGCCTTGGACCACGCTTCCGGCACCAGCATGGTCTTGGCCATCGGCGCCGAACGGCCCGACCGCACCAGAACCTCGAACACCGCATCCAGCGCGCCCGAATCCGACGTGCCCGACGGGATGATCGGCTTGATATCCTCGGCCGCTTCGCCAAACGCGCTGCTTGCCATGCGGATTTCATGGCTCCGCATCCAGTTCACGTTGCCCTTGAGCGTGTTGATCTCGCCGTTGTGCGCGAGCATGCGGAAGGGCTGCGCCAGCCACCACTGCGGGAAGGTGTTGGTGGAATAGCGCTGGTGATAGATCGCAAAGGCGGATTCGAACCGCTCGTCCATCAGGTCGGGGTAGAAGACGGCGACCTGCTCGGCCAGCATCATCCCCTTGTAGATGATCGACCGGCACGACAGCGAACACAGGTAAAGCCCCTGGATCTGCGCCGCAATCGCCGCTTTCTCGATCCGGCGGCGGATGATGTAAAGCTCGCGCTCGAACTGCTCCTCGTCGATGTCCTTTTCGCAGCGGATAAGGATTTGTTCGATTTCCGGTCGCGTTGCGTTCGCCTTATCCCCCAGAACCTCGGTGTTCACGGGGACATGGCGCCAGCCATAGATGTAATGGCCCATCCGCAGCACTTCGGATTCCACGATGGTCCGGCAGCGTTCCTGCGCGCCGAAATCGGTGCGCGGCAAGAAGACCTGACCCACGGCGATCAGCTTGCCCATGTCGGGTTCATGCCCCGTGCGGCGCACCTGATCGTAGAAGAACTTGACGGGAATCTGCACATGGATGCCAGCGCCGTCGCCCGTCTTGCCATCGGCATCGACCGCGCCACGGTGCCACACGGCTTTCAGCGCGTTGATCCCGTTTTCCACGACCTTGCGGCTCGGCTTGCCGCTGATCGCCACGACCAGACCCACGCCGCAGGACGAATGTTCGTCGTCGGTCTTGTAAAGCCCGTTCGCATCCAGCCAAGCGCGCTTCGCCTCTTCGGCTTTCACCCAGGCGTCGTCATAGATGGTCATGTTGGGCCTCCTCAGGCATGGGCGTCACGGGCAAAGAGGACATCACCGCGTCGCAGTCGAAAATCGGTTGGGTCGAAGCAAAGCCGGTCTCGCCCGCCTCGCTGAATTTCACGGGGGAACCGTCAAGCGGCACAAAGCCCTGACCGCCATCCCACTGGCTTGGCCCCGCAAAGAACAGCCGCCACTTGGCGCTGATGTATTCGTTGCCGTAGGACCGCCGGAGCAGGGTGCCGTCCGGCCCCGTCTCGGCATATTCGAATTCGGTTTCCTGCAAAGGCTCGCCGTCGATGACCACATCACGCCCCGTCAGCGCGTCATGCCCCGTCACCTCGGTCGGCGCCTGCCCGTTGGTCGAGAGTTGGAACCGGTAATCATCCCGCCCCCGCGACAGCAGTTCCGAGAACGAGGCAGCGTCCGCCGCCCCCGGCACCAGCACCTGCTTGGTGCCATCCGCCGTTTCGTAGCTTTCGACCCACTCGCCTTCGTTGTTCACGTGGCTCAGGAAGAACATCCCCTCCTGATCGAAATCGGCGCGCCACTTGTCGCCCGCAGGCTCTGCCTCGCAGGTGTAGAAATTCGACACGCGGCAGCCCTTCGACTGCACGGTCAGAAAAACCGTGCAGCCTTCGGGCGGCGTGAAGCTGCCCGCCGAGGCAGGCAGCGCCAGTGCCAAAAGGGCGGCCAGTGCGCGCATCACTCCGCCGCCACCGTCGCCGGTTGCGCCAGATAGGTCAGGATCGACTCTGCCGCCTCGCGCCCGTCACGGATCGCCCAGACCACCAGCGACGCGCCGCGCACGATATCGCCCGCCGCGTAAACCCCGTCGAGGCTGGTCGCATGGCTGCGGAAATCGGCCTTGATCGTACCCCAGCGCGTCACGGCCAGTTCCGGCACACCCCAAAGCGCCGGAATCTCTTCCGGCTCGAAGCCCAGCGCCTGAATGACCAGCTCGGCGGGTTCGACATAATCGGCACCTTCGATGATCTCGGGCGACTGGCGGCCCGATGCATCCGGCGCGCCCAGACGCATCCGCTGCACCATCACGCCATCGACCACATCCCCGCCGGTGAAACCCTTGGGCGCGGTCAGCCAGACGAAATCGACGCCCTCTTCCTCGGCATTCTGCACTTCGCGCTGCGAACCCGGCATGTTCGCCTTGTCGCGGCGATAAAGGCACTTCACCGAGGTCGCCCCCTGACGGATCGCCGTCCGCACGCAGTCCATCGCCGTGTCACCACCGCCGATGACGACCACGCGCTTGCCGGTCGCGTTCAACTCGCCCGAGTCGAATTCCGGCACCTCGTCACCAAAGCTCTTGCGGTTCGAAGCGGTCAGGTAATCCAGCGCCTTGACCACACCCTTCGCGCCCACGCCGGGGGCCGAAATGTCACGCGCCTTGTAAACGCCCGTGGCGATCAGCACGGCATCGTGCTGCCCGCGAATGGCGTCAAAGCTGATATCCTCGCCCACGCGGCAGTTCAGGACAAAATTCACCCCCGCCGCTTCCAACTGCTCGATCCGCTGCATCACGACGGGCTTTTCCAGCTTGAAACCGGGGATGCCATAGGTCAGCAGCCCGCCCGCACGGTCGTAGCGGTCATAGACCGTCACCTGCACCCCGCGCTTGCGCAACTCGCCCGCCGCGGCGAGGCCACCCGGACCCGCGCCGATGATCCCCACCGACTCGCCACGCTCCACCGCGGGAACAATCGGCTTCACCCAACCGTTTTCCCACGCAAGGTCGGTCAGGTATTTCTCGACCGACCCGATCGTCACCGTGCCGTGGCCGGACTGTTCGATCACGCAATTGCCTTCGCACAGACGGTCCTGCGGGCAGATGCGGCCGCAGATTTCGGGGAAGGTGTTGGTGGCCTGGCTCAACTCATAGGCTTCCTGCAACCGCCCCTCGGCGGTCAGGCGCAGCCAGTCGGGGATGTTGTTGTGCAGCGGGCAATGCGCCTGGCAATAGGGCACGCCGCACTGGCTGCACCGCCCCGCCTGCTCGGCAGCTTTTTCGGCGGCGAATTCGCGGTAAATCTCGTGGAAATCCTGCGCGCGCAACGGCGCGGGGCGCTTCTCCGGCATCTCCTTGCCGACCGTAACGAACTGGAGCATGCGTTGCTTGGCCATGAAGGCGCCCTCCCGACAGGAATAACTCAGGCGCGCTTTCTACTTTGGCTCTCCCGGCAATAAAAGTCAGCACGACTGACCTATTGCCCGCTTTTTTCCGCGATGGGTCAAAAATACTGCCCGATCCGGCAAAAATTAGGTCAGCAACCGATACCTATACCCTCAAAACCCCAGCCAAAGCAGGCCAAGCGCAACCGTGCCGACGATGATTCGCCACCAGCCGAACAGCGCAAACCCGTGGCGCGAGACGAAATCGAGCAGCCAGCGCACCACCAGAACCCCGCTGACGAAGGCCAGCACGAAACCCACGGCAATATTTCCAAGGGCCGAGAAATCAAGGATGTGACGGCTTTTCCACAGGTCGAAGGCAAAGGCCGCCGCCATCGTCGGCATCGACAGGAAAAAGGAAAACTCCGCCGCCGCCCGCCGCCCCACACCCAGCATCCGCGCCCCCACGATGGTCGCGCCCGAGCGGCTGACACCGGGAACCATCGCAAGGCACTGGAAGAACCCGATGGCCAGCGCCTTGCGGAACGGCAGATGCATCGCATCGCCATGCACCTCGGCGGGCGCGATGCGGTCCACGAACAGCAGGATCACCCCGCCAAGGATCAGCATCACCGCCACCAGCGCGGGCGTCTCGAAGAGCACCGTCTTGATGAAATCATGCAAAAGCGCCCCGATCACCATCGCGGGCAAAAACGCCAGCAGCACCGACACCACGAAACGGCGCGAGGTCGGGTCCGTCTGCACGGTCGACGCCACCTGCCACAGCTTTGCGGCATAGACCGTCAGGATCGCCAGCACCGCACCAAGCTGGATCACCACCTCGAACGTCCGCCCCGGACTTTCGAAACCAAGGAAATGCCCTGCCAGCAGCAGATGCCCCGTCGATGATACCGGAATGAACTCCGTAAGCCCCTCGATCAGACCAAGGAGCACCGCATCGACCGTATTTCCCAATCGTTCAGGCCTTTTTCAGGTTCTTCGCCGAATTCTTGATCGCGGCATATTGCCCCGACGGGCGATAGCGCCACAGGTATTCCGGCAGCACGGCCCCCAACGCCGTGGGGGTGATCCCCAGATCGGCCAGACCGCGTGCCGTGGGCGAAACCACGTTGTCCTGCCGCAGGTTCCGCACCTGATCGCGGGTGATCATGCCGTTCTTCACGATGCCCGCCGTCAGCGTCTGCACCAGATCGAGCGCGCCGCCCATGATCCCCGCCACGAAGAAGGGGATGTTCAGCACAAGCCGCCGCCGCTGGATCACCGAAAGCATCCGACCCATCAGACCGCGGAACGTGTCCACATCCGGCCCGCCAAGTTCATAGACACCCGCCGCCGCGCGGCCCGTGGCACCCAGCACCGCCGCCTGCGCGACATCATCCACATAGACCGGCTGGAACCGCGTGTCGGCCCCGACGACCGGCAGGATCGGCCCCATTCGCGTCATCGCGGCGAAGCGGTTGAAGAAACCGTCCTCGTTCCCGAAGATGATCGACGGGCGCAGGATCACCGCCGCAGGGTAAGCCGCCAGAACCGCCGCCTCGCCCGCAGCCTTGGTCCGCTGGTATTCGCTGTCAGACCCCGCATCCGCCCCGATGGAGGACAGGTGGACAAGGTTCGCCACCCCTTCCTCGGCCGCGATGCGGGCAATCCGGCCCGCGCCTTGGGCCTGCACCGAATCAAAGGTGTTGCGCCCCGCGCGGTTCAGGATGCCGACGCAGTTCACCACCGCATCCGCCCCCTTCATCACCGCACGCACGCTTGCATCGTCGCGGATGTTGCAGGCGACAGGCTCCACCTGACCCACCACACCGTAAGGCTTGACGAAAAGCGCGTCATTCGGGTGCCGCACCGCGACGCGCACGCGCCAACCCTCTTTCGCCATCCGGCGTGCAATATAGCGCCCGACGAACCCCGAACCGCCGTAGATCGTGACCAGTTTGCTCATGCGCGGGCCTCCTGAATGTTTCGGACGCTGATTACACCCTTGCCCGCCAAAGGCCAAGCACCACAAAGCGCCGCAGCCCTGACAACGATTTTTCTGCGAAAAATCCAGCCCCTCCGTCAGCGTCGCGCGCGCACAGGCGTCGCAATAAGACGAGTATTTGGGCCAAGGTGAAACCCGTGCGTGCTTCCTCTTGCCCCAAATATCCCGGGGGGAAAGCGGCCAAGGGCCGCTTGGGGGGCTGGCCCCCCTATGCCCTGCACACCCGCGCCACGCTGCAAGGAAAGACCGGAATTTTCGCAGAAAATTCGTAGGCACGCCAAGCGGCAAAGAATCTTCACACCCGCCGTTGACACCGCCCCAAGGCTTCTTTACATCGCCCTCCATCGACTTGGGCCCAGATGGCGGAATTGGTAGACGCACTGGTTTCAGGTACCAGCGCTGCAAGGCGTGGAGGTTCGAGTCCTCTTCTGGGCACCATGTCGATCTAGCCAAGGGGCGCGCTGAAAAGCGCGCCCTTTTGTCTTTCAGGCGCCTTGCCGCGTTGACCGTTCCCGCAACGGGGTCTAATGCGGGCCGATACCTTACGCACAAGGATTTTCCCGTGGCGATCCACCTCTACCAGAACGACCTGCCCGATGGCCTGACCCTCGGCCCCGTCGTCGCCATCGACACCGAGACGATGGGCCTCGACCCGCGCCGCGACCGGCTTTGCCTCGTGCAGCTTTCGGACGGGAACGGGGATGCGCATCTCGTGCAGATCGCGCGCGGCCAGACCTCCGCCCCCAACCTCGAACGGCTGCTGACCGATCCCGCCACGCTGAAACTCTTCCACTTCGGCCGCTTCGACATCGCGGCGATGAAACAGGCCTTCGGCGTCACCACCGCCCCCGTCTGGTGCACCAAGATCGCCTCGCGCCTGATCCGCACCTTCACCGACCGGCACGGGCTGAAATACCTGCTGCTCGAACTCGTCGGCGTGGATGTGTCGAAACAGCAGCAGACCTCGGACTGGGGCTCGGCCACCCTGACCGACGCGCAAAAGGAATACGCGGCTTCGGACGTGCTTTACCTGCACCGGCTGAAAACCGAACTCGAAGCCCGCCTGATCCGCGAAGGCCGCATGGACCTTGCCCAGCGCCTCTTCGATTTCCTGCCCACTCGGGCCGAGCTTGACCTTCTTGGCTGGGACGAACCCAATGACATCTTCCACCACTGACGCGCAGGCCCTGCTCGCCACCGCCCGCCGCGTCATCCGGCGCGAGGCGGATGCGCTGTCCCTGCTGGAATCCAGCCTCGACGGTGCTTTCACCGATGCGGTCCAGACCATCCTGAACGCCACGGGCCGCGTGATCGTGTCGGGCATGGGCAAATCCGGCCACATCGCCCGCAAGATCGCGGCGACACTCGCCTCGACCGGCACGCCCGCGCAATTCGTCCATCCGGCCGAGGCAAGCCACGGCGACCTCGGCATGGTCATGCGCGGCGACGTGGCGCTGGTGCTGTCGAATTCCGGCGAGACGCCCGAGCTTTCGGACATCATCGCCCATACCCGCCGCTTCGACATTCCCCTGATCGGTGTCGCCTCGCGCCCCGATTCGACGCTGCTGCGCCAGGCCGATGTCGCGCTGGTTCTTCCCCCCGCGCCCGAAGCTTGCGGGACGGGGATCGTCCCCACCACATCGACCACCATGACGCTCGCCCTTGGTGACGCCATCGCGGTCGCGCTGATGGAACACCGCCAGTTCACGCCCGAACATTTCCGCCTCTTCCACCCCGGCGGCAAACTGGGCGCGAAATTGTCCAAGGTGCGCGACCTGATGCATGGCGATCCGCCCATCATCCCCCACGACACCCCGATGGGCGAGGCGCTGATCGTGATGTCGGGTCGCGGCTTCGGTGTCGTGGGCGTGACCGATGCGAACGGCTATCTTCAGGGCATCATCACCGACGGCGACCTGCGCCGCCATCTCGACGGCCTGATGGACCTGACCGCCGGCGATGTGATGACCGGCGCACCCCGCACCATCGGGCCGGATGCACTGGCAGAAACCGCCGTGCGGATCATGAACGAAAAGAAGATCACCTGCCTTTTCGTCACCGACCCGCCCGACAGCACCACCGCCGTGGGTCTTTTGCACATCCACGACTGCCTTCGCGCCGGAATCGCCTGACATGGCGGCACGGCGCGCCTTTGACGGTTGGTCGCGGGCCGTCGGCTGGCTCAAGGTCGCGCTGCCGTTGACCGCGCTCGGCCTTTTGTCCACGCTCTTCCTCGTGTCGAACCGCATCGACCCCGAGGCCGCGATTCCCTACGCCACCGTCGATGTCGAATCGCGCATGCGCGAGCCGCGCATCACCAAACCCGCCTATGCGGGCACCACCGCCGATGGCAGCGCCCTTGTGATGCAGGCCGAAGAGGCCCGCCCCGCCACGAGCGACGGGGCGGACTCCACCGCGCTCAGGATCACCGCCAGCCTGACCACGCCCGACGGCAAGCGAACCGATCTCGTCTCCGAAACCGCACGACTCGATTCCGCCACCGGACTGCTTTTTCTCAGCGGCAAGGTGCGCATCGACAACTCGACCGGCTACCGCATCGAATCCGACGCGCTGACCGCCAACCTGCGGGAAACCCGCCTCGTCTCGGACACGCCGGTCAGCGCAACCGGCCCCGCAGGGCGGATCACCGCCGACACGATGGTCCTCAGCCGCGGCAGCGGCGCGGATGCCCCTTATCTTCTGGTTTTCAAAGGCCGCGTTAAGCTGGTATATCAGCCCAAATGACCCACATTGCCCGCACCGTCGCCCTGATCCTCGCTTCCCTCCTCGCCCTCGCCCCTCCGGCCAGCGCGCAGCAGGTGGAATTCAAAGGCTTGCAGCAGGACCCCACCCTTCCGGTCGAGGTGGGTGCCGACAGCCTCGCCGTCGATCAGGGCACCGGCCTTGCGACCTTTGACGGAAATGTCCTCGTCACGCAGGGGGCCATGACGATCAAGGCCGGAAATGCCCGCGTCGAATATGCCAAGGGCGGAGCCGGCATTTCCAAGCTCTTCTTCTCGGGTCGCGTCACCTTTACCGGCGGAACCGAAGCCGCGCAGGCCGACGACGCCGTCTACACCGTCGCCACGGGCGAGGTCGTGCTGACCGGGGATGTGCTGCTGACCCAGGGCAGCACCACGATCGCAGGCCAGAAGATGGTCTATGACCTGCAAAAGGGCACGGGCCGCATGGAAGGCCGCGTCCAGACGACATTTACGCCCGAATCCGGCAAGACCCCGTGACAGTGAAACCCGAACTTACCGTCACCACCGGCTCGGCGGGCCTTGTCGTGCGCGGCCTGCGCAAAAGCTACAAGCGCCGCCCCGTGATCCGCGACGTGTCGATGACCCTGAACCGGGGCGAGGTCGTGGCCCTGCTCGGCCCCAACGGTTCGGGCAAGACCACCTGCTTTTACGCCATCGCGGGCCTTGTCACCCCCGAAGGCGGCGAGGTGCTGATCGACGGGCGCGACGTGACCGCCCTGCCGATGTATCGCCGCGCCCGCCTTGGCATCGGCTACCTGCCGCAAGAGGTGTCGATCTTCCGCGGCCTCTCGGTAGAGGACAACATCCTCGCCGTTCTCGAAATCGCCGTGCCCGACCGGCACAAGCGCCGCGAACGGCTGGAAGAGCTGCTTTCCGAATTCTCGATCACCCACATCCGCCATGCGCCCGCGCTTGCGCTGTCGGGCGGGGAACGCCGCCGCGTCGAAATCGCCCGCTGCCTTGCCGCCGATCCGAAATACCTGCTGCTCGACGAACCCTTCGCCGGCGTCGACCCGATCGCGGTCGCGGAAATCCGCCACCTCGTCGCCGACCTCAAGGGGCGCGGCATCGGCGTGCTGATCACCGACCACAACGTGCGCGAAACGCTCGAAATCGTGGACCGCGCCTATATCCTGCACGACGGCAAGGTGCTGATGAGCGGCACCACCGACGAGGTGGTCAAGGACGAGATGGTCCGCAGCGTCTACCTCGGCCAGAACTTCCGCATCTCCTGACCGCCCATCCTTTCGGACAAGACCGCACGACTCTGTTGACAAGACGGGCGGGTCTGGGCGCAAATACCCTTGATGCGACCGACATACGCCCTGCCCGGATCCGCCCATGCCGCCACCCGACGGGTGCCGCATCTTGCAGGATCGGCAAGCGCCCCTCAGATTACCAATGACCGTCTGTTCCGCACCATCGCGGCCAGCGGTTTGCATGCGAAGGAGGCATCATGCGTTACCAGATCAGCGGCAAACAGATCGACATCGGGGAAGCTCTGCAAACCCATGTAAAGGCCGAACTGGGCGAGGTGGTCGAGAAATACGCCCAGCGCCCGACCGATGCCGTGATCGTCTTTTCCCGCTCCGCGCATGAATATGTTTGCGAAGCCGTCATCCACCTGTCGACCGGCCTCACCGCGCAGGCCAAGGGGCACGCGACCGAAATCTACGCCGCCTTCGAATCCTGCCGCGAGAAGATGGACAAGCAGTTGCGCCGCTACAAACGCCGCATCCGCAACCATCACAACACGCGAACGGCACCCGTTGAATTCGCCGAAGGGTCGTCATATATCCTCGCCCCAACCGAGGAACCCGAGGATGACGCAGCCGATCTGACCCAACCCATCGTCATCGCCGAAATGGAAACCAAGATCCCTTCGGTCACTGTCGGCGAAGCCGTGATGATGTTGGAACTGGGTGGCCAGAAAATGCTTGTGTTCCGCAACGAAGGACATGGCGGCGTGAACGTGGTGTATCGTCGTGATGACGGGAACATCGGCTGGATCGACCCGCGCAACAGCAAATGACCGGCGCAAACCGGCACAGGATCAACTGAGGCATGGACCTATCCAAGCTACTCATCCCGGCGGCCGTCAGGGTCGTCGGGCAGCTCACAAGCAAGAAGCGGCTCTTTCAGGAATTGGGAGAGCTTGCTTCCTCTGCCTATGGCCTCAACGCGGCGACCGCCATCGACGGTTTGCAGGAACGCGAAAGCCTTGGCCCGACCGGCGTGGGCCACGGCATCGCCCTGCCCCATGCGCGGCTTGAAGACCTGAACCGGATCGTCGGCGTCTTCATCCGTCTGGAAAAACCGCTCGATTACGACAGCGTCGACCGCCAGCCCGTCGACCTCGTCTTCGGCCTGTTCGCACCCAAGGATTCGGGGGTGGAACACCTCAAGGCGCTCGCCCTCGTCAGCCGCACGATGCGCGATGCCAATGTCGTCTCGAAGCTGCGCGCCAATTCCGATGCGGGCAAGCTGCACGCCATCCTGACCGAAGCGCGGACGATTCAGGCCGCCTGAGCGCGCGGCCCGAAGCCGAAACCCATATAGTCGCGCTGGTAAGCCTCCCGCGCGGCGTCTTCCACCTCGGCATCCAGCACGGCCAGAACGCCCGACGGCCCGGCCTCGCGCAGCGGCGGCATGGCCACGCCGATCTCGGCGCACAGCCATTCCAGCCCCTCGGCCAGCCGATCCTCGCGCAGCATGGCGTCCGGCCCGTTGAACAGCGCGAAGCCTTGGGTGATCGCCGTCTGCGTGGCCCAACCCGCCGGAGTCCTGAACCCCGTCTGCCCCGCCAGATTGCGCTTCAGGAACCGCAGGAAGGCCACGAAAGCCGCCCGCTCCTCCTCGACCGAGGCATAGCCCTGCTTGGGGAACGCCACCCCGTGCACGCGCCCCAGCACATTGCGCTGCTCCTGCCCCAGCCCGCTGCCCTGCGCGTCCTTGAACGCGGCCCAAGCCCTGTCCACCGGATGGCGCAGCACGGTAAAGGTGCGATGCCCCGCATGGCCCCGCTTCCACTGGCGCAAGGACTTCTGCACGAAATCCCGCTCCAGCCCGCCGAACCCTTCAAGCCATTCGATCACCCGCGCCTCTGGCCCGCCGCGCACCGGCATGAACAGAAGCGGCACCTCGCGCGACGCGACAAAGGCCGGTATCCCCGCCGACCGCCGCGGTTCGAAATTCGGCGTGCGCGACAGGTTGAACCGGTCCAGCCGCGCCAAGGCCTGCTCCATCGCGGCAGGGTTCGTCACCTTCTCGGCAAGCGGTTCGGGGTTCTGCACCGTCAGCGTCTGGTCCACCGCCTCGAGCCGCGCCGGAACGCCAAGGAATGCCGCAAGACCGTTCAGCACCGCCACGTCCTGAATATCCTCGTAATCGAGGTAGAACGCAGTCTGCCCGCTCACCTGCAAGGCATTGAGCAGCGTCACCTGAAACGCCTGCACCTGTTCCAGATGCGCTTCGAACTCGGCCCCGTCGAATCGCGCCTTGGCCTGTTTCAGGTTCTTCGGATTGGTCAGCTTCCACTGACCCGTGGCCTGCGCGATCTTGAGGCTGACATAGCTTTCCACCGGATTGCGCGTCAGCACGATCTTGGCGCAGCGCCGGTCCGCCATCACGGCATCGAAAACCCGCGGATCATGATCATGGAACCAGCGGAACCCGACCATCCCGCCTAGGCTCGCCCGCGCCTTGGCCACCAGTTGCATCGGCTCCTGCTCGCGCATGGCAAGCGTCACACCGAACATCTCGGTCTGGTCCTTCTTGCCGATGAAGAAGGGGTTGAACAGCTCGCCCAGACAGGTCACGCCGTCCAGCGCATTCAGATTGGATTCAAGGAAATTGGACCCCGTCCGCATTTCCGCGAACATCACGAAGCTGTCGAACCCGCCCACTCACTTCACCAGATAAGGCCGCCCGCGCGAAGCACTGGCGGGGCGCGGGTCGTCGCCCGCCGGAAAGTCACCCATCAACACGGGCTGCATCCCCTGATTGCGCAGGTTCTGCAAGAACTGCCCGAAGCCGGTCAGGTCCGTCATCTTCGGCGCTTCGGTCAGACGTCGCAAGGAGCGCGGGCTGATCTCGTCCACGATGGTCTGAAGCGGCTCCATCGGACTTTCCACGAATTCCGCCAGCGTCCAGATACGGACCCGCGCCTTGGTGCTCACCTGCCGCAGCACCGACAGCGTTTCGCTCTCCACCTTTTGCAGCCGCGCCGCCTCGCGCCGGATCTCCCCGAAATTGCGGTTCGACCGCCACAGTGGCAGCGCCCAGGCCCCCGATATCACCGATATCTGCGCATTTGAATCCTTGGCCATGAACTCGTTCAACGCCTGACTGTCCGTAGGCCCGAACTGGAAACACTGCCGTTCGCCCCGCGTGGCCCAGATCAGGTTCGTAAGGAACGATCGCGGGTTGTAATCCCGCAACTTCGGACTGTCCGACAAGGCCCCGTTATAGACCGCCTCGCCCCCCGCGAATTCCACACGGTCGGGCGCGAAAAGATGCCCGTGCACGCGGCTTCCCGTGGTTTTCGACAACCACATCTCGAAATTCTCGAACACTTCGGAAAAGCCGTGGAACACCGAATAGGGTGCCGCCGTCAGACCGTTCTCGAAATCCACGTTGGGGAAGCGGCTCTGCATGTAAAGCCCCGGTCGCCCCTTGACCCGCCGCTCCACCGCCTTGGCGAACAGCCGGTCGATCTTGCCGGGGTTCGGCTCGCCCCCCGCCTGTTGCGCGGCATCGTCGGTCAGGAAAGTGCGGTAAAGCTTGTTCGCATGCGGCCAGATCTTGCGCGCCACAAAGCAATCCGACCGCCGCAGAAGCTGGAGGTGATCGTCGTAAAAGATATGCGGCTTGCCCTGGAAATCGAACTTCGACAGCGTAAGCGACCGGCTTTCCACGTTGGAACTGACCAGCCGCACCAGCGTCTGGAAATAGCTCTCGTCGGGAATCCAGACGCGGCGGAAGTAATCGTCGTATAGCTTGCGGTCCGGCCCCTGCAAAATGGCCGAAAGCGTCTGCCGCGTCAGGCACCACCACTGGCTTCCCAGATGCGGCACCACATCCTTGGGGATCTTGCGCCTGAACCCGACCCGCCGTTGCAGGTTGACGTAGGTGTCGAACAGCCACCGCTGCGTCCGCCACGAAAACGGAAAGCGCAGGGTGAAACGCTCCATGTTCAGACCGCCGATGGTCCAACCCACCTCTTCGGTGGTGACGCTTTCGATGAAATCCGTGCGCGGGCGCGCGTCGAGATAGGTGATCAGATCGCGCACAGGCCGCAGTGGCATGCACGACCCCGACGCCAGATAGACATGCCGCACCGCAGGAAAATCGGCCAGCATCACCTCGGACGCCGCCTGCGTCGCCGCCACGATCCCCCATGTCCCCCATTCACAGGCGAAGCGCTCGGAAAACCGCACATTCCCCAGATCGGCCAATTCGGCCTTCATCGTGTCGTAGCTCCACGCCTTGACCCGCGCATCGACGTGGATGACCACAGGACAACCCCGCTCGGCCCAATGCCGCGCCACTTCGGCGGCGCGGTGCAGCGCGGTATGGCACAGCATGACGAAACCGAGCGTGGTGCTTTGCGTCATGCCCAATTCCCCTTGGACATGAGACCCAGAATCTCGAGCTGCCGCCAGTTGATGTATTTCTCGCTCCACTTGCACCACAGGTCCGGCTGGTTCTTCAGCCCCTCGCGATAGGCGCGGTATTCGTGGCTGTCGGCGTAATGCTGGCGGCGCTTCATCTCTTCCTCGGCCTTCACGGCAAAGGTATCGAGGAACTTGGCATGCAGCAGGCACCCGCTCGCCTTTTCGCCCCCCCATTCGTCATAAACAAGGTTCAGCCCCCGCGGCAGCAGCATATGGGTCGAACTGACATAGGCATAAGACCGGTCCCATTTGACCAGCGGCACCTTGTTCAGCGCGGGCGCACGTTCGGGTTCGTCGGCAAAGAACATCCTCCCGCGAGGCCCACCCTGCACCCAAAGATTGCCAAGACCGAGGTTCCGCTTCACCGAATAATTCGCCGCATCGAACCACTGCGCGATTTCGAACGGGTCCTGCCCTTCGGCATAGGGCTGCGCGTCGAGCGGCCCTTTGGGATACATGTCAAGGATCATCGCCGAAAAGGACCGGATGCCCGAGGTGTCGAGCCAATCCGTCAGCGCCCGCAGGGGCCGCGTCTCGCAGAAGGGATAGATCAGGAATTCGTCCACATCCACCGTCAGCGTCCAATGCCCGTGGCAGTAACGGCGTTGCAGATAGGTGATCCAGTCCATCCCGAAACGCGAGGCTTTGTAGCTTCCCTCCACACTCCACAGCGACACGTCGGGCTGGGCCAGCAGATATTCGCGGCTGCCATCGGTCGAACCGTTATCGACGATCAGGAAGTGGTTCACGCCAAGATCGCGGTAATAGCGCAGGAAATAGGGCAGACGGATCTTTTCGTTCCGCAGGGTCGCACACAGCAGGATGCTATCCCCACGGATCGCCCCCGTGCGATTGGCAAGGCTGGTCAACTCGCGCCGCTTCATCCAGCCGCGCAAGTGCAGACGCCGCCGCCTCAGCCGCAGACGATATGCCCCGATCAATCCCACTCGAACAACCTGCCCCTGCCACACGGGCCTGTTGCGACCCGCCCCGTTACCCGCTCGCTCCACGCATCGGCACCTGCCCCGCGCGGTTCCGCACAATCTAGTAATAACCCATCCGAAAGTAAACAAAACTTGACTTTCGGATCAGTCACTCTCTCAAAAGTTGTAAACGATTCTTTACAACCAACCGCCGCGCGACATCAGCCCCGCCGCCTCCAGCCCCCGCCAGCCGGTAAACCGGCGCGAGGCGCTGCACCACAGGTCGGGGTCCGCTGCCACTGCCTCGTAATAACGGTCATAAAGCGCGGGATTTGAGAAATGCTCGCCGCGCATCTTCTCCTCGCCCGCCCGCGCCACCGCGACGTTCAGGAATTTGGAATGTAAAAGCAGTCCCGAAGGCGCCTCTCCCCCGTCCGTCTCGTAGAAACGGTTCAGACGGGGCGGCAGGATGGAATGGGTCGAATTAACATAGGCATAGCGCCGGTTCCACCGCACCAGCGGCACCTTGTTCAGCGTCGGCGCGCGTTCCGGCGCATCGGCAAAGAACACCCGCGCCCGTGGCCCGCCCTGCAGCCACGGGTTCCCCATCGGCTGCTGCACCCGCATCCCGTAATTCGCGGCATCGAACCATTCCAGCACGCGGAACGGGTCCTCTCCCGCCCTGTAATCCTGCGCGCCCAGCGGTCCCTTGGGATACATGTCGAGCATCATCGCGCCGAACATCCCGCGCCCCTGCCCGTCAAGCCACGCGGTCAGCGCCCGCAGGTCGCGCGTGTCGCAATAGGGATAAACCAGCGCCTCGTCGGCATCGAGCGTCAGGCACCAATGCCCGTGCCCGTAACGCGCCAGCAACCAGTTCGTCCAATCAAGGCCGAAGCGCGATGCCTTGTATCCCGCCCGCGTGTGCCACAGCGACACATCGGGCTGCGCGGCCAGAAATTCCGCCGTGCCATCATCGCTATCATTGTCGACGACCAGAAACCGCGCCACGCCCAGCTTGCGGTGATGCTCCAGAAACCACGGCAGGCGGACAGCCTCGTTCCGCACCACGGCAAAGCACAGGATATCGTCGGGAAGGATGTCCTTGGTGCGGTCCACCACCGCCACCAATTCGCGCCGCCTGGCGATGGCCCGACCCAACAGCCTGCGCCGTTTCCAGCGCAGGCGATAGGCGTCGAGCAGACGGCCCACGCCGTTACTGCGCCGCTTTCTGCAAGGCGATCATGTCATGCAGATAAGCGGAAAACTCGTCACGAAGATCAGGCCGCGAAAGGCCAAAGGCCACCGTCGCCTGCAAGAAACCGGCTTTCGAGCCGCAGTCGTAGCGCTGCCCGCGGAAGCGGTAGCCAAAGACGTTGCCGCCCGCCACTTCCTCGGCAATCGCGTCGGTCAACTGGATTTCCCCGCCCGCGCCCTGCTTCATGCGGTTCAGGTTGTTCATCACCTTGGGCGACAGGATATAGCGCCCGATCACGGCCAAATTCGACGGCGCGGTCCCGGGGGCGGGCTTTTCAACCATCCCCTTGGCCTTCACGATCGAACCCATATCCTCGCCGATATCCAGCACGCCGTAGGATTTGGTCTTTTCCGGTGCCACTTCCATCGCGGCGACCATGTTGCCCCCCGTCTCGGCATAGGCTTCGACCATCTGTTGCAGACAGGGCTTTTCGGCGGCGATCACGTCGTCGGGCAGCAGCACGGCAAAGGGTTCATCCCCCACCAGCCGCCGCGCGCACCACACCGCATGGCCAAGGCCGAGCGGACGGTTCTGGCGGATATAGGCAATCGCGCCCGAATCCATGTTCGTCTCTTTGAGGATTTCGAGCAGCTCGTCCTTGCCCGACTTCTTCAGCGCGCTTTCCAGTTCCGGCGCGTTGTCGAAGTAGTCCTCCAGCGCAGATTTCCCGCGCGAGGTGACGAAGATGAATTCCTTGATGCCCGCCGCGCGTGCCTCGTCGATCGCGTATTGGATCAACGGGCGGTCAACCAGTGTCATGATTTCCTTGGGAATGGATTTTGTCGCGGGCAGAAAACGCGTGCCCAATCCGGCGACGGGGAAGATGGCCTTTGTGACCTTCTTGACTTTCATTTCGACACCTATGTTTCGGCATGGATCACCCGTGCCGATGCCGCTCCCACGCACATATACCTAAGGCAGAGTTTAGCAGCCTTCGGTCCCTATGGGAAACGCCGTTGCGGTAGCCGTTCCGGCCGCCGATATCAAGCTGGCAGATAAGGTGTTTTAAGGGCGGAACCGCGACTTTCCGCCTATTTCATCGCCGCCATCATCGCTTCGATCACCGGAACGTCACTGGGGTTGTTCAACTCCCAGAATTGCCGGCCCTTGGCCTCGACCTCGACGCACAGCACCGCCCGCCCGTTTTCAAGGAAGCGAAGCTGCTCCAACCCTTCAAGCTTTTCCAGCGGTCCCACCGGCCATGCGGGATATTCGCGCAAGGCGGCGGGGCGATAGGCATAGACGCCGACATGGTGGAACACCGGCGTCGGTTCGTCATCGCCATAGGTCTTGCCCGTGAACGGGATCACTTCCTTCGAGAAGTAAAGCCCGCGCCCGCCCGCACCGAAAACAGCGGTGGTCCCCCCCACGCGCCCCGCGCGGCGGTCGGCCAGAAGTGCTGCCAGCATCTTGCCCTCGCAGCGCAGCACGGGGGTTGCGATCACCGCACCCGCATCGGCCCGCAGCCCCGCGACAAGGTCCTCGACGAACCACGCAGGCGTCAGCGGCGCATCGCCCTGCAGGTTCACGACGATGTCGTAACCCGTCAGCTTCGCGGCCACCTCGGCGCAGCGCTCGGTCCCGTTCTGGCAGTCTGGCGAGGTCATCACCACCTCGGCCCCGAAGGCTTCGGCATGGTCGCGGATGCGGTCGTCGTCGGTCGCCACGACCACGCGGTCCACGCCCCGAACCCCCATCGCCGCTTCCCACGACCGGCGGATCAGCGTCTTTTCCCCGTCCGGCCCTTTCAGGCTGACAAGCGGCTTGCCCGGATAGCGCGTGCTGGCATAGCGGGCAGGAATTGCGATCAACACGCTCATTTCAGATCGACCCCCGGCGCATAGGCGATGAAGAAGGGGTTGTCCCAACCCTCTTTCCCGTATGCCAGCGGCGTGCGGTCATCCATACGCACGACCACACCCCCCGCACCGCGCAAGACGGCATCGCCTGCCGCCGTGTCCCATTCCATCGTCCGGCCAAGGCGCGGATAAAGATCGGCCTCGCCCGTGGCGACCAGACAAAACTTGAGGCTGGACCCCGCGCTGCGGCTGTCCTTGACCGCATAACGGGCGATGTAATCCTCGGTCGCGGCATCGCGGTGGGATTTCGACGCTACCACCATCAGCGCGGCATTGTCGGGCTTTGCCACGCGGATCTCGCGCTGCTGCCCCGCCACCTCTTCCACCGTCACCCCGTCGGGGCGCGTGTAGAACAGCCGCCCCTGCGCGGGGGCATAGACCACGCCCCGCAGCGGAACGCCCTTTTCCACATAGGCGATGTTCACCGTGAAATCCCCGCGCCGCTGCACGAATTCCTTGGTTCCGTCGAGCGGATCGACGATCAGGAACGTCTCGGCCCGCAAACCGTGGCTGTCGGCCTGCTCTTCGGTGATCAGCACCACATCGGGAAATTCCGCCCGCAATCCGGCCGAGATGAGCGCATCCGCCGCCTCGTCCGCCTCGGTCACGGGCGACTGGTCGCCCTTCACCTTCACCGCGAAATCGGGGCCGTCATAGACCTCCATGATCTTCGCGCCAGCCTCCAGCGCCAGCTTGCGGATCACCGGAATCAGCCGTTCAAAGTCCATATCATTCCCCATGCAGGCCGTCTTGCGCCCGCCAGATTGAAAAACCGCCGTTTCCGCCTTATCATGCGACCCGCGACCAAGGGCAAGCGGCCCGGCGCCAGTGTGAGGGTTTGGGTTTTGAAATTCTATGCCGAGGTCAAGCCGACCCACGCCCGCACAGCCTGGTCCATCCTCGAACTCGTTTTTCACGGCGCGGTCCACAACGTCCGCAAAAGCCACACCAGCGCGGTGATCGGACTGCTGCTCAACATCGTGCAATCGGTGCTGATGCTTGCGGGCTTCTATCTGATGTTCGCCTTTACCGGCACGCGCCACATCGCGATCCGCGGCGATTACATCCTTTACCTGATGTCCGGCATCTTCATGTACATGACGCATGTAAAGGCCATGCAGACGGTGATGAAGGCCGATGGCCCGACCAGCGCCATGATGAAACACGGGCCGATGAACACCTTGATCGCGGTCGGGGCAGCGGCACTCGGTGCGCTTTATCTGCAAATCCTGTCGGCCCTCGTCGTCCTGTTCATCTACCACGCCATCTTTTCGCCCATCACCATCGACCAGCCGATCCAGACGCTCGGCATGATGGTGCTGGCATGGGCGACGGGCGTTGCCATCGGCATGATCTTCCGCGCCGCGACCCCGTGGCAGCCACGCTTCTTCGGCATCCTGTCCACCGTCTACGCCCGCCTGAACATGATCGCCTCGGGCAAGATGTTCGTGGCGAATGCCATGCCGACGATCATTCTGGGATGGTTCGACTGGAACCCGCTCTTCCACATTATCGACCAGGGGCGCGGTTTCATCTTCCTCAACTACCTTCCGCGCTACAGCAACGTGGAATACCCGCTCTACTTCCTGCTCGCCTGCCTGATCGTCGGGCTGATGGGCGAATTCTACACGATGAAGCGCGTCTCGCTGTCGTGGACGATGGGCAAGTGACCCTGACCTTCCGCCAGCCCGCCCCGTTCCTTCGTATTTGCACGCAAATTCCGCCCCGCCTGCCGCTTGCAGGCCCATCGGCGCCAACTTATATACCCACCGAAGCCGGATAGGGCGGGCCGCCCTCGCCGGATGCACTTGGGATCGGGGCCGGACGCCTTCCATACAGGGTCCAGCCCCACAACATCGCCGAAAGAAGGGTAGCATATCATGGCCAAAGTCATCGGGATTGACCTCGGGACCACCAACAGCTGCATCGCCATCATGGACGGTTCGCAGCCCCGCATCATCGAAAACTCCGAAGGGGCACGCACCACGCCCTCCATCGTCGCCTTCACCGAAGGCGAACGCCTCGTCGGCCAGCCTGCAAAGCGTCAGGCCGTCACCAACGCCTCCAACACCATCTTCGCGGTCAAGCGCCTGATCGGTCGCCGTTTCGACGATCCGGTCATCCTCAAAGACCAGAAGAACATGCCCTACAAGATCGTCAACGGCGGCAACGGCGACGCATGGGTCGAAGTGCGCGGCGAGAAGTATTCGCCGTCGCAGGTTTCCGCCTTCATCCTGCAAAAGATGAAGGAAACCGCCGAATCCTACCTCGGCGAATCCGTCACGCAGGCCGTGATCACCGTCCCCGCCTATTTCAACGACGCCCAGCGTCAGGCGACCAAGGACGCGGGCAAGATCGCCGGCCTCGAAGTGCTGCGCATCATCAACGAACCGACCGCCGCCGCACTGGCCTACGGTCTGGACAAGAAAGAATCCCGCACCATCGCGGTCTATGACCTCGGCGGCGGCACCTTCGACATCACCATCCTCGAAATCGACGATGGCCTGTTCGAGGTGAAATCGACCAACGGCGACACCTTCCTCGGTGGCGAAGACTTCGACATGCGCATCGTCAGCTACCTCGCCGACGAGTTCAAGAAAGAGCATGGCGTCGACCTCACGCTCGACAAGATGGCGCTCCAGCGTCTCAAGGAAGCGGCCGAAAAGGCCAAGATCGAGCTGTCCTCGGCCTCGCAGACCGAAATCAACCAGCCGTTCATCTCGATGGACAAAAACACCGGCCAGCCGCTCCACCTCGTGGTGAAGCTGACCCGTGCCAAGCTGGAGTCGCTGGTGGACGACCTCGTCAAAAAGTCGATGAAGCCCTGCCAGGCGGCGCTGAAAGACGCGGGCCTCACCACCTCGGACATCGACGAAGTCGTGCTCGTCGGCGGTATGACCCGCATGCCCCGCGTGATCGAGGAAGTGACCAAGTTCTTCGGCAAGGAACCCCACAAGGGCGTGAACCCTGACGAAGTCGTGGCCGCCGGTGCCGCCATTCAGGCGGGCGTGCTGCAAGGCGACGTGAAAGACGTCGTCCTGCTCGACGTGACCCCGCTCTCGCTCGGCATCGAAACGCTCGGCGGCGTGTTCACCCGCCTGATCGACCGCAACACCACGATCCCGACGAAGAAGTCGCAGGTCTTCTCGACCGCCGAAGACAACCAGAACGCCGTGACGATCCGCGTCTTCCAGGGCGAACGCGAGATGGCTGCCGACAACAAGATGCTCGGCCAGTTCAACCTTGAAAACATCCCGCCCGCTCCGCGCGGCATGCCGCAGATCGAAGTCACCTTCGACATCGACGCCAACGGCATCGTCTCGGTCAAGGCCAAGGACAAAGGCACGAACAAGGAACAGGCCATCACGATCCAGGCCTCGGGCGGCCTGTCGGACGAGGACATCGAAAAGATGGTCCGCGACGCCGAAGCCAACGCCGAAGCCGACCGCGAGCGCCGCGAACTTGTCGAAGCCAAGAACCAGGGCGAAAGCCTGCTGCATTCGACCAAGAAGTCCCTGGCCGAGCACAGCGACAAGGTCGACCCCTCGACCGTCGAAGCGATCGAGCTTGCGATGGGCGCCTTGGAAGAGACGCTCAAGACCGACGACGCCGGCAAGATCAAGGGCGGCATCCAGAACCTGACCGAAGCCGCGATGCGGCTGGGCGAAGCCATCTACAAGGCCAGCCAGTCGGAAAGCGAAGGCAAGGACCCCGACGCACCGCGCGATGTCGATGACGACATCGTCGATGCCGACTTCGAAGATCTTGGCGAAAACAAGCGGAAGTGACACCGCGTGAAACGGGAAAGGGGGCGGTTCGGCAACGGACCGCCCCCACCCGGTTCTCATAGGGGGTTTTGCAGTGGCAAAACGTGACTACTACGACATCCTCGGTGTCGCGCGCGGGGCCTCGGCCGACGAGTTGAAGAAAGCCTATCGCACCAAGGCGAAAGAGCTTCACCCCGATCGCAACTCCGACAATCCGAACGCCGAAGCCCAGTTCAAGGAAGTGAACGAGGCTTACGACGTGCTGAAAGACGCCGACAAGAAAGCGGCCTACGACCGCTACGGCCATGCCGCGTTCGAGGGCGGAATGGGCGGCGGCGCACGCGGCGGCTATGGCGGCGCGGGCAACGGCGACTTCGCCTCGGCCTTCTCGGACGTGTTCGAAGACCTGTTCGGCGATTTCATGGGCGGCGGTCGCGGTGGCGGCGGTGGCCGGTCGCGCGCGCAGCGCGGCTCGGACCTGCGCTACAACCTCCGCGTCTCGTTGGAAGAGGCGTTCAAGGGCGTCCAGAAAACCATCAACGTCCCCACCTCCATCGCCTGCGACACCTGCCGCGGCACGGGGGCCGAAGGCGGCGCCGAACCCGTCACCTGCCCGACCTGTTCGGGCATGGGCAAGGTCCGTGCGCAACAGGGCTTCTTCACCGTCGAACGCACCTGCCCGACCTGCAACGGCATGGGCCAGATCATCAAAAACCCCTGCCGCTCCTGCGGCGGTGCGGGCCGCACCGAAAAGGAACGCGCCCTTTCCGTCAACATCCCCGCCGGCGTCGAAACCGGCACCCGTATCCGCCTTGCGGGCGAGGGCGAGGCGGGTCTGCGCGGCGGCCCCGCGGGCGACCTTTACATCTTCATCGAGGTGAAGGACCACCCGATCTTCCAGCGCGATGGCGTCCACCTGTTCTGCCGCATCCCCGTCAGCATCGGCACGGCGGCACTGGGCGGCGAGGTCGAGGTTCCCACCATCGACGGCGGCAAATCCCGCGTGAAGGTTCCCGCAGGAAGCCAGACCGGCAAGCAGATGCGCCTGCGCGGCAAGGGCATGCCCGCCCTGCGCGGCGGCGGCACGGGCGACATGGTGCTGGAACTGGCCGTGGAAACCCCCGTCAACCTCACCGCCCGCCAGCGCGAACTGCTCGAGGAATTCGAGCGCCTGTCCGAAGAGAACAACCCCGAAGGCCAAAGCTTCTTTTCCAAGGTCAAGGGCTTCTGGGACGGGATGAAAAGCTGAACAGGAAGCGGAGTTTGACGCAAACTCCGCTCCGGAATTTGGCGCAAATTCCGGACGGCCAACGGCCGGTTTTTGCGCCAAAAACCGCTGCGAAATCTGCGCCGGATTTCGCCCGCCGAACAGCGGAGAGCGGGGCAAGTTGAGTATTTAAACCAAGGTGAAACGGCAGCGCCCGTTAACCTTTCCTCAACCATCCCGCGCCACCCTTGCGGCATGACCCAAGGTTTCCGCGATTCCCTTCCCCTTTTCACCGATGCCGACGAAGCGGCAGGCTCCCCCCTGCCCGACCGTGCCGATGGCCGCCTGCCCAGCTACATCGCAGACCACCGCAAGCGCCTGCGCACGCGGTTCATGGAGGGCGGGGCGCAAGCGGTGGCGGAATACGAACTGCTCGAACTCATCCTCTTCCGTGCCATCCCGCGGCAGGATGTGAAACCGCTCGCCCATCTGCTGTTGCACACCTTCGGCGACCTTGCCCGCACCATCGCCGCCCCCGTCCCGCAGCTCGAACGGGTCAAGGGCGTGGGCGATGCCGTGATCCTCGAACTCAAACTGCTAGAGGCGGCGTCCCAGCGCATGGCCCGCAGCCGCGTGCTGCAACGCCCCGTGCTGTCGTCATGGGCGGCGCTGCTGGACTATTGCCACACCGTCATGGCGCACCGCGAAACCGAACAGTTCCGCATCCTGTTCCTCGACCGCAAGAACGTGCTGATCGCGGACGAAGAGCAGTCGAAAGGCACCGTCGACCACGTCCCCGTCTACCCGCGCGAGGTGGTGAAACGCGCGCTCGAACTCAACGCCTCGGCGCTGATCCTTGTCCACAACCACCCCTCGGGCGACCCCACGCCGTCACAGGCCGACATCACCATGACCGACCAGATCAAACAGGCCTGCGCCGCCCTTGGCATCACGCTGCACGACCACCTGATCATCGGCAAAAGCGCCGAGGTCAGTTTCCGCTCTCTGGGTCATCTCTAGCCATCGAAGGCCGCACCCATAGCTCCACCCGCCGGTTGAGCCGCCGCCCCGCCGCCGTCTCGTCGCAGGCCATCGGCATCGCCTCGCCAAACGCCATCACCTCGGGCAGGGCCACATCCGGCGCCGCCGCCGCCAGCGCATCGCGCACCGCCGTGGCGCGGTTCTGCGACAGGTTCAGGTTCGCCGCCGCATCGCCCGACCCGTCGGAAAATCCGGCCAGAACCAGCACCTCGTCGCGGAACAGCCCCGCTTCCAGCATCCGCGCCAGATCGGTCAGGTTCTCTTGCGAGGCGGCTTCCAGCGTGCTCGACCCGTCCTCGAACCGAAAGGTCAGCGACACGCGCTCCGCCCCGTCCATCGCGCCCACCAGACGTTTGAGGTCGGACAGCGACGTTTCCTCCCCCGCGCCCGCAATCGCATTCATCAGCCGCAGCCCGTCCCCCGTCAGCGCCTGCCGCTCAGGGCTGCGGTCCACATAGCCCGCGGACTGGATCGCCGCCTGCGCTTCGGGCAGGGCAAGGAATTCCAGAAACTCCCGCGCCATCAGCGGCAGCCGCCGCCGTGGCGTCAAAAGCTGCAAGGGCAGCGCCAGCGGGTAATCCTCGGCCTTGACCGAAAGCGGTGTCGGCACCAGCGGAAAGCCGCATTTGTCCGTCAGCGTGATCGGCTTGGCCTTGCCCGCCGCCCCGCGCGTGGTGACGGCAATCGCCCAAGGGTCACGCGCCACCGCCGCCGCAAGCCCGGCCAGATCGCCATGCACCTCGCTTGCCGCCACATCGCGCCCTAGCCGTGCCGCCAGAGCCTTGCCGACCCCGCTTTCCGGCTCCAACCCGTGAACGACCAGCGGCATGTCCGGCCCGCCCACCTCGGCCCAGTTCGCCACCCCGCCCGACAACACGCGGGCAAGGTCGACCGAAGCGATCTTCGCCACCGGATTGTCCGGCGCGACCACAGGAACCAGCGCATCCAACGCCAACACCCGCGCGCCGAAATCCGGCTCGGTCCCGACCGATACCACCAGCTCCGCCCGCCCCGCCGCCAGCGCGGCCAGCGCCGCCTCGTGGCCCATCGGTTCAAAGGAAAACTCGGCCAGCACCTGCCCGCCCTGCCGGTCGATCAGCCGCGTCACCCCGCCCTCTTCGCGCGTATCGACACCGCGCGTCGCGGCAAAGGCGCGGGCCAGCGGGCCGACCATCGCCGCACCCGGTTCCGCCTCGCCCGCCACGCGCACAACGGCCTTGGGCGCGGTCAGGTCGGGGCATCCCGGCCCGTCGCAGATCACCCCTTCGCCATCCACCGTCAGCGCACCGTAGGGGGTGTCGACGCGGTAGAATTCACCATCCCAGCCAAGCAGGGTGCCCGACAGCGCAAGGCCGCCGTCACGCGCCGTCAGCGTGACATCCTGCGCCCGAACCATACCTGCAAAGGCGCAGGCGATGAAAACCATCGCCGCGCCGATCCCCCGAAATCCCATAGATCCTCGCGCTACTCGGCGGCGGCGAGTGTCGTTTCCGGCAGAGGATTGTTCAAGACCACAAAACCGCCCGCCGTGTCACATTCGGGCATGGCAAGCGCCAGATCGGTCGCCCGCGCCGCGCCATTTTCCGAAAGCAAAAGCCGCCCCGCCAATTCGCGCCCGCAGGTCGCTTCGGTCACTTCGGCCTCGACCGTCACCCGCGATGCGGCGGGATCGGGAAAGGTGTAGACCTCGGCCAAGGCCGCGGGCGAAACCGCCGGATCGCCAAGGGCGATAACCCCGCCATTCGCCACCGTCCTGTGCCCGGCCTCGCCGTAATCCGCGCCAATCTCGAAGCCGTTCAGCGCGAAACGGTCCGCGTCCTGCCATTCCACGGCCAAGCGCCGCAGACCTGCCACGTCCGGCACGGGGGCCACCGCCGCGACCGTGACGCCATCGTCAAACACGGCCTCCACCGCGCCCGTCGCCTCCATCGCGGGGATCGAGGTGAAAAGCGATCCCGTGGCCAGGGTCTGCATCGCCACGGTCAGCCCCCCGTGCCGCAAGGTCACACGCGCACCGGCACGGCACGGTGCCATCAGCGTAAGGCCGATCATCGCGCCCTCCTCGCCAAAGGCTTCCAGCGTGATCGCGCAAGGATCGGCAGGCTCCGGCAAGGCCGGCGGCAGATCGTCGGCCAGAGCGGTTTGCCCGGTTGCCTCGGGCGCATATCCGGCAAGCGGCGTTCCTGCGGCCATGCGCAAAGGCTTTGCCTGCACGGCAACAACCTTGGCCACGGGGGCGTCCGCCGCACCGCCGCCGAACTGCTTTGCCCCAACCCAAGCCAGCGCTACCGCCGAAAGGGCCACCGTTACCTTGCGTCTGCGGTCCATGCCGCATCTCCCGACCAGAACTCGTCCAGCCTGCGCCAATGCCAGCCGAAAGCGCCCCGCTCATGGCGGGCTTGCGTCACAACCGTGGCGCGAAAAACGAAAGGCCCCCGCGCAACACGCGGGGGCCTTTCCTTGCAAACCGATGCCGAAAATCAGACCGTCTGGCCGTGGCAGTGCTTGAACCGCTCGCCCGACCCGCAAGGGCACAGATCGTTGCGCGACGGGTTGCCCCAGGTCGAGGGGTCCGCCTCGTCAAAGCCCGCAAGCCGCGTCGCAGGGGCCAGCGCCACATCGCCCGACGGTGCCGCCGCAGGCTGCGCGGGAGCCGCCACGGCAGGTGCCGCCGCCGCGCGCTGCTGCGCCACGATCTGCTGCATCATCGCTTCCTGTTCGGCCTGCGTCATCGGACGCACCAGCGACAGTTTCTGCGTCACTTCCTGCCGCAAACCGTTCAACAGGCTTTCGAACAGGGCAAAGGCCTCGGTCTTGTATTCCGCCAGCGGGTCACGCTGCGCATAGCCGCGGAAGCCGACGACCGACCGCAGATGTTCCAGCCGCAGAAGATGCTCGCGCCACTTGCCGTCGATGCTTTGCAGCAGAACCTGCTTTTCGATGTTCCGCATCGTCTCCGGCCCGAAACCCGCAAGCTTCTCGGCCATCATCGCATCCGACCGCTCGGTGATCCGCTCGCGCATCGTATCCTGATCCACGCCTTCCTCGGCGGCCCATTCCACGATGGGCAGATCGAGGTTCAGCTTGTCGATGCAGGCCTTGCGCAGCCCTTCGGCATCCCACTGGTCCGAATAGCTTTTCGGCGGCATGTAGAAATCGACAAGGTCTTCGATCACCTGCATCCGCATGTCTGCGGCGATTTCATTGATATCGTCGGCTTCCATGATGTCGAGCCGCTGCGCAAAGATCGCCTTGCGCTGGTCGTTCATCACATCGTCGAACTTCAGCAATTGCTTGCGGATGTCGAAGTTGCGCCCTTCGACCTTGGCCTGCGCGCGTTCGAGCGACTTGTTGACCCACGGGTGGACGATGGCCTCGCCCTCTTTCATGCCCAGCTTCGACAGCACGGCATCCAGACGCTCGGACCCGAAGATCCGCATCAGGTCATCTTCCAGCGACAGGAAGAACGACGAACGGCCGGGGTCGCCCTGACGGCCCGAACGGCCACGGAGCTGGTTGTCGATCCGGCGGCTTTCGTGACGCTCGGTCGCAAGCACGTAAAGCCCGCCCGCCGCCTTTACCGCCTCTTTCTCGTCGGCATGTTCGGCTTCGATCCGCGCGCGCACCTCGTCGGGGTGCAGGTGCGGGTCGGCGGCGATGGCCTCGAGCACCTTCATCTCGACGTTGCCGCCAAGCTGGATGTCGGTCCCGCGGCCCGCCATGTTGGTGGCGATGGTCACGGCGCCCAGCTTGCCCGCCTCGGACACGATCTTGGCTTCCTGCTCGTGGTGTCGGGCGTTCAGCACGTTGTGCGGGATACCTTCGGCCTTGAGCAAGCCCGACAGGAATTCCGACTTCTCGATCGAGGTCGTGCCGACAAGCATCGGCTGCCCCTTGCCATGCGCTTCCTTGATCGCGGCGACGATGCCCTCATACTTCTCGCGGGCGGTGCGGTAGACCTTGTCATCCTCGTCCACGCGCGCGACGGGGCGGTTCGTCGGAACCTCGACCACGCCCAGCTTGTAGATTTCCATGAATTCTTCCGCCTCGGTCTGGGCGGTGCCGGTCATGCCGGCCAGCTTTTCGTAAAGCCGGAAGTAGTTCTGGAACGTCACCTGCGCCAAGGTCACGTTTTCCGGCTGGATCGTGACATGTTCCTTGGCTTCGATGGCCTGATGCAGCCCTTCGGAAAGGCGGCGACCCTTCATCATCCGACCGGTGAATTCGTCGATCAGCATCACCTCGTCATCACGCACGATGTAATGCTGGTCACGGTGGAACAGCTTATGCGCTTTCAGCGCCTGCGTCATGTGGTGGACCAGCGTGGTGCTCTCGGGATCGTAAAGCGATTGCCCCTCGGGCAGCAGCCCCGCATCGGAGAGGAGCTTCTCGATCAGCTCGTTCCCGTCCTCGGTATAGGTGACGTTGCGGGTCTTTTCGTCCAGCGTGTAATGCTCCGGCCCCAGTTGCGGGATCAGCAGATCGACCTTCTGGTAAAGCTCGCTGCGGTCCTGGCTCGGCCCCGAGATGATCAGCGGCGTCCGCGCCTCGTCGATCAGGATGCTGTCGACCTCGTCCACGATGGCAAAGAAATGCCCGCGCTGCGCCATCTCGTCGATCGTCGACTTCATGTTGTCGCGCAGATAGTCGAAGCCCAGCTCGTTGTTGGTCGCATAGGTGATGTCGCAGCGATAGGCCGCGCGCTTCTCCGCCTCGCCCTGATAGGGATAGACGACGCCCGTCGTCATGCCGAGTGCGGCATAAACCTTGCCCATCCAGTCCGCGTCGCGCTTGGCAAGATAGTCGTTCACCGTGACAACATGCACACCCTTGCCCGTCAGCGCGTTCAGATAGACGGGGAAGGTCGCCATAAGCGTCTTGCCCTCGCCCGTCTTCATCTCGGCGATGTTGCCCTGATGCAGGAAGATGCCCGCTTTCAGCTGCACGTCAAAGGCCCGCAGACCCAGCGCCCGCTTCGCCGCCTCGCGGCAATTGGCAAAGGCTTCGGGCAGCAGATCGTCAAGGCTTTCGCCGCCCTCCTGCACGCGCTTCCTGAATTCTTCCGTCTTGGCCTTTATGCCATCGTCGCTCAGCGCGGCGAACTCCGGCTCCAGCGCATTGATCTTGGCCACAATCGGACGAACCGATTTGACCTTGCGGTCGTTCGGCGTACCGAACACCTTCCGCGCGAGCGTTCCGAGACCCAGCATGTTTTCTCCGCCTGGTCGTTACCTGACAAGATCGTGTGGCGCTCTGGCCTTGCCCGGCCCCAGCGCCTTCCATAGAAGAGCCAAGTGGACCCGGCAGGCCCCGCCGCACGCGACCCCCGCGAAATAAGGGACAGGCCGGGCTTAGTCAACGCCGCGCAAGCCCGCGGCACGATCAGGAGAAGGTGAGATGGCGAAACATTCCGGTTTGTGGACGGGCATTGCGCTCGCATGCGTGGCAGCCCTGCCGACCTTTGCGCAGGATGCGCCGACGGTCGATACCGTGGTCGCCACCGTCAACGGCGAGAACATCACGCTGGGCGAGATCATCGTGATGCGCGAAAAGCTGCCCGCACAATACCAGCAGCTTCCCGATGACCAACTGTTCAAGGGCCTGATCGATCAGGCGGTCCAGCAGGCCGCGCTCGAGCAATCCGTGGCCGAGGGCAAATCCAAGCGCGACGAAATCTGGCTCAAGGCGGATGCCCGTGGCTACATGGCGGCCAAGGCGCTCGAATCGGTGGTGAAAGCCGGCGTCACGGACGAAGCGATCCAAGCCGCCTATGACGAGAAATACGCCAAAGCGCCCGACACCACCGAATATTCCGCCGCACATATCCTTGTGGATTCGGAAGAAAAAGCCAAAGAACTGAAGGCCCAGATCGACGGCGGCGCCGATTTCGCTGAACTGGCCAAAGCCAACTCCTCCGACACCGGCTCTGCCGTGAACGGCGGCGACCTTGGCTGGTTCGGCACCGGCATGATGGTGAAACCCTTCGAAGACGCCGTCGTCGCCATGAAATCCGGCGAGGTTTCGGCCCCCGTCAAGACCGACTTCGGCTGGCATATCATCAAGCTCAACGAAACCCGCATCGCCGCCAAACCGGCGCTCGATCAGGTGCGCGAAGAACTCGTGAACGGCCTCCAGCAAAAAGTCGTGGGCGATCACATCGCCAAGCTGACCGCCGAAGCCAAGATCGAGAAACCCGGCGAAGGGCTTGACCCCGCGCTCATCCGTGACGCAACTCTCTTCGACAAGTGATCTGACTGCAAAGGGGCGGGACATGGGCAAGACCGACTGGAAAGCCGAAGCGAAAGCGCTGAAAAAGAAGGTCAAGGCGCTCAAGTCCCGCCTCGAAGACCCCGCCGCCGACGACCAGTCGGCGGCAAAACCGGCCAAGGCGGCAAAACCCGTCTCGCCGCTCGCCCCCAAGGACGGCTTCCCCAAGCTGCCGCTCATCAAGGGCGTCGAATTCTCCGCCGTCGAAGCGGGCGTGCGCTACCAGAACCGCAAGGATGTGATGCTCGTCCGCCTCGCCCCCGGCACGGCGATGGCGGGCGTCTTCACCCGCTCCTCCACCCGCTCGGGCTGCGTGCGCGACTGCCAGACCAAACTCGCCACCCGCGTCCCCGCAGGGGCAGGTGCCGCGATCATCGTGAACTCCGGCAACTCCAACGCCTTTACGGGCAAGGTCGGTGACGAAGCCGTCGCCGCCGTCACCGGCGGTGTGGCCGAAGCCTTGGGCATCCCCGCAAGCCGCGTCTTTTCCTCCTCCACCGGCGTGATCGGCGAACCGCTTCCTTACGAGCGTATCACCGCCAAGATCCCCGCCCTCGTCGCCGACCTGCGCGAGGATGCCATCGACATGGCGGCCCTTGCGATGATGACCACCGACACCTTCCCCAAGGGTGCCGCAGCCACCGTGCAGGGCGAGGGTGGTCCGATCCACATCGCAGGCATCGCCAAGGGTTCGGGCATGATCGCCCCCGACATGGCGACGATGCTGGTCTATATCTTCACCGATGCGAAAATCGCGCCCGTTGCCCTGCAAAAGATGCTGTCGCGCAACGTCGACGCCACCTTCAACTCCATCACCGTCGACAGCGACACCTCCACCTCCGACACGCTCCTCCTCGCCGCCACGGGCCAATCCCCCGCGGCCGAGGTGAAGGGTGCCGTCGCCAAGGCGTTCGAGACCGCGCTCCACGGCGTGATGCGCGACCTTGCGCTGCAAGTCATCCGCGATGGCGAAGGGGCGACGAAACTCGTCGAAATCCGCGTGACCGGCGCGGAAACCGATACCGATGCGGCGCGCGTGGCCTTCTCCATCGCCAATTCCCCCCTCGTCAAAACCGCCATCGCGGGGCAAGACCCGAACTGGGGCCGCATCGTCGCCGCCATCGGCAAATCCGGCGCCAATGCCGACCGCGACCGCCTCTCCATCCGCTTCGGCGACATCCTCGTTGCCGAAAAGGGCTGGCGGAACCCCAAATACCGCGAGGAAGACGGCGCCAACTACATGCTTCAGGACGAGCTGGTGATCGCCGTCGACCTCGGCCTCGGCCGCGCCAAACGCTCGGTCTGGACCTGCGACCTGACCAACCGCTACATCGAGATCAACGCGGATTACCGCTCCTGATCCCTTCTTCTTTTTCCAAATATCCCGCAGGGGGTCCGGGGGACGCGAAGTCCCCCGGCGCTTGCCAAGGAAAGCGCCGTTGAAAATTGTCCTCGTCTCAGCCGTCGCCCTGATCGACCCCGATGGCCGCGTCCTCCTCGCCCAACGGCCCGAAGGGAAATCCCTCGCGGGCCTCTGGGAATTACCCGGCGGCAAGGTCGAAGCGGGTGAAACCCCCGAAGTCGCCCTCATCCGCGAACTGCACGAAGAGCTTGGAATCGATACGTGGCAAAGCTGCCTCGCCCCGCTCACCTTCGCCTCGCACACATACGAAGACTTCCACCTTCTCATGCCGCTCTTCGCCTGCCGCCGCTGGAACGGCACCCCCCACGGGCGCGAGGGGCAGACCCTCGCCTGGGTGCGCCCCAACGCGTTGCGCGATTACCCCATGCCGCCCGCCGACCTGCCATTGATCCCGATTCTGCGCGATTGGTTGTAACCTGTCCAAAATAACCCTTGGAAAATGGTACGGCAGTGTTCTAGCTTTGAACACAATAAGCCGATCTGGGGGGATAAGGCATGCTTCGCACGATTACACTTGGTTCCTGCGTTTCGGTTCAGGGCATCGTCGTCAAGCAATTGGCGGATGGCAAACTCGTGGTCCGCGTGGACGAAAAGACCTTCGTCGGGCATCCGGTCACGCCGCACCGCGCCTCCTGATCCGGTCCGCAACGAAAAAGGCCGCGCTTTGCAGCGCGGCCTTTTCCTTTTGTCTGTCGCAGATCAGGCCAGCGTGCGCTGGACTTCCTCGCGTTCGAAGATTTCGATGACATCGCCCTGACGGATATCCTCGTAGCGTTCAAAGGCCATGCCGCATTCCTGACCGGACTGCACTTCCTTGACCTCGTCCTTGTAACGCTTGAGCGTCTTGAGCGTGCCTTCGTGGATGACCACGTTGTCGCGCAGCAGGCGCACACCGGCCGAGCGGCGGGCAACGCCTTCGGTGACGATGCAACCGGCAACCATGCCGACGCCCGTAACCTTGAACACTTCCTTGATCTGCGCGTAACCGATGAAGGTCTCGCGCACTTCGGCCTTGAGCAGACCCGAGGCCGCTTTCTTGATGTCATCCACAAGGTCGTAGATGATCGAGTAATAGCGGATCTCGACGCCCTTCTGATGGGCGCTGTTGCGGGCCGAGGCATTGGCCCGCACGTTGAAGCCGATGATCGGCGCGTTGGACGCTTCCGCCAGACCCACATCCGTATCGGTGATCGCACCGACGCCCGAATGAAGGATGCGGACCCGCACCTCTTCGTTGCCGACCTTTTCCAGCGCCTGCACGATGGCTTCGGCCGAGCCTTGCACATCGGCCTTGACCAGAACCGGCAGCTCGGCGACCGACTTGTCGGCCTTGGCCTTGGCCATAAGCTGTTCCAGCGTGGTCGCGGCACCGGCAGCGGCGCGCTTGTCCTTGATGACCTTTTCGCGATAGGCGGCGATTTCCCGCGCCTGCGCTTCGGTTTCCACCACGTTCAGCACGTCACCCGCTTGCGGCGTGCCGTTCAGACCCAGCACTTCGACCGGAACCGAAGGACCGGCCTCAAGCACCGTCTCGCCCTTGTCGTTGATCAGCGCGCGCACCTTGCCCCACTGCTCGCCGACGACGAAGATGTCGCCCTTGCGCAGCGTGCCGCTCTGCACCAGCACCGTCGCCACGGGACCACGGCCCACGTCGAGCTTGGCTTCGATCACCGCGCCCTGCGCCGCCCGCTTCGGGTTCGACCGCAGTTCAAGGATTTCGGCCTGAAGCGCGATGGCTTCCAGCAGGTTGTCAAGACCCTTGCCCGTCTTGGCCGAAACCTCGACGTCCTGCACCTCGCCCGACATGGCTTCCACCACGATCTCGTGCTGCAACAGGTCGGTCCGCACCTTGGTCGCATCCGCGCCCGGCTTGTCCATCTTGTTGATGGCGACGATCAGCGGCACCTTGGCGGCCTTCGCATGGGCGATGGCTTCCACCGTCTGCGGCATCACCGCATCATCCGCCGCGACGACCAGCACCACGATATCCGTCACCTGCGCACCGCGCGAACGCATCGAGGTAAAGGCCGCGTGGCCCGGCGTGTCGAGGAAGGTGACAAGCTGCCCGTTCGGCGTCTTCACCTGATAGGCACCGATATGCTGGGTGATGCCGCCGGCTTCGCCCGACACCACGTTCGCCTTGCGGATCGCATCGAGAAGCGAGGTCTTGCCGTGGTCGACGTGACCCATGATCGTGACGATCGGCGGACGGGTGATCAGGTCCTCGTCGCGGTCCTTGACCGTTTCGATGGCCTGTTCCACGTCGGCATCCGACACGCGCACGGCCTTGTGGCCGAATTCCTCGATCACCAGTTCGGCGGTATCCGCGTCGATGGCCTGGTTCATCGTGACCATCATGCCCATCTTCATGAGCGATTTGACCACATCCGCAGCCCGTTCGGCCATGCGGTTCGCCAGTTCCGAAACCACGATGGTTTCCGGCACCTGCACGTCGCGCACCTGCTTTTCGGACTTCTGGCCAAGGCCAAGCGCCTTCTGGCGGGCCTTTTCCTGCTTGCGCTTCATCGCGGCGAGCGACCGCTGGCGGCCACCCTCGTCCGAAGTGGCGTCCGACAGCGTCAGCTTGCCCGAACGGCGGCCTTCGTCGCCCTTGGTCTTGGCGCGGTCGCGGTCGGTCGCACGCTCGTCCCGTTCCCGCTCCGATTTGCGCGACGCGGGTGCTGCGGCGGGGCGCAGGTTCGGGCCGCGGGGTGCCGTGGCATCCGCACCACCGGCAGCCGCAGGGGCGGCCTTTTCGGCGGGCTTTTCGGCAGCGGCGGGACGCTCGGGCTGGCGGCGGCTGGTGCCAAGCACATCGGCCTTGCGCGCAGCGGCAGCGGCAACCCGCGCCTCGGCTTCCGCCTTGCGGGCGGCTTCCTCTTCTTCGGCCTTGATCCGCAGGGCTTCGAGGCGCTCGCGCTCTTCGCGCTCTTTCGCCTCCATCTCCTCGCGGCGGCGCTGGCGGTCTTCGCCACGGGCCTTTTCATCTTCGGCCCGCTTTGCGGCATCTTCCGCCTCGCGCGCCTTGGCAGCCTTCAGGGCCGCCAGACGGCGTTCCATTTCGGCATCGGAAATGCCCGCAGGCCGTTTCGACGGATCACCGAGATGCGGGTTCGCCCCCGGCGCCGCCGCACCGGCTGCACCTGGCTTCGCGGGAACCACAACGCGTTTGCGCTTGGTCTCGACCACGACGCTTTTCGTCCTGCCGTGGCTGAAGCTCTGCTTCACCTGCCCCGAACGCGGAGCACCACCACCCAGGCCGAGGGGTTTCTTGCCGTCAGTATCGCTCATGCCGTCTTCGTATCCTCTCCGGCGGTCTCGCCGCCGATCAGCCCGCGGATGCCCGCAAGCCTTGCCGCTTCCTCTACAACACGCGTCGTGAGTCCACCAGTCGCAAGCGCGGCGTGTATCGCACGTTCGCGCCCGAATGCCAAACCCAATTCCCCTGCGTTAAGGCAACGAATCAACGTTTCCTCTCCGGAAGGGGGACGCAGCTTCGCATTGCCGCGTTCCGACCCGTCGCTGGCTTGGATAAGGATTCGCGCCTTGTCCTTCACCAGCCAATCCTTGACCTTTTCATAGCCGGTCACAGCCAAACCCGCCTTGCGCGACATCGAAATCATGTCCACGCAGCGCCGCACCAACTGGGCCTCGATCACATCGGCCAAGCCTTCCGGCACCTTCACGGGCTGCCGCGCCGCACGGGCGAAAAGCCCCTTCGACGCCGCCCGTTCAATCGCCCTGCGGTCGGCCGAGACGTAGAACCCGCGCCCCGGCAGACGCGCCAGAATATCGGGCACCACGTCGCCGTCGGGGCCGACCACAAAGCGGATCAACCCCGCCTTGGGCTGCACAAGTCCCGTGGCGATGCACTTGCGCTCCGCCTCGTCCTTGTCATCTGTCCGGCCACCCCGCGTCACGGCTGGTGCCACCCGAGGCCTCAGGCCTCGGCCTCCTCTTCTTCCGCTTCCTCGTCAGAGGCGGTCGCAAGCTCGGACGGATCGACCCAGCCCAGCATGACGCGCGCGGTCATGATCAGGGCCTGCGCCTCTTCAAGGCTCATTTCGAACTTCTCGAGCAGGCCTTCGTCCTTCTTGCGCTGTCCGTTTTCGGTCGTCCAGCCACCGGCCAGTTCCCAGTCGGCGCAGGTTGCGAAATCTTCCAGCGTCTTGATGCCGTCCTTCGCCAGCGCCTCCACCATCTGGGGTGTCAGACCTTCGAATTCAATCAGGCTCTCCTCGACACCCAGCGCACGGGCGGTTTCCAGCGCCTTGCGGGCCTGCTCTTCGATGTAATCCCGCGCACGGGCCTGAAGCTCGCCCGCCGTCGCCTCGTCGAAGCCGTCGATGGAGAGAAGCTCGTCCTCTTCCACGTAAGCCACTTCTTCAAGGTTGGTGAAGCCTTCCGAAACCAGAAGCTGCGCCATCATCTCGTCGATATCGAGCGTATCCATGAACAGCTTGGTGCGCTCGGCAAACTCGGCCTGACGGCGCTGGCTTTCCTCGGCTTCGGTCAGGATGTCGATGTCCAGACCCGTAAGCTGGCTTGCAAGACGCACGTTCTGGCCACGGCGGCCGATGGCAAGCGAAAGCTGCTCGTCCGGCACCACGACTTCGATCTTGTTCGCCTCTTCGTCGAACACGACCTTGGACACTTCGGCAGGTTGCAGCGCGTTCACAAGGAACGTCGCCTGATCCTGGTTCCACGGAATGATGTCGATCTTCTCGCCCTGAAGCTCGTTCACCACGGCCTGAACGCGGGACCCGCGCATACCGACGCAAGCGCCCACGGGGTCGATCGAGTTGTCATAGGAAATCACGGCGATCTTGGCGCGCGAACCGGGGTCGCGGGCCACGGCCTTGATCTCGATGATGCCGTCATAGATTTCCGGCACTTCCATCTTGAACAGCTCGGCCATGAACTGCGGGTCGGTGCGCGACAGGAAGACCTGCGGGCCGCGCGGTTCGCGGCGGACGTCCTTGATATAGCAGCGGATGCGGTCGTTCGGGCGATAGCTTTCGCGGCCGATCTTTTCGTTGCGGCGCAGGATGCCTTCGCCACGACCGATGTCGACGATGATGTTGCCGTATTCCTCGCGCTTGACGACACCGTTGATGATGCTGCCCTTGCGGTCCTGGAATTCCTCGAACTGGCGGTCGCGTTCGGCTTCGCGGACCTTTTGCAGGATCACCTGCTTGGCCGATTGCGCGGCGATCCGGCCAAGGTCGACGGGCGGAACCTCGTCGATCACCTCGTCACCGATCTGCGGATCGGCAAGGTAGCTTTTCGCCTGCTTGACGGTCAGTTGCGCGTGGTGGTTCTCCAGCGCCTCGTCCTCGACGACGGTGCGGATGCGCGCGAATGTGGCGCGGCCCGTCTTGCGGTCGATCTTGACGCGGATATCAAGCTCCGACCCGTAGCGCGACTTGGCCGCACGGGCGAGGCTTTCTTCCATCGCCTGGATCACAAGCTCCGGGTCGATCATCTTCTCGCGGGCGACCGCCTCGGCGGTCTGGAGAAGTTCAAGCTGGTTCGCAGAAGTAATCGCCATCTGGGGCCTCCCGGAGTTTAGTGTCTGGTCTCGGGCGTGTCGGACGCGTCCTCGTCGTCCTCGTCGCCTTCGGTTTCTTCGATTTCGTCGAATTCGCTTTCGTCCACGATCCCCGCCGCCTTGCGCTGGCGCAGCATCTCGGCGATCAGCTCGTCGGTCAGGATCAGTTTCGCATCCGACAGCCAGTCGAATTTCAGACCGATGGTCACGGTCTCGCCGCCCTCTTCGATCTCGATCAGCACCTCGTCACCTTCGGTGCCTTGCAGCACGCCCTTGAAGCGGCGGCGCCCGTCGATGAGTTCGGTGGTTTCGATGCGGGCCTCGTAATCCACCCACATGTCGAAATCCTTCAACCGGGTCAGCGGCCGGTCGATGCCGGGGGACGAGACTTCGAGGATGTAATTCTCTTCGATCGGGTCTTCCACGTCGAGAACGGCGGAAACGGCGGTCGAGATCGCCCCGCATTCATCGACGATGATCCCGCCTTCGGGACGGTCTGCCATGATTTGCAGGATGCGCGTCTTGCCGCCCATCAGCCGGATACGGACCAACTCGAACCCCAGCCCCTCGATCACGGGGCCGACGATGTCGGCAAGGCGACGGTCGATGGCAGTCTTGGCGATAAGGTCGGACATGTCGGCTTTCGGATAAGTCGGGGCGGAAAACAAAAAAGCGGGCACAGCGGCCCGCTCGCGTGGATCGTTGGCGTCAGGTTTGGACCCCGACTCCGCTGTTGAACGGGGATATACGCCCGCGAAGCCGAGTCTGCAAGGGCCAATGCAACCACGGGTGCGCGGTCAGCCCTGCGCGTCCCGTATCCCGTCCATCACCCTGACCAGCGCCTCGCTGATGCCGGGTTCCGACAGCGCATGGCCCGCCATCGGCACGATCCGCAGCGCGCAATTGTCCCAGCCCTGCGCCAGCTTCCACGCGGCGGCGGGCGGGCAGATCATGTCGTAGCGCCCCTGCACGATCACCGCCGGAATATGCGTGATCCGCCCCTTCTCGCGCAGGATCCAGCCGTCCTCTTCCAGAAAACCGCCGTTGTAGAAGTAATGGTTCTCCAGCCGCGCAAAGGCCCGCGCATATTCGCCGGGGCTTTCGCCCATCATCCCGTCATTGTGGACCGACGCCAGCGCATTCTCCCAATTCGCCCAGATGCGCCCGAAACGCGTCTCTTCCATCAGGTTTCCCGAAAACAGGCGGCGGTGATAGGCCGCGATCAGATCGGCCCGCTCGTCGGACGGAATGGCATTGACGAAGCGCGCCCAAAGCTCTGGGAAGAACACCCCCGCCCCGCCGCCGTAGAACCAGTCCAGCTCCTTGCGCGTCGAAAGGAACACGCCCCGCAGCACCATTTGCCGCACCCGCGCCGGATGGCTGATCGCATAGATCAGCGCCAGCGTCGCTCCCCAGCTTCCGCCGAACAGGATCCAGCGGTCGATGCCAAGCTCGTTGCGGATCACCTCGATATCGCTGACAAGGTGCCATGTCGTGTTGTCCTGCACGCTCGCATGCGGGCGCGACCGCCCGCAGCCGCGCTGGTCGAACAGCACGATGCGGAACACCGCAGGGTCGAAATACCGCCGCATCGCGGGGCTGCACCCGCCCCCCGGCCCCCCGTGCAGCACGATGACAGGCACCCCTTGCGGGTTGCCGCATTGCTCCACATAGATGCGGTGTCCATCGCCCATGTCGATCACGCGCTGATCGAACGGGTCGATCGGCGGGTATAAAAATTCGACTGCGCGCTTTTGGCCTGATCTGTGATCCATCATCGCCCTATATAGCGTGGCAAAGCCGGACCACCAAGGCAAACGAAAGGCGTCCCATGCAAAGCCAATCCACCATCGACCCCGCCGAAGTCGCCAAGTTCGAAGCGATGGCCGCCGAGTGGTGGGACCCGAACGGCAAGTTCAAGCCGCTGCACATGCTCAACCCCTGCCGCCTTGGCTACATCACCAGCCAGATCGCGGCGGAATTCGACCGTGACCTGACGGGACCCCTGCCCTTCGCGGGTCTGCGCATCCTCGACATCGGCTGCGGGGGCGGCCTCCTCTCCGAACCGATGGCCCGCTTGGGGGCCACGGTCGTGGGCGCAGACGCCGCCCCCCGTAACATCCCCGTGGCGCGGCTTCATGCCGAGCAATCGGGTCTGACCATCGACTACCGCCACACCACCGCCGAAGACCTCGCCGCCGCAGGCGAACGTTTCGACGTGGTTCTGAACATGGAGGTGGTGGAACACGTCTCCGACCCGCTCGGCTACCTCACCGCCTGCCATGACCTGCTGAAACAGGGCGGGCTGATGGTTTGCTCCACCCTCAACCGCAACCCGAAAAGCTTCATGATGGCGATCATCGGCGCCGAATGGGTCATGCGCTGGCTGCCCAAAGGCACCCACGACTGGGCCAAGTTCATCACCCCCGACGAGCTTTACGACCTCCTCCGCCGCGCAGGGCTGGACCCCGTCGACCGCAAGGGCATGGTCTTCAACCCCGTCTCGTGGTCATGGTCGCTGTCCTCCCGCGACCTGTCCTGCAACTACGCGACGACAAGCATCCGGCGGTAGGACGGCAAGGTTCCGTTAACCAAAGAACGTTTCCAACGTGGACCAAACCCATTTTTGCGCATATATGTGCGTAAAAATAAGCAATCCATATTGAGGGGACCAAATGCGCTTCTACACCGCGCTCGTGCATCAGGAAGGCGACAGCGCCTATGGCCTGTCCTTCCCCGACCTTCCGGGTTGCTTCTCGGCAGCCGATGGCTGGGACGATATCCCCGCCAAAGCCGCCGAAGCCTTCGACCTTTACTTCGAGGACGCCCCCGAACCCGAACCCCGCCCCCTGTCGGCCCTCCGCGCCGATCCCGCCGTGGTCGACGCTTTGGCCAATGGCGCAACCCTGCTGTCGGTCCCTTACGTCGCCCCCGACGGCATGCAGGTCCGCGCCAACATCTCGCTCGACCGTGGCCTGTTGCGCGCCATCGACGCGGTGGCAAAGTCGCGCAACATGACGCGCTCGGCCTTCCTCGCCGCCCTTGCCCGCCGCGAATTGACGGGACGCTAAGACCCGCGCCAAATTCCTTCGGGGAAAATTGCCCTACCGCTCCGTCAGCGCCTCCGACCCCCGCCACAGCGGCTTGGTGAGGTAAGTCAGCACCGTCTTGCCGCCCGTCAGCAATTCCACCTCGGCCTGCATCCCCGGCCGGATTTCCAAGGTCTGCTGCCGCCCGGTCAGCTTTTCCATATCCACCCGCAGCGTCACCTTGTAATGCGGGTCGCCATTCGGATCGCGTGAGCGTTCGTCCTTGAACGTATCCGCCGAAATGAAGGTCACAGCCCCCTTCAACGTGCCGTAGATCGTATAGTCATAGGCCGACAGCTTCACCGTCGCCTCCTGCCCCTGCCGCACCGATGCGATATCGGCGGGCTTCACCTTGGCCTCGATGAACAACTCCTCGTCCAGCGGGATGATCTCGAGGATTTCCTCTCCCGGACGCACCACCCCGCCGATCGTGGTGATCGCCAGACGGTTCACCACCCCGCGCATCGGCGCCACCAGAACCGTCCGCGCCAACTGGTCCTGCGACAGTTTCAGCTTCTGCCGGAACGAGGCCAGATCCGCCTGCACCTTGGCATATTCCGCCGCACGGTCGAGCTTCGTCGTCGTGATCACCTCGTTCAGCCGCGCTTCGGCGTCATTCTTTTCCTTCTTCGCCCGCGTCACCTCGACCTCGGCCGCCACGTCGCGGTCGAACATCTTCTGCGTCATCTCAAGCTCGCGCGCGGCCTGTTTCAGCACCGCCTCGGCCCCGCTGCGCTTGGCGTCGAAATCCGTCTGCCGCGCCGCCAGCAGCGCCCGTTCCGAGGCGACGATATCCGGCACCCGCGCCGCTTCCTCGGCAGGCACGTCGAATTCGGCCTTGCCCGCCTCTTCCGCCTCAAGCCGCAACCGCCGGATGTCCAGCGCCGCGATCTGGTCGGTCAGGTCATCCACCGTTGCCTGATACTGCGTCCCCTGCAACCGTGCGAGGGTCTGGCCCGCCTGCACCACATCGCCCTCGGCCACCGACAGTTCGGCCAAAATGCCGCCTTCAAGGTTCTGGATGATCTGCGGCCTGCTCGACGGCACCACCTGCCCCGGCGCGCGCACGATCTCGTCCACCCATGCGAAATGCGCCCACAGCAGGAACGCCCCGAGCGTTGCCACGATCAGCCAGACGGTCCAGCCCGCCCGCCGCGCCGATCCGTCCAGTGGCATGTCGAAGGTGGTCATTGCGCCCCCTTGGCCAGATGCGCCAGCACCGCATCGCGCGGCCCGTCCACCGCCAGCTTGCCGCCCTGCAAGATCACGGTCCGCTGCGTCAGTTGCAAAATCGGAATCCGGTGCGTGGCGATCACCGCCGTCCGTCCCGCAAGCCAACCGCCAAGCCGCGACACCAAGGTCGCCTCCAGCGTCTGGTCCAGCGCCGCCGTGGGTTCGTCCAGAATGGCAACCGCAGGGTCCTGCAACCACAACCGCGCCCAGCCAAGGCTCTGGCGCTGCCCCACCGAAACCCCCTCGCCCATCTCGCGGATTTCAAGGTCCAGCCCCCGCGGATGGCTGCGCACGAACGGCCCCAGCCCCGCGAAATCCAGCGCGGCCAGAAGCCGCTCGTCATCCCGCTCCAGCGCGTTCATCGTCAGGTTCGTCCGCAGCGTGCCGGAAAACAGCCGCACCTCCTGCCCCAGATAACCGACCTGCCGCCGCAAATCGCGCGGGTGGATCTGGCCAAGGTCCAGCCCGTCCAGCATCACCCGCCCGCCCGTCGGCTCATACAAACCCGCCAGCAGCTTCAGCAGCGTCGATTTCCCCGACCCGTTCGCCCCCAGCACGGCCACATGCTGCCCCGCCGGAATCGCCAGCGCCGGCACATCGACCGTGGCACTCGCCTTCGGGTCGTAGCGGAACTCCACCGCCCGCAATTCGAACCCGCCCTTCAACCGCTCGCGCCGCAGATAGGCGCGGCCCGGCTCCTCGCGCTGCGCGGCATTGGCGACGGCCTCCAAACCCTGCAACGCCGCCTTCACATTCGACCACCGCGCCAGCGTCCCCGACAGCGCCGCAAGCGGTGCCAAGGTCCGGCTCGTCAGCATCGACACGGCGATGATCGTGCCGACCGTATAGGTGCCCGCGAACACCTCGTAGGTGCCGACCATGATCGCCAGAATATAGGTCGCCTGCTGCACCCCCTGCGCCCAGGTCGTCAGCCAGGTCGTCAGCAACCGCTGGTCCGACGACTTCGCCGCCGACAGCGCGACCAGTTCGGCCCACAGCCGCGCCACCTTTTCCTCGCCCCGCTGGGTGGTCAATGTCTCGTGCTCGAACACCGCCTCGTACAAAAGCTTGGCCGACCGCGTGCTCGCCCCTTGGGTCGCATGGGTCAGCGCCACCATCCGCCGTTGCAGCAGGAACCCCGGCACCACCATCAAAATCCCGCCCGCGATCAAGACCCAGACGATGTTCCCGCCGATCATGGCAACCAGTGCCAGAAAGATGAAAAGGAACGGCAAATCCGCCACCGTCCCGATGGTGCTTGCGGTAAAGAACTCGCGCACCGACCCGAAATCCCGCATCGCGGCAAAGAGGACCGAAGGTTTCCCCGCCACCGGATCGGCCTTCATCCCCAAAAGCCGCTGCATCAGCCGCCCCTGAACATCCAGCTCGATCCGCTTTCCGGTCGCATCCATCAGCGCCGACCGCGCCACCCGCAACGCGCTGTCCATCGCAATCGCCAGAAACGCGCCCAGCGACAGGACCCACAGCGTCGGCTCGCTTTGATGCGGGATCACGCGGTCATAGATTTGCAGCGAATAAAGCGCGATCCCGGCCGCCAGCAGGTTCGACACCAGAGAGGCCGCCGCCACCTCGCCCATCGCCCGCTTGTGCCGCTTGAACTCGCCCCAGAACCAATGCGCCTCGCCCCCCGCCTCGGCATGGCGCGCCTCGACCTGCGCAAAGGGCGCACGGACGACAAGCAGCTTTCCCGCAAAGGCGGGCAGGAACTCTTCAAGCGGGACTTCCGTCCGACGCTCCGCGACGCCGGCATCGAAGATCGTTGCGGTGATCGCCGACAGCGAAAGCACCAGCACGACGTGTCCGCCCGCCATTTCGGCCAGCGCGGGCAGGTCGGCCGCCCCGATCTCCTTTTGCGTGACAAGCCGGACCGAAAGCCCCGCCACATGGCGCAGGGCATCGCCCAGCGCTGCAAGCGCGGGTCTTTCGCCCGCCCCCGCCTTGACCAGCGCCTCGACAAGATCGCTCGTCGGAACCTCGCTGCCGACAAGCGCGGCGGCGGTGGATGCCAGCCGCGCCCGCACCTGCAACGGCCCCGCCTCGACCGCCGCGGCAGGTTTCGGCGGCTGGATCGTCACCCCCGCCGACCGCATCGGATGCATGTCGAAGCTGACAACCCGCGTCACTTCGGCATCCCGTCCACCAGCACCCCGCGCAGCGCCGCGATCTCCACCTCGCGCAGCGCGATCTCGTAGACAAGCGCGGCCTGATCCCGTTCCAGCCGCAGCGCGCCGTCATATTGCCCGACAAGCTCGACCAGCGACCGCCGCCCCGCCCGGTACTGCTCCACGAAAAGATCGAGGTTCCCCATCGTCTGCCGCAACACCTCGGCCCCTTGGCTTTGCCGCAGACGCAGTTCCGAAATCTCGCCCGCGGCGGTGCCGATCCGCCGCGCCGCATCCTGCCCTGCCTGCGCCACCTGCCGCTCGACAAGTTCGGGCGTCGCGTCCAAAGCCCTGATCTTCGCGCCCGTGCCGAAGCCAAGGGTGCTCCCCCCCAGCCGCAGCCCCGACCGCATCGCCCCCGCACCATCGACCGAGGCCGTCGCCGCCAGACCGGGAAGCGCGCCCGCACGCTCGGCCCGCGCCACGGCGATTGCCCGCGCCCCCTCGCCCTGCGCCTTCAGCACGGGTAACGGCACGGCATCGGCAGGGGCGAGGGTATCCAGCCCCCGCAACCCCGCCAAGGGCCGCCCCGCCAGCATCGCCAGTTCATCCAGCGCCCGCGCCGCCGCCTGCATGTCGCTTGCATAGGTCGCCTGCATCTCGGCCTTTTTCTGCACGGCGATCCGCTCTTCGGATCGGTCGGACAACCCGCCACCGACACGCTCGCTCACCATGTCCTGAAGTGCCGAAAGCCGCTCCACCCCGCGCTGCGCCACCGCCGCCTGCGCCCGCGCCTGTTCGGCCCTGATGTAAAGCTCCAGCCCCTGCCGCACGCGTTCGTTGGCATCGGCGGCCAGCACGACCGCCGCCACATCCACATCCGCCGCCGCAACCGCCCGCTCGGCCTTGCGCCGCCCGTTGTCGATCAGCGCCATCTCGGCCACGATCTGCGCCGCCATCACACCCAGACTGTCCAGCGTGACGACGGGTCCGATGCTCGGCAGCCAGTTCTTGTCCACCGCCTCCTGCTGCAAGCGCGCCATCCGCAATTCTGCCGCCGACGCACCTCTCGACGCCAGCGTCACCGCCCGCGCCACCGCCGCATAGCTTCCGCCCGCAGGCACGACCGACCGCCGCGACCGAAGATCGGCGATCACATCCGAATTGGTGGCGGTGCTGCCCTCGGCGGCAAAATCCTTGCGCTCCATATCGCCTGCCGGAGCACGGCCCTTGCCGAAACCCTGCAATCCGGACGCCTGCAACCCGTCCAGACACCCCGAGAGCAGCACCGCCAAGGCCAGTGCGGCGGGCAACCGTTTCGCTGCCCCTCCGACCGACCAAAGGCATGATTTGGGACCCATGATGACCCGCTCAGATCACCGATCGGTTGGTGATGTCTTCGTCGACGAAAACCGTGTTCCCGTTCAGCGTATAGACCGCGTAATGGTGGCCATCCGCGTCGGTGTGCGTCTGGTTCGTGGCCGTCGCCCCGACAAGGCTGACCTGATCGTCCGCCCCGCCGCGCACCACCAGCTTGTGGTCCGGCCCCGTGATCGCGTTGAGCTGCGCTTCCGTGATCGTCAGCCGCCCTTGGGTCGAACTCAGGTCCACGGTGGCGATATCGAACCCCGCCAATCCCGGACGCGACAGGTCGACATCGGTCGCCACCGTCGTGCGCAGGTAAAGCGTGCTCGACTCGTTCCCCGCAGTATCCACGTCGCGGATCACCAGATAGCTGCCATCCGGCACGTTCGACGAAAACAGTGCCAACTCGCTGTCCACCACCTGCCCGCCCACATTGACCGGCGTGCGGAACACACCCGCCGGAGGCGAGATGTCCACGGCCTGCCCCGCAGCCGCGACCGAATGATAGGTGTAGGTATCCGGCGAATAGGTGGTGAAAACCCCGCTCAGCGCCCCGCCGCCCCCCGCATCCTGCACCCAGTCGGGCGAGGTCGGCGCGACCGTATCCACCCCGAAGGTGAAGCTGTGCTCGGCCACGTTCCCGTTCGGGTCCACCGCCCGCACCGATGCGGGCAGGGCGGCAAATTCGCCGCTCGGCAGTTCCGCGCGGGTAAAGGTCGTCGTCCAGATGCCATTGGCATCGGCCAGCACCGTATGGCTTACCCCGTTCACCGTCACCGTGACCGAAGACCCCGCCTCGGCCTTGCCACTGACAGGCACACCCGCCGCCGCCTCCTTGGCGTTCAGCATGTTGTCCGCCCCGAAACCGAAGCTCACGTCGCTCTTGGCAAAGTTCGTGACCGAGGTGTCGATCAGGACCGTCTTTTCCTGCCATGCCGATGCGTTGCCATAGACATCCGTGGCCTGCACCTTGACGATGGCCTGCGTGTTCGACCCCTCGGGCAGCCACGCGGCCGGAATGCGATACGACCAGTTTCCACCCACCGCCTGCACCGTGGTCGAATTTGCGCCGACCGAAATCGTCACCATCGACCCCGGCTCGACCGTGCCATTGACCAGCAACCCGTCCGCCCGCTCGGCCGCGTTCAGCTTCTGCCCGTCCAGCGCCCCGCTGTTCACCGCGCCCACCAGATCGGGATTGGCGAAGCTGAAGTCGCGGACCAGCGTATCGACGGCAAAGTCCTTCGTCACCGTCGCGCTGCGGTTCTGCGCCAGATCGACCGAATAGACCTCGAACCGCCCGCCCGCCGCACCGCTCGCAATCTCGCCACTGGCAAGCTGCGCCGCGCTGTAGCTCAGCGACCAGTTCCCCTGCCCGTCCGCCACGGCGGTGCGGCTTTGGCCCATGTAGCTCACATAGACCGTCGCCCCCGCATCCGCCGTGCCAGTCAGCACAAAGCCCGCCGTCTGCTCGGCCCCCGAAAGCACGCGGTCCGCCCCGCCGGGCTGCGACGTGACCGCAACCCCCGCCTCCAGATCGACCGTCACGTTCAGCGTATTCTGACCCGTATTTCCCGCGCGGTCGGTCGAGGTGACGGTCATCACCGTCGCCCCGCTTACGTTCCCCGCAGCACCCGCAGGCAGCGTGGCGCTCCAGTTGCCCGCCGCATCCACCGTGGCCGCATAGGTCTGGCCCTGCCACGACAGCTCCACCTTGGTGCTGCCCGCCTCGGCCTTGCCCGTGATGGTCATCGGCCGCTGCGATTCCGCAAGGTTCACGTAACCGTCGCCAAGCACCGCATGCCCTGCCGTGCTGTTGAAATTCACCTGCGTCACGGTATCGACGACAAAGGACCCCGTGGCGGTCGACGTCTGGCCCGCGCCGTTCGTCGTGGTGGCCGTCACCGTATACGTGCCATCCGCCAGCGTCCCGCCCGGGATCGGATAGGTCCAGTTCCCCTGCCCGTCCGCCGTTACGGGCACAGCGTTCACCACACCCGGAATCGTGACCGTCACCGTCGATCCGGCGGAAGCCGTTCCGCCGATCACCACGGGCTGCTGCTGCTCGGTCTTGTTGACCAGATCGTCACCGGCCACCGTGCCCACATCCAGCGGATTGGGGGCCACGCCGCCACCTCCCCCGCTGCCCGAACCGCCACCGCCCAGAACGGCCGCGCCGCCCGCCAGCGCCGCACCGCCCAAAGCCGCCGCGCCAAGCCCGCCGCCGCCCATGCCCAGCAGCGCGGGCGTAAAGAGCCCCATGCCCGCAGGCTCGTTCGTCGCACCCGCCGAAGCGACGACCGGATCACCGCTGTCGAAGCGCAGATCGTCAAGCGGGCTCCATTTGTCGTAGTTCGAGACAGGCCCGTAATCCGCGACCATGAACCCGTCGCTGCCATTGGTCAGCAGCACCTCGGCAATCTGCCCGTCCGAGCTGAGGTAAAGGTGGTTGACCACCCCTTCGGGCGCGTTGAACCACCCCAGCAACACCACCGTGCTGCCATCGGCAAGTTCGACCACCAGATCGCTCTCGACCCGCTGATACCCCAGAACGCTTTCTTTCGAGACGTTCAGCGAGATGCTGTCACCAGCACCCACTTGGATGAAGTTCGCCTGATCATCGCCACCAACGATGCCGTTGGTCGTGCCGCCCGCAGAACTGCGGACAGCGAAATCAATCGCTGCACTCATTACCTAACTCCGCCTCAAAACCGAACCGTTCACGCAGCCCGGACACTTATTATTTGGCCATATCTTTGGCCTATTGCCGCCACAATTAACCCGCTTCCACCATTATTTCCAGTCCAATCGCGCAATGGTGGTAAATTATGCGTCCCCGCATGCCATATGTTGCTTCTTTCTCACGGAAAGGTTTCAGCGCAACCGCACCCCGTCCGCCCCGAAATGGAAGGCACGGGCCATATCCGGCGTCAGCCACGCACCCGCATCCACGGTGAAATCATGCTCGCCGAACAGCCGCACGGTCAGCAGCCCGTGGGCCTCGCTGCGCACATAGACCAGCGTCTCGCCACCCAGCTTTTCCACATGGCTGATCTTGCCCGCAATCTCTCCGCTTGTGGCCGAAATCGCCAGATGCTCGGGCCTGATCCCCACCGTCTCGCCCCGCTGCCCCAAGGCTCCGGCTTTCAGGAAGTTCATCTGCGGACTGCCGATGAACCCCGCCACAAAGGTATTCGCGGGGTTGTTGTAAAGCTCCATCGGCGCACCGACCTGCTCCACCCGCCCCGCCCGCAAGACCACGATCTTGTCGGCCAAGGTCATCGCCTCGATCTGGTCATGCGTCACATAAACCATCGTCGCACCCAGTTCGCGGTGCAGCCGCGCAATCTCGATCCGCGTCGCCACCCGCAAGGCGGCGTCAAGGTTCGAAAGCGGCTCGTCGAACAAAAACAGCTTCGGCGTCCGCACGATGGCCCGCCCGATGGCCACCCGCTGCCGCTGCCCGCCCGAAAGCTCGGCAGGCCGCCGTTCCAGATAATCGCCCAGCGCCAGCATGTTCGACGCCACGCCGATGGCCTGATCTATCTTCGCGCGGCTCTCCCCCGCCTGTTTCAGCGCCAGCCCCATGTTGTCGCGGACGGTCAGATGCGGGTAAAGCGCATAGGTCTGGAACACCATCGCGATTTCCCGCTTGGCCGGAGCCACATCGTTGATGCGCTGCCCGTCAAGACTGACATCCCCGCTGCTCACATCCTCAAGCCCCGCGATCATCCGCAGTAACGTCGACTTCCCGCAGCCCGAAGGCCCGACGAAAACGCAGAACTCCCCCGCCGCGACCGACAGGTCCACGCCCTTGATCACCTCGGTCGCGCCGAACCGCTTGGTGACGCCCCGCAGCTCCAGCGACCCGCTCACAGTTTCACCGCCTGACCCGACCGCACGCTTTCATCCGCCGCAAGGCAGATGGCAAGCGACTGCACCGCGTCCTCCATATGCCGCGTCAAATCCACATCCTCCAGAATGGCCCGCGCCACATAAGCCTGCTCGCGGTCGCACAACTCCTGATGCCCCGGCTCGTCCGCCATGCTCAGATCCTCGTCCCCCCTACCCACGCGATGCACCCGCAAAAGGCTGGTCTTGGTATGCGTGTCGATATCGTCCGACCGCGCGCTTTCGGGCATTCGGATCGAAACCGCCCCGTTCGGGCTGACCACATCCTTCACGAAAAACGCCGTGTCCGACATCATCGGCCCCCACCCCGCCTCATACCAGCCAAGGCTGCCATCCGCGAAAAGCACCTGAAAATGCCCGTAGTTATACATGTCGGGCGCGATCTCGTTGCTCAACCGCAACCCCATCCCCCGCACCTCGACGGGTTTGGCGTCGGTGATCTGGCACATCACATCCACATAATGCACCCCGCAATCCACGATGGGCGGCGTGGTCTGCATCAGCGCCTTGTGGACCTCCCATGTCGGCCCGCTCGACTGCTGGTTCAGGTTCAGCCGGAACACATAAGGCCCGCCCAAGGCCCGCGCCTCCTCGATCAGCCGCATCCAGCTTGGATGGTGGCGCAGGATATAGCCCACCACCACCTTCTTCCCTGTCCGCTTGGCGCAGTCCTGCACCCGCCGCGCATCGGCCACCGTGGTGGCAAGCGGCTTTTCCACAAAGACATGCGCCCCCGCCTCCATCGCCGCCACGGCGTAATCGGCATGGCTGTCGGAATAGGTGGCGATGCACACAAGGTCCGGCTTCAGCCTTGCCAGCGCCCCAGCATAATCCACGCTCAGCGGATAGGCCCGCAGCTCCTCGGGCAAATCCACGGACGAGCGGTTCACCAGCCCCACGATCTGAAACGCGGGGTCGTTGTGATAGGCCAGCGCATGGCTCCGCCCCATGTTCCCCAGCCCCGCCACCAGCACCCGAATGGTCATTTCACCGCCCCCGCCGTAATCCCGCGGATCAACTGCCGCGAAAACACCAGATACAGCACCAGCACCGGCACGATGGCCAGCGACAGCACCGCCAGAACCGCGTTCCAGTTGGTCACGAACTGCCCGATGAACACCTGCGACCCAAGCGTGATCGTCTTCGTCTCCTCGCTCGGCGCAAGGATCAGCGGGAACCACAGGTCGTTCCAGATCGGGATCATGGTGAACACCGCCACCGTCGCCATCGCAGGCCGCACCAAGGGCAACACCAGCACGAAGAAGATGCGATACTCCGACAACCCGTCGATCCTTCCTGCATTCTTCAGGTCATCCGACACGTTGCGCATGAACTCCGACAGGATGAACACCGCCAGCGGCAACCCCTGCGCGGTATAGACAAGGATCAGCGCCGTCAGCGTATTCACCAACCCGCCCGCCACCATCATCTGCAAGATCGCAACCGTCCCCAGCCGGATCGGGATCATGATCCCCAAGGCCAGATACAGCCCCATCAACGTATTCCCGCGAAACCGGTATTCCGACAGCGCAAAGGCCGCCATCGCGCCGAAGAGCAGCACGAAGAACAGGCTCGCCACCGTCACCACCATCGAATTCTGGAAATACTGGAAAAAGTCCCCCTGATTGAGGACGGTCGTATATCCCACCAGATCGAAATGCTCGGGCAAAGGCAGCGCCAGCGGATGCGCGAAAATCGCCTTCCGGCTTTTGAAGCTGTTCACCACGATCACAAAGACCGGAAACAGCGCAATCAGCGTATAGGTGATCAGCACCGCATGGGCCGCGATGCTCCGCCCGATGTTCCCCCGCGCCTGCATCCGCCGCCCCCCTCAAAACTGATAGCGGCGCAGCCGCGTCTGGATGCCGAACAGATAGACGCAAACCCCCAGCAGGATGATCCCGAACATCGCCGTGGCAATCGCCGACCCCATGTAGGGATCACCCAACTGCAACTGGAACCCAAAGAAGGTGCGATAGAGGAACGTCCCCAGAATATCCGTCGCGAAATCCGGCCCCGCCAGCGCCCCCTGCGCCACGTAGATCAGGTCGAAGGCGTTGAAATTCCCGACAAAGGTCAAAATCGAAATGATCCCGATAGAGGGCAGGATCAGCGGCAGCTTGATCTTCCAGAACTGGCTCCACCCCGTCACGCCATCCATCTCGGCCGCCTCGATCACATCGTCGGGGATGGACAGGAGCGCGGCATAGATCAGCATCATCGGTATCCCCACGAACTGCCACACCGACACCAGCGCCAGCGTCGTCAGCGCATATTCCGCCTTGCCCAGCCAGGGCGCGAACAGGCTCTTCAACCCGACCAGATCGAGCATCCCCGGCGCGATCCCCCAGATCGGCGACAGGATCAGCTTCCACACGAAGCCCACGATCACAAAGGACAGGATCGTCGGCACGAAGATCGCCGTCCGGTAAAACGCCGCCATCCGCAACCGCGGCGACGACAAAAGCGCCGCCAGCAAAACCCCGATCGGGTTCTGCACCAGCATGTGGATCACGAAGAACCAGAAGTTGTTGCCCAACGCGTTCCAGAACGCCCCCGACCAGCGCGGATCACCGAACAGGGTCACGAAATTCTGCAAGCCGACGAAAACCCGCACATCCCCCGCCTCGTTGAACAGCGACAGGTTCAGCGTCCCGAACAGCGGAATGATCATGATCGCGGTATAGACCAGCAGCGCAGGGGCCAGAAACACCCCGATATGCCAGCGCACGGGCTTACCCCTCGCCATGCCTCACCCCTTCATCTGTTCTCAAATATCCTCGGGGGGTCCGGGGGGCAGACAGCCCCCCGGCCTTTCCGCGAAAGCCTCAGTTGGCAGGCTTGTACCAGCTGTCCAGCCCTTCCTGCAGACGCTTGCCCGCATCGGCCGGAGTCTCGGTGCCCTTGATCACATTGGCGGAAGCGTTCCACGTCTCGTTCTCAAGGTTCGGCGTGCCGCGCGACAGGATCTGATAGGTCGAACGGATCGTCGACTGGCACTTGCCGCGCCACGACACGAATTCCTGCGCCAGCGGGTCGGTCATGGTGACAGGGGTCGAGTTGAGCGAGAAGAACCCCGGGAGCGAGTTGGCGTAAAGGTCCGCAAACTCGGAAGACCCGACCCACTCAAGGAACTTCTTCGCTTCCTCGGCATGGGCGGACTTGGCGTTCATCCCCATCGCGATGTCGGTATGGTCGCTGATGTAGCAGGTGTCGCCCGCATTCACGACCGGCGGCGCGAAAGCCCCCATCTTGAATTGCGCCTGCGCGTTGAAGCCCGCGATTTCCCACGAACCGGCGGGATAGATCGCGGCACGGCCCAGCGTGAACAGGTTCTGGCTGTCCGGATAGGTCTGCGCTTCGAACCCGTCGCCCAGATAATCCTTCCACTTCGCCAGCTGCTCATAGGGCGCGACCCACTGCGGATCGGTCAGCTTCTGGGTGCCCTTGATCAGCGCCAGACGCCCCTCTTCGCCCTTCCAGTAGTTCGGCCCGATGTTGTTGTAACCCATCGTGGCGGCTTCCCACTGGTCGTTGGTGCCCATCGCCATCGGGATATAGGTGCCATCCGCCTTGATCTTGTCCAGAACGGCAAAGAATTCGTCCACGGTCGTCGGCACGGTCAGGCCAAGCTGGTCGAAGGCGTCCTTGTTGTAGATGAAGCCGTGGATCACCGAGGCCATCGGCACGCAGAAGGTCGCCGCGCCGTCATCCGTCTGCCAGGCCGATTTGGCCACGGGCGAGAAATTCGCCATCGCCGCCAGCCCCGACAGGTCCGCCAGATTGCCCTGGTTGTAAAGCTCCAGCGAAGCATCGAACGGGCGGCAGGTGATCAGATCGCCCGCCGACCCGGCCTGAAGCTTCGAGTTCAGCGCGGCGTTGTATTCCGCAGGCGCGGTCGGCGCGAAGACCACCTTGATGCCGGGGTTCGCGGCCTCGAATGCCGGAATGAGCTTGTCCTGCCAGATCGTCAAATCGTCGTTGCGCCAGCTTTCGATGGTCAGCGTGACATCCTCGGCCGAAGCCGCCCCTGCCAGCAGCGTGCTGGTCAGAAGGGCGATACGAAAGGTCTTCTTCATGGTCATCTCCCGTTGGTTGCTTGTTTCTTCTTGTCGTTATCTCGTCCCGGCCAGCGCGGGACCGATATGCCCCCCGCTGCGCTGCAAAGCCGCCTCGGCGGCCTCGAGGCTCGCTCCGCCCGCGACCAGAACCGCAGGCTTCACCGCCCCGCCCGTCCGGCCAAGGGCCGCACGCGCATCCTCCATTCCCGCGCCCGACAGCGCCGCCACGATCCGCGCCGCGCGGTCCACCAGCTTGGCATTGTCGGCCACGACATTGACCATATAGCCGTCATGCACATGGCCAAGCCGCAGCCCGACCAGCACGGACAGCATGTTCAGCGCCACCTTCTGCGCGGTCGCCGCCCCCATGCGGGTCGACCCGTTCACCACCTCCGGCCCGGTTTCAAGGCAGACCGCAATGTCCGAAGCGGCCAGCAAGGGCGAGCCTGCGACATTGGCGAAACCGACGACCGTCACCCCCGCCTTCCGCGCCAGATCGGCGATCACAAGCGTATAGGGCGTGGTCCCCGAGGCCGACAGGCACAGCACCACATCGCCACGGCCCAGCCCCGAGGCCGCGAAATCCGCCGCCGCCAGCGCGGGATCATCCTCGACCCCGCCCGTCATATGCAAAAGCGCCGCCGCCCCGCCCGCGAACATCATCGGCGTGTCCTTCGGCGCGATGCCGAAGGTTCCGGCCAGCTCCAGACAATCCGCCAGCGCCATCAGGCCCGAAGACCCAGCCCCCGCATAGCCCATCTTGCCGCCACGCCTCAGCGCAGCCGCCCCTGCTTCGGCGGCCTCCTCGATCACGGCCAAAGCGCCCCGCACCTTGGCAAGCGCCGCCTCCTGCGCGCCAAGCAACCGCTCCAGCACCACGGGCGCGGGCTGGTCATGCAGCCCCGCCGAATGCGGATGCCTGGCTTCGGTCGCCCGTGCGAAACCGTGGTCGGCCATGTGATTCCTCCCGTTGCCTTCGACAATGCCAAAATAATACCAATTGTAAAGCATCATTCCATTTCGCAACCGCAGCACGATTTTCCGGCACGTTTCGTCAAGCCGCTTCCCATTTGGTATTGTTTTGGTATTCTCTGCATCGGAGGATTCGGCATGGCGCTTTACCTTGGCATAGACGGGGGCGGCACGGGCTGCCGCGCGGCCGTGGCAGATGCCGCAGGCACCGTGCTGGGGCGGGGCGAGGCCGGGCCTGCCAACATCGCCTCCGACCCCGCCACCGCCACCGCGAACATCCTTGCGGCAAGCGAAGCCGCCCTGTCCGCCGCAGGCGGGGGGCGCATCCATTCCGCCGCCCTCGGCCTTGCGGGGGCCAATGCCGCAGGGGCCGCGCATCACCTGCATCGCAGCCTGCCCTTCTCGCGCCTCCGCGTCGTCACCGATGCGGTCACGGCGGTAAAGGGCGCACTCGGCCCCCATGACGGCATCGTCGCCGCCCTCGGCACCGGATCGGTCTTCGCCCGCCAGCAGAACGGCACCCTGACCCAGATCGGCGGCTACGGCCTTGCCTTGGGCGACGAAGGCAGCGGCGCATGGCTTGGCCGCGCGCTCCTCTCCGCCACGCTCCGCGCGCTCGACGGCTTCACCCCCGTGACACCCCTCCTTGGGCAAATCCTGCAAGACCACGGCAGCGCCGAGGCGATCGTCGCCTTCTCCCTCTCCGCCCGCCCCGCCGATTTCGCCACCCTCGCCCCGCGCATCCTCTCCTCGACCGACCCCGCAGCGGTGGCGGTCGTGGCACAGGCCACCGCCGACATCGCCGCCTCCATCACCCTCCTCCAGCCCGACAGCCCGCTTCCCGTCACCTTCCTCGGCGGTCTCGGCCCCGCCTTCGCCGCGCGCCTTCCCCTCTGGCCGCACGCCCCTGCCCGTGGCACCGCCCTTGACGGCGCGCTCCTTTTGGCGCGAGAGGCGGCCTGATGGACCAGATCTTCTCGCCCCAAGGCTTCGACGAAACCGGCGCAGGGCCGCTTTACCTGCAACTGCAACGCCGCATCGCCGATGCCATCGGCACATCCCGCCTCAAACCCGGCGACAGCCTCCCGCCCGAGCGGGACATGGCCACCCTCACCGGCCTGTCGCGCGTCACCGTCAGGAAAGCCGTCGAAGGCCTCGTCGCCTCGGGCCACCTGATCCAGCGGCGCGGCTCCGGCACCTTCGTCGCACCCAAGGTCGAGCGTCTGGAACAAGCCCTCTCCCTCCTCACCTCCTTCACCGAAGACATGGCGCGGCGCGGCAAATCGGTCGAATCCACATGGCTCTCCCGCGCTATCCACGCCCCCGCCCCGGAAGAGGTCATGGCCCTCGGCCTCGGCGCGGGCGACCGCGTGGCGCGGCTGGAACGCGTGCGCCGCTCGGACGGCGTCCCCCTTGCCATCGAACGCGCCTCGCTTTCGACCGCTTTCCTGCCCGACCCCGCCGCCGTGACAGGCTCGCTCTACGCCGTGCTGCAATCCCACGGCTGCCGCCCCGTCCGCGCCGTGCAGCGCATCTCGGCGGCGAACCTGAACCCCCGCGATGCCGACCTCCTCGGCGTTCCCACGGGTGCGGCGGGGCTGAAGATCGAACGCATCGGCTACCTGCCCGATGGCCGCGTGGTGGAATTCACCCGCTCGCTCTATCGCGGCGATGCCTATGACTTCGCCGTTGAACTGAAACTGGACCCCGAAAGGACGACCCAATGACCCAAAGCCACATGGCGCGCGAGGTCGCGGAAATCCCCGAGGCCGCCTCCCGCTTCCTGTCCCGATCCCGCGCCGCCCTCGAAGCCGCCGCCGATGCGATGCGCAAGACCGACCCCGCGCTGATCGTCACCGTGGCACGCGGATCGTCCGACCACGCCGCGACCTACCTGAAATACGCGGCCGAACTGGTGGCGGGCATCCCCGTGGCCTCGGTCGGCCCCTCGGTCGCCTCGGTCTACGGTCGCCCGCTCAAACTGCAAAACGCCGCCTGCATCGGCATCTCGCAATCGGGCCGCAGCCCCGACATCGTGGAAATGATGCGCGCCGCAGGCACGGGCGGCGCGCTCTCCATCGCCATCACCAACTTTGCCGACAGCCCGATGGCCACCGCCTCGGCCCATTGCCTGCCGCTGCTTGCGGGCGTCGAACAATCGGTCGCGGCGACCAAGACCTTCGTGACCTCCGTCCTCGCCGCCCTCGCCCTTGTGGCCGAATGGCAGGACGATGCCCCGCTCCGCGCCGCCGTGAACGCGCTGCCCGAAGCCTTTGCAACCGCGCTCACCCTCGACTGGTCGCCACTTGCCGCCCGCCTCTCCCGCGCCAATTCCGCCTTCGTCCTTGGCCGTGGCCCCGCCTTCGCCATCGCCGCCGAATCCGCGCTGAAGCTCAAGGAAACCTGCGGCCTCCACGCCGAATCCTACTCTGCCGCCGAGGTTCTCCACGGCCCCTCCGCCATCGTGCAGGCCCATTTCCCCGTCCTCGCCCTCGCCGTCGATGACGCCGCACAGGCGGGGGTCGTCCAGACCGCCGAACGCCTCGCCGCCCAAGGAGCCGATGTCTTCATCACCGGCACCTCGGCCAAGGGCGCGACCACCCTGCCCACCGTGCCGGACCTGCACCCGCTGACCGCCCCGCTCGTCCTCGCGGTCAGCTTCTACGCCTTCGTCGAAGCCCTCGCCCGCCGCCGTGGCTTCGACCCCGACACCCCGCCCCACCTTCGCAAAGTGACCGAGACGGTCTGATGCCCACGCAAAGCTTCATCGGCCCCGCCATCTTCGACGGCACCACCCTGCACCACGGCGCGGCGCTCAACATGGCGGGCGGTCGCGTCACCAGCATCGGCCCGCCCACCTGCCAACCTCTCGACATCGGCGCAGGCATCCTCGCCCCCGGCTTCCTCGACCTTCAGGTCAACGGCGCGGGCGGCATCGCCGTGGACGGCAACACCACGCCCGAAGCCCTCGCGCATATCTGCGCCACCCAAGCCCGCCTTGGCGCGACGGGCTGCCTGCCCACCCTCATCACCGACACAGCCGAAGCCACCGCCGCCGTGGTCGCAGCGGGGACCGAGGCGGCACGCCGCCAGACCCCCGGCTTCCTCGGCCTCCACCTCGAAGGCCCGCACCTCGACCCCCGCCGCAAGGGTGCGCATGACGCCGCCCTCATCCGGCCCCTGCGTGATGCCGACCTCTCGCTCCTCCTCCACGCCGCAAAAAACCTGCCCGCGCTGATGGTGACACTCGCCCCCGAATCCGCGCACCCCGAACAGGTCGCCACCCTCCGCGCGGCGGGCGTGATCGTCAGCCTCGGCCACAGCGATTGCACCGCCGCCACCGCCCTTGCGATGGGGGCCACCTGCGCCACACACCTCTTCAACGCCATGAGCCAGCTCGGCAACCGCGAACCCGGCCTCGTCGGCGCGGTGCTCGGGTCCGACCTTTACGCAGGCCTCATCGCCGACGGCATCCACGTCGACCCGCTCACCCTGCGCGTGGCCCTCGCGGCGAAGCCCGAGCGCATCTTCCTCGTCTCCGACTGCATGGCCCTTGCCGGAACCGACCTCACGGAATTCACCCTCGGCGGCCGCCGCATCCTGCGCCGCGATGGCCGCCTCACCCTCGACGACGGCACGCTCGCAGGGGCCGACCTGACCCTGCCCCGCGCCGTTCAGGTTCTGGTGGAGCAGGCAGGCATCCCCGTCACCCGCGCCCTGCGCATGGCGACCACCATCCCCGCAGCACTTCTGAACCGCCCCGACCTCGGCACCCTGCAAGCGGGGGCTTGGGCCGACATGGTCCACCTCTCGCCCGACTGGACCCTCGCCCAGGTCTGGCGCAAAGGCGCGCCCGTCATCGGACCCTAACGAAACCCCGCCCTTTCACCCTTGCCCAAATACTCGTCTTTCCCCCGCAGCCCCAAGCGCAGCGCGACAGGGCGCGATTACAGCCCCGAAAACAGCCGGAAATACAGCCAGTCCGGCAGCAGGTTCGACAGCCGGAACACCCATGCGAAGGGCGCGGGGAACGACCGGCTGAACCGCCCGCTTCCCATATGCTCGAACATCATCCGCGCCGCCGCCTCCGGCTCCATGATCTGCGGCATCCGAAAGGCGTTCTTGTCCGTCAACCGCGTCCTTATGAACCCCGGATTGGCAAGCTGCACCTCGACGCCCGACCCTTCCAGATCGCAGCGCAGGCTTTCGGCCAGCGACACCAGCCCCGCCTTCGACGCGCCGTAACCGATGGCGCGCGGCAATCCACGGAACCCAGACAGCGACCCCGTCAGCACGATATGCCCCGCCCCCCGCGCCAGCATCGCGGGCAAGACCGCCCCGACGACCCGCGCAGCCCCCGTCAGGTTGACGTCGATCATCATCTCGACCGCCGCCGTATCCCATTCCTTCGCGGTCATGGGCGTATAGACACCGGCAAGGAACACCACGCCATCCACAGGCCCGACCTCTGCCGCCGCCGCCGCAACCGATGCGGCATCGCCCACATCCACCGCCACCGCCCGCGCCTTGCCGGGCAGGGCGGCAACCGCCGCCTCCAACCGCGCTGCCGACCGCGCCGAAAGCACCAGCTCCACCCCCGCGCGGCTCATCGCCTCGGCCAGAGCAAGTCCCAGACCCTCGCTCGCCCCCACCAGCCAATACCGCTTGCCGGCCCAGTCCTTCATGCCTTCACCGAAGCCACGGGCATGGGCCGCATCGTGGCGACCAGCTCCGCCACCTTGATCCCGAACTTGCGGAACTGGCTGCGGTTCATGATCGTCCCGTTCTCCATCAGATACATCCAGTCCACCACGTCGAGCACATGGCCCCCCGCTTGCGGGTCCAGCTTGATGCGATACAAAAGCTGCACCCCCGCACCCTCGGCCCGCCCCGACCCCGCGCCCACCACATCATCCGCCTCGGCGCGGATCGTCCCGTCATTGCCCACGGTCAGCCGCCACTCGCGCATCTGCACGCGGCCCGAGCAATAGGTGAACCGCTCGCGCAGCACCCCCCGATTGCCCTCCCACACGCCCTCCATCTCGGCCACGAAGCGCGACGACACGCGCCCCAGCGGCCCGTAGATCACCCCTTCGCACAGGATCGGCCCCGACAGGGCCGCCCGCAGATCGAAGCGCGGGCTCGCCCCCGCCAGATCGCCTGGCTTCTGCGACCGGAACCCCGCAAAGCGCTGCGCCAGCAGCACCAGCAGGGTCGCCAGCACAAAGCCGAACAGCACGGACCAAAGCGACATGGCTATTCCTCCGATACGTTGCTGAAAAACAAAAGTCCGATGGCCAGCAGCTTCAACCCGCAGGGCAGAACCGCATAGGCCAGCGACAGCGCCCGCAAGGCACCCTCGCCATTCTCTTCCCCCGACACGAACCCCGCCGCCTGAAGCGCGGGCAAAAGCACCGCCGCCGCCAGAGCCAGCGACAGCTTCGACACAAAGGCCCAAAGGCTAAAGGCCGCACTCTCCCCCGCGCCCAACTGCCCCAACCGCCGCGCAAAGATCGCCGGAAGCAGCACCATATCCGCCCCCAGCGCCGCGCCCGAAGCCACGCAGATCACGGCAAAGGCCGCCAGATCGCCGCTCCCCAGCATCGCCGCCCAAAGAAAGGCCAGCACCGCAAGGCCCATCCCCGCCAGCAAGACCCGCTTCTCGCCATAGACCTGCGCCGCCCGCGTCCAAAGCGGGGTCGACAGGGCGGCGGCAAGGAAGAACAGCAGCAAAAGCGGCCCCGCCGCATCCGGCACGCCCAACCGGCTTTCGACGAAGAACAGGAACAGCGTCGACGTCACCGCCACAGGGGCTGCATTGACCAGCGCAAGCAGCAACAGCCGTCGCGCCAAGGCATCGCCCAGCACGGGCCGGAACAGCGCAAAGGGGTTGTCCGGCGCATCCCCGCCCCCGCTCCATTCCCGCCGCATCGCCAGCACCGCGACCAGCGCCAGCACCGCAAACCCCGCCGCAAACCCGGCGAAGGGCCGCTCCGTCACCGCGCCAAGCGCGACAGGCGCCACCGCCGCGATGCACACCCCGACCAGCGACCCCGCCTCGCGCCAGCCCGCCAGCCGCACATGCCCGCCCGCGCCCATCCGCAGCGCACGACCCACGCCCTCGGCATAGAAAACGATGGTGAGGAACGAGAACGCGGTGAACAAAACCGCCAGCATCAGCGCAAACCACAGCATCGGCGCGACCGGCGGCTCGGCGGCGAACAGCCCGACCATCGCCACCGCCATCGCCCCCGCAGCCAGCGCGACCCAAAAGCCGCGCCGCGCCCGCCCCCGCTCGGCCAGCCAGCCCAGCACGGGGTCCTGCACCACATCGAACAAGCGCAACGCCGCCAGGACGCCGCCAAGGCTCGCCAGACTGACCCCATAGGCATCCACATAGAACTTCGGCGCATGGATATAGATCGGCAGCCCCGCCATCGCGATCAGCGCGGCGAACAGGCTCCACGGCCACAGACGCTCCGGCACCGCAAGCGCGGTCACTGGCTGACCTCGGTTTCCGGCGGCACGGGGCGGCGGCGGAAGGAGACACCCTTCAACGCCAGCTTCAACGCCTGCCAATGGATCAGCGCCAGAACCCGCCGCGACCCCAAGGGCCGCCGCAACGCCGCCCACAGGATCGCCCCGTTCGTCAGCGGCACCCGCGGCCCGATCAGGTTGGTGAACAACCCGCCTTTGCCGTTGGAATAGTCGATCCACACCCCCACACGCTCGGGGCGGATGTCGAAGCGGAAGCGATACCCCCCCTCGACCGGCTGGAAGGGCGAGACGTAAAAGATCTTCGTCGCCGTCAGCGTATCCTCGCGCGTGATCGGCCCCTTGTCCTCGCGGTGGCACAGATAGGAATGGCGGTCGCCATAGGTGTTCGTCACCTCGGAAATCACCGCCACCAGCGCCTCGCCCTGATAGCACAGCCAGAAGGACACGGGGTTGAACACATGCCCCAGCACGCGCGGCTGCGCCATCAGCAGCACCCGCTCCGCCGCCAGCCCGTGCGCGGCCAGCACCTCGCGCACCCAGACGACACCCCGCCCCTTGCCGGGCGCGCCGCCGTGGTCGCTGTCATGCACCGCGAACAGGTTGCCACGGTTGCGCGAAAACAGCCCCGGCCCCTGCGCCCTCTCCACGTCAAGCATCACGTAATCGACCGAGTAGCGGAAGCTGTTCGCCACCGCTCCCTTGCGCCCGTGAAACGTCTCTCCGCGGATCAGCTCTACCATCACGCCGCCATCTGCCGTTCCCGCGCCCCCGAGCGCATCGCCTCCACGACATCGAGCGCCGAGGCGAACCCGTCCTCGTGGAACCCGTTCCGCATCCACGCCCCCGCGAACCATGTATTCCGCTGCCCGTTCATCGCGCGGATCACCCCCTGCGCGTTCAGCGCGGCAAGGTCATAGACGGGGTGATCGAAGCTCACGACATCATCCACCAGCTCGTCCCTGATCCCGCCGTTGGAGTTCAGCGTCACGAAGATCGGGTCGTCCTGCGGGATCGGCTGAAGCGAATTCATCCAATAGGTCAGGTCGATCTTGCCCGAAGCCCCGTCCGACGGCTCCACATAGACCCAGGACGACCAGCACTTCCGGCTTTTCGGCATGACCGACGGGTCGCGGTGCAGGACCGCCTCGTTCGCCTGATAGCGCACGGCCCCCAGCGCCTTTGCCTCGGCGGGTGTCGCATCGGCCAAGAGGCGCAGCGTCACGTCCGAATGCGTGGCAAAGACCACATCGTCGAACACCTCCCACTCGCCGCCATGCGGGCGCACCATGACGACCCCCGCCTCGCGCTTCACCGCCGCCACCGCAGCACCCAGCCGCAGATCGACCCCGCGCGACACGAGCGACGCCTGCACCCGCCGCACATATTCCACCGACCCGCCCTGCACCGTGAACCACTGGTGCTGCCCTTCAAAGTCGAGCAGGTGGTGGTTCTGGAAGAACCGCACCAGCGCATCCGCCGGAAAGTCCAGAATCCCCCGCGTCGGCGTGGACCAGATCGCCCCCGAAAACGGCGTGATGTAATAATCGCGGAACCACGCGCCCGTCCCCAGCGCCTGAAGCAACCCGCCGATGGTCATCCCCGGCACCGCCACGTTCAGCGCGTTCCTGTTGAACCGCACGATATCCCGCAGCATCGCCAGAAACTTCGGGCTGACCAGATTCTTCCGCTGCGCGAACAGCGTGTCCAGCGACGACAGCGCATATTCCACCTGCCCGCCCCGCACCGACGCACCAAAGCTCATGCTGCTTTCGACATAGGGCACGTCAAGCTTGTCGAACAACCCCAGCAGATTCGGATAGTTCACCTTGTTGAACACGATGAAGCCCGTATCCACCGGCTGATCCCCGCGCTTTCCGCCCATCTTCGTGCGCGCATGTCCGCCCAGTCGCCCCTCCGCCTCGAACAGGACCACCGCATCCTGATCGGCCAGCAGATGCGCGGCGGCCATGCCGGAAATCCCTCCCCCGATAACAGCGACACGACGGGGCACGGAACCAAGGGTTTCAAACGGCATGTAAAAGGGCCTTCCATTTATGGCGTCACAAGGCTTCTACGCGGCCCGCAACAGATTGGATCAACCTGTAATTTTTTATGTGTAAAGGAAACTTGACATCTCCTTTTTGCAGCACATTTCCCCGTTTGTGATCCAAAGGACAGCATCGGGCGTAGAAACCCCATGATGTTCGATGTGCGTCAGGCCGAAAATTCGGGTGCGCCTTTGTCCGCGCAGCAATATGCTGCGCCGGAACAAACGGTTAGTGGCCGGAAGGATGGGTCTGCCGTGCAGGCGGATAACGTGGAAACAGATTGGGCGGCCCTTGTGCAACGGGTGCGCGACCATCAGGACAAAGCGGCCTTCGCCGCGCTGTTCCGGCACTTTGCCCCACGGGTAAAGGCTTTCCTGATGAAGTCGGGTGCCGATGCGGGTCTGGCTGAAGAATGCGCGCAGGACGTCATGGCGACGCTCTGGCAAAAGGCGCATCTCTTCGATCCGGCGCGGGCTTCGGTGGCGACTTGGGTCTTCACCATTGCCCGCAACAAACGAATCGACGCCCTTCGCAAAGCGCGGCGGGCCGAACCAGAAGACTTGCCCTGGGGGCCAGAGCCTGAACCCGATCAGGCCGAGGTGCTCGAGGCGCAACAGGAAACCGACAAGCTGGGCCAAGCCTTGGCCCAGCTCCCCGAGAAACAGCGCGCCCTGATCGAACGGGCCTTTTACGGTGATCTTTCGCACAGCGAAATCGCCACCGAAACGGGCCTTCCCTTGGGAACGATCAAGTCGCGGATTAGACTGGCGCTCGACAGGTTGCGCCAGCAGATGAGTTGAAGGCGCAGACGGATGACCATTAAGCACCACCTTTCCGACCAACTCCTGATGGCCTACTCGGCAGGCGACCTGCCCGAGGCGTTCAATCTGGTCGCCGCAACCCACATCTCGCTCTGCGACGAATGCCGCGCCCGCCTCGCCGCGTTCGACGCGCTCGGCGGTGCCGTGCTCGAAGACACCGACGCGGTCGACGTCTCCGAAGCCAGCCTCGCCGCCTGCCTCGACCGGATCGAGAACCTGCCCCAAGCCACGCACCGCCAGCCGCTGCGCCGCGCGGGCTGCTTTCCTGCCCCCTTGGCCGATTACGTCGGCGGTGGCCCCGATGCCGTGAAATGGCGCAACCTCGGCATGGGCGTGAAACAGGCGATCCTGCGCACGGGGCGCGATGCCTCGGCCCGTCTCCTTTATATCCCCGCCGGTCAGGCCGTGCCGGACCACGGCCACCGCGGCCTCGAACTCACCCTCGTGCTGCAAGGCGCTTTCCGCGACGAAACCGCCCGCTTCGGGCGCGGCGATCTCGAAATCGCCGACGAAGCCGTGGAACACACCCCCGTCGCCGAAGAGGGCGAGGTGTGCATCTGCCTCGCCGCAACCGATGCCCCGCTGCGCTTCAACGCGATCATCCCGCGCCTCGCCCAGCCCTTCCTGCGGATTTAAACGAACAGCCGGACGGCCAGCACGCGGCCCGAAACACGGGCGGAAGCATCTGTCAGCGCAAGGTCATGCCGCGCCAGCCGCAGCCCGTCCACATGCGCCGCCTCCAGCGCGAAAAGTGCAAGCAACCCGCCCGCCGCAACCTCGCCCTCGGCCAGCCAGACCTCGGGCTTCGGCAGGGCGCGCGCGGTCATCACGTTGAAATCGGTCGAAACCTTCCCGCCCGTCCCCACCGCCCGCACCGCAACATCTCCGGCAAAGGCTACGGGCCGCAGCGGCAGACAGTCCAGATCGACCCCCTCCCCCTCCAGCCGGAAACCCGCGCCCTCCAGAACGGTCAGATTGCGCTCGATCCCTGCGAAAACCGAAAACGGCCCGTCCTCGGCCACGGTCGCCATCGACAGCCGCCACAGGATCGCCCCGTCCCGCTCCGCCTTGGCGAGTTCCACCGTCACGCCCTTGCCATTGGCCCAAGGCATCTGGCGATAATCCCCCGCCCGCAGAACCCTCATTCCGCAGCCCGCGGCGGGATCAGCGGGACCGAGTCGCTGCCCAATTCCTCGAAGTCGAAATTATCCAGCCGCCGCGCCCGCTTCGTCGCCTTTTCGGTGGAAATCTTGATCTCCTCGATATCCTTCGCCGCCTGCCCGAAATGCCGGTCAAGGTTTTCGACCCGCGTCCCCAGCCGCTCCACATCGCCGTAAAGCAGCGCCAGTTCCTTGCGGATCGCCCCCGCCTGCTCGCGCATCCGTGCATCCTTCAGCACCGCCCGCATCGTGTTCAGCGTGGCCATGCAGGTCGTAGGCGACACGATCCACACCTTCACCGCGAACCCCTCGCGCACCACATCGGGGAAATTGGCGTGCAATTCCGCATAAACGGCTTCCGAGGGCAGGAACATCAACGCCCCGTCCGCCGTCTCCCCCTCAAGGATATAGCGCTCGGCAATCGCCTTGATATGCACCCGCACCGCCGCACGGAACGCCCGCTCCGCTTCCAGCTTCGCCGTCGGGTTATCCGCCCGCCGCAACGCCTCATAGGCTTCCAGCGGGAATTTCGCGTCGATCACGATCGGCCCCGGCGGTTTGGGCAAATGCACCAGACAATCCGCCCGCCGCCCGTTCGACAGCGTGGCCTGCATGGTAAAGGCATCCGACGGCAACGCCTTCAACACGATGTCGTTGAGCTGGATTTCCCCGAACGCCCCGCGCGTCTGCTTGTTCGACAGGATGTCCTGCAAACTCAGCACATTGCCCGACAGCTTCTCGATATTCGCCTGCGCCTTGTCGATGGTTTCAAGCCGCTGCTGCAACTCACCCAAACTCCGCGCCGTGCGCGTGCTCGTGCCATGCAACTGCTCCACCATGTTGCGCTGCACATCCGCCAGCCGCTGCTCCATGACCTTGAGCATGGCCGACTGGCTCACCGCCTGCGCTTCGGACACGTGGTGCAGACCACCCGCCAGCCGCTCCTGCCCGTCCGAAAGGGACTGCACGCGGTCCGCCAGCCACGTCACCTCGCGCAACATCGGCTCGGCCATGCGGGCCGAACGCGACACCGCCCGCAGGATCGCCGCCAGAAACAGCACCAGAACCACCCCCGCAACCGTGCCCAGCACCAAGGGGTCCGTCCAGGCGTATTGCGTTCCGCCAATCGTGATCATCTGCGTCCGAACAGCCGTTCGATATCGGCCAGTTGAAGTTCCACATAAGTCGGCCGCCCGTGGTTGCACTGCCCCGAATGGGGGGTTGCCTCCATCTCGCGCAGCAGGGCGTTCATCTCGTCGGCCCGCATCTGCCGCCCCGACCGGATCGACCCGTGGCAGGCCATGCGGCTCAGCACCGCTTCCACCTTGGCCTGCACCAACTGGCTGGACCCAAGGTCTGCCAGTTCATCCAGCACATCCCGCACCAAGGCCGCAGCCCCCACGGTGCCAAGGATCGCCGGAACCTCGCGCACCGCCACCGCCGACCCGCCAAAGGGTTCGACCGTCAGACCGAAACGCCGCAACTCATCGGCAAATTCCAGAAGCCGCGCCGCATCATTTGGCGACAGTTCCACGATTTCCGGTATCAGCAAGGCCTGCGCCGCAATCCCCGTCTCGGCCATCTGCCGCTTCAGCCGCTCATAGACCAACCGCTCATGCGCGGCGTGCTGGTCCACGATCACCATCCCCCGCTCGGTCTGGGCGATGATGTAATTCTCGTGCACCTGCGCCCGCGCCGCACCCAAGGGCCGCGCGGTCAGATCGGGCGCAGGCTCCGCCACAGCCTCGACCCGCGCCGAGGGGGCTTCGGCAAAGCCGGCCTGCACGGGCTGGACGGGGGCCTGAAAGGCGAAACTCCGCGACAGCGCCGCGTTGGACGGGCGGTCCATCTGGTAGATGCGGGCAGGACCGGAAAACCCCGCAGGCTCGGCCCGAAACGCCGCCAGCGTGGCATCCGCCACCGTCGAGCTTGCCCGATGCCCCGCGCCCGACAACGTGGTGCGAAGGCCGGAAATCAGCAGCGACCGCACCGCCTCGGGTTCGCGGAACCGCACCTCGGCCTTGGCCGGATGCACGTTCACATCGACCCGCTCGGGGTCACATTCCACATTCAGCACCGCCGCAGGATGGCGGTCGCGGCTCAGGAAATCGAAATAGGCCACCCGCAACGCACCCAGCAGCATCCGGTCGAGCACGGGCCGCCCGTTGACGAAGACGAATTGCTGCACCGACGACCCGCGCGAATAGGTCGGCAGCGCCGCATAGCCCGACAGCCGCAACCCCTCGCGCTCCACCTCCACGCGGCAGGCGTTGTCGATGAACTCCACGCCCAGCACATCCCCGACCCGCGCCCGCAGCGCCTCGAAGAAATCGCCCGATCCGGCATCGGCGCGGAACATCACCCGCCCCTCGCCCCCGCCCGTCACATCGCGCAGGGTAAAGCCGACCGTGGGTTCGGCCAAAGCCAGCCGCCGCAGCACATCGGCAATCGCGGTCGCCTCGGCCCGATCCGACCGCAGGAATTTCAACCGTGCAGGCGTGGCGTAGAACAGATCGCGCAGCTCGATCACCGTCCCCTTGGTCAGCGCCGCAGGCCGCACCGCACCCATCCGCCCGCCCGCCACCGTGACCGCCGCCGCCTCGCCCCCCGCCACGCGGGACGTGATCGTCAACCGCCCCACGGACCCGAGCGAGGGCAGCGCCTCGCCCCGAAAGCCAAAGGAGTGGATGTTCAGCAAATCCGTCCCGTCGATCTTCGACGTGGCATGACGCGACAGCGCCAGCGGCAAATCCTCCGCCGTCATCCCGCAGCCATCATCGGTCACGCGGATCAGCGTCTTGCCGCCATCGGCATAATCGACCGCAATCCGCGTGGCCCCCGCGTCCAGCGCGTTCTCCACCAGCTCCTTGACCGCCGAGGCAGGGCGCTCCACCACCTCGCCCGCCGCGATGCGGTTGATCGCAGCCTCGTCCAACTGCCGGATGACAGGGCGAGGCGCAGACATCTTGGGTTCGGGTGCGTTCATGCACCCATATCTAGCACCCCGGCGCCCCTGCGGCTATAGATTCGGAACGGTCTGGCGATGCCCTCTTCAGTCGGTCGACGCCACACCCTCCGGCTGCCCCACGATCACGAAGCGCAGGTTCTCGGGCCGGAAAAGCGCCTTGGCCACGCGGTTCGCATCCTCAAGCGTCACGGCATTCACCTTGTCGTTCCGCGTCTTGGGATAATCGCTCGGCAAACCGATCATCTGCATGTTCACCATGATCGTCGCCAGCGGCCCGTTCCCGTCGAAGCGCAGCGGATAGGCGCCGGTCAGATAGGTCTTGGTCGCCTGCAACTCTTCCTCGGTGATGCCCTGCTCGGCGATCCTGGCCCATTCCGCCTTGATCACCTCCACCGCATCCCTGACCTTAGCATTCGGAATCTGCGACTGCCCCGCCAGCAACTCCGCCTGATCGTAAGCGGCAAGCGATGTGCCGATGCCATAGGTCAGCCCGCGCTTTTCCCGCACCTCGGTCATCAGCCGCGCCGAAAACCGCGACCCGCCCATGATCTCGTTGATGATGCTCGCGGCAAAGAAATCGGGATCGTCGCGCTTGATCCCCTGCTCGCCCCACAGCACAACCGATTGCGGCCCCGGATAGTCGATCACCGTGGTCCCGCCGCTCAGGTTGAACGGCGCGCGCCCGACCAGCGCAGCGCCCTTTTCGGGCAAGGCGCCGAACAGCGTATCGACCAGCTTGCCAAGGTCCTCTGCCGTAATATCCCCCGCCGCCGCGATGTAGATACGGTCCCGCGCAATCGCCGCCTGATGCGCCGCCAGCAGATCGTCCCGCGTCAACGCGGTCACGCTCTCGACCGTCCCCTCGGCGGCCGAGGCATAGGGATGGTCGCCAAAAGCCTGCCTGTTGAATTCCTTTCCCGCCATGTCGCCGGGGTCCTTGGCGCTTGCCCGCAGGTTCGACAGCACCTGCCCGCGCACCCGCTCGATCGCATCCGCGTCAAACCGCGGCGCGGTGATCGCCTGCCGCAACAGATCGACCGCCTTGTCGCGGTTCTCGGTCAGGAACTGCGCCGAAACCGAAACCGAATCCTGATCCGACCCGAAACTGAACGACGCCGCCAATTCATCCCGCGCCTCGGCAAAGGCAAGCGAATCCATATCGCCCGTCCCTTCCTCGATCAGCGCGGTCATAAGGTTCACGGCCCCCCGCTTGGCAGGGTCCTCGACCGAACTGCCGCCACGGAACCGCACCTCGAGCGCGGTGAAGGGGATGTTGTGATCCTCCACCAGCCACGCCTTCAACCCGCCGGGCGAGGTGACTTCCTGAATATCCACCGCCGCCCGCGCGGGCAGGCCAAGGGTGACAGCCACCGCAAAAGCGGCCACGAAACGCATCATGCTCATTGCGCCGCCTCATCCTGCATCAGATATCCCGTGACCGCGTTCTTCCGGTCGAAGACCAGCTTCGCCGCCGCCATCACATCCTCGGGCGTCACGGAATCGAGCACGGCGGGCCATGCCTTGATGTCCTCCACCGTCAGCCCGGTCGCCAACCCCTCGCCATAGCGCTGCGCCAGACCGCGGCTGTCGTCGCGGGCATAGATATCCGCCGCCCTGATCTGCGTCTTGATCCGCGCAAAGGCCTCGGGGTCCGGCCCGTCCTGCATGAACTTGGCAATCACCTTGTCCATCTCGGCCTCAAGCGCCTCCAGCGTCACGCCCGGCACGGGCACCGCCAGCACCGTAAAGGTCGTGTCGTCCAGCGAACCGCCGTCATACATCGCCGCCGCATAGGTGGCCTTGGGCGCATCCCCGAACTGCAACGCCTGCGCAAAGACCGAGGTTTGCCCGTTCCCCCCCAGCAACTCCGCCAGAATTGCCAGCGCCGCCGCCGTCTTCTGGTCCCCCGCATCCCGCTCGGGTGCCAGATAGCTGCGCGTCACATAGGGTTCCGACACCCGCGAATCCTTCAGCACCAGCCGCCGCTCCGCCAGTTGCGGCGGCTCCTGCGGGCGCTGCCGTTCCGCGATATGCGGCGCGGGCGGGATCGGGCCGTAATACTGCTCGGCCAAGGTCTTCACCTGATCCGGCGTCACATCCCCCGCCACCACAAGGATGGCGTTGTTCGGCGCGTAATGGTCCTTGTAGAAGGCCAGCGCATCCTCGCGCGTCAAAGCCTGCATCTCGTGCTTCCAGCCGATGATCGGAATGCCGTAAGGATTGTTCAAATACAGCGCCGCCCGCATCTGTTCGTTCAACAAGGCACCGGGGCTGTTGTCCGTCCTCTGGTTGCGTTCCTCCACGATCACGTCGCGTTCCGGCAGGACGACCTCGTCGGTCAGCCGAAGGTTCTGCATCCTGTCCGCCTCGATCTCCATCATCAGCGGAAGCCGGTCGGCCGAAACATGCTGGAAATAGGCGGTGAAATCCCAGCTCGTAAAGGCGTTGTCGTCGCCGCCCTGCGCCTCGACCGTATCGGAAAACGCGCCCGGCCCCAGCTTTTCGGTGCCCTTGAACATCAGATGTTCCAGAAAATGCGCGATCCCCGACTTGCCCGCAGGCTCGTCGGCCGAACCCACCCTGTACCAGACCATATGCACGACGACCGGCGCGCGGTGATCCTCGATCACCACCACCTGCAACCCGTTCTTCAGGCTGAACGTGCTGACATCATCGGCCCAAGCCGCACGCAACGGTGCGAACAGCATGACCGCCGCGACAAGAAACCTGACGCCCCTGACCATTCGGCATAACTCCCTGACCGCCCCGCACAAAGTCGGATGCTTTGCGTCAAGGTGCGCCTCGGCGCGGGCAGGTGCAACCCGCCCCTACGCGCTTGTGAAAGCCTATTCCTCGCCCGGTTGCGGAGGCGGTGCGGAAGGCGTGCGCGCCCCCGCATTGCGCCAGCGCCAAAGCTCGGCCTGCTGGTCCAGCGACATCTCGGAATAGGCTTTGTAATAGACGTTCACGTTGAACAGCCGCTCCAGCAAACGCCCGTCGTTCTTGCGCCGCCAGTCAAGGTCTTCTGCCGCCAGCGTGCCACGGATATCGGCCATCAGACCGAAGCGCGCCGCGTGGTTCATCAGCGCCCCGTCGCCCGCAGGAACCCCGCCCGCCTCGCGCAGCGTTCCGCCAAGCGCAGCGATCGCATCGGCTTCCGGCGTCGGGTCCGTCAGGTTGCTGCCACCCGGAGTAGGCTCCGGCAGCGCGGCCAGATCCTCGGGCATGGACAAGGGCTTGGGCGGCAGGATGGAAAATTCGTCCGGCCCCTGCGTGTTGGACCGCACATTCATCAGCGAAGGGGCCTTGTCCCCCTTGGCACAGGCCGCAAGCACCAGCATGACCGCCACCGCGATCACGGGAAAACCCCTCGCTGCCTGCATTCCCGCCTCCGTCAAACCGAACTGCACCCGTCTTAGCGCATCGCATCCGGCGCGTCACGGGTCTTTCCGCCTTGGCCGGTGCGAAGCTATTTCCGCAAGCGCGACCGCAGCGCCGCCCGCTTCTTTTCCTTGTCCGCCTTGCCCTGACCGGAAAACAGCACCAGCCCGAGCGCACCGGCAAAGATCGCCACATCCGCCACGTTGAAGGCATAGGGATTCTCGATCCCGCAGCAGGACATGTTCAGGAAATCGGCCACCGCGCCATAGACCACGCGGTCCACCACATTGCCCAGCGCCCCGCCGACCAGCAGCCCCGCCGACACCTGCTGCCAACGCCCCGCACCCTCGCGCCGGATCCAAAGCCAGACCCAGACCGAAATCGCCAGCGCCACGGCAATCAGAACCCAGCGCATCACCTCGGCATCGCCCGCGAACAGGCCGAAATTGATCCCGCGGTTCCACGCCATGCGGAACGTCAGGAACGGGGGAAAGACGTCGATCCCGCCCCGTTCGATCAGGTTCAGCCCTTGGACCACCGCGACCTTCGTCGCCTGATCGACCAGAAAGACCGCCCCCGAAACCCAAGCCGCCAACCGCATCACGCGCCCCTCAGTGCCGGAAGTGGCGCATATTGGTGAAGACCATCGCCAGCCCCGCCGCATCCGCCGCCGCGATCACCTCGTCATCCCGCATCGACCCGCCCGGCTGGATGATCGCCGTGGCCCCCGCTTCCGCCGCCGCAACCAACCCGTCGGCAAAGGGGAAGAACGCATCCGACGCCACGACCGACCCTTGGGTCAGCGGCGCGGGCAACCCCAGCGCCTCGGCCATGTCCTGCGACTTGCGCGCGGCAATACGGGTGCTGTCGATCCGGCTCATCTGCCCCGCGCCCACACCCACCGTGGCCCCGTCCTTGACGTAAATGATGGCATTCGACTTCACATGCTTCGCCACCTTCCACGCAAACAGCAGGTCCGCCATTTCCGCCTCGGTCGGCGCGCGCTTCGTCACCACCTTCAGATCGCGCAGGTTCAGCGCCCCCGCATCACGGTCCTGCACCAGAAACCCGCCCGCAACCTGCTTGAACGCCGTCCCGCCCGCCCGCGCATCGGGCAACCCGCCCGTGGTCAGCAGACGCAGGTTCTTCTTGCCCGCAAAGATCGCCTTGGCCTCGTCACTCGCCCCCGGCGCAATCACGACCTCGGTGAAGATCTCCACGATCTTCTCCGCCGTCGCCGCGTCCAGAGGCTGGTTCAGCGCCACGATCCCGCCGAATGCGCTCGTCCGGTCGCAGTCATAGGCGCGCAGATAGGCGTCAACCAAAGTCCCGCCCACGGCCACGCCACAGGGATTCGCATGCTTGATGATCGCACAGGCCGGCGCATCCCCCGCAAACTCGGCCACCAGCTCGAACGCCGCATCCGTGTCGTTGATGTTGTTGTAGGACAGCTCCTTGCCCTGCCACTGCTTCGCGGTCGCCACGCCCTCGCGCTTCGACCCGTCCACATAAAAGGCCGCCGCCTGATGCGGGTTCTCGCCATAGCGCAGCCCCTGCGCCAGCTTGCCCGCAAAGCTCTTGTAACGCGGCGTCTTCTCACCGATCTCGCCCGCCAGCCAGTTCGACACCGCCGCATCATAGGCCGCCGTCTTGGAATAGGCCGTCAACGCCATCTTCTGGCGGAAGGCCATCGTCGTCGCCCCGTCATGCGCCGCCAACTGGTCCATCAGCCCCTGATAATCCGCAGGGTCCGTCACCACCGTGACAAAGCGGTGGTTCTTCGACGCGGCGCGGATCATCGCAGGCCCGCCGATGTCGATATTCTCGATGCAGGTCGCGTGATCCGCCCCCTTCGCCACCGTCTCCTCGAACGGATAGAGGTTCACGATCAACAGATCGATCGGCTCGATCCCGTGCGCGGCCATCGCCAAGAGATGCTCGTCATCGTCCCGCAGCGCCAGCAGCGCGCCATGCACGTTGGGGTGCAGCGTCTTCACCCGCCCGTCCATCATCTCGGGGAACCCCGTCACATCCGACACATCCCGCACCGCCAGCCCCGCCGTCCGCAGCATCCCGCTCGTGCCGCCGGTCGAGATCAGCTCCACCCCCCGCGCCGCCAGCGCCCTCGCCAGATCGAGAAGCCCCGACTTGTCGGAAACCGAAATCAGCGCACGGCCAATGGGAACGAGGTTGGTCATCGGGGGCGGCCCTCCAGAAGCGACAGAACTCAGACCGGAACCGGCATATCCTCGCGGTCCAGATCGCGGATGGCCAGCGGAGTATCCTGTGCCTTGGCCAAGGTCCAGCCGATCCGCGCCTCGAAAGTGTCCGTCGCCCCCGAAAGGACGATCTGACGCGCCGGACGCGGCTGCAAACGCCCTTTTTCCAGATGGACCGACGCTTCAAGCGTCATTTTTGTGCGCCCGTCATGCCGGAACACCCAGATCTCCCCCGACTTCAGCGCCAGCGACACGGCGCTTCCGCCCATGTCGATGCTCGCCTCCACATCGGGATGCAGATGGAAACGGATGGCAAAGCCTACCCCCTCCGCCGTATTCGCCATCACCTGCCGGAACCGCTTCTGCTCGCCCGGCGTCTCGGCCACCAGCGTATCCGTCCCCGTCAACCGCCGCCCTTGCGGGTCAAGGCTCATCACCCGCGCATGCCGCAAACCATGCGTCACCGACCAGCCGGTATGCTCGCCCGAAAAATGATGCCCGGCCCCGTCATGCAGCAGTTGCGCCACCGGCACCCCCGCCCGCTCGGAAAGCGCGCCGCCATCCCGCCCGATCCGCGACGACGACACGCCCTCGATCGCCAGCACCGAATGCGATGCCGTCGCCCGACCTGCCAGCTCCCAATCCGCCCCGAACGGCTTGCCCGACCCGCAATTCACCACCACAGGCCGCCGCCCCGATGTCATCTCGAAGGCCAGCGTCGAAGCATGGCCCCCGATGGCGGGCGAGTCGGCGTCCACGATCACCGTGGTCCGCCCCGCCGCCAACCGCGCAAAGCCCATCGCAAGCTCCTGCGGCCCCAGCACGCGGCGCACCCCCGCATTGGCCAGCGCCATGTCGAGCCGCCCTTCCAGCCCCCGCCCGCCCCCGTGGAACCGCGCAAGCCCCCCGTCCGCATGGCGCAGCGCCCGCAGCACCGGCGCGATCCGCTCGATGGCCCCCGTCAATTCCACAGGCACCGCCCGCCCCGCTTCCGAAAGCGCCATCTCGGCCCAGTTCAGAAGCGTGAAAACCTCCAGCAACTCCTCGGGATTGCGCGGCCCGATCCCGCCTTCGCTATCGACCTCGCGCAGGCAATCCCGCGCCAGCGCTGTGACCGCAGGCGTCACCTGCCCCTGCACGCCCTCCAGCGCCAGCCCCGCCACGATCAACCCCGTCAGCGCCTCGAACCGTGGCAAGCCCGCCGCCGCCCGCGTCCAGCGCCGCGCCAGATAGGCCACCTGCACCGTAATCGCCTTGAAATAGGCCTCCGACGCCGCCCTGTCCTGCCCTTGCAGCAGCCAGACCCCGTGGTTGATCCAGCGGATCAGCCGCCGCCCCGTCACATCCGGCGACCAGCCCGCCCCGCGCCCCGCGCCATGCGCTGCGATCCATTCATAGGTCCAGCCCTGCGCCCGCTTGCGCGCCGCCGCATCGCCCACCGCCGCCAGATCATCCAGCCAGCCAAACCCCTGCACCTCGGCGGCAAAGGCCGCATCCGGCGCCTTCACCCCCCAGACCGACGCCCCCTTCGCCTCGACCAGATGCCCCGCGAACAGGAAATTCCCCGCAATCAACTGCCGCCCGCGCGCGTAAACCCCGATCGACCGCGGCTCGGGCTGCGAGGTGAAGCCCGTCGCCGCACGCACGCGGCCCGCCCGCCACAGGGCGACCCGATCCCCCAGCCTTTGCCTCAAGCCGCCCGCCATACGCTTCCCACCTGCCTCGGCCCGGATTGTTGACCCCCGAGTCCCTTGCACAACTCTACCCAACGAAAGACCGGCCTGTCACCCGACAAGCCGGTCCATCGCTTCATCTGTTCTCAAATATCCTCGGGGGTTCGGGGGGCGAGCCCCCCGATCACGCCAGATGGTCGACGCGCTCCAGATACTGCGCCAGCCCCTTGATCTGCCCCATCCACTTGCCGATCAGCTTGGGATCATGCGGCGCGGCATGCACGCCCGCGCCCAACTCGCCCGACAGCACCGAGTCCACGGCCAGCGAGACAGGCACCGACACCAGCCGCGCCATCGCCGTGCCGCGCGCGTCGCCCCATGCGTCCATCGACCATTCCTCGTGCCAGACGGTCTTGCCATCCCGCTCGGCCTTCAGGGAAACGAACAGGACCACGCGATCCGCCTCGCCCTCGCCGTAGGAATTGTTGGCCCAGAACTCCGCCGCCATCTCGGCCAGCCGCGCATCGCCCGCCGGACCTTCCAGCGTCTCGATCTCGCGGAACACCGGCGTCCACGCCTCGGCCCAGCCGTTCAGCCGGATCGTCCCGCGCACGAAATCCTTCACCTTCCACGTAGGGTCAAAGCGGTAATCCTGCATGAAGGGATAGGAATCGCGGTTCGGATAGACCTCAAAGGACTCCGGCACCGGCAAAGCCGCCTCATAGGCCGTGATCGCATCCCACGGGCGGTTCACCTTGAACTCGGCAAAGTCCTTCAGCGAGCGCGACGGCGACCGCAGCGCCTTCAACACGCCCAAGGGCGACCACGAGAACTTGTATTTGAACGCATTGGCGACCTTCGGCACCCCCCCGCAATACGAGGTGAAGGACAACACGTTGTCAGGATGGAACGCTGCCGAGGCCCGATACCGCGCCACCAGATCATGCGCCATCAGATGGTCGATGCCGGGGTCCAGCCCCACTTCGTTCACCGATGCCAAGCCCTTGGCACGGAACTCCGCATCCAGCGCCCGCATCTCCGGCGCGATGTAAGACGACGATACGAAATGCGCGCCCTTCTCCAGACAGACCTTGGCAATCCCCACATGCTGGTCCGCAGGCAGCATCGAAATCGCCACATCCCCCGCCTGCAAGGCATCTTTCAGCGCGTCGAGGCTGTAGGGCCGGATGTCCTGCGTCAGATCGCCCACCGCGTCCCGCGCCTTTTCCACGGTGCGGTTCCAGACCACCACCTTATGCCCGCCCTCGATCAACCGCCGCAGACCCGGCACGCTCGACAACCCCGTGCCGCACCAATGAATCGTCATGTCCTCAACTCCCCGCAAAAATCTTCGAAGATTTTTGCAAATTCCTTCCAAGGAATTTGCTTTCCACCCGTTCAGACCGTCGCCACGTGACGGTCGTATTCCACCTTCGCCCGCCCCCAGACGCCCGCGCCCAGATCGCCCAGCGTCAAAAGGCTCGGCAACAGTTGCGCCGCGTAATCCTCCGACGACTCGACGGGCAGCAGCGACGGCAGGTTGTCGATCGCCGTAACGTCGAGCGGCGGGTTTTCCGCCACCCGCAGCGCAGGCGCGCCCCAATCGGTCGCACGGTCATAAACCTTGATCGGCGAAAAGTCCGAGGTCGGATCGCAAGCGATATCCCCGATCACCGTCAACTTGCGCGCATCCGTCTTGGCGCTTGCCGGAACGAAGACCGGACACCCCGGCCGCGCAAGGATGCAGTTGAGGAAAATCTCGTGCTGCAACACCTCCGGGAAAGGCCCGCCGCTCGCGGTTTCGGCCATGTCCCATTTCGTCACCGCCACGCCCATCTGCGCGCACAGGTCCGAAGCCCCCGTCCCCACACGCCCCAGCGCCCCGATCACGATGGCGCGGGGCCGCGCCGCATCGCCCAACTCGCGCTGCAAATCGGCAATCAGCGCCCCCTTGCCCGGATATTTCGCAACCGGCCCCGCAATGCCGCCCTTTTGCTGCGCCGCCCAGCATTTCAGCGCCACCGCAGCCCCCGCGAAGCCCGCCCAATAGCCAAACGCCGCAACCCGCCGCCCGCTTTCATCGACAAGGTATTCAAGGTCGTAAAGCGTCCCGCCCCCCGCCTTGAACCGCTTGAGCAACTCGCGCCCCGCAGGCTGCCCCTTGTAGGCATGGCCAAACATGATGTGGCGATGCACCAGCGGCGTCCCGTCCTCGGGCAATTCCTTCAACCCGAAGATGATCGCATCGCGGGGCGCGTCCGGCCACAGGTTCTCGGCCACGATCTCGCAGCCCGCCGCGACATAGCCGTCAATCGGGATCGCCCGCACCGACGACCGTTCCACCGTCACGCGGATGCCCGCCTTGACCAGCGCCGCCGCCCCCTCGGGCGTCAGCCCCACGCGTTCCTCGTTCGGGCGCTGCTCGGCCCTGACCCACAGATGCGTCATCGCATTCTCCCAAATCCGTCCCGCACCGACTAGCAGATTGCGCGGTCCGTTAAAGCCCCGTCCTTCTAAAGCCCCGTCCTTCGTAGCGGCTTCACAGATCGAAGCTGGCAAAAACCGGAACATGGTCGCTCGGCTGCTCCCACCCGCGACAGGGCCGCAGGATACGGCTGCCATGCGCCGCACCCGCAATATCCGGCGTGGCCCAGATGTGATCCAGCCGCCGCCCCTTGTCCGCCGCGTCCCAATCCGCCGCGCGATAGGACCACCAGCTATACAAAAGCCCCTGCGGAATATCCGCCCGCGTCACATCCACCCATTTCCCCGCATCCTGCACCTGCGCGAGATGCTCCACCTCGACGGGCGTATGGCTCACGATCTTGAGCAGCGCCTTGTGCGACCAGACGTCATCCTCGCGCGGGGCGATGTTCAGATCGCCCACCAGAATCGCCCTCTCCGGCTTTTCCGCAAAGAAATGGTCCCGCATCTCGGTCAGGAAATCGAGCTTCTGGCCGAATTTCTCGTTCTCCGCACGGTCGGGAATATCGCCGCCCGCAGGCACGTAACAATTGTGGATCACCACCCCGTTCGGCAACCGCGCCGCCACATGCCGCGCATGGCCAAGGCTCGCATAATCCCGCGCCCCCACCTCTTCCAGCGGCAGCTTCGAGAGGATCGCAACCCCGTTGTACCCCTTCTGCCCCCGCGCAACCATATGCGTGTAACCAAGGGCGCGGAACGTCTCGACCGGGATCTTCTCGACCGGGCTTTTGCACTCCTGCAGGCACAGCACATCCGGCCCCTCGTCCGCCATCAGCCGCGCCACCAACCCCTCGCGCAGCCGCACCGAATTGATGTTCCAGGTGGCAAGGGTAAACATGGCAAAGGCTCCATTCTGATGCCCGCCCGTCCTAGCAGACGCGCCCATCCCGCCCAACCCTGAATCAGGATTCCGCCCCCCTGAATAACAGTAGCCCCGCCCGAAAACCGCCAGAACAAGAGTCTTCTTGCGACCACCGTTCTGGTCGGCACCGCTGGCTTCGCCGCCGCGGAAGTGACTCTGTCGGGCGACGCCCGCATGGGCGTGACCAACGGCTACAACATCGACGCCGACGCCAACAAAACCCAGTTCTCGAGCCGCGCCCGTGTGAGCTTCGCGGCAGCTGGCGAAACCGACAGCGGCCTGTCCTACGGCGTCAGCTTCCGCGCTGACAACGCCGGGGACGCAAGCAGCGGCACCGCTGGCACCGTCTCGATCTCGGGCGCTTTCGGCAAGCTCTCGATGGGCGACAACGACACCGCCGCTCAGGCGACCGTCGGTCAGGTTGATGGCGTCGGCTACACCGGCAACGGCGACTTCAACGAGATCACCTACATCGGCCAGGCCGACACCTCGGTTCTCTACACCTACTCGGTTGGCGATCTGACGATTGCCGCCTCGATGGGTCAGGTCGACGGCGATACGAACTACAGCGGAAACACCAAGCAGGCCGCTTCGCTCGCAGCGTCGTACACGATGGGTGACTACAAGTTCACCGCCGGTATCGAACGTGGCGACAAGGCGGTGTACTCGTTCTCCGACCGTGCCGACGCCTACGCCGAAGATCCGGAAGATACCTACTCCGAGCGTAACGACCTGACCGCGCAAGTGATTCTGGGTGCGGACGCAACCTTCGGCGCGCTGGTTGTCAAAGGCCGCGTCGCTCTGGGTTCGGGCGAAGCCTACAACTACCTCCCGGACGCGCCGAACGGCTACGAAACCACCGGCACGCAGTACGCCCTTTCCGCGACCTACACGATGGACGCTCTGTCTGTGACGGCGTTCGGCGCACGCGGCAAGGTTGCCTATGACTACTACGGCGAAGACTACGGCGTGGAAACCTCGCGTTACGGCGTGGGCGCTGCCTACGACCTCGGCGGCGGTGCCAAGGCCCAGGCCGGCATGAGCCGTCTGTCGCACGAAAACCTGAACTACGACGAAGAGTGGACCGACACCAAGGTCGACGCCGGTCTGACCTTCGCGTTCTGATGTGACAGCGCGGGCGGGTTTTCCCGCCCGCGCTTCCTTTGCCTGTAGGTCGCATTTAATACCTGCGGTCTATTTTAACTAAAATATCCGGAAATTACCCTCGGAATGCGTTCGCATCCGGGGATTTCAGTCATTACCGATTCGGACCGAATACAGACAAAAGATATAAGCACCCATTACAACGTTGATAAAACAATCCAATTAATAATAATACCCGCGGCCCACCTAAATCGGTGACTGATTCGACTCACTCGCACGCCCCATCCGGCATTCCTCGGCAAGTCGGTGGTTGAAGCCTGCGTCGGACCGGTGTGATCAGGGCAGCGGACGTTGCGTTCACAGGGGATGGGTCTGGATCAATGGGTATTCTGGAAGTTTTCAAAAGAAATCTGACACGGATCGAGGACCAGCCAGCGCCGCTGGCCGACCCGACGCTGGCCGAATTCTTCGATAACCGTTATATCGGCTACGCCAATATAACAAAACGCCGTCCCGAATTGGACAGGCTGGTTTTCAATAAACACATCCGCCCCGCGCTTGGTCATTACAAGATCAACCAATTGACGACGCAAATCCTTGACGATTGGGTTTCTGCCCATCTCGGCAAGAATTACAAACCCGGCACCATCAATAAGCACATCAACTATCTGAAGCGGATTTTGAACGTGGCCCGCACATGGGGCGTTCTGCGGAAATCCAAGGAAGAGTTGCGCATTTCCATCCGTATTCCCTTGGGCGACCCGAAGCAGCGCTTCCTGTCATCCGAAGAGGTGATGCGCCTCATCCGCTCCTGCGAGACCGAGAACCACCCCTACCTCGGCCTCTTCGTCAATATGCTCATCCTGACCGGCGCACGCAGCTCCGAAGCCCGCCTTGCCAAATGGGGCGAATTCGATCTGGTCCGCCGTGTCTGGACGGTGCCCGTCTCGAAGAATGGCCGCGCCCGCCGCATCATCCTGAACGATGCCGCCGTGCGCCTGCTTGACGACATCCGCAGCCGCACCGCGGCGCTCGGCTTCGGGATCGGGGCGAACGATTACCTGTTCATGAACCCCCACCTCAAAAAGCCCTACCAAAGCTTCCATCTGGCATGGGACCGCGTGCGCACCCGCCTGAACATGCGCGAGGTGCGCATCCACGACCTGCGCCACACCTATGCAAGCTTCCTGATCAACCGCGGCGCCACGATCTACGAGGTGCAAAAGCTGCTCGGCCACCACCACATCAGCATGACCGAACGCTACGCCCACCTTTACCCCGACACCCTGCAACAGCGGGTCGAGTTGATCTCGCACGCCCTGGCCGGACAATAAAAAAAGCCCGGGCGCAGAGGCCCGGGCCGAGTCCAACAGGGAGGTGATCCCTGATTACCACGGAACCGTATAAAAATCCTTAACGAAAATGGATGCCGCCCCATCCCTTTGTCTACCTGTGCGTGTATCCGCCATCCCCAGCGGTGAAAAAAAGGCCGGGCACGAAGGCCCGGCCAAGTCCAACAGGGAGGGTGCCGTGTCATGACCCCGACACGGCGAGGGGAACTCTCTGCAACGTCATATCGCCTATATAGGTATCGATTCCGGCGACAATAAGACCCTAGGCGACCAATCTGTATCCGCCACTCTCGGTGACGAGCAGGCGCGCATTCGACGGATCAGGCTCGATCTTCTGGCGCAACCGGTAGATGTGCGTCTCAAGCGTGTGGGTCGTCACCCCTGCGTTGTAGCCCCAGACCTCATGCAGCAGGATGTCCCGCGCAACTACGGATTGTTGTGCGCGATACAGGAACTTCAGGATATTGGTTTCCTTTTCCGTCAGGCGGATCTTCTTGTCCTTTTCATCCACCAGCATCTTCTGCGCCGGTTTGAACGTGTAGGGGCCAAGCTGGAAGATCGCGTCCTCGGATTGCTCGTGCTGGCGCAACTGCGCCCTGATGCGCGCAAGCAACACCGGAAACTTGAAGGGCTTCGTCACATAGTCGTTCGCCCCCGCGTCCAGCCCCAGAATGGTGTCGGCGTCCGAATCATGCCCCGTCAGCATCAGCACGGGGCATTTCACGCCCTGCTTGCGCATCCGGCGGCACAGTTCGCGCCCGTCCGTATCCGGCAGACCCACGTCGAGGATCACCAGATCATAAAGCCCCGCCTTGGCCTTCTCCATCCCCTCGGCGCCGGTGCGGGCTTCGAAGACGTCGAAATCCTCGGTCATCACCAACTGTTCGCTCAGCGCCTCGCGCAGGTCGTCGTCATCATCGACAAGCAGGATCTTCCGCAGCGTAGCCATCTTGTGACCTCCGTTCTGTCCTTGGCCCAACAGATGCGCCCGCCTCGCTTTTCCGGCAAGATATGCAACAAAACCCTCACGCGGACGTGTCGCCCAAGCGGGCTATGTTTCAATTTCCGCGGCGTCAGCCTAAGTAAGGGGGCAGGAGAACCGCCATGCCCTTGCAGCCCAGCATCGTCGAACGCCTTGCCCGCGCCCGCGGCGATTTGCGCATGGGCGTGCCGGTGGTGCTGACGGGTGACGGACAGGCCGCCGCCTTCGTCGCGGTCGAAGAGGTGACGATCGACCGCCTGACCGCCCTCCGCGCTCTCGGCCCGCTGGAACTGGCGCTCACCGCCCGCAGGGCGGAAACGCTCAAGACCCCCGCCTATGACGGCGACATTGCGCGTATCGCCGTGCCGCAGGACGCCGGCACCGAATGGCTGCGCGCCTTGGCCGACCCCGCCGACGATCTGCGCGTGCCGATGAAGGGTCCGCTGCGCTCGCTCCGCGACGGGTCCGCCACCCTGCACCGCGCCGCGCTGCAACTGGTGAAATCCGCGCATCTGCTGCCCGCCGCCCTTATGGTCCGCATCCCGCACGGGCTGGCGCTGGCCGATGAACATGGCCTGACCCTGCTGCCCCTGCACGACATCGCCCCCGAACTCTCGCGCATGTCGCCGCTGCATGGCGTGGTGAACGCCCGCCTGCCGATGCAGGCCGCCCAGGCCGGACGCCTGCACATCTTCCGCCCCGAAGACGGCGGCGAAGAGCATTACGCCATCGAGATCGGCAAACCCGACCGTGCTGCCCCCGTCCTCGCCCGCCTGCATTCGGCCTGCTTCACGGGTGACGTCTTGGGCAGCCTCAAATGCGACTGCGGCCCGCAACTCCGCGCCGCGCTCGCGCAGATGGGGACCGAAGGCGCAGGCGTCCTCCTCTACCTCAACCAGGAAGGGCGCGGGATCGGCCTTGCCAACAAGATGCGCGCCTATTCCCTGCAAGACCAAGGCTTCGACACCGTCGAGGCCAACCACCGCCTCGGCTTCGAAGACGACGAGCGCGATTTCCGCATCGGCGCGGGCATCCTGCGGCAGATGGGCTTTTCCGCCGTCCGCCTGCTGACCAACAACCCGCGCAAACTGGCGATGATGGAAAGCTGCGGGCTGACCGTCACCGAACGCGTCCCCCTGCGCGTGGGCCAGACGGCGCAGAACGCCGGATACCTTGCCACCAAGGCCGCGAAATCGGGGCATCTGCTGTGAAGCCTGCCGATCTGGTCGTCACCCGTTGGGGCGCACGCTTCATGGGGCGGCGCTTCCCCTGCGCCATCGGCAAGCACGGCACCACCGACCGCAAGCGCGAAGGCGATGGCAAGACCCCGCTCGGAACCCACCGCATCGTCGGGATGCTTTACCGCCCCGACCGCCTGTCGCCCGCGCAACTGCCCGACTGGGCGCTGCCCTTCGGCCCGCATGACCTCTGGTCCGATGACCCGCGCGACCCCGATTACAACCTGATGACCCGCGCCCCGCACCCCTACAGCCACGAACGGCTGACGCGGCCCGATCCGATGTATGACCTGATCCTGCTGACCGACTGGAACTGGCCCGATGCCGTTCCCGGTCGCGGCTCGGCCATCTTCCTGCACACATGGCGCCGCCCGCGCCACGGTACGGCGGGCTGCGTGGCCTTCGCCTTGCCCGACCTTCTCTGGATCGCGGGCCGCATCCGCCACGACACCCGCCTGATCGTGCGCTAGGGCTTTCCGAAACGCTTTGGAAACCTTATGCTGCGGCAAAAGGGAGGGATTCCACATGGCCAAAACGCCGTCCACCACGGATGACGACATCTTCGCACTGCGCCTCGCGCGCTCTGCGCCGGACCTTTGGCCCATGCTCGACGCCCTCTACGGCACCCGCGACGACTACCCCGCCTTCCGCGAGGCGCTTCTGAAAACCCTTGCCAAATCGTGGAAGGCGCGGCCTGCCGACCTCAAACACCTCGACCTCAAGCGCGACTTCGAACCCGACTGGTTCCAGCGCCCCGACATGGCGGGATATGTCTTCTACATCGACCGCTTCGCCGGAACGATTCCCGAGGCGGTCGAAAAACTCCCCTACCTTCAAGAGCTTGGCATTTCCTACGTCCATTTCATGCCCTGCCTGAAACCCCGCCCGGGCGACAGTGACGGCGGTTATTCGGTGATGGATTACCGCGCCATCAACCCCGCTTACGGCACGATGGACGATTTCGAAGCCGCCGCCCGCACCTTCCGTGAAAACGGCATCTCGCTCTGCATCGACCTTGTGCTGAACCACACGGCCAAGGAACACGCATGGGCGAAAAAGGCCGCCAAGGGCGATGCGAAATATCAGGCCTATTACCTGATGTTCGACACCCCCGATCTTCCAAAGCGCTATGAGGAAACGCTGGTCGAGGTGTTCCCCGACAACGCCCCCGGCAATTTCACCCATTACCCCGATTTCGGCAAATGGGTCTGGACGACCTTCAACGAACACCAGTGGGACCTGAACTGGGCGAACCCTTGGGTTTTCCTTGAAATCACCGATATCATGCTGACGCTGGCCAATCGCGGGGCCGATATCCTGCGGCTCGACGCGGTGGCCTTCATGTGGAAACGCATGGGAACCCGCTGCCAATCGGAACCCGAGGTTCACATGATCCTCCAGGCCCTCCGCGCCGCGTCCCGCATCGCCGCCCCCGCCACGATCCACCTTGCCGAAGCCATCGTCGCCCCGGCCGAGATGATCCCCTACCTTGGCCGCGGCAGGCATGACGGGAAAGAAGGCAACCTCGCCTATCACAACTCGCTCATGGTGCAGTTCTGGTCCGCGCTCGCCACCCGCGACACGCGGCTGATGACCCATGTCCTTGGCACCCATTTCCCGACGAAACTGACCAACGCGACCTACGCCACCTATATCCGCTGCCATGACGATATCGGCTGGGCCGTAACGGACGAGGATGCCGCAGCACTCCAAATCTCCGGCCCCGCGCATCGCGCTTACCTTTCGGACTTCTACGAAGGCACCTTCCCCGGTTCCTTCGCCCAAGGCGCGCTGTTCCAGCACAACGAAGCGACCGGCGACAAACGCATTTCGGGCAGCTTCGCCTCGCTCGCCGGTCTGGAAAGGGCGCTTGCCAGCAATGATGGCACCGCCATCGACCACGCCGTGCAGCGCATCCTGATGGGGCATGCGCTGATCGCGGCCTTCGGGGGCATCCCGCTCATCTACATGGGCGACGAACTCGCGCTTTTGAACGACGAAAGCTACCTCACCGTCCCCGAACACGCGCATGACAGCCGCTGGATCCACCGCCCGCGCATGGATTGGCAGCTTGCCCGAACCCGTCACGAAGGGTCCACCCTCGCCGCCCGCGTGTTTCAGGGAACGCAGCACATCCTGTCCCGCCGCCGCGCCACGCCCGCGCTGCACGGCGGCAACGCCACGCGCATCCTGCCCAGCGATTCCGCGCAAGTCTTTGCTTTCGCACGCGAAACGCCGACCGGCAACCTGATCTGCCTGTTCAACTTCTCGGAAAACTGGGTCCACCTGCCCGAAAGCTGGCTGCGCCAGAACGGCGCCGTGAACCTGCATGACGAGTTGTCGGACAACGCGGTCGAGGTTCATGCAGGCGCCATAGCCCTGCCGCCCTTTGCCCGCGCATGGATCAGTTAGCGTAACTCCGCGCGCCGAAGATGGCCGAACCCACGCGCACATGCGTGGCCCCCGCCGCAATCGCCGCTTCGAAATCTCCGCTCATCCCCATCGACAGGCCCGCCAGCCCGTTCCGCGCCGCCATATCGGCCAGCATCCCGAAATGCGGGGCCGAATCCTCCCCCTCGGGCGGGATGCACATCAACCCCTGAACGGGCAGGTCCATCCCCCGACAGCTTGCCAGAAACGCATCGAGGTCGTCGGGCAAGACCCCCGCCTTCTGCGGCTCGGCCCCCGTGTTCACCTGCACGAACAATTCAGGGCAGCGCCCCCGCTCCTGCGCCAGCCGTGCCAGCTTTTCCGCCAGAGACGGGCGGTCCACCGTATGGATAGCGTCGAACAGATCGACCGCCACCTTGGCCTTGTTGGTCTGCAAGGGGCCGATCATATGCACCGCAACCGCACCGAAACGCGCCCGCAGGTCGGGCCATTTCCCCGCCGCTTCCTGCACATAGTTTTCCCCGAACAGCCGATGCCCGCCCTCGAGCACGGCGACGACCCGCTCCAGCGGCTGCACCTTGGACACCGCGATCAGCCTGACCGACCCCGCCGCCCTGCCCGCCGCAGCCTCTGCCGCCGCGATCCGCGCCTGAATATCCTGCAAAGCCATTCCGCCCTCCGATCCCGCCCCGTAATCTAGCGCCGCGCAACGCCACGGAAAGCAAAGAAAAAGGGCGGGCACAAGGCCCGCCCTTTCCCGTCAAATTCTGACAGATCAGAACGTGAACGACAGACCGGCGTCGTACTGCATGTCAGCGCCTTCGGTCTGCTGCACACCGCCGACGAACGAAGCGCCGCCGCCGAGGCTGTAGGAACCGCCGAGGCCGTAGGCGTTGTTGCCGCCAGCCGATTTCACGAAGGCAGTCGCAGCGACGCCCGCCACTTCACGGCCCAGCGACAGGGCGTAGCCATCAGCGCCGAATTTCTTGTCGGCGTAGACAGCTTTCACGTCGAAGCCGGCCAGGCTGGCCGAAGCACCGATCGTGGTCTGGTGATCAATCGAAGAAGACGTGGCAGCAGCCGAATTCGTGTCGACTTCACCGACTTCGTAGCCGAGCGAAACGGTGAACACGTCGGTCTTGTACGAAGCCGCGACCGAGTAGACGTCCGCCTTGGTGTTCACTTCATCGGCGTCAGCGATAGTAGCGTCACCGGTGTTGTTCTTCACGGTGTTGCCAAGGCCTTTGGCCGACGCCGCAACGCTGATCTGCTCGCCAACCGAGTAGGTGTACAGAGCACCCGCGCCGCCACCGAGGTAGCCGAGTTCGTTCGAATCGCCGAGGCCGGTCAGGCCAACGCCCGACACGTTGCCGACGATCGCATTGGCGGCCGAGTCGACGTCGCCCATCGACAGCTTGCCGAAGCCGCCCGAAACGAAGACCGAACCGGCGGTGCCGGCAGCAGCGCCAGCAGCGTTGTCGGCACGGAAGCCGGCGCCGAATTCGAGGCCGCCATCGGTCGCGCCGGTAGCGGTGAACGAAACGCGGGCGCGCGAGGTCTGGCCGGACTGCGATTTGATCGTGGTAGCACCGGTCGGGTCGGTATCGACGTTCTTGGCGATGATGCCCATGCGGGCGTCGCCGCCGAGGGTCACTTCAGCCTGAGCGGCGGCGGTAGCTGCGGCGAGCACGGTGGTCGCGAGCAGGATCTTTTTCATTGGAACTCTCCTTACGGGTAAAAAACACTCCGATGGCGGCAAACTAATCCCCGCAAGCGCATAAGGTGAACCCTAAGGTTGCGGCGCGGCATAAAACGCAAAGGCCGTGGTGCATCATCGCGACAGTGCGATGCATCGGCGCATCAGCCCCCCGCCGATAAAGCCGTTTAGAATCAGCGCCCCGCCCCGCGCCGGACCCCGCCGCCGCCAAACCGCCCGCCGCCCGCCACGCCGGACCGCGCCCCGCGAATCTCTGCCCCCGCCCCCGCAATGGCCGCTTGACGCCACCCGCCCGCGCACGGCACAGAGTCCGCGTCGGCCCGCCCGCACCGGCGTGCGGCGTCTGCACCCCCTGTCTGGCCCCGTGTCCGGTTTTGTACGAGTTCGCCTCCCTTCCCCCCACCAAAGCGGAGAGTGCCCGTGCAAACTGTCGTGATTTTCGGCGCCAAGCCCGCCGCGATCCTGCCCGCAGGTGACGCGATCTACGCCGCCAATGCCGCAATCATGGGCCGCGAGGCCGAAGCCGGCGCCTTCGCCGAACGCATCAGCGTGGCCAGCGGGCACGTGCTGTCGCGTGGTCTGGGCCGCGACGCCGACCCGCTTTACCGCCGCAAGTTCGAAACCGTGCGCGACAGCGGCTTCCGCCGCCTCGTGCTGTTTGCCGATCAGGGCAAGCGTGACCTCGCCTCGGGCGTCCTCGCCGCGCTCGGCGGCACCCATCCCGACGGGCAGCGCCTCGTCTCGGTCCGCGAAAGCCGCGACCTCGTCACCCGCATCGGCCAATGCGGCTATCCTGTCCTTGATGAAACCTTCCGCCGCCAGCCCCCGCGAATCGTCCTGCGCGACTGGGTGGAAATCCGGCGCGCCCGCCTGAACTGGCTGCTCGGCAACGGCAAAGAGGATGTCCGCGCCAAATACCGCCCCTCGACGGGCATCCTTGCCCTGCTGGTGGCGATCTCCGAAAAGGGGCCGGACGCGCATTACATCCTCAGCGGCATCGGGCTTGCGGGGCGGAACGAATTCCTCGTCGATGGCCGCATCCTCCGCAACAAATCGAACAGCGCCGCCGTCCTTCCCAAACATGTGCAGGCCGACACGATCCTGCTTCGCGCCCTTGCAAGACGATACAGCCTCTCCACCACCGAGGCGGAGCTGCAAGACATCCTCCCCGCCACAAGGATTTCCCGATGAGCGCCCTTTCCGACACCCTGCGCCAGATCCGCCGCACGGCCACACGGCGGGCGCTGCCGCACCTTCTGGGCGACCGCTTCGATTTTTCGACCGTGAACCGGCAGGCCGCAACCCATGTCGCGCTCTTTCCAAAGCTCGGCATCGGTTACAACCGCATCAAAAAGAACGCCAACTCCACCACCGTCTCGATCCTGACCGAACTGGAAACCGGCCTGCGGCTTGACGATGACGCCGCCAAGCGCCGCACCCCGCATCTTGAAAGCGCGGGATGGCCGACGCTCCTCGATGCCCGCAAGTTCCACTTCTTCGTCATCGTGCGCGATCCCTATTCCCGCGTGCTCTCGGCCTTCCTGAACCGCTTCTCCAAAGACCGCTACGTCAGCGAATTCGGCAGTTTCGCACCCGATCCGAAGGGCTTTCTCGATTTCCTGCACTGGCTCGGTGACGGCGGGCTGACCGCCGACGCGCATTGGGACGAACAGCACAAACTGATCTTCGCCCCGCTCTCCGCCTTTGACAGCGTCCTGAAGTTCGAGGATTTCCCCGACAACCTCGTGACCCTCCTCAACGCCCGCGGCGTGGCGCTGACGCAGGATCACGGGGCGCGCATCGGCAGCGTCAATCAGGCGACCCGCACCAAGGCGAGCGGGAAGCTGCTGCAATTCTACACGCCCGAGGCCGAGAAACGCGTGACCGACCTGTTCAAGACCGATTTCGATATCCTGCCCTACGAACGCGGCCTCTCTGGCCTTTGATCCAAGGATAGTCCCGTGGCCCGATCCGACCGCCATCTGCCGAACGCCGGTTTGCGCGCCCTCGGGCTTTACGCCGCGTGTTCGCTTGTCTTCAGCTTCGGTTCGGCACTGGCCTACATCTGGCCGATCGTCGCGCTCGAGGACCGGATCATCGTGCTCGGCGTGCTCGGGCTGTCGCTTCTCGTGCTGTCGGCGCTTTTCGCCTGGCTCGCAGGGCGCCGCGGCCTGCGGCCCGCCACGGGTCTTGCGGCTGCGACGGCCTCTTGCGGGCTTGGCTCCACATGGGTCGTGCTGTCGGGTGCATCGGGCACCGCCCTTTCCGCGCTGGGGATCGCGTCGGTCCTGCTCGGGTCGGGGATGGCCGTCCTCTGCGCCAAACGTGCCCGCCGCCCGCAGGCGAGGCCCGCATTTCTGGCCGCAGCCCTCGCGCTGGTTCCCGTCGCCACGGTCGCCGCGGCGGTCCTTCTCATGCCGCAGGCGCGGGCGGAGCGTGCCGAACTCCTTGGCCGCGTGCCCCCCGCGCCCGTCGCCAACCCCGCGCCCCCCCCGCCCGTGGTCTTTCGCACGAAGCCGAACGTCGTGCTGCTCGGCTTCCTGTCGGCCATACCGGACAGCGTGGCGCAGGCGCACCTTGGCCTGACCGCGACGGGGCTGGAAGAGGTCCTGCGCAACCACGGTCTCATCCGCGTCCGCAACAGCTTTTCCGCAGCCGTCCCGACCCGCCGCTCCTACGACGCGCTGCTCAACCTCGGCACGCCCGCAGCGGACGAGGACGCCGCGACGCACCCCCTGTCGGGCAGTGCCGGAAGCGCGGTCTTCGACATCTTCCGCGCCAACGGCTACCGCATCGAAACCGTGACCGAGGACAAGAAGTTCGGCCGCGCCGCCGGTCCCTTCGTCGACGGCATGACGATCGCGCTCGCACCCTCCATCTGCCTCGACCCGCTGCTGCCCGAAAACCTGCGCGGCCTGCTTTTCCTCGGCGCCTGCGCCCTGCGCGACACGCGGCTCTATCAGGCCTTCGGCCCCGATGACGACGACCTCGCCGCGATCTACGACCGTGCGCTCTCCGCGGCCCTGTCCGGCCCGACGCCGACGGTCGTCCTGGGCCATTTCCGCCCGCCCTACCACTACCGCGGCACGAAGCTGGCCGCGCCCGACCTGACCGCAACCGCCTCTTTCGCCGAACGCTACGCCGCCTCGACCGCCGTTGCCGCGCGGCTGATGGACCGCCTGCTTGCCACCGTCCGCGCACGCGACCCCGATGCGGTGATCTTCGTCTTCGGCGACATGGGCCTCGGCCTGTCCGACCCGCCGTCCGACCCGCCGTCCGAAGCACCGACCGAAGCACCGGCCCCGTCCTTTGCGGTCGTCGACTCCTTCGGCGTCCTTGCCGGCCTGCGCTATCCCGACGCCTGCCCCGCATTGCAGGCCCTCACGGATGCGGGCGATCCGGTGACGACCCCCGAAATCCTTGCCCGCATCCTCGGCTGCCTGAGCGGCGGCGCGGCGCTGCCTGCCGCCGGGGGCATCGCCCTGCCGCAAGGCAGGCTCGACCCGCGTCCCTTCGCCTATGAGTGACCGCGCCCGTTAGCGCGCCCGCTTCGCCCGAACGCCGCTTTCGATCCGCGCCGCGATCTCGCGGTCATTCTCGAGATGCGCCGCCACCCGTGCACGCTCCGCATCATCCAGCCGCCCGCCCGCCGCGACTGTCGCCAGAATCGCGGTGTCGTAAAAGCGCAGCGCATTGGCCAGAACGAAAACCTCGTCCATCATGTCCGGCGTTCCCAGTGGCGAGGTCACGTCGCACACGTTGTCCGACCCCATCCGCACCTGCACGCCCGCTTCCAGAAACTCCAGCACCCGCGCAATGGAATTGTAGGTGGGCGAGGCCAGTCCCCGATACTGCCGCATGCTGATCGCTGCCGAGGGGCAGGTGATCACACCCACGTTCCGCGCAGCCATCCGCGCCCGCATCTCGTTGAAGCGCCCCTCGTCATAGGTCGAAGGCGAAATGACATGGATAAGCCAGATGTCCGGCTCGACCGGCACCGGCCCGCCGATCTCGTCCAGCACGTCGAGCAGGGTCTCGGTTCCATCCTCGACATCGTGGTTGGCCTGATCCACATGGATGTGGATATCCTTGCCTAGCGACCGCGACAGCGAAATCGCCCGCAGGCAGCTTTCCCGAAAGCCGATATGGTCGGGATACATCTCCCTGTCGTCCCGTTCCGGCAACAAGCCAAGGAAATCGGCAAAACGCGCCCCTTCCTCGAGCAGCGCCCAGCGGTCCGGCTCGTCGTCGCGGAAACCAAGCGGCGAATAGGCGCCGAACCGCAGGTCAAGCCGCCCCCGATACTCGTCCTGCAACCCGGCAAAGACCTGCAGCGCGCTAAGCCCCACCCTGTCCGTCGTGGTATCGACCACGCTGTCCGCCCGCCGCGTCCCCGCCTTGACCATTTCGTCAAGGTAGAACGCCACCCGATCCCGCAGGTTGGGCGGGTCATACTGGTCGCTCTTGTGGATCAGCGGGATCAGCGCGTGCTTTCCGGCCAGCGTAAGCGTCGTCGCATCCTGCACCGTGCTTCCGGTCAAAAGCCGCAACGTCTCGTGATAGGTGCCCGCACGATCCAGATGCAGATGCGCGTTGAAATGCCCGCCCCTTCCTTCGATCGCGGCGGCAAGCTCATGGTAATACGGGGACCGCGTGGCGGGAACCTTGACAGTAAATTCAGACACTTGACGTTCCGTTCTTCTTGTTCGTCGTTACAGGGGACAGGGGTTCGCCCGCTCAGGCCGCCCAATAATCCCGCAGCCAGTCGCAGGGCTTGGCGCGGTAGCGCAGCGGATGCGAGACGCCGTTGATCGCCTCGTCGATGCCCGGCTGTCCGTGGAAGCACAGCACGCTGCATGCCTTGGTCAGCTCCGGCTGCCGGATCAGGTTCAGCGGAAAGGCGGGAAGCAGGTCGCGCTTGTAGCTGCACACAAGCTCGTCGGGCAGATAGCTCAGCGACCCGTGCCGCAGCGCGGTCATAGAGGTGTAATATTGCTCGCTGCCCTTGTGCCGGTCGATCGACCCGACGGGATCGGCGGCGAATTCGTCGTAGAGATAGGGGTGAAGCTCGGGCTTGAAGGTATAGACCGACCCGTGCCCCCCCTGAAGCCCGAGCCGCGCGTAACGCCACTCGCGCCGGAAGGCCACCTTGTCGGGCGCATGGTCCACGATCGGGCCAAGCGGCCCCGTGATCACCACGTCGATGTCAAAGATGACAAGCTGCCCCGTCATCCCTGCCAGACCCGGCTTCAGCAGCGAGATCTTGCGCCACGCACCCTTGCGCCCCTTGCGCGTGCGCCCGTATTCGAACGCGTCCGCAAAGGGTTCCACGGGCATCGGACGGGTTTCGATCCCCGCATCCAGCCCCGTCGTGTCATCCGTGAAGCACAGGAAGCGGAAGTCGCGGTCCATCCACCGCGTCACGCCGCGATAGAGGTTGTTGACATAGCTTGCGGGGTATTTCTGCCCCCACTTCATGCAAGCCACGTTGATCAAGGGTTTTCCAGCCAAGTGAGCGCGCTTTCTTCCGCCTCACGAACACCCGACGCACCATCCAACACACAACAGGCGACCCGCCCCAACCCTGCAAAACCGCCAGTGTCCGTTTGAACATTTCGTTAGTAATGGTTAACGTATCGGTCAACCGAAGTCCACCGGATCACAGCCGAACCACGTCATTCAGGCGGCGAAGCAGCCGCGCATCCCCCTCGACCAAGTGCCAGCCGACCGGCCCGACCGGAGCGGCAAGGGATGAAACAAGGAAAATTCTGGAAAAGATGTCCCACCCACCGATCAAGCATCTCAACATCATCTGTTACAAATGGGGGGACCGCTACACCGCCGACGAGGTGAACATCCTCGCCGCCAGCGTGCGCCGGAACCTGTCGATTCCGCACCGCTTCTTCTGCATCACCGACGACCCGACCGGCCTTGCGCCGGGGATCGAGGTCGCCCCGATGCCGGACCAGGGCCGCATCGGCAACGGGCCGAAGATCTACACCTTCTCCAAGGGTTTCCTCGGCCTCGGCCCCGACGACTACGTGGTCAGCCTCGACATCGACATCGTGATCGTCGGCAGTCTCGACTTCCTCGCCGACCGCCCCGAACTCGATTTCATCATCGCCCGCCACCGCGCCAGCCGCACCCGTTCGCGCGGGCACGGTGCCGTCTACCGCCTGCGCGTCGGCGCTCTGTCGCATATCTGGGAGGAGTTCATCGCCGACGCGCAGGGCTGGTCCGCCAGACTTCCCGGCAAGAACGACAACCCCTTCAGCGAACAGCGCTGGCTCGAACACCATTTCAAGAACCGCGAGATGGACCACTTCCCCGACAACAAGATCCTCATCTTCCGCGTGGATTGCTCGGCCCGCTCTCTGACCCGCTTCCTCGGCCGCCGTGCCGGTCAACTCGGCCTGACGACCGCCTTCTTCGGCAAGGCGCGCCTTCCCGGCAAGGGCGAGGCGATCGTCTCCTTCTCGGGCTTCACCAAGCCGAAGGACGTGGCCCACAGCCACCACGGCCACCTGAAGCGGGCACCCTTCGTGGCCGAACACTGGCGGCTCTGATCACCCGATAAGGTCTTGGTAGTCGCTTTCCCCTGCCGGATAGCCAAAGGCGCGGAAATCCTCGGCATAGGTCCGCAGGATCGCGCCAAGGCTGTCACGCGACATGGTGATCCGCTGCGCTTCGGTCCGGTTCAGGTGCCGCGCGTCGGCGGGGATCGCGGCACCCGTCACTTCGGACAGCCGCGCCACCAGCGGGTCCAGACCCTCTTCGATACGGAACACCTCGCAGTCAAAGACGCGAAAGTCCGACTGCGGACGGAAATGGCTTTCCCGATAGCAGGGGTCCTTCGCCGCCTGTCGCAGCGAATGGGCCAGCCAGCGGTCGAACCCCATGATCGCCTGCCAGCGCGGAAAGGATTTCCGGCTCTGGTAGCGGTATTCGCTCAACACGCGGTGCACCGGATTGCGCACGAACATGAAGGCATAATCGAACATCTCGGGAAAGAAGACCTGCTCCAGCGCATCCCGCGCCATGTGGCGGGGGCGCACCCAGTGCCGCCCGATCCGCATCCGCGCATCGAACCGCTTCTCGCCCAGCGCGCCCAGCATGGCCGTCACGCTCGTCCCCGCGCATTTCGGCACATGGACGAACAGGATGGACCGGCCCCGACATGAAAAGACAGCCACTCTCTCGCGCCTCCGCTCGACGGTTGGAACCGCTCGGCAAAACAGCCCTAGCGGCAATCGGTAATCAAGATTAACGGTTGACCGCACTCCCTAAAGGAATTTCGTCCCATGACAACAGCCTTCACCGTCCTTGGCATGCACAAGTCTGGCACGACGCTTCTCAGCCAGATGCTCCACGCCTCCGGCATCGGCATGATCGAAGCGGCGGACAACCGCAGCTACGACGAAGGCAACCATTTCGAACGGCAGGCGACGAACGATCTGAACAAGGAGTTGCTGGACTGCGGCCGCGCCAACAGCCTGCGCGTGATCGCGCCCTATGTCGCGGGCAAGGACCACACCTCCCGCCTCCTGACCGCCCGCGGCATCGCAAGCACCATCGCGGCCCAAGGCGACGACTGGGGGTTCAAGGATCCCCGCTCCTGCCTCACCCACCGTTTCTGGGCCGAGGCGCTGCCCGACCTCAAGGTGATCTGCGTCTACCGCCCCGCCTCCAGCGTGCGCCGCCATTACACCGTCGGAAAACCGCTGGCGCTCGACCGCGGCCTGCGGGCCTTGCGGGCGTGGCACGTCTACAATGCCGCCATGCTCGACGCCTACGAGGCCACACCCGCGCCGCGCCGCATGATGCTCGAATACGAAACCCTCATGCGCGACGACGCCGAATTGCGACGGCTCGAAGCTTTCGTGGGCCGCCCCGTCACCGATTCCCGCCGCCCCGCCCTGAACCGCCGCGCCAGCATCATCGGCGGGCGCGAAAAGCTGGAACGCGCGGTGCTGAAACTGGCCTATGGCCTCGACGTGACCGCACTCGAAGCCAGACTCGCCGCCACCCTCGCCGCCGAGCGCGGCTGATCCAGCAGCAACAGGAAGTCCCCCTTGTCCAGCGCCCCGTCCACGGTTCTGACCCTTTTGCAAACCGCCGCGCGCCGCGCCCCTTCGGCGCCCGCACTCATCATCCCCGACGGACCGACGCTTGATTACGCAACGCTGGAATCCTCGGTCCTGAACATCGCGGCGGGCTTGCGGCAACGCGGTTTCGGACGCCGCCGCATCGCCATCGTCCTGCCCGCAGGCGCCGGCATGTGTCAGGCGCTATTTGCGACGACGATCGCGGGCGTGGCCGTTCCCTTCAACCCGTCGAGCACCCTCTCCGAACTCCTCGCCTATTTCGCGATGGCCGGAGTCGCCGCCGTGCTGACCGACCCCGCAGCACTTCCCGCCGCGGGTGAAGCCGCGCATATCCTCGGACTGCCGGTGCTGGACTTCGCCGCCATCGCCGCGACGGCCACGCCCTCCGACCCGACCGCCCCCGCTCCCGAAGACCTTGCCATCGTCCTGATGACGTCGGGCACCACGGGGCGCGGCAAACTCGTGCCGCTCACCCATGCCAACCTCGTCGCCGGAACGGCCGAAGTGGCGAAATCCCTCGGGCTTACCGCGCAGGACCGTGTTCTCAGCATGTGGGAACTGCACCACGTCGGCGGTATCGTGGACCTGCTGCTCGCCCCCATCTCCCAAGGCGGCAGCGTCATAGCCTCCGGCCGCTTCGATGCCGCCCGCTTCTTCGACCTGCTCGCCTCGACCAACCCCACATGGTTCCAGGGCGTCCCCACCACCCTGCGCGACATCACCACCCTCGCCCGCCGCGAAGGCCGCAGCTTCAAGCCGAACACGCTGCGGTTCCTGCGCTCCGTCGCCGCCGCCCTGCCGCCCGCGCAACTTGCCGAACTCGAACAGCTCTTCGGGCTTCCGGTCATCACCACCTTCGGCATGACCGAGGCATCGCCCCTCATCGCCTCGACCCGCCTTCCGCCCGCGATCCGCAAACCCGGCGCCGCCGGAACCCCCTGCGGCACCGAAATCGCGATCATGGACGACAGCGGCACCCCGCTTCCCGCCCTCGCACGCGGCGAGGTTGCCGTGCGCGGCCCCAACGTGTTCACGGGATACGAGAACAACCCCGAAGCCAACGCCGAATCCTTCCGCAACGGCTGGTTCTATACCGGCGACCTCGGCTATCTCGATGCGGATGGCGACCTGTTCCTGACCGGCCGCTCCAAAGACATCATCAACCGCGGCGGCGAAAAGATCGCCCCGCAAGAGGTGGACGAGGTGGCCCTTTCCCATCCCGCCGTCGCACAGGCCGCCTGCTTTCCGGTGCCGCACCCCTCGCTGGGCGAAGACATCGCCATCGCCGTCGTCGCCCGCGACGGTGCGACCGTCACGCTGCCCGATCTCAAGGCCCACATCGGGGCATCGCTCGCCCCGTTCAAGGTGCCGCGCCATCTGATGCTCGTGGCGGAAATGCCCCGCAATCCCATCGGAAAGATCCTTCGCACCGCCCTGACCGAAGCCTTCACCAACCGCTCCCGCAGCGCCGAACCCGCACCCGACCCCGCGAACCCGCTCGAAGCGGCAATCGCAACGCTCTGGGCCGAAGAACTCGACATCCCCCACGCCGGCCTCGACGACGATTTCGCCGGATTGGGGGGGGATTCCCTCTCCAGCCTGCGCCTTGTCCTCGCGGTGGAACGCCTGACCGGCCTGCGCATCCCCGACGATGCGGTGGCGCAGATCGACACGATCCGCCAGATGGCCGCATTCCTCGTCACGCTCGGCGCCACGACAAAACCGCCCTTCCGCAGCAAGGACGACCGCAAGGAACGCGATCTCCAGCTCGATGCCGTGCAACTCGTGCTCTCGAAGCGCGACGGCTTCGACGGCGGCCTCCTTGCGTCCTGCAAATCGATGGTGGAACTCGAAACCCTGCGCCACGCGCTCGAGAACATCTCGCCCCCCGCCGAACTCCTGCGCCTGCTTGGCGAGGGCGCGGCAAAGCGCGCCCTGTTCGGCGTCGGGCGGTCGAAACTCGACCGGCGCCGCGACGAATGGCGCGCCGAAATCCGTTCCGCGATGGACGGCGCATCCCGCCCGCTGGCATGGCAGCGCGTCACCCTGGGCGAAAATGCCGATCTTCTGACCGACCCCGCGATCTCGCCGTCGGAAAAGACCCTGATCGTCGGCTTCACCAGCCGCGCCATGCGCCTGACCGCCCCGACCTACCAGATCCTCTGCGCGCTCGATCCGGCACGCCATGACCTGCTGCTCCTGCGCGATCCCGACCGGAGGCACTATTTTTCCGGCGTCCCCGGCATCTCCGGCACCCTTTCCGGCGTCGCCCGCTGGATTTCCGACTGGAAATCCCCCCGCGCCTACGCCGATACCGTCGGCCTCGGCACCAGCGCGGGCGGGCTGCCCGCCGTCATCGTCGGCATCGAAAGCGGCTGGCGGCGCATCCTCGTCTCGGGGGCCGACACGCCGAAACGCCACCCGCATTTCGCCCCCGCTCTGGCCGGATGCGCCACCCGCCTGGCCGCTTCGCCGGAGTTGAACCTGACCATCGCCTATTCCGCCGGCAAGGATCGTGACGCCGAAGCCGCCCAGGACCTTGCCGCGCTCTTCCCGCAAGCCCGCCTCGCAGGCGATCCGCGCTTCGACGAACACCCGCTGCTCTACCTGCTGCACCAGCGCAAGGAGTTGAAACCCTTCCTCGCCCGCCACCTTCTCGACCGCTAGGCCGCGCGAGATGGCGGGGCAAAGCGGGTCAGGGCGTCACCTGCCCCTTGATCCGCTCCCAGATCGGCAGGATCGCCTCGTCCCGATCCGCGTTCAACATCGCCTCGCGTTCCAGCCACCGCGCCAGATTCCGCGCAGGCCGCGTGCGGTTGGCGATGCTGCCGCGCTCGATCTTGGCGCGGAATTCGCCCAGCGATTTCGACCAGTAATGGTTTATCCGCAGCCGCTCGTATGGCAGATCGCAATCCGGCGTCCTGTGGCGTGGCGGGCGGCCCAACTCGTCGACCGATGCGCCGGCCCAAACCTCGCGCGGGCCGTGGACGCCTTGCAGCTTCACCTTGCGCGGATTGACGATGCTTTTCCCGTCCCGTGACCAGCCCGTCACGTAATTCGAACGGTCCTTGACCTTGCCGTGATCGAATCCGTCCTGCATCGCACCGGCCCGCGCCAGACAGCGCGTATAGGCTTCGATGACCGAATCCCCCGGCTGCACCTCGTGCCCGCCCGACCCGAACAACACCCAATAGACGAACACCGAAGCCGCATCCCGATAGGCTTGCAAGACCTGCGGCAGGCTTTCTCCCGTCGGGCTGAACAGGAATTCGTCCAGATCGAGGAAAGCGATCCAGCGCGCCTCGGTCCGGTGCCGCCGGATGCAGTCGTTATAGGCAGGAACCTGCGGCTGCACGCGCCAGTCCGTCAGCGTCACCCGCCCCGCCGCGACCCAGGGCGCAAGGACCGCCTCGAACCCGTCATCGCTTCCGTCGTTGTACAGGTAGAAATGGTCGACCCCCACCCCGCGGTGGAAGGTCAGCCATTCCCCCAGATAGCGCGCCTCGTTCTTGAAGATCGCGCAGACCGCCAGTTCATGCGCAAACCCGGATTGACGGTCGCGCCGCGCCGCCAGCCTCCGCCCGAAGACATCCCAGAGAGCCAAGCATCAATCCCGCTGCTTGCAGTAATCGGTCAGCATCCGCTCGCGGTGCCATTCGCTGCCCATCGGCGTCGTGGCGTATTCGTGGAAGCAGGGCGTGCCCAGCGTATAGTGCAACAGCTTGGCATCCCCGTTCTCGCCGAATTCGTCGGGCAACCAGTTCCACTCCTTCGGCAATTCACCGATCAGGTCGTCGCTCAACCACGTGAAGCGGTGCAACTGCGCGCCCGTTCCGTTGGCAACGAACTCCGGCGTCACGACGCGGTTCGCCGGATGGCCGCAATTCCACAACACCACGCTCGACCAGTTCTTGCGCGGATAGTTCTCGTTCGCCGAACCAAGGTATTTCGTCGTCTGCCGCGTCTTGTAATCGTGATGCACGCACAGCACGGCCTTGCTTTCGTCGCGCAGCGCCCACAGCTTCGCCATATCGTCACGCAGGATCATGTCCCCGTCGATGAACAGCGCCCAGCCCTTGTATTCCATCAGCGACGGCACCAGAAACCGCGTGTAGATAAAGGCGTTCGACCCGTCCGAATGGGTTTCCTTGTAGGTCGACAGGTTATTGAGCGCGAGCGGCGTCACCGCCACGACATCCGATGAATGCCGGATGATGCTGTTGACGCAGACATGGTAGGCAATCGCCTCCCGCTCGTCGAACCCGATAAAAACGTTCATCATTCGGCCAAACTCCCTCACTGTCCCGTTGCTTCGCTGTTTATTACGTTAACCTTCGTTAGCACAGCCCCATTCCTCGCCCGTCCCGGTTGACGGCCGCGCCAAAATGAAAAGAGCGGGCACAAGGCCCGCTCTTCCACAGTCAAGGTCGTCTGGATCAGAACGAGAAGTTCACGCCAGCTTCCCACTTGTTGTCCGACCAGTCTTCTTCGCCGTTGTTGCTCGAACCGGTCAGGTCGTGGTCGTAGTGGCTGTAGCCGACCGAAGCCGAAGCGCCGCCACCGAGGTCGTAGCCAGCGCCGATGCCGTAGCGGTTCGTCGCGAGCGTGTAGTCATACGAGTCCGAGGTGATGTCGAACTTGGCAGCGAACGCGGTCACAGAGATCGCGTCCATCTTGTAGGTGCCCGACAGGGCGTACTGGGTCGCTTCGATGTCGTCCGACGAGTAGGCTTCGCCCGAAGCTTTGCCCAGACGTGCCTTGACGGTGAAGTCGCCGAAGGTCGCGTCGCCACCGAGAACGAGGTGGTTGGTCAGGTCGTAACGGTCCCACCAGGTTTCGTCGTCAGCGTTCCCGGCGATGCCGTCAGCGCCCGAGGTGCTGCCGTCGTTGTCCGAGTCGGTCGCCAGCGAGTCGTTGGCGTCAGCTTGGCTCAGGTACGAGTAGACGGTCTTCTGACCGACTTCGTAGCCACCCATGACCTTGTAGTTGCCGAAGGTGTAGGCAGCGGCAACCGAGTAAGCCTGGACAGCGTCGCCATCGTAGTTGGTTTCAGCGTCAAGCTGGCCAACCGAAGCAGCAACCGACAGGTCGCCGGCGGCGTAGGTGTACAGAACCGAGGTGTCGGTCTGGCCGATGTAGGCGATTTCGTTGAAGTCGCCGTTGCCGGTGTAGCCGACGCCGTCAACGTGACCGACGGTCGCGTTGGCGGCCGAGTCGTTGTCGCCCATCGAGATCTTGCCGAAAGCGCCCGACACGAACACCGAACCGGCGTCCATCGCGGTGCCGCCCGAGTTGGCGGTGCCGGCTTGGTCAGCGCGGACCGAAGCGCCGAACGACAGGCCGCCGTCGGTTTCGCCAGCGAGACCGAAGTTCACGCGGATACGGCTCGAGAAGCCGGCCTTCATATCGTCAAGGCCAGCGTCGTAGCCGCTGACGATACCCATGCGGGCCGAACCCGACAGAGTCACTTCCGCGGCGGCGAAGCCAGCGGTGCCGACCAGAACGGTGGTCGCAAGAAGAATCTTTTTCATAGTTTCCCTCGTTGTCTTAAGGAACCCAGCCCAGGGGAATCCGGAGTGGGGATGGATCGTTAATCATTCCTAACGACACCGAATGCAACGCCCGCCTGTTAATCATTATGAATGCGGCCCTGCGTGGTGCAACTCCGCCACACCCCCGACCGCCCCGCTGCGGATTCCAACGCCCGGCACGCCCCGAACCTCACTCCGATCACTGGCCCGATCGCCGCTCCGATCTCTGGCCCGATCTCTGGCCCCCGATCTCTGGCCCCCGACACAGGCGCCACGGCACCCCCTCCCCGCCACGGCATCCCCGCCACCGCTCGTGCGCCACGGCTTGCGCGCGCGCGCACGCGTGCGTTCACCATTTTGCCGCGAAGATTTCCGCTCGCGCCGCAGGGCGGGGCGCGGGGAAAAGCCTTGGCAGGCCATGATCACTCGGCTAGACAACCCGAATAGGGTAACGGGGGTGGGTATGGACCTGCATCGCTTGGCACGGATCGCGCTGATCGGCGGCCTTCTCATCACGCTTGCGGGCTGCGGCACGGGAATCGGCTCGGGCGACAGCGGCCTGGGCAAGATGTTCCGCCGCGACAACGCGGGCATCCCCTCGTCCACGCAACAGGACCGCAAGGCCCGCGCCGACGCCCAGCGCGCCGCCCTCGCCCGCGCCAGCGGCGAAGACAAGCCCCGCTCCACGATCTTCGACCTGTTCAAGAACGCCGACGATCCGAACACCACGGTCGAGGTGAACAAGTATCTCTGGCAGGCCTCGCTCGATGTGCTCGACTTCCTGCCCATCGAATCGGTCGATCCCTTCACCGGCGTCATCGTCACGGGCTACGGCACGCCCCCCGGCGGTGGCCGCGCCTATCGCGCCACGATCTACGTGCAGGACCCCGCGCTCGATGCCCGCAGCCTCAAGGTCGCGCTGCAATCCAAGGGCGGCGCGGTCGCGCCCGAAACCGCCCGCGCGGTCGAGGACGCCATCCTCACCCGCGCCCGCCAGCTCCGCATTCAGGACAGCAAGCTTTGATGCTCGCCGAGGGCGCGACTTGGGCGTAACCCGCTGGACCTCGGCCATTCCACGGGTATAACCACGCCCGCAGGATACGCCGAGGGGCCAGTGATGTCGCGCTACGAACCAAGCCAGACCGAACCGAAATGGCAAGCCGCATGGGATGCGGCAGGCACCTTCACGGCCAAGCGCGACCCGTCGAAGCCCAAGTATTACGTGCTCGAGATGTTCCCCTACCCGTCGGGGCGCATCCACATGGGCCACGTGCGCAACTACACGATGGGTGACGTCGTCGCCCGCTACAAAGCCGCCAGCGGATTTTCCGTCCTGCACCCGATGGGCTGGGACGCCTTCGGCATGCCCGCCGAAAACGCGGCGATGGAACGCGGCGGCCACCCCAAGGAATGGACCTACGGCAACATCGCCGACATGCGCGGCCAGATGAAGCCGCTTGGCCTGTCGATCGACTGGTCCCGCGAATTCGCCACCTGCGACCCCGAATATTACGGCCAGCAGCAGGCCATGTTCATCGACATGATGGAAGCGGGCCTCGTCTACCGCAAGAACGCCGTGGTGAACTGGGACCCCGTCGACATGACGGTGCTTGCCAACGAACAGGTGATCGACGGTCGCGGCTGGCGCTCCGGCGCTTTGGTCGAACGGCGCGAGCTGACGCAGTGGTTCTTCCGCATCTCCGACTATTCCGGCGAACTGCTCGAAGCCTTGGACACGCTCAAGGACTGGCCCGAAAAGGTCCGCCTGATGCAGGCCAACTGGATCGGCAAATCGCGCGGCCTGCAATTCGCCTTTACCACCACCGGCGCGCCCGAAGGCTTCGACCGGATCGAGGTCTACACCACCCGCCCCGACACCCTGCTCGGCGCCTCTTTCGCCGCGATCTCGCCCGACCACCCGCTGGCCAAGCAGCTTGAACGCCACGATCCTAAGGTTACCGAATTCGTCGCCGAATGTCGCCGCATCGGCACCTCGGAAGAGGCGCTGGAAAAGGCCGAAAAACGCGGGCTGGATACCGGCATCCGCGTGATCCACCCCTTTGACGAGACGTGGGAACTCCCCGTCTACATCGCCAACTTCATCCTGATGGACTACGGCACCGGCGCCATCTTCGGCTGCCCCGCCCATGACCAGCGCGACTTCGAATTCGCCTCGAAATACGGCCTGCCGATCAAATCCGTCTTCGTGGCCGAAGGCAGCGAAGACGCGCTCCTCGCCGAAGCCTTCGCCCCGATGAAATCCGAAAAGGTGCGCTACATCCGCGCCTTCGCCGGAAACGAGGTGCAGACGGGCGAAGAGGCAGTCGCCGCCGCCATCGCCCATTGCGAAGCAAACGGCATCGGGCGCGGCGTCACCAACTACCGCCTGCGCGACTGGGGCATCTCGCGCCAGCGCTACTGGGGCTGTCCCATTCCCGTGATCCACTGCGCCACCTGCGGCGTGGTCGCGGAATCGAAAGCGAACCTCCCCGTCAAACTCCCCGACGACGTGACCTTCGACCAACCGGGCAACCCGCTTGACCGCCACCCCACGTGGCGCGACTGCACCTGCCCGAAATGCGGGGCCGCCGCACGGCGCGAAACCGACACGATGGACACATTCGTCGATTCGTCGTGGTATTACGCCCGCTTCACCGCCCCCCGCGCCACCACGCCGACGGTGGCCGAAGATGCCGATTACTGGATGAACGTCGACCAATACATCGGCGGCATCGAACACGCGATCCTGCACCTGCTCTATTCCCGCTTCTTCGCCCGCGCGATGAACAAGACGGGCCACCTGCCGCAAAAGGCGATCGAACCCTTCAACGCGCTCTTCACCCAAGGCATGGTCACGCACGAGATCTACAAGACGACCGACCAGAACGGCCGCCCCGTCTATCACCTGCCCGAAGACATCATCCGCAGCGAAGCGGGCGCAACGCTCAAGGACGGCACAGCGGTCGAGGTGATCCCCTCGGCCAAAATGTCCAAGTCGAAGAAGAACGTCGTCGACCCGATGAACATCATCGCCTCCTTCGGGGCCGACACCGCCCGCTGGTTCGTCATGTCCGACAGCCCGCCCGAACGCGACGTGGAATGGACAGCTTCGGGCGCCGAGGCCGCCTACAAACACCTGGCCCGCGTCTGGCGCATCGCCGACGAACTGACCCGCAGCGATGCCCCCGCCAATGCCGCCGAAGACGCGGCACTGGCCAAGGCCACGGCCAAAGCGGTGGACGAAGTCACCCGCGGCATCGAAAGCTTCGCCTTCAACAAGGCCATCGCCAAGCTTTACGAATTCACCAACACGCTGGCCCGCAGCGGCGCGGGGGCAGCGGCGAAGCGTCAGGCGATGCAGGTCATGGCGCAGCTCATGCAACCCATGACGCCCCACCTTGCCGAAGAAATCTGGGCCATGCTCGGCGGCACCGGCCTCGTCGCCCAGGCGGCCTGGCCCAAGGCCGACCCCGCCCTGCTGGTGGACGATAGCGTCACCCTGCCGATCCAGATCAACGGCAAGCGCCGCGCGGAAATCACCGTTCCCGCCGCCATGCCCGCATCCGAGGTTGAAAAGATCGCCCTCTCCGACGAAGCTGTGGTCAAGTTCCTTGCCGGACAACCCGTCAAGAAGATCATCGTCGTCCCGGGGCGTATCATCAATGTCGTCGTCTGACCGTCGCCAGTTCCTGACACTGCTCGCCGCCCTTCCCGTGGCGGCCTGCGGCTTCACCCCCGCCTACGCCCCCGGCGCGGCGGGGGGCAAGCTGCGCGGCCGCATCGCCGTGCAGGAACCGACGACCCGTGACGCCTTCGCCTTCGTGGGCCGTCTCGAAACCCGCCTCGGCCGCGCCGAAGCGCCCGCCTACGACCTGACCTACACGCTCGCCACCTCGCGGGCCGGCGGCGGCATCTCGCCCGATAACGAGATCACGCGCTACACGCTCAAGGGAACGGCGACCTATACCCTGACAGACCGCGCCACCGGAACCCGCGTCACGGGCGGCACGGTCAAAAGCTTCACCTCGTGGTCCGCCACCGGCACCACCGTCGCCGGCATCGCCGCCGAAGGGGCCGCCGCCGAACGGCTGATGACCATCCTTGCCGACGACATCGTCGCCCGCCTTCTGGCCGAAGCGCCATGATCCTGCGGGGGGCGGAAGCGACCCGCTACTTCGCCAAGCCGGACCCCGCCAAGACCGGCCTCCTGATCTTCGGCGCCGACACCATGCGCGTGGCGCTGAAGCGGCAAGAGGTCATCGCCGCCCTCATCGGCCTGCAGGGCGAATCGGAAATGCGCCTCACCCGCATCCCCGCCGCCGACCTCCGCAAGGATGCCGCGCTGCTGGTCGACGCGATCAAGTCCCAAGGCTTCTTCCCCGGCCCCCGCGTGGCCTTCGTCGAAGACGCCACCGACACCCTCACCGCCACGATCACCGCCGCGCTGATGGACTGGCGCGCGGGCGATGCGCAGATCATCGTCACCGCCGGAAACCTCACCGGCAAATCCACGCTCAAGACGCTTTTCGAAAAGCACCCCTCCGCCTTCTGCGCGGGCCTCTACGACGACCCGCCCACCCGCGAGGAAATCGAAGCCGCCTTCGCCAAAGCGGGCCTGACCAACATCGACCGCGAGGCGATGACCGACCTCACCGCCCTCGCCCGCGCGCTCGACCCCGGCGATTTCCGCCAGACGCTCGACAAGATCGCGCTCTACAAATTCGGCGATGCGTCACCGCTCACCCCCGCCGAAGTCGCCGCCCTCGCCCCCGCCACGATCGAAGCCGAGGTGGACGACCTCATCACCGCCGTGGCCGATGGCCGCGTCACCGACCTCGCCCCCCTCCTCCGGCGGCTCGAGGCGCAGGGAACCCAGCCCGTGGCCCTCTGCATCGCCGCCATGCGCCATTTCCGCGCCCTCTATGCCGCCGTGACCGACCCCGGCGGCGTGGCAGCAGGCATCGCCAAGGCCCGCGGCATCCCCTTCAAGGCCCGCGACGCGATGCAGCGCCAGGCCTCCAACTGGGGTTCCCGCAACCTTCAGGACGCGATCACCGTTCTTGTGGAAACCGACCTCACCCTCCGCTCAGCCTCCCGCGCCCCCAGCCTCGCCCTCATGGAACGCGCCCTCATCCGCCTCGCCATGCTGGCCCAACGCCGCTGACGGCGGCAGAAGTGGCTTGGAGCCTGAAAGCGCCAAACCGCTCCCCAAGCCGCGCCAAAACCAAACCTCCCCCCGAACACCCCCACCCCCATCCCCTCCCCACAAAGGGGGAGGGGAGCCGCCCCAAGCCCAAAGCCACAACAACCCCAAGCGTTTCAAAACGAACCACCTCCCTCCCCCCTCGTGGGAGAGGGATGGGGTGGGGAGGCCACCCGCACCTCCCACCATCCAAGCCCCAACCAACAACCCCCGCCCACCAACCCCAAGCGCCTCCCTCCCCCTCGTGGGAGAGGGATGGGGAGGGGGTGCCACCCGCACCCCCCACCGTCCAATCCCCAACCAACAACCCCCACCCACCACCCTCAAGCGCCTCCCTCCCCCTCGTGGGGAGGGATGGGGTGGGGGGGCCACCAGCACCACCCCAACCACCCCCACCACCCACCACCACACCCCAAACTCCCCTCGCCAATCCCCCCGAACCTGCCTAGAAATCAGGCACACCAACCGAAAGCGCGCCTCGAATGTCCCGCCTCCTCCGCATGTTCGGCCCCGTCATGCCCACCCCGCATGTGGCCGAGGTGACGCGCGCCGCCCTGGGCGCGGCCTTGGGTCTGATCGCCTGCGACCTTGCCCTCTGGGCGGCGGGCGGGGGTGATCCGTCCCACCTCACCCTCATCGCCCCCTTCGGCGCTTCGGCTTTCCTGATCTTCGTCGTCCCGAACAGCCCGCTCGCCCAACCCTTCAGCGTGGTGACGGGCAACGTCCTCGCCGCCATCGCGGCGCTCCTGACCCTGCACGTCACCCAAACCCCGCTCGTCGCCGCCCCGCTTGCCGTGGCCATCGCCATCGCCGCGATGGGGGCCACGCGCTCCTTCCACCCTCCGGCAGGGGCCGTCGCCCTCGCCACCGTCCTTGCCGCCGGGGGGCAGCACCCGCCGACATGGGCCTTCGTCGCAACCCCCGTCGCCGCAGGTTCGGCGCTCCTCGTCGCCGCAGGCATCCTCTGGAACCGCGCCACGGGCCGCGTCTACCCGTTCCGCCAGCCCGCCCCCTCGCACCACGGCACCAGGGACCCGCTCCCCGACCGCCGCCTCGGCCTGACCCCGCCAGAACTCGCCCATCTCCTCGACCGCCTTCGGATGGCGCAGAACATCGGCGTCGAAGACCTCGCCCGCGTCATCACCGCCGCCGGGACCGAGGCCGCCGCGCACCACCTAGGCGACCTCACCGCCGCCGACATCATGTCGCGCGACCTCGTCACGGTGCCGCCCGACACGCCGCTGCACAGCCTCGCGCAGGAATTCCGCACCCACCGCTTCAAGACGCTCCCCGTCACCGAAAACGGCCATTACGCGGGCCTCCTCGACCAGTCCGCCCTGCTCGGCCTGACCGACCCCGCCGCCACCGCCGCCGGTCTGGCCGCACCCGTGGAAACCGCCACACCCGAAACCACCGCCGCCACGCTGATGGACCTCCTGTCCGACGGCCACCAGCAGGCCGTCCCGATCCTCGACGGCGACCGCCTCGCCGGCCTCGTCACCCGCTCCGACCTGATCGCACTCCTCGCCGCCCGCCTCCGCTCTGGACAGGACGGCAAAGCCATGCCCCAATAAACCCATGACAAACCCCATCGCCCGCCTGCATCGGGACTGCGCCGCCCTCGGCACGATCCTCTTCACCGTCACCACGGTCGACCGCGCCAACGCGCTGGCCCGCCGCGCCTATACCTCGCACCCCGCCGAATACCCCGCCCAAGGCACCAAACCGATGGAGCGCGACGACTGGTTCGCCCTCTGCATCGAGGCGGGCGAACCCTACATCGCCAACACGCCCGAGGAATTCTACGCCCATTTCTTCGACCACGCGCTCATCACCTCGATGGGCCTCGGCTCGGTCATCAACATCCCCGTGCGGAACGATGCAGGCGTGGTCGTGGCGACCGTCAACCTTCTGGCAGGCGCGGGCCATTTCACCCCCGACCGCGCCAAGGCCTACGAAACCCTCGTCGCCACCCACCGCGCGACCCTGCTGGCCGATCCCCTGGTCGCCGCGTTGTGAAAAAGGGGGGCCGTCTGCCCCCCTCCGGCGCGTTCCGCGCCGCCCCCCGAGGATATTTGTCCCAACGTGAAAGAGCGAAGCCGCCCCGCTTCCTCTTGCCGGAAATATCCTCGGGGGGTGAATTGGCCGCAGGCCAAGAGGGGGGCGGAAAGCCCACCGCCACGCCCTAAACCAAAGCCGCCGCCCGCCCCGCCCAGCGCCCCGTGGCAAGGCATCCCGTCAGCAGATAACCGCCCGTCGGCGCCTCCCAATCCAGCATCTCGCCGCAGACGAAGACGCGCGGGATCGCCCGCAACTCCAACCCCTCCGTCACCGCCCCCTGCGTCACGCCACCGGCGACCGAGATCGCCTCGTCCAGCGGTCGCGGCCCCGCCAGCGGCACGGGCAGCGCCTTTACGGCAAGCGCAGGGTCCATCCCACGACCCCATTCCATCACCAATGCCACGGCAACTGGCGACAGGCCCAGCTTCCGCAGCCGGTTCGCCACACTCTCCCCCGCCCGCATCCGCGCAAGCCGCGCCGCGACCTCGGCCCCGTCCAGATCGGGCAAAAGGTCAAGGCTCAGCCCCGAGCCCTCGCGCAACTCGCGGCTCACGGCATAGATGCCCCCGCCCTCCAGCCCCCGCGCCGAGACGACAAACTCCCCCCGCTCGCGCAGCGCACCCCGCTCGCGCAGCGCACCCACGACCAGCGCCGCGCCCTTGACCGGAGTGCCGTAGAACTTCGCCATATGCGGCGTCCAATGCACGACGAACCCCATATTGGCAGGCCGGAACCCCGCCACCTCCACCCCCCGCGCGCGCAGCCACGGCACCCAGGCCCCGTCCGACCCCAGCCGCGCCCAACTCGCCCCGCCCAGCGCCAGCACCGTCACCGCAGGCCGCAGCACCTGCACCCCCCCGGGCGTGGCAAAGCGGAAGCCGTCACCATCGAACCCCTCCCACCGCCAGCGCACGCGGAGTTCCACCCCCGCTTCCCCCAGTCGCGCCAGCCACGCCCGCAGCAAGGGCGAGCCTTTCATGGCAACCGGAAACACCCGCCCCGAGGAGCCCGTGAACACCTCCTGCCCCAATCCGCGGCACCAGTCCTTCACCGCCTCCGGCCCGAACCCGTCCAGCATCGGCGCCAGCCACCCCGACCGATAGGCCGCCAGAAACCGCGCCGCCGCCTCGTCCTTGGTGACGTTCAGCCCCGACTTCCCCGCCATCAGGAACTTGCGCCCCGCACTGGGCTTGGCCTCGCACACGACGACCCGCCGCCCCGCCCGTGCCAGCTCTTCCGCCGCCATCAGCCCCGCCGGCCCCGCCCCGATCACCAGCGCGTCCATCTTGCCCCCGCCCGTTTCCGCGCCATCCTAACCCCCATGACCGACGATACCCCCACCTGCCCGCTCTGCCTGCGCCCCATCCCGCCCGATGTGCCGCAAAGCCTCCACCACCTCATCCCGAAGCTGAAGGGCGGCAAGGGCGGGCCGACCGTCCTTTTGCACCACATCTGCCACAAGGAGATCCACGCCCGCATCTCCGAAGCCGAACTCGCCCGCAGCCTCAACACACCCGAGGCGCTCCGCGCCGACCCGCGCCTCGAACCCTTCCTCGCATGGGTCGCCAAACGCCCGCCCGAATTCCTGTCGCGCGTCCCGAAAAAGAAGCGCTGACCCTTTCACCTTGGCCCAAATACTCAAAGGCTCCGCGTCCACCCAAGCCGCCGCATCAGGACACGCGCCCCCCTCCCCCCTCGTGGGGGAGGGATGGGGTGGGGGGGCCGCAACGCCCTCCCTCAAAACAAAGCCTTGATCCGCGCCCCATGCGCCCCCGCCGCCAGCGCATCGGCACAAAGCGCCCGCGCCTCGGCCATCACGTCCTCGGCCACACGGTCCACCAAGCCCCAGCCCAGCGCCTCTTCGGCCCCGATCCGCGCACCCGCAAGCAGGATCATCCGCGCCCGCGACGGCCCGACCAAAGCCGCCAACCGCTTCGGGTCGCCCGGCTGCGGCAGATAGCCCCGCTTCATCACGGGGTAAAAGAACTCCGCCTTCGGCACGCAGACCCGCAGGTCACAGGCCAGCGCCATGCCAAAGGCCCCGCCCGCCAGGGTGCCGTTCAGCGCCGCCACCGACAGCCCGCGAAACCCCGCCACCGCCGCCGACAAGCGCTCCCACTCCGGCGCATCGCCCAGACCCCCGGCCATGCCCTGCAAATCAGCGCCCGCCGAAAACACCCGCCCCGCACCCGTGATCACCAGTGCGGCGAAACCGTCGGCCCCTTCGACCGCCTCGGCCAACCCGCGCAGCATGTCCGCCGTCAGCGCATTGGCCTTGTCGGCGCGGTCCAGCACCAGCACGCGCAACCCGCCCTCGTCCTGAACGCGGATCACGCGATCAACCCCACGGCGCGCCGCACGCCCTCGTCCCGCAGCGACACATCCGCGCCCAGCCACGCATCCGCCGCAGGCCCGCACATCCAGACCAGCGCCTTGGCGGGCCAGTCCACCGGAATATGCACCGACCAGTCCAGACGGCTCACCGCATTGACCCCGCTCTCCTTGATCTTCGCCTGCATCTCGGTCGCCACCGTCCCCGGCGACAGGCCAAGCACCCGCAGCCCGTGCGCCCGCTCTTCAAGGTCCGCCATCCGCGTCAGCATCAGCGCCCCCGCCTTCGACGAACAATAGCCCGCCCACCCCTCGATCGGGTTGACCGCAGCGCCGGACGACACGGTGATGATCGTCCCCGCCCCCTGCGCCCGCATCACGGGAATCACCGCCCGCATCCCGTGGAACACGCCCTTCAGGTTGATGTCGATCGCCTGCCCGAACGCCTCCGGCTCCGCCTCGGCCAGCGTGGCAATCGGCTCGATCACGCCCGCATTGTTCACCAGCACGTCGATCCGCCCGAACCGCGCCAGCACCGCCGCCACCGCCCCCTGGACCGAGGCCCAGTCCGCCACGTCACAAGCCACCGCCATCCCGCCCAGTTCGGCGGCAAGCGCACCGATCTCGCCCCCGCTCCGCGCCAGCAGCACCACCGATGCCCCGGCACCCGCGAATTCCCGCGCCGCCGCCGCCCCGATGCCGCGGCTCGCGCCCGTGATCACCACCACCTTGCCCCGCATCCGCCAATCCTCCGCTTTTCCCTACAATTAGCCGCACATCGTTTCCGATGTAATCCCTTGACCCCCCTCGCCGCGGGGTGGATGCTTCCCGCGCATTTTCTCTTTAGGTCTCGAGGTTCCCATGAAATTCTGGTCACTCGCGGGCGGCACCGCGCTCGTCACGCTTTGCGCGCAGGTTCCGGCCTTTGCCGATGTCACCCCCGCACAGGTCTGGCAGTCATGGCAGGACCTTTCCGCAGGCTACGGCCAGACGCTCACCCCCGGCAGCGTCGACGATCAGGGCGATACCCTCACCGTGACCGACCTCGCCATTTCCTACGACAAGGACGGGGTCAAGGCGACGGGCACGATCGCCGAACTCACCTTCGCCGATCAGGGCGACGGCACGGTTCAGGTCACGCTCTCCGACAGCTATCCCCTGACCCTGACCCTCCCGCCCGAGGAAGCGGGTGGCGATCCCACCACCATCTCGCTTCAGGTCGACCAGCCCGGCCTTTCGATCATCGCCGCGGGCGACACCGCCGAAACCAGCTACAGCTTCGCCGGACCCAGCGTGACCATCTCGCTCACCGGCGTCGAAGGGGTGGAAACCGAAGCCGTCGACCTGACGGCCAAGGCCGAATTCGCCAATATCGCGGGCAAATACATCTTCGCCCCCTCTGGCGACAAAAGCGTCCTCTCCTCCAGCTATTCCGCCGACAGCGTCACCGTGAACGTCTCGGGCACCGATCCCGACCCCTCGCCCTCGACCGACGGCACCGCCACGCCCTCCAGCGGCGCGCTCACCTTCACCATGAAGGACATCACCGGCACCACCAACGGCACGCTCCTCGACGCCGCCGCGATGGCCGACATGGCCGCAGCGCTCAAGGCGGGCTTGGCCACCGACGGCAGCTTCTCGGCAGGCGAAACCACCTTTGCGATAGAGTCGACCGAACCCACCGGCCCGACAAAGATCGACGGCAAGGCCGCCACCGCCGCCCTCGCCTTCGGCATGAACGACCAGCGCATTTCCTATTCCGGCAGCGCCACGGGCGTGACCACGACCGTCTCCTCGCCCGACATCCCCTTCCCCGCCCTGACGCTCACCTATGCCGAAACCGCCTTCGACTTCCTGATGCCGGTCAGCGCCACGGGCGCGCCCGCCGATTTCAAATTCCTCACCAAACTCGTCGATTTCACGATCTCGGACGAGGTCTGGGACATGTTCGACCCGACGAAGCAACTCCCCCGCGATCCGGCCACGCTGGTGATCGACACCAAGGGCACCGCCACGCTGAAAGCCGACATCTTCAACACCGCCGCGATGGAAGCCGCAGGCGAAACCGCCACCCCGCCGGGAGAGTTGAACTCCCTCGACATCACCGAACTCCACCTGAAATTCGCGGGGGCCGATTTGACCGGCAACGGCGGCTTCACCTTCGACAACACCGACACGACCACCTATCAGGGCATGCCCGCCCCGACCGGCAAGCTCGACCTCAAGGTGACGGGGGCCAACACCCTCATGGACAAGCTGGTGGCGATGGGCCTCATGCCCGAAGATCAGGTCATGGGCTTCCGCATGATGCTGTCCATGTTCGCCAACGCAACGGGCGAGGACGAGCTGACCTCCACCCTCGAATTCAAGGACAAGGGCTTCTTCGCCAACGGCCAGCGCCTCCAGTAAGCGCCCCGCAGGGCAGAGCGGCCCCCGCCTCCACGGCGGGGGCCGTTTCCATGTCCCCAACCCGCGCTTGCAGCCCGCGCTCTGGGGCACTACCTCTCACGGGCAGCCCAAAGGGAAAATCCATGTCCGCATCGCTCGAAACCCTCACCGCCCGCCTGCTCGACGCCGCCAGGAAAGCAGGGGCCGAGGCTGCCGATGCCCTCGCCATCTCCGGCACCTCGCTGTCCATCGACCTGCGCCAAGGCGCGCTGGAACAGGCCGAACGCTCCGAATCCACCGAAATCGCCCTCCGCGTCCTGATGGGCGGGCGGCAGGCCTGCGTCTCCGCCTCCGACCTGTCCGACCGCACCATCACGACGCTCGCCGAACGCGCCGTCGCAATGGCGCGCGAGGCACCGCATGACCCCACCGTCGGCCTCGCAGACCCGTCCCAGCTTGCCAAAGACTGGGACCTCGCCGCCCTCGACCTCGCCGACAGCTCCCCCGAACCCACGGCGCAAGCGCTCGAGCAAGACTGCCGCGCCCTCGAATCCGCCGCCCTTTCGCGCAAGGGGATCACGCAGGTCGAAACCTCCGCCGGATACTCGGCCCATTCCATCCAACTCGCCTTGACCAACGGCTTTTCCGGCGGCTATTCCCGCACCTCGCGCAGCATGTCCGCCGTGGCCTTCACGGGGTCCGGCACGCAGATGGAGCGGGACTGGTCCGGCGAATCCCGCACCTACCAGTCCGACCTGCCCGCCGCCGCAGGCACCGGCACCCTCGCCGCCGACCGCGCCCTTGCCCGCGCAGGGGCCACGAAGCCGAAAACCGGCACCTACCCCGTCCTCTTCGACGAACGCGTCGCCGCCTCGCTCATCGGCCACCTCCTCTCCGCCATCAACGGTGCGGCCATCGCGCGCGGCGCCTCATGGCTCCGCGACGCGCTCGGCACGCAGGTGCTCCCCGCCACCCTTTCGGTGATCGAAGACCCGCACCGCCCCCGCATCGGCGGCTCGCGCCCCTTCGACGCCGAAGGTCTGCCCACCGCCCGCCGCGCCATCGTGGAAAACGGCATCCTCACGGGCTGGACACTCGACCTCGGCACCGCCCGCAAACTCGGCATGCAAAGCACCGCCAACGCCACGCGCGGCACCACATCGCCGCCGCAACCCTCCACCACCAACATCGACCTGACCCAAGGCAGCGCCACCCTGCAAGACCTCATCCGCGACATGGGAACCGGCCTCTACGTCACCTCGATGATCGGCTCCACCATCAACCCCACGACCGGAGACTATTCCCGCGGCGCGGCGGGCTTCTGGGTGGTGAACGGCGAAATCTCGCACCCCGTCAACGAATGCACCATCGCGGGCAACCTGCGCGACATGCTCCTGCGCCTTGTCCCCGCCAACGACGCCCGCGCCCATCTTTCCACCCGCGTCCCCTCCTGCCTCATCGACGGGATGACCCTTGCCGGAAGCTGACGATCTCGCCCTTCTGACCGACGCCGCCCGCATCGCAGGCCGCATCGCCCTGCGCTTCTGGAAGCGCAGCCCGAAGCAATGGGACAAGGGCGACGAAGGGCCGGTGACAGAAGCCGACATCGCCGTGAACGAGGCGCTGCAAAAACACCTCCGCGCCGCCCGCCCCGCCTATGGCTGGCTGTCCGAGGAATCGCCCGACGACCCCGCCCGCCTGCAAACCCGATCCCAATTCATCCTCGACCCGATCGACGGCACCCGCGCCTTCATCGCGGGCGAGGACAGCTTCAGCCACGCCCTCGCCATCGCCCGCGACGGTCAGGTCACAGCCGGAGTCGTCTACCTCCCCGCCCTCGACCGCCTCTTCGCCGCCACGGCAAACGGCCCCGCCACGCTCAACGGCCAACCCATCGCCGCCAGCACCATCGCGGGGATCGAAGGGGCCACCCTCCTCACCCCCGCCGCCAACATGCGCCCCGAACTCTGGCGCGGCGGCGTGCCGGATGTGAAGCGCGGCTTCCGCGCCTCGGTCGCCTACCGCCTCGCCCTCGTGGCCCAAGGCCGCTTCGACGGGATGCTCTCCTTCCGCAAGGGCTGGGAATGGGACATCGCCGCAGGCGCCCTCATCGCCGCCCGCGCAGGTGCCACGGTAACAGACGCCACGGGCAAGGCGCTCGCCTTCAACCGCCCCGTCCCGCAATCGAACGGCCTGCTCGTCGCCGCCCCCGCGCTCCACGCAGCCCTCCTCGCCCGCCTGTAACGCAAAGCGCAGCGCCCTCCCCCGTTCACCTTTGCCCAAATACTCCGGGGGTTAGGCGGCGCACCCGCGCCGCCGTAGGGGGGCAAGGCCCCCCTTTCCTCACGCAAAAAGACACGCAGCGCAGCCGCACATTCCGGCAACCGCGCAAGCAAAAGGGCCGCGCAGTCCCCTGCGCGGCCCCCTTATCCCTTGCCCGAAGATCACTTCTTCTTCGGCGGCACGAAACGCTTGGACGTGTCCTTGGCATCCATCCGCGGTGCCGCAGGCTTCGGCTTGCCGAAAGGCTTCGCTCCGGCCGAGGCCGATTTCGCCCCCCAGCTCCGCCCTTCGGATTTCACGCCCTCCGACTTGCCCTTGTAGGGACGCGCATCGGCCCCCCCTTCGGACTTGCCACGATAGGGCTTCGCGTCACCCTTCGGCGCCCATTCCCCGCGCGGCTTCGCAGGCCCGTCGCCACGCGGCGCATAGGCAGGCTTCTCGCCGTGGCTCTTGAATCCCGCGGCCTTGGCCGGACGGTCCGGCGAACCGCCGTGGCTCCTGAACCCTGCGGATTTGCCCGCCTCGCCCTTCCAGCGCGGCTTGCGATCTTCCCCCTCACCCGCCGCAGCGCGGGGGGCATAGGGCTTGCGCTCGCCATCCTCACGCGGGGCGTAGGGTTTCTTCTCGCCATAAGCCGCACGCGGGGCATAGGGCTTGCGGTCCCCGTCCTCACGCGGGGCATAAGGCTTCTTCTCGCCATAAGCCGCACGCGGGGCATAGGGTTTCTTCTCCCCGTCCTCACGCGGCGCATAAGGCTTTTTCTCGCCATAGGCCGCACGCGGGGCGTAGGGCTTCTTCTCCCCGTCGCCACGCGGCGCATAGGGTTTCTTCTCGCCGTAAGCCGCACGCGGGGCGTAGGGCTTGCGGTCCCCGTCCTCGCGCGGCGCAGAGGGCTTTTTCGCATAGGCAGGCTTCGGCTCCGGCGCTTCGCTCGGCGGGGCCGCATCGACGGGCGACCAGCCGCCATCGGCATCCTCCACCACGCGCGGCGGCTTGCCCGAATAGCTCGGCCGCTCCGCCCGTTCTTCGCGCACAGGACGCGGCGAGGCCGCACGGGGTGCCGCCCGCCGCTCGGGCTTCGCGCCAAAGGCAGGCCGCTCGGGCCGCTGCAACGTCGGCTCCCCGTCGATCTTGGTCAGCACCAGACCGGGTTCGATCTCGGCCTGCGGCTTGAACCGCCCCGCAACCGCTTCCGCAATCTGCACATAGGTCACGTCTTCCTGCACGCGGATCGCGCCGATCCCGTCCTTGGTGATGCCACCCTCTTCGCAGATCTTCGGCAACAGCCAGCGCGCTTCCGCCCGCCCCGTATGCCCGACCGACAGCGCGAACCACACCGACGGCCCGAACTCCCCCCGCTCGCGCGGAGCACTGGCGACAGGCGTCACCGCATCCGACAGCACCTCGGGCGCGGACCGCCCCTCGCGCCACAGCCGCACGAAGCCCGCAGCCACCTGCTCGGGTCCGAACCGCTCCAGCAGTTGCGTCACCATCACCGACTCATCCGCCGGATCGGCGGCCAAGGCGGGGTGCTCCAGCAGGCGCACGTCATCCTTGGCCTGCACTTCCTCGGCCGACGGAGCCTTGCCCCATTCCGCCGCGACCTTGGCCCCTTGCAGCAAACGCTGCGCCTTCTTGAACTCCGCCGGCGGCACGATCAGCACCGAGGTGCCTTTCTTCCCCGCCCGCCCCGTCCGGCCCGACCGGTGCAGCAGCGTTTCCGAGTTGCTCGGCAGGTCCGCATGGATCACCAGCTCCAACCCCGGAAGGTCGATGCCCCGCGCCGCAACGTCCGTGGCGATACAGATCCGCGCCCGCCCGTCCCGCAGCGCCTGAAGCGCATGCATCCGCTCGGTCTGGCTCAGCTCGCCCGACAGCGCCACGGCCTGGAAACCACGGTTCGCCATCCGCGCCAGCAGATGGTTCACGTTCACCCGCGTCTTGCAAAAGACGATCGCCGTCTGCGCCTCGTAGAAGCGCAGCACGTTGAAGATCGCGTGCTCGCGGTCCCGCGCCTGCACCGACATGGCACGGTATTCGATATCCGTGTGCTGCTTCGCCTCGCCCTGCGCCACGATCCGCAACGCATCGCGCTGGAAGGTCGCCGCCAGCTTCTCGATCTCTTTCGGCACCGTGGCCGAGAACATCATCGTCCGCCGCTCTTCCGCCGCCGCGCCAAGGATGAATTCAAGGTCTTCGGCAAAGCCGAGGTCGAGCATCTCGTCCGCCTCGTCCAGCACCACCGCCTTCACGCCCGACAGGTCGAGCGAGCGGCGCTCGATATGGTCGCGCAGACGCCCCGGCGTGCCGACGACGATATGCGCCCCACGGTCCAGCGCCCGCTTCTCGGTGCGGTAATCCATCCCGCCCACGCACGAGGCGATCTGCGCCCCCGCACCGGCGTAAAGCCATTCGAACTCGCGCTGCACCTGCTGCGCCAGTTCCCGCGTCGGCGCCACGACCAGCGCCAGCGGCTTGTCCGCGTAAAGCAGCTTGTCCACGCCGCCCAGCACATCGTGCGCCATCGCAAGGCCAAAGGCCACGGTCTTGCCGCTGCCGGTCTGGGCCGAAACCAGAAGGTCACGCCCCGCCAGTTCCGGCGCGATGACGGCAAGTTGCACGGCGGTCAGGGCATCATAACCCTTGGCCGAAAGGGCCGCAGCCAAAGGCGCGGCAATATCCAGATCGTTCATGTCATTTCCTGAAGGGGTCGCGCATCGCGCCCGAAAAGCACCAAAGTCCGGCACCTCTCTCCCCTGCGCAGGGCGGCCTCCTCGCCCCCTGCCCCGGATATCTCGGGCCGTAACCACCGCGCCCTACAGGATCGGCGGCCTCTTGTATACAGGCTTCACCGCCGCGCCCGCCTTAATCTTCCTTTCCCGCTCGCCCGCTTCCCGCTATGCCTGACCTGTCTTTCCTTTCCGGTTCAGGCCCATGCCCCGCTTCCTCCGCGCCCTTTCCTGCCTTGCCCTCCTCGCCCTCGCCACCCCCGCAGGGGCCGGAGCGCTGTGCGAAGACGGCCTGACCACAGGCTCCGCCCCCCTGCTGACGCCCGTGATCGATTCGGTGCTCAAGGGCGATTACCGCGAACTGACCGAGGCGCTCGATCCCCAATCCGTGATGCTGACGGGCAACCGCCAGGATGTCATCGCCGAAAACGAGGCCCGCGCCCCCTTGGGCTACGACGACTGCGCCGTTCTGGTCGCCCGCCCGCTCGGCCCCGACTTCGAGGTCTATCTGATGATGTTCGGCGCGGACAAAGCCCGCCTCTACGCCTTCCTCGCCGCCTCGCGCATCGACGGGCAATGGACCTTCGTCCACCAGAAATTCTCGCCCGACTTCGCCGAGGTTTACGATCTCTTGCGCTAAGCGCGCGGCCGACAAAGGCGCAGCACCCACAATCCAGTCGGGCGGATCAGGAAACGCATTGCGTTTCCCCGCCCGCAACGCCACGGCGCCACCCGACCCGTTCCGCCAGAACGACGAAGGCCAGCGCCCGACCCGGCGGGCGAGAAGCGCCCGCCAAGGGCGGGTCGGGCGCTGGCCGGTGGCCTTTGGGGCCACCGGCGGCAGACGGCACCCGCAGCACGTGGCAAAGGCACGCGCCTTTGCCATTGCGACCATCTCCAGCCGATTACCCCGCCCCCATCCCGTCAAACGCCTTCGCCACCCCACCCCCCTTCCACCCAACCGCGCCACCCGTTACCCTGCCGCCGACCTTCCTCCTCGGAGCCTCGTGTAAAACATGACCCAACGCCTGCACCTCGTCTTCGGCGGCGAACTGGTTTCCCCCCAGAAAAACGTCTTCAAGGACGTGAGCCAGATCCACATCGTCGGCATGTTCCCCGACTACGCCTCGGCCTTCTCGGCATGGAAAGCCGAAGCCCAGCGCACCGTCGACAACGCGCACATGCGCTACTACATCGCCCATATCCACCGCCTGCGCGACGAAGCCGCCGCAGGATCGGCCACCGAAGAGCTGGGCGAATAATCCCCCGCACATGGCCTATTCCCTCGGCCTCACGCTCTACAACCTCTCCAACCGCCGCGATGCGGGGCAAGTGGCCGACCGCCTGCCCCGCCCCGCAGGGCGGTTGGTCTGGCTGCATGCGCCCAATGCCGAAATCGCCCGCTCCATGCTCGAACTCGCCCGTCGCGTGATCGACGAAGACGGCCACCCCGTCCTCTTCACCACCCCCGCCGACATCGCCCCGCGTGACGGGCTGATCCTGCAACGCCCCCCCGCCGACACCCCCGCCGAAGCCCGCGCCTTCCTTGACCACTGGTCCCCCGAAATCGCCCTCTTTGCCGAAGGCGAAATCCGCCCCGCCCTCCTGCATGAAGCGCGCGAACGCAAGCTCCCCTGCCTCATGGTCGCGGGCCGCTCGCCCTATATCCTGCGCGAACGCGATGGCTGGTATCCCGGCCTGATGCGCGGCCTTCTCGCCACCTTCTCCCATGTCCTGACCATCGACGAACCCTCCGCCCGCGCCTTCCGCAAGGCAGGCGCCTCCCTCTCGGCGGTCGAGGTGACGGGCAAGATGGAAGAGGAATCCGCCGCCCTCCCGCATCTTGAGGCCGAGCGCGAAGCCCTCGCCCGCCTCCTCGCCACCCGCCCCGTCTGGCTGGCGGCCTCCCTGCCCGAGGCCGAAGAGGCCGCCGTCATCACCGCCCACCGCGCCGCCCTCCGCCTTGCCCACCGCCTGCTGCTGATCGTCGTCCCTGACGACCCCGCCCGCGCCGAATCCCTCGCCGCCCGCATGGAAGAGGGCGAAGGCTGGCAGGTCGCCCGCCGCGCGCTCGACGAAGAACCCGACCCCGAGACCGAGGTTTACATCGCCGACAACGCGCAGGAATTCGGCCTCTGGTATCGGCTTGCCCCCATCACCTTCATGGGCGGAAGCCTGTCGGGTCAGGGCTGCATCCGCGACCCGCTCGAACCCGCGGCCCTCGGCTCGGCCATCCTCTACGGCCCGCGCCCCGGCCTCTTCGGCACCACCTTCGGCCGCCTTGGCGCCGCCCGCGCCGCCCGCGCCGTGGGGTCGCCCACCGACCTTGCCGAAGCCTTGGGCGATCTCCTGTCCCCCGACCGCGCCGCGCGTCTGGCGCAGGCCGCTTGGGCCGTCACCTCGGACGGGGCCGAAGTGACCGACAAGGTCCACGCCCTCATCCACACCATCATGGACGGTGACTGATGCGCCCCCCCGCCTTCTGGCTGACCGCGCCCGACCGTCCCGCATGGCAGGCGCGGCTCCTCGCCCCGCTCGGCTGGGCCTATGCCGCAGCCACCGCCCGCCGCGTGGCGCAAACGGGGTATCGGGCAGGCGTCCCCGTCCTCTGCATCGGCAATATCAACGTGGGCGGCACGGGCAAAACCCCCACCGCCATCGCCCTTGCCCAGCGCCTGACGGATCGCGGCCAGAAACCCCACATCGTCACCCGCGGCTACGGCGGCAGCGCCACAGGCCCGCTCCGCGTCGATGAAACCAGGCACTCCGCCGCCCTGACCGGCGACGAACCGCTCCTCCTCTCCGCCTTTGCCCCCACATGGGTCGCCAAAGACCGCGCCGCAGGCGTGCGGGCGGCGGAAAAGGCAGGCGCAAGCGTCATCCTTCTGGATGACGGCTTCCAGAACCCCGCCGTGACCAAAGACCTCTCGATTGTCGTGGTCGATGCCGCCACAGGCTTCGGCAACGCCCGCTGCCTGCCCGCAGGCCCCTTGCGCGAACCCGTGGCCAAGGGGCTTGCCCGCGCCGACCTCATCCTGTCCATCGGCCTGCGTGACGCCCAAACCGCCTTCGCCGCCGCATGGCCCGCCCTTCCCGTCCCGCACCTGACCGGAAGCCTGAACCCGCTGCGTATGGGGATGGACTGGCACGGCACCCGCGCCATCGCCTTTGCGGGCATCGGCAGGCCGGAAAAGTTCTTCGCCACCCTCCGCGCCGAAGGGGCCGACCTCATCCGCACCGTGGCGCTGGCCGACCACCAGCCCTTCCCGCTGCCCCTGCTGACGCGGCTGGAACTCGAAGCCAAAGCCCGCGGCGCGCAGCTTGTCACGACTGAAAAAGACGCCGTCCGCCTGCCTGCCAGCTTCCGCCCCAAGGTGCTCGCCTTCCCCGTCCGCCTTGAACTCGCCGACTGGACCCCGCTCGACAAAGCCTTGGCAAAGCTAGGGCTTTAGCACCTCGTCCTGATGCTCGCCCAGTTTCGGCGCGGCCCGCCCCAGCGCCAATTCGGCCCCCGAGAACGTGAACGGCGACCGCACCCCCGGCACCCCGCCAAGGTCCAGCTGCATCCCCCGTGCAACGACCTGCGGGTCGGCAAACACCCCGGCCATGTCGTTGATCGGCCCCGCCGGAACCCCCTCGGCCTCGCAGGCGGCCAGAAGATCGGCCTTCTTCCAGCGCATGGTCGCTTCCGTGATCCGCGCCGTCATCGCCTCGCGGTTGGCAACCCTGTCGGCGTTGGTCAGGAACTCCGCCGCCTCGGCCATCTCGCCAAGCCCGAGGATCGCACAAAGCTTGCGGTATTGCCCGTCATTCCCCGTGGCAAGGATGATCCACCCGTCCGAACAATCGAACACGGCATAAGGCGCAAGGTTCGGGTGCGCGTTCCCCATCATCTTCGGCGGCGTCCCCGTGGCGAGGTAATTCATCGACTGGTTGGCCATGATCGAAACGGCCACATCCATCAGCGCCATGTCGATATGCTGCCCGACCCCCGTCACCCCGCGCTGCACCAGCGCCGCCAGAATCGCCGTGGCCGCGTAAACGCCGGTGAACACATCCGTCACCGCCACGCCCACCTTCTGCGGCTGCCCGTCCGGCGCGCCCGTCACGCTCATCAATCCGGCCATGCCCTGGATGATGAAATCATACCCCGCCCGATGCGCATAAGGCCCGTCCTGCCCGAAGCCCGTGATCGAACAGTAAACCAGCCGCGGGTTCACCTTGCGCAGGCTCTCCCAGTCCAGCCCGTATTTCGCCAGACCCCCGACCTTGAAATTCTCGATCACCACATCCGCATCGGCCACCAGCCGCCGCACGACCTCCTGCCCCTCCGCCTCGCGGAAATCGCAGGTGATCGACCGCTTGCCCCGATTGGTCGCGTGGAAATAGGCCGCCGAACGGTCCCCCTCGCGCTCGATGAAGGGAGGACCCCAGCGGCGGGTGTCATCCCCCTCCGGCGCCTCCACCTTCACCACATCAGCGCCAAGGTCCGCCAGCGTCTGGCCAGCCCAGGGGCCAGCCAGAATCCGCGCCAGCTCGACGACCTTTATCCCCGCAAGTGGCGCCGCCATCACTTCGCCGCCCTCACTTCGCCGCTGCGTCGTCGACGATCTTGGCAAAGTCCTCATAGGACATTTCGCCCGAATGCTTCTCGCCATTGATGATGAAGGTCGGCGTCCCCTCGATCCCGTCCGCTTCCATGCCCTTCTGGAAATGCGCCACCAGCGCCTCGGCCTGCGCCTGATCCTTCATGCAGGCATCCAGCGTCGGATCATCCATCCCGACCGAGCGCCCGATCTTCTTCAGGTTCTCGACCGTGACGTTCGGGTCCTCCGAAGCAGCCCATTCCGTCTGCGTGCTGAACAGGATGTCCACGATCCCGAAATAGCGCATCTCGCCGCCGCAGCGCGCCATCATCGCGGCCCACAGCCCGTAGCGGTCGAAATAGACCTCGCGATAGGTGAAATAGGCTTTGCCCGTGTCGATGTAGTTCTTCTTGAACTCTTCCCACACCGTGTCATGGAACCGCGCGCAATGCGGGCAGGTGAACGAGGCATATTCCGTGATCTTCACCTTCGCCGCCGGATCACCCAGCGAGAAGTCCTGAACCTCCACCGCAGGTGCCGCCTCGGGCGAAGGCGAAGGCGTCGCCTCCTGCGCATGAGCCAGCATCGGGGTCAGGGCAAGCGCCAGAACGGCGGCCAGTTTCTTCAGCATATCGTTCAACCTTTTCATGTCTTGCGACGAGTTAAGATGTTTTGGGCAAGGGCTTCAAGAGCAGCCCGCAACCCCGCATCGGCAATCGGCGCGGCGGTCTCGGCAGCCTTGGCCACCACCGCCGGATCGGGGGCCTTCGCCACTTTCGGCGCGGGCGTGAACTCCGCCTGCCCCTCGGCAAATCCCGTGGGGGCGGTCTGGGTCAAACTCACCCTGGAAATCGCGGCATAGCCGTAAACCGCATTCACCCGCTCCACGATCCGCGGCACCTGCATCTGCACCATCGGCGCATGGGCCGACGACACCAGCACCGTCAAGGTCGCCCCGAACCCGTCACGGCTGTAACCCACCTTCACGGGCCGCGTCATCGCGGCAAGCTCTTCGCCCACCACCTCGATCCAATGCGTCAACAGCCGCGTCACCGCAAAGCCACGGCTTTCCCCCGCATGGCGGATCGGGTCCTTCACGAACCCCGAGGCCGCCTCGAATCCGCGCATCCGGCGCGAAGGGCTGGGCTGTGGCAGGGGCGTCTTGCTCATCTGGTCCTTTCGGGTCACTCCGCTATTCTATGCAGGCAAGGCACCCGCGATGCAAATGCACACCCCCTGACAGGCCATAAAGAATGCGTGACAGCGCCGACACCCCCGACCTGCCCGCACTCCTGCTGGACTGGTATGACCGCAACGCCCGCACCATGCCGTGGCGCACCTCGCCCGCCGACCGCCGCAAAGGCGTGCGGCCCGACCCCTATCGCGTCTGGCTGTCCGAGGTGATGCTGCAACAGACCACCGTCGCCGCCGTGCGCGACTACTTCACCCGCTTCACCGCCCGCTGGCCCACCGTGCGCGACCTTGCCGCCGCAGCAGACGCCGATGTCATGGCCGAATGGGCGGGCCTCGGCTACTACGCCCGCGCCCGCAACCTCTTGTCCTGCGCCCGCGCCGTGGTCGACCTGCATGGCGGAGCCTTCCCGACAACGCGCGAAACCCTCCTCACCCTCCCCGGCATCGGCCCCTATACCGCCGCCGCCATCGCCTCGATCGCCTATGACGAACCCGCCACCGTGGTGGACGGGAATGTCGAACGGGTGATCTCCCGCCTCCGCCTCGTCACCGACCCGCTGCCCGCATCGAAACCCGAACTCACCCGCCTCGCCGCCGAACTCACCCCCTTGGCGCGCGCGGGCGATTACGCCCAAGCCATCATGGACCTTGGCGCCACAATCTGCACCCCGCGCAGCCCCGCCTGCGGCATCTGCCCGTGGCGCACCCCCTGCGCCGCCCGCGCCGAAGGAGTCGCGGCGACGCTCCCCCGCAAAACCTCCAAAGCCGCCAAGCCCGTCCGCGAGGGCACCCTCTGGATCGCCCGCACGCCCGCCGGCGACTGGCTTCTCGAACGCCGCCCCGACCGCGGCCTCCTCGGCGGCATGCTCGGCTTCCCCGGCACCGCATGGGACGGCGCAGGCGGCCCCGCTCCCGCCGATGCCGCATGGCAAACCGTGGGCGAGGTCCGCCACACCTTCACCCACTTCCACCTCATCCTCACCGTCCAGACCGCCACCCTGCCCGCAGGCACCAACCCGACCCGAGGCGAATGGCACCCCGCAACCACCTTCCGCCCCGCCGACCTCCCCACCGTCATGCGCAAGGCCTACGACCTGACAGCCGCCTCCGGCAGCACCTGACGGTGCAGCGCGGCCCGCCCCACGCAGGCGCCCCCGCCATCCGGCAAGATCGCCTCCCTCCCCCCTCGCGGTGGAGGGATGGGGTGGGGGGGGCCGCACCCACCAACCGCCAGCCCCCACCCCTAACGACTCCCCACAGCGGAGAGGGAAAAGCCCCCAAGAAACCACCCTCCCCTCCCCCCAAACCAACACACCCCCACACACACCAAGCGCCTCCCTCCCCCTCGTGGGGAGGGATGGGGTGGGGGGCGGCAGCCACAAAGACTCTAGCCCCCCACCCCAAAACCACCCCACTTCCCCCCGCGCCCCCAACCGTGCAAACTCCGCCCAAAGGACCGCAGGAACGAGTGACCCGATGACCCCCGCCCCCCTTCCCCCCGCGCTTCCGTTCTGGCTCTCGCTCCTCCTCCCGCCCGCCGTCATCATCGCAGCCCTGAACGGCGGCTGGGCGCTCCTCCTCCCGCCGCTTGCAAGCTGGGGGCTGTTCTCCCTCCTCGACGCCCTCACCGGCCGGAACGAGGATAACCCCGACCCCTCCACCCCCGACACAGCCCTCGGCTGGTATCGCCGCGTGACGATCCTCTGGGTGCCGATCCAGGCCGCCACCCTCTTCGGCCTCATCGCCTACATGCCCCACGCCACCCACCTTGCGACCGCCGAAAAGCTCGCCCTCTTCTTCGGCGTCGGCATCGTCTCGGGGACCGTGGGGATCAACTACAGCCACGAACTCATGCACCAGAAGTCGAAGGCGGAGCGTTGGCTCGGCGACATCCTCCTTGCGATGGTCCTCTACAGCCACTTCCGCTCGGAACACCTGCGCGTGCATCACCTCTGGGTCGGCACCCCCGCCGACCCCGTCACCGCCCGCTACAACGAAGGCTTCCACCGCTTCTTCCCCCGCGTCCTCGTCCAGTGCCACCGCTCGGCATGGCGCACCGAATGCGCCCTCCTCGCCCGCCGCGGCCTGACGTGGAGCCACCCCTCCAACCCCTACTGGCGTTACTGGGCGCTCCAGGGCCTGATGCTCGCCCTCGCCCTCACCCTCGGCGGCGCCCTTGGCCTCGGCCTCTTCCTCTGGCAGGCGCTCGTCGCGGTCTGGCAACTCGAACTCGTCAACTACATCGAACATTACGGCCTCACCCGCCGCCATCTGGGCGAGGGGAAATACGAACACGTCCTCCCCCGCCATTCGTGGAACGCCTCGCACCGCGCGTCGAACTGGCTGCTCATCAACCTGCAACGCCATTCCGACCACCACTACAAACCCGACCGCCGCTTCCCGCTCCTGCAAACCTACGACGACAGCGAAGCCCCCCAACTCCCCTACGGCTACCCGCTGATGACGATGGCAGCACTGGTCCCGCCCCTCTGGCGGCGCATCATGAACCCCCGCGTCCGCACATGGCGCCGCGCCTTCTACCCCGACATCACCGACTGGCAGCCCTACAACAAGGCGCAAAACCCCCGCCCCCGCGCCGCAGCCTGAAAGGCGAGGCGCAAAGCGAAAGACGCCGCCGCAGCCTGAAAGGCGAAGGCGCACCCCCCTGACCGCCGCACGTGCCGCAAGCCGCAGACGGGGGGCCGTCTGCCCCCCAGGCCGCCCCGCAAGGGGCGGCTCCCCCCGAGGATATTTGGGAACAGATGAAAAGGGCGGAAATGCCCCTGCTTTCACACTGGCTCAAATATCCTCGGGGGGTGCGGGGGGCGGAAAGCCCCCCGTCGCGGCCAAACGAAAAGACCCCGCCATGATCGCATGGCGGGGAGTTGCGCCGCGGGCGGACCGCGGCGCTGGCGTTCGAGAACTGGGGAAAATCAGTGGCGGCGGCCGCCCGCGTCGGCTTCCATCTCGGCCCTGATCTGCTGGCGCAAGATGTCGATGGGGATCATCTTCCCGTCGCGCTTGAAGTGCCAGTAGGTCCAGCCGTTGCAGCTTGGCGCGCCTTCGTAATGCGCGCCCACCTGATGGATCGACCCCTTGATGTCATTGCCGATCAGCGTGCCATCGGCCCGCACCTTGGCCTTGTAGCGGTTCCCGATGGAGAACAGCTCCTCGCCCGGCCGCAGCATCCCGCGCTCCACCACCTGACCAAAGGGAACACGCGGCTCGGCCCGCTTCGATCCGGTGATCTCCAAAGCCGAGGCGTCGAACTTCCGCACCCGCGAGATCCGCTCGGAGGCCGCCTTGCGGTAAGCCTCTTCCCGCTCGATCCCGATGAAATCGCGGCCCAGCATCTTGGCCACCGCGCCCGTGGTTCCCGTCCCGAAGAACGGGTCCAGCACCACATCACCCGGATTGGTCGTCGCCAAAAGCACGCGATGCAGCAGCGCTTCCGGCTTCTGCGTCGGATGCGCCTTGTCGCCGTTCTCGTCCTTCAGCCGCTCATGCCCCGTGCAAAGCGGAATGACCCAGTCCGACCGCATCTGCACGCCGTCGTTCAATTCCTTCAGCGCTTCGTAGTTGAAGGTGTATTTCGATCCCTCGTCCTTAGACGCCCAGATCAGCGTCTCATGCGCGTTGGTCAGGCGCTTGCCCTTGAAGTTCGGCATCGGGTTCGACTTGCGCCAGACCACATCGTTCAGCATCCAGAAGCCCGCGTCCTGCAACGCCGCCCCCACACGGAAGATGTTGTGATAGCTGCCGATCACCCAGATCGCCCCGTTCGGCTTCAGGATCCGCCGCGCCGCCGCCAGCCATTTCCGCGTGAAATCGTCATAGGCGGCAAAGCTGGAAAACTGGTCCCAATGGTCGTCGACCGCATCCACCTTGGAATTGTCGGGCCGATGCAGATCGCCCCTCAGTTGCAGGTTGTACGGAGGGTCCGCAAAAACCAGATCGACAGAACCCGCCGGAAGCGAATTCATCACCTCGATGCAGTCACCCGCAATGATCTGGTTGAGCGGAAGCTGGGGCGCTTCTGCCGCTTTGGTCTTGGTCATCGTCTGCCTCATTTGAGCGGCTCTTGTGGCCGTCTTCTTGTCAACCAAGATGAGTCAGTGGCGATTCGCCGTCAAATTCTTTTTTGAATCAAGCACTTACAGAAACGTCTTGATACAAGATGTTGTGCACGGGCCGAAACGAACGCCTATGATGTGGGGTCACACCAAGATTTAGAAGCGCCTCCAGATGCGCTTTCGTCGGGTATCCCGCGTTCCCTTCCCAGCCGTAGCCGGGGTGCTGTTGCGCCAAATCCACCATGATCCGGTCGCGTGTCACCTTGGCCACGATCGACGCGGCGGCAATCGACAGGCAAAGCGCATCGCCCTTGACGATCGCTTCGGCCCCGCAGGCCAGCCCGCGCGGGATCATGTTGCCGTCGATCAGCGCATGATCCACCGCCCGCGCCAGCCCCGCCACAGCCCGCTCCATCGCCAGATGGCTCGCCCGCAGGATGTTCAGGCTGTCGATCTCCTGAACGCTCGCATGGGCGCAGCAGACCTCGGCCACCTCCATGATCTCGGCAAACAGCGCCTCGCGCCGCGCCGGCGTCAGCGCCTTGGAATCGTTCAGCCCCTTGGGGATGCGGTCGCGGTGCAACACCACCGCCGCCGCCGTCACCGGCCCCGCGAGCGGCCCGCGCCCGACCTCGTCCACCCCCGCCACGACCAGCAACCCGCGCCCGTAGGCGGCGGTTTCATAGGCGAAATCGGGCAGAACACGGTCCATATGGCAGGACTAGCCGAGCATCGCACAAAAAAGAAGAGGCCCGAAAAAGAAGGGGGGCAAGAGCTGCTCACCCTCTCACCCCCCAGACAAGGCGCGGGTCGGGTCCCGCGCCCCGGCGGCCCGTGGTCAGTGCCGGGACCCGCCGATGCGGAAGCCCGCGTTGCGCAGGCATTGTTCGGTGTAGATCCGGTCCTCGCGCCCGTAGATGCGGGCAGGCCGCGAACAGTCGCGCGGCAGTCGCCAGTCGAAGCCTTCCTCGCGCAGGCAGCGCTCGCCATAGACCGTGGCGCTGGTGCGGCTGCCGTTGATCTCGATGGCGCAGACGGCAGGCACGCGCGGCGCCCGCCGGTCGTGGCGCACGTCATAGGGCGGGAAGTCGCGGTATTCGTCGTGTTTCTTCCCGTTGGCCTTCGCCGTGCTTGCGATGATGCCGATCACCGCAATCGCCGCCAAGGCCCGCGCCAGATCGCGGTCATCCGCCCGCGCCGGTGCCGCCACCGCCCCGATCAGCCCCAGCGCCACCGCCACCGCCACCACAAGCGCCACCACCCGCAGCCGCAGGCGCGACCGTTTCGTGCCCCGCGCCAGAAGCATCGTCTCTGCCAGCGTTTCCGACATCTGCTCGCCTCCGCTTGCATCGGGTGCCCGTCACCCGACCGTCCCGGAAATCCTCGCCCCGTCTGTGGCAGACAGGCAATAACGCCGCCCCGCTATCCGATAACATCCGCATAAACCGCCACGGACATTGAATAACCGCACGCCTGCGCGCAGGATGGATACCAAGATGCAAAGGATGCCTCCCATGACGCGCCCTCTCCTGATCGCCACGCTCCTCCTCGCCCTTGGCGGGCCGGCTTCCGCCGATTGCTACGCCGATTACAAGGCGAAACAGGACGATCCGCTTCGCTTGCATTATGGCGTGGCACAGGTCAGCGACTCGGCCTGCGCCCAGGGTCCGGGTGCCGCCGAAGCCGAACTCGCCCCGCGCCTTGCGGCAGGGGGTTGGACGCTGTTGAACGTGCTCTCGGTCTTCGGACCCGAGGGGTTGGGAGAAAGGAAAGCCAGTGCAGGAGACTACTTCCTCCGCTATTGAAAGCCTCCGCGCGGGCAACCGCGTGGTCGGATACGGCATCGCCGCCATCGTGCTGATCCTACTCGGCGCGGCGGTCTTCCTGTTCATCAGCCTGCCCGACGCCAACGCCTTCAACGCCCGCGTCGAGCGACTGTTCGTGGAAAACAACGACCTCACCACCTATGCCGACATCAAGCTGCTGGAAATCCTCGCCCAATCCGGCACCGCCTTTTCCGAGGTGCTCGCCAGCTACCGCATGGTGATCTTCGTCCTTCTGGTCTTCTCCACCGCGCTCCTTCTGGCAGCGCTCGTCTTCCTCATCACCATCATCGCCCTCAACCGCCGCATCTCGGCCATCCAGCGCTCCGGCATCCAGGTCGCCTCCCTCCTCATCAGCCGCGAGGGGCGGGCCGTCTATATCAACGACATGGAATTCAGCCTCACCGAAGCCGCGCTCGAAACCCTCGCCGTATTGGCCGAAGCCCGCATGGACGACGACGTCCTCACCGGCGCGCAGATCGAGGCGGTGATCTCGGGCCGGAACGAGGCCGACTGCGACGAAGCCGCGGGCGCCACCCGCATCAAGCGCCTGCGCGATGCGCTGGGCAACCAGCTCGTCTCGGAACTCCTCGTCAAAACCATCGCCCGCCGCGGCTATGTGCTGGCCGTGGGCAAGGACGCGATACGGATGGTCTAACGCGCAAAATCCTTCGAAGGATTTTGCAATTTTCTTCGAAGAAAATTGCACCCGTCCCCACCCGCAGGGCGGGGCTTGCACAGGGGGGCCATCGCCCTTAAACACCCCGCTTCTTGTCCTTCTTGCCGCGGGGGGGATTCCGCAATGATCCAGACGCCATTCTATCTGATCGACCGCGCGAAACTCGCCCGCAACATGGCCCTCATGGACCAGCTTCGCCACGGTTCCGGCGCCAAAACCCTGCTCGCGCTGAAATGCTTCGCCACATGGCCGGTCTTTGACCAGATGCGCGAACACATGGACGGCACGACCTCCAGCAGCCTTTACGAACTGAAACTCGGCCGCGAGAAATTCGGCAAGGAAACCCACGCCTATTCCGTCGCATGGGCCGACCATGAAATCGCCGAAGCCGTGGGTTACGCCGACAAGATCATCTTCAACTCCATCGGCCAGCTTGAACGCTTCGACAACCAGTCCGCCTCCATCACCCGCGGCCTGCGCCTGAACCCGCGCTTCTCCACCAGCGGATTCGACCTCGCCGACCCCGCCCGCCCCTTCAGCCGCTTGGGCGAATGGGACGCAGGCAAAATCGAACGTGTCATGGACCGCATCTCCGGCTTCATGATCCATTACAACTGCGAGAACGCCGATTTCGACCTCTTCGACCGCCAACTCACGCGGATCGAAGATGAATTCGGCCCCCTCCTGAAACGCCTCTCGTGGGTCTCCCTCGGCGGCGGCATCCACTTCACGGGCGACGGCTACCCCATCGACCGCCTCGCCGCCCGCCTCAAAACCTTTTCCGACCGCTTCGGCGTGCAGGTCTATCTCGAACCCGGCGAGGCCGCGATCACGGGGGCGGCCAGCCTCGAAGTCACCGTCCTCGACACGCTCAACAACGGCAAAGACCTCGCCATCGTCGATGCGAGCGTCGAGGCGCATATGCTCGACCTCCTCATCTACCGCATCTCGGGCCGGATGGAGACGGACGGTCCCCACCCGTGGATGGTCTGCGGCAAATCCTGCCTTGCGGGCGATGTCTTCGGCGAATTCACCTTCCCCGAACCGCTGAAAGTCGGCGACCGCCTCAGCATCGCCGATGCCGCCGGTTACACGATGGTCAAGAAAAACTGGTTCAACGGGGTCAAGATGCCCTCCATCGTCGTCAAGGAACTCGACGGTTCCCTGACAGTCTCGCGCGAATTCGGCTACGACGATTTCGTCGGAAACCTTGGTTAATCTCGCCCGTCAGGGCGCTTCCCTCTGTCCTTAAAGGAGACGGTTCGAAGTGAAACGCAATGTTCTGATCATCGGCGCCGGCGGCGTGGCACAGGTCGTGGCGCATAAATGCGCGCAACATAATGACCGCTTGGGCGACCTTCACATCGCCAGCCGCACGCTGGCCAAATGCGAAGCCGTGATCGCCTCGGTCCACGAGAAGAAGTCGATGAAGACGCCGGGCAAGTTCGAGGCCCACGCCGTCAACGCGATGGACAGCGCCGAAGTCGCCGCCCTGATCCGCAAGACGGGCGTGCAGATCGTCATCAACGTCGGCTCCTCCTTCGTGAACATGCCGGTGCTGGAAGCCTGCATCGAAACCGGCGTGGCCTATATGGACACCGCAATCCACGAAGACGCGGGGAAAATCTGCGAAACCCCGCCGTGGTATGGCAATTACGAATGGCAACGCCGCGACCGCTGCAAGGCGGCGGGCGTCACCGCCATCCTTGGCATCGGCTTTGATCCGGGCGTGGTGAACGCATGGGCGCGACTGGCCGAAGAGGATTACTTCGACACCATCACCTCCATCGACATCGTCGACATCAACGCAGGGTCGCACGGCAAGTGGTTCGCCACCAACTTCGACCCCGAAATCAACTTCCGCGAATTCACCGGCACGGTCTATTCGTGGCAGCAGGGCGCGTGGCAGTCGAATTCGATGTTCGAAGTGGGCCGCGTCTGGAACCTGCCCACCGTGGGCGACCAGAAGGCCTATCTCACGGGGCATGACGAGGTGCATTCCCTCTCGGCCCGCTACCCGAACGCCGATGTCCGCTTCTGGATGGGCTTCGGCGACCATTACATCAACGTCTTTACGGTCCTCAAAAACCTCGGCCTCCTGTCGGAAAAACCCGTCAAGACCGCCGAAGGGCTTGAGGTCGTGCCGCTCAAGGTCGTGAAAGCCGTCCTCCCCGACCCCGCAAGCCTTGCCCCCACCTACACCGGCAAGACCTGCATCGGTGACGTCATCCGCGGCGTCAAGGATGGCAAGGAAACCGAGATCCTCATCTACAACGTCGCCGACCATGCCGAGGCTTACGCCGAAGTCGGCTCCCAAGGCATCAGCTACACCGCAGGCGTCCCCCCCGTCGCCGCCGCCCTCCTCATCGCCGATGGCACATGGGACGTGGGCACGATGGCGAATGTCGAAGAGCTTGACCCCAAGCCCTTCATCACCCTCCTCAACGGCATGGGCCTGCCCACCCGCATCAAGGATGCGGCGGGGGATCGGCTGGTGGAATTCTGAAAACGCAACGATAGGTGCGCGCCCGAACCGAGGGTGGGGGCGGGCGCACACCCTAGATGCGAGTGAACAGGTCGTTCGGACGCGCCCACCTCACTCAGAGCATCCCCCTCGGACGGCTTGCCCACGGCACCCGCCCGACTGCGGGCGAACCAAATCCAAACCTTTCTGTCGCGTTAACCTTGCGTCCCGCGCGTCTGCATCACCTGTGCATCCGCACAATACCCGACTTGCTGCCAATTTCCGACAGGATCAGGCCAGCAAACGCCCCTGCGCGAACCCTGTGATCCGCGCCGTCACGATCTGCCCCTCCGGCTGGTCCGACCCGAACTCGACCTCGGTGAACTGCTCCGTCCGCCCCATGCGCGGCCCTTCCATCAGCACCCGATGGGCCACCCCCACCTGCGCCGCCAGATGCCGCTCCAGCGCCGCATCCCCCACCGCCCGAAGCCGCGCCGCCCGCTCCTTGACCAGCGGCCCCTTGACCTGCGGCATCCTTGCCGCAGGCGTCCCCTTGCGGGGGGAAAACGGGAAAACATGCAGGAACGTCAGCCCGCATTCCTCGACCAGCTTTACCGACTGGGCGAACATCTCCTCTGTCTCGGTCGGGAATCCGGCAATGATATCAGCGCCGTAAACCATATCGGGCCGCAACTTCCGCGCGTCCTCGCAGAACCGGATGGCATCATCCCGCAAATGCCGCCGCTTCATCCGCTTCAGGATCATGTCATCCCCCGCCTGCAACGAAAGGTGCAGATGCGGCATCAAACGCGGCTCGGTCGCAATCGCCCCCATCAACGCCTCATCCGCCTCGATGCTGTCGATGGAAGATATCCGCAACCGCTGCAAATCCGGCACCAGCCGCAAAATCCGCATGACAAGATCGCCCAAACGGGGCTGTGCAGGCAAATCCGCCCCCCACGAGGTAAGGTCCACCCCCGTCAGCACAACCTCAAGAAAACCCTTGTCCACCAAGCGCTTGATCTGCTCGACCACCACCCCCGCAGGCACCGAACGGCTGTTCCCGCGACCATAGGGAATGATGCAAAAAGTGCAGCGATGGTCGCACCCGTTCTGCACCTGAACATAGGCCCGATGCCGCCCGAACCCGTCGATCAGATGCCCCGCCGTCTCGCGCACGGACATGATGTCATCGACCTGAACCCGCTCGGTTTTGCCAATAAGATCAGGGGCTTTCAGCCCTTCCCACGTGGCGGCCCGCATCTTTTCCGTATTGCCGATCACCCGCGCCACCTCGGGCATGGCGGCGAATGTTTCGGGTTCCGTCTGCGCGGCACAACCCGTCACGATGATCGTGGCGCCCGGATTCTCGCGGCTCAACCGCCGGATTTCCTGCTTTGCCTTGCGCACCGCTTCCGCCGTCACCGCGCAAGTGTTGACGACCACAGCATTTTCCACCCCCGCCGCAGCGGAAAGCTCTTTCATCGCCTCGGTCTCATAGGCGTTCAGGCGGCATCCCAAAGTGGCAAAGATCGGCGCGCTCATGCGTGTTGGGCCAGAAATTCCGGCGACAGCCAACCGTCGAAGACATGCGCCACGGGTCCGGTCATCCAGACCCCGTCCTCGCGCCAATCAATCTCCAGCGTGCCGCCATCGGCATCAATCTGCACCCGCCGCCCCGTCAGCCCGCGCAGATGCGCGGCCACGGCAGTCGCGCAAGCCCCTGATCCGCAAGCCAAAGTGATCCCCGCGCCACGCTCCCACACCCGCAGGCGCAGGTGGTCGGGGGCGGTGACACTGGCAAATTCAACATTCGTCCGCTGCGGGAAAAGCGGGTCATGCTCCCACTTCGGCCCTATACCGGCCAGATCGACCGCCTCGGCATCCGGCACGAAGAACACGCAATGCGGATTGCCCATCCCCACCGCCACCGGATCGCCCGACAGCGGCAGATGCAGCGTATCCACCGCCTGCGCCAGCGGCACCTCGGCCCAGTCCCGCTGCGGATGCCCCATGTTCACCGACACCAGCCCATCCGCCCGCCGCAGCGCATGCAAAGCCCCGCGCTGGGTGAACAGCGTCACCGCATCCTTCCCCGACCCGCGCATCACGTAATCGGACACGCAGCGCGTCGCATTCCCGCAAGCCCCCGCACGGCTGCCATCGCTGTTCCAGAAGTCGAGCGTGAAGTCCGCCCCCTCGGCATCGCGAATCTCGGCAAGCTGGTCGAAGCCCACACCCCGATTCCTGTCGCCCAGCGCACGCGCCAACGCAGGCGTCGTCACGGGTGGCTTTCCACGTGAATCGATCACCACGAAGTCATTGCCAAGCCCGTGCATTTTCATGAAGGGCTGGCCAAGGGGGCGCTGCATCTCGGTCATGGGCGCCGATATACGCCCCATGCGCAGATTTTGCCAGAGGGCCATGAATTTAGCCCTTGACCCCCCCGCCCCGCCCCCTTAATCAGCGCCGCGTGGGGCCGGTAGCTCAGTTGGTAGAGCAGCTGACTTTTAATCAGCGGGTCACAGGTTCGAATCCTGTCCGGCTCACCACTTCTTCCTTAAAAAGACAGTGGTGCAACCCCTTGGGGGGTCCAGCCCCCACGCTTCACACCACCGCCTTTGGCCCCTGTCGCCAGACCGCAACCTGCTTCAGCCGAAGTGCGGGCTGTTCGACCAGACGCCAACTCGCCTCGGCCAGAAGCAGCGATACGGCAAGCCAGATGACCAGTCGCAGCACCTTTTCCGGCCCCTCGGTCAGGCCCGCGACAAAGGGCACATAAAGGTTCAGCGCCTGCGGCACGAGGTAGTGGAACAGATACAGCCCATAGGAAATGCGCCCCAGATGGCGCAGCCACGGGGCCATCAGCCACCCCACCCCCGAGGGCCGCACCACCGCAAGCGCAACCGTCGCAGCGGCAGTCGCCGCAATCAGGCCCGGCTGGATCACCCAACCCAGAAACATCGGTCGCTCCCACACAGGCGCGCTTGCTGCAAGAAGCAGCCCAAGCAGCAGCCAAAGCACCCAAGGCCGCGCAAGGCGCAGCAGCACGGCACGCCCCATGACCGACCGCAGCGCCACGGCAAGCAGCGCCCCCAGCGCCAGCGCATCGGCCTGCGCGGGAAACAGCACGTTCAGGAACTCCGTCCTCCCCCCCACGATCATCAACCGGAGCAAAGGCGCCAAGACCAGACAGATCGCAACGACCGGCACCAGCCACCGCCGCGGCATCAGCACGACCACGGGAAACCACAGCACGTAAAACTGCTGCTCGACGGCCAGTGTCCAGAAATGCCCCGCCCCGCTCCATCCGCGTTGGAGCCAGATGTCGACGTTGGACAGATAGGTCAGATGCCACGCCCAATCCTGCCGCATGTCGGCAATCCCCAAGGCCGCCGCCACCCCCACCGCAAGCAGGAACGCAGGCAGCAATCGCAACGCCCGATTGCGAAAGAAGCGCCGCGCCACCATACCTGCAGCGAAGCGGTCCCGATCCGAAAGCAATATGCCGGTTATCAGGAACCCCGACAGAACGAAGAAAGTGCGCACCCCCATGCTACCCGGAGACCAGCCGCGCAGCCATTCGTTATAGGTGAAATGCTCCACCAGAACCAAAAGCACGGCCACTCCGCGCAGCCCGTCCAGATGCGGCAAATGGCTTTTCGGCGCATCGGCCGCGGCGTTCATGGGGTCGCCTTTCCGCGCCGCAATCCATAGCCGACAAAAGCGAGAATTCCCCCGACCTGCGCCCGCGTCACCGACCCCCAGGTCAGCCCGACCGCCGCGTCGAACTTCGGCCCGCCGATCCGCTCGAGCACGGTCGAGCGGACCGTCCATGCCAGATGCCGCGCCAGCCAGGGATGGCGCCGCAGGTGTTTGGCCAGAATAGCCCCGTTGGCAAAGGCGTAGTTGCGGTTCAGCCTGTCCACCTCGGCAAAGGTGCGGCGGCCATGCAGATGGCGCACACCCATATCCGGCACATAGCGGATCAACACCCCCGCCGCATGGGCACGAATGAGATAATCGGTATCCTCTCCCGCCCTGAATCGCGCGCCCGCTCCGAATCGCAGATCGAACCAGCCAACCCGCCGCGCCGTGGCGCGGGGAAGGATGAAGTTGCATCCCTGGATAAATCCGCCGGGATGAACCCCCGTGTCGAATGTCTCGGCCAGCGGATGATCCTTGATCGTAAAGGGCAAATCCCGCTCGTCGCCCAGACGGACCCGGCCGCCGATCAGAAAATACTCGACCCCCTCTGCCAGCATCCCGTCGCGACGACGCAGCGCATCCCGCAGGTAATCCCTCTCCAGAATGCAATCGTCGTCCGAAAAGACCAGAAGGTCGCCGCGCGATTGCAGGATGCCTACGTTCCGCGCTTCGGACAGGCTGCCCTGATGCAGCCGGATCAGACGGCACAGCCCGGCACCGACCTCGCTCAACGTTTCCTCGCCCAGTGCAAGCGCGGGCAAGCTTCCGTTCTCGACGACGACGATTTCGGCATCCGTTCCGGCATCGCGCACTGCCGCGACGATAGACCCGATGCAGGCCAGAAGCTTCTGTGGTCGGTCCCTCGTGCAGATGATGAAACTGACATCAGGCAGCGCGTCGGGCTGCTCCGAACTCTGCGGCATGTTCAATCCTTTTGGCAAAAACGCTCATTGATGAAAGCTCGGGCACAAGATCGGCCAAGGACACCGACCGCATCCTGCGGCGCAGCGCCTGTGCCCGATCGAAGAACTGGAACCCCTGCCCCACAGGCAGCGTGCCTGCGGCAGCCAAAAGAACGCGCTCGCGCCGCCGGATGGCGGACCAGCGCCCGGCTCCCGTTACGAAATGGTAGGCAAGATCGTGCCGGCCGCTGCGGCAGATATGGGCGTAGAAGAAATGGAAGATCGTCGTAACGCCGGTCCGAAAGGCAATCCGCTCGGCATCCGGCTGCGACGCTTCCATCCCGTCCAGACGCCGGATCAATGTGCCGGCGGCAAGAACCGACTCGACCTTCAGCGCATCGGCCACCTGTTCGAAGCCCGCTTCCACTGCGGCCGGGTAATGACGCAACAGGTTCTCGCGCAGAATGGCGATGTGGCTTTTCACCATCAGGTCCATCTGGCGCGAGGTGACGCTTCCCGCATGCAGGCGATAGGCCAGATGGGGTTCGGCGGTTTCGGCAAGGCCCGTTTCCTCGGCCAGACGGCGAAAAAGGTCGAAATCCTCGGCGCAGGGATAGGCAGGATCATAGACCAGACGCCCCGCGCCCAACCGCGTCCGCCGGAACATGACGGTCGGATGACGCAAAGGCGTGACGAAGCGCGCAAAGACGGCGCGCTCTCCCTGTCCTGCCAGAATGGAGGCCTGCGCCGGTTCGGCCCGATCCGTGCCGAACAGGGTGTCGAAATTCGTTCCAAGCACCCCGAGCGCGTGGTCTGCCGCAAACCGGTCTATCTGCGCCGCGATCCGCCGCGGATAGGCGATGTCGTCGGCATCCATCCGCGCCACGAAATCGCTGTCGGCCACCTGCAGGCCTTCGTTCAGCGTAGCGATCAACCCGCGATTCGGCCGCGACAGGATGCTGACACGCGGGTCCATGGCCGCTGCGGCCCGCAGCAGCGCAAGCGATCCGTCGGTCGAGCCGTCGTCAAGCGCGATCACCTCGATGTTGCGGTGCGTCTGCGACAGAAGGCTCGCAAGAGCCAGCGGCAGAAAGGGCGCAGCGTTGTAGACGGGAAGTATGACGGAAACCTTGGGCATGGCACTCCCTTCGCGGCAAATGTCCTGTCCGCGAATGCAGAAGCAGAATTCGCGGCAAAGGCTGCGGGTTCCTCGGGAACCGAACATAAATCCGCCCGTTGTCCGGCATGGCCCGTCTTGCCGGGCCGGACAGAGGTTTGATGCCCATCCTTCACCCGACGCTGCGGCACGCCCTGCTGCCCGTCCGCCGCTATGTTCCCTTGGTCGTGCTGCTCGGCCTTGTGGCGACCGCGCTCGAAGGGTTCGGCATCGGCATGCTGATCCCGCTCATCGAAATGGCGACGCGCGGTGCGGGGACGGCCGGCAGTCTGCCCGCTCCCGTGGCACGCGTCATGGCCTTTACCGACGGGCTTGGCATCGCGGGCCGTGGCGCGTTGATCGGACTGTCCATCTTCGCGCTGATCACGCTCAAGAACCTCGTCTCCTTTGGCAACGGCAGTTTGCAGGCTTGGCTTTACGGCAAATGCGGCCATGAAATCCGGCACGCCCTCAGCAATTCGCTGCTGCGCGCCGACCCTGCCTTTTGCATGACCGTCCCGTCCGAACGGCTTTTGAACGTCGTATCGAACGAAAGCTGGCGCGCCGCGGATGCGGTCGCGGCGCTATTGTCCCTGTGTGTCGCCGCATCGGCCACGGTGATCTTCGTCGCCTTCCTGCTGATCCTTTCGCCACACCTCACGCTTGTCGTCGTGATCGGCCTCGTCGCGATGCATTTCGCGCAGGACGGACTGTCGCGCCACTTCCTTCGCCTCGGCCGGACAGTGACCGAATTGAACAAGGGGCTTGCAGGCCGAATGCTCCACCTGATCGGCGCATGGCGGTTGATCCGGCTCTACGGACGCGAATCCCCCGAACTGACCCGTTTCGACACGGCATCCAACGCCGTCCGGCTTGCCGCGCTGCGTTTGCAACTGCGTCAGGTCGCTGTCGGCCCGCTGATCGAAATCGCCTATGCGGCCCTCTTCCTCGCCGTGATCTATGTCGCCTACAGCCTTGGCGTCACCTTTGGCGAAGCGGCGGCATTCACCGTTCTCCTGTACCGCCTGCAGCCGCAAATCCGCTCCATGCAAGCGTCGGTCGCCGCGATCCGGGGATGGACAGGCGGGTTGGACGAGGTGTCATGGCTCCTCTCGACCCCGCCACAAGACCGCCAGACGTCCCCTGTCGCGGGTCAACCCGATCTGCATCGCGGCCTGTCATTCGAAAACGTCACCTTCCGCTACAGCGATGCCCGCGGCGTGGCACTGGATAAGGTCAGTTTCACCCTTCCCTTCGGCGAGGCGACGGCGATCATCGGACGATCCGGCTCGGGAAAGTCGACCGTGGCCAACCTGATCTGCGGCTTGCTCACGGCGCAGGACGGCAGGGTGATGGCGGGCAACACGGACATCGCCCTCCTTCCGCCTGCGCAGTGGCTCAGGCACGTCGCGGTCGCAAGTCAGGATCTGGAACTGTTCGACGGGACAGTGCTCGACAACATCCTGTACGGCTCCGACTCGCCACCAAGCGAAGCCGATGCGCATCGCGCCGCCGCCGAGGCAGGTGCCGACGGCTTCATCCGTGCCTTGCCCGACGGATACGCCACCCGTGTCGGCAATCGCGGGACAGAGCTTTCGGCAGGCCAGCGCCAGCGCATCGCCCTTGCCCGCGCACTGCTGCGGGACCCCGACATCCTGATCCTGGATGAAGCCACCAACGCGATGGACATGCTGTCCGAGGCAACGGCGCTGGAGCTCGTCCGGCGCCGTCGTGGACGCGGCATCACGATCGTCATCACGCATCATCTGTCGTCAATTCGGGTTTGCGACGGCTATCTCCACTTCGACCACGGCGCCTTGGTGGGAGAAGGGCGCGCAGCCGACCTGACCGAAACCCGCATGGGCCGCATGTTGCGCGTGGTCAGGGGCTGACGCTTGCCAAAAGAGGCGAGCAATGCCTTGATGCGCGGCACAAGGTTACGGGTGGAACGATGGGGCTTTTATTCGGCATCGGCTCGGCGCTCTTCGCGCTTGTCTTTCTTGCCAGACTGCTTCCCCGGGCCATCGGTCTTACGGTCTGGCTTGGCTCGGCGGGCTTTTCGGCGATGGTTGCGCTCGGCACGCTCTATCTCATCCAGAACGGATCGCCCTGATGGCGTCGCGCAGGCTTTTCGACAGTGCCGCAAGTTTCCGTTTTGCCTTTCCGCTGCTCGTGCTTCTTTACCTCGTCCTGCAAATTCCCCCGGCCAAAGCGTTGCTCGCCACGGGAAGCGGACTGTCCACAGACGATGCGATGCGACTGGTCGAGGTGCGGGACCTTCTGAACGGGCAGGGCTGGTTCGATCTGGTGCAGCACCGCGTGCTTCCACCAGACGGGCTTTCGATGCACTGGTCGCGGTATATCGACGCTCCGATGGCAGCAATCGTGTCGGCGCTTGAACCCTTCGTCGGTCAGGACCTGGCCTTGCGGGCACTTGCAATGATATGGCCGCTGTCCCTTGGCATCCTGTTCATCGCACTCACCGCGCGCCTGACCCGTCGCCTGTTCGGCTGGCAGGCGGCCAGTCTCTCCATCCTTCTGGTGCTGACCTACTCGCTCCTGTCGAACGCAGGCTTCGGCGTCGGAGCGACAGACCATCACGCGGTGCAGATCATCCTCATGCTTGTTCTGTGCGACACCCTTCTCGATGACCGTCACCCGCTACGAAAGGGCGTCACGGGGGGGCTTGCCGCAGCCATGTCGCTGGCCGTCGGATTGGAGATGATCCTGTTCATCGGCACGGCTGGCCTTTTGCTGGTCTTCACCCACGGTCTGGACCGACCGGGTTCGGCTGCGAAATTGATGGGCTTCGCCACCGCTCTGGCCTTGGCTGTCCCGATTTTGATGGCGGGACAGGTCGATCCGGCACTTTGGAACGTTGCGGTCTGTGATGCGATTTCCCCGCCGCTCATCGCCCTGACCACCACGGCTTGCGCGGCAAGCGCCACGGTCGTGATGATCGGCCAAAAGCTAAAGCGTCCGGCCATGCGCTTCGCTGTGCTCGGCGCGGTCGGCGCAATGGCCGCGATACTGCTGGCCCCTGTCCTCGCCCCCTGTGCGGCAGGGCCATACACCGCCATGACGCCGGAAATACAGCGCAGCGTCCTTGGCAGGATACAAGAAATCAAACCCGCGCTGCATTATCTGGGCAGCGATGCCGCGCGCAGCATCGCCCTCTTTCTCCCCTTCTACCTCATCACCGCGCTGTTCGGTGCGATGGTCGTTGCCCGAAGGGGCAAAGGTTTCGTGATCCTGTGCTTCCTTCTCCTCGGCTCCGCCCTGTCCTTCTGGCAGATGCGCATGACGACAATGGGCCTGCCCGTCATCGCCATAGCCTTCGGAGGCGCGCTGTCATGGGCGATCAGCCAATCGAATCCGGCAATGCGGCTGGCCGGAATCGGCACAGGGGTCTTCGTCCTTTTCTCACAACAGATCGCCGTGCTTTACGTCAGCTCCGGCTGGACGGGCACAGGAACGGGCAAGGCCACGCTCGGACTGGAATGCACGAATGTCACGGAAATGGCGCGGCTCGATGCACTTGAAACCGGCATCGTGTTCAACCCGCTCAATCTTGGCCCGATCATCCTTTTGGCATCGTCCCATTCGGTGACAGCGGCCCCGTACCACCGGAGCGCCGACGCCTTTGCCAATGGCATCCTGCCCTTCGAAGGCGACGAAGCCGACCTGCGCGCCGCGATCGACCGGACCGGCGCCGATTATCTTCTGTTCTGCGCAGGCAACACCTACGGGCCCGCCACCAGCATCGGCAGCATCCTTTCCAAAGGCGGAGAGCGTCCGTGGCTTGCGGAAATTCCGCTCTCGAATTCGAAACTGCGCGTATTCAGGGTGCTTGGATGAGGCTCGTGTCCTTCAATATCCAATACGGCTTCGGCACCGACGGCCGTTATGATCTGGCCCGCATCGCAAGCGCGGTTCAAGATGCCGACATCGTCTGCCTTCAAGAGGTGGAACGAAACTGGTCGCGCACCAATATGGATGACCAGCCTGCGTTGATCGCGGACCTGTTGCCCGCACACCATTGGGTTTACGGCCCCGCCTTCGACATGAACGCGTCAGAGGTCATTGCAGGCCGCGTCGTCAACCGCCGCCGCCAGTTCGGTACGATGATCCTGTCGCGTCTGCCGCTACAATGGTCACGGCTTTGGCCTTTGCCCAAACGACGGATGCTCGACCCCCTGAACACGCAGAACGCGGCGCTCGAGGCGGTGGTCATAACCCCGCACGGACCTGTCCGTATCCTGTCGCTCCACCTCGCGCATGTCGGCGTCGGCGAGCGCCTCGAACAGATCGACTTTCTGATGGAACAGCATGCCCGCGCAACGGTCGAGGGCGGCCCTTGGAGCGGGACCGACGACGAACCGGACCGCAATTGGACCGAGGGGCAGGTCGAACCACCCTGCCCGACTTCGGCCATCTGGATGGGCGATTTCAATTCCGAACCCCGCAGCGCCGAATACCGCCGGATCACGGGCGAAACCCCCTATCACCCCGGCGCGCGCTATGCCGACGGCTTCGTCGATGCCGTGGCCGCCGCAGGGCAAACGGTGGGAAGCCTGCACACGCATGAAAAGACCATCGCCGGAGAGCTTCGCCTGCGCCAGTTGGACCATTGCTTCGTGACGCCCGACCTTGCACCCCTTGTGCGCCGCGTCAGTGTCGACACGGGCTGCCCCGCATCGGACCACTTCCCCCTGACGGTGGAGATCGACCTTTAAACCTTGCGGATCGTGTCGCCGGGTTGCAGCGTCGGGAACAGCTCGATCACCTCGCCGCCGATCACGCCCTCATGCTTTCCGGCGATGATCTCGGCCGCACGCCGCCCGATTTCCAACCGGCAAGCATCCATTGTGGCCAGACGCCGCGGCAGACCGTCAAGCAATTCTACCCCGTTGAACCCCGCCAGCCCGATCCGCCCCGGAACGTCGATTCCCTGCGCCAGACAGTAAAGCAGCCCGCCCGCCCCGATCATGTCGTTGGAGTAATAGAGGAAATCCACATCAGGCGAGCGTTTCAGCACCGCTTCCGTCATCTCGCGCCCCTTCAGAAGCGCCGAGCCGCCCGAATAGAACTCCTGATCCACCAGCTTCAAGCCCGCCTTGGCAAGCGCCTCCTCGAACCCCTGCAAGCGTTTCCGCGCGCGGTGGTCATGCGGCATCATCGTGCCAAGGAAGGCGATCTTGCGATAGCCCGCCGCGATGATCGCTTCTGCCATCTGCCGCCCCGCACGGCGGTGCGAGATGCCGACCGCGCTGTCGACCGCCTCGCCGTCGATATCCATGATCTCGACGATGGGTATCCCCGCCTGCGCCAGCATCGCGCGCGAGGCTTCGGTATGCTCCAACCCCGCAACGATCATCCCCGAAGGCCGCCACGACAGCATCTCGTAAATGACCTGCTCTTCCCGCTCGGGCGAATAGTTCGTCACCCCGACCACGGGTTGCAGCCCCGTATCGTCGAGCGTGTCCGACACGCCCGCCAGCACCTCGGGGAAGACCATGTTGGACAGCGACGGGATGATCACCCCGACAAGGTTCACCCGCTGCGACGCCAGCGCCCCTGCGATCTTGTTGGGCACATAGCCAAGGTTCCGCGCCGCCTCCAGCACCCGCTCGCGCGTGGCGACCGACACATCGCCGCGGTTGCGCAGCACGCGGCTTACCGTCATCTCGCTTACACCCGACGCCTCGGACACATCACGCAGGGTCAAGGTGCGTCTGGGGTCCGATACGGGGGCTTTGGTCACGAGAAACTTCCTGCATAAAGGCCTTGATCCATTGTTAGCGCCAAACTTCCTGCTTGTCCAAGCCCCGTGCATCGGCTATGTTACCGCTAACAGCCCCTCGTGCTGATACGAATCCTGCGCGTCCTGCAAGCTCTCAACCCAGACGCAACGGACCAGAGGGGGAGTGGTGGGCCAAAAATTCACTCCCCCTTTCCTTCCCTCTTCGCAGACAGTTGCAGAACCGCCCGTTTCACCGCATTAAAGGCGGCACGGCCCCGTAGCTCAACGGATAGAGCGTCCCCCTCCTAAGGGGAAGGTTGCAGGTTCAAGTCCTGCCGGGGTCGCCATCAACCACATTTTTGCCGCAATACCGGCACCGAATCCCCGCATTGCTTGGCGTTAATTGCGATGAATAAGTGGGGCACACCATGAACCGCAGCCAAAGCCTGATCCACGGCGACCCGCGCAACGCCTATGCGGCAGAACGCGCCGGTCTTGTGGGGCGGACGAACGAAGGCAGCAGGATTGCCCGCAATGCCCGCATCCTTGCCGCGGTGGCTTTCGTTGCCGTGAATGCGATGATCCTTGGATCGCTTTCGCCAGAAGCAATGGCGGCGACCGAAAACGTCACGTCCATCTACCAAAATCTCGGCCCCAAGAACTGAAGCCGATCGAGCAGACGGCAAAAGGGGGCAGGCACCGCCTGCCCCCTGTGCTTTTCAGAAATCGAGGTTCTCGACGTTCAGCGCGTTCTGCTGGATGAACTCGCGCCGCGGTTCGACCACATCGCCCATCAGCTTGGTGAAGATGTCATCGGCTTCCGCCATGTCGTCGATCTTGACCTGCAACAGCGTGCGCGCATCGGGGTCCAGAGTGGTTTCCCAAAGCTGTTCGGGGTTCATCTCGCCCAGACCCTTGTAGCGTTGCAGCGACAAGCCCTTTTCCCCTTCGGCCAGAATGGCGCGCAACAGGTCCATCGGCCCGTAGATCACCTGCTCGCGCTCCTTGCGGACCAGTGCACCGGGATCGCGGTAGAATTCGCGCTGCTGGCCCGCGATGGCCGAAAGCCGCCGCGCCTCGCCCGACCGCAGGACGGCACCGTCGAGCGTGCGCAGCTCTTCGACCCCGCGCAACACGCGGCTCAGGCGGATGCCGTGGTCCTGCGTGATCCGCCCGACCCAACCCTTTTCATACTCCGCCGCCACCAGATCGAGCCGCTTGGCCACCAGATCGGCCACAGCCTGCAAATCGGCATCGGCACGGCCCTGATCGAAGGCTCCCGCAATCGCGGCCTGTTCAAGGATGTTCTTCGGGTAATGCGTCGGGAAAGCATCCAGCACGCGCCGGAACTGCCGCGCCCCTTCCAGCACCCGCGCCAGATCGTTGCCCGCAATCTCTTGCCCGTCATTCAGGCGAAGCACCGCGCCGTCGATCCCCATCTCGACCAGATAATCCTCGAGCGCGGCTTGATCCTTGAGGTAAACCTCAGACTTGCCACGGGCCACTTTGTAAAGCGGCGGCTGCGCGATGTAGAGGTAGCCGCCTTCGATGATCTCGGGCATCTGCCGGAAAAAGAAGGTCAGCAGAAGCGTGCGGATATGCGCACCGTCCACATCGGCGTCGGTCATGATGACGATCTTGTGGTAGCGCAGCTTCTTCACGTCGAATTCGTCGCGCCCGATGCCCGTGCCCATCGCGGTAATCAGCGTGCCGATTTCCTGGCTGCCGAGCATCCGGTCGAACCGCGCCCGCTCCACGTTCAGGATCTTGCCGCGCAGCGGCAGCACCGCCTGATTGGCACGGCTCCGCCCCTGCTTGGCCGACCCGCCGGCCGAGTCCCCTTCGACAAGGAACAGTTCGGATTTCGCCGGATCACGCTCTTGGCAATCGGCCAGCTTGCCGGGCAAGGACGCCACATCCAGCGCCGTCTTGCGCCGCGTCAGGTCACGCGCTTTCCGCGCCGCCTCGCGTGCCAAGGCCGCTTCGATGATCTTGCCGACGATCACCTTGGCATTGGCGGGGTTCTCCTCGAACCATTCCGCAAGCTTTTCGTTCACAAGGTTCTCGACCGCAGGCCGCACCTCGGAACTCACCAGCTTGTCCTTGGTCTGGCTGGAAAACTTCGGGTCCGGCACCTTGACCGACAGCACGCAGGTCAACCCTTCACGCGCATCGTCGCCGGTGAAGTCGACCTTCTCCTTCTTCGCGATCCCCGAGGATTGCGCATAGTTGTTGATCGTCCGCGTCAGCGCCCCGCGAAAGCCCGCAAGGTGCGTCCCGCCATCGCGCTGCGGGATGTTGTTGGTAAAGGGCAGCACCGTCTCGTGGTAGCTGTCGTTCCACCACATGGCGATTTCCACACCGATCCCGCCGCGTTCGCCCACCATGTAGATCGGCTCGGCCATGATCGACGATTTCGACCGGTCGAGGTATTTCACATATTCCCGCACGCCGCCTTCGTAGAACAGCTCGGTATGCAGCGGCTCGGCAGGGCGCTCGTCCTCCACGATGATCCGCACACCGGAATTGAGGAAGGCAAGCTCGCGCAGACGGTTTTCCAGCGTCTTGAAGCTGTAGTCGAGGTTCGAGAACGTCCCCTCGGGCGTGTTCGTCTTGGCCGATGCCAGAAACCGCACCTCCGTCCCGCGCATCCCCGGCGCGGGGCCGACCTCGTGGACATGCACGACACATTCGCCATGCTCGAACCGTGCGCGGTATTCGGTGTCGTTGCGCCAGACCGTCAGTTCCAGCCATTCCGACAGCGCGTTCACCACCGACACGCCCACGCCATGCAGACCGCCCGACACCTTATAGGCGTTTCCGCCCTCGTCCGTGTTGTTGAACTTCCCGCCCGCGTGAAGCTGGGTCATGATGACCTCGGCCGCCGAAACACCCTCTTCCTGATGGATGTCGACCGGAATCCCGCGCCCGTTGTCGCGCACGGAAACCGAGCTGTCGGCATGGATTTTCACCGTCACCGCCGTGGCGTGTCCGGCCAAAGCCTCGTCGATGCCGTTGTCCACCACCTCATAGACCATGTGGTGCAGACCCGACCCGTCATCGGTGTCGCCGATATACATGCCAGGCCGCTTGCGAACGGCCTCCAACCCCTTGAGAACCTTGATGGAATCGGCGCCGTATTCGGCGGTCTTCTTGGCGGCTTCAGCCATGCGTTCGAAACCCTTGCATTTGATGCGGGTTTATACCGCCCTTAGCGGGGAATGTCACGCTTTGGCCACAAGATATTGGGTCAAAGGAAGGGGATCATCAGCCCCACGCAGATCAGCAAAACCCCCGATCCGACATTCAGCCGCCGCACGTTTTCGGGGCTGGAAAGCAGCCGCCGCGCACGGTCCAGAAACAGCGCAAGGCCAAGGTTGCCAAGCATCGGGACAAAGGCGGAAATCGCGATGATCGCCACTGTGTCCCCCCAAGTCAGCCGCCCGAGATCGAAGAACCCCGGCAACGCGCCCATGTAGAACAGGATCGCCTTGGGGTTCCCGATCACCGCCGCCACGCCGACCGTAAACCCCGCCAGCATCCCCGGCCGCGTCAACCGGCTGTCCGCGCTCAGCGTTGCCGCGGGCCTGCGGACCAGCATGATCCCCATGAACAGGAACACCGCCGCCGCAACCCAGCGCAGCAGCGACAGGAAATCCCCGTAGACGCTTTCGATCCACGTCAGGCCAAGGATCGCCGCCAGCGGCCAGATCAGATCACCCAGCGCCACGCCGACCGCCAGCGGCCAGGCCGCCGCGAACCCGCCCGACAGGCTCCGCGCGGTCAGCGCCACCCAGACGGGGCCGGGCACCGCCCAAAGCGCGGCCATGCCGCAGGCATACAGAAACAACTGGTAAACGGTGACGTTCATGGGACCCTCGGCAATGTCAGCGACCCGTCCTCGGCCAGCGGCCAAAAGGGGTTCATCGCCACCTCCCATACATGACCGTCGGGGTCCGCCCAATAGCCCGAATAGCCACCCCAGAACACCTTCTCCGGCGCTTTCAACGCCGTGCCCCCTGCCGCCAGCGCTGCGGCAAAGGCCGCGTCCACCTCGGCCTCGGTCGCGAAATTCTGCGCCAGCGTCACCGCCCCCGTGCCAAGGCGCGCCCCTTCGCGACCCTGATCCTTGGCCAGATCGTCCCGCCCGAACAACGCGAGCACCGCCCCGTGCATCTGGTAAAAGGCCACACCCGCGTTCGCGCCATGCTCGCGCCAGCCAAGCCGCCCGTAAAACGCCTTGGCCGCCGCCAGATCGGCCACGCCCAGCGTAATCAACGTCACCCGCTGCGAGGTCATTGCCGCACCTCCGAAACTCCGCCGTGGTCTTCCACCACCAGATGCTGCGCACGGCCGCCCAGCGTGTCGAACAGGTCCGGCTCCGTCCCCGTCATGATGGCCTGCGCCCCAAGCGCACAAATCTCGTCATACAGCGCCGCCCGCCGCGCAGGGTCCAGATGCGCCGCCACCTCGTCCAGCAGCAGGATCGGCGCGGCCCCGATCTCGGCCGCCAGACCCCGCGCATTGGACAGGATCAGGCTGATGAGAAGCGCCTTCTGCTCGCCCGTCGAACATTGCCCCGCAGGCACACCCTTGGCGCTGTAGACCGCCTGCAAATCCGCCCGATGCGGACCCACCAGCGTGCGCCCCGCCGCCATGTCGCGCCGCCGCCCCCCGGCCAGCGCCGCGCCAAGGTCTTCCGGCTCCGCCTCGCCCTCCGGCCCCGTGAGCGTCAGCGCGGCAGAGGGAAAGGCCGTCTCCGCCCCCTCCTGCGCCGCCGCGATCCGCTCCAGCGCCGCGCGGCGGTTCGCCGTCACCTGCGCCCCGCTCGTGGCCATCTGCGCCTCCAGCGCCGCATACCAATGCGCATCGCCGACCATATCCTTGAGCAGCCGGTTGCGATCCCGCATCGCCTTGTCATAGGCCAGCACCGCCTCGGCATGTTCAGGAAAGAAACTCAGCACCATCCGGTCCAGAAACCGCCGCCGCCCCTCGGCTGCCTCGATCCACAAACGGTCCATCGCCGGCACCAGCCAGAGCACCCGCAGGATACGCCCCAGCGCCACCTGCGTCGCGGCCTTGCCGTCAATCCGCACCTGCCGAGCCTCGGCCCCTTCGGCAAAGGTTTCCACCTCGTGGAACCCGCCGATTCCCTGCACCTCGGCCCTGATCTTCCAGCCAAGGCTTTCGGGCCGCCGCGCCAACTCCTCCGCCCCCGCCCGCCGCAACCCGCGACCGGGCGACAGCAGCGAAACGGCCTCGAGGATGTTGGTCTTGCCAGCCCCGTTCGCCCCCGTAATCGCCACGGGCCGCCCGTCCCAAAGGAACCGCCCCGCCCGATGGCTGCGGAAATGCGACATAGCCAAGGCTGTGATGGCCAGACCCGTCACCCCCGCACCCCTTCATCTGTTCTCAAATATCCCACGGGGGTGCGGGGGTGTGAAACCCCCGCTCCGCCCTGTCAGACGCGCATCGGCATCACGACGTAAACAGCGCTCGTGTCATTCCCCTCGCGCATCAGGGTCGGATCGCCCGAGGAGTTGAACAGGAACACCGCATTTTCGCGGTCCACCTGGCTTGCAATCTCCAGCAGGTATTTCGCGTTGAACCCGATCTCCAGCCGCTCGTCAGCGTAAGCCACGGCCAGTTCTTCCTCGGCAGCGCCGCTGTCAGGGGCGTTGACCGACAGGACCAGACGGTCCTCGTCAAGCGACAGTTTCACCGCCCGCGAGCGTTCCGACGACACGGTCGCCACGCGGTCCACGGCCTTGGCGAACTCGGACGCGTCCACTTCCAGACGGCGCGTGTTTCCCGTGGGAATGACGCGGGTGTAATCGGGGAAGGTCCCGTCGATCACCTTGGACGTCAGGGTGATCGCGGGCGTGGCAAAGCGCACCTTGGTTTCCGACACCGACACGGCAATCGTCGCCTCGTCGTCATCCAGCAGCTTGCGCAACTCGCCCACCGTCTTGCGCGGCACGATCACGCCGGGCATCGCCTGCGCCCCATCGGGCAGGGCGGCATCAATCCGCGCCAGACGGTGGCCATCGGTTGCCACGCAGCGCAGCACGGGGCCGCTCTCGCCGGTCGCGGTGTGCATATAGACGCCGTTCAGGTAATAGCGCGTCTCTTCGGTCGAAATGGCGAACTTCGCCTTGTCGAACAGCCGCCGCAGCACGGGCGCGGGGGCCGAGAAATTCGTCGTATATTCCGACGAGGCCATAACGGGGAAATCTTCCTTCGGCAGCGTGGCAAGGCTGAACGTCGACCGCCCCGCCGTGATCGTCAGCCGCCCCGTGGCACCGTCTTCGGTCAGGTTGACCAGCGCGCCATCCGGCAGCTTGCGCACGATCTCGTGCAGCATCACCGCCGACACCGTGGTCGCCCCGGCCCGCTCCACCATCGCGGGCGCGCGGTCCACCACTTCGATATCAAGGTCGGTCGCCCGCAGGCTGACCTGATTGCCCTCGGCCTCGATCAGCACGTTGGCAAGGATCGGAATGGTATTGCGACGCTCGACAACGGATTGCGCCTGCGCCAACGCCTTCAGAAGCGTGCCACGTTCGATCGAGAGTTTCATGCCAACCATCCCATGCTCTTGCCCCCTGCGGGGAAGGCAAAACTAGCCGTTTCCAGCGCCTTCACAAGAGTTTTGACAGCTTTTTCGCGTCCGGCGCGAAGGTTTTGCAACAGCCCCGAACCTTTCGCCCATTTCAGCCCTGCAACTGCCGCCGCAGCATCTGGAGGTCGTCCGACATCTGGCTGTCGGTCGCCATCAACTCTTCGATCTTGCGCACGCCATGCATGATCGTGGTGTGATCGCGCCCGCCGAAGCGCCGTCCGATTTCCGGCAGGCTCCGCGGCGTCAACTGCTTGGCCAGATACATCGCAATCTGACGCGGCCGCGCGATGGTGCGCACCCGCTTGGGGCCGATCATGTCGGACAGGCGGATGTTGTAATGCTCCGCCACCTTGCGCTGGATTTCCTCGATCGTCAGCTTGCGATCCGACGCGCGCAGGATATCGGCCAGACAGTCCTGCGCCAGTTCCAGCGAAATCTCGCGCCCGACAAGCGAGGCAAAGGCGAAAAGCCGCGTCAACGCGCCTTCCAGCACGCGCACGTTGGTCGTGATGCGATGGGCAAGGAATTCCAGAACCCCGTCCGCGATCACCAGACCGCTGTATTGCTGGCGGTAAAGTTCGACCTTCTGTTGCAGGATGCCAAGACGCAGCTCGTAATCCGTGGGGTGAAGGTCCACCACCAGCCCGCATTGCAGGCGCGACTTGATCCGCTCTTCCAGATCCTTGATCTCGCCCGGCGCGCGGTCGGCGGAAATGACGATCTGCTTGTTCTGGTCCACCAGCGCGTTGAACGTGTGGAAGAACTCTTCCTGCGTCGAATCCTTGCCCGCGATGAACTGCACGTCATCGACCATCAGCACATCGACCGAGCGGAAGATTTCCTTGAAATCCATGACCTGCCGTTCGCGCAGGGCCTGCACGAAGCGATACATGAACTGTTCCGCCGACAGATACAGCACCCGCAGATGCGGCTGGCGGGTCTGCAATTCATGCGCGATGGCATGCATCAGGTGCGTCTTGCCCAAGCCCACGCCGCCATAAAGAAACAGCGGATTGAACGTCACAGGCCCGCCCTCGGCCACGCGGCGCGCGGCGGCATGGGCAAGCTCGTTCGGCTTGCCGACGACGAAACTGTCAAAGGTGAAGCGCGCATCCAGCGGCGCACCGGGCATCTCTTCCGATTCGGACCGCGGTTTTGCGGCAGCACGCGTTGCCGGTTTCGCAGCCGAGGCCGAAGCCGCAACCGGGACGGGCGCAGGCACGACCGTTGCGGTCGACTTGGCAACGCCACGGGGTCCCCGCGCCGATTGGCTTACCGCAAATTCCAGACGGTCGACCGCAACACCCGAAGTGTTCAGTTGCGACCGGATATGGTCCGCAAAATTGCGCGAAACCCAGTCACCGAAAAAGGTCGTCGGCACCTCGAAACGTGCGACCCCGCCGTTCAGGTGCGAAAGCTTCAGCGGCTCAATCCATGTGACGTAATTGTTCCGTCCAACCCTTTTGATCAGTTCTTCACGAACCAATCCCCAAGTCTCGTTTGTCATCGTTTCTGACCCGTCCGATAAGGCGCTTTGAAAGCGGGTTTTCCCCTGCGCCCCTATTGTTGTTCGCACCGCTCACGCACCCCAGAACCCTTCGGATCAGGCAGCGGGAAACTCCCCGCAACACGCAACACACCGGACAACGAGCGCCCGCTTTGCCCTCCCCCAAGGCAAGCAAGACGCACCGCCATCCGGCACGGACGCCGGACATTCCAGACCCCGGCGGAATCGGCCCCAAGCCGTTCCGCCAGATCAAGCAAAGTGTCGCACAGACCGGTGCAGACACCATAACGCATTGACCGCAAACCGTAATTTTCAGGGCACGTCAAAGCTTGGCAGCACAGCCGACCCGTCTATTCCAGTCTGCGATTCCGTTATGTCCCCCAAGTCGAAGTGAATCGCAGGGTCACGGTAGCAAGCCCGTGAACGCGTTCGCAACCGAACTTCGCGCTTGACAGAAACTTGCCGCAACCGAATCCAAACCGCTGTGCAAAACCGCCACGGACTCGTTGGAAGATGCACGGCAGAGCGATGCAAAAATGCGCCACACCGGCACGAAACGGACAGCGGTCGCAAAAAGAAAAAGGGCGCGCTCCTGCCGGAACGCGCCCCGATTCTATCGTTAAACCTTTGGAGATCAGGCCTTGGCGCCGGTCGCCAGCGTCTTCACGCGGTGTGCAAGGCGCGAGATCTTGCGCGACACGGTGTTGGCATGGAGAACGCCTTTCGACACGCCGCGCTGAAGTTCGGGCTGGGCGTTCTTCAGGGCTTCGGCGGCAACGGAGGCATCGCCCGAAGCAAGCGCTTCTTCGACCTTGCGCAGGAAGGTGCGGATGCGCGAACGGCGGGCTTTGTTGATCGCATAGCGCGTTTCGGACTGACGGGCGCGCTTCTTGGACTGGGCGGTATTTGCCATCTGGCTTGGTTCCTAGGGTTCGTCGTTACAATCTGGTCGCACGAAAACCCAAAGGCCCCGTCTGAAAAGACGGGAATCATCTTGCCTAAGCGGGCCCACGCGCATGTGCCGTGGCCTTTAGGGCAAACGGCAGAAAAAGGAAACAGGAAAATAAGGGCCAAACCCGCCTAGCGGTCACGGAACTGCGGCTCGCGCTTTTCAAGGAAAGCGGCCATGCCCTCTTTCTGGTCCTCGGTGGCGAAAGTGGCGTGGAACATGCGCCGCTCGAACAGCAGCCCTTCGCGCAGGGTGGTTTCCTGCGCGCGGTTCACCGCTTCCTTCACCGCCATCACGGCAAGCATGGATTTCTGCGCGATCTTGCCCGCCGCCTTCAGCGTTTCCGCCATCAGGTCCTTGGCCGGAACCACGCGGCTTACAAGCCCCGCCCGCTCGGCCTCGGCGGCGTCCATGAAGCGGCCGGTCAGGTTCATGTCCATCGCCTTGGCCTTGCCCACCGCACGGGTCAGCCGCTGCGTGCCGCCCATGCCCGCACAGATGCCTAGGTTCACTTCCGGCTGGCCGAACTTCGCCGTATCCGCCGCGATGATGAAATCGCACATCATCGCAAGCTCGCACCCGCCGCCCAGACAATAGCCCGACACGGCGGCGATCACCGGCTTGCGCACCCGCGCGATGGCTTCGGCTTCGGGACCGAAAAGGTCGTCGAAGAACACATCGGCAAAGCCCTTTTCCGCCATCTCGCGCACATCCGCTCCGGCGGCAAAGGCCTTTTCCGACCCCGTCACCACGATGCAGCGCACGCGGTCATTGGCATCCGCCGCCGTCAGTGCCGCCGCCAGCTCCTGCATCAGCTTGGTGTTCAGCGCGTTCAGCGCATCGGGACGGTTCAGGCGGATCGTGGCGATGTAGTCCTCCACCTCGACGATCACGGTCTCATAGGCCATGCGCTTTCTCCCCCCGAAAACCCTTCGCACTGTCCTAGCAGCCAGCCGCCCTTTGGCAAGTCACCTCTGGCATTGCGGACAGTAGAAGGACGACCGCCCCGATTGCACGATCCGCGCGATCATGCCCTTGCAGCCTTCGGTCACACAGGGTTCGCCCTCACGCCCGTAGACCTGAAAACTGTGCTGGAAATAGCCGAGTTCCCCGTCCGCCTGCCGATAGTCGCGCAAGGACGACCCGCCCGCCGCAATCGCCTCGGCCAGAACCTCGCGGATGATCGGCACGAGGGCGGCGGCCTGCTTCTTCTTCAACGCCCCCGCCTTGGTCGCCGGATGGATACGCCCGCGATACAGCGTCTCGCACACATAAATGTTGCCCAACCCCGCGATCAGGCGCTGGTCCAGCAGCGCGGCCTTGATCGGCGTGTTCTTCCCCGCCAGCCGTTCGGCCAGATAGGCCTCGTCAAAGCCGTTGCCCAAAGGCTCCGGCCCCAGCCCCGCCAGCAGCGCGTGCCGCTCGGCCCCTTCGGTGGGCATCAGGTCCATCGCCCCGAAGCGCCGCGCATCGTTGAACGTCACCCGCGCCCCGCCCTCCATGTCGAAGACCACATGGTCATGCTTTTCCGGCGCGGGATGATGCTGGTGCCATTCGCCAACGGTTTCACGCGTCCCGTCCCCCACCCTCTCCCTCTCCGCAAGGGGGAGGGAAGCCCCATTCTCCGCGCTGTCGGGACTGCCGGCCCCCTCCCCCTCGTGGGGAGGGATGGGGTGGGGGGCAAAGGGCGCGGAAATCAGCATCCGCCCCGACATGCCCAGATGGATCAGCAGCGTCTCGCCCGTCGACAGGTCCGCAAGGATATACTTCGACCGCCGCCGCAGCCCCAACACCCGCGCCCCCGTCAACCGCTCGGCCATCCGTTCGGGGAATGGCCAGCGCAGGTCCGGCCTGTTCACCAAGGCCCGCGCGATCACGCGCCCCTCCATCACGGGAACAAGGCCACGGCGGACGGTTTCAACCTCGGGCAGTTCGGGCATGGCATCCTTCGGGACATAGGGGCGCATTGCAGCGCCGTGTTACGGCCCTATAAGGAGTGTGCAACGCAAGGAACGGCAAGTCACGATGAGCGACGATAGCACCCAAGGCACCACCCACTTCGGCTTCCAGACCGTGGCCGAGGGCGAAAAGGCCGGCATGGTGCATGGCGTCTTCACCCGCGTCGCCAGCCGCTACGACATCATGAACGACCTGATGTCGGGCGGCGTCCACCGCCTGTGGAAAGATGCGATGATGGACTGGCTCGCTCCGCGCCCCGGTCAACGCCTGCTCGACGTGGCGGGCGGCACGGGTGACGTGGCCTTCCGCTTCCTCAAACGCGCGCCCGGATCATCGGCGGTCGTCCTCGACATGACCGAATCCATGCTGGTCGAAGGCCGCAAACGGGCCGAGGCGGAACGGCAGGCAGATCGCCTCGACTGGGTGGTGGGCGACGCGATGGCCCTGCCGCTGCCCTCCAACTCCTTCGACGTTTACACGATCAGCTTCGGCATCCGGAACGTCACCCGCATCCCCGATGCGCTGAAGGAAGCTTACCGCGTGCTGAAACCGGGTGGCCGCCTGATGGTGCTGGAATTCAGCCACATCCCCAACGCGATGATGCAAAAGGCCTATGACCTTTATTCCTTCAACGTGATCCCCGTCATGGGCCAGATCGTCGCCAATGACCGCGACAGCTACCAATACCTCGTCGAATCCATCCGCAAATTCCCCGATCAGGACACCTTTGCCCAGATGATCCGCACGGCGGGCTTCGGCAACGTCAAATACCGCAACCTGACGATGGGTGTCGCCGCCCTCCATTCCGGCTGGAAAATCTGATGCGCGGTCCGCACAACATCTGGCGGCTCATCCGCACCGGTGCCACGCTTGAACGCACCGGCGCGATGGACGTGGTGCTCGAAGCCTTCCGCGCCCCGCCGCGCCTGCGCATCCTTGCCCATATGCTCGGCTGGCCGTTCAAATGGCTGGGGCTGAAGGGCGACCCCGCCCTGCCGCCCGCCACCCGTGCGCTCACGGCCCTCGGCCCCGCCTATATCAAATTCGGCCAGATCCTTTCGACCCGCCCCGACATCGTGGGCGACGAACTGGCCGTGCAGCTCAAATACCTGCAAGACAAGCTTCCCCCCTTCCCCACCGACATCGCCAAGAAGATGATCGAGGCGGAACTCGAAGTCCCCGTCGATCAGGTCTTTTCCGAATTCTCCGAACCCGTCGCCGCCGCCTCCATCGCGCAGGTCCACCGCGCAAGGCTGGCCGACACCGGCGAAGAGGTCGCGGTCAAGGTGCTGCGCCCCAACATCGAACGCGCCTTCCGCACCGATATCGACGCCTTCTACCTCATCGCCCGCACGATCGAGATCGTCGCCCCGCAAACCCGCCGCCTGCGCCCGATGGACGTGATCGCCCATTTCGAAGGCGTGGTGATGGGCGAGCTTGACCTGCGGCTCGAATCCTCGGCCGCCGCCGAATTCGCCGCGAACACGGATAAGGACGAAGGCATCCGCGTGCCCGCGCCCATCTGGTTCCTGTCTGGCAAGACGGTGATGACGCTGGGCTGGGCCGAAGGCATCGGCATGAACGAAAACGCCGCCATCGACGCGGCAGGGATCGACCGCCGCGTCCTTGGCGCGCGCGTGCTGCAACTCTTCCTCAACCACGCCTTGCGTGACGGCTATTTCCACGCCGACATGCATCAGGGCAACCTCAAGGTGGCGGCGGACGGCGCGATCATCATCTACGATTTCGGCATCATGGGCCGGATCGACGAATACACCCGCCGCGTCTATGCCGAAATCCTCATGGGTTTCATCCGCAAGGATTACCGCCGCGTGGCCGAGGTGCATTTCGAAGCGGGCTACGTCCCCGCCGACCGCGACATCGACGAATTCGCCCGCGCCCTGCGTGCCGTGGGCGAGCCGATCTTCGGCATGGACGCCAGCCGCATCTCGATGGCCCGCCTTCTGGCCTATCTATTCGAGGTGACGGAACGCTTCGGCATGCAAACCCGCACCGAGCTTATCCTGCTGCAACGCACGATGGTGGTGGTCGAAGGCGTGGCCCGCTCGCTCGATCCGCATATCAACATCTGGCAGGTCGCCCGCCCCGTGGTCGAAGCCTATGTGGCAAAGAACGTCGGCCCCGCCGCCCTGCTGCGCGATCTTGCCCAGACCGCCCGCGTGCTGTCGCGCTTCGGCCCCAAGCTGCCGCGTCTGGTCGAAGCCGCCCTCATCGCACAGGCCGAACCGCCGCGCCCGCTTGCCCCGCCGCGCCGCCGCTCGCGCTGGTATCTGATCCCGCTTGCCGTGGTGATCTTTGCAGCAGGCGTGGGCCTCGGTCAGTTCCTCTGAAGCTCCAGCTTCAGCGCCGCCGCGTAATCCGCATCGCCCCGCGCCGCCTTCCACGCGCAATGCGCGGCGATGCGGTGGCTGTAGACGGGCTGCATAAGTCGCGCCCGCTCGACGACCGCCGCATCGGGATAGGCGGCAAGGAAGCGCTCCGCCTCGGCCGCTGACCAGACCTTGCCGCCATAAAGCCATGTCATCGCAGGCGACAGAAAGGTGCAAAGGTCCTCGGCCGCGTCCCCCATCGCGGGGCATTGCCAGTCGATCAGCACGGGTCCCCCCGCCGTCGCCAGCACATTGCCCACCACCGCATCCGCATGGATCGGAACCACTGGAGCAGGCGGCAATGCGGGGTCCGCAGGCGCATCGCCAAGGGGGTGGATCGCCGCCGCATGGGCCAGCACCGCCCCGCTGCCATTGGGCGCCGGACGGAAGGTTCCGTCAGGCACCTTCGCGCCATGCAGCCGGTGCAGCGCCCGCGCCACGGGGACCGGATCACCCGACCAGACCGCCCCGTCCGCATGGTCATAGACCAGCCAATCCGCACCCGCCGCCCGCAACCGCGGCGCAATGCCCAAGGGCGCGAACAATTCCAGCGCCCGCGCCTCGGCCGCCGCATCGTTCGGAAACAGGGGCGAGGCCGCATCCGCCGTGAACTTCTTGATCGTCAGATCACCCGCCCGCCAAAGCCGGTTCGTCCGCCCACCCGCAAGGGGCTGCCAGCAAACCCCGCGCAAGGCAGGGTCCAGCCGCCAGACCGCGGCCTTGACCGTTTCGGGTGCATCTTCCATCGGCCAGCGACTTACCCGCTTTCCCGCCCGCCGCAAAGGGTCAGGGCGCGCGCAGCGCCGTCACATCGGTCGCATTCACCGCGACTCCCCCGCGCAGGATCAATTGCACCCCCTCGGCCCCGCGCCGCGCTTCGATGATCGGCGCGTAGCTTTCCACCGGATCGGTCCGCAACACCTGTTCCTCCGCACGGCTTTCAAGGCTCAGGCTATACTGCCCCTGCGGCAGCGGATCGCCCGCCGCATCCGCCCCGAACCACGTATAGGGTGCCGTTCCCAGCGGCACATCCTCGCGCGCGACCACCTTGCCCGCCGCATCCTTCACCACCAGCGTCGCGCCATCCGCCGTAACCGCCGGATTGGGCGACAGCGTCACCGGCGCACCGTCGAACCAGACAGGGGCCGCCGACCGCGCCTCTTGCCCCACCCATCCGGCAAGCTGCGCCATATTCGCAAGGCTCGACTGCGCCGCCAGATCGGCCAGCAACTGGTTCGTCTTCACCTGCTGCTCGACACCCGAAAAGGTCGCCAGTTGCACCGCATAATCCGCGCTTTCGATGGGGTTCATCGGGTCCTGATTCGTCATCTGGACCGTCAGCATCTTCAGGAACGTATCGAAATCCGCACTGATCGCGGGTTTCGGCGGTGCAGCCTGTCGCGCTTGAATCTCCGTTATTTCCATCGTCTCGCTCCCTTCAAAGCCTGAGGTCCAATCCCGCACCGGCACCGCGCTGCTTACGGGGGGCCACGGTTTCGTCTGCCGCTCCTCGCGCATCAGGGGGCGCATAGGGTGCGGGTGCGGCCCTGTCTTGCCCCCCTGCCGATGCCCCCGAACCGGCACCGAAGCCGGAAAAGGAAAATGACGCTCCCGCAAAGCCCGCCTGCCGGAATTCGCTGGCCAACTGTTCCGAATGCCTGCGCAACAGGTCGAGCGTTTCGGGCCGTTCGACCACAAGCGTGATGTGGAGCGCCTCTCCGTTGGCCCGCATTTCGAACCGGAGGGTGCCAAGCTCCTCGGGGTTCAGGGTCACGAGAACCGGCCCCTCGGATCGGATATGCGCCTGTGCGACCAAGACGGCGGAAACGCCCGGCGGAAGGTCGGGCAGCGGATGGACAATCCTTGGTGCGGAGGCATGGTGCTGCATCGGTTGCACCTGCACACGGTCCTCTGCGGCACCGAACAAGACCCTTTCGACCGCGCCCGAACTCTCGTCCTGCGGCGGGATCGGGGGCGGTCCACTTTCCGGCGACACGGCCGCGCCGCGACCCGGGGCGGCTGACGGCTGCGAATACGGCTCCGCTGCCTCGCGCCCGACCGGCTGGATGGTCTGGAAAGCCTCCGAGAAGCGCGGAACCGAAGCCTCCCCAGCCTCTGGTCCGATTGCGACCGAACTCCGCCCTTCACCCGCAACCTGGGGTTCGGGCCAAACCGCCCTTGGCAACTTGCCCTGCGTTCCGTTCGCGCTCGACGCTTCACCCTCGGGCCAAACCGCCCTTGGCAACTTGCCCTGCGTTCCGTTCGTGCTCGACGCTTCACCCTCGGGATGCAGCGGCACCTCCGGCACGGCATCGGGCAGTACCTCCGCGAACGAACTGGCCACCGGCGAACGCCCCCCCAACCGCGCGACACGCTCCGGCCCGACCTCGGCCACCGGCCGCTTGGATATGCCAATATCGCCCGACCATATGGCTCCTCGCCCGACCCCGATCGGATCAGGGTGATCCCCCTCTCCCACCTCGGCCGCTGCCGACGCCACAGGCCCGTCACGCTCCCCTTCCGCGTCCGAGGGCGCGGAAACGGGCAAGCCCATGCGGTCATCCGCATCCCGCTGGCCTGGACGGTCCAAAGCTGCAAATTGCCCGGCCTTTGCGTCCGGTTGCGCAAATACTGCGCCCGCCCTGGCCTCGAAGCGTCCATCACGGGAACCAGATCCCGCGACCGGCACAGGCCCATCGGCCGCGCCCTCCCGACCGATCCCGTCGACCTGAACCGCCTCCGCTTCCGCGACCCGAAACCCCGTCTCCTGCCGCAAGCCAGCCGCTATGCGAACCGGGAAGGCATCAGCGACCCAACCCGGCAAAGCACCCTCAGCGCCACGCTCCTCGCCGCTCGGATCGCGCCATGCCGGATCCGCCCCTTCCCGTGGCGCGGAACAGGTTGTCGCCGACCCGTTCTCTGCCACCATCGCGGCTTCGGCGCAGTCGACCGGCACGACAGGAACCGGTGTCCCCGCGGCCACCTCCGGCATCGGCCCCTGCGGTCCGTCCAATACAAAGGGTGGCATCGGCAACCCCGCGGCTTTTGCCACGGCGGGCTGCCAATCAGTCACGGCCTGCGACTGGACCGCTCCTGCAAAAGCGCATGCGAAGGCCCCTTCGACCAAGACCTCCGCGCTGCCCGCCACAGGCTCGCCACCGGCCACAATCGTTGCCCTGACCAAAGGAATCATCCCGACCGACCTTCTGCCGCTTCGCCCCGCATCGTCCCGCAAAGGCGTTACGGAAATCTTTACCGGCCCGACGGAAACTCATCCGACCTTTCCAGAATGGAGAATGCGATGATCACGCCCGTCGATACCCGACCGATGTCCCCGCTCCGCGCCAAGGCGGCAGAACTCGAAACCGCGTTCCTCTCCGAAATGCTCGGTCAGGCGGGGCTCGGCCCGCAATCGGGCGCATTCGGCGGCGGCATCGGCGAAGAGCAATTCGCCTCCTTCCTGCGCGAGGCCGAGGCGAAGGCGATGGTCCGCGCCGGCGGGATCGGCCTGACCGAAGCGCTCTTCCGCGCTATGGGGGGGACCGATGCAGCGGATTGAAGCCCTCCTGACCGAACTCCAGACCGCCCTGCGCAAAGGCGACTTTTCCTCGTTACCCGCCCTTTCGGCAGAGTTAGAGACTGTTTTGATCCCGAAGGAAGCCGCCGCCCTCCGGCGTGCCGCCCATCTGTCGCGCGAAACGGGCGAACTGATCGCCGCCTCGCTTCGCGGGGTGCGGGCAGGCCTGCGCCGGGTCGACGCCCTGCGCGCCGGAACGACCCTGACGACCTATGACAATTCGGGTCGCCGCGTTCTGCGCGGGTCGACCCCGCCGGAAACGACCCGCATTTGAATCGGATTTTCCGCATCGGGTGGACCGCGTTAGCAAAGGCTTAGGACGCATCGGCTTCACTGGTCCTTGCACCCCAGACGGGGTGGCGCGGCGAAATCCGTATCGGCCAGAAGCCACAATCCCATCCGAAGGGCGCAAAACGCGCCCGAGAGAAGGAGACAGATCATGTCGTCGATCCTGACCAACACCAGCGCGATGGTCGCGCTTCAGACCATGAAATCCATCAACGCGGGACTGAGCAAGACGCAGTCCGAAATCTCGACCGGCAAGACGGTCGCCAGCGCCAAGGACAATGCCGCCGTCTGGGCGGTGTCCAAGGTCATGGAATCCGATGTCGAAGGGTTCAAGGGCATCTCGTCCAGCCTGTCGCTCGGCTCGTCCACCGTGGCCGTGGCGCGGCAGGCATCGGAAACCGTGACCAAACTGCTCACCGACATGAAGGGCAAGATCGTCGCGGCGCAGGAATCCAACGTCGACCGCAGCAAGATCCAGACCGATGTCACCGCCCTCAAAAAACAGATCGAATCGGTCGTGGGCGCGGCGCAGTTCAACGGGCTGAACCTTGTGAACGGCTCGAACACCAGCGTCGATGTTCTGTCCTCGCTCGACCGGTCCGGTTCGGGTGTCGCCGCCTCGTCCATCACGGTCACGGCGCAGAACCTCGCGACCGGCGGCTATGTCGCGAACAATGTGTTCAGCGCCAGCACCGGCGGGACCATCTCGACCGCGGCGGATACCTTCGTGCTGTCGCTCGACGGTGCGGGCGGGTCCGATGACATCACCATCGCCGACGGCACGAACGCGTGGAAGGCGGGCGATTCCATCACCATGCGGATCGGCGACAAATCGGCCAGCTACACCGTCTCGGCCTCGGACGTCGACAGCACCGGCAACACTGTCCCCGACATGATCGCCGTCGGCATGAAGAATGCCATCGACGCGCTCAAGGTCGACGGGCTGACCGTGGATTTCGACAGCGCCACCCCCGGACAGCTTACGTTCACCAATGACGGCACCAAGGACCTGTCCGTCTCGGGCCAATACAAGAACGCAGGCTCCGGCGGGCTTGGCGCGCTGTCGTCGGTCGATGTCTCCACCGCCAACGGGGCCAAGGCCGCGCTTGGCAGTATCGAGACGATGCTGCAAACCTCGATCTCGGCGGCGGCCTCATTCGGTTCGGTCGAAAAGCGCATCGGGATTCAGGCGGATTTCGTGACCTCCCTCACCGATTCCCTGAAAGCGGGCATCGGCACGCTGGTCGACACGAATATGGAAGAGGCGTCTGCCCGCCTTCAGGCGCTTCAGGTCCAGCAGCAGCTTTCGACGCAAGCGCTTTCCATCGCGAACCAGCAGCCGCAGAACCTTCTGTCGCTGTTCCGCGGTTGATCAGGGCAGGGGCCGGAGCGATCCGGCCCCACCTTCCCCATAACCCTGACACACGGTGGAACCCCCAATGACCGTTCATCTTATGGCACAACGGGCCTATGCCCGTCCCGATGTCACGGCGCGCAATCCGCGCAGCGTGGAATACGATCTTCTCGCCCGCGCCACCGCCGACCTCACGGCGGGATGGGCGCAGCGCATGAGCAATTTCTCCGCCCTCGCCACCGCGCTGGATGCCAACCTCCGGCTCTGGACAACGCTTGGCGCTGATGTGGCCGACCCTGGAAATGCCCTGCCCCAAGCCTTGCGGGCACAGCTTTTCTACCTTTACGAATTCACCGCCGAACACAGCCGCGCCGTCCTCGAAGGCCGCGCCTCGGTCGAGGTTCTGGTGGACATCAACACCGCTGTCATGCGCGGCCTGCGCGGCGAAGGGGGCGGGGAATGAGCGGTCTCGTCCTCAAACTCGGTCCCGGCGAAAGGGTGCTGATCAACGGTGCAGTGATCGAAAACGGCGACAAACGCTCGCGCATTGCCGTGATGACGCCGAACGCAAACATCCTGCGCCTGCGTGATGCGATCCACCCCGAAACGGCCAACACCCCCGTCCGCCGCGTCTGCTATCTCGCACAACTGGTGCTGACAGGCGATGCCGAAGCGGGTGATATCCGGTTTCAGGTGCTTCGCGGAATCGAACAGCTCAGCCAAGTCCTGACAGATTCTGACAGCAGGGCACAACTGACCCTCGCTTCGCAATCGGTGCTCGGCGGTGAATACTACCCCGCGCTCAAGGCTCTTCGCACCCTACTCCCGCGCGAGGAACGGCTTCTGGCCGCCCGCCCGTCATGACCTATGCGCCCGTCATTCCGGCGACGGGCGCCTTGGGCTGGGCATTCCTGAAACGCACGGCCACCGCACAGCAGGCAACTTTGGCCAAATCGCCCGAGGTGCAGCGTGATGCCGATTATTTCCGCGCCCGGATCGGCAAAGTCGACACCGCCGACCAGCTCGTAGCAGACCGCCGCCTGCTTAGAATCACTCTCGAAGCCTACGGGTTGGAGGCCGACCTCGACTCCCGCGCCTTCATCCGCAAGGTGCTTGCCGATGGCACGCTGAAAACCGGCGCGCTGGCGATGAAACTCGCCGACCCGCGCTACAAGGCGCTGACCGAAGCCTTCGGTTTCGGCGATTTCCCCGTGCCGAACACCAAGCTTTCCGACTTCGCCGACAAACTCCTGTCGCGCTGGCAGGAACGCCGGTTCGAAACCGCGGTGGGCAATCAGAACGGCGACCTTCGGCTCGCCCTCAACGCACGGCGCGAGATGGCGGCGCTGGCCGCGACGACATCCAGCGAGACGACGAAATGGCTCAAGGTCATCGGCAACCCGCCGCTCCGCACCGTCATGCAAAAGGCGCTCGGCCTGCCCGACAGCTTCGCCGCGCTCGATCTCGACAAACAGGTCACGATGCTGCGCGACAGGGCTGCCCGAACCTTCGATGACGGAACGATCAGCCAGTTCACCAACCCCGACAAGGTCGAAGACCTGATCCGCCGCTTCCTGATCCGCGCCGATACGACCAGCACGCCGCAATCTGGTGCATTGACCATCCTGACCCAAACCCGCAGCCTGCTTCGCCGCATTTAGGCAATGTCAGAGACTATTTTTTCAAAATCTCCTCCAACCGCGCGAACCCATCGGCAATCCCTGCCGACCCCTCGGCTAGAAACCCGTCCAGCGCCGGAAACAGCCGGATCGCCCTGTCGGTCAGCGGGTCCGACCCCGCCGCATAAAGCCCCGACTGCACCATAAGCTCCGCCCGATCCCACGCGCCAAGCAGCCGCCGTGCCTCGGTGATCACCGCGTTCTCCTCGACCGAGGCGCAATCGGGCAGGCTGCGCGACACCGACCGCAGCAAATCAACCGCCGGAAACCGCCCCCGCTCCGCAATCTTGCGGTCCAGCACCACATGCCCGTCGATGGTCCCGCGCAGGATATCGGCCACGGGTTCCTCCATATCCGACCCCGCGACCAGCACCGACAGCACAGCCGTGATATCCCCGGCCCCCTCCAGCCCCGGACCCGCCCGCTCGGCCAACCCCATGATCGCGTGCGAAAGCGAGGGCGGCCACCCCCGCAGCGCCGCCACCTCGCCCGCCGCAAGCGCCACCTCGCGATGCGCTTCGGCAAAGCGGGTGATGCTGTCGGCCAGAAACAGCACATGCGCGCCACGGTCGCGGAAGTGTTCGGCCACCGCCATCGCCGCCAGCAGACACCGCCGCCGCACCAGCGGCGACTGGTCCGAGGTCGCAGCCACCACCACACTCCGCGCCATCCCCCCGGCCCCCAGCACATCTTCGGTAAAGGCCCGCAGCTCGCGCCCCCGCTCGCCCACCAGCGCCAGCACCACCACATCCGCCGCCACCCCCCGCGCCAGCGCGCCAAGGAGCGAGGATTTACCCACGCCAGACCCCGCGAAAAGCCCGATCCTCTGCCCCTGGACCAGCGGCAAAAGCGTGTCGAACACGGCCAGACCCGTGGGAAGGCGCGGCCCCAACCGCCGCCGCTGCGCCGCAGGGGGCGGGTCCGCCCGCAACAGGCGCGGCACCGGCCCCGGAAACAGTGGCCGCCCGTCGAGCGGCCTGCCATCGGGGTCGATCACCCGCCCGATCCACCCGTCATGCGGCGCGATGGTGGCAGGCCCGCGATGCTCCACCGCCGCCCCGATCTGCACCCCCTCGGCCGGCGCATCGGGCAGCACCACCAGCCGCTCCGGCTGCAAGCCGATCACCTCGGCCCCCAGCCCGCCGATCGCCACGCGGTCGCCCAGCGCCGCCACGCGTGACAGTCCAGTCACCTGCACGGTCCCCGCGCCAAGGGCTGACACGCGACCGATCCGCGCCACCGCACTGATCCCCGCAACCCGCGCCCGCAGCGCATCGAACATCTGGTTCATGGCGAAATCCTTCCAGCCTCAACCCTTCCTTAAGCGAATCGCCCTTAACCCTTGGTGAAGTTGGTCGAGGGAGAAGCCCGAGATGTTCGAAAAACTGGAACTCACCCGTATGGCGCAGGCGCTGGCCGCCCATTCCGGCGCAAGGCTTGGCCTTTTGGCGCAGAACGTCGCCAATGCCGACACGCCGGGATTCAAGGCGCGGGATCTGCCCGATTTCGCGCAGACCTATGGCGACAGCCCGCTCACAACGACGCGGCCCACGCACCTGACCGCCCGCGCCACCTCGGCGACGGCCGAACGCATCGCGGGGGCCGCCGATCCGAACGGCAATACCGTCAGTCTCGAGGATCAGATGCTCCGCATGGCCGATGTGCGCCAAAGCCATGAAATGGCGCTGGCGGTCTATCGCTCCACCTCGGGCATCGTCCGCGCCGCACTGGGCCGTGGGGGGCAATGATGGTCAACCTCGTCACCGCCCTCAAATCCGCCGCCTCGGGGATGGAGGCGCAGTCGACCCGTCTCCGCCACGTCTCCGAAAACATCGCCAACGCCGACACCCCCGGCTACCGGCGCAAGACGGTCAGCTTTGCCGAATTGGCGGGGCAGGTCGAAACCGGCCCGGTCCGGCTGGACCGTGCGCCCTTTGAACGCATCTACGATCCCGGCAATCCCCTGTCGGATGATACCGGCCATTACGACGGCTCGAATGTCGATCTGGTGGTCGAACTGGCGGACGCGCGCGAAGCGCAGCGCAGCTACGAGGCGAATCTGAAACTCTTCGATCAGGCGCGGCAGATGACGCAAAGCCTGTTCGATCTGATCCGCCGCTAGAAGGGGGGTCCAGAATGGATATCCGCTCTTCTTTCGCCGCCAGCCTCTATTCCAAGGCGAAACCAGCCACCGCCCCTGCCGCGCAGATGGTGCAGGACTTCACCGCCACCATAAACAGGGGCGAGACCACCGCCCGCTCCGCCATCACCGGCGGCGCCGACCCCCACGCATTGGTCGAGGCGCTGGCCTCCTCGCAACTCGCCGTCGAAACCGTCGCCACCGTCCGCGACCGCGTGGTCGAGGCGTATCAGGAAATCCTGAGGATGCCGATATGACCGACACGCTGATCTACGACCAGATGCGCGCCGCCCTCTGGATCGCGGTGCAAATCTCGGCGCCGCTTCTGACCGTGGCACTTGTTGCGGGCGTGGTGATCGGCCTGCTGCAGGCGCTGACCTCGGTGCAAGAGGCCACGCTGACCTTCGTACCCAAGGTCGCGCTGATGCTGGCGGTGTTCTGGGTGGCGATGGGGTTCATGACCGCGCGGCTGGTCGATTTCTTCACCACCGGAATCATCCCGATCGTCGCAGGGGGCAACTGATGGAAACCGGCGGCTACGTCACCCTGACCCGCCAGTCCGGCCTGATGCGGCAGATGCAGGTGGTGGCAAACAATATCGCCAACCTGTCCACAACCGGCTTCCGCCGCGAAGGCGTGCTGTTCGAGGAATATCTGCAGCAGGGCGGCGATGCCGGGTCGATCTCGATGGCCAACGGAAACGCCCGCGTGGTGGACCTGTCGCAAGCGGGCTTTACCCGAACGGGCGGCACCTTCGATTTCGCCATCCAGGGCGACGGTTTCTTCGCCGTCGCCACGCCGCAAGGCCAACGCCTGACCCGCGCGGGCGCCTTCACCCCCTCGGCCGAAGGCATCCTCGTCAACCCTGACGGCCATGCCCTGCTCGACGCAGGCGGAACGCCCCTCACCGTGCCTGCGGGCCAGATCGCCCTTGCCGCCGATGGCACGCTGTCTGCCAACGGCCAGCCCTTTGCGAGGATCGGCCTCTGGCAACCCTCCGACCCGCTGACCCTGCGGCACGAAGGCGGGACGCTCTTTGACGCGGGTCCACTCGAACCCGCCGCAAGCTCAAGCCTGCAACAGGGGATGCTGGAAGAAAGCAACGTCGATCCCGTCACCGAAGTCGCACGGATGATCGAGGTGCAGCGCGCCTATGAACTCGGCCAAGGCTTCCTCGACCGCGAAGATGAACGGATGCGCGGCGTCATCCAGACGATCGGAAGGTAATCCATGAAAGCCCTGCAAATCGCGGCTACCGGCATGTCGGCGCAGCAGATGCGCGTCGATGTCGTGTCCAACAACCTCGCCAACATGTCGACCACGGGCTACAACGCCCGCCGCGCCGATTTCGCCGACCTGATGTATCAGCAGATGGCCCGCCCCGGCACGGTCACGGCCGAAGACGGCACCATGCTGCCGACGGGCATCCAGCTTGGCCTCGGCGTGCGCCCTGCCGCCGTTTCGGTCGTGCTCTCCCAGGGATCGCTCACCCAGACCGGCGGCGACCTCGATCTTGCAATCGAAGGGCGCGGCTATATCGAAGTCACCCTTCCCTCGGGTGCCGCAGCCTATACCCGCGACGGTTCGCTCCGCCGCAGCGCCGACGGGCAGATCGTCACCTCTGACGGCCACCCCGTCGCCCCCGGCATGACCATCCCCGACGATGCGCGCAGCATCTCGATCAACGCGAATGGCGAGGTATACGCCTATTTCCTGAACCAGACGCAGCCACAACTCCTCGGCCAACTCACCCTCGCCGCCTTCTCCAACGAAAAGGGACTCGAGGCGATCGGCTCCAACCTCTTCCTCGAAAGCGCCGCCTCCGGCCCCGTGCAGATCGGCACACCGGGGGCCGAGGGTTTCGGCACACTCCGCCAGGGCTATCTCGAGGAAAGTTCCGTCGATGCCGTGCGCGAAGTGACCGAACTCATCAAGGCGCAGCGCGGATACGAACTGAACGCCAAGGTGCTGACCGCCGCCGACCAGATGCTGTCCGCCACCACGCAGGTGCGATGATGCGCTGGCTGATCCTTCTGCTCCTGCCCACTGCCGCACAGGCCGATAGCGTCGTTGCCACGCGCCAGATCACCGCAGGTGCCCTCGTCACGGCGCGGGATGTGGCGCTGGTCGACATGCCCATCCCCGATGCGCTGGGCGCCCTTGCCGATGCGATCGGACAAACCGCCCGCGTCACCGTCTATGCCGGCCGCGCCCTGCGACCGTCCGACCTTGGCCCCGCCATGATCGTGAAGCGCAACCAGAACGTCGCACTGCTTTACACCACGGGCACACTTGCCATCCACGCCGAAGGCCGCGCCCTCGGCACCGGGACCGAGGGCGACGAGATCCGCGTCCTCAACACCGGATCGAAAACCACGATCACCGGCCGGATCATGGCCGATGGAACCATCGAAGTCAGGGGTGCCCCATGCGCTGGATGCTGATGTTGACACTCGCCTGTGCGGGATGTGCACGGATGGAACAGGTGGGCCGCGCCCCCGGCTTCGAACCTCTCGAAGGGTCGAACCAGCACCATGCGATGTATTCCGCACCCCTCCCCGCCGCATCGGGCCAAGGCGGGCCGAGCAAGGGCTCGTCACTCTGGTCGGCCGAACGCGGGGCGCTTTTCGGCGACAGCCGCGCCGCCCAGCGCGGCGACATCCTGACCGTGGTGATCGAAATCGACGATTCCGCGAAAATCTCCAACAGCACGGGCCGCAGCCGCCAGGGCGCGGAAAGCATGGGCATCCCTTCGCTTTTCGGTATCCCCCAGCGGGTGGACCAGTTGCTGCCCGACGGTGCGACCCTTGCCGATGCCGCGGAAACCACGTCCTCCTCGAGCTATCAGGGCGACGGATCGGTCAGCCGCGCCGAAAAGCTTACCCTCCGCGTCGCGGCAACGGTCGTCGAGCAACTGCCCAACGGCGTCCTGCGGATCGAGGGGCGGCAAGAGGTGCGCGTGAACTTCGAACTGCGCGAACTTCTGGTCTCGGGCTATGTCCGCCCCATCGACGTCTCGCGTCATAACGAAGTCACCTATGACAAGATCGCGGGGGCGCAGATTTCATACGGCGGACGCGGGCAGATCACCGATGTCCAGCAACCCCGCTACGGCCAGCAGGTGGCCGATATCGTGTTGCCCTTCTGATGCTCGGAAAGCTGCTCCCCCTGATCGTGGGTCTCATCGCCTTGCTTGGCGGCGGGGCGGCGGGCTATGTCCTTCGCCCTCACGAGGAACCCGCAGCCGAAGAAACACCGGAAGAGCCGGTCGCCCCGCCCGATTACGCGAAACTGAACAACCAGTTCGTCGTGCCCGTTCTTGAGCAGGGGCGCGTGGTGTCGATGGTGATCCTTTCACTCAGCCTCGAAGTGCCAACCGGCACGTCGGAAAAGGTCTACGATGTCGAGCCGAAGCTGCGCGACGCCTTCCTTCAGGTCCTCTTCGACCATTCCAACGCAGGCGGCTTCCGCGGTTCCTTCACCGACGGGGCGAACCTCGTCCTTCTGCGCCGCGCCCTTCTCGAAGTCGCACAAGGCATCCTTCCCGAAGGGGTGAGCGATGTTCTGATCGTCGAGATCGTGCGTCAGGATAGCTGATCCTTCAACCGCTCAAGAACCCGTGCACGGGCAAAGGCGAGACGCGCCGTCGCCAAGCGGTCCGCCACCTCGGCATCGTGGCGCTCGATCTCGGCGCTCAGGCTGCGGTAACTGGCTTCGGCCCAGCGCCCATAGGTCGCCTGTGCCTGAAAGGCCGCCGCGTCATCGCTGCCCTTCGCCACCAACCCCTCGCGCAGCAAAACAGCCCGCTCCTTTCGGGCCACAGCCTGTTGCAACCGCATCAGGTGATGGTCGCGCAGCAAGGCGGCAAGGGTGGCAAGGCGTGGCAGTCTCGGGTCGGCGGTCATCGCGTTCTCCCTGCCCGTTTGCGCATGGCTTCGGCAAACCGGATCGCCGCGGCGACCGCGCGATAGTGATCCGGCCGGATCGGTTCGCCCAACCTGACGCTGGCATGGATCGCCCGCGCCGTCGGAGGATCGCGGTGGATCGGCACCCCATGTTCGGCCGCCCGCGCACGGATCGCGGCGGCAATCTCATCGACCCCTTTCGCAACGCAGACGGGCGCTTGCCGCTTGGCACGGTTCCATTTCAGGGCAACGGCGTAATGCGTCGGGTTGACCACTACCACATCGGCCGTTTCGACATCGCGCAGCATGCGGTTCAGCGCGATGTCCTGACCCCTCTGTCGACGATGCTGTTTGAAGTGCGGATCGCCCTCGGCGTCCTTCTGTTCCTCGACCAGCTCCTGCCGCGACATCCGGTTGCGTGCCCGATGGCGCAGCACCTGCCACAGATAATCCGCCGCCCCGAAAACGACCGAGATCGCCAGCACCACCACCAGAAATCCGAGTGTCAGTCGCAACATAATCCCGACCCCCTGCGCAGGGTCGAGAGAGATCGTTGCGAAAAGATCCTCCGCGTGCCGCGCCAGATACCACCAAAGCGCCGCTCCGGTCGCACATAGCTTGGCCGTGCTCTTCGCAAAATCCACCAATCCGTCGACACCGAACTTCTGGCCGAAGGCGGCGACCGGATTGATGCGGGACAACTTGGGGGAAAGCTTCTCCGGCGTGAAAAGAACCGACCGTTGCACCACCAATGCCAGCACCACCCCCACCGCAGGCAAAAGAAAAAAGGGCAGAAGCGGCAACGCAACCGAACTCGCCAACGGGTGCATCGCATGGGCACCGCTTGCCATGACCTGCGGAGCCAAGCTCTCCGCCTGCGCAAGAAGTGCGGTGGCCGCCCCTGCCGCCTGAAGCGCGACGGCCGGACCGAACGCAAGACCCGCCGCCAGAAGCCCCGCATAGGCCGAAGCCGTCAACAGATCGACCGACCGCGCAATCTCGCCCCGCTTGCGCGCATCGTCGAGCCGCTTCTGCGATGGATCGTGCGGTTTGTCCTCGGACTCGCTCATGGTGCAAAGGGGTTCCGCAAGGTCGCATCGAATGCGTCGAGCCACGCGCCAAGCATCAGGGGTGCGGCAATCGCAAACATCGCCAATGCACCCAGCGACAGCGCCGGCGCGCCGATGAACGAGACCATCAACTGCGGCATCGCACGGTTAAGGACCCCAAGCGCCACATTCCAGAGCACCGAAGCAATGACGAAGGGCGCGGCAAGTGAGAACGCAAGCGCCAAGGCGCGTGCGCCCTGCGCCGTTCCGAACCTTGCGACATCCGCCGCCTGCGGAATCCCGCCCGCAGGCAACAGGTCGTAAGACAGGATCAGCAATTCGGCCGCCCGCACATGCAACCCCGCCTGGGCTGCAAGTGCCAGACCGCCCAGGGTCAACAGTGTCGCCATCGCAGGTTGCGGCTCCGCGCCTGCCGTCGAAAACAGTTGCGACAACGAGGCTGACTGTCCTGCCACCGCGCCCGCGGTCTGCAGCGCAAGCACAAGACACCGCAACGTCATGCCGATCAGCAGGCCGGACAGCACCTCGCCCAAGGCGGGCAAAAGCATCACACCGCTCGGATACCGCCCGACGACAGCGGGAAAGATGACCGCCGTGAAGGCCAGCGCAAGAACCAGCCGCAGCCGCGCCGGAACCGATTGTTCGCCAAAGGCGGGCAGCAAGGCCATCACGGCCCCGACGCGCAGAAACGTCAGGACAGCCGCGGGCAGAAGGCCGTTCATGATCCCTGCCGGATCTGCCAATTCCTCGATCACGCCGCCACCTGCCCCATCAGCGCAGGGCGCACATCCGGTCCGATCTCTTCATAGGCAAGGACCGGCACAGCCAGCCCCTTCGCCGCCGTCACCGTCCGCAGGAACCTCCGTCTGTGCGCCGACGTGACCAAAGCGGCCTGCGTGCCGCCCTCGGCCAGCTTTGCCAATCGCTCGGCCACGGCATTCGCAAGGCGGGCGAATAGCTCGGGCGGCAACCCCACCTCTTTCCCTTCGGTCTGATACTGGCCGAAGGTCTTCTCCCATTCGGGGGCAAGCTGCAAAAGCGGGACCGTCCCGTCCTCGCGACGCAACTCCGCCGTGATCTGGAAGCCAAGCCTCTGGCGCACATGGTCGGCCACCGCCTCGGCCTGGCCAAGCCCACGGGACTCGGCAATCGCCTCGAGGATGAGCGGCAGGTTGCGGACCGACACGCGCTCGTCCAGCAACAGCCGCAGGACCGTCAGCAACAGGTCTTGCGGCACCTTGTCGGGGATCATTTCGTCAAGCAACCGGCGGTTCGCCTGCGCGCGGTCGGGGTCGGAGACGTTGGCGAATTCATCAAGCAAACGGCGTAGCCCGCGCAGGGAAAGCAGCCGCGGCAAGTTGGCGCGGATCGTTTCGAGGAGATGCGTCGCCAACACCTCGGGCGGGGAAACGACCGTCAGACCGGCAAGTGCCGCATCCTCTTGCCGGTCCGGGTTGATCCAGCGAGCCGGTGCGCCGAAGACCGGCTCGCGCACATCGGTGCCGGGCGGTGCCGGCGCACCCTCCGCCAGCAGCACAAGCACCAGATCGGGATAAAGCCGGTCGCGCACCCGCTCCACCCCCTGTATCCTGATGCGATAGGAGCCGGAGGGAAGTGCCGCCTCGTCGGTCAGCCGGATTTCCGGCAGGATGAAGCCATAACCGGCCGCAATGTGCCCGCGCATGTTGCCGACCCGCGCCTCCAGTCCCGTGGCAGGGTCCAGCGCCATCGCCACAAGATCGGGGGCGAACTCGATATGCAATTCGTCGAAATCCAGCATGTCGCCCAAGGGTCGGGGACGTGCGGGTTCGACCGCCTTCGCAGGCTCCGCCGCTTTCGGCCGGCTGCCACGCCAAGCCATGAACCCCAAACCGCACGCGCCCGCCAGAAAGGGCAAGGCTGGCAAGCCCGGCACAAGCGCGAACAGACCCAGCAACCCCGCCACCGTGCCGAGCGCCGAGGGATATCGGCCAAGTTGCGCAAAGAACGACACATCCGCCGCCCCCGAACCGCCGCCCCGCGCCAGCAGCAGGGCAGTCGCAACCGATATCACCACCGCAGGAATTTGCGTGACCAGTCCGTCGCCGACGGTCAGGATCGCATAGGTTTCGAAAGCCGCGCCAACCGGCAACCCGTGGAACATCGTCCCGACGAACAGCCCCACGACAAGGTTGAGAACGGTGATGAGAAGACCTGCAACCGCGTCGCCCTTCACGAACTTGGACGCCCCGTCCAGCGAACCGAAGAACGTGGTCTCTGCCAGCTCCCTCTCGCGCCGCAATTTCGCCTCGGCATGGTCGATGGCACCGGCGGCGACATCCGCGTCGATCGCCAGTTGCCGACCGGGCATACCGTCAAGCGCGAAGCGTGCGCCCACCTCGGCCATGCGGCCCGCACCCTTGGTGATGACGATGAAGTTGACGATCAGGATGACGACAAAGATCACCAGCCCAAGCAGCACGTCGCCGCCCATCACGAAATTGGCAAACCCCTCGATCACATGCCCGGCCGCATCGGTGCCGCGATGCCCCTCGGCGATGATCAGCTTGGTGGACGAGACGTTCAGCGCCAGACGCAGCAGAAGCGAGGCGAGAAGGATGGTGGGAAAGGCCGAAAAATCCAGCGGCCGTTCGATGAACAGCGTCACCGTCAACATCAGGATCGCCAGCGCGAAAGACAGCGCCAGACCAAGGTCGAGCAGCCACGCCGGAACGGGCAGAACCATCATGGCAATGACTGCCATCAAGGCCAGCGCCAAAAGCACGGTCGGCCGGAACAGCAGGGCAAGGGCGGGCAATGTCATGCTACGGTCCGACCAATGGCGCGCGTTGCCCTGACACGCCGAAAAGCGAACCCTCGCTGATCGGGTCGCCCGCCAGCAGAAGCGGGAAATGGTTCGCCCGCGGCTGGACGGCGGCTGCCGTCCCTGCGGCGGCATCGGCAGGCGCTACGGGCGTATCGGAACGGCGCATCACCGCAGCGACCTTTTCGGCATACCCCGCCCCGCGATCCGGATCGCGGGAATGATACGCCGCCACGGCGGCCTTCCAGTCGCCCGTTTCGGCAAACAGCTCCAGCAGATAGGTCGCGGCGTACCGCGCATTGGTTTCCGGCTCGATCATTTCTTCCGCCGATCCGAAAGCCGCGCCGTGCCAACGCGTGTTGATCTGGAAGCACCCGACATCGAAACTCGCGCCCGTCCCGGCCAACACCGCCATCCGGTCCAAGGCGTCTTCGGGCGAATCGAACCACTCACCCTTGCCGGCGTGGTTCAGCGTCCAGGGCCAGGGTCCGGGCGTCCCGTTCCGCCTTGTATTCGTCTCCACCCGTGTGATCGCCGTCAGGATCGGCAGCGGCACGCCGCTCAGCTCTGCCGCGTGTCGGGCCGCATCATCACAGACCGTGGCGGCCTGTGCCGCACTGCCGATAAGTCCAAAAGCGAAGACGAGTTTCATCCCTGCCCCTTCTGGGTTGCGCAGGTGCAGACTACCCGCCGAATCTTTCGCAACCGTTATTGCGCCTCGGGCGATGGCACCGATTCCAGCAGGTTTTCGATAGCCGCACGGGTTTCCGCGGCACTGTCGGCAAGCGCACGGCTTCGGGCCAGTGTCTGGTCAGGCGCGTCGGGCGTCGCCAAGGCTTCGGCAACCTTGCGCCACGGCCCGGCACCCTTTGCCGCAAGTTCAGGCCACGCATTGGCAAGGCGGGCCGCCCTTTGTTCCGCCTCGGTATCGCCGAGCGCTCCGAATTCGGGAACCGCCGCTTCCGAATCCACCTGCAACAGCGCTTCAGCCTTGAGCTTGCGCGCCTCGTCACCATCCGCCGGACCAAGGATCTGCAAGACCTGTGCAGGCTGGCCCAAAAGCAGCGCGGCGCGGGCGGACAGCAGCGGGTCGTCCGCTCCGGCCCAAGCTTGCGTCGCCTCGGGGAAACCAAGCGTAAGAAGCCGCTCGGCCACCCTGCGGCGGGTATCGACGGCAATCTCGGCCCGCTCGGCGGCATCGGCAGTCAGGGCGTGATGCAACAGCGCCTCGTCAGGGCCCTTTTCGGCCAGCACGCGCCACAGATCGGCCCGCGTCGCGGGGCTTTCGGGCAGCAGGCGAAACGCCTCGTCAAAAGCACCGGACATCGCGTGCCCAAGCACCAAAGCCCGCCGCAGGACGATGGCATCCTCTCCACCCGCCTCGCTCAGCATGGCCTCCAGCGCCGTGACCGTGGCCCCGTCAACCGGCGCTCCGGTCAGTGCGGCAAGGTCGATCCGCGTCGCCAGAATGTCCGCCGCCAGCGGACCGGGATCGGCCACCAGCGGCGCAAGCGCGGCATCCGCTCCGCCAAGGTCGCCCGCGTCCATGCGGAAACGAACCTCCATCAGCGCCGTCCTGCGCGCATCATCCGTCCCGCTCGGGCGCAACAGCGCATCGGAAAGCGCTTGCGCGGTCACACGATCACCGGCCGCGATGAACCTTTCGGCCAAGGGCGGGCCGATCCCGGTGCGCAGATGCGGCGGCAATGCCGAAAAGGCCCGCAACAGGGCCTGGGTGTTCACCCCGGCCAAGGAAAGCGACGGGTCCGCCACGGTCGCCCAAAGCGCAGCCGGACCGTCGCAGCCCGCAAGCCCCTTGAAGGCACCGTCCGCGTCCGGCTCGCCATCGACCAACCGCGACAGGGCCTCCCACAACGGCGCATCGGGCAACGGCCCGTCGAATGCGCGCATCAACCCCCGCGCCTCTGCCCCGAAACCAAGGAACAACTGGAACCGGACCGCCCGATACAGCGCATCGGGCTGGGTGCGGTCGAACTCACCCGCAAGGCTTGCCGTCCCGTCTGCCATCTGTTCGTGGATCGGACGTGCATCGCCCCAATCCTGTACCGCAAGTGTCTCATCTTCGGGACAAATCTGCCCGTCGGAGGCAAGATCGGGCGCGTCTTCCAATGCTGGCCGCACGTCAAGCCCGGCACCAAGCCGGACATTGGCCATCGCAGGTGCCCCGCCCTCGCCCCCGCCCTCGCCCTCGCCCTCGCCCGACGGCGCTATCTTCCCGACGGGATCGACAAGATCCTGCGTTGCGGCCCGCGCGAAATTCTCGGTCAGGGTCTCGCGCAAGGCGCGAAGCTGCCCGCCGTCGACCTGCGGGTCAGGCATGGGTAGGGCGGCGGGCGCGGCGGGCGCTCCCGAAACCGTATCGAACCAATCCAAAGCCGGTCTGACGCTGTCGCCCAAGACAACGGGTGCCCGTTCCTCGGGGTGGTTTCGCGTCGCTACGACGGCGGGATTTTCCGACAGGGGCGGTCTACGCCGACCGTCGAACCCGACCTCGAACCCCCATTCCGGCGGCGGAGCACCGTCGCGCAGGTCGATCACCACCGTATCGGGGCGCAGAGCGAAAGGCAGCGCATGGCAAGCGCAGGCCACCCCGACCCGCAACGCTCCGCTTTCCGGATCAGCCCAAAGCGAGGCCAGCCTGTCCCGCGGGATCAGGTCAAATGCACGCGACAGATCATAGCGAGGGGTCATTCCCTCGACCCGAAGCTCGTAACCTTCGTCGCTGCGCCCGACTTGCCACTCAACGGCGGCGGGAAACTGCAGCACAACGCGCGTGAAATCGTCGTGCTCGCCCGCCGTTACCCGCACCGCCTGCGCCTCGGCGGCCGACACGAACCAGACCATCAGGAAAGCAAGCCGGATCATGCCGCTTCCGTCTTGATCGCCCGCAAGGCCTGCTCGAGTTCCGAAAAGCTCGGCCGCGCGCCATGCGGCGTGTTTTGCCGCCCGACCTCGATGCAGATGTTGGCGGGGTGGCTGTGCAGGTTCGCCACCAGCACCTCGCGGATCAGCCTGTAGAACTGCGCATCCTCCTCGACCACCGCTTTCAACCGGCTGGCAAAGGGGCCAACCAGACCGTAGGCGATAAAAACACCCAGAAAAGTCCCGACCAGTGCGCCGCCGATCATCTTGCCCAGAATTTCGGGCGGTTGGTCGATGGACCCCATCGTCTTGATCACACCGAGCACGGCCGCGACGATGCCAAGCGCGGGCAGGGCATCCGCCATGCTTTGCAGGGCATGGCTTGTGTGCAGCGCATGATGGGCCGCCGCCTCTGTCCGCTTGTCGAGCACCTCTTCCACCTGATGCGGATCGTCGTAATTCATCGACGCTGCACGGAACGTGTCGCAGATGAGGTCAGTGGCGTCATGGTCGGCCAGAATCTTCGGATAGCGCCCGAAAATTGCCGAAGTCTGCGGCGCTTCCACATGTTCTTCGAGTCCGACCGGATTGTTCCGCGCCAGACGGATCAGCTCGAACAAGAGACAAAGCAGATCGCGGTAATCATCCGTCTTCCACTTCGTGCCCTTGAACACGCGGGGCACGTCCTTGAGCGTGTGCTTCACAGTTGCCGCATCGTTCGAGATGATGAAGGCACCCACCGCGGCACCGCCGATCATGACCATTTCGAAAGGCAGCGAATGCAGGATGATCGCCATCTTGCCGCCCGCGGCCACATAGCCGCCAAAGACCATGACAAAGATCACCACGATGCCGATGATGCCGAACATGCATACCCCCAAGCTTGCGCCAAGCCTGACCGAATCGGATTAAGAAACCCCTATTCCTTCGGCGCGTTGGCGTTCCGCCCGGCGATCAGGGCCGAAATGCCGAAAGCCGCCTTGGGGTCGAGGGCGGCAAGCACGGCCGCCGCCGATTGCGGCTGCATCCGGCCAAGGAATCCCGCCGCAAATTCCGGCGACATGGCCCCGAACAGCCGCGCCGCATCCGCCGGTTTCATTGCCTCGTAAACCGCCGTCAGCCGCGAAAGGTCCTTCTCGGCCGCTCCATCGGCGACGGCGACAACCTTTTTCAAATTCTCCTCGGCCTGCGCCATCTCCGAAAGGCGGGTCTGCACCGCCTTCTCCGCAAGGGCCAGCGCCGCCATCCGGTCCTGCAAGACCGCTTCCCGCTCGGCCACCCGCGCCTCCCGCTTCGTCAGCGCTTCTGCAACCGCAAGCGGGGGTTCGCACTGCGCCCCCGTCTGCGCCCCCGTCTGCGCGCCCGTCTGCGCGCCCGTCTGCGGTGCCTTTTCTTCGGCACCTTCCGGGACGAGGGCCAGGGCTTCGCCGGCTCCGAAACCCAGCCTGAGCGCGCCCGATGCCGCACAGGTCAAGGCGATGATTGCAAGCACCCCCCGCCCGAACCTGCGGCTCATTCCGCGGCCTCCGGCACAACGCGACGGCGCACGAAACGCGGTTTGCGCGCACCCTCTCCCTCGGGAAGATCATGCAGCGACGCAAGCATCAGTTCCAGCTTCGCCGCCGCCGCATCGCCACGCGCGACCAGCGCCTCCAAACCCTCGGACGACCGCTGCGCCTGCCGCTGCGCGGCGTGCAACGCCCGCGTCATGTCGTCCACCTGCGCGGACAATACGGCGATGGCCCCGCCCATCCCGCTTTCCAGCGCATTGAACCGCTTCAATCGTGCTGACAGAATCTGGCAGTAAATCGCGGCACCAAAGGCACCCGCGGCCAGCAACCCGTTCGAGATCATCTCAACCGGCGGAAGTTCCATATCCTGCCTCCTCAGTTCAAAACGAATTCCGTAATCAGCAGGTCACGGACCCGCCCTTCGCCGCTGACAAGCTGGATGCGCCGCAAAAGCTGCGCCCTGATCCGCACCAGCGCTGTCGGATCCTCGATCTCTGCAACGTCGATGGCACGAAGATAGCCGTTCAGGATATCGACGATGCGCGGCAAGAGCAGCGTCACATCCGCCGTATGTTTTCCCGCCACCTCCAGCTGCGCGGTAAAGCGCAGATGCGCATTTCGGGCCGTTTCGGGTAGCGAGATCACCACCGGCTCGATCGGCACAAAGGCGATGTCGGGCAAGGGTGCCGCCGCTTCCTCCGCAGGCTCATGCCCGCCGAGCAATAGCCCGGACCATGTCGCATAGAACCCCGCGCCGCCCAGCACCAATGCCAGAGCCGCAGCCAGAATCAGTGGCAACTTGCCCCGCTTCTTGGGCGAATCCGTGCCTTCGGTTGCGGCCTCGGCCATGCGCGATCTCCTTCCGTCACGGGGCGAAGTTACCGCTTCGCGCCTAACCGATTGTTAAGACGAAGCCGCCATTCTGGCCGCAGTGAAACCGGCAGAACGCCGGGCGGAGGTTGCCTTGAACCCGATCCTGTCGCTGTGGTCCACGCTCGAACCCCGCCGCCGTGCGGTGGTGATCGGCGCGACTTTGGCCATGTTCGTAACGATTCTCGCACTGGCCCGCATGGCGGCCACCCCCGACATGGCCCTGCTATACGCAGGCCTCGATCCGGCACGCTCGGGCGAGGTCGTCGCAGCACTGGAACAGCGCAAGGTGAACTACCGCATCGACGGTCAGTCGATCATGGTCGATGCCACACGACGCGACTCGCTGCGCATGGAACTTGCCGCCGAAGGGCTGCCTGCACAGGGGGGCGCGGGATACGAACTGCTCGATTCGCTTTCGGGCTTCGGCACCACCGCGCAGATGTTCGATGCCGCATGGGGCCGCGCGGTCGAAGGCGAACTTGCCCGCACCATCCTCGCCAACCCCGCCTTCCGTGCCGCCCGCGTCCACATCGCCCGCCCCGAAGCCCAACCCTTCGGCGCGAAACCCGTGCCCACCGCTTCGGTCGTCGTCACCAGCCTTGCCGGTCGCGTATCCCAGACCGAAGCCAAGGCGTTGCGCCACCTCGTCGCCGCCGCTGTCCCCGGACTGCGCTCGGACGGGGTCGAGGTGATCGACAGCGTCGGCGGCCTTGTCCCGCTGGAAGACGCCTCTCCCTCGGCCGCCGCCGCGGATGCGCGGGCCGAAGCGATCCGCGCCAATGTCGAACGTCTGCTCGCCGCGCGGGTCGGCGCGGGGAATGCGGTCGTGCAGGTCGCGCTCGAGCTGGAAAGCCAATCGGAGCAAGTGACCGAACGTGTGATCGACCCGCAGGGGCGCGTGGCGATTTCGACCGAGACCACCTCGAAATCCGGTTCGAATTCCGAAGCTGGCGGTCAGGTCACGGTCGCCTCGAACCTGCCACAGGGCGGGGCAGAGGATGGCAGCAAAAGCGAAAGCTCGGAAAACAACGAAAGGGTGAATTACGAGGTGTCCGAAACCCAGCGCGCACTGACACGCGTTCCGGGCGATATCCGCCGCCTTACGGTGGCCGTGCTGGTCAACGGCGCAAAGACCAAAGGTGAAGACGGAAGCGAAACTTGGACCCCCCGCGCGGATGAGGAAATGGCCGCCCTGCGCGACCTTGTCGCCGCCGCCGTCGGCCTCAAGGAGGATCGCGGCGACGTGCTGACGCTGAAGCAACTCGAGTTCAGCCCCGTCGATGCATCGGGCACCTTGGTCGAGGCGGACCCGGGCCTTCTTTCCGGCACGATCGACCTCATGACGCTCATCGAACTCGGCCTGCTTTCAATTGTCGCCACCCTGCTCGGGCTGTTCGTCCTGCGGCCCGCCCTGGCCAACCGCGCCGCTGCGCCGCCGCTGGCCCTGCCCGACACCACCCCACCCGCGCTCGAGGGCGAGGTGTCCGGCAGCTTCGACATGCCGGAACTGCCGATCATCGACATCTCGCTCGACACCGATCCCGACCCCGTCGCCCGCTTGCGTCGTCTCATCGACGAACGGCAGGCCGAATCGGTCGAAATCCTTCGCGGCTGGATGGAAGCCGAAACGGAGAAGACCTGATGCCCCTGACCCTCGAAACCTTTACCGACGACCCGCCCGAAGCGCTGGCCGAAGCCACCTCCACTGCCGCCGAGGAGGCGCGCCTGGCAGGATTCGACGCCGGCTACGCCGCCGGATGGGAGGATGCCGCCAGCGCCCATGCAGAAGAAAAGGCCCGCGCCGAAGCCGCAACGATGGAGGGGTTGCAAACCCTCGGCTTCACCTTTCAAGAGGCGCGCACCCATGTTCTCGCCGCGCTGGAACCCCTCTTGGCCGAAATGACAGCCAAGCTCCTCCCGGCAATCGCCCGTGCCGCCCTTCCCGCGCTTGTGGTTGAAACGGTCATGCCCCTGGCCGAAGGTCTGGCCGAACCCCCCGTCACCCTGCGCCTGCACCCCGATTCCCGCGCCGCGATTGAACGGCTTTGCGTTCCGGCTCTGGGCCTGCCCGTCAACATCGTCGAAGACCCCGCCCTGACACCGGGCGATATCCGGCTGACCCTTGATCGGTCCGAGGCACGGGTAAACCTCGACGAAACCGTCGCCGCCCTGACTGCGGCCATCAGCGATTTCTTCACCCTCGAATCCCAAGGAAAAGCGAATGTCGGATGACACCACCCCCTTCTCGCAGGTTCCCATCGAAATCACCGTCTCGGTCGGCCGCGCCCGCCCGCTTGTGCGCGACCTCCTCCGCCTTGGCCGCGATGCCGTGCTCGTCCTCGACCGCCGCGTCGAAGACCCGGTAGAGCTTTACGTGGGCGACCGCCTCATCGCCCGCGGCGAATTGCACGAGGCCGAGGGCGACACCTCCGGCCAACTCGCCGTGCGCCTGACCGAAGTCGCCGCACCGGGGGAAGGGCTGTGATCCGCTGGCTCCCCCTCGCACTGATCCTGCTTGCAGGTCCGGCGGCAGCGCAGGACCTGTCGCTCGACCTTGGCCAGGGCCCGCTCCTGTCCACCCGCACCGTGCAACTGCTTCTGCTCGTCACCGTCCTCGGCCTTGCCCCCGGTCTGGCCGTCACCGTGACCTGCTTTCCCTTCATCGTCACGGTCCTGTCGATCCTGCGTCAGGCCATAGGTCTGCAACAGGCGCCGCCCAACATGCTGATGGTCAGCCTCGCGATCTTCCTGACATGGTTCATCATGGACCCCGTCTTCACCGAGGCCTGGACCAAGGGCGTCGAACCCCTGAACGCAGGGCAAATCACCGCCGTTCAGGCCTTTGACGAAATCCAGAAACCTTTCCGCGCCTTCATGGCCGCGCGTATGGATACCGAAACCTTCACCGCGCTCCAGACCCTCCGCCCCGGCGAATCCGGTCCCGCCGTCGACGCGCCGCTCTCGCTGCTGATCCCGTCCTTCATGCTGTCGGAAATCACCCGCGCCTTCCAGATCGGCTTCATGATCTTTCTGCCTTTCCTCATCATCGACCTCGTCGTTTCTGCGGTGCTCATGTCGATGGGGATGATGATGGTGCCGCCCGCAGTGGTGTCGCTGCCCTTCAAGCTGGCCTTCTTCGTCGTGGCGAATGGCTGGACCCTCGTCGCCTCGGCCCTCGTCCGCAGCTACGGCTAGTTCACCACGAATTCGGCATGCAGCGCGCCCGCCGCGCTGATGCTTTTCAGGATGTCGATCATGTCGTTCGGCGCCACGCCCAGCGCGTTCAGCCCTGCCACCACCTCGCTCAGGCTGGTGCCGCCGTCGATCTGCGCCAGCCCCGTTCCCGGTTCCTGCTCGATGCTCGCATCGGTACGCGGCACAAGGATCGTCTCTCCTTGGGCGAACGGGTTGGGCTGTGACACGACAGGCGCTTCCGAAACCCGCAAGGTCAAGCCGCCCTGCGCCACGGCCACGGGGCTGATCCGCACATCCGCGCCCATGACGATGGTGCCCGACCGTTGGTCCACCACCACCCGCGCCCGCGTTTCGGGATCGACGCGCAACCCTTCAAGCTTCGCCATCATGCGGGCCGGAGAGTTTCCCTGCACCCGCACCGAAACCGTGCCGGCATCCAGCATCTCGGCCACATCGCGCCCGAAGGCGGCGTTGATCACCGTCTCGATCCGCTCGGCGGTGGTGAAATCCGGCTCACGCAGCGCAAGCCGCACATCCTCCATCCCGCCGAAGTCAAAGGCGACCTCCCGCTCCACCCGCGCACCGGATGGAATGTTGCCCGAGGTCGGCACCCCCTGCACCACGCGCGCAGCCTGCCCCTCGGCGGCGATTCCGCCCGCGATCAGCCCACCCTGCGCCACGGCATAGATCTGCCCGTCCGCCCCGTTCAGCGGCGTCATCACCAGCGTCCCGCCCTGAAGGCTTTTCGCATCGCCAATCGCAGAAACGGTGACGTCGAGCTTCGACCCCGCCCGCGCAAAGGGCGGCAGGGTCGCGGTCACGAAGACCGCCGCCACGTTCTTGGGCCGGAACTCCTCGCCCGTGACGTTGGCGCCAAGCCGCTCCAGCAGATTGGCCATGATCTCTTCGGTAAAGGGGCTGTTGCGCAACCCGTCCCCCGTGCCGTTCAGCCCGACGACAAGACCGTAACCGACCAGATCGTTCCCCCTCACCCCGCCGAACTCCACCAGATCCTTGATCCGCACGGGTTCCGCCATGACAGGCTGGGCCAGCAGCAAAAGCAATAACGCGAACCGCATCACATGTAATCCGACAGGCTAAGCCGCGACAGCCGCGCGGTCAGGGTGTAAAGCATCTCGAGCCGCGCTTGCGCTTCCTGCAACGCGGTCGCCGTGTCGTAACCGTCGACGCCGACCAACCCGTTCCGCGCAAGTGAGAGCGCGGTTTCCTCGGCCGAATTGCGCGCCTCGGCGGCGGCTATGCGCTGTTCGGTGATCCCGATCCGCGCCGAAAGATGGGCGCGGTCCGGCGCGGTTTCGGCAAGGCTCTCTCCTGCCCGCCGTGCAAGCGCCGCCTGCGCCGCGGGCTGGCCCGCCAGCACGCCACGCGCCAGCAAAGCCCCCATCAGCACGCCCTTCAACGTGGCCCGCAGCGCGGGATCGGCGGCGGTCACGTCGAATTGCACCTCCTCCCCCTCGGCCACGGGCAGCGCCGAAGGCGGATCGCCGCCACGATAGGCATCGGCCTGAAAGCCCGCGGGATCGGCAAGCCATGCCTCCAGTGCCGCTTCGACCGCGCCTGCGCTCGTGCTTCCGGCAACGACCGCCTCCGCCTGGGCAAGCAGGTTTCCCCCATCCACCAGCGCGGGCCGGTCCGTCGCCACCCCCGCCATCAGCGAGCGGTCGGCGACCCGCGTGTTCAGCGCACCGACAACCTGCCCCAACGCTTGTTCCGCCTGCAACGCCGCCCCGTTCAGGATCGACCCCGCGCCGCCATCGCCTGCCGTCAGAAGCGCGGGCGACAACGCCCTTGCGACATCGTCGACCAGTTGGAGAACCCCTTGTATTCCGTCACCGATGCGCGCCGCCTCGGCCGTCACCCCGGCAAAGGCTTTCAGCCGTGTCAGAGACGTATCCAGCCCCGCAAGCGGCCCGAAATTTCCGCCCAGATGCCCCCCGGCATCGGCCACGCGTCCCGTCGTCAGCGCGGTGGTCAGCGCCTCCATTCCTGCCTTGGCCGCCGTGTTCTGGCGCTTCAGCACCAGCGTCTGGGCAAGATCACCGATCGACACCAGCATCGTCACAGCCTCAGCAATTGTTGCAACATCTCGTCCACCACCTTCACCACTCGGGCATTGGCGGCATAGGCCTGTTCGATCTGCATCAGGTCCTGCAATTCATGGTCGGTATCCACGCCGCCATCCGCCTCGAGCTTCACAAGCGCCGCCGACCTGGCGCTGGCAAAGGCCGCCTCGCCATCTGCGGAAACGCGCTCGGTGGCGATGCGGGACAGCACGTCACCCGCAAGCGCCGATGCGCTCCGCTCCCCCGCCATGAACCCGCCCGATACGGGCTGCCGCGCGCCTTCCAGCGCAATCCGCCAGCCGTTCAGCACCGCCGCATTCCCCCTCGGCCCGGGTCCGGCAGCACCCAACCCGTCGCGCAGACGCCATAGCGCACCGCCCGCCGCAGGGTCTGCCGCAGCGTTCATCCGCAGGCGACCGGCAAGCCCCACCTCATCCGCCGGATCGAAGGCCGCGCCGGCATCGGTCAGCAATCCCGCAGCTCCGGCGGATTGCGTGGCGTCCACCCCCGCCAACCGCTCCACCAGATCCCGCGCGAGGGCATCCAGCGCAGCTTGGGCAGACGGCGCCGTCTCGTCGCGCAGGCGAAACAGCGCCCCCAGCGTTCCGCCCGCAAGCGGCCCGCGCGGCCCCGTATCGACCGCCCGCCCGTTCACCGTCAGCCCGAACAGCGCGCCCGAGGCCAGCGTCATATCCGCCGTAACAACCCCCCGCGCCTCGAACCCGATCGCCGAGGCCGTCCCCTCGACCAGCGCCGCCCCGTTCGGCGTATAAAGCGCGATCATCCCGTCCTTGCGCGGCTGCTCGCGCACCGGCACCACGGCGGCGATAGCATCCACCACCACCTGCCGCTGGTCCATCAGCGCCGCCACCTCGCGCCCCGAATTGGCATAGGCGAGGATTTGGGAATTCAGTTCCTGCACCTTGGCAAGGTTTCCATTCAACTCCACCACCTGCGCCGCGATCCTTGCATCCGCATCACTCCGCTGCGTCTGGATCGTGGCCGAGGCCCGCGCCATGTGCCGCGTCAGCCCTCCGAGGGAATCCGCCACCGCCGCCAGACGGCTCTCCGAGGACGGGTCCCCCGCAGCCGCGATCAAGGCCCGCTCCACCGCAGCAATCCGCCCCGTGACCGAGGCTTCGTCCTCGGGCGTGCCCAAGGCCGCCTCGATCCTGCGCAGCGCATCGGCGATCAGCCCGCGCCCGCCCGCCTCGGCCCCGGCACCCCTGCGGTCGTCCAACAGGAACCTGTCCTGATCGCGCCGCAGGCCCACGCTCGCCACGCCCTGCCCGCTGTCCCCCACCATGCGCGCCGCCAGCACCAGCTCGCGCCGCACATAACCGGGGGTCGCGGCATTGGCGACGTTGGACGACACGACCTCGGCCCGCCGCGAGGTGACGGTCAGGCCGGACAGGGCGGCGGAAAGCGCGGTCGAAATGCTCATCGCATCACCGCTTGATGTTCGTGGTTTCCTGCAACATCTCGTCCACCGTCTGGATCACCTTGGCGTTCGAGGAATAGGCCCGCTGCGTCTGGATCAGCGCGGTCAGTTCCGCCGCCACATCGGTCGTCGACCCCTCGCGCGCATAGCCGACCACCTTGCCCGTCGGCCCCGTGCCGGCATCCCACAGGAAGAAATTCCCCGATTGCGGCGACACCTGATAGGTCTGGTTCGACATGGTCCGCAGCCCGTTCTGGTTCGGCACATCGACCAAGGGGATCTGATAGATCCGCCGGATGAAACCCGTGTCATAGCTGGCGGTGACGAACCCGTTCTCGTCCACCTCCACCGCTGTCAGGTTGCCGACCGGAGAGCCGTCCTTGGTGATCGCCACGGGCGCGAAACTGTCCGAAAGCTGCGTCAGCCCGTTCGGATCGCCCAGACGCCCGATCGTTACCGTCATCGGCCCGCCCTGAACCGTCAGCGCCAGGGTCCCCGCCGCCGCGTCATAGCTTCCCCCCGCCACGGTCGTGACCGAGGCAAGCGTCCCGCCATTGCCGCGGCTGTCGTCGAAGACCAGCGTATACTCCCCGATCTTCGCCCCGCCTTGCGCGGAATCGCGGATCACCATGTTCCACGTGTTCGAAGCGCCCGTTGCCGGAACCTGCGGGGTAAAGGTGATATCCAGCGTCTCGGACGTGCCGAGGTTGCCGAAGTATTCGACCGACAGCGGCAGCGCACCACCGCTCGCCCCCGCTTCGGTCTGCACGGCGGGCAGGTTCACGCCCAGGCCCATCACCGTCGTCGGGTCGCCGGCCGTCTGGTTGGCGTTGATCACCACAGGCTCCAGCCCCTGGATCGTATCGCGCGCATTGACGGGGATCGACCCGTCGGCATTGGCGGGCCAACCCAGCAGCACCAGCCCGGATTCGGTTTTCAACACCCCGTTCGCATCGGTGCGGAACGCCCCTGTCGTCGTCATCACCAAGGGTTGGTCCGAAAAATCCGACCCCATCGACACCGCCGGAATCACCGGCAGCATCCCCCGCCCCGACACGGCGATGTCCAGCGAATTGGCCGTGCCGACCAGCGCCCCCCGCTCTTCGATCAGCCTCGTTGTGGACGCCCGCACCCCGCCCGCCGAATAGGTCCCCGACCCGCGGGCCGAGGTGATGACCATGCTCTCGAAATCCGCCGAGGCCCGTTTGTACCCGTAGGTACCCGAGTTTGCGATGTTGTCGGAAATGGCTGCAAGCCGCGTCGCATTGGCATTGAGTCCGGCAACACCGGCATTGAGCGAGGATGAAATCGACATGTAAGGCGCCCTTCTGTAGCCCTGCCCTTCTGGGTCTGGCCGATCCTTGCCCCTTTCACGTTAACAGCCGCCTAATATCGACAATTCGCTCTATTTCACCGGTTACGGCGCAGCAGGATCACCTCCAGCCGGTTGTTACGGATCGCCTGCGGGTTCGCCGCCACCGGCTTTCGGTCGGCAAATCCGGTGACGCGCTGAAGCCTTGCTGCATCCAGCCCCGCCTTTTCCAGCAACCCCCGCATCGTCTGGGCCCGCTCTGCCGACAGCTTCCACGACGGGTTTTCGATCATCGGCAAAGGATAGCTGCGCACGTAGCCGTTCACCGCAACCTCGTTGGTGGCAAGGGTCATCACCTCGACCAGAACGGTCGCGATCTCGTTCAGGATATGGTCCGGCATGGCCGAGTCGGGCAGGAACAGCGCCTGATCCTCGACATCGAAAAGCTCGATCACCAGCCCTTCGTCCGTCACCCGCGTCACGACATGTCGCATCAGGCGCTCCATCGTCATGCTTTCGCCCGTGCGCGCCGTAAGGGCTTTCTCAACCTCCGCCAAGGCTTGGGCCTCCGCCGATTCCTGCGGGCCGTTCTCTCCCCTCGCCTTCATTTCCTCGGCAGGGGCCGTGGCCGAAGCCCCCGTCCCGTTCTGCGCCAAGGTCTGCTCCGACAGGACGGAATCCCCACCGAAACTGCCATCCCCGCCGCCCGAGATGCGGTTTACCGGGATCGTCGGATTGAAGTAATCCGCGATCCCCTTCCTTTGCTTTTCCGTCGTCGCGTTCAACAGCCACATCAGCATGAAAAAGGCCATCATCGCCGTGACGAAGTCAGCATAGGCGACCTTCCAGGCCCCGCCATGATGACCGCCACCGGCAATGACTTTCTTACGCTTGATGATAACCGGCGCGGCATTGCCCTGCGCGGCCATCGTTCACCCCGAAAATTCACACACCCGCAGCCAGTTTGCGGCAAATGCGTGAAGCGCCGGTTAAAGGTTCGGATTGTCGGAATTCCGCGAAAGGCCGCTCAGCAGCATAAGCGTATGCATGCCGATGCTCGCGTAATCGGCACGGAACTGCCGTGCCGCCGCATGGGTCAGGCCAAGCTCGATCCGCAGCGGCATGTTCTCTGCAACCACCTCGAACCGGCTGCGGGGAAGACCCGTCCGCGCCGCAAGGAAATCGGCCAGATCGCGCGTCACCCATCCCGTCACGCGCGTCAGATAAAGATCGTAACGCTGGAAGGCACGGTCGATCACGGTCATCCCCGCATCGGGGAAACGTGCGACCAGATGCGCACAGATCGCACGGTCAAGTCCGGCGGCCACCGCGCCGGTGATCGGGTCGGCCTCGGCACCAAGCAAGCGAAACCGCTCTGCCAGCGCGGGGTCGGTCATCCCGTCGGGAAGAAAGATGTCATAGACCGCGCTCGCAGGGTCCGAAGCGGACAGGACAAGGCTGCTGTTGCGCCCAAGCACCTGCTGCAAACGCAGCACCTCGTCCGGCGGCAGCGCTGGCAACACAAGACCCCCCGGTCGCTGCACGCTTTCCGCAACATGGCCCACGTCCAGCCCCGTTTCAGCGGCAATCTGGCGGATCGTCCGCTGGACCCGCACCGGCACCGCGATCTGGATCGACAGGTCGCAAGGATTGGCCCCTTCCGAAGGGCCGTCGATCCGGACCCGCAATCCAAAGGACCGGAGCAGCGTAGCGATCTTGCGCGCCGTTTCGTCGTCGATCCCCTCGACCAGAACCGAAGGCGCGGCCCCCAGCCGTTCCAGCGCGGTTTCTTTCGTGATGCTCAGGTGCTGGCACAGCGTTTCCGCCGCAAGAGGTGCCGCCGGTCCGGTGGAAACAAGGACCAGACGAACCATAGAAGATGAGGAAATACCCGTCGTCATCCCGGCACCGCTTCAGTCAAAGGCTCTTTGCCCGACGATCACACAATTCTGACCCTACGGTAAAAAGAAATACGAAACGCACGGGATGCCAACAGCAAAAAACATGCGGCCGGATACAAATTTGGCGTGTCCGTTGCATCGAAAGGCGGGTGGCCGATCCCTTGGGCGGCCACCCTTCCAACTTTGTGCCACTCACTCGGCGGACGATTTCGCCCATAGGTTGATGTCCTCTTCACCAGAGATCCTGTCGATCTCGGCCAGTTCCGCCGCCGTGAAGTCGAGGTTGCCGATCGCCCCTGCGCAATCCACCACCTGTTCGGGTTTCGACGCCCCGATCAGCGCCGTCGTGATCCCGCCATTGCGCAACACCCAGGCAAGCGCCATCTGCGCCAATGTCTGCCCGCGGCTGGAAGCAAGCGCGTCCAGCGCCTTGACCGAAGCAATCGCGCTGTCCGTGATCGTCGCGGGGTCAAGGCTCTTGCCCTGCGCCGCACGGCTGCCTTGCGGAATGCCGTTCAGGTATTTCTTCGTCAAAATCCCCTGCGCCAGCGGCGTAAAGGCGATGGACCCCACGCCAAGCTCGGCCAGCGTGTCCTTCAGCCCGTCATGCTCCACCCAGCGGTTCAGGATGTTGTAGCTCGGCTGGTGAATGACCAGCGGCGTGCCAAGCTCTTTCAGGATCGCATGGGCCTCGCGCGTGCGCTGGCTGTTGTAGCTTGAAATCCCCACATACAGCGCCCGTCCCGACCGCACGATATGGTCCAGCGCCATCATCGTCTCTTCCAGCGGCGTATCGGGGTCGAAACGGTGGGAATAGAAGATATCCACATACTCCAGCCCCATCCGCTTCAGGCTCTGGTCGCAGGACGCGATCAGATACTTCCGGCTTCCCCATTCGCCATAAGGGCCGTCCCACATGTTGTATCCGGCCTTGGACGAAATGATCAGCTCGTCCCGATACCCCGCGAAATCGGTTTTCAGGATATCCCCGAACGCCTCCTCGGCACTTCCGGGCGGCGGTCCGTAGTTGTTGGCAAGGTCGAAATGCGTAATGCCAAGGTCGAACGCCGTCCGGCAAATGTCGCGCTTCACCTGATGCGGCGTGTCGTGGCCAAAGTTGTGCCACAGCCCAAGGCTGATGGCGGGCAGTTGCAGCCCCGTCTTGCCGCAACGGCGGTAGACCATCTTCGAATAACGGTCGGCGGCGGGAGTATAGGTCATCGCATCCTCCTTCATGACAGGAGGCGGCGAAGCCGATGCGCCGCCGCCCCTTTGCCGTAGCACTTCATCAGATCAGACGAAGCGGTTCCACAGGTTTTCCAGCCGCTCCTGACGGCCCGAACGCGGCTCGGGGTTCAGCCCCTTGGCCGTCACCACCGCCGCCGCATCTTCAAGGCTGCCAGCCAGAAGCGCCTTGGCATCCGCCTTCTCCCAACCGGCGTAACGCTCGGCCCGCGCCCGCTCCATCGCGCCATCCTCCATCAGCGCCGCCGCCGATTTCAGCGCCCGCGCGCAAACGTCCATCCCGCCGACATGGGCAAGGATCAGGTCTTCGGGGTCAAGCGACTGACGCCGCACCTTTGAGTCAAAGTTCGTGCCGCCCGTCGTATACCCGCCGGCCCGCAGGATTTCGTAGAAAGCCACCGCCTTCTCGGCGTGGTTGTTCGGGAATTGGTCGGTATCCCAGCCCGTCTGGTAATCGTTGCGGTTCATGTCGATCGAACCAAAGATGCCCAGCGCATTGGCCAGCGCGATTTCATGCTCGAAGCTATGCCCCGCCAGAATGGCATGGCCCTGTTCGATGTTCAGCTTGACCTCTTTCTCAAGCCCGAACTGCACAAGGAAGCCGTAAACCGTCGCCACGTCGTAATCATACTGGTGCTTGCTCGGTTCTTGCGGCTTCGGCTCGATCAGGATCGTCCCCTTGAACCCGATCTTGTGCTTGTACTCGACCACCTGTTGCAGGAACCGCCCCGCATGTTCGCGCTCGGCCTTCAGGTCGGTGTTGAGCAGCGTTTCATACCCCTCGCGCCCGCCCCACAGGACATAGTTCGCCCCGTTCAGCTTGTGCGTGGCATCCATGTTCGCCTTCACCGTCGCCGCGGCATAGGCGTAAACATCCGGATCGGGGTTCGTGGCAGCCCCCGACATCCAGCGCCGGTGGCTGAACATGTTGGCCGTGCCCCACAGAAGCTGCGTCTTGTGGCTCGCCTGCTTTTCGCCAAGGTAATCGACGATTTCCTCAAGGTTGCGCTTGCTCTCGGCAAAGGTCTTGCCCTCGGGCCGCGCATCCGCATCGTGGAAGCAGTAGAAGGGCGCGTTCAGGATATCGAACATCTCGAACGCCACATCGGCCTTCATCTTCGCAAGCGCCATCGTCTCGCCGAACCACGGACGCTCGAATGTCTGCCCGCCGAACGGGTCGCCCCCCGGCCACGCAAAGCTGTGCCAATAGGCCACGGCAAAGCGCAGATGGTCCTCCATCCGCTTGCCCATGATCACCTCGTCCGGATTGTAATGCCGGAAGGCGAATTCGTTGGTCGAGGACGGCCCCTCGTATTTGATCTGCGGGATACCTTTGAAAAAGTCGGTCATTTCCACCCTCGGATAGCTGTTTGCGCGGCACGGTAACGGGCATGGCCCGCGTCAAAGGCCGCAGTCAGGGAACGCACAGGCTCGATCGTCCGCGCAATCGGCGGCAGCGAGGCAATCTCGGCCCCCGCCCCCGTCGCCGCCATAAGGCCAAGCCTCGCGGCACCGAAAGCCCCGCCGAAATCGCCCGCCACGGGCAGATGCACGGGAATATCCAGCGCGGTCGCAATCGCGGCCAGCCAATACTCCGACCGCGACCCGCCACCCACGGCAAGAAGCCGCTCGAGCTTGGTCCCCGTCGCGGCCAGCGCATCGCGGCTGTCGCGGATGGCAAAGGTCACGCCCTCCAGCACCGCCCGCGTTCCGGCAGCGCGGTCCGTCGCATGCTCCAGCCCAAGGAACGCGCCACGGATCGCCGCATCGTTCAACGGTGTCCGCTCTCCCCCCAGATAGGGCAGGAACGCCGCCTTCCCCGGTGCCTGCAACGCACCCAGACCGCCCGTCAGCTTTGCCGCCGTCTCGCCCACCAGACCGGCATACCAGTTCAGCGCATCGGTCGCGGCCAAGATCACACCCATCTGGTGCCACGTGTCGGGCAGCGCATGGCAGAAGGTATGAACCGCCGTCTCCGGCGCGGGCTGATAGCCGTCATTCGCCGCAAACAGCACGCCGCTGGTGCCAAGCGACACGAACGCATCCCCCGCCCGCACCACGCCGACCCCCACGCCCGACGCGGCATTGTCGCCGCCGCCACCGGCCACGACCACACCCTTGGGCAAACCCCAGCGGCTCGCCAGCGCATCGCGCAACGATCCCGAAACCTGCGACCCCTCGACCAGACGCGGCATCTGCGCGCGGCTCAGTCCCGTCGCCGCCAGACAGTCATCCGACCAGTCGCGCTTTCCGGTATCAAGCCAGCTCGTCCCCGCCGCATCCGACATCTCGGCCACATGCTCGCCCGTCAGCCAGAGCCGCAGATAATCCTTGGGCAGCAGCACCTTGGCCACACGCTCCCAGATGCGCGGCTCGTGCCGCCGCACCCAGACCAGCTTCGGCGCGGTGAACCCCGGAAAGACGATGTTGCCGGTGATCCGCCGGAATTGCGGATCGCCATCCAGCTCCGCCGCCTCTTCATGGCTGCGCGTGTCGTTCCACAGGATGCAGGGCCGCAACACCTCGTCCGCCGCATCCAGCAGCGTCGCCCCGTGCATATGCCCCGACAGCCCGATCCCGCGCACGGACCCAAGCCCATGCGCGGCCAAAGCCTCCATCACCACCTCGGCGGCGGCGATCCAGTCGGCGGGGAGTTGCTCGCTATGCCCCTCGGCAGGGCGCTGCACCGTCAGGGGTGCGGAAGCTTCGGCAAGAACGGTCTGCGCATCGTCGATCAGCACCCCCTTCAAGCCGGAGGTGCCAAGATCAAGACCGATATACATCATGCAGCCTTTGCAGGTTTCTTGCCCATGATGATCATGCCCAGAATGTCGTCATCGGTCACTTCGTTCACATTGACCGTGCCGACAAGCTGGCCGTTCTTCATCACACTTGCCCTATCGCACAACTTCATCACGTTGTGAATGTCGTGTTCGATAAGAAAAATGCCAAGTCCCTGCTTTTTCAATTCTTCGATCAGCTCGGCCACCATCTGCGTCTCGTGCGGGCCAAGTGCGGCGGTCGGTTCGTCCATGATCAGGATCTTGGCGTTGAAATAGACCGCCCGCGCAATCGCGACCGACTGCCGCTGACCGCCCGAAAGCGCCGATACCGGCACGTTGAACTTGCGGAAGTTGGGGTTCAGGCGCGCCATGATCTTGCGCGTCTCGGCCTCCATCTTCGTCTCGTCCACGAAACCGAAGCTGTTCACGATCTCGCGCCCCAGAAACAGGTTCGACGCGGCATCGAGGTTATCGGCCAGCGCCAGCGTCTGGTAGATCGTCTCGATGTTCAGCGCCCGCGCATCGCGGGGGCTGGCGATCTCGACCTTCTCCCCGTTGATGCGGATTTCGCCCGCATCCGCCTGATAGGCGCCCGAAAGGCATTTGATCAGCGTCGACTTGCCCGCGCCGTTATGGCCCAGCAACCCCACGACCTCGCCGGGATACAGATCGACCGTCACATGGTCGACCGCCTTGATCCCCCCGAAGGAAATCGAGATGTCGCGCATTTCGACAAGGGGTGTTCCGCGATTGGTGCTCATGTTCAGTCCCCCTTATTTGATGCGCTTGCGGTAAACGATGTCGAGGTAGACGGCGAGCACGAGCGCCGCGCCGATCACGATCTTGCGGTAGGACCCGTCGCCGAAGCCGATCAGGACCATGCCGGTCTGCAACGACACCAGCACCAGCGCCCCGATGATCGCGCCATAGATCGTGCCGACGCCCCCAGCCAGCGATGTGCCCCCCACGACCGCCGAGGCGATCACGTAAAGTTCGTCCAGATCCCCCAGCGCGTTCGTGGCACTGTTCAGACGGGCCGAGGCGATGACCCCCGCCAGCCCCGCCAGCGCGCCCATCAGCGTGAAGATCTTCACCGTCATGGCGCGGGTGTTGATCCCCGACAGCGCGGCGGCTTCAGGATTGCCCCCGATGGCAAAGACATAGCGCCCGAACCGCGTCCGCGTCATCAGCACCGTCATCAGGATGGCAACCACGGCAAGGATCAGCACCGGATAGGCATAGCCATGCGCGATGAACACGCCCTCCGGCACCTCCATGCCCTGCGCGGCGTAGTAATCCTTCAGGATGCCCTTCGGCCACGGATAGGAATTCACGATCAGCGTGGCGATCACGATGATGCCGCAGCCCAGCACGCCCATGAACACCTCGGCCCACATCGGACGCAGCGGGAAACCATGCAGACGGCGGTTCTTGCGGCCGTTCATCACCAGCCAGATCACGCCCGCGCAGGCGATGGCCCCGATGATCCAGCTCCCCGTCGCCCCGATCGACCCATACGGTCCGCCGCCGAGCAGCGCGAATGTCGTATCGACCGGCGAAATCGTCCGCCCGTCCGCCGCAAGGAACGCCACCCCGCGCCACACCAGCAACCCGCCCAGCGTGACGATGAACGAAGGAATGCTCAGATAGGCGATCATGCCGCCCTGCAACGCCCCGATCAGCGCGCCCAGCGCCAGACCGAAGATCACCGTGACCACCCAGATCATCGGATGGCCCAGCCCAAGGAATTGCGGCAGCCATTCGACCTGCAACAGGCCCATATACATGCCGGTCACGCCGACGATGGAACCCACCGACAGGTCGATGTTGCGGGTGATGATCACCAGCACCATGCCCGTCGCCATGATCCCGATGCTCGCCGTCTGGACCGACAGGTTCCACAGGTTCCGCGGCGTCAGGAACGATCCGTCACCAAGGAACAGCGCGCCATAAAGGTGGAAACCCACCCAGATCAGCAGAAGCGCGCCGACCATGCCGATCAATCGCGGGTCAAGCTCTGTCGCACGCAGGAAGCGGGCAATCGGACCCTCGGCCTTTTCTTGGACTTGGGGTTGATGGGTTGTCTCGGTCATGTCTCGTCCATGATGCTAAGGGGCGGCTCCCGCGGGTCCGTCAAGGCGGAGCGGCAGGCAGAACCGTAAAGGACGCATCGGCCAGCGCACTGGCCCGTCAGGAAAAAGAAGGCGCCGGTCCCTTCGAACCGGCGCCCCGTCGTCACGCGATTATTCGCAGCCCTTCACGCCGGCAACCGCGCCTTCGCAAGCGGCTTCCTTGGTGATGTGGCCAGCGTCGATCGCAAGGTTCACGGTGTCCTTGGTGATCGCGGTCGGCGTCAGAAGGATCGCGTTCATTTCAACGCCCTTCTCGCCGCCCGAGAACTTGGTCGCGCCTTCGATGGCGTCCAGAGCCGTGCCGTCAGCCAGAGCCGAGGCGATCTCGCCCGCAGCCTTGCCGAGTTGACGCGCATCCTTCCACACCGAAACGGTCTGGGTGCCGCGGGCCACACGGTTGATCGCGGCAAGGTCGCCGTCCTGACCACCCAGCGGAACGTTCAGGCCTTGCGCGGCCAGCGCGGCGGCAGCGCCACCGGCCATACCGTCGTTCTGGGCCAGAACCGCATCGACCGCGTTGTTGTTGGCGGTCAGGATCTGTTCCATGTTCTTCTGGGCGTTCTCGGGCTTCCAGCCGTCCGAGTTCGCTTCGCCGACGATCTTGATGTCGCCCGAAGCCACGGCAGCGCCGATCACTTCTTCCATGCCCTGACGCAGGAAGCCGACGTTCGGGTCGCCCGGGTCGCCCTTGATGATCGCGTAGTTGCCCTTCGGCGCGACAGCGAACACCGATTCCGCAATGATGCGGCCGACGCCCACGTTGTCGAAGGTCAGATAGAAGGTGCGGTTGTCTTCGATCAGACGGTCATAGCCGACGACCGGAATCCCTTCGGCAGCGGCCTTTTCGATGGCCGGCCCGATGGCGTCCTTGTCCCAGGCGTTGATGATCAGGGCGTCAACGCCTTGGCTGATCAGCGCGTCGATGTCCGAAAGCTGCTTTTCAGCCGACGACTGCGCGTCCGCCGAGACGTATTCGTTGCCAGCCGCTTCGATTGCAGCCTTCATGGCCGCTTCGTCGATCTTCCAGCGCTCTTCCTGGAACTGCGCCCAGCTCACGCCGATCTTCTTGCCTTCGGCCAGAGCAGCCGACGAGAAACCGGCCACCGCGACGACGGCGGCGAGAAATACCTTATGCATTGTTATCCTCCCATGGATGCGGCCAGCACATGGCCGGTCCGACAGATTCGTCGGCACGCGGGGAAAGTGGCGCGAATAATTTCAGTTGTCAAAATAAAAATGATGCGCGAAGCTAGGCGTGCATCCGAAACGGTCAGTTTTTCGCTGCTCCGCAGCAATAACGGGGCGTTTGGGAAAGAGGGCACGCTGATATTCGTGCATTTTTAGTTCGGGGGCCGAAAAAATGCTCAGCGCAGGTCATGGTGAGGGCGCAGAATCGCGGCGTGGCTGTGGCCCGCTGATTCCCCCCCTGACCGACACCCTGCGCCCGCTCCGCCAACAGGTCTTCGAACGGGTCCGCGCCGCAGGACTTATACCGCGCGTGCAGGTTGCCAAGGACCTTGGCGTCAGCCCCGCCTCCGTCACCACCATCACGCAGGAACTCATCGAAGCGGGCCTGATCGAAGAAACCGCCGCCCCGCGCGACAGCGATCAGGGGCGCGGCCGCCCCGCCGTGGCGCTCGGCGTGCGGGCGCAGGCCCATCGGGTAGCAGGGATGAAGCTGTCCGACCGCGAACACACCGCCGTTGTCATCGACTTCGCGGGCAACCTCATCGCCGACGATGTCATCCCCCGCCGCCCCGGCCCGATGACCACGCCCGAAATCCTCGACGCCATCGAAACCCTGCTCAACCGCGTCTGCGCCAAGGCGGGCATCGCGCGGTCCGAACTTTCCGCCCTTGGCGTCGGCGTGCCGGGCTTCGTCGATACCGGCACCGGCACCGTCATGTGGTCCTCGGTCCTGTCCGACCGCACCGTCCCCCTCGCCGCCGCCGCCTCGGCCCGTGTCGGCCTGCCCGTCACCATCGACAACGACGCCAACCTCGTCACCCTTGCCGAGCTTTGGTTCGGCGCGGGGCGCGGTCTGGCCGACTTTGCCGTCGTCACCATCGAACACGGCGTCGGCATGGGCTACGTCATCAACCATCGCATCTATCGCGGCGCCCACGGCCTCGGCATGGAGCTTGGCCACACCAAGGTGCAGCTCGACGGCGCGCTCTGCCGCTGCGGCCAGCGCGGCTGTCTCGAGGCCTATATCGCCGACTACGCCCTGGCCCGCGAAGCGACCACCGCCCTCAACTGGACCCACCGCGAGGGGCAGTCCATCGCCGTCCTCCTCGAAAGCCTTTACGACCACGCCAAGGCGGGCAACACCGCCGCCCGCTCCATCTTCCGCCGCGCGGGCCGCTACCTTGCCGTGGGCCTCTCGAACGTCATCAACCTCTTCGACCCCGCGCTCATCATCCTGTCGGGCGAACGGATGCGCTACGACTACCTCTACGCGCAGGAAACGCTGGCCGAGATGGACAACCTCGCCATCCAGTCGGGCCGCCCCCGCCCCCCCATCGAAATCCACGCATGGGGCGATCTCCTTTGGGCGCATGGCGCAGCCGCCCTCGCCCTCTCCTTCGTCAGCGAAGGGCTGCTTGCCCCCACCCGCGACATCGCCGCCCAATAGACCGGCGGAAAACGCCACAACGGAACCGCTTGCCATTGTGCGGCCTTGGGTGAGTTGCAATAGTTAATCCATTGCGCCCCGAGGAAGCCTTGCCCCCCAACCCGCTCCAGACGCTGCGCCGCCTTGCCCGAACCGCCGCCTTGGCGGCCCTCTGCGCCCATCCCGCCGCCGCGCTGGAACGCATCGACTTCGCCACCCCGAACGCACCCAAAGAGGTGGCCGAGGCGTTGCGCAATGCCTCGCTCCTCCTCACCTCGGAACGCGACAAGCAGACCAACCCGCAAGACCTCTTCGCCGCCGCACAGGCCGATTACGCGCAACTCCTCAACACCCTCTACGCCGAAGGCTACTATTCCGGCGTCATCCACATCCGCCTCGACGGGCGCGAGGCCGCCAGCATCGCCCCGCTCGACGCGCCCCCCCGCATCGACGTGATCTCCGTCACCGTCGAACCCGGCCCCGCCTTCCGCTTCTCGCGCGCCGCCATCGCCCCCCTCGCCGGTGGCACCACCCTGCCCGACGGCTTCCGCACGGGCGAAATCGCCCGCTCCGGCACGATCCGCGCCGCCGCGACCGCAGGCGTCGAAGGCTGGCGCGACCGTGGCCATGCCAAGGCCCGTGTCGCAGGGCAGGACATCACCGCCAACCACCTGAATGCCCTGCTTTCCGCCGCCATCGCCCTCGACGCCGGACCCCGCCTCCGCTTCGGCCCGCTCATCGTCAAGGGCAACGACCGCATGCGCGAAGCCCGCATCCGTGCCATCGCAGGCCTGCCCACGGGCGAAACCTTCAACCCCGAAGCCCTCGACCTCGCCGCCACCCGCCTCCGCCGCACGGGCGTGTTCAAATCCGCCACACTGGCCGAAGCCGACACGATCACCGCCCCCGACCTCTTGCCCATCACCGCCACGGTCGTTGAAGAAAAACCCCGCCGCTACAGCTTCGGCGCCGAAATCGCGAGCCTTGATGGCGTCACGCTCTCCGGCAGCTGGATGCACCGCAACCTGCTTGGCGGGGCCGAGAGGCTGAAGCTTTACGGCGAAATCGCCAACCTCGGCGCGCAATCCAGCGGCACCGACTACACGCTCGGCGTCACGCTCGACCGCCCCGCCACCTTTACTCCCGACACGACCGTTGGGATCATCGCCGAACTCTCCCATATCGACGACATCGACTACACCGCCGACACCGCAACATTCGGCCTGACCGCCACGCAGATCTTCTCGACCGAACTCACCGCACGCACGGGCCTCACCTACGATTTCTCCAAAGGGCGCGACAAAGTCTCCGACTTCAACTTCCGCAACCTCTCCCTCCCCCTCGGCGTCACATGGGACCGCCGCGACGACCCGACCGATGCCACCCGCGGCTTCTACATCGACGCCGAGGCGAAACCCTTCCTCGGCTTCGGCACCACCGACAGCGGCATCCGCTTCACATGGGACGCCCGCACCTACCACAGCTTCGGCAGCCGCCTGACCTTTGCCGCCCGCCTTCAGGGCGGCGTGGTCTACGGCGCAAGTCTGCTTGCCACGCCACGCGACGAACTCTTCTACTCCGGCGGCGGCGGCACCGTGCGCGGCCAGCCCTACCAGTCGCTCGGCGTCAACGTGCTGCGCATCAACAACCAGACCTCGCGCATCGGCGGCAGCTACTACCTCGGCAGCCAGATCGAAGCCCGCGTCGGCGTCACCGGCAAAATCGGCCTCGTCGGCTTTTACGATTTCGGTCAGATCGGCATCGACGGCTTCTTCTCCGACCAGTCGCGCAACCATTCCGGCGCGGGGCTTGGCCTGCGCTACGACACGGGCTTCGGCCCGATCCGGCTCGACATCGCCAAACCCGTGGGCGGCGACACAGGCGAAGGCGTGCAAATCTACGTCGGCATCGGGCAGGCCTTCTGATGAAACGCTTCCTCCTCGCCGCCCTTATGGCCCTGCTTCCCCTCGCCGCCCCCGCACAGGACGCCGAGGCGGACAAAAGCTACCTCGCCGCCCTGCTCGAAGAAAACCTCTCCGGCGCGGGGCGTCAGGTCACGATCACCGGCTTCGCGGGCGCGCTGTCCTCGCGCGCCACGATCCAATCCCTCTCCATCGCCGATGCCAAGGGCGTCTGGCTCACCCTCAACGGCGTGACACTGGACTGGAGCCGTTCGGCCCTCCTGCGCGGCGTGGTCGACGTGACCGAACTCTCCGCGAACGAAATCCTCCTCGACCGCCCCCCCGTCACCGACCCCGCCACCCCCGAGGCCGAGGCGAAAGGCTTCTCCCTCCCCGACCTGCCCGTCTCCGTGAACATCGGCCGCATCGCCGCCAACCGCATTGCCCTCGGCCCCGCCGTTCTGGGCGAGGCGGTGGAAGCTCGGCTCGACTCCTCCCTCTCGCTCGACGGGGGCGATGGCAAGGCGACGATCCTCCTTGAACGCACCGACAGCGGCCCTGCGGGCAAACTCTCGCTCGACGCCGCCTTCTCCAACGAAACCCGGACCCTCACCCTGAACCTCACCGCAGCCGAGGATGCAGGCGGCATCGCCGTGCGCAAACTCGGCCTCCCCGGTTCCCCCGCGACCGAACTCAGCATCAACGGCACAGGCCCGCTCGACGCCTTCGCCGCCGACATCGCCCTGCGCTCCGACGGGCAGGACCGTCTGGCAGGCCGCGTCACCCTGAACGGAACGGAAAACGGCGGGCGCGGCTTCGATGCCGACCTGCGCGGCGACCTCGCCCCCCTGTTCCTTCCGCAATACGCCGCCTTCTTCGGCAACCGGATCGCGCTGACGGCACGCGGCGAATCCCGCGCCGACGGCACGCTCGACCTGCAAGCCTTCGACCTCACGTCACAGGCCATCCACCTTGCGGGCGCGGTCGAACTCGCCCCCGATTATGTCCCCCTCCGCCTGAATGTGCAGGGCGAGATCGGGCTTCCCGACGGCTCCCCCGTCCTCCTCCCCCTCGGCGCGACCGACACGCGCATCACCGCCGCCAACCTTTCGCTCGGCTACAACGCCGCCCTCGGCACGGGCTGGCGCGCGCTGGTCGATGTGCAGGGGCTGGAGCGCGCAGGCCTCTCCGCCGACCGCCTGATCCTGAACGGCTCCGGCACGATCACCCACGGCGACACCGCCGACAGCTTCGACGCCGCCTTCCGCTTCGCAACCGAAGGGCTGGCCCCCGCCAACCCCGCCTTGGCCACGGCACTCGGCCCCGCAATATCCGGCACCGCCGACCTTCACGCGACCCAAGCGGCCAATGGCCTCGACCTCCGCCGCCTGACCATCAGGGGAAAGGACTACACCCTCACCGCCTCCGGCCAGATCGAAGGGTTGGACGATGCCTTCCGCATCTCCGGCCAAGCCGACGCAACCCTGCAAGACCTCTCGCGCCTCACCGCCCTCGCAGGCCGCCCCTTCTCCGGCGCGGCACTCCTCCATGTCGAGGGGATGGGCAGCCCGCTTGCGGGCGACTTCGACCTGACCGCCAGCCTTGGCGGGCGCGATATCACCCTGTCGCAACCGCACCTCGACCGCCTGCTGCGCGGCGCCTCCACCATAAGCGCCAGCGCCAAGCGCGACACGGCCAAGACCGAACTCCGCTCCCTGCAAATCCGCACGGGCGCACTCACGGCGGATGCCACCGGAACCGCCAGCAACGACGGCGCGGACCTGAAGGCGCGTGTCACCCTCTCCGACCTCGCCGCACTCGACCCTGCATGGCAGGGCAGCCTTTCGGGCGACCTCGGCTTCAGCGGCATGACCGAAGCGGGCCGCATCACGCTCGACGCCACAGGCCAAAACCTTGGCATCGGCCAGGCGCAGGCCGACCGCCTGCTTTCAGGTACGACCGCGCTTGCCCTCGACCTCGGCCTGACCAAGGGCCGCGTCACCCTAAACGCTGCCCGCCTGACCAACCCGCAACTCACCGCCAGCGCCACGGGCACGGCAACGGACTCGCGGCGCGACATCGACCTTACCGCCCGCCTTGCCAACCTCGGCCTCTTCCTTCCCGAATTCCCCGGCCCCGTCAGCGTCGAAGGCACCGCCACCGACGATGGCACGGGCTATGACCTGAACCTGCGCACCCGTGGCCCCGGCCAGATCGACGCCACCGTCGCGGGCCGCTTGACGCGGGATTTCGCCTCCGCCAACCTCGACATCGCGGGCAGCCTGCAAGCGGGCCTCCTCTCGCCCTTCCTGTCGGGCCGGGTCCTTTCCGGCCCCGTCCGCTTCGACCTCGACCTGAACGGCCCGCTCGCCCTGCCCTCGCTGACAGGCCGCGTCTCGCTGTCGGGTGGCCGCATCGCCGACCCGCGCCTCGCCTTCGGGTTCGAAGGGGTCACGCTGAACGCCGACATGTCCGGCAGCCGCGCCAACCTCACCGCCTCCACCCGCCTCTCCAGCGGCGGGCAGGTGCAGGCCAGCGGCTCAATCTCCCTCGCCGCGCCCTATACCGCAGACCTGCGCATCGCATTGCAAAACGCCATCCTCCGCGACCCGCGCCTGTTCCAGACCACCGCCAACGGCACGCTCACCCTCACCGGACCGCTCATCGCAGGCGGCCTCGTCGCCGGACGCATCGACCTTGGCCAGACCGAGCTGCAAATCCCCTCTACCGGCCTCGGCAATGCCGCAGGCCTGCCCGACCTTGCCCACCGCTTCGAACCCGCCGCCGTCCGCGCCACCCGCGACCGCGCCGGTTTCCTCGGCTCCGCATCCGGCGGCTCCGGCCCGCAGACCCGCCCGCTCAACCTGAACCTCACCATCAGCGCCCCGTCGCAGGTCTTCCTCCGCGGCCGTGGCCTCGACGCCGAACTGGGCGGCAGCCTCACCCTCCGCGGCACGACCGCTGCCGTGCAACCCGCCGGATCGTTCCAGCTCATCCGCGGCCGCCTCGACATCCTCGGCCGCCGCCTGATCCTGTCCGAAGCGACACTCCTGCTCGAAGGCGATTTCATCCCCACCGTCGCCATCGCCGCCTCCACCGAAAGCGAAGGCATCACCAGCTTCGTCCGCATCGACGGCCCCGCCACCGCGCCCGACGTCACCTTCACCTCCACCCCCGAACTCCCGCAAGAGGAAGTCCTCTCCCGCCTCCTCTTCGGACGCGGCCTCGAAAACCTCTCCCCGCTTCAGGCCGCCCAGCTTGCCAACGCGGTTGCCACCCTTGCCGGACGCGGCGGCGCAGGCGTGATCGACCGGCTGCGGCAGGGCTTCGGCCTCGACGACCTCGACGTGCAGACCGACGCTTCCGGCGCGGCCAGCCTCACCTTGGGCAAATACATCGCCAAGAACCTCTATACCGAGGTGGAAGTGGGACAGGACGGCCAAAGCCAGATCAACCTGAACCTCGACGTGACCAAAAGCCTGACGCTCCGCGGCTCGGCGGGCAGCACCGGCAACACCGGCATCGGCCTCTTCTGGGAAAAGGATTACTGAGCGCCCTTCAACCGCTTGCGCTCCGCCCGCGCCGCATCGACCGCAGCGCCCAGCAAAATGGCGTATCCGCTGAAATAGAGCCACATCAGCAACGCCACCACCGCCCCGATCGACCCGTAAATCCGGTTATACGTGTCGAAATTCGCCAGATAGAGCACGAACCCCCGCGACGCCGCGACCCAGATCACCACGGCCACGAAAATCCCCCGCGTGAACAGCCGATGGTGGATGTTCCGGTTCAGCCCCAGCCGATACATCAGCGCCACACCCACCACGACCAGCAGCAGGCTCAGGCCAAGGTTCACCACCTCCAACCCCAGTGACGCAAACCGCCCCAAGGGCACAAAGGACAACAGCAGCGGCCCCACCACCGCCGCCAGCATCCCGCAGATGACCAGACCGATCATCACGAATGTCAACACCATCGCCCGCAACTGGTGCCAATGCCCCGCCCGGTTCGGCAAACCGTAAATCGCGTTCAGCCCCCGCATCAACGCCGCCACCGCCGCCCGCGTCGTCCACAGCGCCAACAAAAGCGACAGGATCGTCGCGATGGTCAGATTGTCCGTCCGCAACGACAGCAGCGATTCAATCTGCTCGGCAATCAACGACCACGCATCCTGCGGCAGATAGGCCCGCGCCAGCTCCAGCTCCTCGCGGATCACACCGGCATCGGCAAAGAAGCTCCAGATCGCAATGACGGCGGCGACCGAAGGGAACAGCGCCACGAAGCCGTAAAAGGCAATCCCCGCAGCAATCAAGTCAAGCTCGCGCTCGTCGCTCAGCGTCCACAACTCGCCAAGGATTCCCCAGCGGATCTTCATTCGTCTTCCAGCCGCGTGCGCATCTCGCGCAGCACGGGGATCAGCGCCCGCACGCGGTCCGCACCCAAGGCCGCGACCACCTCGGCGATCAACGGCGCCACCGCCTGCACCGCCGCATCCCGCGCGGCACGGCCTGCGGGGGAAATCGCCACGAACTTCCGCCGCGCATCGTCCCAATCGGGGCGGATATGCACATGCCCTGCCCATTCCAGCCGCGACAGGGTGTTCGTCATCGCCCCCCGCGTCACATGGAAGGCCCGCGCCAATTGCGCCGGAGTCCGTTCGTCCCCGACCCGCGCCAGATGGTTCAGCACGCCGAAATGCGACAATTCCATCCCCTTGGGCAGCACCTTGGATATGCGGTTGCGGGCAAGCTGGTCCGCCATGAACAGCTCACCGAACAACGCAACCGCGATATCCTCGTTCCGCTCGCTCATGGTCCCTCAAACGCCCTGTCATGCGAAAGCGATGGCACGCGGTCCCGCGCCTTGGCCACCTCGGCCAGATCGAGGTCGGCGAATGTCACGCCCGGCTCCACGCCCGCATCCGACAAAACCTCGCCCCAGGGCGCGATCACAAGGCTATGCCCATGCGTCCGCCGCCCCTTGCCACCCGCTTCGGGGTGAAAGCCCGTCTGCGCGGGGGCCAACACGTAGCACCCCGTCTCGATCGCCCGCGCCCGCAGCAGCACTTCCCAATGCGCAGCACCCGTGATGTGGTTGAACGCCGCCGGAACCGTGATGATCTCGGCCCCCGCCTGCGCCAGACGGCGGTAAAGATGCGGGAAGCGCACGTCATAACAGACCGTCATTCCCACCCGCCCGAACGGGGTATCCGCCATCACCGCCCGCGCCCCCGGCCTGTAACCCGACGACTCGCGGTAAACCTCGGTCTCCGACACGTTCACGTCGAACATGTGGATCTTGTCATAGCGCGCCACGATCCCCCCGTCCGGCCCGATCAGGAACGAGCGGTTCGCAAAGCGCCCGTCCGCGTCATCGGTCAGCACACCCAGCGATCCGATCAGCATCCAGACGCCCGCCCGCGCCGCCTCGTCCCGCAGGGCGGCAAGCGTGGGATCATCGCCCTCGAACCGCAAAACCTCGCGCTGCTTGGCGCGGTTCGACGACAGGGCGTTGGTGCATTCCGGCGTCAGCACGAAACCCGCACCCCCCGCCACGGCAGCCCGCACAAGCGCCACCGTCTCCGGCAGGTTCGCCGCCGGATCATCCGTCACGGTAAGCTGGACCAGACCCGCCCGCATCAGCCCGCCAACATCGGATCAAGCTTCCCGTCCGCCTCAAGCGCGTGCAGGTCGTCACAGCCGCCAACGTGCTTACCGCCGATAAAGATTTGCGGCACGGTCCGCCGCCCGCCTGCCCGCTCCATCATCTTGGCGCGCAGGGCATTGTCGGTGCTCACGTCGATCTCGGTGAACTCCACGCCCTTTTTCCCAAGCAGGCGCTTGGCGGCGTGGCAATAGCCGCAGAGCGGCGTCGTATAGATTTCCACGGCTGTCATGGTCGGCATCCTTTGCAGTTGCAGCGAACTATAAGGATTTAGGCATCCTTCGCAACGCGGGCCAACACCGCAACCGATACCCGCCTTGCGCCTGTTGCAAGACAGGCCTCGGCACAGGCGGTCAGGGTGGCCCCGCTCGTCATCACATCATCCACCAGCAGCACATGCGCCCCCTTCAGCACCTGCGCCCGTCTGGGATGAACCCGCATCGCCCCCGTCAGGTTGCCGAACCGTCCCGCCCTGTCGCGCCCGTCCTGCGTTCCGGTCGCCCGCACCCGCTGCAAAAGATCGGGGCAATGCGCCAACCCCGCCAAAGCCGCCAGCCGCGCCGACAGAAGCGCAGACTGGTTATACCGCCGCCGGAACAGCCGCCGCCAATGCAGCGGAACGGGGGCAACCACCATCCCCTCGCGCAGGATCGGCCGCGCCGCCCGCAGCAGCCATTCCCCCGCAGGCCGCGCAAGCTCGATCCGGTCGGCATGTTTCAACCCCAGCACCAGCTTGCGCCCGACATCCCGATACAGAAACGCCGCCCGCCCCTGCGCCCAAGGACGGCCCAGCGCGATGCAGTCGTCACACTCCGCACCCTCGCCCTCACCCGGCAAGGGCACCCCGCACAGATCGCAAACCAGCCCCGTGATGAACCCCGTCTCGCGCCAGCACGGACCGCACAGGCCAAAGTCGCTGTCCACCGCCTCGCCACAGGCCACGCATTGCGGCGGGTAGACCAGTCGCAGCACGGCTTGCATTCCCATTCCCGCCTCCTATGGTCCCGCCCATGCAGACACCGCCGATCCTGACCGACCGCCCCGCCCTTGCCCGCAACCGCGCCCGCGCCCTGCGTGCGCCCGCGCTGTTCCTGCAAGACGAGGTCGCCGCCGAAACGCAGGATCGTCTGGCCGAGGTTAACAGAACCTTTACAGCCCCCGTGGTGGTGACACCCTTTCCGCAGCTCTGGTCGGGTTTCGCGCAAACGGTCGAAGATGAAGATTTTCTTCACCTTTCGCCGGATTCGTATGACCTCGTTGTGCATGCCCTGTGCATGCACTGGTCTAACGATCCGGTCGGCCAACTCGTGCAATGCCGCCGCGCCCTGCGGCCCGACGGCCTGTTCCTCGGTTTCCTCTTCGGCGGCCAGACCTTGCACGAACTCCGCGCCTGCCTCGCCCAGGCCGAGGCCGAGGTGACGGGCGGCCTCTCCCCCCGCATCCTGCCGATGGCTGAAATCCGCGATCTTGGCGGCCTTCTGCAACGGGCGGGCTTCAACCTTCCCGTGGCGGATAGCTTCACGAAAACAGTCACTTACCCAGATGCACTGGCGCTGATGCGCGACCTGCGGGCGATGGGCGAAGGCAACGCCCTGCACGCCCGCCTCCGCCGCCCCACCCGCCGCGCCGTCTTTGCCCGCGCCGCAGCGCTTTACGCCGAACACCACACCCGCCCCGATGGCCGCATTCCGGCAACGTTCGAGATCATCTGCCTCACCGGCTGGGCACCCCACGAAAGCCAGCAAAAGCCGCTCCGCCCCGGTTCCGCCGCCCAAAGATTGGCCGACGCCCTGAATACCGCCGAACTCCCGCTCCGCGACCAACCGCCCAAAGGTTGACCCCGCCGAATAAGCCTATATGTCCCGCACGTTGACCTATCGAAGGACGCGACCATGCTCGACGCCAAGCCCATGACCGGAACGACCGACGGCGTCGTTACCCCCGGCACCGGCCGCCTTGCCCATGCGCCCGCCTCCCACCCGCCGGTCCGGCAGGCAAAGATCGGCGTCCTTGTCGCCAACCTCGGCACGCCGGACAATTACGACTACTGGTCGATGCGCCGCTACCTCAACGAATTCCTGTCCGACAAGCGCGTCGTCGACTATTCCGCGTGGATCTGGCAACCGCTTCTGCAACTCGTGATCCTGTCCAAGCGCCCCTTTTCGTCGGGTGCGAATTACAAGCTGATCTGGAACCACGAAAAGAACGAAAGCCCGCTGCTGACCATCACCAAAGACCAGACCCGCAAGATCGCAGAGACGCTGAAAGCCAAGCATGGCGATGGCGTGATGGTCGATTTCTGCATGCGCTACGGCAACCCATCGACGGATTCGAAAGTCCGCGCGATGGTCGAAGCGGGCTGCGAGAAAATCCTCTTCTTCCCGCTCTACCCCCATTACGCCGGTGCCACCTCGGCCACCGCGAATGACCAGTTCTTCCGCGCCCTGATGAAGGAAAAGCGCCAACCCGCCGTGCGCACCGTGGCCGAATACTTCGACCACCCGCTGTATATCGAGGCGCTCGCCCAATCCGTCGAACGCGCCTATGCGGGGCTTGCGGAAAAGCCCGACGTCCTCGTCGCCTCATACCACGGCATGCCGCAGCGTTATCTGATGGAGGGCGACCCCTACCACTGCCAGTGCCAGAAAACCTCGCGCCTCTTGCGGGAGCGGCTGGGCTGGGAAAAGGGCGCGATCGACACGACCTTCCAATCCGTCTTCGGCCCGGAAGAATGGCTGAAACCCTACACCGTGGAACACGTGGCCGAGCTTGCGAAACAGGGCAAGAAGCGCATCGCCGTCATCGCCCCCGCCTTTTCGGCCGACTGCATCGAGACGCTGGAAGAAATCAACGGCGAGATTCGCGAAGCGTTTGAACACGCAGGGGGCGAATCGTTCACCTATATACCCTGCCTGAACGACGACGATGCCCACATCGCCGCACTGTCGGCCGTGATCGAAGACAACCTGACAGGCTGGCTCCGCTAATACTCCGCCAATAACCGTTCGTCGCTTCAACGCCCCCCCGCCTGCGGGAGCATGGCGCCTGTTTCGCCTATGGCGTCAGACAAAAGAAAAGGGCCGGCGAGCAGCGCCCGCCGACCCTTTCCTGAATGATCCGAGATCAGTTCGAGGCAGCAGCCGCGACGACCAGGAGGAGCAGCAGCGGAACAACGATGCCGCCAGCCGACGAAGAGGTGTCAGCAGCCACAACAGCTTCTTCCGTGACCGGTTCAGCCATGCCGCCGGCGAAAGCCGAGGTAGCAGCAAGCGACAGAGCGGCGACGAGCGCGAGTTTCTTCATAATAGACCTCCAGATTTCGCATGACGCCGTTGTTGCAGAGGCGACGTCACGCACCCAAGATTATTCCTCGTGATTTCTCTTAAACAGCTAAAGGGGGGGAATGCAACTTGCAGCAAGCATTCCATCTTCTGTTCAAAGCCTTGTAGTCAAATTAGCAACACTTGCGTACCGACTTGGGCGAGTGCGTACAATTCAAGAATGTGCTCGTTGTAAAGCCCGACACACCCGTTGCTGGACCTGCGCCCGATCTTGCGCGTGTCATGCGTTCCGTGGATGCGATAGGCGGGCCACGACAGATAAAGCGCGCGCACGCCAAGCGGATTGTCCGGCGCCCCGCCTTCGACCACATCGGGCCATTCGGGGTGACGTTCCTTCATCGACGGGGTCGGTCGCCACGTGGGGTTTTCGACCTTCTGGATCACTTCGGTCTTGCCCTTGCGCGTCAGGTCGTCCGACAGAGGAACCGAGGTCGGGTAAAGCTTGTAGATCGACTGGTCCTCGGACCAGAAATGCAGCGCACGCGAAGTGATGTCGACAAGAATGGCCCCGTTGCGCGTGTTGGCGAAATAGGGTTGCCAATCCAGCATGCGGAAGCTCGAAGCATTGTGCCGGACCGATGATGAAGCCGCTGTCTCCATCTCCGTCGTGTTTTCCATAGCCACCGCCGGCAACGCCGAAGCGCCCAATACGGCAGCCGCACCACTTACGAACAGGCGGCGGTTCAGTGCATTCTTCTCGTCACTCATCTGCTTGCCCCTTTGGTTTCTGATTTGCCATTCCCTTAACGCTTTCACCTGCCTTGGGCAAATCAAACACCCGTCACTGCGCCGCCCATTGCCGATGGTCACGCAGAGTTGGGTTTGAACTGCCTCCTGCCTTTCGGTATGAGCAGTCCGCAAGAGCAGAACAAAGCCGGATGGGCATGATGGACAGACGCACAGTTTTGGTAACGGGCCTTGTCGGCTTCCTGTCGGCCTGTGGCGCGGTCGGTCCGCGCCCGCAGCTTGGCCCCGACGGAAAGCCCCTGCCGCAGGTTTACGACATCGCAGCGCAAGGTCAGGGCACGATTGCCTACCGCCTGCTGGATTCGGTCAACACCCTGCGCTCCGCACGCGGCCTGACGCCACTTGCCTACAACGCCCAGCTCAATGCGGCTGCGGCCACCCATTCCCGCGATATGTCCGTGCAGAACCGCCCGTGGCACTTTGGCTCCGACGGCTCCTCGCCGCTCGATCGGGTGAACCGCGTTGGCTACACCGGCAAGCTGATGGGCGAACTGATTTCCGAAACCTACGAGACGGAACTGGAAACCCTCGCCACTTGGATGGGGGCACCCGACATGCGCGCCGTGATCCTCGACCCCAAGGCAACCGAAGTCGGCTTTGCATGGTATCAGGAACCCAACGGCAAGATCTGGTGGACGCTGGTAACGGGCGGTCAACGCGGCCTCTGAACAAAAAAGGGGGCCAACCGGCCCCCTTCGTCTTTGCCGCTGCGGATCAGGGCAGGATGTGGATCACCGTGCCCGGCTTCACCATCGCGTAGATGCGTTCCATTTCCCTGTCGGTCACGGCAATGCACCCCGCAGTCCAATCCCGCTTGTTGACCGGACGCGGCGGCCCGCCGTGGATGAAGATATCCCCGCCCGGTGCCTTGCCCTGCGACCGTGCGAATTCCACCTGCCTCACATTCGGGTATGAGACGCCAAGGGACAGATGGTATTGCGAACGCGGATTTTTGTGGCTGATGTAATATGCCCCCTCGGGCGTCTTTCCGTCGCCCTCGAATTGCTTCGGCCCTAAGGGATTCTTGCCAAGCGACACATCGAATTCCTCGAGCACTTCGTCATTGTGCAAAAGGTACATCTTCCGCTCTGACTTGTGCACCTGGATCGAAGTCACCTCCGGCCCGTGATACGTCCGAAACTTCCCGCCGCACGCAGCAAGGCCAAAGGCCATTACCGCCACCAGAACCGCTCTCAGCCACATTCGCCTGTCCGCCATGCCTGCTTATATTTTTGCAACCGAATAGCGAAAAATCGGTCGTCTGCAAAGCCAGCCATTCGGCTTGCCGCCTCACGGATTCGTTACGTGCGCGAAAAACGGGCGACAAGCTCCACATGGCTTGACCAGCGGAACTGGTCCACCACCTGAATCCAGTCGATCCGCCAACCCGCGGCCACCAGAGCCTTGGCATCGCGGGCAAAGGTCGCGGGGTTGCACGACACGGCGGCGATCACGGGCACCTTGGTCGCGACCAGACAGGCCACCTGCGCCTCGGCCCCCGCGCGCGGCGGGTCGATCACCACGGCATCGACACCCTTGAACTCGTCCGGCTCCAGCGGGCGGCGGAACAGGTCGCGCGTTTCGACCGTCACCCGCTTCAACCCTTCGGCATTGCGCCAGCCCTTTTCCAGCGCCGCCGTCATGGCTGCTTCGCCCTCGACCGCCAACACCTCGGCGCTTTCCGCCAATGGCAGCGCAAAGGTGCCGCATCCGGCAAACAGATCGACGATCCGCTTCGCACCGCCCACGGCGTCGCGCACGCCCGACAGCAGCGCCGCCTCGCCCTCGGCCGTGGCCTGCAAGAACGCCCCCGGCGGCGGGGCGACCAATGCCTTGCCGAACCGCTGCACAGGCGCGGTGCGCAGGGCGATCACCTCGCCCCCCCACGTCAGCCGCGCGATCCCGTGGGATTCCGCCAGCCGCGCCAGCTCAAGCCGCATCTGCGCGTCAAGCTCCTTGCCGCCCGCCACGGCCACATCCAACCCCGCCAGAGAGCGCGTCACGGTCAGATCGACCTCGGTCGACCGCGACCCGCCGATCTTGACCAAGGCTTCAAGCACCGGAAACCCCGCGACCAGATCGGGATGGAGCAACTGGCAATTCGGCACGGGAACGATCACATCTGACCCCCGCGCATGAAATCCCATCAGCGCCCCGCCCTTGGTCTTGCGCGCCGCCAGCGTTGCCCGCCGCCGGCTGCGCGGGGGCGATGTCACCGTAGGCCGGAACACCGCCTCCAACCCCTGCGCCGCAAGCGCGCCGCGCACGATCCCTTCCTTCCACCCCTCGACGAAACCGTCCGAGGCATGCTGCATCAGGCACCCGCCGCAGCTTTTCGCATGGGAACAGGGCGCCTTCTTCCGCTCGACCGAGGGCGTGACGATCCGCACGACCGCCCCGTCCACCTCGACCTCTTCCCCCGGCAGCACCCCCGGCACGAACAAAGGCCCATCCGGCCCCTGCGCGACCCCGTCGCCCAGATGCCCGATCCGCTCGATGGTCAGTTTCACTCGGCTGCTTCCTTGTCATCCACCCCGATGAAGCCGCCCGATTGGCGGTTCCAGTAACGGGCATACAGCCCACCAAGGGCCAGCAATTCGTCATGCGTGCCTTGTTCGACAATGCGCCCATCGTCAAGCACGACGATCCGGTCCATCGCCGAAATGGTCGAAAGCCGGTGTGCGATGGCCAGCACGGTCTTGCCCACCATCACCCGATCCAGCGCCGCCTGGATATTCGCCTCCACCTCGCTGTCCAGCGCCGATGTCGCCTCGTCCAGCACCAGAATGGGCGCATCTTTCAGGAAGGCCCGCGCCAGCGCGATCCGCTGCCGCTGCCCGCCCGACAGCTTGACGCCCCGCTCGCCAAGAAAGGCGTCATACCCCTTGCGTCCCGTGTGATCGACCATCTGCATGATGAAATCATGCGCTTCCGCCTGCTTCGCCGCCGCGATGATCTCGTCCATCGTCGCATCCGGCCGCCCGTAGGCGATGTTGTCGCGGGCCGAGCGGTTGAACATCGCCGTTTCCTGCGTGACCATCCCGATCTGCCGCCGCAAGCTTTCCTGCGTCACATGGCGCACATCATGCCCGTCGATCAGGATCGCGCCCTCTTCGGTATCGTAAAGCCGCAAGAGCAGGGACACGAGGCTCGACTTCCCCGCCCCCGAAGCGCCCACGATCCCCAGTTTTTCCCCCGCCCGCACGGTCAGGTCGATATCCCGCACCCCGCCCCGCCGCCGCCCGTAAGCGAAGGACGCGTGATCGAACCGCACCTCGCCCTTCACCCGCGGCAATTCCCGCGCATCCGGCGCATCGGCCAGCGTGTGCGGAACCGAAAGCGTCTTCATCGCATCCTCGACCTCGCCCACGCTGGTATAAATCGACATCAGCGTGAAACTGACCCAGCCCGACATCTGCGCGATCCGCATCGCAATCGCGCCCGCCGCAGCAATCGCCCCCTCGGTCGCCAACCCCTGTTGCCACAGCAGCACCGCCCCGCCGATCAGCAGCACGGGAAGCACCCCCGCAATCGTCATCAGCGACAGCCGGAACCACGTGCTGATCTCGCCGAATTCGACCGAAGACTCGCGGAACACCTCCATCGCCTTCAACGCCACGCGGTCCTCGAATGCGGCATGGGCGAACAGCTTCACCGTCTTGATATTGGTGATCGTATCCACGACCTGCCCCGACACCATCGCCCGCGAAGACGCCCGCGCCGCCGAATTCACCCGCACCCGCGGCATGAAGAAGCGGATCAGCAGCAGATACCCCACCATCCACACCGCCAGCGCCGCCGCGATCCGCCAGTCGATGGCCAAGAGCAGAATGGCCGACCCCACGACCGAGGCGAGCGCGAAGCAGACCGTGTTGATGATCTCGGTCGCCACATCCGTAACCGCCCGCGCCGCCTGCATCTGCTTCTGCGCGATCCGCCCCGCGAAATCGTTGTCAAAGAACGTCACCGCCTGCCCCAGCGTCCAGCGGTGGAGGCGGCTCAGCACCAGCGGCATCACGTTCGGGCCGATGACGATGGAGTTCGACGCCGACGAAAACCCGAATGCCAGCGGGCGCAGCACCATGTAAAACACCAGCGACCCGACGATCAGCGCCATGTGGTCGGTGAAAAACCCCGCAGGGCCAGAGGCAATCGCCGCGTCGATCACCCAGCCCATGATCATGGCCGAAACCACCTCGGACACGCCCGCGATGGACGACACGATCCCCGCCAGCACCAGCATCGGCCACGACCCCGACAGGCACCAGTTCATGAAAGCCCCAAGCGTGCGCGGCGGCGGGCCTTCCGCAGGGCGGAACGCGTCGATCCAGTCGCCAAGCCGTGACAGGGCGCTCATTCGGCGGCCTCCTCTTCCGAACCGATGAAGCCACCGGATTGCCGTGCCCAAAAGCGGGCATAAAGACCATTCCGCGCCAGAAGTTCCGCGTGGCTTCCATCCTCGGCGATATGCCCGTCTTCCAGAACGACAATCCGGTCCATCGCCGCGATGGTGGAAAGCCGGTGCGCGATGGCGATCACCGTCTTGCCCTGCATCACCCCGTAAAGCGCATCCTGAATCGCGGCCTCCGCTTCCGAATCCAGCGCACTCGTCGCCTCGTCAAGGATGAGGATCGGCGCGTTCTTCAGGATCACCCGCGCCAACGCCACCCGCTGCCGTTGCCCGCCCGACAGCTTCACGCCGCGCTCGCCGACATGCGCGTCATAGCCGCGCCGCCCCTGCGGGTCTTCCAGCGTCAGGATGAACTCATGCGCCTCGGCCTGCTTCGCCGCCGCGATCATCGCCTCTTCGCCCGCATCGGGGCGGCCATAGAGGATGTTGTCCCGCACCGACCTGTGCATCAGGCTGCTGTCCTGCTGCACCATGCCGATCTGGCGGCGCAGCGAATCCTGCGTGACGGTGGAAATATCCTGCCCGTCGATCAGGATGCGCCCGCCCTCGCAATCATAAAACCGCAGCATCAACCGCACGAGCGTGGATTTCCCCGCCCCCGACCGGCCCACAAGCCCGATCTTCTCGCCCGGTCGCACCGTCAGCGACAGCTTCTCCAACCCCCCCGACCCGCGCCCGTAATGGTGGCTGACCCCCTGCACCTCGATCAGACCTTGCTCGAAGCGCAACGGTTGCGCCCCCGCCTTGTCCACCAGCGTGATCGGCTGGGTGATCGTCTCCATCCCCTCCTGCACCACGCCCAAAGACTGCACGAGCGACGAGAACGCCCACATGATCCAATAGGTCATGTTGTTCAGCCGCAGCACCAGCGCCGAGGCCGCCGCCACAGTCCCGACCGTGGCCGACCCCTGCACCCACAGGTAAACCGCAAGCCCCGTGATCGTCACGATCAGCGCGGAATTGAGCAGGGTCAGCGCCATGTCCATCTTCGTGGTGATCCGCTGCTCGGCCTTGAACGTCTCGCGCGCCTGTTCGATCACCTCGCGGGCGTAATCCATCTCGCGGTGGTTCTGCGCGAACAGCTTCACCGAATGGATGTTGGTATAGGCATCCACCACCCGCCCCGTGATCGCCGACCGCGCATCTGACGCCGCCTTCGACGCTGGCCCCGCCCGCCGCACCGTCCAACGGACAAGCGCCGCGTAAAGCAGGAACCACACGACCAGCGGCACCAGCAGACGCCAATCCGCATCCGCCAGCATGATCCCCGCGCCCACGACCGTGACGCTTGCGAAACTCACCGCGTCAAAGGTCTGGAACACCGCGTCATTCGCCGCAGGCGGCGTCTGCATGATCCGGTTGGCAATCCGCCCCGCAAAGTCGCTTTCGAACCAGCCCACGGGCTGCCGGATCACATGCCCATGCGCCCTCCAGCGCATCATCGTGCCAAAATTCGGCATGATCGTGTTGTGCAGCAGCGCCACATGCGTGATCTGCAAGGCAGGCCGCACCGTCAGCATGGCCAAGGCGACAAGGATCACTTCCGTCCCGTGTGCCGCCCAGAACGCGGCCGGACCCGTCACCGACAGGAAATCCACCAGCCGCCCGACATACCACAAAAGCGCAATGTCACCGAAGGCCGTGATGACCGACAGCAACCCCGTAAGCGCGAACACCCGCCGGAAGGGGCGGATGTATTCCTTCAGGAACGGCCAAAGCTGCCGCGCCGGTGTGTCGTTCTGCTCATAGGGTTCGTAGGGATCGACGAGGCCCTCGAAAAAGGAAAACACGGCAAAGCCTCTCGCACTGTTCGCAAACGATATAGGCCCGTTGAAACCAAAGGGAAACCGTCAGCCCAGCAACTCGGCGCGACTTGGGCGCAGATCGGCTTGCAGCCAGCGCGCTTCCAACTCCTTGAGCTTCGCGCCCAGCGCCGGACCCGACAGCGCGGGCAAATCCGCCGCCCGAACCGGAAAGACCGCAGCCGCGCCCCGCGCAACCTCGGCCTCCCACCCCTCGGGCATCGGCAGTTCGGCCAGCGCCGCCCGCACCAGAACCGCATCCCCGCCCAAGGCCGCGCCCAGTTTCCAACCCGCAACGGCGGGCGGCCAGCCCTCGGCCACCGCCTCGCGCAAGCCCGCCATCTCCCGCGCTTCGGCCCGCGACAGCCGCAACCCTTCGGACCAGTCGTGCAGCCCAAGCGCCCCAAGCCGCGCCTGCCAACGCGCCTCGCGCCCGCCCTCCAGATGCACCAACGGCGCCAGCGCCCGATCCTCGGCCCCCGCCAGGACGGCACCCAGAACCCCCGCCCGCGCCATGCTTGCAACCGAAGGCGCAGGGTCCGGCGCAGAGAGGAGCTTTTTCATCTCCGCCCCCACCCGTTCCCGAGAAAGCGTCTCTATTCCTGCCGAAAGTGCCGCGCAGGCGGCCAAGCCCTCGGCATCTATTCCGCCCGAAGGATCGCCATACCAGGCATGAAACCGGAAAAACCGCAGGATGCGCAGATAATCCTCGGCAATCCTCTGCCCTGCATCCCCCACGAACCGAACCCGCCGCGCCTGCAAATCCGGCAGACCACCCAGCGGGTCGATCACCTCGCCCTCGGGCGTGGCGTAAAGCGCGTTCATGGTGATATCGCGCCGCGCGGCATCTTCGGCAATGTCCCGCGAATAGGCCACCACCGCCCGCCGCCCGTCCGTTTCCACATCGCGGCGAAAGGTCGTGACCTCATGCGGCTTGCCGCCCGCGATCACCGTGACCGTGCCATGCTCGATCCCTGTCGGAACCACCCGCAAACCCGTATTTTCGGCAATGTTAGTGACTGTTTCGGGCAAGGCATCGGTCGCAATGTCATAGTCGCTGACCGCCACCCCAAGCAGCGCATTGCGCACGCAACCGCCCACGAACAGCGCCCGATACCCCGCCCCCGTCAGCGCCGCGCAAACCGCCTGCGCGTCCGCGTCATGCACCCACGGACCCGCGACCTTCATGCCCCCACCCTGTCCGCCAGACCGCGCAAGATCCGCGCCGTGGCCCCCCAGATGTAATAAGGCCCATAGGGCACCGCATAATACCGCCGCCATTCCCCGCGCCAGCGCCGCCGCTCGATCCGGTAGTGATCAACCGTCAGAACATGCGCAAGCGGCACGCTGAACACCTCGTCCACCTCGCCCGCTTCCGGCACGGCGGTGAAATCCCCGCGCACCAGCGCGAGAACCGGCGTCACGGAAAAGCCCGTCACCGTCTCGTGCGTCGGCAATTCGCCAAGGATTTCCACCTGCGCGCTTGGCAAGCCGATCTCTTCCTGCGCCTCGCGCAGCGCCGCAGCCACGGGGCCATCGTCGCCCGCATCCACCTTGCCCCCCGGCAAGGCGATCTGCCCCGGATGGTGCTGCAAATGCGACGACCGCTTGGTCAGGATCAGCCGCGCCCCGTCGGCCCGCAGCCAGACAGGCACCAGCACGGCGGCGGGCCGCAAAACCCGCCCCTCGGGCAGCACGATCGCAGGGTTGAGGTCGAAATCCGAAGAGGGCCGCGCGGGGCGGGTCAGTGCCACGCGCAGCCGTTCCTCGTCACTCGGCATCGGGGGTTTTCACCGCCTCGAAACCGACCGTCAGCGGGTCAAGCTCGTAATGCGCCCCGCAGAACTGGCAATCCGCCGTCACGATCCCTTCGGGCGTGGTCATGTGCTTGATATCCTTGGCCGAATAGATCGACAGGGAATTGCGCACCTTCGCCTCGGAACAGGTGCAGCCGAAGCGCACGGGCTGCGCGTCGAACACCCGCGGCTCTTCCTCGTGGAACAGGCGCACCAGAAGCTCGGTCGGCTGCACGCTCGGCCCGATCAGCTCAAGCTGTTCGACCGTATCCAGCAGCGCATTGGCCCGCGTCCAGTTCTCCGCCTCGTCCCCCGCCAGAATGTCGGTGTGGTGCAGCAACCCGCCCTCGCCCGACCCTTCGCCCGCCGCGACCGAAGGCGAGGCTTTCGGCATATGCTGCAGCATCACGCCACCGGCCCGCCAATGCTCCACCCCGCCCGGAGAATGGCTCCGGCCATAGGTCACGGAAAAGCGCGTCGGCAACTGCTCGGACTGCGCAAAATAGGTCTCGGCGCAAGAGGACAGCGACCCGCCCGCAATCGGCGTGATCCCCGAATAGGGCACGTTGCCTTCACCCTGATCCAGCAGCACGGCCAGATACCCCTCGCCGATCTGGCTGAAGGGTTCGGCAGCGTGATCCAGCCGCTCTTCGTCAAAGCTGGCATAGGCGCGGATGCGCGCGGGCTGGCCGTCTTCGGTCGGCCCGTAATAATCGGTCGCGATCAGACGCGCCGGCCCCTTGCCGCGCACCTGCAACGAAAGCTTCCAGCGCAGCTTGATCGCCTGCCCCATCAGCGCGGTCAGAAGCGCGGCTTCTGCCACCAGCGCCTCGATCACGGGCGGATAGGCGTGCTGGCTCAGCACCTGCTCCAGCACGCCATCCAGACGCGCCACCCGCCCACGGATATCCGAGCGGTCAAGCTGAAACGGCAGGACAGTATCGTCCCATGCGAGTTGAGAACCGGTTGTCATCGGGTTTCCTGATTGTGCCCCGTCTTGTCCTCGTCTGGCATACCGCGCCAATATAGCCACGGCAACCTTCGGACCAAGGGCATGAACATGATCCGTCGATATGGTGAGACTGTGCGGAAAGGTCAACGCTACACGCGCAGACCGGGCGTTTATGCCATTTTATTGAACGGCCCCGACGTTCTTTTGACCCACCAGTCCGAACCCAAACCCGAATTCCAGCTTCCGGGCGGGGGAATCGACAGGGGCGAACACCCCATCGCCGCCCTCCACCGCGAGGTGTATGAGGAAACGGGCTGGAAAATCGACATCGCCCAGCGCATCGGCGCCTTCCGCCGATTCACCTATATGCCCGAATATGACCTCTGGGCCGAGAAGCTTTGCACCATCTACCTCGCCCGCCCCGTCCTCCGCCTCGGCCCGCCGTCCGAGGCGGGGCATAGCGCGGTCTGGATGGCCGCAACCGATGCGGTTCAGCTTCTGGGCAATGCGGGCGACAGGGCCATGATGGCGGGGCTTCTGGGCATCCCCGCGCCAAGGTAATCGACGATCACGGCAGAAACATCGTCAGGCAGGTCCACCCCGCCCGCCCGCGACGCAAGATCGGCCAGGACCGCCTCATGCAACGCCGCCCCGCGCAGGTCCGCCCTTTGGCGCAGCAGCGCGACCATGCCCTCCTCGCCCAGCTCGCCTGTCCCGCAAGGACATTCCGTCACCCCGTCCGACGGAATGACCAACCTGTCCCCCGCCTCCAACCGCAGGTTCACGGCGGGGTATTCCGCCCCTTCGACCAGCCCCACGGGAAAGCCGCCCCGTCCCAACCGTTGCACCCCGCTCCGGCGCAGCCGGACAGGATGCGGATGCCCCGCCTGCACCATGCGCACCTCGCCCGTCGATAGACGCAGATGCGCAAAGACCATCGTGAAATACTGGTCCACCCGCATCTCGCACAGCATCATCCGGTTCAGCACCGACACCACCTCTTCCGGCGGCAGGGGCAGGCCGTCGCGCAGCGCGACATTCCGGTCCGGCGCGTGGGGCGACAGCATCCCCGCCAAGCGCGCCGTCATCATCGCCGCCGCCACCCCGTGCCCCGACACGTCGATCGCATAAAGCGCCACCAGATCGGGGCCAATGGGGAAGCACCCGACCAGATCGCCCCCCACATGCCCCGAAGGCCGCATCAGCAGCGACACCTCGGCCCCCGCAAAGGCAAACACCCGCTCCGGCACCAGCGATTCCTGCAACCGCCGCGCCTCGGCCAGATCGCGGTCCACCGCGTCATACAGCCCCCGCAGCACGCGGTTCTTTTCCAGCAGTTCGTGCTGCATCGCCAGCACCCGCTCCCCCGCCCGCAGCCGCGCCCGCAACTCGCCCGCGCTGATCGGCTTGGCCAGAAAGTCATCCGCCCCGCAATCAAGGCCGCCCGCCACATCCTCCTTGGCCGCGCGCGAGGTGAGCAGGACGAAATACCCGTAGCGGTCCCGCCCCAACGCACGGAACGCGCGGCAAAACTCCGGCCCGTCCATATCCGGCAAGACCCAGCCCGACAGGATCACATCCGCATCGACCGAAAGCGCCAGCGCCTCCGGCCCCGTGGCGGCCTCCAGCACCTCATACCCCCAGCGTGACAATTGCAGCGCCAGCATCATCCGCTGCGCCCTGCTTTCATCCGCCACAAGAACCCTGATCCGCCCTGCCATCGCGGCAGGATCGCGCCAACACCTTAACACCGCGTGAAAGATCGACTTGTCCCCACTCCGCCCACTCGCGCTTACCGGCCATTAAGCCTGCCGCGCCATGCTCGCCCCGTGTGGGAAACAAAGGGGGTGCGGCCATGTTGGTCGATTGGGAACGCGTGCGCGACCTGCGCGACGAAATTGGCGAAGACGGGTTCAACGACGTGGTGGCCCTCTTCCTTGAAGAAAGCGACACGGTGATCGACCGCATCACCACGGGCGACACCGCATCGGATGCCGAACTGCACTTCCTGCGGGGTGCGGCGCTCAACCTCGGCTTCGCCGACCTTGCCGACATCTGCCGCAACGGGGCGAACCTTGCCACGGTCGCGCGGCTCTATGCCGACAGCAAAGCCGCCTTCATGGCCGAAACCTAGATCAGGAATTCGGCCAGAATCTCGTCATTCGTAATGTCGCGGTAAGCAAAGGCCGCCTCGTCCAGCTTGGCAAACAGCGCCTTGAAGCTTTCGGGCCGCTTCGCCTCGATCCCGATCAGGACCGAGCCGAAGTTCCGCGCCGATTTTTTCAGATATTCGAACCGCGCGATATCGTCCTCCGGCCCCAGCATCGCCAGAAACTCGCGCAGCGCCCCCGGACGCTGGGGCATCCTCAGAATGAAATACTTCTTCACCCCCGAATAACGCTGCGCCCGCTCTTTCACTTCGGGCAACCGCTCGAAATCGAAATTCCCGCCCGAGGTGACACAAACCACCGTCTTGCCCCGCACTTCCTCGGCCAGTTCCGGCAACACATCGACCGACAGCGCCCCCGCAGGTTCCAGCACGATCCCTTCGACGTTCAGCATTTCCAGCATCGTCACGCAAATGCGGTCCTCGGGTGCCAGCAGCACCTGCGCCGCATCGACCCAGTCGAGCCGCGCAAAGGTCCGCTCGCCCAGCCGTGCCACCGCCGCGCCATCGACGAAACTGTTCACCCGCGCCAGCTTTTCCGGCTTTCCCGCCCGCAACGCCGCCATCAGGCTCGCCCCGCCCAAGGGTTCCACGAAGCGATACTCCACCCCCGGCGCAACCTCGCGCAGATAGGCCGTCACGCCCGACGAAAGCCCCCCGCCCCCCACGGGAAGGATCACCATATCCGGCGCCTGCCCCAACTGCTCCAGCATCTCCACCGCGACCGAGGCTTGGCCAAGGATCACGTCCTCGTCGTCAAAGGGCGAAAGGAAATGCGCGCCCTTCTCGGCGCAATAGGCCTGAGATGCCGCCAGCGTCTGGTCGAAATAGTCCCCCGTCAGCACGATCTCCACCGCGTCCCCGCCAAAGGCCCGCGTCTTGTCGATCTTCTGCTGCGGCGTGGTCACGGGCATGAAGATCACCCCCGACACCCCGAAGTGCCGGCAGGCAAAGGCCACCCCCTGCGCGTGGTTGCCCGCACTTGCGCAGACGAACACGCGTTTGTGGGGTTCCGCCGCCAAGACTTTCCGCATTGCGGTGAAGGCACCCCGAAGCTTGTAGCTTCGCACCGGGCTAAGATCTTCACGTTTAAGGAAAATGTTCGCCTCGTAGCGCTGCGAAAGATGCTCGTTGCGCTGTAGCGGTGTTTCCGGGAACAACTCCCTGAGGGCGTGAGTAACGGCAATTGCCCGCTCGGCAAAACGACTCATCAGCTTCGGCCCTTCCAAAGTGTCATTAAGATAACTTAATAGTGTCCAACATCGGCCCGATTGCGGCCTATGGTAAGGCCAACCTAAGCGAGGTCCAGATCATGTTCCATCCCAAGAAAACCCTTGCCGTTCTGGCAATGTCCACCTTCCTTCTTACCCCCTTCGCACCGGCATTGCATATCGTGGGCGCCGATGCCGCCCACGCCGAAAAGGGCGGCAACGGCGGTGGTAATGGCGGTGGTAATGGCGGTGGAAACGGAGCGGGCAACGGCGGCGGCAATTCCTCGCAGGCTGGCGGCAACGGGAACGGATCGAAATCCGCATCCACCGACGAAGGGACCGTGACCGCCTCGAACGGCTCTGCGGCCAGCAGCCTCGGCAACATGAACGGCGCGCTTCATGCCAACGTCAACGCGGTGCTCGCCCACATCCGCAACGGCAACACCAACGGCCCGGTCGGTCGCCTCGCCGGCCTCGTCTCGGCAGACGCCGATGTGGCGGCAGCCATTCTCGAAGCGGCTGCGCTGAACCAGCTCGCCACGGATTGGGCCGCCTATCAGACGCTGCTCACGACCGGCCTCGCCGCCGCTCTGGATGGCACGGCCTATACCGACTTCGACACCTATAAAGCCGACCGTCAGGCCTATCTCGATTGGGAAGCCGCCGGCAGCGTGGGCACTCCGCCGACCGCAAGCACGGGCGCGACCTTCGCTGCCGACGCCGAACTGGAAGCCTTGGTCGAAGCCGAACCCGATGCGCCGCTTCCTTCGCCCGAAGACCTTGCCGCTGCGGAACAAGCCGTGCTCGACGCGCAGGCCGCCGTGACCGAGGCAGAGGCATCCGTTCTGACGAAATGGAACAAGAACCCCGATGCCGATACGGCCACGATCAGCGCCGAAGAACAGGCTCTGCTCGACAGCCTCCGCGCCCGCTTCTCGCCGGAAGAACTGGCTGCCATCGCCACGGCATCGGCTGACTGAACGGAGATATTCCCGGAAGACCGATAGGGGCGGCTCCGGCCGCCCCTTCTGCATTCAGGCAAGCTCGCGCTTTTCCACGTAATGCCCGTAAAGCGTGGTCAGGATCGAAAGCGCAACCATCATCGTCAGCCACTGGAAGGCGAGGTTGATCAGAATGCCAACCACGGGAATCATCGACAAAAGCCCGACGGCAATTCCGCAAATGAGGCTCGCCGCGAAATAGATCAGCGTAAGCGCGATCATCGTTCCCATCTGCCCCGCCGTCGCCGCCATCGACCCCGAAAGCCCGCCGCCCTGCCCCAACGCCGCCCCCGGCAAGGCCGCCGAAAGCCGGAAGCTGAAAGCGACGATCAGCACAAAGACCGGAATACCGATGATCCAGCCAATCGCACCGATCGCACCCGCAATCACGACGACGATCATCGCGCCGACAAAGGTGATAAGCCCGACCAGCAGCGCCGTCCCGAAATAGGCCAGAATCCGGTCCATCCGCACCTGCGGCATCCAACCGATGGGTTCATTGAGCAGCACATAGCGGTGCCAGTTCACCGCGATCATGGTGAACACGCCGACATAGACGACGATCAGAACCAGCATCAACAAGACGCCGCCCCCGCCAATTCCGCTATCCATACCGTGGTCCGTGCGGCCCATCATGGAAAACATCAACCCTCCACCCAGAACAAGCGCCACAACGATCAGCCCGATAAACGGCACCAGCGACACCCTGACCGCCGCGCCCATGTTCCCGAACACCTGCCGCAGCGAGTGGGTGAAAATCTGCCAAGCCTTCATCTTCTACTCCGTGATCTCACAAACCTGTGACACCGTGCCAAGCGCGGATTCCGCCTGTCAAGCAGCGATCCTTGCCCTTCCCCGCGTTTCCCTTTAATCGCAGGCCAAACCGCGATGGAGCGTCCGATGCAAAAGCCCAAGAAAGTCGTGCTTGCCTATTCGGGCGGCCTCGATACCTCGATCATCCTGAAATGGCTGCAAACCGAATACGGGTGCGAGGTCGTCACCTTCACCGCCGATCTCGGCCAGGGCGAGGAACTGGAACCCGCCCGCCAGAAGGCCATCCTCCTCGGCATCAAGCCGGAAAACATCCACATCGTCGACGTGCGCGAAGAATTCGTCCGCGACTTCGTCTTCCCGATGTTCCGCGCGAACGCGCTGTATGAGGGGCTTTACCTCCTCGGCACCTCCATCGCCCGCCCGCTGATCTCGCAGCACCTCGTCCGCATCGCGCATGAAACCGGCGCCGATGCCGTGGCCCACGGCGCGACCGGCAAGGGCAACGATCAGGTCCGCTTCGAACTTTCGGCCTACGCGCTCGACCCGTCGATCAAGGTCATCGCCCCGTGGCGCGAATGGGATTTGACCAGCCGCACCAAGCTTCTGGAATTCGCCGAAACCAACCAGATCCCGATTGCGAAAGACAAGCGCGGCGAAGCACCCTTCTCGGTTGACGCGAACCTTCTGCACACCTCTTCCGAAGGCAAGGTTCTGGAAAACCCCGCCGAAGAGGCACCCGAATTCGTTTACCAGCGCGTGACGCCGGTCGAAAAAGCACCCGACACCCCCGAATACGTGGAAATCGGCTTCGAACGCGGCGATGCCGTCTCGATCAACGGCGAGAAACTCTCGCCCGCCACCATCCTGACCCGCCTCAACGAACTCGGCGGCAAGCATGGCGTGGGCCTTCTCGACCTCGTGGAAAACCGCTTCGTGGGGATGAAGTCGCGCGGCCTTTACGAAACCCCCGGCGGCACGATCCTGCTCGAAGCCCATCGCGGCATCGAACAAATCACGCTCGACGCAGGCGCAGGCCACCTCAAAGACTCGATCATGCCGCGCTATGCGGAACTGATCTACAACGGCTTCTGGTTCTCGCCCGAACGCGAGATGCTGCAAGCCCTGATCGACAAGAGCCAGGAACATGTCACCGGCACCGTCCGCGTCAAACTCTACAAAGGCAGCGCCCGCACCGTGGCCCGCTGGTCGGACCACTCGCTTTACTCCGAAAAGCACGTGACCTTTGAAGAAGACGCCGGCGCCTACGACCAGAAAGACGCCGCAGGCTTCATCAAACTGAACGCCCTGCGCCTGAAGCTCATCGCCACGCGGAATGCGCGGGTGGCGAAGAAGTAAAACAGAAAGGGCCGCTTCACCGAAGCGGCCCTTTTCGTCTCTAACTCAGCTTCTTCTCCGCCTGCGCATCCAGCGCCGCGTTCAGCGCCGCAGGCTCCCAATCCGCCTCCAGCGCCTCGAACACCAGCTTCGCCTGCGACTTGGGTGCCATGCCCCCAAGCGGCGGGTCGCGGTCCAGATTGGTGGGAAAACTGTAGCCCTCGGCCGAGCTTGCCACCGCATTGGCAATCTGCGCCGCTGTCAGCGACCCGTCCTTCTTTCCCGCCCGCAGCACGGGATACAACGCCTTGCACATCGCCGTGCGGTCCACCGTCTCCATCGCCCGCCCATAGGCCGAGGACACCTGAAACAGGTTCACCATCCGCCGCACATCCGCCGAGCGGTTCGTCCCCGCCGCATGCAGCAGCGCGGGCGAGAAAAAGAGCATATCCCCCTTTTCCAACGGCAGTTGCACGTGATGCTCGGCGAAATAGGCGCGCACCTCTGGCAGCCCCATCGCCAGATAGCCCGCATCATAGCGCTGGCTGAACGGCAGCAACTGCGTCGGCCCCGTCTCGATCGTCGCGTCCACATGGGCAATCGCGCCCTGCAAGGTCAACGCGGGCGACAGAAGCTGCACGTGAAGCGGGTAGCGTTCAATCTCCGCCGCCGACTGGAAGCCAAGGTGATAGTCCCGATGCGGGCTTTGCGCCGCCCCGCCCGGATTGACCACGTTCAACTGCGCCGTCATCTGATAGGCCGGACCAAGCCAAGCCTCCGAGATCAGCGTCAGAAAGTCATTCCCATAATAGCGCGCGAAATTCGCGGGGTCCGCAAGGCAATGCTTCTCCAGAGAATTCCACAGCCGGTCATTCGCCCCCGGCTTGGCGAAATGGTCGCCCCCGCCGGTGCCTGCGCGGTTCTGCTCTTCGATCAACCCGTAGAACAACGCCGAGGCCGCATCCAGCATCGCCAGATCGGTTTCCGCACGCTTCAAGACCACGACCCCCGGCCCCGTCATCAGCGCATCGGCCCATTCGGCCATCAGCGCCCGCCGCTCGGCCGCATCACCGATCACCCCGCGCAGCGCGTCGCAGTCGTAGATCAGCACATTCTTCTGCACATCGGCGGCAAAGGGGTAATCCGCCAGCTCCACCCGCTGCGAACAGAGGGCCGCAAGATCCTCGATCCAGCAATCCTCGGCCCGCAGGTAAATCCGCGCCGCCCGTGCCGCCGCTTTGGACGATGTCAGCATCGGCCCCTCCCAAAAACTGTGCATCGAGTGTGCATCCGCGATGGCACCGAGACAAGCGCCACGCCTGACGAGAACGCGTCAGATCCGATGCGCGGCAAGTCTCTGGTAATACGGCAAGGCCTGCTCGACCAACGGCGCATAATCCGCCGCAAGCGAGGGCAGTGGCCCCTCCGGCTCGCCGATCCCGGTCGAAGCATGGACCGCATTATACCAGTGCGGCGCCCAGACCCCGTCAAAGGGCTTCGGCCCCGCGGGCCAGCGCAACATGCTGTCGATAAACGGAATTCCCAAGGCGGCACACAGCCGCCCCAGCGTTCCGCGCGGATCGGCGCGGATATCGGCACTGTCGACGACCAGCGGAGTCCTCTCCGTAAACCCCGCCACCTGCTCGAACAATTCCGCCTGCTGGACAAAGCCGATATCGGCCAACATCGGCGCCTCGCGCTTCTTGGAATAGCTCGCGACCACCCGCGCCGGATGGCGGATCAGGAATACGTTAACCAAATCCCGCATGAAGCCACGGTCGAACTCCGGCACCATATGCATCGTCATATGCTTCTGATACCAAAGGGCTTTTCCCTCAGGCACCGGCCCAAGACAGGCCGCCGCAACCCGCGCCGCATCCGCCTCGCCCGCCGCGATCACCTCGTCCTTCATCGGATGGTCGATCCCCGTGGCCGCAAGGTAGGCCGCATAAAACGGCTCGTCCCAAACCGCGCAATCGCCCCGCGCCGCAAAGGCATACATCAGCGCGGTCGAAAGGTTCCGCGGCCCGCTCCACATCGCAATCCTCACGATGCGGCAACCTTCGCCTTGTAAAGCGCCCGCAGCCGCTCCGTCATCGGCCCCATCTGCCCCGTCCCGATCACCCTCCCGTCGATCACACCCACCGGAGTCTGCGCGCCGAACGTCCCCGTCAAAAACGCCTCATCCGCGCCATAGGTGTCCACAAGGCTGAAGTTCCGCTCGTAAACCGGAATCCCGTTTTCACGGCAAACATCGATCACCTTCTGCCGCGTGATCCCGTTCATGCAGTAATCCCCCGTGCTCGTCCAAACCGCCCCTTTCCGCACGATGAAGAAGTTGCAGGCGTTGGTCGTGTTCACGAAGCCATGCACGTCCAGCATCAGCGCCTCGTCCGCCCCCGCCTTTTGCGCAGCGATGCACGCCAGAATACAGTTCAGCTTGGAATGGCTGTTCAGCTTGGGGTCCTGCGTCATCGGCAGGCCGCGCAGATGCGGCACAGTGGCCAGAGTGATCGGACGCGGGATCTTGGGCTTCGAATGCTCCATGATGATCGCCACCGTCGGCCCCTGCTGCGACAGGCGCGGATTCTGGAAGGGCCGCGTCTTCACCCCGCGCGTCACCATCAGCCGCGCATGGGCATCCGTGACCATGCCATTGGCCTTTTGCGTCTCTAACACGGCCGAAATGACCGCTTCCTTGGTCATCCCGATATCCAGATCAATCGCCTTCGCCGCCTCGAACAGGCGGTCCATATGCTCGTCGATAAAGGCCCACTTGCCCTCGTAAAGCCGGATGCCCTCCCAGACCCCGTCCCCGAGCATGAAGCCCGAGTCATAGACCGACACCACCGCCTGCGCCTTCGGCAGGATACGCCCGTTCACATAGATCAGGATTTGCTCGTTCCGCGCATCCTCTTCGGCGGCATGGGTGGAAACGTGGTCGGTCATTCTCGGCCCCCTTTTTGTTGCCCGCAAACCTAGCGAAGCAACCGCCCCGCGCAATGGCCCTTTCCCGACCCGTCCCGCTTTTGTAGGGTCGCGGCATCGCAGGGGGACAGATGACCGAAGACACCGTCACGCCGATGATGGCGCAATATCTCGAGATCAAGGCGCAAAACCCCGGCGCGCTTCTGTTCTATCGCATGGGCGATTTCTACGAGATGTTCTTCGACGATGCCGTCGCCGCCTCCGAGGCGCTGGATATCGCCCTCACCAAACGCGGCACCCACCTTGGCGAACCCATCGCCATGTGCGGCGTGCCCGTCCACTCTGCCGAAGGCTACCTTCTCCAACTGATCCGCAAGGGCTTCCGCGTCGCCATCGCCGAACAGCTCGAAGACCCGGCCGAGGCGAAGAAACGCGGCTACAAGGCGGTCGTCAAACGCGATGTCGTCCGCCTTGTCACCCCCGGCACCCTGACCGAAGACGCGCTGCTCGAAGCGCGCCGCCACAACTTCCTTTGCGCATGGGCCGAGGTGCGCGACGAATGCGCCCTCGCATGGGCAGACATTTCCACGGGCGAGCTGCGCGTCATGCCCTGCACCCCCGCCCGCCTTTCGCCCGAACTCGCCCGCCTCGCCCCGCGCGAGGTTCTGGTGAACGAGGCACGCGAAGCCGATCTGGCAATGTTAGTGACTGAATCAGGCGCGGCAATCACCCCGCGGTCGCGCGGCTCGTTCGACTCCACCTCTGCCGAAAAGCGGCTCTGCACCCTCTTCAACGTAGGCTCGCTCGACGCCTTCGGCAGCTTCGACCGCGCCGAGCTTTCCGCCATGGGCGCATTGGTCGACTACCTCGACCTGACCCAGCGCGGCAAACTCCCCCTCCTTCGCCCCCCGCTGAAAGAGGCATCGGGCGGCACCGTCCAGATCGACGCCGCAACCCGCCGCAACCTTGAACTCACCGCCGCATTGTCGGGCGGGCGCGAAGGCTCGCTCCTCGCCGCCGTCGACCGCACCGTCACCGCCCCCGGCGCGCGCCTGCTGGAACGGCGCATTTCGGCCCCGTCACGTGACCTTGCCACGATCCACGCCCGCCTCGAATCCGTCCGCTTCCTGCTGGACGAACCCCGCCTCCGCACCGACCTGCGCGAAGCCCTCCGCCGCGTGCCCGACATGGACCGCGCCCTGTCCCGCCTCGCGCTTGACCGTGGCGGCCCCCGTGACCTGACCGCCATCCGCGCGGGCCTCACCCAATCCGGCACCATCGCGGAACGCCTGACCAGCGTCCCACCCCTGCTGGCCGAAGCCGCCAAATCGCTGACCGGCCACGATCCGCTCGCCGATCTGCTCGACCAGGCGCTTGTCGCCGAACCCCCGCTCCTTGCCCGCGACGGCGGCTTCATCGCGCCCGATTACGACCCCGAACTCGACGAAGCCCGCCGTCTCCGCGACGAAGGGCGCGGCGTCATCGCCGCCATGCAGGCCGATTTCATCACCGAAACGGGCATCCAGAGCCTGAAGATCAAGCACAACAACGTCCTCGGCTACTTCATCGAGACCACCTCGACCCACGCCGAAAAGATGCTTTCCCCGCCGCTTTCGGAACGCTTCATCCACCGCCAGACCACCGCCGGACAGGTGCGCTTCACCACGGTCGAACTGTCGGAAATGGAAACCCGCATCCTGAACGCGGGCGCCCACGCGCTGGAAATCGAAAAGCGCCATTTCGAGACCCTGTGCCAAGCCATTATCGACTGCGCCGGACCCATCGGTGCTGCCGCCCGCGCACTGGCAGAGATCGACCTCGCCGCCGCATGGGCCGACCTCGCCGCCGAGGAGAACTGGTCCGAACCCGTGGTCGACGACAGCCGCGCTTTCGAAATCACCGCAGGCCGCCACCCCGTCGTGGAACGCGCCCTGCGCAAACAGGGCGGCACGCCCTTCGTCGCCAATGACTGCGCTTTGACCACGGGTGAAACGCCCGCCATCTGGCTGCTCACCGGCCCGAACATGGCGGGTAAATCCACCTTCCTCCGCCAGAACGCCCTGATCGCGCTGTTGGCACAGGCGGGAAGCTTCGTTCCCGCCGCATCGGCCCATATCGGCCTTGTCAGCCAGTTGTTCAGCCGCGTCGGCGCGGCGGATGACCTTGCCCGTGGCCGCTCCACCTTCATGGTGGAGATGGTCGAAACCGCCGCCATCCTCAATCAGGCCGACGACCGCGCGCTGGTGATCCTCGATGAAATCGGCCGCGGCACGGCCACCTATGACGGCCTTTCCATCGCATGGGCCACGCTGGAACACTTGCACGAAGCCAACCGCTGCCGCGCCCTCTTCGCCACGCATTACCACGAAATGACCGCCCTTTCCGCCAAACTCGACGGCGTCGAAAACGCCACCGTCACGGTCAAGGAATGGGAAGGCGAGGTGATCTTCCTGCACGAGGTCAAGAAAGGTGCCGCCGACCGAAGCTATGGCGTGCAGGTCGCCCGCCTTGCCGGCCTGCCGCAAAGCGTGATCGACCGTGCCAAAGTCGTCCTCGAAGCCCTCGAAAGCGGCGAACGCCAAGGCGGCGCGCGACCGAAAGCCCTGATCGACGACCTGCCCCTCTTCAGCGTCGCCCCCGCCGCGCCCCCGCCGAAACCCGCACCAAAGACATCGGCGGTCGAGTCGATGCTCAAAGACATCCACCCTGACGAACTGACGCCCAAAGAGGCGCTCAGGCTGATCTACGAATTGAAAGAAGCGGCCAAGACCTGACCGCTTCCTCTCGCTCCAAATATCCCACGGGGGTCCGGGGGTGTGAAACCCCCGGCTTTGGCCGCCAAATCAGCCCGCCGTATTCGACGAAACGCCAACCTGCGCCGGACGCAGCAGGCGGTCATGCAGCATGAACCCTTGGGTCATCACCTGAATGATCTGCCCCGCCTTCGTCCCCGGAAGCGGCGCTTCGAACATCGCTTCGTGGTTCTGCGGGTCGAACATGTCGCCCACGACGGGCGAAATCGGCTTCACGCCGTGCTTCGTCATCACATTGGTCAGCTCGCGCAGCGTCAGTTGCACGCCCTCGAACAGCGCGGCGGCGGCCGCCTTCTGCTCGTCCGTCGCGGCCTGCAACGCGCGGTTCAGGTTGTCATAGACGGGCAAAAGGTCACGGGCGAGCTTCGATCCGCCATATTGCTCCGCCTCGCGCCGGTCCCGCTCACCGCGCTTGCGGGCGTTTTCGGCATCGGCCAAAGCCCGCATGAAACGGTCGCGCATCTCGTCGCGCTCGGCGCGCAGGGCTTCCAGCTCGTCCGCTTCCGCAAACTCGTTCAGCCCTTCTTCGATGGCGAATTCTTCCGAAACCGTCTTGTCGTCTGCCATATCCTTACAGCCTTCTCACTTGCCCCGCTCGGACACCAACCGCCCGACGAGTTGCGCCGTGTAATCCACGATCGGAACGATCCGGCCATAATTCAGCCGGGTCGGACCGATCACGCCCACGGCGCCGATGATTTTCCGATCCGCGTTCATATAGGGAGAAACGACGAGACTTGAACCGGAAAGTGAGAAGAGTTTGTTCTCCGACCCGATAAAAATGCGCACCCCCTCGCCGGATTCGGCGAGTTCGAGGAATTCTGCGATATCCCGCTTGCGCTCCAGATCGTCGAACAGGCTGCGGATGCGCTCCACATCCGACGCATCCCCGCCTTCGATCAGGTTCGCGCGCCCCCGCACGATCAACCGCTCCGAGGTTTCGCCTGGATTCTCCCACACGGCCAGCCCCGATTGCACCAGATCACCGGCCAGCGAATCGATTTCCTGCCGCCGCTTGGCGATTTCCGCCCCGATGGTGCGGCGCAGGTCGGTCAGCGTTTTCCCCTCGGCCAGCGCGTTCAGGAAATTCGCCGCCTCGCGCATCGAACTCGGCGTCTGGCCGGGGGGCGGGGTGAAGATGCGGTTCTCCACCTGCCCGTTCGCCAGCACCAGCACCACCAGCGCCCGCTCCTGCGACAGCGAGACGAATTCGATATGCCGGATCGGTGCCTCGACCTTGGGCGCAAGCACAAGGCTCGCCCCCCGCGTAATGCCCGAAAGTGCCGCGCCCACCTGATCGAGCAGCGAGGTCACGTCCTGATCGTTCCCGCCCGTCGTCGCCTCGATCCGCTCGCGGTCCTCTTCGGCCACGCTGCCTACTTCGAGCAGGCTGTCCACGAACATCCGCAACCCAAGCTGCGTCGGGATCCGGCCCGCCGAGACATGCGGGCTATCGAGCAGCCCCAGAAACTCCAGATCCTGCATCACGTTGCGGATCGTCGCCGCCGACAGCTTTTCGGTCATGCTGCGCGTCAACGTGCGCGACCCCACCGGATCGCCGGATTCCAGATAGCCTTCGACAACCCGCCGGAAAACCTCGCGCGAGCGGTCGTTCATATCGGACAGGATTTTCGAACCGTCTGTCATTGCCCGCTTCCCATGCGACGGCAAAGTTTACCGCCCCGCTTCGGTCCGTCAACCACGCCGCCGATCAGACTTGCGCAGAAGGCGCTTCGCATCCTATCTGGCCCCGACAGATATAAGGATCAAGACATGCGCCCTTCTGGCCGGAAACTCAATGAACTGCGCACCGTTTCCATCGAAACGGGCGTTATGAAACATGCCGAAGGCTCTTGCCTGATCAAGATGGGCGAAACCCATGTGCTCTGCTCGGCCACCATCGAAGACAAGGCCCCGCCCTTCCTGAAAAACACGGGCCTCGGCTGGGTCACGGCGGAATACGGCATGCTGCCCCGCGCCACCAATTCCCGCACGCGGCGCGAGGCTGCGGCGGGCAAGCAATCGGGCCGCACGCAGGAAATCCAGCGCCTGATCGGCCGCGCCCTGCGCGCGGGTGTCGACCGTTCGGCGCTTGGCGAACGCCAGATCGTCATCGACTGCGACGTGATCCAGGCCGATGGCGGCACCCGCTGCGCCTCGATCACCGGCGGTTGGGTCGCGCTGAAGCTGGCAGTGGACAAGCTGCTGAAATCCGGCGCCATCGTCAGCGACCCGATCATCGACCACGTCGCCGCCATTTCCTGCGGCATCTACGCGGGCCAAGCCGTCTGCGACCTCGACTATGCCGAGGATTCGACCGCAGGCACCGACGGCAACTTCATCCTGACCGGACGCGGGCGGATGATCGAGGTGCAGATGTCCGCCGAGGGCGCAACCTTCTCGCGCGATGAGATGGGCGAATTGCTCGACCTCGCCGAAGCGGGCTGCGCAGCACTGGTGGCGGCACAAAAGGCAGCGCTGGGTCTGTGATGCGGAAATTCACCGAAAACCGGCTCGTCGTCGCGACCCATAACAAGGGCAAGCTGGAAGAGATTTCAGCCTTGTTAGAGCCGTTTTCGGTCTCCGTCACCTCGGCAGGGGACCTCGGCCTGCCCGAACCTGCCGAAACGGAATCCACCTTCATCGGCAATGCCCGCATCAAGGCGCATTTTGCGGCCAAATCCACGGGCCTGCCCGCCTTGGCCGACGACTCCGGCATTTCGGTTGACGGATTGAACGGCGCACCGGGCGTCTATACCGCCGATTGGGCCGAAACCCCGCAGGGCCGCGACTTCACCCTCGCCATGACCCGCACATGGACCGAGCTGGAGGCCGCAAACGCCCCCTACCCCCGCACCGCCCAATTCCGCTGCACCCTCGTGCTCGCATGGCCCGATGGACATGACGAGGTGTTCGAGGGCGTGATGCCCGGTCAGGTCGTCTGGCCAATGCGCGGCGACCAAGGGCATGGCTACGACCCGATCTTCCAACCCGACGGTTTCGACATTACCTTTGGCGAAATGGACCGCTGGAAGAAGAACGAAATCAGCCACCGCGCCGACGCGTTCCGCAAACTGGTAAAAGGCTGCTTCACATGAAACGCATCTCGACCGGATCGCCTTTCGAGGCCACGATGGGCTACAGCCGCGCCGTGGTCAAAGGCGGCTGGTGCTTCGTTTCGGGCGTCACGGGCTATGATTACGCCACGATGACCATGCCCGAAGACGTGGCGGATCAGGCGCGCAACTGCTTTGCCACCATCGCTTCGGTCCTGACCCAAGCGGGCTTCACGATGGCGGACATCGTCCGCGTGCAATACACCGTCACGGACGTGGCTTTGGTCGACGCACTTATCCCCGCGCTCGGCGAAGCCTTGGGCGACATCCGCCCCGCGGCGACGATGGTCATCGCCGGCCTGATCCGCCCCGAAATGAAGGTCGAGATCGAAGTCACGGCGTTCAAGGGCTGATGATGGAAGACTGGCAGGCAGGCGGCTTCGGGCTTTACCTGCACTGGCCGTTCTGCCAGTCGAAATGCCCCTATTGCGACTTCAACAGCCACGTCGCAGCCAACATCGACCAGACCCGCTGGCGCGACGCATACTTGCGTGAAATCAAACGCTTGGGCGAAGAGACCAAGGGCCGCGTGCTGCAAACCGTCTTCTTCGGCGGCGGCACGCCCTCGCTCATGCTGCCGGAAACCGTCCACGCCATCCTCAACGCCGTGCGCGCGACCTGGCCGATGGTGAACGACCCCGAAATCACGCTCGAGGCCAACCCCGGCTCCGTCGAAGCGGGCCGCTTCCGTGGCTACCGCGATGCAGGCGTCACACGGGTGTCGATGGGCGTGCAGGCGCTGAACGACGATGACCTGCGACGCCTCGGCCGCCTCCATTCGGTGACTGATGCACGCCAAGCCTTTGACATTGCACGAAATTGCTTCGACCGCGTCAGTTTCGACCTGATCTACGCCCGACAGGACCAGACCCTTGCCGACTGGCGAAAGGAACTGACCGAGGCGCTGTCGATGGCCGTCGACCACCTGTCGATGTATCAACTCACCATCGAAGACGGCACCGCGTTTGGCGACCGCTTCGCCCGCGGCGGCCTGCGCGGCCTGCCGGACGACGATGTTCAGGCCGACATGTATGCCCTGACGCAAGAGGTCTGCGCCGCCCACGGCATGCCCGCCTATGAAGTGTCGAACCACGCCGCGGTCGGATCGGAAAGCCGCCACAACCTGATTTACTGGCGCATGGGCGATTACATCGGCATCGGCCCCGGCGCGCATGGCCGCCTTACCCTCGGCGGCACCAGATGGGCCACCGAAGCCCCCCGTGCGCCGGGTGACTGGCTGGCACGGGTAGAGGCCGGAAAGGCCGGGGAACTCCCGCGCGAGGCCGTTCCACTGCCCGATCAGGCCACCGAATATCTGATGATGTCGCTGCGCCTGTCCGAAGGCTCGGACCTTGGGCGCTTTGCGCGGCTCAACGGTGCCGAACTCGACGCAGATCGCATCGCCGGTTTGGTCGATCTCGGCCTCGTGACGACCGAAAAAGACCGCCTGACCGCCACTGCCGAAGGGCGGACGGTCCTCAACGGCGTGTTGCGCGAACTTCTGGCCTAAACCGCCAGATCCCGCCGCGCCACCGACAGCGCCGAGCAAAGCAAGTCGAGATCGTCCAGCGTCCGGTAATGCACCGTCAGGCTCCCGCCCTCACCCGCCGCGCTATGGTCGATTACCACGCGCATGTGGAGGTTGGCGGAAAGATCATTCTCCAGCGCCCGCGTGTCCGCGTCCTTGTCGACCTTCGGCCGCGGCCCCGAAGCCTTGCCCGCACCCTTCTGGTCGGGCCGCTTGGCCAAAGCCTCGGTCTCGCGCACCGAAAGATTGCGCGTGATCACCTGCCGCGCCAATTCCGACGCACGGGGCGATGTGATGAGCGCCCGCGCATGCCCCGCCGAAAGCTTGCCATCGCGCACATAAGCCTGAACATCCTCGGGCAGGTTCAGCAGTCTCAGCAGGTTGGCAATGTGGCTCCGGCTTTTCGAAAGGGCTTCGGCCACCTTCTCTTGTGTGTGACCGAAGCGTTCCATCAACTGCTTGTAGGCGAGCGCCTCTTCCACCGCGTTCAGATCCGCGCGCTGGATGTTTTCGATGATCGCGACCTCGATCACCTCGGAGTCGCTGAAATCCCGCAGGATCACCGGCAGTTCATGCAACTGCGCCAGTTGCGCCGCACGCCACCGCCGTTCACCGGCGACGATCTCATACCTGTCACCCGTCATCTGCCGCACAATCAGCGGCTGGATCACACCCTTCAGCCGGATCGAATCGGCCAGTTCCTGCAAAGCCTCGGGCTGGAAATCCCGCCGCGGCTGGTTGGGGTTCGGAACCAGCTTTTCGACCGGAACCAGAAGATCGGGCCGACGCGGACGATCCGGTGATTGCGGATCGACCTCGACATTCACATCCGCCATCAGCGCCGAAAGGCCACGGCCCAAACCACGACGTTCGTTCTTCTTGTCCATCAGGCTGTCTCCGAAACGTGGTTGATGGGGTGCCGTGCCAACAATTCAGCCGCAAGGGCGCGATACGCCTCGCTTCCCTTGGACACAGGATCGTAGTTCAGAACAGGTAGCGCGAAAGAAGGTGCCTCGGATACGCGCACGTTCCGAGGAATGATCGTCTGGAACACCAGATCGCCGAGGTTCTGCCGCGCATCCGTTTCGACCTGTTGGCTCAACCGGTTGCGGCCATCATACATGGTCAACACAACACCTTCGATTCGTAGGCTCGGGTTCGCGGTCTGCCGGACCTCACGCACCGTCAGCATGAGCTGGGAAAGCCCTTCAAGCGCGAAAAACTCGGACTGCAGCGGAACAAGCACCGAATGGCACGCCACCATTGCATTGACCGTGAGCAGGCTCAACGACGGGGGGCAGTCGATCAGGATGAAATCGAAGGCAAAGGGGTCCATCGCAGGCTGGCGCAAGGCATCGTGGAGCAAGAAACTCCGCTTCTCGTTGGCAAACAGCTCCATATCTGCCGAGGACAGGTCCGCATTCGCGGGGCAAATCCACAGACCCGGGATGTTCGTCTCTTGCAGAACGTCTCCGAGCGCCGCGTCATCGACGAGAAGATCATAGGTCGTCACCCTGCGATTCTCCGGCTCCACCCCCAAACCCGTCGATGCATTTCCCTGTGGGTCGAGATCCACCAGAAGAACGCGTGCGCCCATTTCCGCCAGACCAGCCGCAAGGTTGATTGCCGTGGTCGTCTTGCCCACCCCGCCCTTCTGGTTTGCAATGGCAATGATGCGCGGGGCGCGGGGCCGCGAGGGATCAGACATGATTGATCGCTTTCATAACAAGAACTACCGAACTTTCGTCCACCACGCTCGGCCGGGCAGAGCATTCAAAATTCCAGCTTTTACGGGCCGCCGCAACCTCGTCTTCCCAAGTGACGCCCTTGGGAAAAAGTGCAACTCCGCCCTCGGCCAGATGCCGCAGCGCCAGCCCGCATAACACGTCAAGCGGCGCAAGGGCGCGGGCCGACACGACATCTGCGCCGGCAGGCTCTGCATTTTCGATGCGCTCGGAGCGAACAATGACGTCGACGCCGATCTCGCGCGCAGCCTGGCGCAGAAATGTTGCCTTCCGCTGGTCGGATTCAATCAGGGTAAGGCGCGCGGCGGGCTGCAATTCACGGCCAAGGATCGCGATAACCAGACCGGGGAATCCTCCGCCGCTGCCCAAGTCCGCCCATTTGCGAAATGGTCCAGCGAGCGCGAATAGTTGTGCCGAATCAAGGATATGGCGCGACCACGCCGTGGGCATCGTCGATTTGGACACCAGATTGATCGCGGGGTTCCACTTCGAAAGCAGCGCCTCCAACTGGCGCAAACTTCCCTCTGTTTCACGTGAAACAACGAGGTCGGGCAGGAGTTCGATCATGCGGTCGCTCTGACCCGCTTGGCTTTGCGCAAATGGGCAAGGATCAACGTCAGCGCCGCGGGCGTCATCCCCTCGATCCTGCCCGCTTGTGCAAGGTTCTCCGGCTGAATTCGCTTGAGCTTCGCCGTCAATTCATTCGACAAACCGGACATCGCATCGTAGTCAAAATCCCTCGGGATGACGGCACCCTCCTCCCGCTGCAAAAGTTCGGCATCCCCGCGCTGGCGATGAAGGTACTGCGCATAAAGCGCATCCGTCGCCACCTGGGTCTTGATCGTCGGATCAAGCGTGCCGAAATCGGGAACCAGTTTCTCGACCACGCCAAGCGCCCCGTCACCAAAGGCAAGCAATTCGAACCCCGTTCTCCGCGCACCGTCCCGGCTGACCCGAAGCTCCGTATTTTCAAGATCCTTGGCCGAAAATCTGACCGATTCCAATGCGTTGCGCGCCACGTCCATCGCTTCGAGCTTACGGCTGAAGGTTTCTCGACGAAGGTCTGATACGCAGCCCGCCTCTATGGCTTTCGGGGTTAACCGCTGATCAGCGTTATCCGCCCGAAGCGCAAGCCGGAATTCTGCCCGCGAAGTGAACATCCGATACGGCTCGGTCACGCCGCGGGTAATCAAATCGTCGATCATCACCCCGATGTAGCTTTCAGACCGTCCGAAGCGCACCGGATCACGGCCCAGCACGACGGCCGCAGCGTTCAGCCCGGCAACCATCCCCTGTGCGGCAGCCTCTTCATATCCCGTCGTCCCGTTGATCTGCCCCGCAAAGTAAAGGCCAGACGCCGCCTTGACCTCCAAAGAAGCGGTCAAACCGCGCGGGTCAAAGAAATCATATTCGATGGCATAACCGGGTTGAAGGATCCTGACGCCCTCGAGCCCCACGATTGACCGGACATAGTCCTCCTGCACCGATTCGGGCAACGAGGTCGAGATACCGTTCGGATAGACCGTATCGTCATCCAACCCCTCCGGCTCCAGAAAGACCTGATGACCTGTCTTATCCGCAAAGCGCACAACCTTGTCCTCGATCGACGGACAATACCGCGGCCCGACCCCCTCGATATGGCCGCCATACATTGCAGACCGCGCAAGGTTCGAGCGAACGATGTCATGCGTCCGCTCATTCGTATGGGTTATGCCGCAGGCAATCTGCCTAACCTGCGCGCCTCGATTCAGGAAAGAGAAGACGACCGGATCCTCATCGGCCGGTTGCTTCTCCAACCGGTCCCAATCAATCGTCTTTCCATCCAGCCGCGGTGGCGTGCCGGTCTTCAACCGACCGCGCGCCAGATTCATCTCGGCCAATCGCGCCGCCAGGGGTAGCGACGGGGCGTCACCCATCCGGCCACCCGGACGATTGACATCGCCGATATGAATTAACCCGTTAAGGAATGTTCCGGCGGTCAGAATGACCGCCTTCGCCGAAAGCAGTGAGCCGTCCGCCAGCCGCACGCCGGCAATACGCCCGCCCGATTCCGCAAGATCGACGACCTCGCCTTCCACGATGGTCAGGTCTTCCAAGCCGGCCAGCAAATTCTGAATCGCCAGACGATACAATTTCCGGTCTGCCTGGGTACGCGGCCCCTGCACGGCCGGCCCCTTCCGCCGGTTCAACAGTCGGAACTGGATTCCGGCACGGTCTGCGGCCAGACCCATGATGCCATCCATCGCATCAATCTCGCGAACAAGGTGCCCCTTGCCCAAGCCGCCGATCGCCGGATTGCACGACATGACACCGATACCTGCCGCCTTCAGCGTGACCAATGCAGTCCGCGCACCCATCCGCGCCGCAGCGGCTGCTGCCTCGGAACCGGCATGCCCGCCGCCGATCACGATTACATCGAACTGTTTCACGTGAAACACCCCTACTTCCCGATGCAGAAGCTGGAGAAAATTTCATCCAGCAGATTTTCGACATCCACACGACCGACAAGCGATTCCAAAGAAAAAATCGCACGCCGCAAGGCTTCCGCCGCAAACTCCGTACGTTCCGCACCAGCCTCTATCTCAAACCGGGCCGATTCCAAAGACCCTATCGCCCGCAATACCGCCAAACGATGCCGTTCGCGCGTCATCACGCCTGCGCCTTGCGTCCTGTCCGCCAATCGGTTGCCGATCTCGTCGATCAGTTCGGCCAGACCTTGCCCCGTGAGTCCGGAAACACCCGTTCCGCCAAGGTCAGCCTTTCCCTTGACGACGATATCCCCCTCGTCCGGCTCAAGCCCGACGACTGACCCTTCCCCAAGCAAAAACACCCGCAAGTCTGCCGCCTTGGCCCGCAGCAAAGCCCGCTCGATCCCGATCTTTTCGACACGGTCCTCGGTTTCTCGCAGACCCGCCGTATCCAGCAACGTCACGGCGAGCCCGGCAATCTCCATCCGCACCTCGATGACATCACGGGTCGTCCCGGCAACTTCCGATGTGATGGCCGCGTCCCGACCGGCCAACGCATTGAGAAGCGTAGACTTTCCCGCGTTCGGCGCCCCAACGATGGCAACTTCGAACCCTTCGCGGATCCGCTCGGCAGCGACCGCTCCGGCCGCCTCGCGGCGCAAGTCGGTTTCAACCCGTATGATCAACTCGTTTACTTCAGGCAGGACGTTGACCGGAACATCCTCGTCGGCAAAATCAATGGTCGCCTCAACCAATGCGGCCGCCCGCACCAGATGAACCCGCCACTCTTCAGCCCGCTTTCCGATTGCACCCGTCAGAACGCGCACAGCCTGCCGCCGTTGCGCCTCGGTCTCTGCATCGATCAGATCGGCAAGGCCTTCGACCTGTGCAAGGTCAAGCCTGCCGTTCTCAAGCGCCCGCCGCGTAAACTCGCCCGCCTCGGCCAGACGCAAACCGGGTTGCTCTGCCAAAGCGCGCATGATCGCCTGCACGACGGCCAGCGAACCATGTGTCTGAAACTCGACCACAGGTTCGCCGGTAAAGCTTTCGCCCGCCGGAAAAACGATCACAAGCGCTTCGTCCAGCAGCAGCCCACCCCATCCGATCCGTCGCACCGAAGCACGACGAGGAGATGGCAAACCGCCACACAAGGCCTCTGCCGCAGCAAATGCCTTCGGGCCCGAGATGCGGAATACCGCCACCCCGGCCTTGCCGCGTGCGCTGGCCAAGGCGTAGATCGTGTCCACTTCGTCTAACCCTCTGAAAAGCCTTAGCTATTCATCGAATCGAAGAATTCGCCGTTCGTCTTGGTCTGCTTCAGCTTGCCAAGCAGGAATTCGATCGCATCCGTCGTTCCCATCGGGTTGAGGATACGGCGAAGCACATAGGTCTTCTGCAGATCGACCTTGTCGACGAGCAGATCTTCCTTCCGCGTGCCGGATTTGAGGATGTCGATGGCGGGGAAGACGCGCTTGTCCGCAACCTTGCGGTCCAGCACGATCTCGCTGTTCCCCGTGCCCTTGAATTCTTCAAAGATCACCTCGTCCATCCGGCTGCCGGTATCGATCAGCGCCGTGGCGATGATGGTCAGCGACCCGCCCTCTTCGATGTTACGCGCCGCACCGAAGAACCGCTTGGGCCGTTGCAAGGCGTTCGCATCCACACCACCGGTCAGAACCTTGCCCGACGACGGCACCACCGTGTTGAACGCCCGACCCAGACGCGTGATCGAATCGAGCAGGATGACAACGTCCCGCTTGTGCTCGACCAGCCGCTTGGCCTTTTCGATCACCATTTCCGCAACCGCCACGTGCCGCGTCGCCGGTTCGTCGAAGGTCGAGGAAACAACCTCCCCCCGCACCGATCGTTGCATGTCCGTCACTTCCTCGGGCCGTTCGTCGATCAGAAGCACGATGAGGTAGCATTCAGGATGATTGGTCGCCACCGAATGCGCGATGTTCTGCAACAGAACCGTCTTACCCGTCCGCGGCGGGGCCACGATCAAAGCACGCTGGCCTTTGCCGATGGGGCAGACAAGGTCGATGATCCGCGCCGAGCGATCCTTGATCGTCGGATCCTCGATCTCCATCTTCAGCCGCTCGTCGGGGTAAAGCGGCGTCAGGTTGTCGAAATGCACCTTGTGCCGCGCCTTTTCGGGATCGTCGAAGTTGATCTTCGTCGCCTTCACAAGGCTGAAATACCGCTCCGTCTCACGCGGGGCCTGAATGACCCCCTCGATGGTGTCGCCGGTCCGCAGGCTGAACTGCCGGATCATCTCGGGGCTGACATAGATATCATCCGGACCCGGCAGATAGTTCGCCTCGGGCGAACGCAGGAACCCGAACCCGTCCTGCAAAACCTCAAGAACCCCGTCGCCGCCGATCTCGAACCCTTCTTCGGCATGTTCCTTGAGGATCTGGAACATCATCTCGCCCTTGCGCATGGACGGCGCGTTCTCGATCTCCCATTCCTCGGCCATCGCCAAAAGATCGGCAGGCGTCTTGGCCTTGAGGTCGGAAAGATTCAAACGTTCGATGGTCTCGGTCATGCGCAAGTCCTATGGCCGCCCCACGGGGCTGGCAGTCAGGCTGGAAACGGGAAATGCCTTGGGCCGGACGGCCCTGCAAAGCCGCACATAGGCAAAGGGCAGCGCAAAGTCAATCTGCGCCCGCATCGGCGCTCAGAACTTCACGATCACCGAAAAGACGATGACGATCATCAGAAGCGTCGGCACCTCGTTCATCATCCGGTAATCGCGGCCCGTCAGGCGGTTCGAACCGGCCATGAAATCCTTGCGCCGCCACCCCAGCCAATGGTGGAACCACGTCATCCCCAGCACCGCCGTCGCCTTGGTCCAGGGCCAGACCTGATCCCAGCTCACGATCCCCGGCGTGAACACCAGCGCCAGACCAAAAACCCAGACCCCGATCATCGCCGGATTCATGATCGCCCGCAGCAAGCGCCGTTCCATCGTCTGGAACATCGCATCGGTCTTGCTGCCCGCTTCGACCTCTTCCACGTGATAGACGAAAAGCCGCGGCAGATAGAACAGCCCCGCCATCCAGGCGATGACCGAAACCACGTGAAGCGCCTTGGTCCAAGCATACCATTCGGCCAGAAAATCGCATACCATTTCGCGCCTCACGCCTCTTTCATCTCTTCTTCTAAAAGAAAGAAGATTCTTTCTTGATAGTGGATGTAGGCCCTGTGGACAACGGGATCACCCATCCTCTCCCGCCTTTCATCCACAACGGACAACCCTGTGGAAAACCGCAAACACCGGCGACTCGTCCAAGTTTGCCGATGCCCCTGAAAGCCAGCATTTCCGAACGAAAGCCGCGAAACCGTCACCCCGAAACCATCCCCGATCCATCCATCCCCAGCCCGGCCCCGCCGCAGCTTTCCCCAGCCCGCCTGAACCCCCATGCACATCTGGACAAACCGCGTGGCCGGCTTGACAAACCGGCCCCCGCACCGCCTCCTCGCCCTGACCTTGCCTTTCGCCCCCGTGCGGACAGCAAGAACAAAACCGGACTATCCACAGACCCGCCCCAAGGCCCGCATGACCGATCGCCCCCTCATCCTCGCCTCCGCCTCCGAAATCCGCGCCACGCTCCTGCGCAACGCGGGCCTCACGGTCACGGCTCTGCCCGCCCGCATCGACGAAGAGGCGATCCGCGCAAGCCTCGAAGCCGACTCCGCCAACCCCCGCGACGTCGCCGATACCTTGGCCGAGATGAAGGCCCGCAAGCTTTCCGAAAAGAACCCCGAAGCCCTCGTCCTCGGCTGCGATCAGGTGCTCGATTTCCGCCACGCGGTCTGGTCCAAACCCGCGACTCCCGCCGAAGCCCTGTCGCAGCTCCAATCCTTCCGCGGCCAGACCCACAAACTCCTCTCCGCAGCCGTCCTTTACGACCGTGGCGAACCGATCTGGCGTCACGTGGCCGAGGTGCGGCTCACCATGCGCGACGCCACCGATGCCTACCTGACAGATTACGTCGCACGGAACTGGGACAGCATCCGACATGCCGTCGGCAGCTATAAACTGGAAGAAGAAGGCGCGCGCCTCTTCACAACCATTCAGGGCGATTACTTCACCGTCCTCGGCCTGCCGCTCTTGCCGCTCTTGAACTATCTCTCCCAACGCGGTTTCATCGCGGCATGACCGACCATCCCCGCATCCCCCTCGCCGGAGTCATCGGCTCCCCCATCGCCCACAGCCGCTCTCCGGCGCTGCACGGCTATTGGCTGAAACGCTACGGGATCAAAGGGCATTACGTCCCGCTCGACATCGCGCAAGCCGACCTTGCCGCCGCGCTGCGGATGATGCCCAAGATGGGCTTCGTCGGCTGCAACGTGACCATCCCGCATAAAGAGGCGATCCTGAACATCGCCGATGTCATCACCGACCGCGCAGCGCTGATCGGTGCTGCCAACACCTTGATTTTCCGCAAGGATGGCAAGATTCAGGCCGACAATACCGACGGCTCCGGCTTCATCGCCAACCTCCGCCAGAACGCCCCCGACTGGCAGCCCGCCTCCGGCCCCGCTGCCGTCTTCGGTGCGGGCGGTGCCAGCCGCGCCGTCATCGCGGCACTGATCGAGGTGGGCGTTCCCGAAATCCGTCTTGCCAACCGCACCCGCGCCCGTGCCGACGCGCTCCGCAGCGACTTCGGGGCCAAGGTGCATGTCTACGAATGGGTCCAGGCCGCCGAAATGATCGACGGCGCCGCCACCGTGGTCAACACCACGGCCCTCGGCATGACCGGCAAGCCCGACCTCGTTCTCCCGCTCGACACGCTCTCCTCCGGCGTGCTGGTGACGGACCTCGTCTACACCCCGCTCAAAACCCAGTTCCTGATCGAAGCCGAGGCCCGCGGTGCCAAAGTGGTCGACGGTCTCGGCATGCTTTTGCATCAGGCCGCCCCCGGTTTCGAACGCTGGTTCGGCCACCGCCCCGAAGTGGACGAGGCGACGCGCCAAGCGTTGCTGACCGCATGACCTTCCGCCTTGGCCTGACAGGGTCGATCGGCATGGGCAAATCCACCACGGCCCAATTCTTCCGCGATACGGGCATCACCGTCTGGGATGCAGACGCCGCCGTCCACCGCCTTTATGCGCAGGGCGGGGCCGCCGTTGCCCCCCTCGCCGCCCTGCACCCGCCCGCATTGACCCAAGGCGGCATCGACCGCGCCGCGCTCAAATCCCTCATCGCCGCCGACCCCCTCGCCCTCGGCCGGATCGAGGCGATCGTCCACCCCCTCGTCGCTGCCGACCGCGCCGCCTTCCTTGCCGAAACCACCGCCGACCTCGTCGTCCTCGACATCCCCCTCCTCTTCGAAAAAGGGTCCGAGGGCGAGTTTGACGCCACCCTCCTCGTCACCGCGCCCCCCGCCCTGCAACGCGCCCGCGTCCTCGCCCGCCCGGGCATGACGCCCGCGCAATTCGACCTGATCCACGCCCGCCAGATGCCCGACGCCGAAAAACGACGCCGCGCCACGCATGTCGTCGAAACCCTTTCGCTCGACAGCACCCGCGCTTTCGTCCATGCCCTGATCGACTTCATCCGAACGGCTCCCCATGCGTGAAATCGTCCTCGACACCGAAACCACGGGTTTCGAACCTTCCGAAGGCCACCGCATCGTCGAAATCGGCGCGGTGGAACTGTTCAACCACCTGCCCACGGGCCGCACCTACCACCAATACATCAACCCGAGGCGCGAAATGCCCACCGCCGCGTTCGAGGTGCATGGGCTAGGCGACGAATTCCTGCGCGACAAACCCGAATTCAGGGAAATCGGCCAAGCCTTCCTCGATTTCATCGGCGATGCGAAACTGGTGATCCACAACGCCGCTTTCGACATGAAATTCCTCAACGCCGAACTCGGCTCGGCCGGCTTTCCCACCCTCCCGAATGACCGCGCCATCGACACGCTGATGATCGCCCGCAGCAAGTTTCCGGGCGCACCTGCCTCGCTCGACGCGCTCTGCCGCCGCTTCGGCGTCGACAACTCCGCCCGCGAAAAGCACGGCGCGTTGCTCGACTCCGAGATTTTGGCCGAAGTGTATCTCGAACTCGTCGGTGGCCGCCAACCCGACTTCGCGCTTGGCTCCGTCTCCACCACGTCTAACAACGGCAACGCCGCGCAAAACATCGGCGACTGGCGCCCCCGCCCGCGCCCCGAACCGTTGCCCCCGCGCCTGACCGAAGCGGAAGCCGCCGCCCACGCCGCCTTTGTGGGCAAGCTGGGCGATGCGGCGCTCTGGCTCAAACGCCAATGAAAAAGGGCGGGGAAAGCCCCGCCCGTTCCGTCCGCGCTCTATCGCTTCAGTTCGCCGCCGCTTGCGACTGAACGCGACGCTGCAATTCCTGCCGGTACAGTGCAAGGAAATCGACCGTGTCGATGTTCAGCGGCGGGAAGCCACCATCCCGCGTCACGTCCGAAATGATCCGGCGGACAAAGGGGAACAGCAAACGCGGGCATTCGATCAGAAGAAAGGGGTGCAACTGGTCTTCCGGCACACCTTCCACATGGAAGATCCCGCCATATTCGACTTCGAGGATGAAAAGCGACTCCCCGTTCGTCTTGTTCTTCGACGTGACCTTGTATTTCGAAATCACGTCATACTGGTTTTCCACCGCCCGCTTGCGCGCATCGAGGCTCACGCCCACCTGAATGTCGGGCTGCACATCGCTGCCCGAAATGCCTTTGCGGGCAACCATGTTCTCAAAGGACATATCGCGCACGAACTGTGCCAGAACCTGCATCCGAAGCTGCGGCGCGGCGGCTTGATCTGCGGCACCGTTGGCGCCCGTGTTTTCTTCGGCCATCGCTTCACTCCCTGTCGACAAAACCGTTGCGGCGTTCCTATCAGACCGCCCGCCCCACCTCAATGCTGCGTCCAGCCCGAAGGTTTCCTCGGCAAACTCTGGTCGATTTCGGTGAATTCGCCATCAATGATGATGCCATCGCTGCGCCGGACCGGTTGATCGGACTGCATCGACGCCACCCCGAACCGCCGCGCCAATGCGGCGATGATGATCTCCCTCACCAGCGGCACCAGCAGCAACAGGCCAAGCGCATCGGTCAGAAACCCCGGAAGGATCAGCAGCAGCGCCGCCAGCATGCGCAGAGCATCCGACCCCGCCACCGCCAGCGGGTCACGAAAGCCCGCCATCCGCTCGCGCAGGCGTCCTGCCGACCGCAGCCCCTGCCCGCGCAGGATCGCAATGCCAAGCGCACCCGTTCCCAGCACGACCAGAAGCGTCAGTCCCAGCCCCAGCGCACCGCCCAATGTGACGAAAAGAGCAATCTCCACCAGCGGCCACAGCAATATCAGCACGAAAATGGGCATCCCCACGGCTCCTCACGGCCATTTCAGCAGGCCGCGCCATAGACATGGCCAGCCCTCCCCCCTACATAAGATGTCGATACCGAAGTTACCAACCCCCACGCCCTGCCCATGACGGGCATCGCACGTCCGAGGTTTCTTATGAATAACTCGCTGATCCAGCTACTTGTTCTGGCCGGGATCGCCGTTTTCCTGATCATCAAGCTGCGCGCCGTCCTCGGCTCGCGCGAGGGGTTTGAAAAGCCCCCCGTCCCGCTCGACCCCGCCCCCCGCCCTCGCCGCGACTTCGAGGTGATCGAAGGCGGACCCGACCGCGACATCACCGACCACGTGGCCGAAGGCAGCCCCTCCGCCGTCGCGCTGGCCGCGATGAAGGGTGTCGAACCGTCCTTTTCGGTCAACACCTTCCTTTCCGGCGCACGCAGTGCTTACGAGATGATCCTCATGGCTTTCGACCGTGGCGACCTCGACAGCATCCGTCCCTTCATCGGCGCCGATGTGGAACACAGCTTCGCGGAAGCCATCGAAGCGCGGCGTGAACAGGGGCTGATCATCGACTCGAAATTCGTCGGCATGCGCGAACTCGCCCTGCATGAGGCCACCTTCGACCCCGCCACGCGCGAGGCCGAGATTGCCGTCCGCTTCGTCGGCGAAATCACCACCGTGGTAAAGAACGCAGCGGGCGACATCGTCGAGGGCAAGCCGACCGAAATAAAGCGCCAGCGCGACGTCTGGACCTTTGCCCGCAAGATGGGGTCAAGCGATCCGAACTGGCAGCTTGTGGCGACAGGGGACTGATGCGTGCGGCGCTTGCAGCGATTGCTCTCGCGGTCGCCATGACCGGCGCGCCTGTTCGGGCCGAAATCCTCGCCTTCGGCGATCTGGCGGGATGGCAGACCGATGACCACCGCGCCGCGCTGCAAACCTTCCTGCAAACCTGCGATCTGATCGAGGGCGCCGAATGGCGCCCTTTGTGCAACCTCGCCCCCGATGCTTCGGCCAGCGACCAGACGGCCCGCCAATTCTTCGAACTCTTCTTCCGCCCCGTCGTGATCGGCGATACCCCTGCCCTGTTCACCGGCTATTACGAACCCGAATTCGACGGCTCTTACACCCGCACCCCGCGCTTCGCCTATCCGCTCTACGCCCGCCCGCCCGAACTGCGCGACGGCGAACAATTCCTCAGCCGCTCGACAATCGAAGGCGGCGCGCTGCGCGGTCGCGGCCTTGAAATCGCGTGGCTTGACGATCCGGTCGACGTCTACTTCCTTCAGGTGCAGGGTTCGGGCCGCATCAGGATGCCCGATGGCAATGTGCTCCGCCTCGGCTATGCGGGCCGCAACGGTTTCGAATACCGCTCCGTCGGGCAAGAGATGGTCCGCCGCGGCACCCACAGCCTCGATCAGGTCTCCGCGCAGGAAATCGCCCGCTACGTCCGCGCGGGGGCGTCCGACCTTCTGTCGATCAATCCCTCCTACGTCTTCTTCCGCAAGCTTGACCTTGCCCCCGAAGTCGGGCCAATCGGCGCGATGACCCGTTCCATCACGCCCCTCCGCAGCCTTGCCGTCGATCCGGCCTTCACGCCCCTCGGCGCGCCCGTCTGGATCGAAAAGGACGGGACCGATCCCATGACCCGCCTCATGGTCGCGCAGGATACCGGCGGCGCGATCAAAGGCGCGCAGCGGGCCGACATCTACTACGGCACCGGCCCCGCCGCGGGCGACGCTGCCGGAACGGTCAAGGATGGCGGCCGCATGGTCGTCCTTCTTCCCATCGACCGCGCCTATGCGATGGTCGACGGTCTGTAATCATGGCCCGCCGCCGCACTCTCCGCCCCGAGGAAGAAGAGCTTTGGCACGCCGTCGCCCGCACGGCCAAGCCGATGCACGCGCAATCCCTCCAGCGCCGCATCGAAACCCCCGCCGCCGTGACCACCCCGCCCGAGCCGCCGAAACATCACACCCCGATGTTCGAACCCTTCCGCCTTGGCGAAAAGGCAAAGCCCCGCTCCGGCCATTCCCTTGCCCCGTCCATCGCCGAAAGCCTGACCCAGGCACCGCTGCAAATGGACGCCAAGGCCTTCGGCAAGATGACTCGCGGCAAACTCGCCCCCGAAGCGCGCATCGACCTGCATGGCATGACGCTGGCCGAAGCCCACCCCGAACTGATCCGCTTTATCCTGAACGCGCAGGGCGATGGCCTCCGGCTCGTCCTCGTCATCACGGGCAAGGGGAAGCGGCGCGAAGATTTCGGCCCCATCCCGCAGCGCATGGGCGCACTCCGGCATCAGGTTCCGCAATGGCTGCGCATGCCACCCCTCGGCCCCGCCGTGCTGCAAGTGGCCGAAGCGCACCTCAAACACGGCGGCTCCGGCGCCTATTACGTCTATCTGCGCCGGCGCTAGGGGTTCAACTGCTGCCGCGTCAGCTCGCCCACCGGCCGCAGGATGATCCGCGTGGCGCTCCGCACCGTCAGCACCACCCCCGGCAACAGACCCGTCCGCCCTGCCTGATCCCCGCCAAAGGCCTCTTCCACCTGCGCGATACTGCCCATCAGCGCGATCAGGGCAGGCGAAGTCCCCGCCACGAAATGCCCGCCACCCGTCGAGAACGCGCCCACATCGTAATAGGTCACTTCCAGATCGGCCAATTGCGTCACATCCGTCATCGACCCGAGCCGCCCCTTCTGCCCCGTGATCAACCCCGACAACCGCAGCACACGGTCGCGCCCCGATCCGAAGATCAGGAAAGGCTGCGGCAACTGCCCGATTTCATGCGCCTGCATGCGGAACACCTCGACGTCGATGTCGGGCGAGAACAGCACCACCCCCGTCACCTGCGGCATGACCCGCCCGTCCCTGATGGCAATGTCGCGCAGCGTCTCCATCGTCAGGAACCCGCCCATCGAATGCGCCACCAGCGTCACCCGCGTCGCACCCGCCGCCGTCACCTCGCGGATCAGGTCCTCCAAGCCGTTGCGGGCAAAAAGCATGCTGTCACGGTCATAGACGTAGCCCAAAGGCTCCGCCGCCGACGCCCATGAATAATGCACCGCCACACCCGGCAATTTCAGGTCGTGGTGAAGCTGCGCGATGCGGTAAAGCCCTTCGGTAAAGGTGTTGTTGAACCCGTGGACGAAGATCACCGCTTCCCGCCCGTTCGCCCGCAACGCCTTGCCCAGATCGGCGCGAAAGGCCGGATCGGCGGGATAGTGCACCTGCGCCGTGGTCAGGAAATCGGTCCGTGCATCCAGCTTCTTGCGCTTGGGATATTTGATCTCGCCCGCCACGCGGTCCGGCGGGATCGCCACGTCATAGCGGGCGAATTGCATCACCTCGGACCGCCCGCTGCCGTAAATCCCGTTCGGGCCAAGCTCGCGCGTCGTTCCGACAAAGACCGATTGCACCGCCCCCTGCGCCACATCGGGCGGCACGATATACATCGTCCCCCGCGGCGTGCAGGCGGCAAGGGTGACAAGACAGGCGAAAAGCAGGGCGCGCATCAAAAATCCTTTGAAATCAAAGCACGTAGCGCGAAATATCCGCCGACCGCGCAAGCGCACCGATGTTCACTTCCACAAACGCCGCATCGACCGTTACGGTTTCCCCCGATCTGTCCGGTGCGCTGAAAGACAGCTCCTCGAACACCCGCTCGATCACGGTATAAAGCCGCCGCGCCCCGATATTCTCGACGCTGCGGTTCACCTCGGCCGCGATGCAGGCGATGGCGGCGATGCCATCCTCGGTGAAGCGGACGGTCACATCCTCGGTCGCCATCATCGCCGAATACTGCCGCGTCAGTGCATTTTCCGTCTCGGTCAGGATGCGGACAAAGTCCTCTTCGCTCAGCGCCCCCAACTCCACGCGGATCGGCAACCGCCCCTGCAATTCCGGCAACAGGTCCGAAGGCTTGGCGATATGGAACGCGCCCGAGGCAATGAACAGGATATGGTCGGTTTTCACCGGCCCGTATTTCGTGGAAACCGTCGTCCCTTCGATCAGCGGCAAAAGATCGCGCTGCACCCCCTCGCGGCTCACATCCGCGCCACGTGCATCGGCCCGCGCGCAGATCTTGTCGATCTCGTCGAGGAAAACGATCCCGTTTTCCTGCACCGCCTCAAGCGCCGCGGCCTTCACCGCCTCGTCATCCAGCAGCTTGTCCGCCTCTTGCCCGATCAGCACATCGTAGCTGTCGGCCACGGTCATCTTCTTGCGGGTGGACCGTCCGCCAAAGGCCTTGAACAGGTCCTGCAAGCCCTGCATCTGCATGTCCATCCCGTTCCCGCCGGGAAACATGCCCATCGGGGGTGCGGCATCCTGCACCTCAAGCTCGATCACGGTCTGGTCCAGCTCGCCCCGCTTCAGCTTCTGGCGGAACATCTCGCGCGTCTGTTCGCGTGCGTCCTTGCCCGCCAGCGCCTCGATCACCCGCTCTTCCGCCGCCTTCTGCGCGCGGGCCTTCACATCGTCGCGCATCCGCGCCCGCGTATCGACCATCGCCGCATCCACCAGATCGCGGATGATGCTGTCCACATCGCGGCCCACGTAACCCACCTCGGTAAACTTCGTCGCCTCGACCTTGAGGAAGGGTGCCTTCGCCAGCTTCGCCAACCGACGGCTGATCTCGGTCTTGCCCACGCCGGTCGGCCCGATCATCAGGATGTTCTTGGGGTAAACCTCGTCCCGCAGATCATCGCCCAGCAGCTTGCGCCGCCAGCGGTTCCGCAGCGCAACGGCCACGGCCCGCTTGGCATCGCGCTGCCCGATGATGAAACGGTCAAGCTCGGATACGATCTCGCGCGGGGTCAGGTTGGTCATGCCGAAATCGTCTCCACGGTCAGATTGCCATTGGTGTAAACGCAGATATCCGCCGCGATCGCCATTGCCTTGCGGGCCACATCCTCTGCCTTCATGTCGGTCAACATCAGACCCCGCGCGGCGGCAAGCGCATAGTTCCCGCCCGACCCGATCGCCGCAACGTCATGCTCGGGTTCCAGCACGTCGCCCGCGCCGGTGATGACGTAAAGATCGCGCCCGTCCGTCACGATCAGCATGGCTTCGAGGTTGCGCAGATACTTGTCCATCCGCCAATCCTTGGCGAGGTCGACACAAGCCCGCGCCAACTGCCCCGGCGCCGCCTCCAGCTTCTTCTCCAGCCGCTCCAGCAGCGTAAAGGCATCCGCTGTCGATCCGGCAAAGCCCGCCACCACATCGCGCCCGCCGGGCGACAGCCGCCGCACCTTGCGCGCCGTGCCCTTGATCACGGTCTGGCCAAGGCTGACCTGCCCGTCCCCCGCCACCACAACCTCACCCCCGCGCCGCACCGCAAGGATCGTGGTCCCGTGCCAGCCGGGAAACTTGTCTTCGGCCATCTTCGCCCCCTTAAACCCAAAGGGCGGCCCCTTCAGGACCGCCCCGCAGTAATTCCATCCTCGGCCAGCGGTCAGATCGCCGACTGGATCCAGGTTTCCAGCGCCGCCTTGGGCGCGGCACCCACCTTGTTCGAAACCACCTGACCGTCCTTGAACAGGAACAGCGCCGGAATCCCGCGAACGCCCAGTTGCGCGGGGCTGTCAGGGTTCTCGTCCACGTTCACCTTCACGATCTTGACCTTGCCCGCATATTGCGTGGCAAGCTCTTCCAGCGACGGGCCGATCATCCGGCAGGGGCCGCACCATTCAGCCCAGAAATCCACCACGACCGGAATGTCCGACTTGCGGACCTCGGCGTCAAAGGTGGCATCGGTCACGGCGACGGTAGCGTTGCCCATCTCATCTCTCCAAATGCGGCTTACGGCCAAGAAACCTAAGGATGCGGGCATGGAACGTCAAGAGATGGTAGCCCTCGCCAGTGCCTCCCGCAGCATTTCGGGCGGAACCGGCATCAGCCGCGCCGTCCGCGTCCACAGGATCGCCACCTCGACCGCCTTGTCGGGGTGCACTTGCCGCAAGGCCGCGTCATAGGCCGCCATTTGCCGCAAAATCCCTTCGGGCACATCTTCCACCCGCTCGGGCACCACGCGATTGGATTTGTAATCCACCGCCAGAACCCGCCCCTCGCCGATGACCAGACGGTCGATGGTCCCCAGCATCCGCCCCTGCGGCAAATCCGCCGTCACTGCCACTTCGGTCAGCGCAGGCCCGAACAGCGCCGGATGCGCCGCGATCACGCCCTGCGCCTCGGCCAGCAATTCCGCCCGCAAGGCGGCATCCGGCACCAGCGCAGTCGCCAGCCCCGCCGCGTCATCGGCCCCCGGCAGATGCTCCAGCAACAGATGCAGCGCCGTGCCGCGCGCCTTGGCCGTTTCCTCGTCCAGCCCGTCCCCCGCAATGGCCTTCGCCCCGCCAAGGTCGGAGGGAGACAACAGCCGCGCCGCCCGTTCCGGCACCTTCGCCTGCCGCGCCGCCCAATCGGGCAGGGTCACGGCAACCTCTGCCACGACGACCCGCGCCACGGGATCGGGCCAATCGCCAAAGGCATGCCGCAACCGCCCGCCCGCAAAGGGAACGGCACCCGCCTTTTCCATCCCTTCCGACACCAGCTTCCACCACGCTCCGTCGTTTTCCGCCTCGCCCGCGCCGCAGACGATCAGCCAAGTTTTCGCCCGCGTCAGCGCCACGTAAAGCAGCCGCAGGTTTTCCGCCTGCTCTCGCGCCTTCCGCTCGGCCCGCGCCGCCGCAATCGCCGCGGGGCTGCTCTCGGCGGGGGTTTTCCAGACGGGCCGCCCCTCCACCTCCAGCACCTCGTCCCGATCCCGCGGGCTGCGGTCGCAGGTGTCGGGCAGGATCACGATGGGCGCCTCCAACCCCTTCGCGCCATGCACCGTCATCACGCGGATGCGCTGCCCCTCGCTGTCCATCTGCCGCTTCACCTCGACCTCGTCGGTCGACAGCCATGTCAGGAATCCCGTCAGGCTCGGCACCTCGGTCTGTTCGTATTGCAGCGCCTGCGACAGTAACTCGTCGATTCCGTCCTCGGCCTCGGCCCCCAGCCGCGCCAGCAGCTTCCGCCGCCCGTCATGCCGCGTCAGCACCCGCTCGATCAGGTCGAAGGGCCGCAGGAAATCCGCCTGCCCGCGCAGGTCCGACAGCATCTCGTGCGTGTCGGTGAATTCCTCGGCCCGCTGCCGCATCTCTTGCCACAGATACCCCTTGCGCGGCTGCGCCAGCGCATAAAGCCGCGCCTCGCTCCACCCGCACAGGGGCGAGCGCAGAACCGCAGCCAGCGAAAGATCGTCCTCCGGCGTCGCCAGGAATGACAGAAGCGCGGTGATATCCTTCACCGCCAGCTCCGCCCCCAGCTTCAGCCGGTCCGCCCCCGCAATCGGCAAACCCTTCGCCTTGCAGGCACGGATGATCTCCTGAAACAGCTCCGACCGCCGCTGCACGAGGATCAGGACATCCCCCGCATGCACCGCCCGCACCGTCCCGTCCGCCTCGGCAATGCAGGTGCCCGCGTCGATCAGCGCCGCGATCTCCTCGGCAATCTGCCGTGCCAGCCGTGCGAAATGGTGCTCTTCCGTGATGAGGTCGACGGGGTTCTTCCAGTCATCCTCGCGGTCGTCCTTGGCCTTTTCCACCAGCGGCCAAAGATCGACCCGACCGGGCATCGCCGCGCGAAAGGCGATGTGCTGCACCTTGTCGCCCAGCGCATGGGGGAAGCGGTCCTTCAGCGTCTCGTCCACCACCCGCAGAATGGCGGGCGAGGAGCGGAAGGAATACTCCAGCTCCAAACTCTGGAACATCCGCTCGACCGCCGCGAAGCGGTCGCGGAACGCGCCATGCTTGGAATCAAAGGCCGCCACATCCGCGCCCTGAAAGGAATAGATCGACTGCTTCTTGTCCCCCACGACGAAAAGCGTCCGCTCCACATCCCGCGCGGAACGCCCCGCCGTGAACTCCGCCGCAAGGCTTTCGATCACGCGCCACTGCTCGGGGCTGGTATCCTGCGCCTCGTCCACAAGGATATGGTCGATCCCCCCGTCCAGCCGGAACAGCACCCAAGCCGCCACCCCCGGATCGGTCAGCACCATCCGCGCCCGCGTGATCAGATCGTCGAAATCCAGCCACCCGCCCCGCGCCTTGCGTGCTTCGTAAAGCGGCAGGAACGCCTGCGCAAACCGATGCAAGGTCAGCGCCCGCGCCATCGCCATCAGCCCAAGCCGCGTGGCCCGCGCCCCCTCGACGCGGCGCATGAGGTCGTTGAGCTTGCCCATCACCTCGCCCAACGCCTTGCGCGTGTTCGTGGTCGGATAGCTGTCGATCTTCGCGGTATTCGCCTTCTCGCCCGTCTTGAACAGGAACTGTTCCTCGCAGGCCGCCAGCGTAGCCAAAGTCGGCACGGCAAAATCCGCACCCGCCAGCTTTTCCGCCCCTCTCTGGTCCGTGACCGTGCCCTTCGCCATCGCGGCGATCACGGCAGGTATCCAGACCACCTCGTCGCCAAGGAACACGTCCCCCAGCAACGTCTCGAACGTCTCGCCCTGTTTCACGCCGAACAGCAGCCGCGCCTCGGCCTCGGTCAGCGCTTCGGCAAACTTCGCGCGGTTGCCGACGATCTGGCTGACCAAACCGCCGAAATCCTCGCCCGTCCAGGCCCGCGCCACCTCGGCAATCGACGGATGCCCCGCCTCGGCCAATTCCTCGACGATCTCGTCCCGCATCATCCGCGCCGTGCGGTCGTCCAATTCCTTGAACTGCGGTGACACCCCCGCCTCCAGCGGAAAGCGCCGCAGCAGCGTGGCGCAAAAGGAGTGGATCGTCTGGATCCGCAATCCCCCCGGCGTCTCGATCGCCCGCGCGAACAGCCGCCGCGCATTGGCCAGCAAGGCGGCATCCAGCCGCCCCGCCTCGCCCAGCGCCGCCAGCGACTTGCGCAACTCCCCGTCCGGCAGCATCGCCCATTCGCCCAGACGCTTGAACAGGCGGTTCTGCATCTCGGTCGCCGCCGCCTTGGTATAGGTCAGGCACAGGATGTGCTGCGGCTCCACCCCGCGCAACAGCAGCCGCGCCACGCGGTCCGTCAGCACCCGAGTCTTGCCTGACCCCGCATTCGCCGAAAGCCAGGTCGAGGCTTCGGGCATCGACGCTTCCACCTGCCGCTCGAAAGCCGGAACGCTCATTTGCCCACATCCTCCGCGACCGGCGTGTCGGTCGTCTCCCACTCGCCATAGCGCGACAGGTGGTCGTAATCCCCCGCGAACCGCTCTTTCTGCACAGCCCGCCGTGCGGTGAACCCCGTGCCTTCGTCAAAGTAATGGGCGATCAATTGGTTCAGCCCCTCCCACACCTCGCCCGTCACCTGCGGCGTGATCTCGGTCTCCACCACCGCCGGTTTCGTGCCAAGGCCAAGATAGCTGATCAGCGCCACCTCCGCCCCTTCCAGCCCCTTGAACCCGTCCCGCTCCGCCATCGCGGCGGCAAGCAGAAGCTGCTTGTCGAAATGCTTCTGCGCGTCCTGACTGGGCGGCGTTCCCGTCTTGTAATCAATGATGTGCAGCCGCCCGCCCTGCAACACGTCGATCCGGTCCGGCGTCCCTTCAAGCGTGAAGTCCAAGGTGGGCAGCTTCACCCGCCCCTTCTCCTCCAACTGCGCCGGAACCCCGCCGCGCTGGGCGTCGAAGTCGAGGAAGTAATCCGCAGCCCGCGCCAACCGTGCCAGCCACAGCGCCCGCGCCGCAGGCCAGGGCGTTTCCCGCTCCAGCACCTCCCCGGCAATCGCCATCAGCCGCGCCTTCGCTTCGGCCCGCGTCTCGCCCGCATCCCGCGTCTTGGCGAAATCCTCAAGGATCAGGTGCAACACCTGCCCGCGCAGCGCCGCATCCGCTTCGGGTCGCAGTGGGTCCAGCGGGAAAAGCCGCAGGATGTAGCGTGCATAGATCGAATAGGGGTCGCGGATCAGCGTCGAAATCCGCGTCACCGCCAGCCGCCGTGGCCGCGCCGCAACCGGCGGACGGGGCGAGGGGCGATGCGCGGGCGTCACCTCGCCCAGCGGCGCTTCCAGAACGACCGCCCGCTTGACCCAAACCCGCCCCCGCTCGCGCATCGCCGCCAGCGCCGCCTTGCCGTTCTTCGCAGGCAACCCTTCCATAAGGTTCATCAGACGGTTCAGCCACCGTGATGGCACCGTCTCGGCCTCGGCATTCCGCGTGGCCCGCGTCAGCACCACGCGCGGGGCGGCAATCGCCTGTTGGTAGTCATGCGCCGAAAGCCCGATCTGCCGTTCCGGCAACAGCAACCCCGCCTCTTTGCGCATCTTGCGGTTCAGCCACGGGTCCGGCTCGGGCAGCTTCGGCCAGACGCCATCGTTCAACCCGCCAAGCACGACCAGTTCCGCCCCCGCAACCCGCGCCTCAAGCGTGCCCCAGATCATCACATGCGGATGCGGCGTCACGCTTTCCCGCACCTCGCCCCGCGACAGGATCGACTCGAAAAGCGCCCGATAATCCGCAACCTCGAGCACGCCGCCCGCATCCGCTTCGGCCTGCAATTCATGGATCAGCGAAAGCGCCTCTTTCCCCGCTTCCTTCTCCCACAACTCCACCCCGCCCAGCCGTTCGGCCACCTCGCGGTGCAGCGCGACATGGTCGGCCAAGGCCGCCTCGCCCGTGGCAGCGGCAAGCTGGTCCAGCGCCCCGCCGATGACCTCGCCCCAGTCCGCAGCGCCGTCTTCAGGCCGCGCCTTGGCCCAGTCGCGCAGGAATCCCCCGTCCGGAAACGCGGGTCCCTTCTTCCGCAACCCAAGCTCCAGCTCCCGCGTCAGGCGCAGATGCAACCCCCGCCCATCGCCCGACAGGGCAAGCGGATGCTTCAGCAGCGCCAGCAGCGCATCCCCCGTCAGCTTGCGCCCCATCAGCCCCACGACATGCCGCAAGAACCGCCCCGGCGGCGTCAGCGCCAGCGGTCGCCCCGCCGAATCGTCCGGCAAGATCCCCCAGCGGTCCATCGCCGCCGTCACCTGCCGCGTCAGCATCCGGTCGGGGGTGATCAGCGCCGCCTTCACCCCGTTCTCCGCCGCCTCGCGCAGCACCAGCGCAATCGCCAAGGCCTCGGCCCGCGGCGTCTGCGCCTCGATCAGGGTCATCCCCGCGGTCGCTTCCATCAGGTCCGGCAAATCGCCGCCTTCGGTCAACCATTGGTCCGTCACCGGCGCCGGTCGCAGCGACAGCGACACCAGTCTGTTGCGCCCCGCATCCGGCGCATCGACCTCTGCCCATTTCGCCACATCCAACGGACCAATCCCCAGCGCATCCATCAGCCGCTTGAAGCGGAACTGCGGATGATCCTCGGCGGTCATCGCATCGTCCATCCGCTCCCACAGGCCGACCGGCATGTCGAAATCGAACCCCGGCAGCACCAGCGCCCCCTCTGGCAACCCCGCCACCGCCTGCATCAAAAGCGCCGTGGTCCCGCGCGACCCCGTAGACCCCGCCACGATCACCGGCCCTGCGGGAGGGTTCGCCCCCCACCGCTCCACCAGCCGTTCCACCACCATCCGCTGCCGCGCCTGTGCATCCGGCGCGCCGCCCTGAAAGAAGGGCATGACGATCCGCAGGAATTCCTTCGTGCGCGCCCAATGCGCCGAATGCTGCTCCACATCTACCGCCGCGACACGATCCGGCGAAACCCCCTCGCCCTGCATTTCGTCCACCAGCGTGGCCAGACTGTCCGCCAGATCGTAAAGCGCCGCCCGTGGCGCAAGCTCCGGCGCGGTCGCCAGCAACCGCCCCACAAGCTGCGTGACCTCGAGCCGCCGCCGCAGCCCCGACACCGCCGCCGGAATCCCTGCCATCAGCACATCGGACCCAAGGTCCGTCACCAGCCGCAACCGTGGCAGATAGGCGGCACCCCCGGCGGTCAAAATCTCCGTCACCCGCCGCCGCATCCGCTGGGTGTTGAGGTAAAGCGTCACTCCCGCCATCGCCTCGGGCGGTTGCCCCGCCATCCGCACGCGCAGGCCATCGACCAGCGCCTGCGGGAAATCCACTCCGGGGGGAAGCGCGAAGACCTTGCTCATGCCCGCGCCAACATCGCTTCGGCCTCGGCGATCCCCGCCGGATGCCCCACGTCACACCATCCGCCCCGATGCACGACGCCATAAAGCCGCCCCGCGGCGATCATCCGGTCCCAGAGCAGGTTCAACGAGAAAACCGTCTCTGTAATGGCCGAAAGCCCCTCGGTCCGCAAAATCTGCGCGCCAAGGTAAACCTGCCCCCGTGCGCCCTTTGCCCTGCCCAACCGTCCCTCGGCATCCATCACGAAATCCCCCGCACCCTTACCCGCCGCCGCATCCGGCAGAACCAGCAGCAACCCGTCCATCCGTCCATCATCCCACGCGTCCCGCAACTGCGCCAACGGGTTTTCCCCCGTCCAGACCGCATCTGTGTTCAGCGTCATCACCGGCCCCTCGCCCAGCAAGGGCAGCGCCGCCCGCAGCCCGCCCCCTGTCTCAAGGATCGGGTCCTCCCGCGTCACCGCCACCCCCCGCGCCTCGAGGTGCCTCACCAGCGCATCCGGCTTCCAATGCACATTCGCCACGATCCGCCCGACCCCTTCGGCCTGCGCCAGCGCGTGGTCTATCAGCGGCTTGCCCGCCACTTCGATCAGCGGTTTCGGGCGGTCGGCGGTCAGCGCGCCCATCCGCGTGCCGAACCCCGCCGCGAAGAGCATCAGGGGGAAATCGTGCCGCATTGCGCCCGTATCCTTTGCAAATTCTCCACCGTCGGTTCGGGCAATCCCGCACAGACCGCCCGCAGCGGTTCCAGCGCGGGATGCGCCAGATTGCGCAGCAACTGCCCCCAGACGCGCGGGATCAGATCGACATAGCCCGCCTTGCCCGCCACCAGACAGAGCCGCGCGAAAATGCCCAAAATCCGCAGCGCCCGTTGCGCGCCAAGCACCGCATAGGCCGCATCGAACCCCTGCGCCCCTGTCGCCGCCACGAACCGCGCCACCATGGCCGCTTCGGTCTTTACCGAAACATCCCGCCGCGCATCCTGCAAAAGCGAGACGAGGTCATACCCCGCCTGCCCCATCTGCCCGAGCTGAAAGTCAAGCAACCCGACCCGCGCCACCCCCGCCCGTTCCGGCAGCCAAAGCAGGTTTTCGGCATGGTAATCCCGCAGGATCAGCACGCGCGGCCCGTCCGCGTATTCGCGCATGAGGGCGGCCAGAACCGACAGATCGCCCGACCCGTCCCCCGTCACCGCCCGCCGATACCAGGCAAAGGCAAACTCCGCCGCCCGCGCCCAATCCGCGGCGCCCAAATCCGGCAATCCCGCAGGCGCCGGGCTGCGTTGCAGATGCACCAGCACATCCACCGCCGCCGCATAAAGCTCGGCCTCCCGCGCAGGCTCGCGCTCCAATATCCGCGCAAACAACCCGTCGCCCAGATCCTCCAAGAGCAGGAACCCCTGCGCGTAATCCGCCGCCAACACGCGCGGCGGCGACAAACCCAGCCGCGCCAGATGCCCCGCCATCGCGGCAAACACCGCCGGATCGTCGCCCTTCCCCGGCGGCGCGTCCATCAGCACGGCGGACCCCTCCGCCCGCACCAGCCGGCCATAACTCCGGTCCGACGCATCCCCCGCCAGAAACCCGCGCTTGGCCCCGCTCCATCCGGCCCGTGCGACAAAGGCGTCCGAAAGCGCCCGCCGGTCCATCAGGCGAACTCCCGCGACAGCGCGCCCATCCACGGCAGATCGCCCGACAGCACGGCAACGCGCCCCTCGCCCTCGGCCCGCAAAGCCACGCGGACAGCCCGCTCCGGCACCGCCGATCCCAACCTGTCCGGCCATTCCACCAGACAGATCGCATGGCCAAAGGCATCTTCCAGCCCCAGTTCCATTACCTCGTCGGGATGCGTCAGCCGGTAAAGGTCCGCGTGCCAGATTTCCACATCCGCCTGATACACCTGCACCAGCGTGAAGGTGGGCGAAGGCACGTCCTCCCACCGCCCCAAACGCGCGCGGATCAAGGCCCGCGCCAGATGCGATTTCCCCGCCCCGATCGGCCCTTCCAGCAGCAGCGTCTCGCCGCCCTGCATGTGGCCCGCCAGCCATTCGCCCAAGCGGGTCGTGGCGTCTTCGTCGGGCAGGGCAAGTGTCAGGATCATGGCCGCAGTCTTACCGCGCCCCGCCCCGTTCGCAAGCCGTCAGCCCATGCGGATTTCCCGATAGGGCACCGCCGCGATCCCCTCGGCCAGTGCCGCATCGGGCAAGATGGGCCGGAATGCCGCAAGCGTCGCCCCGTTCCAGATCGGCGTGATGTGGCAAGCGATCAACCGGCCGTCCCGCAGCCGCGCCTCCGCGTGCCAGCCATCGCGCATGCCGGCAGAGGCGATGAACTCTTCGATCTCCGACCACAGCGGACTCGGCGCCGAAACCTCGCGCCAATGGGCTGCGATGCGCCGGATGCTCCCTTCGCCCAGAACCGCGCCCGGATCGTGGCCCCACAGCGCGCTATAGGCGGCGTTGCTCATCACAAGCTGCCCCGTCCCCGCAAAGACGGCGATCCCTTCGTCAAGCGTATCAATCACCGCCTGCGCCAATTCCATGTCCGCCCGATACCGCTGTGACCGCGACATCTCGGTCGAGACATCTTCGAGCAAAAGCGAAAACGCCCCCTTCGCCTGCGGACGCAGCGTAGCGCGATAGGTCACGCCACCCGTCAACCCCCACAACTCCTCGTGCGGGGTGGCCGTGGCGGGCAGGTCCGTCATCATCTGCCGCCAGCCGCGCCAATCCTTCGGCTCGGGCAACATTCCGCTATCCCGCAACGCATCCAGCAGCGCGCCGAGGCTTGGCTTGCGCAGCAGGAATTCCACGGGCAGGCCGGTCAGGTCGCCGAATGCGGGGTTGAACATCTGCAACCGCCCCGCCTGATCGAAAAGCCCTAGCCCGAGCGCCAGTTGGGCGAAGGTATCGCTCAGTGTATTGCGAAAGTCCCGCAATGCGCTTTCCGCCCGAACCGCAGCATCCATCGGAACGGCGGCAAAGACCCGACCGCCCCCGCCCGAATGCTGCGCCATCACCTCGTACACACGCCCTGCCAGCTCCACGCGCCCCGTCTCGGGCGGCAGGGTCGCGCCCATGCCCGCACAGCCCTTGTTGCGCGCCGTGACAAGGCCCGAAGCGTCGACACACCAAACCGGCACCGCAAGGGCATCGAGCAGGACGTGGTCGTTCCCGATCCCGCCACGACGCGTATTTGCCAGCAACAAGACCAGCGCCAAGCCAAGCGCTCCTGCGGCGCCAAGCTGAAGGAAAAGCCATAAATCCATCGACGCACCCCGTTACGATCACCCTCGGCAACCAAAGGATGAAATTGTAAAGGATTCATTAACCTAAAGCCGCGCCGGTCAAAAAATGAAACGGAACCGCACGATTAAATTGCAATCGGCGTGTTGCTTCCGACCGCGCCGCCCTCGGGCGCGACGATATCTTCCGCCTGCCAGACAAGCTCGACAATCGCCCCGCACCGTTCGGGCCGTTCGTCGGGGCTAAGAAAAGGGTCCGATGCATTGGCAAAGGACAACTCGGCCCCTGTCCGTTCCAGCAGCGTCTTGGCGATGAACAGCCCCAGCCCCATCCCCTCGTATTCCGGCCGCTTTGCCAGATCCTGCGCCGACCGCCGCGACCGCACGAAGGGGTCGCCGATCCGCCCGATCACCTGCGGCGGATAGCCCGCGCCATCATCGACGATCCGCACCGTCACCAGCCGTTCGGTCCATTCCCCGTCGATCCAGACGTTGCCCGCCGCGAAATCCACCGCATTCTGGATCAGGTTGCGCAACCCGTGGATCACCTCGGGCCGCCGCAGGATCACCGGCTGCCGCTCCGATCCGCCCGGCCCCGGATAGACCGTGAAATGCAGGTCTTTCCCCCGCCCGACATGCGGCTCTGCCGCCTCGCGCAGCACCGATTCAAGCGGCGCGCTCCGCAGATGCAGGTCATCCTTCCCCGCGCGCCCCATCCCGCGCAGGATATCGCGGCAACGGTCCGCCTGATCGCGGATCAGCTTGGCGTCCTCGAGCAGCGCCGGATTGTCCGCCAATTCCTCCATCATCTCGGCACTCACCAGCTTGATCGTGGCAAGCGGCGTGCCCAACTCATGCGCCGCTGCCGCCACCACCCCGCCAAGGTCGGTCAGCTTCTGCTCGCGCGCCAGCGCCATCTGCGTGGCCAGCAGCGCGTCCGACATCGACCGGATTTCCATGGAAACCCGCCGCGAATACATCCCCAGAAAGACGATCCCGATCACGATCGCCAGCCAGAAGCCGAACTCGAACACCACCGGAACCCGCAACACGAACCCGTCGCCCAGCCGCAGCGGCACATTCACCAGCGTGATCAGCGTCGTGAACAGGATCGCCAGCGCCCCCAGCACCAGCGTCGTCCGCAACTCCAGCGCCGAGGCCGAAATCGTCACGGGGGCAAGGATCAGCAGCGCAAAAGGATTGTTCAGCCCGCCCGTCAGATAAAGCAGAAAGGAAAGCTGCGACAAATCGAACAGCAGCGTCAGCATCGCCTCAAGCTCGCTCAACCGCTTGTTCTCGGGATAGACGAAGATCGAGATCAGGTTGGCGATGACCGAAGCGCCGACCGCCATGTAACAAAGGCCCAGCGGCAGGACGATGCCATAGAATTGATCCGCAACGGTGATCGCCGCCAATTGCCCGCCGATTGCCAGCCAGCGCAGCAGGATCAGCGTGCGCAGCCGCACCCAGTCGCTCCGCGTTGTCTGCGAAAAAAGGCCGAAAGCGGGGTTGGACATGGGTCTGGCCCTTGCAAGACAAAGTTTCGCATTGTTAAGCCGCAGGTCATGGCGGATCAATGCGGCGCGGGCGCAGCACGGGGGGCGGGGCGATGGACAAATACTTGGCAGGGGCAGCGGCGGCGGTCGTGGTTGCGGGCCTTGGCGGGACATATGCCTACACCCAATTCGCCGCTTCCGAAGACCCCTACGCCGATTGCCGGACCAGTTCTGTCGGCGGTGGCGATATCGGCGGCGATTTCACCCTCGTCGACCAGAACGGCAAAACCGTCACCAGCGCCGAAGTTCTGACCAAACCGAGCCTCGTCTATTTCGGCTACACCTTCTGCCCCGATGTCTGCCCGCTCGATACCGCCCGCAATTCCGAAGCGGTCGATATTCTTGCCGAACGGGGAATAGAGGTTCAGCCCGTCTTCATTTCGATAGACCCCGAACGCGATACGCCCGATGTTCTCAAGGACTTCGCGGCAAATATCGACGACCGGATGATCGCCCTGACCGGCACGCCGGAACAGGTGCAGCAGGCATCAAAGGCCTATCGCACCTATTTCAAGAAACAGGATGGCAGCGATCCCGAGTTCTACCTCATGGATCATTCGACCTTCACATATCTGGTTCTTCCGAAAACGGGCTTCGCCGATTTTTTCCGTCGTGACGACACCCCCGACCAGATCGCCGAACGCACCGCCTGCTATCTTTCCAAGTGATCAAATTGACCATCGGGTAATAACGCCCTAGGTTTTGCACGCGTAACAAAGGGGAAAGCCGATGGCCGACGACCAGCTTGCCGATTTGGGGCCCGACCGCAGCCTGCTTCTGGTTGACGATGACGAACCCTTCGTGAAACGGCTCGCCAAGGCGATGGAAAAGCGCGGTTTCATCCCCGAAACGGCAGAAAGCGTCGCCGCAGGCCGCGCCATCGCCCTTGCCCGCCCGCCCGCCTATGCCGTCGTCGACCTCCGCCTTGAAGATGGCAACGGACTCGACGTGGTCGAGGCGCTGCGCGAACGCCGCCCCGATTGCCGCATCGTCGTGCTGACGGGTTACGGCGCAATCGCCACCGCCGTGGCTGCGGTGAAGATCGGCGCGACCGATTACCTTTCGAAACCCGCCGATGCCAATGATGTGACCAACGCCCTCCTTTCACGGACCGAGGCTTTGCCCGCCCCGCCGGAAAACCCCATGTCGGCGGATCGTGTGCGGTGGGAACATATCCAGCGCGTCTATGAAATGTGCGACCGCAACGTCTCGGAAACGGCACGCCGCCTTTCGATGCATCGCCGCACGCTTCAGCGGATATTGGCGAAGCGCAGCCCGCGCTAAATATCTTTTATTGCCATAAATTGAATCCGCGCCTAAAACCGCCCCATTGGTCATCTGGGGAAGTGGATCATGTCGAACATAAATCTGAACGAAATGTCTTTGAAAGAACTCAAGGACCTCCAATCGCAAGTCGCAAAGGCGATCGGCTCTTTCGAAGACCGCAAAAAGAAACACGCCTTGGCCGAACTGGAAGAAAAGGCCCGCGAAATGGGCTTTTCCCTTGCCGAATTGACCGGCGCGTCGGTTCCGCGCAAGCGCGCTCCGGCTTCGGCAAAATACGCCAATCCGGCGAATTCTTCGGAAACGTGGTCGGGCCGTGGCCGCAAGCCGCGTTGGTTCGATGCCGCGCTGAAATCGGGCAAGCGCCCCGAAGACATGGCGATTTAAGCGGCGCAGGCCGCCATCAATTCCGCGTGTCTTGAAACGAATTCCGCCCGCACCTCGGCGGGCGGTCTTAGCCTGATTTCCAGCCCGCGCACCACCAGCGCATCCGGCTTGCCGAACAACTGGTCCGCCTCGGCCACGGCAAAGCCCGCAATCTGCACCGCTTCCAGCCAGGCCGAAATCTTGTCCGCCGCCTTGATCGCCTTTTTGATCGGCACGGGCAGCACCATCGGCAGGCCGAAGCGCAGATGCACCGCCGCCGTCAACCGCTCGTCCAGCACGCCATAGGCCGGACCGACCGCCGATTTCACGGGGCTGATCATATCGCCGATCACATATTCCGGCGCGTCATGCAGCAGTGCCGCCAGTTGCCAGCGCGCCCCGATCCCCGGATTGGCCCGCGCAAAGATCGCCTCGACCAGCAGCGAATGTTCCGCCACCGAATAGGGCCAATCCCCCCGCGTCTGCCCGTTCCACCGCGCGACGAAAGCCAGCCCGTGCGCGATATCCTCCACCTCGATATCGACCGGGGTCGGGTCCAGCAGGTCCAGCCTGCGCCCCGACAGCATCCTCTGCCACGCCCTCGGCTGTCTCATCCCCGCCCCCATCCCGCCGGAAAACCCTATAGAAGCCCACGTCGGATTGTCGAGTGGCACAGGTCATGCTATCTGCCCCTGCAAATTCAAGGGTTCAAGGAGTAGGCACATGCCGACCGATTACATAGTCAAGGACATCGCACTGGCCGAGTTCGGCCGCAAAGAGCTGGTCATCGCCGAAACCGAAATGCCGGGCCTGATGGCCTGCCGCGAGGAATTCGGCGCGTCGCAACCGCTCAAGGGTGCGCGTATCGTCGGTTCGCTGCACATGACGATCCAGACGGCCGTGCTGATCGAAACGCTGAAATTCCTTGGTGCCGACGTGCGCTGGGCGTCCTGCAACATCTTCTCGACGCAGGACCACGCCGCCGCCGCCATCGCCGCCGCCGGAATCCCCGTCTTTGCCGTCAAGGGCCAGACCCTGACCGAGCATTGGGATTACCTCGACAAATCCTTCATGTTCCCCGAAGGCGCGAACATGATCCTCGACGATGGTGGCGATGCCACGCTCTACGTCCTCCTCGGCGCCCGCGCCGAAGCGGGCGAAGAGATCATCCCCGTCCCCGCTTCCGAAGAGGAAGAGGTGATCAAGAAGCAGATCCACAAACGCATGAAGGAAACCCCCGGCTTCTTCACCAAGACCAAAGCCATGATCAAGGGCGTGTCCGAAGAAACCACCACGGGCGTCCACCGCCTGTATGAACTGCACAAGGCGGGGCAACTGCCCTTCCCGACGATCAACGTGAACGACTCGGTCACGAAATCCAAATTCGACAACAAATACGGCTGCAAGGAATCGCTGGTCGACGGCATCCGCCGCGCCACCGATACCATGATGGCCGGCAAGGTCGCCGTGGTCTGCGGCTACGGCGATGTGGGCAAAGGCTCCGCCGCCTCGCTGCGCGGCGCGGGCGCGCGCGTGAAAGTCACCGAAGTCGACCCGATCTGCGCCCTGCAAGCCGCGATGGACGGCTTCGAGGTGACAGTTCTGGAAGACGAAGTGAAGACCGCCGACATCTTCATCACCACCACCGGCAACCGCGACGTCATCCGCATCGAACATATCCGCGAGATGAAGGATATGGCGATTGTCGGCAACATCGGCCACTTCGACAACGAAATCCAGGTCGCCCCCCTGCGCAACCACAAGTGGACGAACATCAAGGAACAGGTGGACATGATCGACCTGCCCTCAGGCAACCGCATCATCCTTCTCTCCGAAGGCCGCCTCCTGAACCTCGGCAACGCCACGGGCCACCCGTCCTTCGTGATGTCGGCCTCCTTCACCAATCAGGTGCTGGCCCAGATCGAGCTTTGGACCAAGGGTCAGGACTACGCCCCCGGCGTCTACATCCTGCCCAAGCATCTGGATGAAAAGGTCGCCCGCCTGCATCTGAAGAAGATCGGCGTGAAGCTGACCGAACTTCGCCCCGATCAGGCAGCCTATATCGGCGTGAAACCCGAAGGCCCGTTCAAATCGGAACACTACCGCTACTGATCCGCGCACCCGGCACCCAAAGGCCCGAAGCTTGCTTCGGGCCTTTTTGCTTGGCTTATGCCCCGATGCGTTTACCATCCGCGGTTGCGGAGAAAGCCGCGTTTAAAAGGGGAGACAGTCATGAGCAAGCGCGCCGAACTGATCGCAAAATACGCCGAAGACCTGAAATCGAAGTGCAAGATCAACCCTGACATGGCGCTTCTGGAAAAAGTCACCATTGGCTGCGGCCCCGCCATCTACAGCGCCGACAGCGAAACCGTCGCCGCCTCCGATCCGGCCGAGCTTGAGACGCTCAAAAAGAACTTCCTGATGAAGAAGCTCGGCCTGTCCGGCGGCCCGAAGCTGGACGAGGCGATCTCTGCCGTGATCGACACCTATGGCAAATCCGAGCGGAACAAGTATCGCGCCGTGGTCTATTACATGCTGGTCAAGCACTTCGGCAAAGAAGCTGCCTATCGCTAAAATTCGCTGAAAATGCCGGACAGTTCCGCTTTGCGGAATCGTCCGGTTTGCGGCACCTTTTCAACAGGGCAGTAAGCCCGGAACCCGAATTTCAGTTCACGCGTGGTGCTACGGGGAGCGCGTGGGGTGGTGGAGGGTTCCGTAGGGGTGCGGAGCCCTCCATTTTATTCAGAACAGCGTCAGAACGACCCCGATGATCGTGCAGCCGATGATCGCATAGGCTCCGTCGATCACCTTCAACATCGTCGACCGCATCGAATAGCCGTAGCACAGCACCAGCCACGGCGTGATCAGGAACGCCCCCGCGCCGAACCCGCCCATCAGCCCCTCGACCGGCGTATCCAGCCCCGACATGGTGAACACATGCCGCAGCATCCCCGCCACCAGCAGCGTGCAAAGGAACCCGATGATGAACGGCTTCACCCCGTTGTCGCCGCCCACCGGCCGCCCGTCCGGCCCCAGCGGCAGGCCCGTCGCCGCCAGCCACGGCTTCGACAACGCCATGTAATAGGCCGCCCCCGCCGCATAAGCCGCGATGGTCGCCACGATCACGCTCAGAAAACCCATAACTCGTCCCTTCCCGTTGGTTTCTTATGCCCACAGGGAATCACAGGCGGCAGGGTCAGTCCAGCCCGCCCATCCGGCACAGGATCGCCCATTCCGCCGCCGTGACCGGCTGCACCGAAAGGCGCGAGTTCTTCACCAGAACCATCTCCCCCAAACCGGGCGTGTGCTTGATCTCCTCAAGCCCCACGCCCCGCTTGAACGCCTGCTTTGCCCGCACCATCACGCAATCCCAGCGCGGATCGTCCGTCGTGCTGTCGGGGGCCGAGGTGCGGATCACCTCCATCACCCCCACGATCTCTTTGCCGATGTTCGAATGGTAAAAGAACGCCAGCTCCCCCACCTGCATCGCCCGCATGTTGTTGCGCGCCTGATAATTGCGCACGCCGCTCCATTCCTCGCCCGCATCGCCCTTGGCCAGCAGATGCGGCCAGCCGAAAACGTCAGGCTCGGATTTCAGCAGCCAAAAGGCCATCACCCGATGACCTTTTTCCAAGCGCGGATGTCCACCGAAGCGAACAACCCCGCCTTGGCATAAGGATCACCCGCCGCCCATTCCTTGGCGGCATCAAGGCTTTCGACCTCCAGCACCACCAGCGACCCGCACATGGCGTCGCCTTCCAGAAACGGCCCCGCCATTTCCACCACGCCCGTCGCCTCGATATAGGCCAGATGCGCCGCGCGGTTTTCCTGCCGCACATGCAGATGGCCGGGCTTGTCGATACAGATCAGCGCCACGCGCATTGTCTCACTCCGCTTTCAAAGGTCGGCTCAAAAGGGACTGGATCGCCGAGGAAAGGTCAATCCCGCCATCCACCAGCGCCGCCACCATCGCGGTAACGGGCAGGTCCATGCCCCGCTCTGCCGCCAACCGCGCCACCGCCCGCGCCGTGGCCGCCCCCTCGACCGTCACCATGGGGTCGAACCCCGCCCCCGCCCCCAGCGCACGGCCAAAGCGGAAGTTGCGCGATTGCTCCGACGTGCAGGTCAGCACCAGATCGCCGAACCCCGACAACCCCGCCAGCGTCTCGGCCCGCGCGCCCAAGGCCAGCGCCAGCCGCACCATTTCGGCATAGCCCCGCGTCATCAGCGCCGCCCGCGCCGAATCCCCAAGCCCCGCGCCGATCACGACCCCCGCCGCGATGGCGACCACGTTCTTCAACGCCCCGCCAAGCTCGGCCCCCGTGACATCCCCCGTCCGGTAAAGCCGCAGGACTTGGGTCGCCAGCAAATGCTGCAACCGCTCCCCTGCCGCCTCGTCCGCGCAGGCCAGCGTCAGCGCCGTAGGCAACCCCCGCGCAATGTCGGCGGCAAAGCTCGGCCCCGTCAGCAGCGCCACGGTTGCATCGGGACAGGCCGCCGAAATCACCGCTGCCGGTCCGGTCAATGTCCGCAGGTCCACCCCTTTGCAACAGGCCACCAGCGTTTCCGCCTGCAATCCCGCATGCGCCAGAAACCCGCCCAAGGCCTGCATCGGCAGCGACAAAAGCACCGCCCCGGCCCCGCACAAATCCGCGATTTCAGCCGTGATAGAGACGTTTTCCGGCAGCTTCACCCCCACGAGCCGCGCCGACTCCCGCCGCGCCATCAGCGTCGAAACATCCCGCGCCCAAAGCCGGACCTCGCGCCCGTCCCGCGCCAGCGCCACCGCCAAGGCCGTGCCGAAAGCCCCCGCTCCGACAACCCCGATCACGCCTTGGCCCCCTTTTTCCCCGACCCGATCATCGGCGCGGCAGAGGCATCCAGCGGCCAACGCGGCCGCGCCACCAGATCACCCTCGTCGCCGATCCCCGCCCGATAGCGTTCGATCCCCGCCCAGGCGATCATCGCCGCGTTATCCGTGCACAGCCGCAAGGGCGGAGCCAGAAACCGCACCCCCGCCGCCGCGCAAACAGTCTCTAACCCTGCCCGAATGGCCCCGTTCGCCGCCACACCACCCGCCACAGCCAAAGCGGGTTCCGCCGGAGAATGATCGAGATAAACCGCCAAAGCCCGCCGCGTCTTTTCCGCCAGCACAGCCGCCACCGCCGCCTGAAACCCCGCGCACAGGTCGCGGCGGTCCTGAACCGTGATGCCACCCTTTTCGGCCACCAACGCATCCCGCGCCCGGAGCAGCGCGGTCTTCAATCCCGAAAAGCTCATATCGCAGCCCTCGCGGTCCAGAAGCGGCCTCGGAAAGCGGAACCGCCCCGCATCGCCCGAAGCCGCCTCGCGCTCCACCACCGGCCCCCCCGGTTGCGCCAGCCCCAGCAGCTTTGCCGTCTTGTCGAACGCCTCGCCGGGCGCGTCGTCGATGGTGCCGCCCAACCGCTCGAACCGGTCCACCCCATGCGCGATCAGGAACTGGCAATGCCCCCCCGACACCAGCAGCATGAGGTAGGGAAAGCCCAACCCGTCCGTCAGCCGTGGCGTCAGTGCATGCCCCGCCAGATGGTTCACCCCCACGAGCGGTTTCTGCGCCCCCGCCGCCAGCCCCTTGGCCAGCATCACGCCCGACAGCACCCCACCGATCAGCCCCGGCCCGCTTGTCACCGCGATCCCGTCCACCTCGGCCAGCGCCAGACCCGCCTCGGCCAAGGCCCGCTCCACGCAACCATCCAGCCGCTCGGCATGGGCCCGCGCCGCAATTTCCGGCACCACCCCGCCGAAATCCGCATGCAGCGCCACCTGCCCTTCGACGACTGAAGACAGGATTTCGGCCCCCCCGTCCACCAGACGCACCACCGCCGCCGCGGAATCGTCGCAGCTCGATTCGATGCCAAGAAAGGTCAGAGATGCCATATCCATTGCCCGCAGGGTTTCCATCGGGGTAACACCGCAAGCATGACCCCGCAATCCCGCGCCCTTCCCGTGCTTCTCACCCGCCCGCAGGCGCAGGGCGTCCGCTTCGCCGCCGACCTCGCCGCCCGTTTCGGCGACCGCATCGCCATCACCACATCCCCCCTCATCGCCCCCGCCTTCCTGACGCCGGACATCCCACCGCGCCCCTACACCGCGCTCATCTTCACCTCCGAAACCGCCGTCACCTTGGCCCGCGTTCCGAACCTCCCCTCCCGCGCCTATTGCGTGGGCGACCGCACCGCAGCGGCCGCCACCGCCGCAGGCTTCGCCGCGCAATCGGCCCAAGGGGACGCGGCGGCGCTCATCGCCCTCATCCGCTCCAGCGCCGAAGTCGGCCCCCTCCTCCACCTGCGCGGCGCGGACACGCGCGGCGACATCGCCGCCACACTCACCGCCGCAGGCATCCCGACCGATCAGGCGATCACCTACGATCAACGCCCCCAACCGCTCACGCCCGAAGCCAAGTCCCTGCTGGACGGTCAAACCCCCGTCCTCCTCCCCCTCTTCTCGCCGCGCACCGCAGAACTCCTCGTCGCCCTTGGCCCCTTCCGCGCCCCGCTCTGGCTCGCCGCCCTCTCTCCTGCCGTGGCCGAGGCGGCAGCCCCCCTCCGACCCGCCCGCAGTATGACCGCCAGCGCACCGAACGCCGCCGCGCTGCTAACCGCCGTGTCAACCTTCGTGAACAGCCCCGCCGCTTGAACCCAATGCCCACGGGGGTTTAGGGTGGACCCAACGGCCCCGTCACAAGGGGCAACGAAAGGATCGGCAATGGCACGCGGCACAGCAGACAAACCCGAAACCGACGCCGAACTTCTGGCAGCAATCGAAGCGACCGATCCCGCGCCGCAGCCATTGGCCGAGGCTCCTGCCGAACCCCTCGCCCCGCTTCCCCCGCCAAAGGCCCGCAGCACTGCCCCAGCGACCTTCCTCGCCCTCGTCCTCGGCGGGGCCATTGCCGCAGGCGGCGGCTTCGCGCTGGCCCGGTTCCAGCCGAACCTCCTGCCCCTTGCCACCCCCGCCGACAACAGCGCCGAACTTCAGGCGCTAAAGGACCAGATCGCCGCCCTGCCGAAACCCGACGCGGGCCTTGCCGACCGTATCGCCGCCCTCGAAGCCACCCTGTCCCAACTCACCGACCGCATCGCCGCCGTCGAATCCCGCCCCGCAGGTGCCGCCGATCCCGACCTTGCGGCCAAGGTGACAGCCCTTCAGGACCAGCTTGCCAAGGTGCAGGACGGCACCGCCGTCCCCGCCGACATCACCGCCGCCGTCGAATCCGCCGAAGCCCGCCTGAAAGCGGCCGAGGAAAAGGCCAACGCCCTCGCAGCCCAAGCCGAAGCCGCGGCGCAATCCACCCGCCGCGATGCAGCACTCGACCGCGTCGCTGCCGCGCTCGACTCCGGCGCGCCCTTCGCCGCCACCCTCTCCGACCTGCCCGACCTGCCGCCCGCCTTGGCCGACCACGCCGCCACGGGCATCCCGTCCATCGCCACCCTGCGCGAAACCTTCCCGCCCGCCGCACGCGCCGCGCTCGAAGCAGCCCTCCGCGCCAACATGGGCGAAAGCTGGACGGACCGCGTGACCTCCTTCCTGCGCTCGCAAACCGGCCTGCGGTCCGTCACCCCGCGCGAAGGCAGCGACCCCGATGCCATCCTCTCGCGTGCCGAAGCGGCATTGTCCGCAGGTGACGTGGCCACCGCGCTGGGCGAAATCACCGCCCTGCCCGAAGCCGCCAAACCCGCGCTCGCCGACTGGTCCGCACAGGCGCAGGTCCGGCTCGACGCCGAAACCGCGCTCGCGGCATTGAAGAAAGGCGCATGATGCTCTGGTCACTCGCCAAGGTTCTTCTGTTTCTCCTCCTCGTCTCCGCCCTCACCCTCGGCGCGGGCGTGCTGCTCGACACGGGCGGCGGCCTCCATATCGAAGCGGCGGGCTATGAATTCACCCTCGGCCCCTTGCAGGCGCTGATCCTCCTCGCCGCGATGTTCGCCGCCCTCTGGCTGGTGATGAAACTCGCGGGCCTGCTCATCGCCATACTCCGCTTCCTCAACGGCGACGAAACCGCGATCAGCCGCTATTTCGACCGCAACCGCGAACGCAAGGGGTTTCAGGCCCTGACCGAAGGCATGCTGGCGCTGGCCGCAGGCGAAGGCCGCCTTGCCCTCAACCGCGCCATCAAGGCCGAGAAGTATCTGGCCGAACCGCACCTCACGACCCTGCTCGTGGCCCAGGCCGCCGAAGCCGCAGGCGACACCCGCCGCGCGACCGAGGCGTATAAGGAACTTCTCGCCTCCGACACCACGCGCTTCGTCGCCATCCGTGGCCTGCTCAACCAGAAACTGGCCGAGGGCGATACCGAAACCGCCCTGAAACTTGCGCAAAAGGCCTATGAGCTGAAGCCCAAGCACCTTGAAACCCACGACATCCTGCTGAAACTCCAAGCCGAAAGCCGCGACTGGAAGGGCGCCCGTGCCACCCTTGGCGCCAAGCTGAAAGCGGGGGCGCTGCCGAAAGACGTTTACCGCCGCCGCGATGCCGTGCTCGCCCTCCAGCAGGCCCAAGGCGTGCTTGACGAAGGCGCAAGCGTCGAAGCCCGTGAAGCCGCGATCGAGGCGAACAAGCAATCCCCCGACCTGATCCCCGCCGCCGCAATGGCCGCCCGCGCCCTGATCGAAAAGGGCGACAAAAAGACCGCCACCCGCGTTCTGAAAAAGGCCTGGGATGCCAAGCCCCACCCCGACCTTGCCGCCGCCTTCGCCGAGATCGAACCCGAAGAATCCGCCCAAGCCCGCCTCAAGCGGTTCAAGACCCTGACCGCGAACCACCCCGAGCATGAGGAAACGCGCCTCCTCATGGCCGAACTCAACATCGCGGCCGAGGATTTCCCCGAAGCCCGCCGCGCCCTTGGCAGCATCGTCGAAACCCACCCGACCCGCCGTGCGCTTGCCATCATGGCCGCCATCGAACGGGGTGAGGGAAGCGACGAAGCGGTCGTGCGCGGCTGGATGGCAAAGGCGATGACCGCCCCCCGCGGTCCGCAATGGTGCTGCGACAAATGTCAGGCCGTCCACGCAAGCTGGGACCCGATCTGCGACAACTGCGGCGGCTTCGACACGCTCTCATGGCGCGAACCGCCCGAAAAGACGGGGCCAAGCGCCACGGGGGCCGAATCCCTCCCCCTCGTCGTCTCGCCGCCCAAGCCCGCGCCGGACCCTGAACCGCCCGAGCCCGAGGTGATCGACGTCGAAGCCATTGTCCGCCGTGGCGGCTGACGTAACGTCATGACGCTTCCCCGCTTGATCCTGCAGCAAAGCCTTGCTTTCACCGCAGGGTTGCAGAAACCTCATCCGACCACAAACAGTCGGGAGAAGTGTTTTGGATCGTCGTTCGTTCATCACCAAAGCCGCCCTTGGCGGTGCAGGTGCGGTTACCCTTGCCGCCCCCGCTTTGGCCCAAGCCGCGCCCAAGGTGACGTGGCGTCTCACCTCGTCTTTCCCGAAATCGCTCGACACCATCTTCGGCGGGGCCGAGGTGCTGTCGAAGCGCCTGTCCGAAGCCACCGATGGCAACTTCCAGATACAGGTCTTCGCCGCGGGCGAACTCGTCCCCGGTCTGCAAGCCGCGGATGAGGTGACGGCAGGCAATATCGAAGCCTGCCACACCGTCGGCTATTACTACTGGGGCAAAGACCCGACCTGGGCGCTCGCCGCAGCCGTGCCCTTCTCGCTTTCCGCCCGTGGCATCAACGCATGGCACTACCACGGCGGCGGGATCGACCTTTACAACGAATTCCTTGCCACCCAGTCCATCGTCGCCTTCCCCGGCGGCAACACCGGCGTCCAGATGGGCGGCTGGTATCGCAAGGAAATCAACACCGTCGCCGACCTCTCCGGCCTGAAAATGCGTGTCGGCGGTTTCGCGGGCAAGGTGCTGGAAAAGCTCGGCGTGGTCCCGCAGCAAATCGCGGGCGGCGACATCTACCCCGCGCTGGAAAAGGGCACCATCGACGCCGCCGAATGGGTCGGCCCCTATGACGACGAGAAGCTCGGTTTCGTCAAGGTCGCCCCCTACTACTACTACCCCGGCTGGTGGGAGGGCGGGCCGACCGTCCACTTCATGTTCAACAAGGCGAAATACGAAGCCCTGCCCCCCGCCTACCAGTCGCTCCTGCGCACCGCCTGTCAGGCGACCGATGCGAACATGCTGCAAATGTATGACTTCAAGAACCCAACCGCGATCAAGACGCTTGTCGGTCAGGGCGCGCAACTCCGCCCCTTCTCGCCCGAAATCCTCGAAGCCTGCTTCAACGCCGCCAACGAGGTCTACGCCGAGATGGAAGCCTCCAACCCCGCCTTCGCCAAGATCTGGGGCTCGATCAAGGCCTTCCGGTCCGAGCATTACACGTGGTCGCAGGTGGCGGAATACAACTACGACACCTTCATGATGCTCCAGCAGAACGCAGCGAAGCTGTAGTCCAAGCGATAGGCGCGTCGAAAGGCTCCAGTGGAACGTTTCGATGCGCCGCCGTTAGGTTCGCGTGCGGCCCGCCGGGATGTGCGCCTTGGCGCGCAGCCCGAGGGGGCGGGCTGCGCGCGGACCGTGGCTTTGGGCCACGGTCCAACCCAAGCGTCGCGATGAACCTTCTTACGGTCATCGGTAAAAGTGCGCAGCAAGTGCGCACCCTACATTGCGCATGCTCTATTCCTGCATTATGCTAATCTCAAGGTTGTGTGCCCCGATTGGCAAGGGGGGTTTGCCGGCGAAAGCCGGAAACGGATGTTGGTTCGAGTCCAACCCAACCTTACCCCCGTAGGGTGCGCACTCGCTGCGCACCCCTCCACTCACGGCGCAATCACCGGCGCCCCGACCTTGGGCGCAGCCGATCCGCCCCCGAGAGCGGTGTTGGCCCCCAACCCGCCACCCAGCCCGCCCAGCGGCTTCAACTCCGGCAACTTCATCTCGACCGCCGCAGGGTCCACCGCCGCGCCCTTGTAATGCATCACCATCTGCGGGAACGCGATCACCAGCCCCACCATCACCACCTGAATGGCAACAAACGGCACCGCCCCCCAGTAAATCTGCCCGGTCGCCACCCCATCCGTCCGCACCCCCGTCACCTTGTCGATATAGGGCGCCTTGGGGGCCACAGACCGCAGGTAGAACAGCGCAAAGCCAAAGGGCGGATGCATGAAACTCGTCTGCATGTTCACGCCCAGAATGATCCCCAGCCACACCAGATCGATCCCCAACGCATTCGCCGCCGGCACCAGAAGCGGCACGATGATGAAGGCCAGTTCGAAGAAGTCGAGGAAGAACGCCAGCAGGAAGATCAGCACCGACACCGCGACCAGAAACCCCGTCTCGCCCCCCGGCAGGCTCGTCAACAGATGCTCCACCCAGACATGTCCGTTCACACCATAGAAGGTCAGCGAAAACACCCGCGCGCCCAAAAGGATGAACATCACGAAAGCCGACAACCGCGTCGTCGCCGTCAGCGCCTGCGACACCACCCCGTAATTCAACCGTCCTTTCGCCGCCGCCAGCACCAGCGCGCCCACAGCCCCCATCGCCCCCCCTTCGGTCGGCGTGGCGATGCCAAGGAAGATGGTCCCGAGCACAAGGAAGACCAGCGCCAGCGGCGGGATCAGCACGATGATGACCTGTTGCGCCAACCGTGACATCAGCCCCAGCCGTAACCCCTTGTCCGCCACCGCCACGGCATAGATCACCACCACCCCGACCGTGGCCCCCAGCACATCCGCATTCGCCCCTTGCGTCGGATAGAGCCAGACATGCGCCCCGTAACCGATCAGCCCAGAAGCCAGCAGCGCCACGAAAAGCGAGGTGACGCCATGCCCCAGCGTCCGCGCCTCAAGCGGCAGCGCGGGCATCGACTCGGGCCGCAGCATCGACATGGCAAAGACATAAAGGCAGTAAAGCCCCGTCAGCACCAATCCGGGGATCATCGCCGCCGTATACATATCCCCGACCGACCGCCCCAACTGGTCCGCCAGAACGATCAGCACAAGGCTCGGCGGGATGATCTGCGCCAGCGTCCCGCTTGCCGCGATCACCCCGCTCGCGATCCGCCTGTCATAGCCGTAGCGCAACATGATCGGCAGGCTGATCAACCCCATCGCAATGACGCTCGCCGCCACCACCCCCGTCGTCGCCGCCAGCAGCGCCCCCACGAAGATCACCGCATAGGCCAGCCCCCCGCGGATCGGCCCGAACAACTGCCCGATGGTATCGAGCAGGTCTTCCGCCATCCCCGACCGCTCCAGCACGATCCCCATGAAGGTGAAGAAGGGTATCGCCAGCAACGTCTCGTTCGCCAACACCCCCCAGAACCGGTTGGGCAGCGTGTTCAGCAACGGCCAATCGAGGCTGATCGACCCCCCCGACAGCGGCGCCAGCTCGACCCCGATGAAAAAGAACAAGAGCCCGTTCGCCGCCAGCGAAAAGGCCACCGGATAGCCCAGCAACAAGAATACGATGAGCGAGGCGAACATGATCGGCGCCATGTTCAGCGCGATGAATTCGATCATCTTTTGATCTCCTCGGCCAGCGCCTCACCCTCGCGCTGCGCCGCCTCATGCGCCGAAACAAAAGGATGCGGATCGGGGATCAAACCGCGCATCACCGCGATCTTCCTGATGATCTCGGCCACCCCTTGCAGGCCAAGCAGCACGAACCCCGCCAGCAGCAACCCCTTGGCGGGCCAGATCACCAGCCCCCCCGAATTGGTCGAAACCTCGCCGTTGCGGAAGGATTGCGCCACATATGGTCCCAGATACCACACCATCAGCGCGACGAAGGGCATCAGGAACACCACATGCCCGAACAGGTCGATCCAATGCTGCACGCGGCGCGAAAACAACCCGTAGACGATGTCGATGCGGATATGTTCGTTCTGTTTCAGCGTATAGGCCGCCGCCAGCAGAAAGGCCGCGCCGAACAGATACCACTGCAATTCCAGCCACGCGTTGGACGAAACGGAAAACACCTTCCGCACCACCGCATTGGCTGCACTCACCAGCACCGCGAGCAGGATCAGCCAGGCCACTCCCCTGCCGATCCATTCGTTGAGCCGGTCGATCCCGGCCGTGATCCGCAGCATCGCACGCATCTTTGCCCCTCACCGTTCACGCCGTCCAGCCTAGGCAGTCACCCCGCGCCCCGTCAACTTTGGCGCGAGCAAGCCGCGCCCTTCCGCCACCTGACGCAGCGTCACGCGAAATAGGCGCCCCGTCTGAAACTTCCGCACCACCCGCCCCGTAACTTGTCCACCGAACCAAGCAACACGGAGGATAGAATGCTTGTCAAAACCACCACTCTCGCCCTCACCCTCGCCGCCCTCACCGCACCGATGGCCTTTGCCAAGGGGCACGATCAGGGCATGTCCAAGGGCGAAACGGTCATGACCGTCACCGTTCCGGCGGCTCAAGGCCTCGGCGAGGCACTGCGCGAAGCCCGCGGCTTCAACAACACCCGTCAGTGACCGGTGTTGGCCCCGGTGTATCGCCGGGGCCATCCCTCATCCGCCGATCCCGAAATTCAGCGTCGCCCAGTGGCTTTGCCAGACCGCTGCCACATTGCCCTCGAGCGGTTCCATATGCACCGAAGACAGCATGTATTCCCCCGCCGCATCCAGCGGGATATGCGCCACGCCCCCGGCATCGGTGCGCACCAGCCGGCGCGTCACATCCGCGGGCGCAGTCCCGCCCCACGGCTTGACGAAGATCGCCACCTGCTCGTCCGCCTGCGGCGCGCCGTTCCACGTCAACCGCACGTCGACGGCCTCGGCTCCCTCCACATAGGGGTTCTGCAACGCGACCAACTCGAACGGCATCCCTGTCGGGGCGTCCATCTGGTCGTCCGATGCCGCCCCCACCTGCACCAGCGCCCGCGCATTCCGCGTGTACATCTCGGCAAAGCCCGTACCGGGCAAACCCCGCTCCTGATGCGCCTCCATCACCCAGTCGAGACCTTCGTATTCCAGATAATGCGGAAAGGTCTCGGGCTTGTCGAACACCACGAAAGCGGGCTGCGCGTGAAAGATCACCCGATGCAGCCCTTCTTCCTGCGGCGTAAAGCGCAGCGCGGGCAAATCCCCCTCGCGCCCCGTGATATCCACCGTCCACCCGTCCGAGATCATGCGTGCCTCGGCGGTGTTCCGCTTCAGCCACGGAAAGGCTTGCCCCGCCATATCCGAACCGACAAGCAACTCCGCCTGCACCTCTTGCCCCACCTCGGCGCGATAGGTCAGCGGCGAGATCCAGAATTCATGCGCCCCCACGGGCGATGCGGCGGGCAACCCCGCCCCGACCAGCGCTGCAAGCATCAGGGACCGTAGAATGGACATTTCCACTCCTCCTTCATTCGTGACGTTTCATTTCGGTCCCCACGCCATAGATTGTGCGCCAGCGCGCTTCGGCAAGCGAAAGGTCAACAAAAACATGCTCGCCCCTCTCCACCGCCTTGCCCTCGGCCTGCTCCTCCTGCTCGCCACACCCCTCTCCGCACACGAGGTTCTGCCCTCCATCGGCGATTTCGAGCGGGACGGCGACACCCTCTCCTTCGACATCCGCAGCAACCTCGAAGGCTTCGTCGCCGGCATCGACCTGACCGTCACTGCCGACACCAACGCCGCCCCCGAAGCGGCAACCTACGACACCCTCCGCGCCCTTGCGCCGCAAGCGCTCGAATCCCGTTTCCGCGCCTTCTGGCCCCGAATGGCCCCGCGCATCTTCGTCCGCATCGACGGGGTGGACCAGCCACTCGCCCTTCTCGGTGTTTCCGTTCCCGAAGTCGGCGACCCCTCCCTTCCCCGCGCCTCCACCATCAGCTTCACCGCGCCCGTGCCCGCAGGCGCGAAAACGGTGCAGGTCGGCTGGGCGGCCCCCTTCGGCGCGCTGGTCATCCGCCAGAACGGCGTGGACAAACCCTATGACGGCTATCTGGAAGCGGGCGCCATGTCCGACCCCATCGCGCTGGGCGGCGGCGACGCCATGTCACCACTGCAAGCCTTCGCCTCGTATGTCCCGATCGGCTTCGACCACATCGTCCCCAAGGGGCTGGACCATATCCTCTTCGTCCTCGGCCTTTTCTTCCTGTCGACCAGATGGCGTCCGCTGCTCTGGCAGGTTTCGGCCTTCACCCTTGCCCATACCGTCACCCTCGGTCTTGGCGCGCTGGGCTATGTCAGCGTGCCCGCCAGCATCGTCGAGCCGGTCATCGCCGCCTCCATCGTCTTCGTCGCGGTGGAGAACATCCTGACGCAGGGGCTTTCCCGCTGGCGTCCCTTCGTCGTCTTCTGCTTCGGCCTGCTCCACGGCCTCGGTTTTGCCTCGGTCCTTGGCGAAATCGGCCTGCCCGAAGGCAATTTCTTTCCCGCCCTCCTCGGTTTCAACGCCGGGGTCGAGCTTGGCCAACTTGCCGTCATCGCCGCTGCCTTCCTGCTCGTCGGCCTCTGGTTCGGCGGCAAACCGTGGTATCGCGCACGCATCTCCATACCGGCCTCGGGCGCGATTGCGATGGTCGGCGCGTGGTGGTTCGTGGAGCGCATCATGGGCTGATCCCGCAAAAACATCGGGCACCGTCCGAAACCGTCCGAAACTTGCCTATTAATAACTGTTAACAAGCCCAATTCTCGCCGCGTTTCGCCTCCAGATTGCAGATCGGGGCAAGCGAAGCGAAACGGCTCCGGAGCGGAGTCGCGCCGGAGAATGGAAGGGCCGATTGATGCGTATTCTCGCGGTGGATGATGATCCCGTGTTTCTGGAACTCCTCGCGGGGATGCTCAAAGCCATCGGCTATGGCCATGTCACGACCGTCGGCACCGCCGAACAGGCGCTGCATGAAATAGACACTTCGCCTGCGGTCTATGACTGCATCCTCTCCGACATGCAGATGCCCGGCCTCGACGGAACCGCGCTGACCACCGCCATCCGCCTGCGCACCGCCTATCGCCAGACGCCGATCCTCATGATCACGGCGATGGCGGGCAAGAACTTCGTCGACGATGCCTTCACCGCCGGTGCCACCGACTACATCACGAAACCGCTCGACATGATCGAACTCAAGGCCCGCATCGGCATGGTGGCCCGCCTTCTGTCCGAACGCCACCGTCTGGCCGAATTCGCCCGCCTCGTCGGCCAGCGCGCCGCACAGGTCGACATCAACGCCGACTTCGAAACCCCCATCCTCATCCCCGGCTTCGACCGCGGGATCGAGTTTCTGGCGATGGAGAACTACCTCCTCACCCTCGGCATCAAGCGCATGTATTCCACCTCCGCCATCGGCATCCACATCAAGAACGCCGGCATGATCTTCAACAAGGCGTCCGGCGCGATCTACATCCAGATGCTCGGCGATGTGGCGGCCCAGATCATGGATTCGCTGAAAACCGAAGACGCCAAGATCGCCTACGCGGGCAGCGGCAATTTCGTGTGCATGACCGAAGGCGACCTCGGCCAATCGACGGATGACCTCGAAATCCTCATCAACATCGGCCTGATGGATTTCGAATCCATTTACGCCGCCGACCGCATCCCCGTCCCGCAGGTCCGTGTGGGCGAGGTGGCGCGCTCCTCCTTCCTCTCTCCCACGAAACCCACGCGCATTCTCGAACGGGCGATCCTCTCCGCCTCCACCCCGCCCGATAAGCGCAACAAGCCGACGATGGTGGCCTGATGAACGCGCCCTCCACGATTGACCCGCCGCTCGCTGCAGCCGAACGCCTGTTCCGCCGTCTTGCCGCCGAACGTCTGGACGCGCTGGAGGATGCCCGCCTTCGCTACGCCGAAGGGCGCGCACCGCAGGAGGCGCTGGTCGAAATCGGCGGCATCGCCCACAAACTCGCCGGAACCGCCGCCACCCTCGGACATGCCGAAATCGGCGCCTTGGGGGCCGAGGTGGAGCGTCTCGTCGCCATCGGTGCCACGGGGCCGGAGATCATCCCCGTCCTCGACCCGCTGATGGAAGCGCTCGAAGCCCTTCCCCGCCCCGACTGATCAGGCCCGCTGCAACAGCGACCGGATCACCTTGGTCACATCGGTCATCGTGATCGGCTTCGACACGCAGCTGTCGAAGCCCCATATCAGATATTCGACGATCTGGTGCGACATGGCGTTGGCCGTCACCGCAACGATCGGCACGCGCGGCACGTTCAACGCGGCTTCCTTCTGGCGGATCTCGTGCAGCGCCGCCTTCCCGTCCATCACCGGCATGGCGATATCAAGCAGGATCGCGTCGAACCGCCCCGGTGCCCACGCCTGCACCGCGGCCAGCCCGTCCGCCACGGTCGTCACCTCGGCCCCGCAGCGGGTCAGCATCAGTTCCAGCACCGAACGGTTGGTCCCGTTGTCGTCGGCTGCCAGTATCCGCAACCCGTCAAGCCGCCCCTCCGCCGGAGCCGTCGCCTGCCCCCGCGCCGATGCGGGTTGCAGATCGGTTTCCGCCAGCGGCAGGGAAACGCGGATCACCGTCCCCGCACCCGGTTCCGACTGGACCGTGATCTGGCCGCCCATCTTCAGCACCAGATTGCGGGTGATCGCCATGCCCAGCCCCGTGCCGCCGAAGCGCCGCGTGACCGAACTGTCGGCTTGGGTGAATTCCTCATGCAACCGCGCCATCTGCTCGGGCGTCATCCCGATCCCGCTGTCGCGCACCTCGATCACGAGGGGTTGCCCGCGCCGCCCCGAAATCTTGACCGTCACCGACCCCGCATCGGTGAACTTGATCGCATTGGAGACAAGGTTGTGCATCACCTGCTGCACGCGGAACGGATCGCCGATGCGCGGCAATTCGGCCCCCGAACTCACCAGAACCTCGAAATCCAGCCCCTTCTCCTCGGCCCGCAGATTGTGCAGGTCCTCGACCCGCTCGGCCAATTCCATCGGGCTGAACGGCACGGATTCCAGCTCGAGCTTTCCGGCCTCGATCTTCGACATGTCCAGAATGTCGTTCAGGATGTTCAGCAGCGTCTCGCCCGACCGCCGGATCGTCCCGATCATCCGCTTGTGTTCAGGGTTCGTCAGCGATGAATCCAGCACCTCGGCCATCCCGAGCACCCCGTTCAGCGGCGTGCGGATTTCGTGGCTCATATTGGCAAGGAACATCGACTTCGTCCGGCTCGCCTCTTCCGCCCGCGCCTTGGCAAGGTAAAGCTGCGTCACGTCCGAACCGACCCCGCGATAGCCAAGGAAATTGGCCGCCGCGTCAAAGACCGGCGCACCCGAAATCCGGAACCACCGCTCCTCGCCATCGGGCGAGGCGGGGGCGCGGTAGACGAAATCGCGGAACGGCCGCCGGTCGCGCAAGGCGACAAGCACCAACTCCCAATCCGCGCTCGCCCGCACATCGGGGTAAAGTTCAAGCCATTCTTCCCGCGTCTTGCCCATGATGTTCGCGGGCGGCACGCCGATCTTTTCGAAATATTCCGGCTGCGACAGGAACGAAAAGCGCAGGTCCGGCCCCTGTTCCCAGAACCAGCCGTCACTCACCGCCGCAATGTCGATGAAGCGTTGCTCGGCGCTTGCCCGTTCGGCCAGCGCGCTTTCCAGTTCCGCCTTGGCCTTGATCAGCGCCGCCTCGCGCGACTTCTGCTCGGAAATCTCGATCTGGATGCCCGCCATGATCTTGGGCGACCCGTCCGGTTTGCGCCGCACCACGCGGCCACGGTCCAGCACCCACATCCAGTGCCCGTCACGGTGCCGCATCCGGTATTCGGCCTCGTAGCCATTCGCCACACCCGTCAGGCACTGGTCGATCATCCCTTCGACACCTGCACGGTCGTCGGGGTGGATGATCCGGCTCCATGTCTCATAGGTCACGGGCGACAGCTCGGCCAGATCATAGCCCAGCATCCGCGCCCAGACATCGTTCACCAACTGCGTGACCGTGTCGAAATCCCAGGTCCAGGTCCCGACCTGCGCACCCTCGATCACATCGCGCAACCGCTCCTCGCCACGGATCAGCGCAGCGGGGGTTACGGCATCTTCGTCATCTGTCGGTTTCGTCCGTCCCTCATAGGTCATGAGGTGTCAGCCCTTGCGCAGGATCGTGTCGATCGTGGTCAGGAACGTCTCGGCCCGCAGCGGCTTGGGCAGAACCGCCTCGATCAGCCCTTCCGTCTCGCGGATCACGGCATGGTCCGCCTCGGCCGTGAAGCGCACGACCGGCGTGCGCGAATTGTTGGAGTTGCCCGACCGCAGATAGCGGATCACCCGATCCCCCGTGATATGCGGCATGTTGTGATCGAACAGCATAAGGTCGAACCGCGTGCCCAGCGCCGCTTCCAGCGCCGACCGGCCATCCCCCACGACGGTAAGGTCGATATGCGACTGCCCAACCAGAAAGGCTTTGATGACCTCTTGGTTCACCTCGTCATCCTCGGCGAGAAGGATGCGGAACTTCTGATCTGAACTGTTCTCGTCCATCATCAAAACCCTGTTCTACAGCCCTTGGCTGCCATTCATCATGACAGCACAGCTTAAGGGCGAGATTGTGGTATAATCCTGCAGCATTTAAACAAAGATTAACGAATTCACCAAAGACATTCACCGAAGCGCAACCCTGCCGGATTCAGTCCCGCCGGATTCAGGCCCGCAGCAGCGATCTTATAGCATGAAGCAAATCCTTGCGCTTGAACGGTTTCGCCAGATGCGTGTCGAAACCGCCCATGATGTAATCCGCAACCTGATTCGGCATCGCATTCGCCGTGACCGCAATCGCCGGCACAGGCTCCGCGCCATTGGCCACCTCGCTTTGGCGGATCTGCGAAAGCGCGCTCATCCCGTCCAGCACCGGCATGGTGATATCCAGAAGCAGCAGGTCGAACGCCTTGCCGGCACCCTCGGCCCTGCGCCACGCGGCCACTGCATCCTGCCCGTTCTCGACCAACGTCACGCGCACCCCCGTCTGCGCCAGCATCTCGTGCAAGACCATGCGGTTGGTCAGGTTGTCGTCGGCCACCAAAAGACTGCGCCCCACCAGCGCCGACAGGTCCGGCGCGGCTTCCGTCTCGGCCGTCATCTCCGGCCCCTCTGCCGCTTCCTCCAGAGGCAGGACAACCTTGACGCGCGTGCCCTCCCCCTCGGCGCTGCGCAATTCCACCGTGCCGCCCATCAATTCGACCAGTTCGCGCACAATGGACAACCCCAGCCCCGTGCCGCCAAAGCGCCGCGTGGTGGACCCGTCCGCCTGTTCGAAGCTTTCGAACACCCGCGCCACCTGCGCCGCGGTCATGCCCACGCCGCTGTCGCTGACCTCGAATGTCACGGGCTTGCCCGGCTTGCTTGAAACCTTCAGCTCCACCCCGCCACTTTCGGTGAACTTGATCGCATTGGACAACAGGTTGTTCAGCACCTGCGCGATGCGGTGCGGGTCGCCCAGCCGCGCCCGCTCCGCCCCCGCATGGGCCAGAACCTCGAACTCCAGCCCCTTTTCCTCGGCCTGTACCGAGAACACCGCCTCGGCCTGCGCCACGATCTCCGAAACCCGCAGCGGTACGGATTCCAGCTCCATCTTCCCCGCTTCGATCTTCGACATGTCGAGGATGGAGTTCAGCACCGTCAGCAGCGTCTCGCCCGACCGGCGGATCGTGGCGATCATCTGCTTCTGCTCGGGCGCCGTGACCAGACTGTCCAGCACCTCGGCCATGCCAAGCACCCCGTTCAGCGGCGTGCGGATCTCGTGGCTCATATTGGCAAGGAAGACCGACTTGGCGCGGCTCATCTCTTCGGCCCGCACCCGCGCTTCCTCAAGCCGCGCGGTCGCTGCCAGCGCATCGGTGATGTCCGAGAACGACACCACGACCTGCTTTTGCCCGCCCTCGTGCGCCAAAGGCACCGCGTTCGACGAAAGCACCCGCCGCGTGCCATCCGGCCAATGCAAAGCAAAGCGCAGATCGCGCACCGTGCCGCGTTCGGCCAAGGCCCGCCGGAACGGCAGATCCGCATCCGGCAATGGTCCGCCCTCGACCCGCTCAAGCCGCCAGAGCGGGTCATTATACCGCAGCCCCCGCATCTCCGACCGGCCAAGCCCCAGAATCCGCTCGGCTTCAAGGTTGGCATAGGTGATCCGACCCGCCTCGTCCAACACCGCAAGCGCCGCAATCGACGTATCCATCACCTCGGTCAGATAGGCGCGGCTGGCTCGAATTTCCTGCTCCAGCCGTTTGCGTTCGGAAATGTCCAGATGCACGCCCGCCACCGCCCGTGGCCGCCCCTCGGCATCCCGCGCGGTCACGCGGCTGCGCGACAGCATCCAGACCCAATGCCCGTCATCATGCCGCATGCGGAATTCGATCTCCATGAACCCTTCGCCCGGATCGGGCAGGTCCATTGCCGGAAGCGGAATGCGCGGCTGGTCGTCGGGATGCACCAGATCGCGGAAATCCACGAATTCGAAGATGTTGCTCGACGCCGGATCGCGGCCCAGCATCTCGGCCCAATGCCCGCCCACGCGCAACTCATGCGTCAGAAGATCAAGCTCGAAGGTCCCGACCTCGGCCCCGTCGATGATACGCAGCACGTTGCGTTCGGCGCGGTCGCGTTCCTCCAGCGCGGCACTCAGGTCGCGGTTGGCGGCATCCAAAGCGGCAATCTGGTTCTGCCGTGCGGTGATGTCGGCAAAGGACATGATGCAGCCGCCATCCGCCGTCCGCATATGCGTCCGCCGCATCCAGCGCCCGTCCGGCAGCTTCACCTCGTGCCGCGCCTCGCCATGCCCGAAGGTCGCCATCCGCTCCGCCATCCAGACCGCCCGCGTTTCCGCATCGGCGTCCAGCCCCGGCCCGAATGAGCCGGTCTCCACCCCGACCCGCAGGATATCGGCCAGCTTCGCCCCCGGCACCGCCACCCCGACCAGCGCGGGGAACATCGTGAAATAGGCGGCATTGGCCACGACCAGACGGTCATCGGCATCCAGCAGCGCCACCGCATCGGGCAGGGCATGCACGGCGTTGACCATCTGCTCATGCGCCAGCGTGGCCGAACGGGCAAGCGCGGCCATCGCCGCCTCCTGCTCCTTCGACTTCGTCACCACCGTCTCGATGGTGACGAACCCGTTCACCTCGCCCGCCGCGTCATGCAGGGGGACCACGTGGAAGTCGATCCAGTAGCGGTTGCCCCAACGGTCCTTGTTGATCGTCTGCCCCGCATGGACGCGCCGCTTCTCCAGCGCCTCGGCCACCGCCTCGGCATTGCCCGCCACATCCTCTTCGCAGCGCACGAAACCCGTCAACTGCTGGCCCCTGATCTCGGCCAGCGTCCAGCCCGTATGCCGCTCGAACGCCTCGTTGACCCAGACCACCCGCTCGTCGAGGTCGAGGATCGCCACAAGGTTCGACATCGTCTCGACGATCTTGCCCAGCCGCGACACCTGATCGCGCATCTGCATGTCCGCCGTCACGTCCCGCACAAGAAAGATGACCGAAGGCTCATGCCCCGCCACCGCCGCAGGCTTGCGCGCACCGGCAAGCTCGAACCAATAGTCCTTTCCGTTCACCGGCAGCGGATAGCGCAGCCCCGTCACCCGCCCGTCCCGCAACGCAAGCTCAAGCCCCCGCTGCGCCACGGCATAGGCCTCGGGCGTCAGCACCTCCGCCATATGCATCCCCTTCAACGCATCGGGGGGCGCCGCCATCAATTCGGGCGGGCCTGCGGTGAAGCCGGCGAAATGCCCCGTCGCCTCCACCTCGAACAGCAGATCGGGCAGGGCGGCCAGCGTCGCCTCCAGCCGCCGCGCCGTGTCACGGTGCCGCGTCGCATCGCCCTGCCGCGACAACACCGTCTCGATCACCTCGGCCGCCGCCTTCAGCCGGTCGATCTCGGCCCCGGGCATCTCGGGCACGCGACCGTCGAACAGGAATCCCAGCACCCCCGCCAACGCGCCGCCTTCATGGATCGGCAGGACCAGCGCGCCGATTGCAGGGCTCAACCCCGCAACTCCGTGCAAGACGACAACCTCGTTCGCGGCAAGCCGTGCGATACAGGACGCAAGCACCTCGTCCGGAGTGCAATCCTGCGCCACGCGGCCCGGTTCCATCCAGCCATGCGTCAGCCGCAGACTGTCCCCTTCGAAGCGGTAAAGACAAGCCCATCCCGCCCCCGCCCCTAAGCCAAGACGTCCGATGACCGTATTGACCATCGCATCGAGGCCAACCAGCGGCACCCGCAGCAATTCGTTCAACAGGCGCACAAGCGAAATGTCAGACACCGCAACCTCCGGCGTTACGCCCGACCGAATAACAAGATCATCCGTGCGAATGTTCATCGCCGCCTCCGTCCCCGTCCAGCCGAAACATGCGATTGGGGCGCTTTGCGGGCCGCACCGCGCCACACGCGTAAAGACTTGTGGCGAAATCCGGGCACAACCGCGGGCGATGCACCCTATGCCGCGTTGCCGTGCCCGCCAAACGGTGCGCAAATTGCACCGACCCAAGCCATAGGCAGCCCCCCGTGTCCGACCATAACCACGACCATGAAATGCCCGAAGGTCTGGACCTCGTCCTGACGCTGCTCACCCTCGCCGGCATGGCCTATGCGATAGCCGACCGCTTCCTCGTCCCCCTGCCACGCACCGAACTTGCGCTTCTGCTCGTCTTCTTCGCCGGTGGTGCCCCCGCCGCCTTCACCGCCCTGCGCGAGCTGTTCCGCGAGGCCGTGCTCGACGTCGATTTGCTCATGGTCGTTGCCGCCCTCGCCGCCGCCGTCGTGGGCGCGGCACTGGAAGGGGCGGTCCTCCTCACGCTCTTCCGCCTGTCCAGCATGCTCGAACACCGCGCCATGGGCAAAGCCCGCCGCGCGGTCGAAGCGTTGATGGCCCTGCGCCCCGAAACCGCCTTCCGCATCGCTCCCGACGGCACCGTCGGCGAAGTCCCCGTCGCCAACCTTGCCGCCGGAGATCGCGTGATCCTGCGCCCCGGTGCGCGCGTGCCGGTCGATGGCCGCATCGCCGAAGGCTCGGGCAGCATCGACGAATCCACCATCACCGGCGAATCCATCCCCGTCGTCAAAGGCCCGGGCGACCGCGTGCACGAAGCCACCGTCAACCTCCACACCATCCTGACGGTCGAGGTGCTGCGCCCCATCGCGGAATCCACCGTTGCCCGCATGATCGCGATGGTGACGGAAGCGCAGGCGCAAAAGGCGCCCTCCGAACGCTTCTCCGCGTGGTTCGGCCAGCGCTACACGGTGGCGGTCCTTGCAGGCTCCATCCTCCTCTTCGGCTTCTTCCTCTGGCTCGGCCAGCCGTTCGACATGGCGCTCTACCGCGCCGCGACCGTCCTCGTCGCCGCCAGCCCCTGCGCCGTGGTGATCTCGGTCCCCGCCGCCATCCTCTCGGCGCTGTCCGCCGCCGCCCGTGGCGGCGTGCTGTTCAAGGGCGGTGCTGCGCTGGAAACCCTCGCCACGGTCAAGACCTTCGCCTTCGACAAGACCGGCACCCTCACCACCGGCAAGGCAGAGGTGACGCGCATCCTTCCCATCGCGGTTGACGAAGCCACCCTGCTTTGTCTGCTCTCCGGCATCGAATCCCATTCCGAACACCCCATCGCCGATGCCCTCCGCCGCGCCGTGGATCTGCGTGGCCTGACGCCCGCAACCGTGCGCAACGTGAAAGCGCACCCGTCCGAAGGCATCACCGGCATCCACGCAACCGGCCCGCTCTGGGCCGGAAATCCGCGCATGGCCGCGCATATGGGGGCCGACCTGACCCACCCCGCGCTCGCCTCGTTGCAGGACGGGGCCGAAACCGTGGTCTACCTTGGCAGCGGGTCCGACCTCATCGGTGCCATCGCGGTGGCCGACCAGCCCCGCGCCACCTCGCGCGATGGCCTCGCCGACCTGCGCGCCGCCGGTATCGAAACCCTCGCCATGATGACCGGCGACCGCCGCCCCGTCGCGCTCCGGATCGGTCAGTCGCTTGGCCTGCGCCCCGAGGAAATCCACGCCGACCTCCTCCCCGCCGACAAGGTCCGCCTCGTCAGCGAACTCGCCGCCAAGGGGCGCGTGGCCTTCGTGGGCGACGGCGTGAACGATGCCGCGGCACTGGCCCGCGCCGATGTCGGCATCGCGATGGGTGCCGCAGGCTCCGAAGTCGCCCTGCAGGCCGCCGAGGTCGCGCTGTTGTCGGAAAACATGGACCGCCTCGCCGCCGCCCATCGCCTTGCACGGCGCACGGCTTCGATCATCCGCCAGAACCTCGTCTTCGCGCTGGGCGCGATGGTGCTTCTGGTCATCGGCGGCCTGTTCTTCGACCTGCCGCTCCCCCTCGCCGTTCTCGGCCACGAAGGCGGCACCGTCCTCGTCGTCCTCAACGGCCTCAGGCTGCTGTTCGACCCGATCCGCTCGGATCGGCGGCCCCGACCCGCGCACTGACCGCCGCACCCCCAAGATTGGTTGCCTCGATCACGTAAAGCGGGCGTTGCTTCGTTTCGAAATAGATGCGCCCGATATACTCTCCCAGCACCCCCACACTGATCAACTGCACCGACCCGAAGAACAGCACCGCCGACATCAGCGACGCATAGCCCGGCCAGTCCACCCCGAACACCAGCGTCCGCACCACCACGATCAGCATATAGCCAAGCGAGGCCAGCGCCATCACCGCGCCGAATGCCGACCAGACCCGCAGCGGCAAGGTGGAGAAACTCGTGATCCCGTCCATCGCGAAGCGGATGAGCTTGCGGTAGTTGAAGCTTGTCTGCCCCACCTCCCGCGCAGGCCGGTCATAGGGCACCGCAATCGTCGAGAACCCCGCCCAACTGAAGATGCCCTTCATAAAGCGCGTCCGCTCGGGCAACTGGCGGATCACCTCCACCACTTCGCGGTCGATCAGCCGGAAATCCCCCGCATCCTCGGGAATGCGCATGTCCGCCACCGCGTTGAACAGCCGGTAGAACGCCCCTGCGGTCAGCCGCTTCATGAACGTGTCGGCATCCCGCCGCCGCCTTGCGCCATAGACCGTGCGATAGCCCTCCCGCCACAAGCGCACGAATTCGAGGATCAGCTCCGGCGGGTCCTGAAGGTCGACATCCATCGGCACCACGGCATCGCCCCGCGCCATTTCGATCCCCGCGGTCAGCGCCACTTCCTTTCCGAAATTGCGCGACAGCTTCACGTATCGGATACGCGGGTCACGCAGGGACGCATCGCGGATCACCTCGAAACTGCGGTCGCGCGACCCGTCGTCGACAAAAAGGATTTCCAGCGAGGCATCCAGCGGCGCCAGCCGCAAGGTGATCTCTTCCAGAAAGCGCGGTATTGCCGCTTCCTCGTTGTAGACCGGCACGACCAAGGTGATGGTGTCACCTGAAATCGCCATCACGCACCCCTGTTAAGCGCTCGCTTTAAAATTAGTTAACATAACCGCCGGCGCTTGGGCTACTTCTATCGCAAAGCCAAGCCGTCAGGTGTGACCCGTGCCCCAAGATCCGATCCGGCCAGAAAAAGGGCCAAACCGGCGCGCCACGGCCATGACCGCCCTTCGCGCCCTGTCGCGCCTGACCTCGCTGCCCGTGGATTTCCTGCTGTACGGCTGCGTCGGCGGCTTCGGAGCGGCGGTGCATTTCTCGCTGCTCGTGCTTCTCATCGACGGTATGGGCCTGCCCTTCCTCCCCGCGCATACCGCAGTGACCTTTGCGGTCATGATCCTGAACTTCATCCTCAACAACCGCTTCACATTTCCCGACCACCGCCTTCATGGCCGTGCCTTCGCGCTGGGCCTCTTCCGCTTCTGCCTCATCAGCAGCCTCGGTGCGCTGATCAACGTGGCCGTGGCCTTTGTCACCATCCGCCTCATTCCCTACTGGCCGCTCGCCACCCTTGCGGGCATCGCTGCGGGCACGGTCTGGAACTACCGCCTTTCGAAACGGCACACATGGAAAGCCCATTGATGCACCCCGATACCCAGTCCGAACGCCTCGTCTGGATCGCGCTTGCTGCGGTCGCCTTCGCCACCGCCTTCCGCGCCCTCGGCCAGCCGGCCGAGGTGGTCTTCGACGAAAGCTACGGCACCTTCTGGGCCTCCTACTTCACCGGCAGCTTCTACGTCGACATCCACCCGCCGCACCTGCGCCTGCTCTTCGCCGCGCTCGCATGGCTTGGCGGCTACCACGGCCAGGGCGTCCCCGACTTCCAAGAGGCGTATGACGGTGCCTATTACGTGGTGCAGCGCGGTTTCATCTCGGCCCTCGCCGCCATGACGCCGCTCCTCATGGCGCGTCTGGCGATCATGATGGGCGCAAGCCGCTTCTGGGGCCTCATGGCGGGCTGGGCGCTGGTGTTCGACAACCTGCGCGTCACCGAAAGCCGCCTTGTCCTGCCGGATGGCCCGCTCATCTTCTGCGGGCTGGCAGCCGGCGTCTGCCTTGGCGAATGGCTCCGCCGCCGCAGCATCGGCACGCTGCTTGCCACGGCCATCTTCCTTGCCTTCGCCGTGTCGATCAAATGGACCGCCCTCGCCTTCCTCGTCCCCGTCCTCGCCATTCTGGGGCGCGAGGCGCTGACCGGCCACTTCCGCCGTTCGGTCCTTGCCGGACTGGTGATCTTCGCCGCCATCGCCGTCTGGTACGTCGCAGGTTTCGCGCTCCACCTCATGCTGCTGCCGAACACGGGCGACGGCACCGCCTTCATGATCCCCGAGTTCAATGCCCGCCTTGCAGGGCATGCCGCCGCTTCCGACGGCACCCAACCGCTCGGCCTCTTTGCCGCGATCCTCGAACTCAACCGCACGATGGCCGAGATCGCCGACAACGTCGGCCCCCACCCCTATGCCACCGCCTGGTATACGTGGCCCTTCGGCGTGCGCGGCGTCTATTACTGGACCGACCGCATCGAACCCGACCTCGCCCGCATCTACCTGCTCCCCAACCTCGTCATCCTGTGGACGACGACGCTCTTCATGGCAAAGCTGGTCCTGGACCAACTCTTCCTCTGGACGCGCCGCCCCCTCGCCCTCTGGCGCGACGGGGGCGACGACCTGTCCGCAGGTCTCTTCGCCCTGACCTATTGCGCTTTCTTTCTGCCCTACGCGCTGATCGACCGGCCGATGTTCCTGTACCACTATATCCCCAGCCTGACCTTTGCGGTCGCGGTCTGCGCCGTCATTGCCACCCGCCTTGACCTGTCGCGGATCACGGGCTTCGTCTGGATTGCAGCCGCTGCCGCCTTTTTCCTGTTCCTCAAGCCCCTGACCTATGGCGAAAGCCTTGCGCCGCAGGCCTACGAATCACGCATGCTCTTCAAGTCATGGCCCTGACGATGCGGGTTCCGCCCAATTGCTGCCGCGCTTTCTCCGGTCCTGCCGCCACAAGCGCTTGTAAATAATCAAACTTGTAACTTTCCCCTTTCCCGACATTTGCGCCAATTTGCCTTGCTTCGGTCCAATCAAGGTCGCTGTCGGCAGGCTTTATTCCCCCTGAACGGACTCGCCTCAGGGGGCTGCTATGCGCAAATTCCGGACTTTCACGACCGCACTCCGCACGATGCTGACGGTCGGCCTTCTCGTGACACTCGCCCTTCCCGCGCACGCCATCGACGCGCGAAAACTCCACCGCGACCTCCTGCCGGTCAAGGCGACCGTCTCGGCCCCTTCGGGCGCATCGGGCCTGTGCCGGCAATATGCCTGGGCCTGTGCTCGCACGGGCCGCGTGACCACGATCGACGCTGCGGCACTCGCCATCGTGCAAAAGGTGAACCAGCGCGCCAACCAAAAGGTCCGCCCCGTCTCCGACCAGCGCCAATGGTCCATCGCCGAAAAGTGGAGCCTGCCGACAAACCGCGGCGGCGACTGCGAGGATTTTGCGATCTACAAGAAAAAGATGCTGATCGAGGCGGGCTTCTCGCCCGACCAGCTTCTCATCGCCACCGTGCTCGACCGGCAGAACCGCTCGCATGCGGTGCTCGTCCTGCGCACCGGCACGCAAGACCTCGTGCTCGACAACCTCACCGGCCGCATCAAGCCGTGGCGTGACACCGGCTATACCTTCCTTCGCCTGCAAGACCCCCGCCAGCCGAACCGCTGGGTCGCGGTCTTCGCAGGCGGGATCATGGACCGTCTCAGCTGATCGCACCGGCTGCACCGAAAACGAAAAGGCCGCCCGAAGGCGGCCTTTGTCAGTTCTTGGTCAGGTTCACTCCGTGACGGGAGCGGTTTCCTGAACGGGATCGGTGGCAGGTGCAGTGACCTTGTCCTTCTTGCCGCCGCCGCCGTGGCCGGGATTGTCCCCGTCGGTGCAACCCGAACCTTGGCAATCTCCTTCGTCACCATTGCCGCCGCCCTTGTTCCCGCCGCGGGGCTTCGTCGAAGGTCCGGGCGAAGTCGACGGTGCGGGCGAAGTCGAAGGTGCGGGCGAAGTGGACGGCTCGGGCGAAGTCGACGGCTCGGGCGATGGCTCGGGCGAAGTCGACGGCTCGGGCGAAGGCTCAGGCGACGTGGACGGCGCGGGCGAATTCGACGGTGCTGCCGAAGGGGACGGGGTCGGATCGCCACCGCCGCCGGTTTGGCCGCCGCCACCGTTGTCGTCGCCACCGTCACCGCCATCGTCCGGAATGGTCGCAGTCGGTTCGTCCGCGAACAGCAGCGCCACTTCGGGGCACTGCTCGCTGAGATATTCAAGAATCTTGAGGTAATCCGACCGCGCCTTGATGGTCAGGATCAATTTCTTGCCAAGCGGGCGATATTCACAAAGTTCCTGCGGAATCTTGATCTTGCGAACCTGCGCCGTGCCAGTCTGGGGCATCACGAATGTCGTGGCGGCCATAACGGAAGCGACACAAAATCCCTTCAAGATCGTAGACCCATACGGCAGCGGTCCGAATCTGCGTCCCATTTCGTGCTCCAATGCGTAACGAAAAACACCCAAACGGGCGTTAATCTTTATTAACACTGGTTAACACCGCGGTCAAACTTCTGCCGCATTGTCGCCGTCTTTCACTCTCAATTGCGTCGAAATGATGGTTTTGCTTCTAAAGTGAAATCGCACCACAACCTTAAGTTGTGCATTGTTGCCCTTAAATACACAAAAAACGGCCCGCGCAGCGAATCACCGAACCGCCTGTGCATCTTTCGAACGAAGTCCTTGCTTTCCACGTGGAGAGGTCTATCTCGATGAATGAACGTTCATTCGCAGATGCGGATATCCCATGAACACCCTCGCTCCCGTGTCTCCTCACCACGCACCGCTTGCCGACCAGCGCAGCGTTGAAATCCTCGAAGGGGTGCGCCGCGCCTTTTCCGAAAAAGGCTTCGACGGCGCCTCCATGCAAGACCTCGCCCGCGCCTGCGGCATGAGCGTCGGCAACTTCTACCGCTACTTCCCGTCCAAAGCCGCCATCGTCGCCGCCCTCATCCTCCGCGATCTGGCCGAGATGGAGGCGACCTTCCGCGAAATTCTCCGCTCGCCCGATCCGCTTGCCGGTCTGCGCGCAACGGTGCACGCCCGCGTCCTGGAACGGAACTGCCAGAGCGAAGGCCAACTCTGGGCGGAAATCACGGCCGCCGCACTCCGCAAGGCCGAGATCAGCGCCATCACGACCCAGATGGAGCACGAGATCGTCGGCTACCTCACCTCCATCTTCGCCAAGGTCCATGCCCTCCCGCCCGACCTTGCCCGACAGCGCTATTATCCGCAGGCCATGCTGATCATCATGCTTGTCAAAGCCAGCGCCATGCACCCCGCCGAAACCCCTGACGAGCAGGCGCGACTGACCGACCTGCTGCTCCGTACGATCGACCGCACGATCGACGACGTGTCCAATGACGATGTGAAAGGCTGATACCCGATGCGTTCCCTGCTGATCGTTCCCGCCCTGCTCGCAGCGCTCGCCGCACCGGTCCACGCCGCCGCCGAAGCACAGGCCGCCGCCACCCCGCCCTCGGCGCTTCCCGCGATCACCGTCTCGACCGTCGCCCCCCGCGCCCTGCGCGACCGTGTCATCGTCTCGGGCCTCGTCGGCGCGGTCGAAGAGGTGCGCGTTGCCCCCCTGATCGAAGGCCAGCCCATCGAATCCCTCCTTGCCGATGTGGGTGACAAGGTTCAGGCGGGCCAGACCCTCGCCATCCTGTCGAAAAGCACACTCGAACTTCAACGCAGCCAATTCGTGGCCTCGCTCGCTTCGGCCCGCGCCACCATCGCGCAGGCCGAAGCGCAGATGCTCGAAGCCCGCGCCAGCGCCGACGAAGCGCAGCGCGTGAACGAACGCACCGCGGCGCTGGTGAAGCAGGGAGCCTCGAGTCAGGCCGCCGCCGATCAGGCGGCCTCCAACGCCATCGCCGCCACCGCCCGCGTCACCGTGGCGACCCAATCGCTCGAAGCCGCCCGCGCGCAGGTCGAACTGGTGCAGGCCCAGCTTGCCAACCTTGAACTCAGCCTTGAACGGACCGAGGTGAAAGCCCCCGTCGCGGGCACGATCACCCAACGCAACGCCGTCGTCGGGGCCATCGCCTCGGGCGCAGGCCAGCCCATGTTCACGCTGATCCGCGACGGTGCGCTCGAACTCAATGCCGATGTCTCGGAAATCGACCTCACCCGCCTTGCCGCGGGACAAAAGGTCAGCATGGTCGCGGTCGGCTCCACCGAGCCGCTTACCGGCACCGTCCGCCTAGTGGAACCTGCAATCGACCAGACCACCCGCCTGGGCCGCGCCCGCATCACCATCGACGATGCAGGGATGATCCGTCAGGGCATGTTCCTCGACGCCGAAATCCTCGTCGCCGAGCGCAACGCCTTGGCAGTGCCCGTCACGGCCGTCGGCGCTTCGGCCGAGGGTGCGTCCGTGATGGTCGTGCGCGATGGCACCGTCTCGCGCGTGCGCGTCGAAACCGGCATCCGCGACGGCGGCTGGGTCGAAATCCTTTCCGGCTTGACCGAGGGTGACACCATCGTGACCAAGGCAGGCGCATTCGTCCGCGACGGCGACCGCATCAACCCCGTCCCCTCCGACGCGAATTGAGGGGGCAGCCATGAACTTCTCCGCCTGGTCGATCCGCAACCCCGTCGCGCCGCTCCTCTTCTTCTTCATGTTGCTGGTCCTCGGCTGGCAAAGCTTCAACACGCTTCCCATCACCCGCTTCCCCAACATCGACGTTCCCGTCGTCGCCGTATCCGTCGCCCAATCCGGCGCCGCACCGGCCGAGATGGAAACACAGGTCACGAAAAAGATCGAAGACGCCGTCGCCGGCATCACCGGCGTCAAGAACATCGTCTCCACCGTGACAGACGGCGTCTCGACCACCGCAGTCGAATTCCGCATGGAGGTTCCCACCGACAAGGCCGTGCAGGACACCAAAGACGCCATCGACCGCGTTCGCGGCGACCTTCCCGGCGATATCGACGCCCCGATCGTCAGCCGCGTGGATGTGGAAGGGCAGGCGATCATGACCTTCGCCGTCAGCGCCCCCGACATGACGATGGAAGAGGTGTCGTGGTTCGTCGACGACACGATCATCCGCGCCCTTCAGGGCCGCCCCGGCATTGGCCGCGTCGACCGCTACGGCGGGGCCGACCGCGAAATCCGCGTGCTGCTCGATCCCGTCAAACTCGACAGCTACGGCATCACCGCCGCCGCCGTCAGCGCCCAGCTCCGCGCCACCAACACCAACCTCGGCGCGGGCCGCTCGGAACTCGGCAGCGGCGAACAGGCCATCCGCACCCTCGGCGATGCCACGACAGTCGAAAAACTGACCAACACCACCATCGCCCTGCCTTCGGGGCGGCATGTGCGCCTTTCCGACCTCGGCCAGATTGTCGACACCTACGAAGAACTCCGCTCCTTCGCCAAGGTGAACGGCCAGCAGGTCGTCACCTTCGCCGTCTTCCGGGCCAAGGGCGCGTCCGAAGTCTCGGTGGCCGAAACCGTCAACGCGCAGCTTGACGAATTGCGCGCCAGGCACCCCGACGTTGCCGTGAACCTTGTCGACGAAACGGTGTTCTACACCTATGGCAATTACGAATCCGCCCTTCACACGCTGCTCGAAGGCGCGCTGCTCGCGGTTCTGGTCGTCCTCGCCTTTCTCAAGAACTGGCGCGCCACGCTCATCTCTGCCGTCGCCCTGCCGCTTTCGGCGATCCCGACGTTCTACATCATGGACCTGCTCGGCTTCTCGCTGAACCTCGTCAGCTTCCTTGCCATCACATTGGCGACCGGCATCCTCGTGGACGATGCGATCGTGGAAATCGAGAATATCTCGCGCCACATCCGTATGGGCAAAACCCCCTACCGCGCTTCCATCGACGCCGCCGACGAAATCGGCCTCGCGGTCATTGCGACCACCTTCACCATCGTCGCGGTCTTCATGCCGGTGTCCTTCATGCCCGGCATTCCCGGCCAGTATTTCCGCCAGTTCGGCCTGACCGTCGCCATTGCCGTGCTTTTCTCGCTCCTCGTGGCACGCCTCATCACGCCGATGATGGCCGCCTATCTCATGCGGTCCAAGGACGCGCATGACGAAGGGCACGGCGACGGGCCGTTCATGCGCGGCTACCTCCGGCTCGTGTCGATCACCACGTCCGGCCATGTCTGGCGGATCCCTGCCCGTTACATCACGCTGGTCGGGGCTTTCGCGGTGCTCATCGTCTCGGTCTTCTTCATGCTCCGTGTCCCGGGCAGCTTCCTGCCGCCCGAGGATGTCAGCCGCATCCCGATCTCGGTCGAACTTCCCCCCGGTGCCACCCTCGCCGAAACCGACCGCACGACAGAGTCGATGGTGCAAGCCATCCAGTCCGTCGAAGGCGTCGACAAGGTCATGGTGATCGGCGGCACCTCTCCGACCGGCGACCGCGACATCCGCCGCGCTTCTGTCACCGTGCTGCTCGACCGTCTCGACCATTCCCTGTTGCTGAAACTCTCGCAGGTGGCGAACAAGGTGCCGCTGCTCGGGCTCATCGTTCCCGATGCCACGAACGAAGGCCGCCTCACCCCGCAAAACGTGATCGAGGCGCAGATTTTCGAGAAACTCCACGCCATCCCCGACATCCGCGCCTTCAAACTGAACGACCGGGGCGAGCGTGACCTCTCCTTCTCGATCCTCGCCGAAAACGAGGCCGACCTGAACCTCGCCGTGGCCCGCCTCGAGGCGGCGCTGTCGGGCGATCCGCTCCTTGCCAACGTCGCTTCCGAAGGTGCCCTTCCGCGACCCGAGGTGCAGATCACCCCCCGCGCCACCGAAGCTGCCCGCCTTGGCGTGACGACGCAGGCCATTGCCCAGACCGTCCGCGTCGCCACCATCGGCGATGTGGATGCGGCCTTGGCCAAACTCGCCATCGACAACCGCCTGATCCCCGTCCGCGTCCGCCTGAACGATGCCAGCCGCGAAGATCTCGCCCGCATCGCCGCCCTGCGCGTGCCGACCTCCACAGGCTCCGTCCCGCTCTCGACCGTGGCCGACATCCGCATCGCCGAAGGCCCGTCGATGGTCGACCGCCTCAACCGCGAACGGCGCGCCACCATCGGGGCGAACCTTCCCGTGGGTGTGGCGCTCGGCACGGCCTCCGCGCGTTTCAAGGAAATCGCCGAAGGCGTCGAAATGCCCCCGACCGCCCGCATCCAGGAATCCGGCGATGCCGAGGTTCAGGGCGAACTCATGACCAGTTTCGGCAATGCCATGATCATGGGCCTGATGCTGGTGCTGACCGTGCTCATCCTGCTCTTCAAATCGGTGATCCAGCCCTTCACCATCCTGTTTTCGCTCCCCCTCGCCATCGGCGGCGTCGCCGCGGCGCTCATCCTCACCGGCTCGGCGCTGTCGATGCCCGTCCTCATCGGCATCCTGATGCTCATGGGCATCGTGACGAAGAACGCCATCCTCCTCATCGACTTCGCCATCGAGATGCGCCGTCAGGGCATGGACCGCTTCCAGTCGGTGATCGAGGCCGGCCACAAACGCGCCCGCCCCATCGTCATGACCTCCATCGCCATGTCGGCAGGCATGCTCCCCTCCGCGCTCGGCGTGGGCGAGGGCGGGTCGTTCCGCGCCCCGATGGCAACGGCGGTGATCGGCGGCATCATCGTCTCGACGGTGCTCAGCCTTGTCGTGGTGCCTGCCTTCTTCCTCATCATGGACGACCTCTCGCGCCTGATAAGCCGCCTCTTCGCCCGCATCATCGGCCCGAAAGAGGACGAACCCGAAGAGCCGCCCGCCCACATCCTCGCCGAACGGATCGAGGACCTCTCGACCCGCGTCGACGCGCTGTCCGGCAAACGCCCGTCGCTGCATGTGGCGGAATGAACAAGGGTGCGCAGCAAGTGCGCACCCTACATCCCCGCCCGTAGGGTGCGCACTCGCTGCGCACCCCGCTTCCTGATCCCGCGCTAAAACGCCAACCCCGAAAACCGCGAAGGCTTCTGCGGCACGCCCGGCATCACGCAGAGCATCTCGTACAGCAGGTTCGCCCCGATCAGCGCCGTGTTGCCCGTCGTGTCATAGGGCGGCGACACCTCGACCAGATCGCCCCCCACGATGTTCAACCCCGCGCAGCCGCGAATGATCTCCAGCGCCTGCCATGTGGTCAGCCCCCCCACCTCGACCGTCCCCGTCCCCGGCGCAAAGGCAGGGTCGAGCGAGTCGATGTCATAGGTGATGTAGACCGGCGCATTCCCGATCTTCGCCCGAACCTGTTCCATCAGGCCCGCCAGCGACTTCCCCCAGCACTCCTCGGCCTGAACCACCGTCCAGCCCTTGTCCCGCGCCCAGTCGAAATCGTCGGCGGCATAGCCCGTCCCGCGCAGGCCAATCTGGAAGACCTTGTCGTTTTGCAGACAGCCATCCTCCCAGGCCCGCCGGAACGGGCAGCCATGCGCGACCGTCTCGCCGAACATCGTTTCGTTGATATCGGCATGGGCATCGACATGGATCAGCGCCACAGGCCCGTGCTTTTCCTTCATCGCCCGCAGGATCGGCCATGTCAGCGTATGGTCGCCCCCCAGCGTCAAGGGCTTCGCCCCCGCCGCCAGCACGCCCCGATAATGCGCGGTGATGATGTCCACGGTCTTTTTCAGGTCGAATGTGTTGATCGGCACATCCCCGATATCGGCCACCTGCAAATGCTCGAACGGCGCCGCCCCCGTCGCCATGTTGAACGGCCGCAGCATCCGGCTTTCGTCCCGTATCTGGCGCGGCCCGAGCCGCGTGCCGGACCGGTTCGAGGTGCCGTGATCCATCGGAATCCCGATGAAGGCCACATCCAGCCCCTCGGCCGTCGGCTGGAACGGAAGGCGCATCATCGTCGCAGGACCGCCGAAACGCGGCATGTCGTTTCCGCCAAGCGGTTGGTTGAAGCTGCTCATCTGTCCTTCTCCCTCAGCCAGTTTCCGATGATCTCGCGATGCCGCTCGCGCCCGTAGCTCGCGAAATGTCCGCCATGCACCACCCGCACGGGCAGATCATACAACCTTACCATGCTGCGGTGATAATCCGCCGCGTTTGAATGGTAGGTCTCTTCGATCAGCGGCCCGTCATAGACGATATCCCCCGAAAACAGCACGCCCGAGGCTGCCTCCCAAAGCGCGATCCCGCCCGGAGAATGCCCCGGCGTATGGATCACCTCGAAATGCCGGTCGCCAAGGTCCACCACATCCCCGTCCCACAACAACCGCGTCGCAGGCGCGGCCTTCACCGCATAAAGCGCCGATTGATAGGGGGCGGGCGGCAGGGTCGTGAAAATCTCGTCCGTCACATAGGGCTCGGCCAGCGTGTTCACCCGCGTCGGGCTGCGCATCATCTCGGCCTCGGCCCCGTGGCAGGACCGGCAGGGAAATTCATGGTGACAACCGATATGGTCGAAATGCGTATGGCTCGCCACCGCCTCGAGCGGCCGTTCCGTCACCAGCGGCACCCAGTCGCGCAAGCTGACAACCCCCATCCCGCTGTCCACCTGCATATCCCCGTCCCGCCCCCGCACATGCCAGACATTGCAGCGGTAGAATTCATGGATATGCGGCTCGTCGATCCAACTGACCCCGTCGCCGACGGTGCGCACGCGCCACCAGTCACCCGCCTTTGCACGTTCCATCACAACACCACGTAATTGCTTGCCCCAAGGTCCAGCACCGCGCCCGCCTGAACCTCTGCCCCCTGCGGCAGATGCACGACCAGAACCGTATCCGGCGCGGCCACAGGCACCACATGCGCCCGCACATAGCCGCCAAAGAATGCCGCATCCCGCACACGGGCCGGCCCCAACCGCAACGCCCCCGTCTCGGAAATCGCCTCGGGCCGGATGCACAGCACCCCGTCCGCCACGGGCATCATGCCCAGCACCGACACCCCGTCCCGCACCTTGATCCGGTTGACCTCGCCCATGAACCCCGCCGAAAACAGCGACTTCGGGCGCATGTAGACCTCGCGCGGCGGACCCTGATCCTCGATCTTGCCGCCGTTCATCACCACGATCCGGTCGGCAATCGCCATCGCCTCTTCCTGATCATGCGTCACATGCACGAACGTCGTCCCCACCCGCCGCTGGATCGCCTTCAACTCGTCCTGCATCAGGCGTCGCAGCTTCAGATCAAGCGCCCCGAGCGGTTCATCCAGCAGCAAGACGTCAGGGCTGACGGCAAGCGCCCGCGCCAGCGCCACACGCTGCCGCTGCCCGCCGCTCAACTCGTGCGGCCGCCGCGCCCCGCGCCCTTGCAGCCCCACCAACGCCAGCATCTCCTCGGCCCGCGCGCCCCGCTCGGCCTTGCCAACCCCCCGCATCCGCAGGCCAAAGCCCACGTTCTCGGCCAGCGTCATATGCGGAAACAGCGCGTAATCCTGAAAAACGGTCGTCGTGGGCCGCGCTTTCGGCGCAACCCCCGCCATATCCTTCCCGCCGATCAGCACCTGCCCGCGTGTCGGTTCCGCAAACCCCCCGATCAGGTTGAGCAAGGTCGTCTTCCCGCAGCCCGAAGGGCCAAGCAGAACCACGAACTCCCCCGCCGCAATCTCAAGGCTCACATCATCCAAAGCCAAGGCCGCGCCATAGCGTTGCGAAACCCCGCGCACCGAAACCCCTGCGGTCATTTCGCCCTCCGGAAAACCAGCAATTCCAACGCCACAACCAGCGTGACAGACACCAGAAACACCAACGACCCCACCGCATTCGTCGCCGGAGACAGCCCCGACCGCAGCATCGACCAGATTTCCACGGGCAGCGTCACATCGAACCGCGTCAGCAGGAAAGCGATGATGAATTCGTCCCATGAAAACGTCACCGACAGGAAGAACGCCGCCGCCAGCGGTGCCGCCAGCATCGGGGCGGACACCAGCAGCAAGACCTGCCACTCCGCCGCGCCCAGATCGCGCGCCGCCCGCTCTGCCGCCTTTTGCTGGTCGCCCATCGCCGCAAAGCAGATGGCAAAGCACAGCGGCAGGTTGATCACCACATGCCCCGCGCCCACGGTCCAAAGCGACAGCTTCACCCCGACCATCCCGAACAGATGCAGCAATCCCAGCGCCACGATCAGGTAACTCACCGTCATCGGCGCGATAAGGACGCCCCGCATCAGCACCGACCCCGGCAACCGCACCCGCGCCAGCGCATGCGCCGCCAGAAACCCCAAGAACAGCGCAACCACCGAAGACACCACCGCCACCAGCAGCGAATTGCCAAGCGCGACCATCAGATCGCCGTCGCCCAGCACCTTCTCATACCATTTCAGCGAAAACCCCTGAAACGGCGGCACGGGCAAGCGCCCGTCCTGAAACGAGAACGCGACCAGAACCGCCACGGGCAGGAACACGAACACATAGGCCGCCGCCATATAGACCCAAGCCAGCGCCTTCATACCCGATCCAGCCTCAGCCATTTCGACGACAGGAAATAGGCCACCGTCACCACCCCCATCAGCACGACCGAAAGCGCACTCGCCAGCGGGAAATTCCCGCTCCGCCCCAGTTGCAGCATGATCAACTGCGGCAGCGTCAATTCGGTATTCCCGCCCAGAATCTGCGGCGTGATATAATCCCCGATGCACAGCACGAATGTCAGGAACGCCCCCGTCACCACCCCCGGCAGCGTCAGCGGCAGCACCACATGCCGGAATGTCTGCCACCTGCCCGCGCCAAGGTCCTGCGCCGCCCGCATGTAATTGGGGCTAAGCTGGATCAGGTTGGCGTATATGGTCAGCGTCAGCAGCATGACGAAGAAATGCACGAAACCGATCACCGTCGCCGTGCGGGTCGAGGCGATCTCCAGCGGCTCGGCGATCAGGCCCAGCCCCAGCAGCGCCTTGTTCACCACCCCGTTCTGCCCCAGCACCAGCAACCACGAATAGGACCGCACCACATAGGACGTCCAGAACGGCAACACCGCCATGAGCAGCGCCAGCCGCTGCCACCGCGCGGGCACCCGAAACGCGATGATCGCGGCCAAGGGATAGGCCAGCACCAGCGACACCACCGTCACGATGGCCGTGATCTCAAGGCTGTTGACCAGCGCCTTCACCATCGTCCAGTCGGTAAAGGCCCGCACGTAATTCCCGACGTCGAACCCCTGAACGACCGTCCGCCCCTCCATATGGGCGAAGGAAAGCACCACCATCGCGGCAAAGGGCAGCACGAAGAACGCCCCCGTCCAGATCAGGGCAGGGGCCACCAGCCCCCACCCCATCCGCCGCTCTTTGGCCTCAAGCGTCACTGGTTCAGCATCTCGGTCCAAAGGTCCTGCATCGCGGTATCCGTCGCCGCGTCAGGAATCGGGTAAAGCTGCGCCCGCTTCAGGAACTCGGGCTGTTCATCCCAGCGCAACACCGCCTTCTGCTCGGCGGTCAGCGCATCGCCCGCCTTGGCATTGGCGGGCATCCCCCAATAGCACGACGCCGTCGCCAACCGCGCCTGACCCTCGGGCGAGACGATATACTTGACGAACTCCAGCGCAAGGTCCGGCTGCGTCGTCCCCGCCACCACGCCGATCGACTGCGCCCAGCGCAAACCGCCCTGCTTCGGGATCGTCCAGTCGAGGTTCGGGTTATCCGCCCCCAGCACCGCCGTCAGCCATTCCCCGCCACCGACGACGATATCCACCTCGCCCGTCGCCAGCGCCGTCTGGCTGGAAACCACATCAGACACCTGCTTCGACGCCGCGCGCAGCTTCATCAGCGGCTCTTTCAGCTTCGGCAGGCTCTCGGCGTTGATGTCCGCCGTGTTCATCCCCTGACCCAGCGCCACGATGCCCAGCACCGGCAGGTAGTAATCATAAATCCCGATCCGCCCGTCATACTTGCCGCTCGTCAGCGCGGCCATGTCCTGCATGTCGGCGGGGTCCACCTTGGTCTTGTCGTAGGAGATCGTGTTGTAGCCGAACTTTTCCGTCACGGCATAGGTCTTGCCGCCCACCCTGTTGTTCGCCTCCATCACCAGCTCGGGAAAGAAATCCGCCGTCGGCAACTGGTCCGCCGGAAGCTCGGCCAGCTTCCCCGCCTCGACCGCGCGGCCCACGTCCACCGCGTCGATCACCATCACGTCCCAGTCACCCGGCTGGCTCTGGTCAAGGATCGCCAGCCCCGCTGCCGTCCCCTCGTATTCCTTCACGTTCACCTTGACGCCGAACTTCTCTTCGAAGGGCGCGACCAGCGCGGGGTCGGTATGGTCGCACCAGACCAGCGCGTTCAATTCCTGCGCGAACGACGGGGTGGAAAGGGCAAGCAGACCAACGGCAGTCAGCGGCGCGATACGGGCCATTTTCTTCTCCATGTCGGGTTTGGGATGGCACTCTGCGGCGCCTGCTGAAAATTATTGAGTTCGTTCATTTTTGAAGTCAATGTCAAAGAACGAATAAATTCAGGCCGCCATGACCGGATTGCGCGAAAAACAGAAAGCCGCCCGCACCCGCCGCATCCTCGAAGCGGCGGCGCAACTCTTCCGTCAGGTGGGCTATGGCGCGGTCCATATCGAAGACATCGCCCGTGCGGCCGAGGTTTCGGTCGGCACCTTCTACAACTACTTCGAAACCAAGGGCGATCTGCTGCTCGCCATCGTCTCGATGGAGGTCGAAGAGGTTCTCGATTTCGGCAAGACCCTGCTTGCCGACCCGCCGCCCGAGGTGCGCCAAGCCCTGTCACGGCTCATCGGCGGCTATTACGACCACTCGCTGGTCTACCTGTCGAAAGAGATGTGGCGCACCGCGATGGCCATCACCATCGAAGCCCCGGCCACCCGTTTTTCCACCCGCTTCACCGAACTCGACAACATGCTGACCGATCAGGTCTGCGCCCTTCTGGCCGAACTCCAGCGCCGCGGGGACATCCGCCCCGACATCGACCCCCGCGCACTGGGCGAGGTGATCTTCAACAACCTCAACGCCATGTTCATCGAATTCGTCAAAGACGAGGCGATGACCCTGCCGGACCTCAACGAACGGGTCGCGCGCCAGAACGCCCCCCTTGCGGCGCTGATCCTGCGCTAGGCTTTACCTCGCCCCCGTTCCGCGCTTACCTGCGCCCTCAACCGCAGGGGTGCCCGATGCTTTCCGCCTTTTCCGAATCCCAAGGCCGCCTTGTCCCCCTGCCCACAGGGACCCCGCTCGACCGCGCCGTCTGGATCGACCTTTTCCAACCCACACCCGAGGAATCCGCCGCCGTCGCCGCCCTCGGCCTCGACGTGCCCTCGCTCGCGGATATGGAAGAGATCGAAATCTCCAACCGCCTCTACCGCGAAAACGGGCTGGATTACATGACCGTGGTCCTCACGGGCCATTCCCAGACCAACACGCCCATCTCCGGCCCCGTCAGCTTCATCCTCGGCCCCGACAGGCTCGTCACCGTGCGCCACCACGCCTCGCGCCCGTTCGAAACCTACCCCACCCGCGCCGACAAATTCGCCCTCGGCTGCGCTTCAGGCCACACCGTCTTCCTCTCGCTGGTCGAAGAGATCACGGGCCGCCTTGCCGACCTTCTCGAATCCGCAGGCCGCAGCCTCGACAGCTTGGGCAACGCCATCCACGACACCCCCCGCCGCAGCCGCGCGCAGGAACGGCTCGAGGTCGCGCTCCGCCAACTCGGCCGCGAAGGCCACCTCATCGGCATCCTCCGCCTTGCCCTGCTCACCCTTGACCGCGCGCTCGGCTTCTACGCGCAGACCGACCGCGAAGCCGCCCATGACAGCGCGATCAAAGCCCTCCGCCGCGATGTCAACGCGCTCGAGGTGCATACGGATTTCCTCTCCTCCCGCATCGCGCAGGCGACCGACCTGACGCTCGGCATGATCAACCTCGCGCAGAACTCGACCGTCCGCATCGTCTCGGTCGTGGCGGTGCTGTTCTCGCCGCCGATGCTGGTGGCCAGCATCTACGGCATGAACTTCGCCCATATGCCCGAACTGCCGCAGCCGTGGGGCTACCCTGCCGCACTCCTCGGCATGGTCGCCTCATCCGCCGTGGCTTGGGCCTATTTCCGCTGGAAGAACTGGCTTTAACCCTTCACCAGCCGGACCATGAAGAACCCGTCCATCCCGCCCCGCTCGGCCCAATAGTCGGGCCGCAGGCGCAACCCGCCCGCATCGGTCCACCACGCCGGATCGACGCCCGCAATTTCGACCCGCTCGGCCCGCAAACCCGCGTGCCGTTCCAGCACGGCGGCCAACTGCCCCTCGCCCTCTTCGGCCAGAAGCGAGCAGGTGCAGAACACCACCCGCCCCCTCGCTTTCACCAAGCCCAAAGCCCGATCCAGCATCGCCGCTTGCAATGCCACCAACTCCGCCACCTCGGACCCGTCCTTGACGAAGGGCAGGTCAGGATGCCGCCGGATCGTCCCCGTGGCCGAACAGGGCGGATCCAGCAGCACCGCGTCGAACAGCCCCTCGGCCTGCCATTGCAGCGCATCCGCGACGACCAACTCGGCACCCAGCCCCGTCCGCACAAGATTTTCCCGCACCCGCTCCATCCGCGGGCCGGAAATGTCCAAGGCGGTCACGACCGCCCCCGCATCCGCCATCTGCATCGTCTTGCCACCGGGGGCCGCGCACAGGTCCAGCACCCGCTCGCCCTTTTGCGGCGCAAGCAGCTTTACCGCCAAAGCAGCCGCCGCATCCTGCACCCACCAACCGCCCGTGTCATATCCCGCCAGCGCCGAAACCTGCCCCGCATCGGCCAGCCGCAGCGACCCCGTGGGCAGCAACTCCCCCTCCGGCGCGACACCCCCCGACCGCAGAGTCAGGTCAAGCGGCGGAACCCCCGCCTGCACCGCCTCGATCGCCGCCACGACCTCGCGGCCCCAAGCATGAACCAGCGGCTGCCGCAGCCAGCGCGGCATCTTCTGCACCGCCAACCCGTCGAACGGCTGCTCCGGCACCTGACGCAACACGGCATTGACCAGCCCCGCCATATGCCCCGTGCGCTTGCCACGCCGCACGATCTCGACCGCCGCGTTCACCACGCCATGCGCGGCCCCGCCCAGCGCCAGTTCGGTGACTGCCAGCCGCAACGCATTCTGCACCACGCGCGGCGGTGCCTTACGCATATGTTTCTCCAGAACCTTGTCGGCCTGCTCCACATGCCGCAGCGTCGCCAGCGCCAGCCGCTGCGCCCTTGCGCGGTCCGAAGGCGTCAGCCCCGCCAACGCGCCCTGCCCGTCAGCGACGGCCTGCGCCATCAACTGCCCCTCGGACAGCACGGCACCCAATAGGCCAACCGCCGCCGCCCGCGCCGCCAATCCCTCTGCCGCCATGACCCGCACCCTTGTTGCCTTGGGCCAAGGGCGTATATCAAAGCCACAGAAACAGGAACCCGCCATGACCGACGCCCCCGCCGAACCGAAACGCGACCTGCCGCCCGAAGCCCTCCGCGCCCTCGCCGAAGCCGAAGAGCGCCGCAAGGCGGCAAAGCAACAGGCGCTCCCCCCCGAACTCGGTGGCCGCGACGGTCCCGAACCCGTGCGTTATGGCGATTGGGAGAAAAAGGGTCTGGCGATCGACTTCTAGCGGATCGAAAACGCCGCCGACTCGCCCGTCCCCTTGTCGACGGTAAAGCGCACCGCGCCATCCCCCGCCTCGACCAACTGGCAATTCATCGGGATCGGATAGCCCGACCAGTCCATCTCGCGGCAGAAATAGCCGTCCCGCCATTCCCACGTCCCGCTGACATCCCAGCCAAGGGCATCGCCCTTGATCTTCCCGTCCGGCTCGACGACCAGCGAGATGCCAAGCAGCCGCATCCGCAACTCCTTCCCCGCAACTGTGTTCAGGAATTGCTCGCGGTCGCTGATCCGCTGATAGCCATCGGCCCGCGCGATGGCGGGCAGCAGCAGTGCAAGAAAGATAAGTCCGAAACGCATCCAAACCCCCAAGCAACGGGATTTCTACGCATCACACCGCCCGATGGATCATTCGGGCGGCAATCGGGGCACGACTCACAGCCCCAAGACATCCATCATATCATATTGGCCGGGCTTCTGCCCCTGCCCCCAAAGCGCCGCCCGGATCGCCCCGCGGGCAAAGATCGTCCGGTCCGTCGCCACATGCCGCAGCACGATCCGTTCCCCATCGGCGGCGAACAGCACGTCATGCTCGCCCACGATATCCCCGCCGCGAATGGCGCTGAACCCGATGGTCCCCCGCTCCCGCGCGCCGGTGATCCCGTCACGCCCCGACACCCGCGCATCCTCAAGGCTGACCCCGCGCCCTTCCGCCGCCGCTTGCCCCAGCATCAGCGCCGTGCCGCTCGGCGCGTCCACCTTCATGCGGTGATGCGCCTCGATCACCTCGATATCCCAATCGGCATCCAGCGCCGCCGCCACCTTCTGCGTCAGCTTCACCAGCAGGTTCACGCCCAGCGACATGTTCCCCGCCCGCACGATGACGGCATGGCGCGAGGCCGCGTCGATCTTTGCCAGATGCGCCGCCTCAAGCCCCGTCGTCCCGATCACATGCACCGCCCGCGCCTGCGCGGCCAGCGCCGCAAACTCCACCGTCGCCGCAGGGGCGGTAAAGTCGATCACCGCCTGTGCCTTGGCAAAAGCCTCAAGCGGGTCGTCCGTCACGGTCACGCCAAGCGGCGCACCCCCCATGCATTCGCCGACATCGCGCCCGATCCACGCATGCCCCGCCCGCTCGACACAGGCCACCAGCCGCGCCTTGTCCGACGCCGTGATGCCCTTGACCAGCATCTGCCCCATGCGCCCCGAAGCGCCCGTCACCACGATACCCGGCAGATCCATGCCAACCCCCATGCTTTGCCCCGCTTTAGCCCGATCCGCCCCCGCGATAAACCCTGCCGTTGCACGCGGGGCGCAAAACCCCTATGGGAAAGCCATGTCCAAACGCCCCACCCAGTCCCAAGGCGCCAAGCAGCGCCAGTTGCGCGTCGGCGAACTCATCCGCCGCACGCTCTCCGACATGCTCAACCGCGCCGAGATCCACGATCCCGACCTCAACCGCATGTCCATCACCGTGGGCGAGGTGTCGTGTTCCAACGACCTCAAGGTCGCGACCGTCTATGTCATGCCGCTCATGGGCACCGTGACCGCGGCCGAATGCATCGCGGCACTGGCCCGCAACAAGGGCGAGATCCGGCACCGTCTGGGGCAGGAAATGACGCTGAAATACACCCCCGAACTCCGCTTCCGCCCCGACGAGACCTTCGACCGCCTCGACGAGACCCGCCGCCTGTTCTCGGATGACCGCGTGCAACGCGACATCGCGGCGAAGGAAGACGGGGACGAGGGCGAAGACGACTGACCTCACCCTGTCGCGCAACGCGTGTTGCGCGACACGCGCCGCCGCAGGTTTGACCCTTGCGCTACGCCCGCGGCACGCGCTGCGGGCGACTTTCACCGGTCATGAAAATAATCATGGATCACCTGCGCCATCGCCTCGGAAATCCCGTCCACCGCCATCAGATCGCTCACCCCCGCCCGTGACACGGCCTTGGCACTGCCGAAATGCGCCAGAAGCGCCCGCTTCCGCGTCGCCCCCACCCCCGGCACATCATCCAGCGGCGTGGCGCTGATCGCCTTCGACCGCTTCGCCCGATGCGCGCCATTGGCCCAGCGGTGCGCCTCGTCCCGCATCCGCTGCACGAAATACAGAACCGGATCGTTCCGCTGCAAGGCAAACGGCGGCTCGCCCGGACGGTGGAACTCTTCCTTCCCCGCATCGCGGTCGATCCCCTTGGCCACCCCGATGAACGGCACATCGTCCACGCCCAACTCGGCCAAGATTTCGCCCACCGCCGAAACCTGCCCCGCGCCGCCGTCGATCAGCAACAGGTCCGGCCAGGCTTCGGTTTTCCGCTCGGGGTCCTCCTTCAGCAGCCGCTCGAACCGCCGCATCAGCACCTCTTTCATCATGCCGAAGTCGTCGCCCGCCTTGCCTGCCGCTCCCTTGATGTTGAACTTGCGATACTGCCCCTTGATGAACCCCTCGGGTCCCGCCACGACCATCCCGCCCACGGCATCGGACCCTTGGATATGCGCGTTGTCGTAAATCTCGATCCGCTTCGGCGGCGCGTCCAGCTCGAAGGCATCGGCAAGGGCCACCAGCAACTTCGACTGCGCCGCCCCCTCGGCCATCCGCCGCGCCAGCGACTCCCGCGCATTGCGCGCCGCGTTCTCGACCAGCTCGGCCTTTTCTCCGCGCAAGGGAACCGCCAACTCCACCTTCCGCCCCGCCCGTTCCGCCAGCATCTCTGCCACCAGATCGGGGTTCTCGACGGGATGCGACAGCAGCACCACCCTCGGCGGCTCCTTGTCGTCATAGAACTGCGTGACAAAGGCTTCGAGGATTTCCGCCTCCTCCGCCCCCGCCCCCGTGCGCGGGTAAAAGTCGCGGTTCCCCCAGCTTTGGTTCGCACGGATGAAGAACACCTGCACACAGGCCTGCCCGCCCTCAAGATGCAGCGCGATCACATCCGCCTCGGCCACGCCACGCGGGTTGATGCCCTGCGCCTGCTGCACATTGGTCAGCGCCCGTATCCGGTCGCGCAGCGCCGCCGCCCGCTCGAACTCCATCGCTTCGGATGCCGCCGCCATCGCCGTCGCCAATTCCGCCTGTATCTGCGTCGACTTGCCCGACAGGAACTGCTCGGCGTCACTCACCTGCGCCGCATATTCCTCGGGCGTGACCCGCCCCACGCAGGGCGCGGAACACCGCTTGATCTGGAACAGCAGACAAGGCCGCGTCCGGCTTTCGAACATCGAATCCGAACAGGTCCGCAACAGGAACACCCGCTGCAACTGGTTCAGCGTCCGGTTCACCGCCCCCGCACTGGCAAAGGGGCCAAAGTAGCTGCCCTTTTCCGACCGCTTGCCGCGATGCTTCTTGATCTGCGGAAAGCCATGCTCCTTGCCGATCAGGATGTTGGGGAAACTCTTGTCGTCGCGCAGCAGCACGTTGTAACGCGGCTTGAGCTGCTTGATCAGGTTCTGCTCCAGCAGCAGCGCTTCCGTCTCGGTCCGCGTGGTCAGGAACATCATCGACGCGGTCTCGTGGATCATCCGCGTGATCCGCCCCGAATGTTGCGCGCTCGGACGGCTGTAGTTCGACACCCGCGCCTTCAGGTTCCGCGCCTTGCCGACGTAAAGCACCTCGGCCTTGGCATTGAGCATCCGGTAAACCCCCGGCGAGGAATCGAGCGTCTTCAGATAACCCTGAACCACCCCGTAGCCGGTTGGAACGGGTCCTTCTTCCCGCCCGCCGTCACCCCCGATTTGCGCGTCTTCCGTCACTGCCCTTCACCTGCATCCGCGAGTCATCGATTCTCCCTCCGGCTGCACCGACTCTATACCTTTGAGCAAGAGCTAACCTGTCCACCCATTCTGTGGATAACTTGGTGGGGAAGTTTCGGGTTTTGCCGGATTCTCCTTGTTTTTGGCCCGCTTCGTCGCGTTGCCTATTTTTTAGGCATATTTGTAAGATATTGATTTCACTACAAACATTTTTGACCACGCGGCAAATGTTTGAAAAACTTAACGAATTCGTGACAGGAATTACCGTGAAACATCCAAGGTGGACAACTCCGCTTCGTCCACCTGTAAACCTCACTCCACACCGAATGTATCCGGCGTCTGCCAGCCCAGATGCTGGCCCCCGTCCACGGCGATCATCTGCCCCGTAACGGCGGGCGAATCGATCAGGAAACCAAGCGCCGCGCAGATGTCCTCGGCACTCGCCCCGCGCCCCAGAACCGTGGCCGCCCGCTGCCGCGCGAACTGCTCCGCGCTCTGCCGCCCGCCCTGCAAGGTCGGTCCCGGCCCGATCCCGTTCACCCGCACATGCGGCGCCAACCCCTGCGCTGCCGTCCGTGTCAGTGCCCACAGGCCCATCTTGGCAATCGTATAGGTCGAAAACTCCGGCGTGGGCCGCAGCACCCGCTGGTCGAGCATATTGACCACCAGCCCCCGCGCCCGCGGCTCGCCATTGGCGTCCGTCTCCGCCTCGGGCACCTGCGCCGCGAAGCCTTGGGTCAGCACATAGGGCGCACGCAGGTTCGATTCCATATGCCGGTCCCAGCTCTCGCGGGTCGACTCGCGGATCGTGTCATGCTCGAAGATCGACGCGTTGTTGACCAGCAGGGTCAAGGCACCGCCCAAACCGTCGACCGCACGCGCGACCAGCCCCGTCACCTCGTCCTCGCGCAACAGGTCCGCTTGCAAGGCCACCGCCCGCCGCCCCATCGCACGGATTTCGGCAACCACCGCCTCGGCCTCGGCCGCGCTGCTGGAATAATGCACCGCCACATCATAGCCGCGCGCCGCAAGATAAAGCGCCATCGCCCGCCCGAGACGCTTGCCCGCACCCGTCACCAAAGCCCGCATAACTACCCCTTCCGGCAATCGCATCCCGTCTTGCCGAACAGATAGCGCCCGCAGCGCGGACAGGTAGAGGCTTTCGGCAACTGCCGCCGCACCATGCGCCCGACCGACCCCGGCGCAATCGCGTTCCCGATCAGCCCGATGGCCACCATGATGATCAGGAAGAAGATCGCGCCCTTGATCACAGCCCGAACCTCGCCCAAAGCGCCCGCTCTTCCACGCCCTGCATCACCCCGTCCACCGCGGCCAACCCGAAGCGCTGCAACAGGCTCCGCTTCTGCCCGAACGGCACCAGCCGCACCTTGTCGCCGTAAAGCTCCTTCAGTTTGGGGACCAGATGCCCCACCCCGTCCACCAGCCCCAGTTTCACCGCCTGCGCGCCGACCCAGACATCGGCGTTGAACAGGTCTGCCGTAGCATCCAGCCGCGCCCCGCGCCGCGCCTTCACATGGTCGATGAAGGCCTGATGGATCGGCTCCTGCAAGGCGCGCAGCCGCTCCACATCCTCGGGCTTCTGCGGCAGGAAGGGATCGGCGAAACTCTTCGACCGCCCCGCCGTCACCACGCGCCGCTCGACCCCCTGCCGCGCCATCAACTCGGGGAAGCCGAAGGACGCAAAGATCACCCCGATGGACCCCACGATACTCGCCTGATCCACCCAGATGTCATCCGCCGCACAGGCCAGCCAATATCCGCCCGATGCCGCCACATCCTCGACAAAGGCGTGCACCGGAACCTTCTTCTCCTCGGCCAGCCGCCGCACCCGCGCCGCGATCAGCGACGATTGCGCCGCCGACCCGCCGGGCGAATTCACCACCAGCGCCACCGCCGCAGGCTTGCCCCGCGCAAACGCCCGCTCGACCAGCGGCGCAAGGGCCGCGTCCGATAGGCCACGTGGCCCCCCGATCGCCCCGCTCAGGCGGATCACGGGCACATAGGCGGGCTTGGGAATAAGCGGGATCAAATGTCTCATGCCCAACAGGTAAGCCCCCCGCCCCTTGCGGACAAGCGGCGAATGGGGGCAGGCTCGTCACATGATCGACAAGCTGGAAATGTTCATCGCCCTCGCCAACGAACGCCACTTCGGCCGCGCGGCCGAGGTGTGTGGCGTGACCCAGCCCACCCTCTCTTCCGCCATCCGCCAGCTCGAAGACCAGCTCGGCGTGCAACTCGTCTTTCGCGGCTCGCGCTTTCAGGGCCTGACGCCCGAAGGCCAGCGCGTCCTCGACTGGGGCCGCCGCATCGTCGGCGACATGCGCGCCCTGAAGGACGAGATGCGCACCGTCCGCGCAGGTCTTTCCGGCAACGTCCGCCTCGGCGTCATCCCCACGGCACTCCCGATGATCGCGGGCCTCACCGCGCCCTTCATCGCCCGCCACCCCAACGTCCGCGTCTCGATCCTGTCCCGCACCAGCGCCGAGATCCTGTCTGGCATCGAATCCCTCGACCTCGACGCAGGCATCACCTACCTCGACAACGAACCCCTTGGCCGCGTGGCGCAAATCCCGCTTTACGCCGAATTCTACCGCCTGCTCTGCGCCTCCTCCTCCCCCCTTGCCGACCGCGAAAGCGTCACATGGGCCGAGGTCGCGGAACAACCACTCTGCCTGCTCACGGGCGACATGCAGAACCGCCGCATCATCAACCAGCACCTCGCCGAAGCAGGCGCCCGCGTCACCGCACAGGTCGAATCGAACTCCACCATCGCCCTGACCGCCCATGTCATGACGGGGCGCTGGGCTTCGGTCGTGCCCCGCGAACTCGCGCTGATGTTCGCAGGCGGCGGCCAGCTTCGCGCCATCCCCATCGTGGAGCCCGAGGTCGAACACCTCGTCGGCCTCATCGCCGCCCGCCGCGACCCGCTGACCCCCGTGCTGGCCGCACTGATCGCGGAAGCGGAGCGGTTCGGGAAAACGTCGGGAATCTAGATCGGGCCTCAATGGCAAAGGCGCGTGCCTTTGCCACGCATTGCCGGTTTCACCTGCCGCCGGTGGCCCCAAAGGCCACCGGCCAGCGCCCGCCCCGCCCATGGCGGGCGCTTCTCGCCCGCCGGGTCGTGCGCTGGCCTCTGTCATGCTTGCGGAACGGGTCGGGTGGAGCCGTTGCGTTGCGGGCGGGGAAACGCGGGTCGCGTTTCCTGATCCGCCCGATCCAAACCCCGTTAAGCCACCCCGTTCAATAGATGCCGTCTATCAAACAACGATATTTCAATATTGATTCCCCTATCAAACGGCGTATCACACCTCTTAACGAACAAAGGGCCCGCCATGACTCTGCAAACCGCCGAAATCCTTTCCCGCGTCGATGCCATCCTCGCCGCGCATGACGGGCTGGAAGGTCCGCTCCTCCCGATCCTCCACGCCATTCAGGAAAGCTTCGGCTACGTCCCGCAAGACGCGCTCCCCGTGATCGCCAAAAGCCTGAACCTGTCGAAGGCCGAGGTTCACGGCGTCATGTCCTTCTACCACGACTTCCGCGAAGACCCGGCCGGCAAGCACGTCCTCAAACTCTGCCGCGCCGAGGCGTGCCAGTCGATGGGCGCGGACCGCGTCGCCGCCCATGCCCAGAACAAACTCGGCATCGAATGGCACGAAACCACCCGTGACGGTCAGGTCACGCTCGAACCCATCTTCTGCCTCGGCCTCTGCGCCTGCGCCCCCGCCGCCATGATCGACGGCAAACTGGTGGGCCGCGTGGATGAAGCCCGCATCGACAGCATCCTCGCAGGGGTCAACGCATGAAAATCTACATCCCCCGCGACGCCGCCGCCCGCGCCCTCGGCTCTGACGAGGTTGTCACCGCCGTTAAGGCCGAGGCCGCAAAGCGCGGCCTCACCGTGCAGATCGTCCGCAACGGCTCGCGCGGCATGGTCTGGCTCGAACCGCTGGTCGAGGTTGAAACCCCGAATGGCCGCGTCGCCTTTGGCCCCATGACCGCAGCCGATGTCGCGCAGATCTTCGACGGTGGCCCCCTGTCGCTCGGCCCCACCGATGCGCTGCCGTGGATGGCGCAGCAAACCCGCCTCACCTTCGCCCGCGTCGGCCTGATCGACCCGCTCTCGCTCTCGGATTACGAAGCCCACGGCGGCCTTGCGGGCCTGCGCCGCGCGCTCGGCATGGACCGCCCCGCCATCGTGTCCGAAGTCACCGACAGCGGCCTGCGTGGCCGTGGCGGCGCTGGCTTCCCCACGGGCATCAAGTGGAAAACTGTGTCCGAGGCCAAGGCCGACCAGAAATACATCGTCTGCAACGCGGATGAGGGCGATAGCGGCACCTTCGCCGACCGTATGCTTATGGAGGGCGACCCCCTCACCCTGATCGAAGGCATGGTGATCGCGGGCCTCGCCACGGGTGCGACCAAAGGCTACGTCTACATCCGCAGCGAATACCCCGACGCGATCGAGGTTATGTCCGCCGCCGTAATTCTCGCCCGCAACGCTGGCATCCTCGGGGCGTCCATCCTCGGCTCGGCCCATGCCTTCGACATGGAAATCCGCGTCGGCGCAGGCGCTTATGTCTGCGGCGAGGAAACCTCGCTCCTCAACTCGCTCGAAGGCAAACGCGGCGTCGTCCGCGCCAAGCCGCCGCTCCCCGCGCTGCAAGGCTTCCTTGGCCGCCCCACGGTGGTCAACAACGTCATCTCGCTCGCAACCGTCCCCGTGATCTTTGAAAAGGGCGCGGCCCATTACAAAGACTTCGGCCTTGGCCGCTCGCGCGGCACCATCCCGCTGCAAATCGCGGGCAACGTGAAACACGGCGGCTTGTTCGAGGCTGCCTTCGGCCTCACCCTCGGCCAGATCGTCGACGCCATCGGTGGCGGCACCGCCACGGGCCGCCCCGTCAAAGCGGTGCAGGTCGGCGGCCCCCTCGGCGCCTACTTCCCCCGCGCCCTCTTCGACACCCCCTTCGGGTATGAGGAATTCGGCGCGAAAGAGGGGCTGATCGGCCACGCCGGCCTCGTGATCTTCGACGACTCCGCCGACATGCTGAAACAGGCCCGCTTCGCGATGGAATTCTGCGCCATCGAATCCTGCGGCAAATGCACCCCCTGCCGGATCGGCGCGGTGCGCGGCGTCGAAACCGTCGACCGCATCGCCAAGGGCGACTCTGCCGCCATCCCGCTGCTGACCGACCTTTGCAACACCATGAAATCGGGATCGCTTTGCGCTCTCGGCGGGTTCACCCCCTATCCGGTGATGTCCGCCCTGACCCATTTCCCCGATGACTTCGCCCCCATGAAGGAAGCCGCCGAATGAAAGACTTCATCATCCCCGACCGCGACTTCGGCACCCCCGCCTCCAAGGCGAAGGAACTGGTGACGCTGACCATCGACGGCTTCGACGTCACCGTTCCCGCAGGCACCTCCATCATGCGCGCCGCCGCCGAAATCGGGATCACCGTCCCGAAACTCTGCGCCACCGACAGCATCGACGCCTTCGGCTCCTGCCGCCTGTGCCTCGTCGAAATCGAAGGCCGCGCCGGAACCCCCGCCTCCTGCACCACCCCTGTGGCCCCCGGCCTCAAGGTCCACACCCAGAACAGCAAGCTCAAGCAACTCCGCCGCGGCGTGATGGAGCTTTACATCTCGGACCACCCGCTCGACTGCCTGACCTGCTCGGCCAACGGCGATTGCGAATTGCAGGACATGGCGGGCGCGGTCGGCCTGCGCGACGTGCGCTACGAAGCGGTGGACACCCACTTCAAAGCCAAGAACACCTCGGGCGAGGCGAACCCCCAATACCTGCCCAAAGACGACAGCAACCCCTACTTCTCCTACGACCCCGCCAAGTGCATCGTCTGCTCCCGCTGCGTCCGCGCCTGCGAGGAAGTGCAAGGCACCTTCGCCCTCACCATCGAAGGCCGCGGTTTTGATAGCCGCGTCTCCTTCGGCGCGAAAACCGATACCGCCCTCACCTCCGACTGCGTCTCCTGCGGCGCTTGCGTTCAGGCCTGCCCGACCGCGACCCTGCAAGAGAAATCCATCATCGAAATCGGCACCCCCGAACGCTCGGTCATCACCACCTGCGCCTATTGCGGCGTCGGCTGCTCGTTCAAGGCCGAGATGCGCGGCGACGAACTCGTCCGCATGACCCCCTACAAGCACGGCAAGGCGAACCGTGGGCATAGCTGCGTCAAGGGCCGCTTCGCCTATGGCTACGCGTCGCACAAAGACCGCATCCTCTCGCCCATGATCCGCGACTCGATCAACGACCCGTGGAAAGAGGTCTCGTGGCCCGAGGCGATGGAATTCGCCGCCGCCCGCATGAACGGCCTGATCGCCAAGCATGGCCGCCATTCCGTCGGCGTCATCACCTCGTCGCGCTGCACGAACGAGGAAACCTTCCTCGTCCAGAAACTCACCCGCGCGGTGTTCGGCAACAACAACACCGACACCTGCGCCCGCGTCTGCCATTCGCCCACCGGCTACGGGCTTGGCCAGACCTTCGGCACCTCGGCCGGCACGCAGGACTTCGACTCGGTCGAGGAAACCGATGTCGTCATCCTGATCGGCGCCAACCCGACCGATGGCCACCCCGTCTTTGCGTCGCGCCTGAAAAAGCGCCTGCGTCAGGGCGCGAAGCTCATCGTCGTCGACCCGCGCCGCATCGACCTTGTCGATTCTGCCCACATCAAGGCGTCGCACCACCTGCAACTGACCCCCGGCACCAACGTCGCCGTCGTCACCGCCATCGCCCATACCATCGTGACCGAAGGCCTCTTCAACGAAGCCTTCATCCGTGAACGCTGCGACTGGGACGAATTCCAGGACTACGCCGCCTTCGTCGCGGACCCCCGCCACTCGCCCGAGGCGACGCAGCTCCTCACCGGCGTTCCGGCCGAGGAACTCCGCGCCGCTGCCCGCCTTTACGCGCTCGGCGGCAACGGCTCCATCTACTACGGCCTCGGCGTGACCGAACACTCGCAGGGTTCCACCACGGTCATCGGCATCGCCAACCTTGCCATGCTCACCGGCAACATCGGCCGCCGTGGCGTGGGCGTGAACCCGCTGCGTGGCCAGAACAACGTGCAAGGCTCCTGCGACATGGGGTCCTTCCCGCACGAACTGCCGGGCTACCGCCATGTGAAGAACGACTCGGTCCGCGAAGTCTTCGAATCGCTCTGGGGCGTCAAGATCGACAACGAACCGGGCCTCCGCATCCCCAACATGCTCGACGCCGCGGTCGAAGGCACCTTCAAGGGTCTTTATTGCCAGGGCGAAGACATCCTGCAATCCGACCCCGACACCAAACACGTCGCCGCCGGTCTGGCCGCGATGGAATGCGTCATCGTCCACGACCTCTTCCTGAACGAAACCGCAAACTACGCCCACGTCTTCTTCCCCGGTTCCTCCTTCCTCGAAAAGGACGGCACCTTCACCAACGCCGAACGCCGCATCAACCGCGTCCGCAAGGTGATGGCCCCGAAACAGGGCTACGCCGACTGGGAAGTGACCCAGATGTTCGCCAATGCGATGGGCGCAGGCTGGGCCTATACCCACCCGTCCCAGATCATGGACGAAATCGCCATGCTCACCCCCTCCTTCGCGGGCGTGAACTACGAACGGCTCGAAACGATGGGCTCCATCCAGTGGCCCTGCAACGAAAAGGCGCCCGAGGGCACGCCCCTGATGCACATCGACGGTTTCGTGCGCGGCAAGGGCAAATTCATCATCACCGAATACGTGGCGACCGATGAAAAGACGGGTCCCCGCTTCCCGCTCCTGCTCACCACGGGCCGGATCCTGTCGCAATACAACGTCGGTGCGCAGACCCGCCGCACCGACAACGTGGTGTGGCACGATCAGGACGTTCTCGAAATCCACCCGCACGACGCCGAAGTCCGCGGCGTGCGCGATGGGCAATTCGTGAAACTGGCCTCCCGCTCGGGCGAAACCGCGTTGAAGGCCAAGATCACCGACCGCGTGTCCCCCGGTGTGGTCTATACGACCTTCCACCACCCCGACACGCAGGCCAACGTCATCACCACCGACTTCTCGGACTGGGCAACCAACTGCCCCGAATACAAGGTGACGGCGGTTCAGGTCAGCCCGTCCAACGGCCCGACCGAATGGCAAGAGGATTACAACGCCCAGGCCGCCCAGTCGCGGCGCATCCTCGCGGCTGAATGATGGACAGCGTCCGCCGCCTTCCCCGTCTCGGTTTCACCGCAGACGGCATCGCGCAGGGGGTCCGCCCCCTGCCGGTCGAGGCGGCGGTCGCCCTCTCCTTCAACGGCTCCACGCAAGCGGTGATGATGGCAACCCCTGCCGACCTCACCGATTTCGCCTATGGCTTCGCCCTGACCGAAGGCATCGCCACCCCCGACCAGATCGAATCGGTCGAAACCGTCGAAACCGACAAGGGGATCGACGTTCAGATCTGGCTCCGCTCCGATGCCGAAGACCGCCTGAAGGCCCGCCGCCGCACGATGGCCGGTCCCGTGGGCTGCGGTCTGTGCGGGCTGGACAGCATCGAACAGGCCGTGCGCCCCGTGGCGCATATCGCCCCCTCGCCCTTCCGCATGACGCCCGAACAGGTCCATGCCGCCGTCGCCGCCCTGACGGCGCAGCAACCCCTGCACGACATCACCCGCGCCGCCCATTGCGCCGCCTTCTGGACACCCGCAGGCATCCTTGCCGCGCGCGAGGATGTGGGCCGCCACAACGCGCTCGACAAGCTCGTCGGCCACCTCGTCCGCAACGGCTCGCCACAGGGTGCCGTGGTCCTGACCAGCCGCGTCTCCATCGACATGGTGCAAAAGGTCGCCACCCTCGGCGCGCCGGTCCTGATCGCCGTCTCGGCCCCCACCGCATCGGCAGTGGATATGGCCGACGAAGCGGGCCTCACCCTCATCGCCCTCGCCCGTCCCGACAGGTTCGAGGTCTTCACCCATTCCGACAGACTGACAAAGGCTGCGCATCATGTCCGCTGATACCACCGACAAACACATCTACATGGCGAACCAGATCGCGAAATTCTTCGAATCAAAGCCGCATGACGAAGGCGTCGAGGGCATCGCCGCCCATATCAACGATTTCTGGGAACCCCGCATGCGCGCCAAATTCTTCGCCGTGGTCGATGCGGGCGGCGCGGGCCTGCGCCCCCTCGTCCTTGAAGCCGCCGCCAAGATCCGCCGCCCCGTCGCGGCCTGAACCTTACCCGCCCGTTAACGAAGCGTCCCACGCGTATGCATAGGGTGTGCATCCGCGCTGTTTAGGGATCAGCATAGCGGTGAACCCCGCCTTTCCAGTCGGTGATGCGCCATTCCTTGGGTGCATCACCACGGGAAACATAGGCCGGATTGACCGGAACCTTGCCGAATCCCCCCGGAATATCAATCACATAGGTCGGAAGCAGCGGCCCGGACAACCGCCCCCGCAGCCCGCGCATCAGCGCCATCCCCTCGGCTATCGAGGTTCGGAAATGCGAAACCCCCCGCGCCAGATCGCAATGGTGCAGGTAATAGGGTTTCACCCCGTTCCGCATCAATTCCCTGAAAAGATTTTCCAGCGCATCAAGGGAATCATTCACCCCGCGCAGCAGAACCGATTGGGAAAGCAGCATAATTCCCGCGCTCCGCAACCGCCCCAACGCCACCCGCGCCGCATCGGTGAACTCCTGCGCATGGTTCGTATGCACCACCAGAACCACCGAAAGCCGCGAATTCCCCAAGGATTCGGCCAGTTCCTCCGTCACCCGTTCGGGCGCCACCACCGGAATCCGCGTGTGAATCCGCAACGTCTCGACCGTAGCAATCGCCCCGATCCGCCCGACCAAGTCCTTGATTCGACGCGCCGAAAGCACTAGCGGGTCGCCGCCCGTAAGAATCACTTCCCTGATCTGCGGATTAACCGCCACGTAATCCAAAGCCGCTATGATCTCAGCTTCGGTCAGATGGCCTTCCTCTCCCACCGCTTCGCGGCGGAAACAGAAACGGCAGTAAACCTCGCAGGTTTTCGTCACATGCAGGATCACACGGTCAGGGTAACGATGCGTTAACCCTTTCACCGGCGAATGGGCCTCGTCCCCGATGGGGTCGAACAACTCGCCGTCCTGAATGCCAAGCTCTTGAACATCCGGCAAAAACTGCCGCGCTACGGGGTCCGAACGGTCGCCGATGGCCCGCTCCATCGCCCCCGTGACCCTGATCCTGAACGCCTCCTGCACCGGCAGCAGGGCAGGGGCCTCGTCCGCCCCGACCAGCCCCCGCGCCACCAGATCATCCAAGGAAACCGCTGCTTTCATGGGCAGCGCACCTACCCCCCATAGCCCGAAAGAACAAGGCCGCACCCTGCGGCGCGGCCTTGTTTTCTTGGGATTTCTGCGGGTTCAGTGTTCGGGAACCAGAATTTCCCGCTTGCCCACATGGTTCGCACGGGTAACGACCCCCTGCTCCTCCATCTGCTCCACCAACCGCGCCGCCTTGTTGTAGCCGATCCCCAGCTTGCGCTGGATGTAGCTCGTGGAACACTTCCGGTCCTTGGCGACAATCGCGACCGCCTGATCGTAAAGCGCATCATCCCCGCCTTCGCCACCACCAAGGCCAAGCACCATGTCGATGTCATCCGCCCGCTCGTCCTCGACCCCTTCGACCACGCCCGACATATAGGTGGGCGGCCCGAAGCTCTTGAGGTGATTGACGATTTCCTCGACCTCTTCATCCGAAACGAAGGGTCCGTGGATACGGGTGATCTTCGCCCCGCCCGCCATGTAAAGCATGTCCCCCATGCCAAGCAGTTGTTCCGCCCCCTGTTCGCCAAGGATGGTGCGGCTGTCGATCTTGGACGTCACTTGGAAAGAGATACGGGTCGGGAAGTTCGCCTTGATGGTCCCCGTGATAACGTCGACCGAAGGCCGCTGGGTTGCCATGATCAGATGGATACCCGACGCCCGCGCCATCTGCGCAAGCCGTTGAATACAGGCCTCGATTTCCTTGCCCGCCACCATCATCAGGTCTGCCATCTCGTCAACGATGACCACGATATAGGGCAGGGCGACGGGGGCGAATTCTTCCGTCTCGAACACCGGCTCGCCCGTATCCTCGTCGAATCCCGTCTGGATCGTGCGCTTGAACATCTCGCCCTTGGCCAGCGCCTCGCGCACCCGCCCGTTGAACCCTTCGATGTTCCGCACGCCCATCTTGGACATCTTGCGGTAACGCTCCTCCATCTCGCCCACGACCCATTTCAGGGCGACGACCGCCTTCTTCGGGTCCGTCACCACGGGCGAAAGCAGGTGCGGAATCCCGTCGTAAACCGATAGTTCCAGCATCTTGGGGTCGATCATGATCAACCGGCATTCTTCGGGCGACAGCTTGTAAAGCAACGACAAAATCATCGTGTTGATCGCCACCGACTTGCCCGAACCCGTGGTCCCCGCAATCAGCAGGTGGGGCATCTTGGCAAGGTTCGCCACGATCGGCTCGCCCCCGATATCCTTGCCCAAGGCCAGCGGCAGACGCATGTTCGAATCGCCGAAATCGCGGGCCGACAGAATCTCGCGCAGCACCACCTTTTCCCTTGTGGCATTGGGCAATTCGATCCCGATCACCGTCCGCCCCGGCACGGTCGACACCCGCGCCGACAGGGCCGACATGGAGCGCGCGATATCATCGGCAAGCCCGATCACACGGCTCGCCTTCAACCCCGGCGCAGGCTCAAGCTCATACATCGTAACCACGGGGCCGGGCCGGACCGACACGATCTCGCCCTTGACCCCATAATCGTCCAGTACGGATTCGAGCATCCGCGCATTCTCTTCCAGCGCCTCGTCCGAAAGCGTGTGCCGCACCACCCCGTCGGGCGAGGCAAGCAGCGACAGCGGCGGCAGTTCGTAAACCGGCGAGGGATCGTCGAAGCGCAACTTCGGCTGCGATTCGGCAATCGCCTGCCGCGAAGGCGCGATGGGCTTCTTCACCCCGTGCTGCACCACGGGCCGCCGCTCCGCCGCACCAATCCGGGGCGAACCAAGCGGGGCAGGGGGGTAATCCCCCTCGTCGTCGGTCTCGTCGTCGGCCATGTAATCCTCGCCCAAATCGGCGCGGAACATGTTCTCGTCGTCAATCTCCTCGGGTTCCGCTGGAGGGGGCGGCACGATGCGCCCGCCAAAAGCCACTGGCGAAGCCACTGGCGAAGCCACGGGCACTGCGACCGAAGCCGCAGCCGAAAGCGGCGGCTCGGCAACACGGCGGGCGGTATCGGCCACCAGCGTCACAGGGCGGCTCGGCCGCGTCAGCGCAGGTTCGCGCCGCTGTCCGGCAGACACGTTCACCGGCCCGTTCGGATGCCGGATGCGCGATTTGATGACGTCCGAAATCCGCGCCTTGATGCGGTCTTCGTCGGGGCGGAAATCATCGTCATAGTCAAGCGGCGTAGGCTCGATCAACTCCGGCTCCGGCTCGGCCATACGCCGCGTGAGGCCCGAGACGCGCGACAGAATCCCCTGCTTTTCGCGTGGCGGTGCATAATGCGGCTGTTCGGCCAGCGTCGCGCCATAGCGCGGATCGGCCCGCAGTTGCGTGGGGCGTCCCCATTCGGGCTGCGTCTCGCGCCGCGCGTCCATCACGGGTTCGCCACGGCGCGGACGGTCGCCCATATCCACACGGCGCGGATCGGCCTGCATCGCCCGCCGCTTCTCCTGCATCGTCGCCGCAGCCCGGGCGGTGCGCGTGGCCCCGCTTCCCGCAACGTTCAGCATGGCGGTGTAAAGCAGGACCGACCCGACCATCAGGAAACGGCCAATCACCCGCACCTCGCGCCCGTCAAAGCCGGTCACGAACATCATCATCGCCACGACGCCGACGCCCATAAGCAGCGACACGAGCTTCAACCCGAAGCCCGCCCCCCCCGGAACCATCCCGATCAGCGCGCCCAGAACCGTATCCCCGAACAGCCCGCCAAGGCCAAAGGAATGCGGCCAATCCGCCGCCGGCACCAGAGACGCCGCATAGACCGAACACATCGCCACCGCGATCACGGCAAAGACGATCCGCCCCAGCGCCCGCTCGGCCCCGCGATGCAGCGTGAAGCGCAGACCCCATGCAAGGAGGATAAGCGGGATCGCCCATGTCCCCTTGCCGCCGATGATGATCAGCGTCGAAGACACCGCCGACCCGAAGCGGCCAAGGATGTTCCGCGCCGGTTCATCCGTCGCCACCATCCAGCCGGGGTCTTCGGGCGAATAGCTCCACAGCATCAGCGTGAACAGCAACGCCGCCCCGACCAGCGCGATGCCGATCAACTCGCGCCCGCGCCGTTCGAGCATCGCCTGCATGTTCTGGTCCAGAAGCGGATCGCGCTGCCGTGCCTGATAGGATGCCATCTTGCCCGTCCCTTACCGATACAGACAGTCGCGGAGCTTGATCAGCCCGCGCTGCATTTCGTCTTTGGGTGCCACAAGGGCGACCCGGATATATCCCTTGCCGGGGTTATCGCCCCCGACATCGCGCGACAGATACGCACCGGGCAGAACCCGAACGCCCGTCTCGGTCCACAGCTTCAGCGCCGCTTGCTCGCCATCCTCGACCGGAAGCCACAGGAAGAACCCGCCTTCGAGGTTCTGGAATCCCTGCACACCGGCGAACACCTCATCCGCAATGCGGAACTTGTCCTGATAAAGCGCAAGGTTCTCGGCCACATGCGCCTCGTCCGCCCAAGCCCGCTCGCTCACGCGCTGGACGGGCAGGGGCAGGGGCGCACCGGCGAAAGACCGCAGCTTGCGGATGCGGGCGATGCTTTCCACGCCCCCCGCAACGAAGCCCGACCGCAGCCCCGGCAGGTTTGACCGCTTGGACAGCGAATGGAACACCGCCACCCGCTCGGGGTCCGCCCCGATCTCTTCCGCCACCTGCAAGGCTCCGGGCGGCGGCGCAATGCGCCAGATTTCCGAATAGCACTCGTCCGAGAACAGCCTGAAATCATGCTTTTCGGCAAGCTGCATCAGCCCCGCCAGATAATCGCGCGACGCAATCGCCCCCTGCGGGTTGGCGGGCGAACACAGATAGGCAATCGCCACGCGGTCCAGCACATCACGGGGCAAACCGGCGTAATCCGGCAGGAACCCTGTCGCCGCCGTGGCGGGCACATAGACAGGCTCCGCCCCCATTGCGAGCGCTGCAACCGCGTAAACCTGATAGAACGGGTTCGGCATCAGCACGACCGGCTTCTTACCGTTCTTCGTCTCGGGGCACAGCGCAACGGCGGCGTTGAACAGCCCTTCCCGCGTGCCGTTCAGCACCATCAGCCGGTCTTCGACCACCGCCACCCCGTAACGCCGCGCAATCCAGCCCGAAATCGCCGCCAGCAGTTCGGGCGTTCCGTCATTCGGCGGATAGACCCCGAAGCCCGCGATATTCGCCGCCATCACCTCGGCCACAAAGGCGGGCATGGGGTGGCGCGGTTCGCCGATGGTCATTGCAATGGGTTCGGCCCCCGGCTTGTGGGGGTCGAGCAATTTCCGCAGACGCGGAAATGCATAATCCGGCAGGCTGTCAAACCGCTCAGGAAACGCCATTCATGCCTCATGTCCGGGGTCGTTCCGCCCCGTTTTGTTGTCACGATAGCCAAGTCATTGCATGCGGTCCAGAAAAAGCCTGCCGCACCCACAGCTTGAGCCGCCGATTTGTGGCTTTTCCGCCCCTAGCGCAGCGCCTTTTCCGCGGCCACACCCAGCCGGAGCAGCCGTTCCTCGGCCATCGGCGGGGCCATCAGGCAGATACCGCAACTGGGTTCGATGGTCGGCAAGGTCAACGCGCAAAGCCCCATCAGGTTGCCGATCCGCGTGTTGCGCAGCGCCAGCAGGTTCTCGGTCACGTAATAGGCGTCGTCCTCCATCAGGCGTGCCGCATGCGGCGGCATGATGGGCGAGGTGGGCACCAGAACCGCGTCATAGCCCGCCGTCCGGTCCGCCCAGATACGGCGCAACTGCTCCAGCCGCCGCCACGCTGCCACATAGTCCGGCGCCGCGATGGCCGCCCCCGACCGGAAGCGTTCAAGGATGCGGGGAAACATCTTGGCGGGCGCAGCCTCGATCGTGTCGCGCCAGATGCCATAGGCTTCGGCGGTGAACAGGGCGGCGGCCAGCCCCATCGCCTCGGCCACCTCGGGGGCTTTCACCCGCTCGATCCGCGCGCCTGCCCCGCTGAAACGGCTGACCGCATCGTCAAAGCCCCGCTCCGGCCCCTCGCGCAATTCCTCCAGCGCCACGGTTTCCAGCACCATCATCCGCGTGCCCGCAAGCGTGGCACCGCTCAGATCGCTTGGCCTGCTGCCCTCCATCGCGGCCAGAAGCAGCGCGCAATCCTCGACCGATTTCGCAAGCGGCCCCACCGTATCGAACCGCTCGCACAGCGGCACGACCCCCTTCAACGACAAGCGCCCCGAGGTCGTTTTCAACCCCACCAGATCGTTCCACGCCGCCGGTATCCGCACCGACCCGCCCGTATCCGACCCGATCGCCGCAGGGGCCAACCCGTAAGCCACCGAAGCCGCCGCACCCGACGACGACCCCCCCGAAACCGCATCCTCGTCATTGATGCAGGGCGGCGTTTCCGTCACGGGGTTCAGCCCGAGGCCGGAAAAGGCCAATTCGCTCATATGCGTCTTGCCCAGACAGACAAGCCCGCCTTGCGTCGCCACGCCCAACACCTCGGCATCCCGTTTCGGCACGCGGTTGCGCAGCAGGGCCGACCCCGCCTCGGTCGCGATATCCGCCGTGTCGAACAGGTCTTTCCAGCTGATCGGCACGCCGTCCAGCAAACCGTGCCGCCAGCCCCGCCGCGCCCGCGTTGTCGCCGCCATCGCCTCGGCCCGCGCCCGTGCGGGGGTGGTGCGGGCAAAGATGCGCTTGGCCAAGGGGTGCGCGGCGATCGTATCGAGGTAAAGCTCCGTCAGGTCCACGGGGTTGATCCGCCCCGCCCCGATCTCGCGCCCCAGTTCTGCGGCCCGCATATTCAGCCAAGTCCTGCTCATCGCTCGCCCCTGTCGCTTTGCCCGAACGGTAGCGGCAGTCCGGCGCATGGACAATCCCGCCCGCGCGGCCATATTTGGCGCATGACATTCGATGCAGACATCCTGATCGCGGGCGGTGGCCTGAACGGCCCCGCGCTGGCCTTGGCGCTGGCAGAGAACGGCCTTTCCGTCACCGTGGTCGACTCGCGCCCCGCCCCCGCACGGGCCGAAGCGGGCTTTGACGGTCGCGCCTATGCGCTTGCCATCGCCTCGCGCCGCCTGCTGCAAGGCATCGGCATCTGGCCCGCCGTGGGCGACAAGGCGCAGCCGATCCACCAGATCAAGGCAAGCGATGGTCTGGCGGGGCAGGGGCCAGCGCCCTTCTTCCTCACCTTCGACGCGGCCGAGATCGAAGAGGGGCCGATGGGCTTCCTGCTCGAGGATCGCCACCTTTACGCGGCCTTCCTGTCGGCCATGACCGCCCACCCGAAGATCACGCTTCTGTCCGGCCAGACCGTGACCGGCCAAGCCGTCGATGCATCGGGCGTGACCGTCACACTGAACTCAGGCCAAACCCTGCGCGGTCGCCTGCTTGTCGGTTGCGACGGTCGCGGCAGCGGCACCGCCACGCGGGCAGGCATCAAGCGCATCGGCTGGGGTTACGGCCAGACGGCACTCGTCACCGCGATCCACCACGAAAAAGACCACCACGGCATCGCGCACCAGTTCTTCATGCCCGAAGGCCCGCTTGCCATCCTCCCCCTCGCCGGAGGGCACCATTCCAGCATCGTCTGGAGCGAGACGGACGACAACGCCCGCGCCATACAGGCCCTCCCCGATGCCGATTACCTCGAAGCGCTGCGCCCCCGCTTCGGCGACTTCCTTGGTGAAATCTCCTTGGCTGGCGACCGCTTCACCTATCCGCTCTCGCTTTCACTGGCCGAACGCTTCGTCGCCCCCCGCGTGGCGCTGGTGGGTGATGCCGCCCACGGCGTGCATCCCATCGCAGGGCAGGGGCTGAACCTTGGCCTGCGTGATGTCGCCGCCCTTGCCCAAGTGGTGATCGAGGCGTCACGGCGTGGCGAGGATATCGGCTCTGCCACCACGCTCGAATCCTACCAACGCTGGCGCAGGTTCGATTCCACCGCCCTCGCGCTGGGCATGGATACGGTCAACCGGCTGTTTTCGAACGACAACCCGATCCTGCGGGCAGGGCGCGACCTAGGTCTTGGCCTTGTGAACCGCATCCCCGCCCTGCGCCGTGGCTTCATCCGCCAAGCCGCAGGCTTGACGGGCGACCTGCCGCGCCTTCTGGCGGGAAAACCGATCTAAGGCAGCTCGGCAATCACCGCCCGCGCCGCCGCCGCAGGGTCCGCCGCCTGCCAGATCGGCCGACCGACGACGATATGGTCGGCCCCGTCGGTGATCGCCTGCCACGGAGTCGCCACCCGCTTCTGGTCGCCAAGCGCCGCCCCCGCAGGCCGCACCCCCGGCGTCACGATCAGCTTGCCCTTGGCTTGCGGCAACGCACGGATCAACGCCGCCTCTTGCGGGCTGGCAATCACGCCATCCGCCCCGGCCTCCAACGCCCGCGCCGCGCGTTCCAGCGTGATCTCGCGGATATCCCCCGCTACGATCATGTTGGCATCAAGGTCCGCACGGTCGAGCGATGTCAGGACCGTCACCGCCAGTATCTTCAACCCCGTCCCCGCCTTGCCTTCGGCCGCGGCCCGCACCACCTGCGGGTCGCCATGCACCGTCAGGAAGTCGAGGTCGTATTTCGCCACCCCGCGCACCGCCGCTTCCACCGTGGCCCCGATGTCGAAGAACTTCATATCAAGGAAGATGCGCTTGCCCATCTCGCCCTTCAACTCGTTCGCCAGTGCAAGCCCGCCGCCCGTCAGCATCCCCAGCCCGATCTTGTAAAACGACACCGCATCCCCGATGCGCTGGGCAAGCTCCAGCCCCTGCACCACGTTCGGCACGTCAAGGGCAACGATCAGGCGGTCGTCCGACATCTCTCTCTCCATCCAAAGCCGCAGGCGTAGTGCGCGGCGACGGCCCCTCTGTCAACAGCGCAAGACTGCCGCTAGGATCGCCGCGAACGACAGGAGAGCACATGATCCTCTGTTTCGACATCGGCGGCAGCCGGATCAAGGCCGCAAGCGCCACGGGCGGCAGCGTCACCCCCTTGGGCGACACCCCCACCCCCACCGCCGATTTCGCGGCCTTCCTCGCCGCCCTGCGCGGCTACGTCACGCCCGACCACCGCGCCATCTCCATCTCCATCGCGGGGGTCGTCGATCCCGACAGCCACCGCATCCGCGTGGCCAACATCCCCTGCGCCGACCACCGCGCGCTTGCCCCCGAAATCGAAGCCGCACTCGGCCTGCCAACCCTCATCCTCAACGACGCCGACTGCTTCGCCCTGGCCGAGGCCCGTCAGGGCGCGGGGCGGGGGCATCGCAACGTCTTTGGTGTCATCCTTGGAACTGGCGTAGGCGGGGGGTTGGTGATCGACGGCAAACTCGTCAGCGGTCCGGGCGGGTTTGCGGGCGAATGGGGTCACGGCCCCGTCGCCAAGACGCAGGTCGAAGGCGTCACCATGCCCGAATACCCCTGTGGCTGCGGCCTGATCGGCTGCATCGACGCCGTTTGCAGCGCGCGCGGCATCGAAAAACTCCACCTCACCCTCCACGGCATCACCGCAACGTCGCACGCCATCCTGACCGACTGGCAGATAGGCGAGGGGAAGGCTGCGAAAACGGTCAAGGTCTGGACCGCCCTGATCGCCCCGCCGCTTGCGATGGTGCTGAACACGGTCGGCGCTTCCATCGTCCCCGTGGGGGGCGGCCTGTCCAACGTCCCCGCGCTGATCGACACGCTCGATACCGCCGTGCGCGGCATGATCCTGCGCCAGACCGCCCGCCCCTTGGTCGTCCCCGCGCAATGCCGCATCGAACCCGGCCTGATCGGTGCCGCCGAAGCGGGGGCCGCCGCTTTTGGCTAACCTGCTCGAAACCTGCGTCGACACGCCCGACGGGCTGCAAGCCGCCATCGCAGGCGGCACCGACCGGATCGAGCTTTGCTCTGCCCTCGCCCTCGGCGGCCTGACCCCCTCGGCGGGCCTGATCGCGGCGGCACGTCAAAGCCCCGTCCCCGTCCTTGCGATGGTCCGCCCCCGCGCGGGTGGCTTCGTCTGGACCCCTGCCGAAATCCGCGCCATGCGGCACGAGATCGCCGCCGTGCGCCAAGCGGGCCTTGCCGGAGTCGTCCTTGGCGCATCCCGCCCCGACGGCACGCTCGACACCGAAACCCTTGCAACGCTTATCGCCGAAGCCAAGGGCATGGAAACCACCCTCCACCGCTGCTTCGACCTGACACCAGACCCGTTACACGCCCTCGAACAGGCCGCGGCACTCGGCTTCACCCGCATCCTCACCTCGGGCCAAGCCCGCACAGCGCCCGAAGGCATCGACCTCATCACCCGCCTTCACGCGCAGGCCGCAGGCCGTATCACCATCCTTGCAGGCGGCGGCATCACCCCGCAAAACGCCCGCCTCTTCACCGCAGCGGGCTTGCGCGAAATCCACGCCTCCTGTTCTGTGGCAACCCAAGAAACCGCTGCCATCGCGGCCCTCGGCTTCGGCCCCGCGACGCGGCGCGACACATCGGCAGATCAAGTGCGGGCGCTGAAAGACGCGCTCAAGGAGTAATGGTGGACATCAACATATCCTACGACCGCCCCGACGATGGCCCGAAATCCGGCCCCGTCCAAGTCGGCTGGTTCCTGACCCAAGACAAAGGCGCGGTGCTTTATGACCCGCCCGAACGCCTTGTCTCGCGCCCGCCCAACCGCACCCACGCCAAAAGCGCCAGCCGCTGCCCGGCGGTGATCCAGATGGAAAGCCGCTATTTCGTGGTGAAATGCCCCTTCGACCTGCACATCGGCTTTTCCCGCGACGACAAGGGCAAGGGCGTTCTCGTCAACCGCGCCGGAACCGCATCACCGATCCGTGGCAACAAACTCGGCGAGGTGCTGACCCTCGTCTCCGAGACCGAATGGCGCTTCCCCGACCGCCCGACCGTGCAGCTTTCCCTGCCCTATTGCTTCATCGCCGACGAACCCGTCTGGCTGACGCAGATCGGCACCTTTGCCCATTACCGCCGCGATCCGCTCCCCGGCACGATCTTTGGCGGGCGCTTTCCGCTGTCACTCTGGCCGCGCCCGCTGATGTGGGCCTTTGAATGGCACGACATCGACCGCGACCTGATCCTGAAACGCGGCGAGCCGCTGTTCTACTGCCAGTTCGAACATGACGGCCCCGACCGCCCCGTGCAGATGGTCGAGGCGGAAAAGACCCCCGAACTCACCGCCTATATGGAAAAAATCTCGGGCGTGGTGAATTACGTGAACCAGACCTTCAGCCTCATGCGTTCGGCAGAAGCCCTGCGCCCTGCAAAGCTGTTGAAACCAAAGGAACGGCAATGACCTCGACGCTGATGATCTGGACGGTCGCCACGAACACCGCCCATAGGGTGCTGGAAACCGACCGCCTGATCGAGGCTCCGAATTGGGACCCTTCCGGCACATCGCTGCTCGTCAACGGTGACGGCCACCTGTTCCGCGTCCCGCTCGACGCGCCTGCGCTTGTCCCCCTCGACTCTGGCTTTGCCACGAAATGCAACAACGACCACGGCATTTCCCCCGATGGCAGCCTGATCGCCCTGTCGCACCACCGCGAAAACGGCTCGGAAATCTTCCTGATGCCCGCAGGCGGCGGCACCCCGCGCCTTGTCTCGCCCGCCGCACCCAGCTGGTGGCACGGCTGGTCGCCCGATGGCAGGACGCTCGCCTATGTCGCGGCCCGTGGCAGCCGCGTGATCGACGTCTACACCATCCCCGTGTCGGGTGGCGATGAAACCCGCCTGACATGGGGCGAGGGGCATTGCGACGGCCCCGACTATTCCGCCGATGGCCGCCAGATCTACTACAACTGCGACCGCGACGGTCACGCGCAAATCTGGGTGATGAACGCCGACGGCACCGACCAGCGCAAACTTTTCGCCGACGATTGCGTCAACTGGTTCCCCCATCCGTCACCCTGCGGCAAGCACCTCCTCTACCTCGCCTACCCGGCGGGCACCTTGGGCCACCCGCGCGACCTGCCCGTGGCGCTTGTCCTGTGCAGCCCCGACGGCACGAACCGCCGCCGCATCCTTGAATTCACGGGCGGGCAGGGCACGATGAACGTGCCGAACTGGGCACCCGACGGCCACGCCTTTGCCTTCGTCCGCTACGGCTGAAATTGTCGCACGGCCCCATCTTGCAAGGCGGGCCAACCCCTCCCATGTTTCGGACAAGGCCGAAGCGGACGCGCCTTTTCAGGGCGTCCCCAAGCGGTGCTTGTGAAAAGGAGAATTGCCGATGAACCTTGAAAAGTTCACGGAACGCTCGCGCGGGTTCCTTCAGGCCGCGCAGACCATCGCCGTTAGGGAAAGCCACCAGCGGCTTGCGCCCGAACATCTGCTCAAAGCCATCATGGATGACGATCAGGGCTTGGCCGCCAACCTGATCCGCCGCGCCGGGGGCGAACCCGCCCGCGTGTCGGAATCGGTCGCCCTGTCGCTGTCCAAAATGCCCAAGGTCACGGGTGACGCCCAGCCCTTCATGGACCCCGGTCTGGTGAAGGTCTTGGACGAGGCCGAGAAACTGGCCAAGAAAGCGGGTGACAGCTTCGTTCCCGTCGAACGCATCCTCATGGCGCTGGCGATGGTGCCGGGCAAAGCCAAGGAGGCTTTGGACGCAGGCGCTGTTTCCGCCCAGAAGCTGAACGCCGCGATCAACGACATCCGCAAGGGCCGCACCGCCGACTCGGCAAGCGCCGAAGAGGGGTATGACGCGCTCAAGAAATACGCCCGCGACCTGACCGAGGCTGCGGCCGAAGGCAAGATCGACCCCATCATCGGCCGCGACGACGAAATCCGCCGCACGATGCAGGTTCTCTCGCGCCGGACCAAGAACAACCCCGTCCTCATCGGCGAACCCGGCGTCGGCAAGACCGCCATCGCCGAAGGCCTCGCCCTGCGCATCGTCAACGGCGACGTGCCGGAATCGTTGCGCAACAAGAAACTCATGGCGCTCGACATGGGGTCCTTGATCGCAGGTGCGAAGTATCGCGGCGAATTCGAGGAACGGCTGAAATCCATCCTCTCCGAAGTCACGGGCGCCGATGGCGAGATCATCCTTTTCATCGACGAAATGCACACCCTTGTCGGTGCGGGCAAATCCGAAGGCGCGATGGACGCCGCCAACCTGATCAAACCCGCCCTCGCACGGGGCGAACTGCATTGCGTTGGCGCGACCACGCTGGATGAATACCGCAAATATGTGGAAAAGGACGCTGCCCTCGCCCGCCGCTTCCAGCCGGTGATGGTGAACGAACCCACGGTCGAAGACACCATCTCCATCCTGCGCGGGATCAAGGAGAAATACGAACTCCACCACGGCGTCCGCATTTCCGACTCGGCCCTCGTCGCGGCGGCCACCCTGTCGCACCGCTACATCACCGACCGCTTCCTGCCCGACAAGGCGATCGACCTGATCGACGAAGCGGCCAGCCGCCTGCGGATGGAGGTGGACAGCAAACCCGAAGAACTCGACGCGCTCGACCGCCAGATCCTGCAAAGCCAGATCGAAGCCGAAGCGCTGAAGAAAGAGGACGACGCCGCCTCTAGGGACCGGCTGGAAAAGCTGGAAAAGGAACTGGCCGAACTTCTGGAACGCTCTGCCGAAATGACGGCAAAATGGAAGTCGCAGCGTGACAGCCTCGAAGCCGCACGCGACCTGAAAGAACAGCTCGACCGTGCCCGCGCCGAACTGGAACAGGCCAAGCGCGAGGGTGACTTCGCCAAGGCGGGTGAACTGCAATACGGCCGCATTCCGGCGGTGGAAAAGCAACTCGCCGAAGCCGAAGCCCGCGAAGGCGATGCCCTCGTGGCCGAAGCCGTGCGCCCCGAACAGATCGCCGAGGTGGTGGAACGCTGGACCGGCATCCCCACCACCAAGATGCTCGAAGGCGAAAAGGAAAAGCTCCTCCGGATGGAGGAAGAGCTTGGCAAACGCGTCATCGGCCAGCGTCAGGCGGTCGTCGCGGTGGCAAACGCCGTCCGCCGCGCCCGCGCCGGGCTGAACGACGAAAACCGCCCGCTCGGGTCTTTCCTCTTCCTCGGCCCGACCGGCGTGGGGAAAACCGAACTGACCAAGGCGGTCGCGGCCTACCTCTTTGACGATGAAAACGCGATGGTCCGCATCGACATGTCCGAATTCATGGAGAAACACGCCGTCGCCCGCCTGATCGGCGCACCCCCCGGCTATGTCGGCTATGACGAAGGCGGCGTGCTGACCGAAGCCGTCCGCCGCCGCCCCTATCAGGTCGTCTTGTTCGACGAGGTGGAAAAGGCCCACCCCGACGTCTTCAACGTGCTGCTGCAAGTGCTCGACGACGGCATCCTGACCGATGGTCAGGGCCGCACCGTCGATTTCAAGCAGACGCTCATCATCCTGACCTCGAACCTCGGGGCCTACGCGCTTTCGCAACTTCCTGACGGGGCCGACGCCTCGGACGCCAAGCGCGAGGTGATGGAGGCGGTGCGCGGCCACTTCCGCCCCGAATTCCTGAACCGTCTGGACGAGACGATCATCTTCGACCGTCTGGGCCGTGGCGACATGGGCGCGATCGTGGATATCCAGATGAAACGTCTGGAAGCCCGCCTTGCCGCCCGCAAGATCACGCTCGATCTGACCAGGGACGCCAAGGAATGGCTGGCCGACGAAGGCTACGACCCCGTCTTCGGCGCGCGCCCCCTGAAGCGCGTGATCCAGCGCCACCTTCAGGACCAGTTGGCCGAGATGATCCTGTCGGGCGACGTGCTCGACGGTGCCACCATCCACGTCACCGCCGGACCCGAAGGGCTGATCATCGGCGACCGCGTCAGCGCCTCGCGCCGCGAACGGCCCACGCAGGCGGTCGTCCACTAAACCCGTCGCAAAAGAAACGGCCCCGCGGATCGCTCCGCGGGGCCGTTTTACGTCACCGTCCCGAACCTCAGCCTTCCGGCGGCAGGATCACCTGATCAATCACATGGATGACACCGTTCGACGCTTCGATATCCGCAGTCGAAACGGGCGCACCATTCACCTTGGCACCACCCTCCAGCGTGATCGTCACATTGGCACCCTGCACGGTCGCCGCCGTCATGCCTTCGGTCAGATCGGTCGACATGACCTTACCGGGAACCACGTGATAGGTCAGGATCGAAACCAGCTTGTCCTTGTTCTCGGGCTTGAGCAGGTCTTCCACGGTCCCCGCAGGAAGCGCGGCAAAGGCCGCATCGGTCGGCGCAAAGACGGTGAACGGCCCCGGCCCCTTCAACGTTTCGACAAGCCCCGCCGCTTCCACCGCCGCAACCAGCGTGGTGAAATTTCCAGCCCCGATGGCCGTATCGACGATGTCCTTCGAATGTGCCTCGGCAAAGGCTTGCCCGGCGAAAAGCGTGGTCGCGGTGGTCAGCGCAAGAAAGGTTCTGCGGATCATCTGGTGTCACTCCCATTGACTGCCTTGATTGGCGTAACTGCTACGCTCCATCCGCAACCCGTGGATGACTCTGACAATCGCGTTAACACCCGTTGATTGCACCTCGCCGCGCCCTAAGCCTTGCCCCCCGCGGATTTCAAAACACATCCCTGCGATTATCTTTTATCATGCGTGACTGAAACTAACGCTGTTTCACTTTCGTAAAGCAAAGGTGAGAGGCTGTGTTTTGCATTTCCGGCAAACGCTGTCACCCTTGCCAGACCGAGTTCCTAGGAGGACGACCGATGCCCGAACGCCTGACATGGTCCGATGTGACACCGAAATCCCTCTGGCTCAACCGCCGCCAGCTCATCGCCTCGGCGGGGGCCGCCGCCTTCGCCTCGCCCGCCTTGGCAAAGATCGAGGCCGCGAAAAGTCCGTTCTCCACCACCGACACGCCGAACACCTTCGAAGAAATCACGACCTACAACAACTTCTATGAATTCGGCACCGACAAGGAAGACCCCTCCCGCAACGCCGCGGCACTGACGACGGACCCTTGGTCCATCACCATCGACGGCATGGTCGACAAGCCCGGCACCTATGACCTTGCCGATATCCTCAAGGACCAACCGCTCGAAGAACGCATCTACCGTTTCCGCTGCGTCGAGGCATGGTCCATGATCGTTCCGTGGATCGGCTTCCAGCTTTCCGGCCTGCTCGACCGCGTGGGCGTCCAGCCCTCTGCCAAATATGTCGCCTTCGAAACCCTCGTGCGCCCCGAAGAGATGCCCGGCCAGAATTCCCCCATCCTCGAATGGCCCTATCGCGAAGGGCTGCGGCTGGATGAAGCCATGCACCCGCTGACGATTCTCGCGACCGGACTTTATGGCGAAGAGATGCCCAAGCAGAATGGCGCACCGATCCGTCTGGTCGTTCCGTGGAAGTACGGCTTCAAGTCGATCAAGAGCATCGTGAAGATCTCCCTGACCGACAGCATGCCGCAAACCACGTGGAACATGCTGCAATCCTCGGAATACGGCTTCTATTCCAACGTGAACCCGACCGTCGACCATCCGCGCTGGAGTCAGGCTTCCGAACGCCGCGTCGGCGCGGGCCTGTTCGCAGGCCGTCAGGACACGCTGATGTTCAACGGCTACGCCGATCAGGTCGCCTCGCTTTACGCGGGCCAAGATCTCGCCAAGGACTTCTGAACGTGGACCGCTTGAACCAGTTTGCCCGCAGGCTTCCGACGTGGTCTGTCTATCTTGCCGGGTTCGTTCCCTTCCTGTGGATCGTCTGGCTCACGCTCACCGGTGGCCTCGGTGCCGATCCGGTCAAAGCCATCGAATGGCGTCTGGGCGAGCTGGGGTTGCAGTTTCTCCTCGGCGGCCTCGTGATCACCCCGCTGCGCTGGGTCGGTCTCAATCTGGTGCGGTTCCGAAGAGCCATCGGCCTCCTCGCCTTCTTCTATATCGCAATGCACCTTTCGGCCTGGATCATACTCGACATGGGCCTGCGCTGGGCCGAAATGGCGAATGATCTCGTCAAACGCTGGTACATCATCATCGGCATGGCGGGTTTTGCCGCGATGATCCCGCTGGCGATCACGTCGAACAACGCCTCGGTCAAACGGCTCGGTGCCGTGGCATGGCGGCGTCTGCACAAGCTCACCTATTTCGCCGCCCTTGCGGGGGCTGTGCATTATGTGGTGCTGGTCAAGTCATGGCCGCCCGAGCCGCTTCTCTATCTCGGCGCCGCTATCCTGCTTCTTGCAGCCCGCGCATGGAAAGCGGGCGCTCGCCTGATGCCTGCCCCTGCCGGATCGGGGGGGCGGCCATCGGCATCAGGGGGCAAGTGACATTTTCTTGCACGGAGCCGCGGTCGGTCGTGTCGAAAATTTCGCCAAGCCCAAGATTTTGTGGATAAATCCGGTAATCTGAAAAAAGTCGCGCATTCTGTCTTTTTCCCTCTTGCGGCTCCCGACACCCTTCCGTAAACACCGCCTCACCGAAGCGGAAACGTGACGGTGACGGAAAGAAGCGACGATGAAGCGAAAGCGAAACGTCACGACGATCCGGAAAATCTGAAGATGTGGCGGACAGGATCGC
>JAIXZW010000018.1 GCA_027489375.1 Paracoccaceae bacterium | reverse complement strand
CGCAGCCTGCGGATTTCAGGGCCTGCGACTGGGGCAGGGGGGTCTGATCCTCGGTTGAGACGCGCGCATAGCCGATCAGGGGCATCAAAACAGGCCGTTTGCAGTTTCATATAGCGCCAATAAACGACCGTTTGTAAACGGAAGCAAGGGCGCTCTTTGCGGTGCTGTCCATCGAAAAGCCCTTGGTTTCCTGAGGCTGACCACGGTCAGATAGGTCTCGAAGACCATCGCGCGCGCGTGCTATATACAACTGTGTCGACGCCCCCCAACAAAACCCTTTGGTAAAGTGCAAACTGCACGTATTTTGCACATATGAAACCTCAAGCATCCGTCTTGCATGATGATTTCGAGGTACCTCCCATTGCCGTTGGAGAGGTCGATGAGACGTCAGACAACAATCTGTGGTTCCTGCCCGGTCCGATCGAAGAGGAAACCGACGATCTGCCGCCTGGACCACGGGCGGAGCCCCGCGAGATGGCGGTTCTCGACGACTGGCGGAAGGCCGAGGCGGGGCATGCCGCGCGCCTCGCCCGCGTCGCGGGTCGGCTTGGAGCGCTGGATGAACGGCTAAAGCGCGGACCAGAGGGGTGGCGGCACAGACTGGCCCTGATCGAGGCGGCCGACCTGAGTTGGTTCGCCGGGGATCGAGTCGCGCCGGATAGGTTGGCACTGTGGATCTCCATGCGCCTTTCGGGAGTCCAACACGACACAACAGCGCTGGCGCGGGTGGGGTGGGCGGTGCGGCGCCTGACGGGTGGGCCGGGGCCAGACGTCGACCTGTCTGCCTTCCTGGATCGCCGTGACCCCGAGAACATGGATGATGTGGCAGAACCATTCTCCGATCGAGCCGAGGGGTGGCTGGACCTTATGGCGCAAGCTGACGATCTGCACCCGATCACCCGCGCCTGCATGGGCTTCCACCTTTGGAACCTAGCAGGACTCGGGCAGCACAGTGACCGGATGGAAGCGGCGGTGACCGCCGCACGCATCTCGGCCAGCGAAGGGAGGGGCGCAGTCTTTACGCCGCTGGCGATGGGCGGGGCAGGGGGCCTGCGCGCAGGTGGCTCACAGACTGTCCGTCTGGCGCGCTGGCTCGACGGGATGGAAACAGCAAGCCTGACCGCGATGCGGCACCTCGACGATATCGAAGCATGGTCAGCGCGGGCAGAAATCGAGATGTCACCGCTCTCGGGAAAGACACCGCGGGCGCTGCGCGCCGTACTGACCGAATGGCCCCTCGTCTCGGCCCCCATGGCCGAGACCATGACCGGCGCCAGTCGAGCGGCCGTGCAGCGCAACCTTGCCTGGATGGAAGCGCGGGGTCTGATCCGCGAGATGACAGGCCAGGGGCGATACCGGATGTGGCGCGCGACGAACTAGGGTCGCCGTATCAGGTGTCAGCCATCGGGCAATATGATTGCATCGTCAACGAAGATGGAGCGCGATGAGCGAAGTCCTGTCCTTTCGAAACCGGGCGCCGTCCTATTGAGCCCAACAACGCTCAGCCCACGTCGATGAGCACTGGTCTTCCATCCTCACGCCATTCAGGCAAACCACCTTCCAGCCGCCGCGCGTTTAGACCGTGGCGGCGCAAAGTGGCGACGGCCTGATGGGCATAGACGCAGTATGGGCCGCGGCAATAGGCGACAATCTGGGCGTCATGCGCAAGTGTTGGGAGGATTTGCTCCAACTGCGCCAGGGTGGCGTTCCGCGCACCGGGGATGTGGCCCGCAGCGTATTCGTCGGAGGGCCGGACATCGAGAACAGTGACAGAGCCTTCCGCGAGCCGTGCGGCGAGGACCGCGCGACTGACCGGTTCGGGCGCGTCATAGCCGCCCGAGAGGCCCCGCAGGATGCGCTCGACTTGTGCCAGGTTACGTTCGGCCACGATGCGCAAAAGGTCCATGAGCGCGAGCGTCTTCGCGTCGGTCAGCCGGTAGATCACTGCTTTGCCGTCACGGCGGCTGGTGACGAGAGCGGCCCGTCGCAACTGTTGCAGGTGCTGCGAGCAGTTGGCGATGGTCAGGCCGGTCTTGTCGGCCAGTGCCTCCACCCCGCGCTCGCCTTGCGCCAGTTGTTCCAGCAGCATCAGACGCGCCGGTGCCGACAGGGCGCGCGCGACGAGGGCGTATTCCTCCAACAGGGCCAGCTTCGGGCTGATTGACAAGGACTGTCTCCTGACGCTACATCATTCAAGCGATAACTTGAATAATAGCGATTCCAGCGCGCCCCACAAGCCCCAAGGCCAGCGATCCATGTCCGAGACCATCCTTGCCACCGAGGCTACCATCCGTCTTGCCATCTTTCTGGGTGTTCTGGCGGCAATGGCGCTTTGGGAAGTGGCAGCCCCCCGTCGCAGACGGGAGATCCCGCGGGTGATCCGCTGGACCAATAATCTTGCGCTCGTGGTGGTCGATACGGTCATCCTGCGGCTGTCGTTCCCGATCCTCGCTGTCGGGCTGGCCGTCATGGCCGAGGATCGCGGCTGGGGCCTGTTTAACAATCTCGATGTGCCAGTCTGGGTCGCAATCATCGTCTCGATGCTGCTGCTCGATCTGGCGATCTACCTTCAGCACGTGATGTTCCACGCCGTGCCCGGGCTCTGGCGGCTGCACCGGATGCACCACGCCGATCTCGATTTCGACGCAACCACGGGACTGCGTTTCCATCCCGTGGAAATCCTCATTTCAATGGGGATCAAGCTGGCAGTGGTCGCGGCGCTCGGCCCGCCCGCCGTCGCGGTGCTGCTCTTCGAGGTGGTCCTGAACGCCACCGCGCTGTTCAACCACGCCAATATCGACCTGCCACGCCCGGTGGACCGCGTGCTGCGCCTGTTCGTCGTGACGCCGGACATGCACCGCGTCCACCATTCCAAAGACCCGCGCGAGACCAACTCGAACTACGGCTTCAACTTGCCGTGGTGGGACCGGCTGCTCGGGACCTACATCGCTCAGCCCGCCAAGGGGCACGAAGGGATGGAAATCGGTATCGAACAGTTTCGTACACAGCGTGATTTGTGGCTCGACCAGATGCTGGCTCAACCCCTTCGTGGACCAGCGAGCGGCTACGCCCTCGATCCAAATTCCGGGCTGAAGGATCCCGCAGAATGATTTTACGTCTGTCTTCGTCGGGAGTGCCGCGCTGATTGCGCCAGATCGAACTTACGCCTACAGTGGCGGCGTCTGGTGCCCGCCGCTTTTCGTGGCGGGATAATCGGGAACGCAGTGAAATCCTGCGACGTGCCCAACGCTGTAAGGTGGATGGGGCTGCATTTGCCACTGGTCGAATGACCGGGAAGGCGCAGCACCCGCGGGAAGCCAAGTCAGAAGACCGGCCAGACGAAACAGGACGCGCCGAAGGCCGGCGGCGCGCCCGTTTCGACGAAGGGGGACCGTCATGTCCGTTTCTGCCTCTCCAGTCGCGGCCGGAGCCTTCAGCGAAAGCGAGCGCGCTGCCGTCTATCGCGCTATCTTCTCGCGCCGCGACGTGCGCTCGCAATTTACGGACACACCCGTGGACAAAGATGTTCTGATGCGCATTTTGACGGCTGCCCATCATGCGCCTTCGGTTGGGTTCATGCAGCCGTGGAACTTCATCATTGTCCGGGATGCCGGTGTGAAAGGTCGGGTTCAGGCCGCCTTTGCCGATGCAAACGCTGAAGCCGAAGCGATGTTCGGACCTGACCGCCGTTCGCTCTATTCCAGCCTGAAGCTTGAAGGCATCCTGCAAGCGCCGGTCAGCATCTGTGTCACTTGCGATCGCGCGCGTGGCGGCCCTGTTGTGCTTGGTCGCACCCACGCGCCCGAGATGGACCTTTATTCGACCGTCTGTGCTGTTCAGAACCTCTGGCTGGCGGCTCGGTCGGAAGGGATTGGTGTGGGTTGGGTCAGCATCTTTCGGTCGGGCGCGTTAAGCGAGATCCTTGGCCTGCCCGAAAGCGTTGTTCCCGTGGCCTGGCTTTGCCTCGGCTACGTCGAGGAGCTTTACGACCAGCCCGAATTGGCGGCTAAGGGTTGGGCAAGCCGCCTGCCGCTGGAGCAGTTGATCTATTGCGACGCTTGGGGTCAGTGCGAGGGGGCACGGGATGTCCCGTCAGACGTGACGCCGCCTGCTTGCTAGTATCGCGGCAGGCCGCATGGTGCCCTGTGAAAGGATTGCCTTCCGTCATGCGCGACTGGCATTTTCCCTTGCCGCCACGACGCTGATCACCACCCAGATCGCCAGGCGCAGCGCCATCGCACCCATCGTCCGCGCCTCGTATGCAGTCCCGCGCCAGACCTCCAAGAGAAACACCGCAAAGATCGCTCCGGTCGCAAGGGTGATGGCGATGGCAAGGCCGGGTGCCCAGCCAGTCCGAAACCAAAGCCCCAGACCCGCGATGATGTAGGCAAACCCTGCTAGGAAGTTGAACCACAGAACGAACGGGACGACGGCCCCCATGTCGGCGCCACCAAAAAGGGCGCGGCCTCCAGAAACGATGGTCAGGAGACCGAAGACGATTGCGACAACGGCGACGGCCGTCAGGGGCTTTCTGCGGGCGGGCATGGCCTTCTCCTTGGTTCAGCTGTCCACGAGACGACCATCGCGCAGGTGGATCAGGCGGTCGAAACGGTCGAAGATCTTTTCATCATGCGTCACGGCTATGATGCAGGCCTTCTGGTCGCTGGCGAGCTTTCGCAGAAGGTCCATCACAAGCTGCGCCCGACCACTGTCCAACGCAGCCGTGGGTTCATCGGCCAGGATGATCCGGGGGCGGTTCGACAGTGCGCGGGCAATGGCGACGCGTTGCGCTTCGCCCCCGGAAAGCAGGGCCGGCTTCACCTTGGCCCGATGCCCGACTTCAAGGTAATCAAGCAGTTCGCGTGCCCGTGCTCGGCCTCTTTCGGCAGTCCAGCCCGCAAGGTCCAGCACGACCGAGACGTTCTCTTCGGCGGTCAGAAAGGGCAACAGGTTGTGCGCCTGAAAGATAAAGCCGATCTTGTCCAGGCGCAGCCGTCGCAGATCGCTGCGGAGCCATTTGCCGTCGAACACCGCATCGCCATCCAGTTCGACCCGGCCCGCGGTCGGGGCAAGAATGCAGCCGATCACGTTCAGCAGCGTCGTCTTGCCCGAACCGGACGGGCCCAGCAGCGCGATGACTTCGCCGACATGCACCCGCAGATCCACGGACCGCAAGGCATCGACACGGGTTTCGCCTTCGCCATAATGCTTGGCGACGCCCCGCACATCGACCAGAATGTCGCCCGGCGCCATGGGTCAGCCCCCGAGCGCTGTGGCAGGGTCAACCTTCAGCGCCGCGCGGACGCCAAGACCCGAGGCGACAAGGCAGACCATCAGGATGATGCCTGTCAGCACCAGCGCATTGAACGGCTCAAGCACAACGCGGCGGGGAAAGCTGTCCTTGACCAGAAGGATCAGGGCCAGCCCGATCCCGAGGCCAGAGATGCCAAGGATCAGCGCCTGTTGCACGATCAGGCCCACGATGGTTCGATCCGGGGCGCCGATCAGCTTCAGGGTAGCGATCTGCTTCAGCTTCTCCATGGTCATTGTGTAGATGATGAGCGCAATCACCACGGCGCTGACAGACAGCAGGATCCCTAGGAACAGACCGATCTGGCGCCGCGCCCGGTCCACCACCGAGGCAAGCAGAAGCTGCTCCTGTTCACCTTGGCTGAGGGCGGAGAGGTGTTTCCATTCCCGAACTGTCGCGGTCAGAAGCGCCACATCTGCACCGGGCTGCAGCCGGGCAACAACGGCGGCCACCGTCGGTGGGCGCAGGCCGCCATCGCCCCGGGCCGCCTGCACCCGGGCAGCGGCCGGGTCCATCGCCGTCTGCAACGTCAATGCATCAGCCAAAGTCACATAGACCGCCGGATCGCCGCCTGAGTTCATCGCATCCTCGACCAATCCCACGACGGTAAAGCGGTCGCGTCCCAGCCGGATGGTCTCTCCGGCCACCAGACCCGTCTTGCGATCTGACAGCAGTTCAAAGTGGCTTCTGCCCAGCCCCCGCCCTTCGGCAATGCGCTGCGGTCCGCCGGGACGACCGGGTTCAAAGCCGATGACATAGAGCCGCAAGGTCTTGCCGGCATGGCTGGCCTCGATCGTCTGGTAGGTGATGGCCCCGGCCTCAGCCACTCCGGGCATGCGGGCCACGGCGTCCCGGGTCGTGGCCGGGATGCTTGACGCTTCGGCAAAGGGGCCCTGTGTGCCAGCCTCGACGACCCAGACATCAGCGGCAGGGGCCTTCACGACGGCCAGGGCATCGGCGACAAGGCCGTTGTAGATGCCGATCATCGCGAGCACGACCGTCATCAGAAGCCCAAGTCCCAAACAGGTCAGGACAAAGCGGAAGAGACCGTGGCGGATATCCTTGATGGCAAGGTTCATGGCGCGGCTCCGATGCGGGCAGGCCGACCTTCATCCACGCCTTGCAGCGGGACGGCCACGACCTGCGCAGCATCGGGCAACCCGCCCGTCACTTCCACCCGGCCCCGGTCGTCACGCGCGCCGAATGTCAGGTCGGCGCGCGAAAGCCTCCCGTCCTGGACGATCCAGACCGTGCCGCGATACCCGTCGAAGCCCATAATCGCCACTTCAGGCACCATCAGGGCCGTGGCGCGTGTGGCAGTCAGGATGCGCACCTCGGCTTGTTCGCCCAGAAACATCTGCGGCGGGCAATCCGAGCAGGTCAGCCAGACGCGGCGTTCCTCATTCACCCGGTCGCTTTCCACTCCGATGCGGGTGATCGTGCCCATGAATTCGCTGGCAGGCTGAGACCGCAGACGGATGGTGCCGGGCTGGCCAAGGGCCAGCTGACCAGCGCGTTCTTCGTCAATGTAGGCCTGAATCCAAATCGTATCGGGGTCGATCAGGGTAAAGATCGGATCGCCTGACCGAACCACGGCCCCGGTTTCGGCCAGGCGTGTCACAACCAGCGCATCAAAGGGCGCGGTCAAGCGGTGACGGTCCAGCAGCGTCTGTTCAAGTTGCAGAGCAGCGACTGCATCCTGCCCTTGAGCGCGAATGACGGCGAGTTCCGCTTCGGCAACTTTCACGTCAGCACGAGCGACGTCTTCATCTCGCTGCGCCTCCTCCGCGCGCTGGATGGATGCGGCTTCCTGTCGGGTCAACTCGGCCTGCCGGCGGTTGGCCGCCTCGCGCTGCGCCAGGATTGCCGTGGCGCGGAGGACAGCCGCTTCGGCCTTGGCCTGATTGGCAGCATTCGCCGCCACGGCGGCCTGGGCACGCGCGAGCCGCGCCTCTTGCTCATCCTGATTCAGCGCGGCCAGCGCTTGCCCCTGTGCCACGCGGTCACCTGCATCGACCGTAAGCGACATCAGTGTTCCGCTGGACTCAAATCCTATGCGCGCCAGTACCCTCGCCTCGACGGTTCCGAGCCCGTAGATGCGAAGGGCCACATCGGTTTCGGGCTGCACGACCGCCACCGTCAACGGACGCTCGGTCAGGTACATCGCTCCTGCACCGATGCTCAGGGTCGCCACCACCGCGATGATCCAGATGGTCCGCATCGGTCAGCCTCCTTCCACCCCAAGCAGGTGCAGCTGGACATCCAGAAGGCGCAGCCCTTCGGCCTGCAGGCCAAAGTCGCGCGCGCCCAGTGACCAGCGGATCGCCACCCCCTGCACCAGGGAAGTCAGCAAGACCGCCACATCCGCTGCTGCAACGTCATCGCGCAGGGTATGGGACTGCTGGCCCAGCTCGACTTCGCGCATAAGATGGCCATGGAAAGCGGTCAGCCGCCCGTGGAATGCCGTGCGCAGGGCCGCGTTCTCGACATTCAGTTCGCGGGAAAACAGCAGCATGGGCATCGCGGGTGTTGCTGCGATCTGGTCCAGTTGCGCCCGGATCAGGGCCCTGATCCTGTCAACCGGCAGCTTACTCAGTGCCACAGCCGCATTCCAGGCATGGGTCAGCGTTTCGGCCACCTGGTCGGCCACGGCACTCCACATTGCAGCCTTTGTTGGAAAATGCCTGAACAGGGCAGCCTGCGTCACGCCGACTTCGTTGGCGACGGCGCCTGTCGTCACCCGGTCCGGGCCGATCTGGTCGGCCAAGGCTAGGATCGTTGCCACGATTTCGGCCTTGCGGAGATCTGACGTCTTGCGCATCGATTCATCCAAGAAAGTAAGTGATTAATCACTTACATAATCGGATGAAGGAGTCAACGTTCCAAGTCAGACGATCGGTCCCGCACCGGAAAGCGAGAACTCGACAGGATCGTTCCTGCCTCGTCGACCGTGAACCGGCAGGCGCGATTAATGTAACGGAACGTCAGGCGCCAGCGTCCCGCGTCCGTCCCCACACCGGCCTCGCAGATCGATGTCAGGGCACCGGTGCGCATCGACTCGCGAACGTCGGACTCGGTCAGTCCGAATGCTTCGGCGAGCAAGATTGCCGGAACGACAAAGCCTGCACCGTCACGTTCCACCTGGGTCATTGCGACACCACGAGGTTCTTTGGCAGCGGGGGCAGGGCGATATCGGCCAGTGTCGATCGGTCGAGATCCGTGAGAAAAGCTGCTTCCGCAGAACGCAGACGCGCCTTGAGCCGACAGCGCGTGTCTATCGAACAGGCACCCCCATCGGCCCCGAAACACTCGACCAAGGGCTGCCCTTCTTCCAACAACCGGATGACCTGGCCAAGCCGGATCTCGGACGCCGGTCGGGCCAGCACGGCGCCACCGCCGCCGCCGCGCCGGGTTTCGATCAGGCCTGCGCGCGCCAGATGCTGGATGATCTTGGCCAGATGATTGCGGGACAGGCCCAAGGCTTCGGCCAGTTCGGCCGTGGAGATGGCGCGCGACGGATCGGCGGCCATCCGCATCAGCATCCGTAGCCCGAAGTCGGTGAAGGAGGTCAGCCGCAAGAGGTCGGTTTCCTTGAATAGGTATTTACAATACCAATTAGCAGGCCTAAGCCAAAGCGCAAGACGGAGACTCAGATGTCCAGCGCAACTGTCAGCTTGTCCATCCCGACAACCAGGCCGGAAGTGACGGCCGCCCTTATGGTAGAGACGGGTCTTAGCCCCGATGTTCTGCGCGATCTGGTACACCGCTTTTACGGCTGTGTCCGTGCAGATGCCGTTCTGGGGCCGATCTTTGCGGCCCGCATCACCGATTGGGCCGTGCATCTTGAGCGGATGGTGACGTTCTGGTCTTCGATCGCCTTGATGACCGGGCAGTATCATGGCCGGCCGGTGCCCGCGCATACTCCGTTGCCGATCAATGCGGCACATTTTGACCGCTGGCTTGCGCTGTTCCGCGCGACAGCTGTTGATACCTGCACGCCCGCGGGAGCCTTGCACCTGATCGAGCGCGCCGAGCGGATCGCCCATTCCCTGCACATCGCCGTTCAGTCAGCCCAAAGCGACCCCGTCGCCCCACCCAAACTGTTCTTCTGACAGGAGACCTCACATGACCGAAGCTGCAGCGCCGTCCGAGCCGACCGCCCTGACCCGGCACATCGAGGAGCGCTACCATGCCCGCCACAGGGAGCAGCTTCCGCAACTGGTGGCAATGGCGGAGCGTGTCGAGGACGTGCACTTCGGCGACGTGGGCGTACCTGACGGACTGTCGGCCCTGCTGCACGAGATGCTCGGCGAATTGGAGGTACATATGAAGAAAGAGGAACTGATCCTGTTTCCCGCGATCCGCAAGGGCGGGATGCCCGGCATCGAGACTCCGATCGCGGTGATGCGCGCCGATCATGCCGGGCATGACCGCGAGCTGGCCGAGATCCTCCGACTGACCGCAAACTTGACCTTGCCCGACGGTGCCTGCGGCACCTCGACCGGGCTTTACCGTGGACTGGATGAGTTCACCCGTGACCTGACCGAGCACATGCGGCTGGAGAACGACGTGCTGTTCCCGCAGTTCGAGGCGGAGCGGCGCGCCGATGTCTGAGCCGGGCCCATTCGCCTCGTCCCCCTGCATGGCTTGCGAGATCGCCCCGGACTACTTCGATCCGTTGGCTGTGGACCAAGAGCAGGCGCGCGACGTCGCCCGCTGGCGCAAGGCCGAGCGCGCGCGATTGCTCGCAGACCGTCAGGCCCTGTCCGTGTCGCAGCGTCGTGCAGCGGCAGACATGATTGCCGCGCGTGTCGATACCCTCCTTGCTGAACGTTTCCCGAGCGTCGGCGGGCTGACGCTCTCGGCTTGGTGGCCGATCAAGGCGGAACTGAACTTGCGGCCCTGGCTGGAAAGCCTGCTCGCACGCGGCGCGCGCGTCACATTGCCCGTGGTCACAGCGCCCTCTGCACCACTGGCGTTCCGCCTATGGACGCCGGATTGCAGGATGGTGCAGGGCTTCTGGAAGATCCCGGTCCCGGCTGACGGGCCAGAGGTGGTGCCTGACCTGACCCTTGCCCCCTTGGTGGGCTGGGACCCGGCAGGGTTTCGGCTGGGCTACGGCGGGGGGTACTTTGACCGCACGCTCGCCGTGCTGTCGCCTCGCCCGATGACAATCGGTATCGGTCTGCAATCTGCCCGGCTTGCCACCATCTTTCCCCAACCCCACGACATCGCACTGGACGTGATCCTGACCGAGGCCGGGGTCCAGTACGAACAGAAGGACGCATGATGACCACCACTGCCGAACAGATGCGCGCCTGGACCGGCCCTGCGATCCTGACCTACGGGTTCCGGCCATTCTTCTTCGGCGCCGCGACTTGGGCTGCGCTGGCCATGACGCTATGGGTGCCGATGCTGTCGGGTCATCTGACGCTGCCCACCGCCTTTGACCCAGTCAGCTGGCACGCGCACGAATTCCTGTTTGGCTACCTCGGCGCGGTGATTGCAGGGTTTCTCTTGACCGCCGTGCCGAACTGGACAGGCCGGTTGCCCATCGTGGGCTGGCGGCTTGGCGGGCTGTTCTTCCTGTGGCTGGCCGGGCGCGTGGCCGTTGCCATGTCGAGTAACCTGCCCACAGGATTGGCGGCGACGGTCGATCTGTCCTTTCCGCTGGTTCTGGCCGCGGCCATTGGGCGCGAGATCGTGGCGGGCAAGAACTGGCGCAATCTGATCGTGCTGGCGATGCTGGCGGTCTTTGCCCTTGGCAACGGCCTTTATCACTGGGAGGCGGCGCGAGGCGACTATGCCGCCCAAGGCCATGGCCTGCGGCTGGGGTTGGCGGCGGGAGTGATGATGATCGCGGTCATCGGTGGGCGGATTGTACCGTCCTTTACCCGCAACTGGCTGGTGCGGCGCGGGCCGGGAAAACTGCCCGCCCCGCAGATGCAGGGGTTCGACAAGGTGGCCCTGCTGGCTCTCTTTGCGGCGCTGCTCATGTGGGTCGCGCTGCCGACGTCCTTGGTGACCGCCGTCTTGCTGGGGCTGGCAGGTGCTCTGCATGCTATCCGACTGGCGCGATGGGCGGGCATCCGCACGGCGGCGGAGCCACTCGTCCTGGTG
>JAIXZW010000010.1 GCA_027489375.1 Paracoccaceae bacterium | reverse complement strand
GTGTCCTGTCACACCAACGCGGCTGCCAAGGGACTGGCGCTCGCCGGAGGTGCGCCTCTCGACACGCCCTTTGGCACTTTCGTGCCCCCGAACATCACCCCGCACACCACCGCCGGGATCGGTGCCTGGACCATCCAGGATTTCGCCAGGGCTGTTCGACAAGGCATCTCGCCGGAGGGCGACCCCTACTATCCGGTGTTCACATATTCTTTCTATGCAGGCTTCACGGATCAGGAGATCGCCGACCTGTGGGAAGCGTTCCGCACCGTTCCGCCGGTTGCGGATGCTGCCCCGGCGCATGATGTCGGGTTTCCGTTCAGCTTTCGCTCGGGGCTGAAGCTCTGGCGCGCTGCCTACCTCGACGCGCCGGAGACGGATGCGCTGATGGGCACATCATCGCCCTGGAACCGCGGGCGTTTGCTCGTCGAAGGGGCGGCGCATTGTGCAGCCTGTCATACCGGCCGAACGCTTGCGGGCGGCCTGGACGCTTCCGCCCGGTTCGCCGGAAACGACAGCCTTCCCGGCGGCAGCAAGGCACCGTCGATCCTAACAGCCGACCTTCTGGAAGGCGGCTGGACGGTCGCGAACCTCGCCTATGCGCTCCAGTCGGGGCTGCTGCCCAATGGGGATGCTTTCGGCGGCAGCATGGCCGAGGTCGTGGCTGAGGGCACCTCGTACCTCACCGACGCCGACCGTGCGGCCATCGCAACCTACCTGCTCGACGCCGATGGAACAGGCACGATCCCCACGCCTCCTCCTCCCGCGACCGAGACGCCGATGGCGGGGATGGATCATTCGCAGATGGATATGACAAATGAGAACTAGAGTTGTTGCCGCTATTTTGGCTGTGGGGGTTGTTGCCTTCGTAGGCATCTTTGTCTGGACGGTCGTATGGACCCTCGAACCGCAAGCGACCGGCGCTCAAGGCGACGCACCGACGGCTGAAACGTCCGAACAACTTTCCGACGGCCGCCTCGATGTCCAGGTATATGCGCTTGGTGACCGCAATGTACGGCTCGAGATCCAGTTCATGCCGGACGCAGACGCGATCGAGCTTGCAGTCCAGCGCCCAGAGGTAAATTTCGCGATGGTCGATATGCACATGGATGGGATCGATTCACCGCTTGAGTTGGTTGAAGCCGGCGTGTGGCGGGCAAACCTCAAACTGCCGATGGCCGGTCGCTGGGTTGTCAATGTGGGTTTCGGCGACGAATTCATGGAGATCGAATTCGATGCCAAGTGATGCAGCGAGAGTTCACGCACGGCATCTAGATGCTATGCGCAGGGGGCTTCGCGGCATCGCCGTCGGCATCGCGATGTTCGCTGTCCTCGGGACGGTGACGGCAGTCTGGGCGAACCCCCTGTTCGTCCGCATGACTCCGGTTGGTCCGTGGGAGTTCGGGGCCACTGTCCTGACGGCACTCTTGGCCGGAGTGACGGTCGCGCTTTGGGTTCCCCGATGCCGGCTGCGGACATCCGGGGCAGGCGGTCTTGCGAGCTTCCTCGGGATCGCCTGTCCGACCTGCAACAAGGTCCTGATGCTGATCTTCGGCGGGCCGGCGCTGCTCGCATGGTTCGATCCGGTCCGGCCCTGGCTCGCGGCAGCCGGGGTCATCACCATGGGCTTTGCTGCCTTTCGCACATGGCGCGCGTTTCGCGAGTCCCGATCCGACCTTCAGATTGTCGGCGGCGTTGAAACTCCCATGACGGGAGGCCCGCTGTGACAGCGTCAACTGGTTTGCGGTCAGCGATGCGTGGGCTGGCCCGGAAGACGCTGGTTCGGCACACGCTCGAGGCCATCCTTGCGACGGGGCTCGTACTGGGCTTTGCGGCGGTTCACGCGCAGTTCAGCCCGATGCATCGCTGGAACCGCGCCTTCGGGGATGCCTCGCTGGTGCTGATCGCGCTGTCGATGGCCTTCGGGCCGCTGACCCGCTTCCTGCGCGCAGCGGTTCCGCTGCTGCCGTTCCGCCGTGAGATGGGTATCCATGGCTGCCTTCTGGTGATCGTCCATGCGGTGATCATCCTCGTCGGCTGGGTTGAATGGGATCTGATGCGGCTTTTCGGGTTCGAATGGCATCCCGACCTCTTGGTCTATGTCATGTTCCAGCATGGTTTCGGACTTGCCAATGCCATCGGGATCGCGGCCCTCGTCCTCGCGGTGCTGCTTGCCGCCACGTCGAGCGATTTTGCGATGCGGCGTCTGGGACTGTCAGGCTGGAAGTTCTTGCAGATGGGCGTCCTGCCGATGTGGTGGCTGACCGTCGCCCATGTCGCCTACTTCCTCTTCATGCATTTCCTGAGCTTCCACCGGGCAACGCCACCGCCGAACCCGCTTCAGCCCTGGTTCGTCGGACTTGTGGTTCTGGTCCTTGGTCTGCGCGCGGCGGCCTACCTGAAGACCATCCGCGCCAAGGCCGCGTCCGAACTGCCGGGAGAGGAGGCAAGTCGTGCGTCGGTCTGAACGCGAACTCGCGCATGCGGCAAGGAAGACGACCCGGCGGTCTCTTCTGCTGGGTGGGGCGATGTCCTCGGTGGTCAGTGTTCTCGGCTTCCGGATGTGGCAACTGGGCGTCCGCGATGCTGAACAATACTACCTGCTGGCCGAAGAAAACCGGATCAGCCTGCGGCTGGTACGTCCCGACAGGGGGCGCATTTTTGACCGTGCTGGAAAGATCATTGCGGATAACGAACAGGCCTACCGCATCACGCTCGTGCCGGAGGAAGCACGGGATGTCGAAGATGTCCTCGAGAAGCTGCGTCTACTGCTTGGTTTGGACGAGGAGACACTGACCAAGGTCCGCGAGCAGACGGCCCGTGTACGGGCTTTCGTTCCGATCACGGTAAAGGACCGGGTCACCTGGGACGAGCTTTCCATCGTAGCCTTGAACTCCCCCGTGCTTCCGGGCGTTCACCCCGAGATGGTCCTGTCCCGCGTCTATCCGTTCGGGCCGGATTTCGCCCATCAGGTCGGCTATGTGGGACCGGTTAGCGACAGCGATCTGGAAAACGAGGCTGCCGACAATGAGCCACTGCTCCGCCTTCCCGATTTTGAAATCGGGAAGACCGGGGTCGAGCGCAGCCATGAACGCGCCCTGCGCGGCCTGCCGGGAACCCAGCGGGTTGAGGTCAATGTCTCCGGTCGCACGATGCGCGAGCTGGCGCTCGACCCTGCTACCTCGGGCCCCGACATGCAGGTCACCCTCGACCACCACCTTCAGAACTTCATGCGCGTCCGCCTTGAAGGGCAAAGTGCCGCCGCGATCGTGATGGACGTGACGAGCGGCGATCTTCTTGGCTGCACCTCGGCGCCGTCCTTCGATCCGAACCTCTTCGTCCGCGGGATTTCCAGCCGCGACTACGGCGCGCTCCGCGACAGCGAATTCCGCCCGCTCTCTGACAAGACGGTGCAGGGGGCCTATCCGCCGGGATCGACGATCAAGATGTCGAATGCCCTGGCCGCGCTGGAAACCGGGCTGATGGACCCGGAAGAGACTGTCGCTTGCAACGGCTATGTCGAGATATCCGGCCGCAGGTTCCACTGCTGGAAGCGCGGCGGCCATGGCCGTGTGAACATGGTCGGCGCGCTGCGCGAGTCCTGCGACGTCTACTTCTACGAAGTCGCGCAGCGCATCGGCATCGACGGCATCTTCGCGATGAACGACCGGCTGGGGCTTGGCCAGAAGTACGACCTTCCGCTGTCCGGCATGGCGCATGGCAACAACCCGTCGCGCGCTTGGAAGCAGGAAAGGTATGGGCAGGACTGGCTGATAGGGGACACCATCAATGCCTCAATCGGCCAGGGCTTCACGCTCGCCTCGCCGATCCAGCTTGCTACCATGACGGCGCGACTGGCGTCGGGGACCGCCGTTCTGCCGCGTCTGGTGCGGCCGTTTGGCGGGCAGGACCAAGACAATCCTGATCCGGCCCCACTCGGTCTGTCGGCCGAAGCACTGGCCATCGTGCGACAGGGCATGTTCGAGGTCTCGAACCACGAGCGCGGGACGGCCTATGCCTCGCGCATCGCCGATCCGGCGCAGGCGATGGCGGGCAAGACTGGAACGAGCCAGGTCTTCTCTATCACCGCAGCTGAGCGGGCCGCAGGCGTCCGTTCGCAGGACGAGCTGCCGTGGAACCGTCGAGATCACGGGCTGTTCGTGGCCTTCGCACCGTATGATGCGCCCCGCTTTGCCGTCACGGTCGTGGTAGAGCACGGTGGCGGCGGGTCAACGGCCGCCGCGCCAATTGCGCGCGACATCATGCTGTTTGCGCAGCATGGCGGCTTGCCCCCCGAGGACGCCTATCCGACATCGCAGAGGGCGCGCGTGCGGGAGGACCTGGCTCTCTTGTCCGAACGCATCCTGCCGCCGGACGGCACGACGGCTACGGTGAGCCGGACATGATGCACTGGCTCAGAATGGCGTGCTCCCTTAGCGTTCTCGGAGTCGCCGTCGCCGCAACCCCCTTTGTACTTTCGTCGGTTCCAGCCCGTGCGTTTTTTCACGACACGCCCGACATCGAAGGTGGGCGTGCCATTTACGCGGCCAGATGCGCCTCCTGCCACGGTGCCAATCTGGAAGGGCAGCCGGACTGGCAGTCGGCGAGGGAGGACGGCACCTATCCCGCGCCGCCCCACGACGAAACCGGCCACACCTGGCATCATGGGGACGCGATGCTGCGGGACTACATCCGCCGCGGGGGGCAGGCGGTGCTGGACGATATGGGGGTCGACTTCACCTCCGGCATGCCTGGGTTTGGCGACGAGCTGACCGAAGACGACATCGAAGCCGTCCTCGCCTATATCCGGTCAACCTGGCCCGACCGCATCCGCGCCGCGCAGGCTGAACGTAGCCAGTTGGAAGCAGGTTCGCCTTGAAGCCGCAAGCAGGTCCGCCGACCTCCCGATTTCCGCTTGCCTCTCTAGGAACTAGAGGGTGCAGACCGCCTGAAACTCAAGATCTACATCCGTAACAAAAGGCTCTTCCCATGCGCGTCACGTCAATCCTGCTTGCCATCACGCTCGTTTTCGCTCCCAGGCTCGCCCTGGCGCAGGAGATTACCGAGGACCGGATCAGGGAACTGGTCGTCGAAACCTTGCGCGAGAACCCGGAGCTTGTGCTCGAGGCGCTTCAGACGCTGGAGGCACGCCAAGCAGAGGCCCAGGCCGCCGCTGCCGCCGCGACCCTGGCTGACGAGCGCACCCTGCTGGAGCGCGACCCCAACGCGCCGGTCCTCGGCAACCCGGAAGGCGACGTGACGGTGGTGGAGTTCTTCGATTACAACTGTCCCTACTGCAAACGCGCGATGCCTGAAATCGACGCCCTGCTGGCCGAAGACGGAAACATCCGTCTTGTGCTTCGGGAGTGGCCCATACTCAGCGAAGGGTCAGCGATCGCGGCGCGGGCCGCTTTGGCCGCGCGGAAGCAGGGCAAGTATGCCGAATTGCACAATGCGTTGATGGGCGCACGCGCCAAGTTGGAGGAACAGTCGGTGCTGCGGATCGCGGGCGAGGTCGGGCTCGATGTCGAGCAGCTCAAGGCCGACATGCAATCACCCGAGGTCGAGGAACACATCGCCACATCGATGCGACTGGCCGAGGCACTCGGCTTCAATGGCACGCCGTCCTTTGTCGTTGGCGACCAGCTGATCCCAGGTTTTGTCGAGAAGGCGCAGCTTGCCGAAGCGGTGTCAGCGGCACGGGCTGTCGAATGAGTGCCCGTATCCCACGCCTTCCTGTTATCCTTCTTTGGCGGCCCTTCCCGGTCAGAGTGACGGTCTTGGGCAGGATCGGAAAATCCGTCCTCGTGGCCGCGGTGTGGATCGGCCTTGCAGGGTTTGCTTGGGCGCATTCGTTCACCGTGAGCCTTCTGGTCGTCGGCGAGAACGTCGAGGAAAACCTTGCAGAGGCCGTCCGCGGTTTCCTGCTGGCAGCGGACGAACGGGACGGGCACGCCAACGAAACGTCCGACGGGCATCTCGGCGGGGTTGATGTGCAGATCTTGCCGCTTCCACGAGATGCAGCCGGGCTGGTCGAAGGCCTGTTCGGCACGCCCGACGAGCCGACCGATGTCGTGATTGTCCTTGGCCCCGAACCTTTGGCCAGCGATGCCGCGCGTGCGTATCGGTCGGCAACTACGGTCTTGCAGCAGGCCGTTCCGCCGGACGGGTGGGACAGTGACGACGGAACCGACAGTTTCGTGTCGCGCTATCGGGTCGCTTATGGCGCGACGCCTGGTGTGATGGCGGCAACGGGGTATCATGCGGCTCGCAGGCTCGACGTCGCGATCAGACCTCTGGACGGTGTGGTCCCGCAAGACGCGCTGGAAGACGGCTGGCGATCAACCGCCTCCGGTCTGCCCTGGTGACCAAAGCACCAACAGTGCCAGGCGTCATTGGCACTGGACAGACCTCAACCGGCTGATCGAGATCAGGCTGCGGCGTAGCTCGTGAAGACACTGCCGCTGCCGTCCGTGCCGACGAGGATGACGTCATAGGCCTCGCGCTCGGTCTCGGGGCCCATGCCCGGCGACCCGTAGGGCATTCTGGGAACGGAGAGGCCGACGGCAGCAGGGCGTTCAGCCAAAAGCCGCCGGATGTCGGCAGCGGGCACATGCCCCTCGACCGTGTAGTCGCCGATGGTGGCGGTGTGGCATGAGGCGAGGGTCTCGGGAATGCCGCGCTCGCGCTTGAACGCCTCAAGCTCCTCGATGCTGCGTTCCTCGAAGGTCACGCGAAAGCCGCTGTCGCGTAGATGTCCGATCCACCCGTTGCAGCAAGGGCAGCCTGGATCCTTGACGACGTGGATGCTTTCGTCACCCCCGGCAAGGGCCGGGGTTGCCGCAATTGCGGCCAGCCAAGGAACAGCGGCGAGAACCGTGCGCCGGGACAATGTCATGATGTCGGCCTTTCAATGAGACTCTTCTGCAACCATAGCTCCGGGCGCATGAATTCGCGAGCAAAGTCTGGTGAACCCGGCCACCGATCACTGAAATGCTACTCTAGCCGCGGATCCCCGGCCTGGACCAGCAGAACGCCATGGTTCTCGTCGGCGTCATCGTCGGTGATTGTCCGTGTGGCGACGCCAGGCAACTCGGCAAACGCCTGCATCATCCGCTTCGGATACCAGGTCATCGGCAGACTTTCAAAACCGGGCACGCCGTCGAGCACCCGCGACAGCGCGATGGTGCAGTTCGCCTTCGGCACCGCGCCATAGGCCATCGCCCGCTGCATGATCAGTGCCGCGACCTCGGGCGAAACCTCGACGGTCTGTTCAACCACGTCGTAGGTCTCGCGGGCGTGGTAGTCGATGTAGAAATCCACCATCTTCGGGGTGATCCCGTAGTGTACGTCGTTGCGTTCGGGCAGCCGGGGATGCCGCCAGGTGCCAGCCGGATCGAACAGCACGCGCTGCGATCCGTTGATCAGCAGGCCCGCATGAGCACCCGCTCCGCTGCGTGTCGAGAGTACCGTGTAGAGCGTGACCGAGGTCGGGCCGGGATGTTCGTAGCGGGCGGCGGCCACGGCCTCATCGGGTGCCCAGATCGGCTCGGCGCCGCAGGACGCCAGGCCAAGGATTGCCGCAAGGGCGAGGAGAAGCTTTTTCATCGAGTCGCTGTCCCGCGTTTTTTTGCAGGTTCCGCGCAATTGCGATGGATACCAGTAAACTCTGCGACAGTGCGACGGAGGATTTGGAAACGCGGCATTGATGCCGCAGACATTCGAGGCCGGGTGCCGCTCTGGGACACCAAACTGTCAGGTGACGGAAGCAGTCCATCCTGATAATACCTCAAGCATGGCGTTCCTGACGTTTCGCATGCATGTCCTGATCCTCGCTGCCTACGTGCTCGCGGCGATCCTGCCGGTATTGGCTTTAGGCGAAGGACGGCAGCAATCTCAGGCTGACCATGCGCAGATGATGGCGATGGCAGGTCATCTGGGGCATATGCCCGCGACTGACGGCCCGAACGATCTGACTCAACAGTTGCTCTGTCAGCAGCACTGCCTGTTCGCCGCCGCGTCCCTGCCTGTGGCCGACCGCGCTGAGCAGATGGGTGTGCGGTCATCCGATGTGGCAGTCGGAGTCGGCACGCTCGCCGCGTCGCTGGCCATCCCGCCCCCGGGGCCGCCTCCCAAGATCGCCGTGATCTGAACCTGCGGGTCCGGCCAGCGCCGTGAACCGTTTGTCCAATTCACGATGCGATACAGGAGAATTCGCATGTCGCCTCTTTCTCGCCGCGGCTTTCTGGCCGCTTCTGCGGCCACCGCCGCAGCTCTTATACTTCCTGCCCGGGTCCGGGCCCAGTCCGGCCGGTTGTCCCTGACCGCAGGCACCCGAACGATCGACGTGCGGGGGAAGGCCGCAACCGTCTGGGGGCTTCTGGACGGCAATGGCCGGTCCGGCATTGTCCTCGATCCGGGCCAGGCCTTCGCGGTCGATCTGACCAACTCTCTGGCCGAACCGACGATCATCCACTGGCACGGACAGATTCCGCCGAACGCGCAGGACGGTGTGCCCGACATGCCGATGCCAGTGCTGCAACCCGGCGAAACCCGCGCCTATGACTTCGCGGCAAGGCCGGGCACCCATTGGATGCACGCTCACATCCCGGCGCACGAGATGCTGCTGCTTGCAGCACCTCTGGTCGTGCGGCGTCCCGAGGACGTTGCTGCCGACCGGCAGGAAGTGACGCTGTTCCTGCACGACTTCGCGTTCAAACCGCCCGCCGAGGTCCTGGCAGAGATCACCGGCGGTGCATCCATGGCCGGAATGGACCACGGCCAGATGGGGCAGGGCGGCATGGACCATTCCGGAATGGACATGGGTGCGATGGGTCAGGGGGACATGATGGCGATGCCGGGCATGGACGGCATGGCGATGGACCTGAACGACTACAACTTCGACGCCTATCTCGCCAACGACCGCACACTGGACGACCCCGAAGTGGTTCAGATCGACAAGGGCGGGCGGGTCCTTGTCCGTATCATCAACGCTGCGGCGGCGACGGTTTTCTGGATCGATACCGGCATCCTGCCGGGGCGGCTGGTAGCGGTCGATGGCGAGCCAGTGCAGCCCCTGCCCGGCAGCCGCTTTGGCGTCGCAATGGGCCAGCGGCTGGACGTCGAACTGGATGTGCCGAGTGATGGCGGGGCCTTCCCGATCCTTGCCCTGCGCGAAGGTGCCAAGGAAAGGACGGGTGTCATCCTTGCCACGCCGGGCGCGGCGGTGACCAGGATCGCCGAGATGTCGGAGGCCGACCATCCCGCCTTCAGCGGCGATCTGGCGCAGGAGGCCGCCCTGCGCGCCGTCACCCCGTTGCCCGAACGCGCGCCAGCCTCGCAGCCGATGCTGATGTTGGGCGGCTCAATGATGCCCTATATTTGGACGATCAACGGGCAGACCTGGGGCACCCACGTTCCCGTCACGGCGAAGACCGGCGACCGGGTCGAGATCATGTTTCACAACATGTCGATGATGGCGCATCCGATGCACCTGCACGGCCACGCCTTCCAGGTGGTGGGTATCGGCATGGACCGGATCGCGGGGGCGGTGCGCGACACGGTGCATGTGCCGCCGATGGGCATGGTGACGGTTGCGGTGGACGCGGGCGAGGTGGCGCGGTGGATGCTGCACTGCCACCACATGCCGCATCTCTCGACCGGCATGATGACCGAGTTCGCGGTGTCGGCCTGACGCACGCCCGGACCCGCAGCCTGTATGCGGGTCCGGGCCCTTTCCCGGAGAGAGCGGACCCATGCCAACACTTATCGGCCGCCGTGCCGTCCTTGGTGCACTCGCCGCGCCCTTCCTTGCAGGGTCTGCCGAGGCTCGCCCACCCTTCCGGCTGCTCAAGGATCCGCAACCGCTGCTGTCTCCGCCGATCCTTGACGAAGCTGGCACTACGCGGAAACTCGACGACTTCGCCGGCCGGGTGATGCTCTTGAACATCTGGGCGACCTGGTGCCCGCCCTGCAGGGAAGAAATGCCGACACTTGACCGGCTCCAGTCCCGGCTGGGCGGTGCGGATTTCGCGGTGCTGCCGCTGTGCATCGACGACGCGGGGATCGGCAGGGGGCGACGCTTCTACGACGAGATCGGCATCGTCGATCTGCCGCTCTATTGGGCCGAGCAGCTGCGGGTTCAGCTTGCCCTTGCCTTCATCGGCCTGCCGACAACTCTTCTGATCGACCGGCAGAGCCGGGAGATCGGACGTCTTCAAGGCCCGTTTGCGTGGGACAGCGAGGACGCCG
>JAIXZW010000007.1 GCA_027489375.1 Paracoccaceae bacterium | reverse complement strand
TCGGCACACTTCGCCCCCGCCTCATGCTCCTGCAAGATGCCAATGATCTGCTCTTCCGTCAGTCGTGCCTTCTTCATCGTCCGTCCTCTCGATGGGCCGGACTCTAATCGCAAATGGAGAAAAAATCCCGTGGCAGGTCAAAGGGATGCCACGGGTGCAGTTTCGACGTGCCCTAAAGAGCACGTCCCAGGAAATGACTAAATGCAGCGTTAACTGACCTTTCTCTTTCGACCACAGTTTTTTTGGTCGTCTGCGGATGCCGTGACTGAACACCTAGGCGATGCGTCTTTTCTGCGCGTATGGTTTCGCGGTGTTTGCAAGCCTGCGGAACGAGGCCCATGTATCCCTATCAGAACCCGAATGCTCCTATCGAAACCCGTGTCGCGGATCTTTTGGCGCGGATGACGCTGGACGAGAAGATCGCCCAGATGCACGCCGTGTGGCTCTTCATGTCAGAAGACGGGAACCACCGCGTCCGCGAAGACAGGTTCACGGGCGAGAGTGATGCGGAAACGCTGAACGCGATGCTGCGATTCGGTCTCGGGCAGGTGACGCGCCCGCTCGGCACGGGCAGCATCGCTCCGCGCGCGGGGGTCAGGGCGTTGAACCGTTTGCAGAAATTCATGATGGAGGAAACCCGTCTGGGCATTCCGGTCATGTCGCATGAGGAATGTCTGTCGGGGTTGATGGCACGGGATGCGACGCTGTTTCCTTCGTCACTTGCCTATGGTGCGACGTGGAATCCCGACCTGATAGAGAGGGTCGGCGCAATGATCGGGGCGGAACTTTTGTCCGTCGGCGGGCGGCAGGGGTTGGCGCCGGTGCTCGACGTGGCGCGGGATGCGCGTTGGGGGCGCACCGAGGAGACCTTTGGCGAGGACCCCTATCTGACCGGCGTCATGGCCACGCGCTATGTCCGCGGCCTGCAGGGGCCGGAGCGCAAGGTGCTTGCCACGTTGAAGCATTACGTCGGCCATTCCTATTCCGAGGGCGGGCGGAACCATGCCCCCGTCCACCTCGGCTGGCGCGAGTTGAACGATGATTTCATGCTGCCCTTCGAAATGGCGGTGAAGCTGGGAAATGCCGGTTCGGTGATGCCGGCCTATCATGACATCGACAACGAGCCCGTCCACGCATCGCGCCATCTCTTGACCACCGTTCTGCGCGAGGAATGGGGGTTCGATGGATTGATCGTGGCGGATTACATCGGGGTGACGCTGCTCTATTCCCATCACGGCGTCGCGGCGGACGGGGCGGAAGCGGCGGCGATGAGCTTCCGCGCCGGTCTGGACATCGAGCTTCCGGGCGATGATTGCGCCTTGCGTCTGGGCGAGGCGTTGGAGCGCGGCTTGATCGGCATGGACGAGATCGACGCGACGGTTGCCCGCATCCTGCGCGAGAAATTCAGGATCGGCCTGTTCGAAAATCCATATGCGGATGACACGGCGGTGAACCTGCGGAGCGCCGAGGCTCTGGGCCTTGCACGTGAGGTGGCGGAACAGTCGGTGACGATTCTGGACAATGACGGAACGCTGCCGCTGGCGGCTTCAAGCCGCATTGCCGTGATCGGGCCGACGGCCGACGACCCTTTGGCGCTGCTTGGCGATTATTCCTTTCCCGTCCATGTCATCAACCACGACCAGTCCGAGGATACCTCGAGCATCGTCACCCTTCTGGACGGGTTCCGCAGGGTCTGTGGCGCGGATCGGGTAAGTTTTGCGAAGGGCTGCCATATTCTGGAAACCCGCAGTTCCGGCGCGCCGGTCTTTCCGGGCGATGTGGCCGACAGTTCGGCGGTCCACATCGAGTCGCCCCTGTCGAAGCGGCTCGACCTGATCCCCGAGGCGGTGGCGGTGGCACAGGCGGCGGATGTGGTCGTCCTGTGCGTGGGGGACCTGTCGGGCATCTTCCAGACCGGAACGGTCGGCGAAGGGTCCGATACCGACAGCCTTGCGCTGCCGGGCGTGCAGCAGGCGTTGCTGGAGGCTGTCGTCGCTACGGGAAAGCCTGTCGTCGTGTTGCAGACCAGTGGCCGACCCTATGTCCTCGGCGGGCTGGAAAAGAAGGTCGCAGCGCAGGTCATGGCCTATTTTCCGGGCGAGCAGGGCGGGATCGCCGTTGCGAACGTGCTGACCGGCGCGGTCGAACCCTCGGGACGGCTGACCCTTTCGGTGCCGCGCAGCGCGGGGGCCGCCCCTTATTTCTACAACCACAAGTTCAAATCATCGGGCACGCCGGTGGCACGGCACTTCGGCAGCGATTATCCCTTCGGTCACGGGCTGGGATACACCACCTTTGCCTATGGCGACCTGCGGCTCGAGTCGGGGCGCGTGGACATCGAAACCGGCACGGTGGAAGTGTCGGTCGTCATCCGCAACACCGGCCCGAGGGCGGGGGTGGAAGTCGTTCAGCTTTACCTGCGCGACAGGTTGGCATCCTTTGTGCGTCCCGTGAAGGAATTGAAGGGATTTGCGCGCGTCCCGCTTGGCGCAGGGCAAGCCGCCCGTGTCCATTTCTCCTTGCCTGTCGACATGCTCAATTTCACCGGCGCCGAGGGCGTGCGGATCGTCGAGCCGGGCATGTTCGACCTGATGGTCGGATCTTCCAGCGCCGTGATCCATGCGCGGGCGGAGGTGGAGGTGACGGGGAGCCTGCGCCGCCTGCCGCGGAACTGGCGGATGGAGTGCGGCGTCAGGATTTCTTCCGTCTGACCGGAGGTTCCGGGCAGGCGGTGCGGTCCCGTGGATCGGGGCTTTCCCTTGCCGCATGGTGCGGGCATTTTGGCAGCAAATCAGGCGATGGCGCAGGCCGTGCCTTCGGGGCGGCAATCAGGAGACGAAAATGGATAAAGTGTGTCTGGTTACGGGTGGCGGGCGCGGCATCGGGGCGGCGGTCGCACGCGAGATGCACAAGCGCGGCTATAAGGTCGCGCTGATGTCGCCTTCGGAAAATTGCGAGACGCTGGCGCACGAACTTGGCGGTGTGGCGCGGCGCGGTGTGGCGCAAAGCGCCGAGGACCTCAGGGGAATCGTCGATCTGGCGATGTCCAGCTACGGGCGGGTCGATGCGGTGCTGACCCATACCGGCCACCCGCCGAAGGGTGATCTGCTCGACATCACGGACGAGAACTGGGACCTCGCCAATGACATGATCGTCAAATTCGTCGTGCGCATGGCGCGCCTCGTGACCCCGATCATGGAGGCGCAGGGCGGCGGGTCGATCGTGAACGTCACGACCTATGCGGCGTTCGAACCTTCGCTCTGGTTTCCGGCGTCTTGCGTCTATCGGGCCGGGGTGTCGTCCTTTGCCAAGCTTTACGCCGACAAATACGGGCCGAAGAATATCCGCATGAACTGCCTGCTTCCGGGGTTCACCGACAGTCTGGATGTGGCGAAATATGGCGATCTGGCCGCGATGAAGCGGATCGGCACGGTGGAAGAGCAGGCCAAGGCGGCAGCCTTCCTGTTGACGGACGAGTCGAGCTACATCACCGGCCAAAGCCTGCGGGTGGATGGCGGCCTGACGCGGCACGTGTGATCCGATGATCCTTGGTTTCGTCGGGACGGGCACGATCACGGCGGCGATGGTCGAAGGGCTGCGGCGCGGGGCTTTGGCGGATTGGCCCGTGGTCCTGTCGCCAAGGGGGGCCACAGTCGCGGCGGGGCTGGCGGCCCGGTTCCTGGACGTGACGGTGGCGGAGAGCAATCAGGCGGTGGTCGATGCGGCCGATTGCGTCGTGCTGGCGATCCGCCCTCAGGTGGCCGAGGCGGTGATCTCCGGCCTGACTTTCCGCGAGGGGCAAAGGGTCCTGTCACTGGTCGCAGCTTATCCGGTGGATCGCGTGGCGGCGCTGGCGCGGGTGCCGGTTGCTTCGGTTGTGCGGGCGATCCCCTTGCCCTTCGTCGCCAGCGGGCAGGGGGTTACGCCGATCTATCCGCCGGATGCCGACATGGCCGCGCTGTTCCGAAGCCTTGGCGGCGTGATCGAGGTCGGGCATCTGCCCGACTTCGACACCTATGCCACGGCGAGTGCCCTGATGGGCAGTTACTTCGGTCTGGTCGAGGCGGCGACAGGCTGGATGGTGGCTCGAGGTGTGGCAAAGGGCGAGGCCGATGCCTATTTGCGGGCGCTCTTCGGGTCGTTGGGCGATGTGCTGCGGGCCGACCCTGCGCCACTGGACCGTTTGCGCGAGGAACATTCGACCAGGGGTGGGCTGAACGAGATGGCGCATCGCGTGCTGGTCAAAGGCGGCGGGCACGAGGCACTGCGTGCCGCGCTCGATGCCGTTCTGGGGCGCATTCGCGGCTAGGTCACTGGTGGCGCAGCGCGTCGATGGGGTCGAGTTTTGCGGCACGGCGGGCCGGGAAAAAGCCAAAGACCACACCGATGCAGGCCGAGAAACAGAAGGCAAGGGCGATGACCCAGACCTCGGGCGCGAAGGGGATCGCCATGAAGCGGGACGCGCCGAACGCGAGGCCCAGCCCCACGGCGATGCCGATCACGCCGCCGAGCACCGACAGTACCACCGCTTCGACAAGGAATTGCGTCAAGACCTGAACCGATGTCGCCCCGACCGCCAGACGGATGCCGATCTCGCGCGTGCGTTCGGTGACGGAGACGAGCATGATGTTCATGATACCGATGCCTCCCACCAGCAGCGACACGGCCGCCACCGAAGACAAAAGCCCCGTCAGGACCGAGTTGATCGAGGTGAGCATCGAGGCGATCTCGGCCATGTTGGTCACGCTGAAATCGTCGTCCTTGCCGATGCCGATGCGGCGGCGGTCGCGCATCAGGTTCTGGATGTCGCGCGTGCCGCGTTCGGCAGTGACCGATTTCTTGAGCGAGACGGTGATGCGTTCGACATCATCCTTGCCTTCGATCCGCTTCTGGACGGTGCGGATGGGCATCAGGACGATGTCATCCTGATCCTGCCCGAAGGAGCCCGCACCTTTGGCCGCGAAAAGTCCGATCACGGTGCAGGAGACGGATTTGACGCGGATGGATTGCCCCACGGGGTCGCCCGCTCCGAAAAGCGATTTGCGCACGGTCTGGCCGAGGATGCAGACGGGCGCGCCGCCGCGTTCTTCCGCTTCCGAAAAGTTGCGCCCCTTTGCAAGTTGCCAGTTGGAGGCGGCAAGATAATCCGAGGTGGAACCCGTCACCTGCGTCGACTGGTTGGCCGAGCCGAAGACCACGGTGGCGGCAGTCGTCGTGGTTGGCGCGACAGCCGCGGCGACGGACAGGTTGGAAAGCGCCTCGGCGTCCTTGAGCGTGAATTGGGCCGCATCTTCGCGCGGGCCGGGGCCCATCGTCTGCCGACCGGGGCGCAGCACCAGCACATTGGTGCCAAGGCTTGCAACATTTGCCGAAACCTGCGCGGACGATCCCTGACCCACCGTGACCATCGCGATCACGGCGGCAACGCCGATCACCACGCCGAGCACGGTGAGGAAGGAGCGCAGCTTGTTGCGGATGATGGCGCGTGCGGCAAGGCGGACGGTTTCCCACAGCATCAGGCAGCGGCCTTTGCGCCGGTGTCACGGGTGATCAAACCGTCGGTAAAGACGATCAGACGGTTGGCATAGGCGGCGATGTCTTCTTCATGCGTGACCATGACGATGGTGATGCCCTCGTCACGGTTCAGGGCTTGCAGAAGCTGCATGATCTCGTGGCCGCGGTGGCTGTCGAGGTTGCCGGTCGGTTCGTCGGCGAGGATTACGCTGGGGTTTCCGGCCAAGGCGCGGGCGATGGCGACGCGCTGTTGCTGGCCGCCGGAGAGTTGGGCGGGATCGTGTCCTTCGCGGCCCTGCAGGCCGACTTTCGCCAAGGCGGAGCGGGCGACCGGCAGGCGCCGGGCGGGCGGGATGCCCTTGTAGATCAGAGGGAGTTCGACATTCTCCAGCGCGGTTGTGCGCGGAAGAAGGTTGAAGCCCTGAAAGACGAAGCCGAGGTAATTCCGCCGGATCAGGGCGCGCTGGTCGTTGTCCAGTGCCTGCAATTCGGCCCCCTTGAACAGGAATTTCCCGCTGGACGGACGGTCGAGGCAGCCGATGATGTTCATCGCCGTGGATTTGCCCGAACCCGATGGCCCCATGATGGCGACGAATTCGCCCGCCCTGATGGCAAGGTCTACCCCGTCGAGGGCGCGGACCTCGGCCTCGCCCTTGCCATAGCTGCGCGTCACGGCGCGAAGTTCGATCAGCGGTGTCATTGCTCGGCGCTCTGGTCAGTGATCGCGGCATCGCCTTCGGAAAGCCCCTCGGCAGTCACGGCGGTCTGGCTTCCATCGGTTTCGCCGGTTGTGACGGGGATGGCGACGGGCACGCCGTCCCGCAGCACCCAGACCGTCTTGCCGTCCGAGGCGGGAGCGACGGCGCTTGGGCCGCGGCGCGGCATGATCAGCCCCAGAAGCCCGCTGCCGCCACGGCTGCTTTGGGCCGTCTGCGGCGGGGCGTAGCGCAGGGCGGCATTGGGAACGAGAAGACTGTCCCTCACCTCGGCCACGGTAATTGCTGCGGTTGCGGTCATGCCGGGGCGGAGCAGACCTTCGGGGTTTTCGACCGTCAGCACGGCCTTGTATGTCACCACGTTGTCGGTGGTTTCAGACGCGTAGCGCACCTGTGCGATGCGGGCGGGAAAGCTGCGTCCGGGAAAGGCATCGACGGTAAAGCTTGCCTCGTTGCCTGTGGCGATGCGGCCGATGTCGGCCTCGTCGATATCGACCTGCAACTGCATCTGGGAAAGGTCGCCGGCGAGGGTGAAAAGGACGGGCGCATTCAGCGAGGAGGCCACGATCTGCCCCACTTCGGCGGTGCGCGACAGGACGATGCCGTCGATGGGGGCACGGATCACCGAATTCTCGAGATCGGCACGGGCGAGTTCGAGGTTGGCTTCCGCCACGGTCAGGTCGGCGCGGGCGATATCCACTGCGGCCCGGGCGCGGCGGTATTCGGCATCGCTCGAGATGAAGTCGCGTTTGGCGGTGATGCCGCGCTCCTCCAACTGTTGGGCGAGTTTCCATGATTCCGCGCTTTCGGCCGCGGTGGCTTCGGCTTGGGTCACGCGGGCGCGGGCGGCGGCGACGGTCGCTTCGGCATTGGCCACCTGTGCCCGTGCCTTTGTGTCGTCGAGACGGGCCAGATCTTGCCCCTTTGCTACCTTTTCGTTGTAATCGACCGAAACGGCGGCAAGCGTGCCGGACAGTTCCGAGGACAGGTCCACCTTGACCGTCGGTTGCACCGTTCCCGTCGCGGTAACGGTCACTGTCAGACCGCCCCGTGTCACAGGCGCGGTGTCGTAGGTGACGATCGCATCGCCGCCCGATGCGTTCACCCACCATCCCGCCCCGCCAAGCGCAAGGACCGCCGCGGCAAGTGCTGCCCACAGCAATGGAGGTCTGCGTCGGCCGGCAGTTGCGATCAGGCGGGCGATTTCGGTGGCGTCATCGGTCATCGGCAATCCTGGGCAGGGTCACGGCCAAGCTGCGGCCTTTGAAGGTGATACGCAACGATCCATTCTCTCCGTCGCCAGATGGGGCGTTTTTTACAATCGGCAAAGCGGAGGGGTGCGGAAAACCCGCGCCTCGCGCCGTTGTGACGGATCAGCGGCCCAAAGCCTCGGCGAGGGTGCGGGGCGGGCCGGGCAGGTTGCGCAGGTCGAGGGAAGAGACGAGATCGAGAAGATGTCCCTTCATCAACTCTTCCGCGCTGGCTCCGTCATTTTCAGCCAGTGCGCGGAGCAGGGCGTGATGGGCATGGCTTTCGCACAGCGCATTGCGCCGCTGCCAGTAGAGCGCGATGATGAGCGAGGAGCGGGCGACGAGCTGGGAGACGAAGGCGCAGATCGTGTCCTGATCGGCGATGCGGGCGATCTCGATGTGGAACAGGCCCGAAAGCCGCAAGGCGCGGCCCGCATCGCCTGCGTGCAGCGCGTCATGTTCTTCGTCGATATGGCGTTGCAGGCGGACGATGTCGTCGGGCTTGGTGCGTTCGGCCGCGGATCGTGCCGTCCTCGGTTCCAGCAGGGCGCGGGCTTCGAAGACCTCGCGTGCCTCGCGGATCGTGGGTTGGGCGACCGTTGCGCCGTGGTTGCGTTTCAGCGTCACCAAACGGTCATGCGCCAGCTGTTGGAGCGCGGCGCGGACCACCGTGCGCGAGACGCCGAAAATCTCGCCCACCTCGTCTTCCACGAGTTTCGTTCCGGGGGCGAGGCGATGTTCGTGGATGGCCAAGGCAAGACGGCCTGCAACCGTCATACTGCTGCCTTCGAGCGCCTGAACTGCGTCTTCCATCGGGTTCGCTTCCTCTTTGCGCCGATTCTTGGGGGTTTCGCCTTGCGGCTGCAAGGGTGCGCAGGATTGTGTGGATCATTGTATACAATTTCGCCGACAATCTAGGCTGCATGCCGGATGTGATCGCCCAAAAAGCGGGCAGACTAGGTTTTGCCACAGACGGCGGGCGGTTTTTCCTGCCATCCGCCGCGTTTCGCTGCCCGATTGGTCCCAAGGCACCAGACGGAGACGACATGCGCGGCGGACATGACCTTGAACTCGTCCATGTGACGAAGCGTTACGCGGGTGGCGCGGTGGCGGTGGCGGATGTAAGCCACCTGTTCCACGGCGGCAGCTATGTTTGCCTGCTCGGCCCGTCGGGCTGCGGCAAGTCTTCGACCCTGCGGATGATCGCCGGGCACGAGGCGATATCCGAAGGGTCGATCCTTTTGTCGGGCAAGGATGTGTCGGTCCTGCCGCCCGCGCAGCGCGGCACGGCGATGATGTTCCAGAGCTATGCGCTTTTCCCCCATCTGTCGGTTGCCGAGAACGTGGCCTTCTCTCTCAAGATGAAGGGCGTCGATAAAGCCGAACGCCTGCGCCGTGCGGGCGAGATGCTGGAACTGGTTGACATGACCGCGCTTTCGGCGCGGCTTCCGGCGCAACTGTCGGGTGGACAGCAACAGCGCGTGGCGCTGGCGCGGGCGCTGATCACCGACCCGCAGGTTCTGCTACTCGACGAGCCGCTGTCGGCGCTGGACCCGTTCCTGCGTATCCGCATGCGGGCCGAGTTGAAGCGGTTGCAGCGCGAGCTTGGCATCACCTTCATCCATGTCACCCACGGGCAGGACGAAGCCTTGGCGCTTGCCGACGAGGTGGTGGTGATGAACGCGGCCCGCATCGAACAGGCGGGTCCCGCGCGCGAGGTGTTCAACGCGCCCAAGACGGAATTCGTCGCCCGTTTCATGGGCGGACATAACGTGCTTGCGCTGCCGCAAGGCCGCTTCGCCATCCGCGCCGATGCCGTGCGGCTTGCCGCCGAAGGTGCCGAGGCCGTGGTCACGGCCGTCGAATTCCAGGGGGCGCATGTGGCGCTGACGGCCCGTGCGGCGGGCGATCAGGACATACTCGCGCTCATTCCCGAAGAGCAGTTCTTCGCGGACCCGAAATCCCCCGGCGAGGCCGTGCGCCTTGTCTGGGACGAAGGGCGGCTGCACCGCCTTTCCGCCTGAAAGCCCCGAGAAACCAACAGCCAGAGGAACGACTGCAATGAAAAAGAACCATTACACCCGCCGCAGCCTGCTTAAAGGTGGTGCCGCGGCCCTTGCCGCTTCGGCCTTTCCCGCACCGATGATCTGGGCGCAAGAGATCAAGGACATCACCCTGCGCCAGTTCGGGACGGGCGTGTCGAACCTGAACGAGGTGGCGGCCAAGGTGAAGGAAGACCTTGGTTTCACGCTGGAAATGACGGCGCTGGATTCGGATGCCGTGACCCAGCGTGCAGCGACCCAGCCCGACAGCTTCGACATTGCCGACATCGAATACTGGATCTGCAAGAAGGTCTGGCCGACCGGAAACCTTCAGGCGATGGATACCAAGAAGATCGCCAATTACAACAAGATCGTCGGCATCTTCCGCAATGGCAAGCTCAACCCCGACAGCGTGATCGCCCAAGGCACCGCGCCGCACACCGTGGGCTTCACCTCGGGTCCCGGCGGCACGGATTTCGTGGCCGAGGAGTCGGGCTGGATGACCCTGATTCCGACCATCTACAACGCCGATACGCTGGGCATCCGTCCCGATCTGATCGGCCGCCCCATCGAAAGCTGGACCGAGCTTCTGAACCCCGAATTCAAGGGCAAGGCCTCGATCCTCGATATCTCGTCCATCGGCATCATGGATGCGGCGATGGTCTGCGAGGCGATGGGGGCCATCCAGTATGGCGACAAGGGCAACATGACCAAGGAAGAGATCGACAAGACGATGGCGATCTTTACCGAGGCGAAGAAAGCCGGACAGTTCCGCGCCTTCTGGAAATCCTTCGACGAATCCGTGAACCTGATGGCATCGGGCGAGGTGGTGATCCAGTCGATGTGGTCGCCCGCGATCACGGCGGTCAAATCCAAGGGCATCCCTTGCGTCTACCAGCCGCTGAAAGAGGGCTACCGCTCATGGGGCGGCGGCATCGGCCTGTCGGCGAACCTGTCGGGCGTCGCGCTGGATGCGGCCTATGAATACATCAACTGGTATCTCTCGGGCTGGGTCGGCGGCTTCCTGATGCGTCAGGGCTATTACTCGGCCGTGCCGGAAACCTCGAAGGAATTCATGACCGCCGACGAATGGGGCTACTGGTTCGAGGGCAAGGCCGCGGCGGGCGACATCACCAACCCCTTCGGCGACAAGCTGGCCGGTGCCGGTGACACCCGCGACGGCGGGTCGTTCGACGAGCGGATGGGGCGCGTCGCCTGCTGGAATTCGGTCATGGATGAAAACCAGTACATGGTCCGCAAATGGAATGAATTCATCGCGGCGTGACGCCGACCTTGCGCCCCCCGATCCGTCGGGGGGCCTTTTCTTCTGTCTGCCTGCCGGAGAGCGCCGTGCTAAGATACCTCAAATCCCCCGATGTGACGGGCTGGCTGCTGGCGGCCCCCCTGGTGCTTGTGCTGGCCGTGTTTCTTGTCCTGCCCGTCCTCATGATCGGGGTGGTCAGCTTCTGGCAAGCGACCGAGTTTTCCATCGTTCCGGCGCTCAGTCTGGAAAACTACGAATTCCTGTTCGGCTCGGCGGTGACTTATGATGTGTTCTGGAACACCTTCCGCTATGCGCTGATCGTCTGGGCGCTCACCTTGGGCATCGGTTTCACGGTGGCCTTTTTCCTTGCCTTCCATGTCCGCACGCTGACGTGGCAAATCGCTCTGGCGCTGATCTGCACCGTGCCGTTCTGGACATCGAACGTCATCCGCATGATCAGCTGGATCCCCTTTCTGGGCCGCAACGGGATTGCGAATTCAACACTCCTGTCGATGGGTGTCATCGACCAGCCGCTGGAATGGCTGCTGTTTTCGGACTTTTCCGTGATCCTTGCCTTCGTCCACCTCAATACGATTTTCATGATCATCCCGATCCTGAACACCATGATGCGCATCGACCGCAGCCTGATCGAAGCGGCGCGGGACGCGGGGGCTTCGGGCGCGCAGATACTCTGGAATGTGATCATTCCCCTGACCAAGCCGGGCATCATGATCGGCACGATCTTCGTGCTGACGCTGGTGATGGGCGATTTCGTCACCGTGCGCTTCATGTCGGGATCGCAATCGGCCAACGTCGGGCGGTTGATCTCGAACGACGTTGGCTTGCTGCAATACCCGTCCGCCTCGGCCACGGCGGTGGTGCTGCTTTGCGCGGTGCTGATGGTGGTAGGGCTGCTCTTGCGGCTCGTCGATATCCGCAAGGAGCTTTGAGATGGAGCCGAGACCGCGCAGCTTTTACATCCTCGCCGCCTTCTTCGGGCTTTACGTGCTTTTCCTTTATGGTCCCACGATCACCATCGGCATCCTCAGCTTTCAGGGGCCGGGCGGAGGGTTGACCTTTCCGATGCGGGGAACCTCGCTCAACTGGTTCCGCGAATTGTTCGAAACGCAGGCGGTGGGGGATATCTGGGGAAGTTTCCGCCGTTCCTTTGCGCTGGGGCTGATGGTCATGGCGACCACGGTGATCGTGTCGGTCATGGGCGGGCTGGCATTCCGCAAGCGGTTCATAGGGTCGGGAGTCCTTTTCTACCTTGCCATCACGGCGCTGGTGATCCCCTCCATCCTCGTCTCGCTCGGGGTCGGGCTGGTCTTCACGCAGGCGGGGTTGCCGATCCACTGGGCGACCTCGGGCTTCGGGGCGCAGCTGACGTGGACATTGCCCTTCGGTCTGTTGGTGATGTTCGCGGTCTTCAACCGCTTCAACCCGGCCTACGAAGAGGCGGCCCGCGACCAAGGTGCGAGCGCGTGGCAGGTTGTGCGCCATGTCGTGCTGCCGATCATCGCGCCCTCGCTCATGGGGGTCGCGCTTTTCGGGTTCACGCTGTCCTACGACGAATTCGCGCGGACCTTGCTGACCTCCGGCTCCTACAACACGTTGCCGCTGGAAATCTATGGCATGACGACGAATGTGACGACGCCGGTGATCTTTGCGCTGGGCACACTGACGACCGCCTTTTCCTTTGTGGTGATCGGAGCGTTCCTGCTGTCGGTCTGGGTAATGAACCGCAGGCGGGCGCGGCACGGGTCGGATGCGGGCAAGGGGGTGTGATCATGCGCCTGCTCTACATCAACCCCAATTCCACCGTGTCGATGACGGAAGGCGTGGTTGCCGTGGCCCGTGCCGCATTACCGGAGGCCGAGGTGACAGGGTGGACCAACCACGATGGTCCGCCCGCCATCCAAGGACCGGAGGACGGCGCGGCGGCGGTGGCGGGCGTGCTCGCCCTTCTGCCTGCGGCACGGCACGAGGGCGTGGACTGCATCGTCATCGCCTGCTTCGACGATACCGGACTGGCCGAGATCCGCGGTGCGGCGCATTGCCCCGTGATCGGCATCGGACAGGCGGCGTTTCACATGGCGGTCCTGCTGGGACACCGCTTCTCGGTCGTGACGACCTTGGCCGTCTCGGTGCCGGTGATCGCGGGCAATGTCGCAAGCTACGGCTTCGGTGGCCATTGCGCCAAGGTGCGCGCTTCGGGCCTTCGGGTTTTGGAGGTGGACGAGGGCAGTCCCGCAACCATAGCCCGACTGGCCGAGGAGATCGCGCTGGCCGAATCGCAGGACGGAATTGGCGCGGCGGTGCTTGGCTGCGCGGGCATGGCCTCGCTACTCCCGGTGCTTCGTGACAGGACGGGGCTTGTTCTGGTCGACGGGGTCGCAGCTTCGGCGCGGTTCGCGCGGGCCTTGGTTGGCCCATAAAGAATTGTTGGAACAAGGGCTTATATGGAAATTCGGTGTCCTGACCGGCGCCGGATGCCCCGCCCCTTTCGGCGCATCGCAACAAAACTGTCATAAACCTATTACGTCGGTGTCATAGACCCCCGCTAGGCAGGCGACCAAGCGCAGACAGACGCGCTGTCCTAGAGGAGTGATCCATGACCGTCCTGAAACTTTCCGTCTCGGCCCTTTCGCTGCTGGCGCTGGCACCTATGGCCGAAGCCCGCGACAACCTGCAGATCGCCGGTTCGTCGACCGTGCTGCCCTATGCGACCATCGTGGCGGAAGCCTTTGGCGAGAACTTCGACTTCCCCACCCCGGTCGTCGAAGGCGGCGGTTCGGGTGCGGGCCGCAAGAAGCTGTGCGAGGGCGTGGGCGAGAATACGATCGACATCGCCAACTCCTCCAGCCGCATCAAGCAGTCGGACATCGACGAATGCACCAAGAACGGCGTGACCGAGATCATGGAGGTGCGCATCGGCTATGACGGGATCGTCTTTGCCAGCGCCTTGGACGGGGCGGATTTCGCGCTGACGCCGACCGATGTGTTCCTTGCCGTGGGTGGCAAGGTCGCCAAGGACGGTGCCTTGGCCGACAACACGGCAAAGTCGTGGAAAGAGGTGAACGAAGCGCTGCCGGACCAGCCGATCCTTGCCTTTATTCCGGGCACCAAGCACGGCACGCGCGAGGTGTTCGACACCAAGGTTCTGCTTGAAGGTTGCAAGGCCACGGGTGCCTATGACCTGCATCTTGCCGCTTCGACCGGTGCGGATGACGATGCCAAGAAGAAAGAGGCCGAAACCGCCTGCTTCGAGACCCGCACCGATGGTGCTTCGGTCGATATCGACGGCGATTACACCGAAACGCTCGCACGGCTGGAGGCGAACCCGACTGCGTTGGGTGTGTTCGGCCTCTCGTTCTACGAGAACAACACCGACAAATTGAAGGTTGCCACGGTTTCGGGTGTCGTGCCTTCGGTCGAGACGATTTCCAGCGGTGACTACCCCGTGTCGCGCCCGCTCTACTTCTACGTGAAGAAGCAGCATATCGGCGTGATCCCCGGGCTGAAGGAATACATCGAATTCTTCGTCTCGGACGATATGGTCGGGCCGGATGGCGAATTGACGCAATACGGTCTGGTTCCCGATCCGGAACTGGCCGCAACGCAGGAAGCCGTGACCGCCGAGACGGTCATGGGACCGCTCGAATAATATCAAAGCGGGGGCGGCAAGGGTGCCGCCCCCGTTCCCTTGCTTGCAGGACGTAACATGTCGGTCGGTCTGATTTCACTTCTGCTGCTGGTTCTTGCCGCGCTGGGTTTTGTCGTCGGACGGCAAAGGGCCGTCGCTTCGGTCAATGGCGATGCGCGGCGTCTGCATTCACTGCCGAATTACTACGGGACGGGGGTTGCGCTCTTCACTGCAGTTCCGGCGTTCCTTTTGATGATCGTCTGGCTTCTGGTCCAACCCGTGGTGATCGAAACCCGGGTGACGGAGATGATCCTTCCCGAAGATATCGCCGGCGGATCGAGCCGCGATCTCGTGATGTCCGACGTGCGGCGCATCGCGGAAGGCGTGGACGTTTTGGCGGCACGCGGCATGGCCGAAGGCGAAATCGCCAGGCTTGCCGTGGATGTTGCCGCGCTGAAGACGCGGTTGGCCGATGCGGGTGTCGCGCTTGCATCCGACATCAACCCGCATGTGGCCGAAGCGGCGGCGGTCTATCGCGCCGATGTGGCGACGGGGCGTGCGTGGCTTGCCGTCGCGACGCTGGCCCTTGCCGTGGCGGGGTTCCTGCTGGCCGCGATGCAGGTGACGCCAGAGTTCCGTGCCCGAAATGTGGTGGAGCGGTTCATCCGCATCTTGCTGATCGGGGCGTCGTCGGTCGCCGTTCTGACGACCATCGGCATCATCCTGAGCCTTGTCTTCGAAAGCTGGCATTTCTTCCGGCTTTACCCTGCGAAGGATTTCTTCCTGTCGCTGACATGGGCGCCGAAGTTCGGCGGCGGGTCGAGCCTTGGCATCTGGCCGCTTTTGTGGGGCACGCTTTACGTATCGGCCATCGCGCTTCTGGTGGCAGTCCCCGTGGGGTTGATGGCGGCCATCTACCTTTCGGAATATGCAAGCAAACGGCTGCGGGGGATCGCGAAGCCCGCGCTTGAAATCCTCGCCGGTATTCCCTCGATCGTTTACGGGCTTTTCGCGCTGATGACGGTCGGGCCGTTCCTGCGGGACTGGTTCGCGCAACCGCTCGGGCTTGGCGATTCATCCTCGTCGGTCATGACGGCGGGGGTGGTCATGGGGATCATGCTCATTCCTTATGTCTCGTCGCTGTCGGACGACATAATCAACGCCGTGCCGCAGGCGTTGCGCGACGGGTCTTACGGACTGGGTGCCACGCAGTCCGAAACGGTGAAACAGGTGGTCTTTCCCGCCGCCCTTCCCGGGATCGTCGGCGCGATCCTGATGGCCGCGAGCCGCGCCATCGGCGAGACGATGATCGTGGTTCTGGGGGCGGGGGCGGCGGCGAAACTGTCGCTCAACCCCTTTGAGGCGATGACGACCGTTACGGTCAAGATCGTCAGCCAGTTGACGGGCGATACCGAATTCGCAAGCCCCGAAACGCTGGTGGCCTTTGCCCTTGGCCTCACGCTCTTCGTCTTTACGCTCGGGCTGAACGTGCTTGCCCTTTATATCGTCCGCAAATACCGGGAGCAGTATGAATGAGTGATGCAACCGGACATAAGACTTCGTTGCTCGAGCCAGATGCGCGGACCAAGGCGCGGAACGCCGCGGAGCGGCGGTTCCGGCTGATGGGACTTTCGGCGGTGGGCCTTGGCGTGCTGGCGCTTGTGGTGCTGCTGTCCTCGGTGCTGGGCAACGGTCTGTCGGCTTTCCAGCAGACAAGCATTTCGCTGACCATTCCTCTGGACGAAAAGAAGTTGGACAAATCCGGCAAGCGCGATCCAGCGGTGATGGCCAAGGTCACGACCGTGGGCTACGGCAAGCTGATTCAGGAAGCGCTGAAGGACATGCTGGCGGAGGCGGGTGTGGACGATGGTGGTCTGAAGCCGAAAGAATTGATGGGGCTTTTGTCCAAGGAAGCCGCCGCCGATCTTCGTGACCGCGTGCTGGCGGACCCGTCGCTGGTTGGAACCACCTTGTCCTTCAACGCGATGGCGAATGGCCGCGTGGACGGGTTCTTCAAGGGCCGCGTGACGCTGAAGAGCGCCGAGCGGGATGCCAACATCACCCCCGAACAGCTTCAGCTCGCCCAACGCATGGCCGATGCCGGGCTGATCAAGACGGGTTTCAACTGGGCCTTCCTGACCAATCCCGATGCCTCGGAACTGCGCCCCGAAAGCGCTGGCTTGGGCGTGGCGATCCTCGGTTCGGCCTATATGATGCTGATCGTGCTGGTGCTGTCCCTGCCCATCGGGGTGGCCGCTTCGATCTATCTGGAAGAACTGGCGCCGAAAAACCGCTGGACCGACCTGATCGAGATCAACATCGCCAATCTTGCCGCCGTGCCGTCGATCGTATTCGGCATCCTTGCGCTGGCTTTGTTCATCAACTTCCTTGGTCTGCCGCAATCGGCGCCCATCGTGGGGGGGCTGGTGCTGACGCTGATGACCTTGCCGACCATCATCATCGCCACACGGGCAAGCCTGAAATCGGTGCCGCAGGGCGTGCGCGATGCGGCGCTTGGGGTGGGGGCGTCGAAGATGCAGGCGATCTTTCACCATGTGCTGCCGCTTGCGATGCCGGGCATCCTGACTGGCACGATCCTTGGCCTTGCGCGGGCCTTGGGCGAAAGCGCGCCCTTGCTGCTGATCGGCATGGTGGCTTTCGTGAAGGATTACCCCGCCTCGCCGCCGCAGGGGTTCTTCGATCCCGCCTCGGCCTTGCCGGTGCAGGTTTATAGCTGGACGCAGCGCGCCGATCCGGCCTTTGCGGAACGGGCTTCGGGTGCGATCATCGTGCTGATGCTGTTCCTTTTGACGATGAATGCCGTGGCGATCATCCTGCGCCGCCGCTTCGAGCGCCGCTGGTAAGGGGCATAGCAAATGAACGACATGCGATTGACGGAGAGAGCCGTGACCGAAAAGGCCAAGATGTCCGCCCGCGGGGTGCAGGTCCATTACGGGACGAACCACGCGCTGAAGGATGTGGATGTCGATATCCTCGACAAGACAGTCACGGCCTTCATTGGCCCGTCGGGCTGCGGCAAGTCCACCTTTTTGCGCTGCCTGAACCGGATGAACGACACGGTCGCCTCGGCCCGCGTGACGGGCAAGATCGAGATGGACGGGCAGGATATCTATGACCCCCGCGTCGATCCGGTGCAGTTGCGCGCCAAGGTCGGCATGGTGTTCCAGAAGCCGAACCCCTTTCCGAAGTCGATCTATGACAACGTGGCTTATGGTCCGAAAATCCACGGCCTGACGCGGACGAAGGCCGAGTTGGACGAGGTGGTCGAAAGCTCGCTTCGCAAGGCTGCGCTGTGGAACGAGGTGAAGGACCGTCTCGCGGCCCCCGGCACCGGCCTGTCGGGCGGGCAGCAGCAGCGGCTTTGCATCGCGCGGGCGGTTGCGACCAGCCCCGAAGTGCTGCTGATGGACGAACCCTGCTCGGCGCTCGACCCCATTGCTACCGCGCAGGTGGAGGAGTTGATCGACGAACTCCGCGCGCAGTTTTCGGTGGTGATCGTGACCCACTCGATGCAGCAGGCAGCGCGGGTGAGCCAGCGGACGGCGTTCTTCCACCTTGGCAGTCTGGTCGAATATGGCGAGACGGGCACGATCTTCACCAGCCCGCGCGATCCGCGGACGGAATCCTACATCACGGGCCGGATCGGCTGAGGGGACAAGACATGGCACAGAACCACATCCTTTCCGCATTCGACCGCGATCTGGAGGCCGTGCAGGCCCATGTGATGCGCATGGGCGGCATGGTCGAGGCGGCGCTGCTTGACGCGGCGGACGCGCTCGACAACCGCGACGAGGAACTGGCGCAGCGCGTGCGGTCGGGCGACAAGGCCATCGACGCGCTGGAGCAGGACATCCAGACCGAATGCGCGCGGCTGATCGCGCTGCGCTCTCCGGCGGCGAGCGACCTGCGCACCGTGCTTTCGGTGATGCGGATTGCCGCAGCGCTGGAGCGGGCGGGGGATTACGCCAAGAACCTTGCCAAGCGGGCCGAGGTGCTGTCGCAGATGCAGCCGCTTGGTGCTTCCACGGGGTCGATCAAGCGGATGGCGAAATCGGTGGTCATGCTGCTGAAGGACGCGCTCGACGCCTATATCGCCCGCGATGCGGCGGCGGCGGAAGACATCCGCCAGCGCGACCACGAGGTCGACCAGATGTATAACGCGCTCTTCCGCGAGTTGCTCACCCACATGATGGAAGACCCGCGCAACATCACCGCCGCGATGCACCTGCATTTCATCGCCAAGAACATCGAACGCGTGGGCGACCATGCGACCAGCATCGCGGAACAGGTGATCTACCTTGTGACCGGCGCGATGCCGGGGGACGAGCGGCCCAAGGCCGAGGTCGTGCAGGGGATGGCGGCGAAGGAGTGACGCGCATGGCCGAAAAATCCCCGCTGCATCATCCCCGCGTTCTGCTGGTCGAGGATGAACCGGCGCAGCGGGAGGTTCTGGCCTATAACCTCGAAGCCGAGGGGTTCGACGTGATCCAGGCCGACAATGGCGAGGACGCGCTGCTGCTTGTCGAAGAGGATGCGCCCGACATGATCATCCTTGACTGGATGATGCCCAAGGTTTCGGGGATCGAGGTTTGTCGCCGTCTCAAGATCAGGCCCGAGACGCGGTCGATCCCCGTCATCATGCTTTCGGCCCGCGCCGAAGAGGTGGACCGCGTGCGTGGGCTCGAGACGGGGGCGGATGACTATGTGATCAAGCCCTATTCGATGGTCGAGTTGATGGCGCGGGCGCGGGCGCAAATCCGGCGCGTGCGCCCGTCCACGGCGGGGATCGTGCTTGATTGGGGCGACATCAGGCTCGATCCCGAAACGCATCGGGTCTATCGCGGGGACAAGGTGCTGAAGCTGGGTCCGACGGAGTTCCGGCTGCTTGCGGCCTTTCTGGAGAAGTCGGGCAAGGTCTGGAGCCGCGAGCAGTTGTTGGACCGCGTCTGGGGGCGGGATATCTATGTCGATACCCGCACGGTCGACGTGCATGTGGGCCGGTTGCGCAAGGCGCTGGTGCAGCACGGGCATCCCGACCCGATCCGCACGGTGCGCGGCGCGGGCTATGCTCTGGGTTAATGGCGCGGTGGCAGGTTTGTGCTGACGGGAAAGTCCTGACGCCAATGGCCATGGCGTCGGGGCGGGACGGTCATTGACCTGCCGTTAAGGATACTTTTAACTCACCTGTAGTTCCTGCGGGCCTCCTCCTTTCGCGCAACGTTGCGCAACGTTCCCGTACCTGTCGATCCGTTCCGCGTTGCGCCGTATTCAGCAACCTCATTGCGATGGGTTCCCACAGTGCAGAAAGCCTCGCGCGACGAGCGACGTGCCTTCGTTGCCCTCCGTCTGGGAAGCGTGATCCTGCCGCTTCTGGGGGCGATCATCTGGGGTCTCATCGCGTGGCGCGGCGAGACCGAGACGACGCGTGACCATGCCGAGGACAACACGCTTCTCGTCGCTCAATATGTCGAACGGTTGATCCAGACCCAGACGATCCTCCATTCGGCCGTTCAGGTGCGGGTCAAGGCTGCGCCGCATGATCTGTTGCGCAGCCGTGAATTCCACGATTTCCTGCGCGGGATCGAAGGCGACGATCCGGCGATGTTCGGCATCGCCGTGATGGCCGGTGACGGGGAATACATCGCGTCGAGTCGCCGTTACCCCGCCACGTCACGGGTCGGCAAACGTGATTACCTTGATGCAATCGCGGGCGGGGCCACGCTGTTCGTCGACCGCATCAACCTGCAACCCGATGGCGAGGATGCTTTCGTCATCGCCTCGCCGCTGGGCATCAGCGACGCGGGACGGCCCTTGGTCGTCGTGTCGGCGGTGGGCAGCGAGATGATCGCGTCCTTCCTGCGCGGGATCGCAACGAAGGAGGGGGACGCGGCCTCGGTCATGCGCGAGGACGGAAAGCTGATGATCCGGAACTATCCGTCCAAGCCGATGATGGTTCCGTCCGACAGCCCCATCCGGTCGGCGATGAAAGTCTCGCCCACCGGCAGTTTCGTCGCGGTCGCGGCGACGGACGGGATCGAACGGCTTTACGCCTATCGCAAGCTCGACGGTCTGCCGCTTTACGCCAATTACGGCACGCCCACGTCGACGGTTCTGTCGGAATGGATGCGGCGTGCGCTTCCCGTCTGGGGGTTGCTTGCCTCCATCGGGCTTTTCACCGCGCTTTCCGCCCATCGCCTGCGACAAAGGATGCACGCGCGCTACGAATTGGAGACTGCGCATCGGCGCGTCGAAGCGGCCGAGCGGCTGGCGGAAGAGCGCATCCGGCTGATGCGCGAGACGAACCACAGGGTGAAGAACAACCTGTCGCTCATCGTCTCGCTCATCAACATGCAGATGCGGGGCAAGGCGGGGATCGACGGAAACGAGCTGAAGGCGCGGATCGGGGCCATCAGCCGCGTGCATGACCTGATGTATCAGGCGGCGGACGGGGTGCATGTGGATTTCGCCGAAACCTTGCGCGAAATCGCGGCAAGCCCCGCCATCGTGCCGCGCGAGAAGGGTATCTCGGTCGTTTGCGAGGCGGAACCGGGGATCGTGCTGGGACCGGAGACGACGACCCCGCTTGCCATCATCGCCGCAGAGTTGCTGACCAACGCGGTCAAGCACGCTTTCCGCGACCGCATGGCCGGAACGATCCGCGTCAGTCTGAACCGCAATGGCGAGACGGGATTTATGGAGATTTCGGACGACGGGGTCGGCCTGCCCGAAACACCGCCGCGCAAATCAGGGGCGGCAATCATCGAAGCCCTCGTCCAACAGATCGGGGGCGAGATGGTCCGAATTGGCGGTGGCACCGGTCAGGGCGTGCGGATGCAGGTGTCTTTTCCGCTGCCGGCTGCCTGATCCGCTGTCGCCCCCCTTTGACCTTGGCGCGCGAAGCTGGCATGTCAGTGCGCGATAGAAAATTTGACGAAGGGGCCACGCCATGCTGACCGGAAAACACCTGATCGCAGGGGAATGGGTTGCGGGGCCGAAGACATTTCGTTCCTCGCCTGCGACCGGCGAAGGCGCAGAGTTCGCAAGTGCCTCGGCGGCCGAGGTGAACCGCGCCGTCGAGGCTGCGGAAGAGGCGTTCTGGTCCTATTCCGCGCTGACGCGCGAGGCGCGGGCGGCCTTTCTGGACCGCATCGCCGACGAGATCGAGGCGCGCGGGGCGGATCTGACCGCCGCCGGCACCGCCGAAACAGGGCTGCCCGCCGCACGGCTGGAAGGCGAGCGGGGGCGGACGACGGGGCAGTTGCGGCTTTTCGCGGCGCATATCCGCAAGACCGATTTTCTGGATGCGCGGCATGATGTGGCGCTGCCCGACCGCAAGCCCCTTCCGCGCCCCGACATCCGCCTGATGCAGCGCCCTGTGGGGCCGGTGGCCGTGTTCGGCGCGTCGAACTTTCCGCTCGCCTTTTCGACCGCGGGCGGGGACACGGCTTCGGCGCTGGCGGCGGGGTGCCCTGTCGTGGTGAAGGGCCATCCCGCACATCCGGCGACGGGCGAGATCGTGGCGCAGGCCATCGAAGCTGCGATCAAGGCTTGCGGCGTCCATCCCGGCGTCTTCTCGCTGGTGCAGGGCGTGGGCAACGATCTGGGCGCGGCGCTGGTGCAGCATCCGCTGATCACTGCCGTGGGCTTTACCGGATCGCTTGGTGGCGGGCGGGCGCTGTTCGATCTTTGCGCGCAGCGGCCCGTGCCGATCCCGTTCTTTGGCGAGCTGGGTTCGGTCAACCCCGTCTTTCTGCTGCCTGCCGCGCTTGCGGCGCGGGGCGCGGCGATTGCGGCGGGTTGGGCCGGGTCGCTGACCCAAGGGGCGGGGCAGTTCTGCACCAATCCGGGGATCGTGCTGGTGCCGCAGGGTGCAGCGGGCGATGCCTTTGTCGCCGCCGCGAAAGAGGCGGTCGGTGCCATCGGCGCGCAGGTCATGCTGACGGACGGGATCGCCGCCGCCTTCCGGCAGGGGGCGGAGCGGATCGCGGGGACGCAAGGCGTCCGGTCCGTCCTGACCAGCATGTGCGACCGCCGCAACGCAGCGCCCTATGTCTTCGAGGTGGACGGGGCGCAATGGCTGGCCGACGAGACGCTCGGGCACGAGGTTTTCGGCCCGCTTGGCATCATCGTGCGGACGGCGGACGAGGCGCAGGTCATCGCCATCGCCAAGGCGCTGGAAGGGCAGCTTACCTGCACCCTGATGATGGACGAGGGCGATACGGCGTTGGCGCAGCGCTTGATGCCGATCCTTGAACGCAAGGCGGGGCGCATCCTTGCCAACGGCTTCCCCACGGGGGTCGAGGTTTGTGAGGCGATGGTGCATGGCGGGCCTTACCCCGCTTCGACCAACTTCGGCGCGACGAGTGTGGGGACGATGGCGATCCGGCGCTGGCTGCGGCCCGTGTCCTATCAGAACATTCCCGCCGCGCTGCTTCCCGAAGAGATCCGGTGAGGGCGCGGCTCAACGCCCTTTACGAAGGCACGTCGCGGGCCGCGATGCGGTTCCGCTACGGGCTCCTGATTTTCGACCTGTTGACGATCGTCTTTGTCGTCGCAACCTCGTTCCTGCCGCGAGAGCCGTGGTTGGAAGCGGTCGATCTGGTCATTGGTCTTGCCATTCTGGCGGAATTCGTGCTGCGCCTTTGGGTTGCTGATGACCGCAAGGGCGAGGTGTTCAGCCTTGCCGGAATTGCCGATGTGGTTGTGATCATCTCGCTTCTCGCGCCTCTGACTGGGGAGGGGCTGGCTTTCCTGCGCGTGGCGCGGTTGTTCCGGCTGACGCGATCCTACCAGATGCTGAGTCGCCTTCGGCAGGATTCGCGCTTTTTCCGCCGGAACGAGCAGAGCGTTATGGCGGGTATCAACCTTGCCATCTTTGTCTTTGTCGTGACCGGCGTGGTTTATGAAAGCCAGTCGGGCCGCAACCCCGAGGTTACGAATTACGCCGATGCGCTTTATTTCACCGTGACCACTCTGACGACCACGGGGTTCGGCGACATCACCCTGATCGGGACGGACGGGCGATTGCTGTCGGTTCTGGTGATGATCTTCGGCGTCTCGCTGTTCATCCGGCTGATTCAGGTGCTCGTCCGCCCGCCCAAGGTGGACCACAAATGCCCCCAATGCGGCTTGCGGCGGCACGATTTCGACGCGGTGCATTGCAAGGCCTGCGGGACGGTCCTGAATATCGAAGACGAAGGCGCGGTCTGACCCGTCGCAACGGGGGGCCGTCTGCCCCCCGCGCCGCGCAAGGCGCGCGGCGTCCCCCCGAGGATATTTGCGAACAGATGAAGGGCCGGGTCAGTGCTCGTCCTTGAGCAGGAGGCCAAGCGCCAGAACCGAAAGCGCCACCCCGATCAGGATCGCCACGGGCGGGGCAGGGCGGCCCAAGGCCAGTTCCCACAGGATCACCCATGAGGGGACGAGGTAGGTATAGGCCATCACCTTGGCCGCGGGCAGGCGCAGCGTGGCGTATTGCAAAAGCACGAAGGTCGCCGCACTCGCGGCAATGGCGATGTAGAGCAGCGTGATCCAGACGATGGCCGGAAGCGCCGCCCAGTCGGTTGCGGCAAGATCGCCCGCGCCGAGCGTGGTGAGCATCAGCCAGCCTGCCACCATCATGCCGAAGGTAAAGGCCACGGGGCTTTCCCCGCGATTGAGCTTGCGCACGAGGGCGGCGTAAAGCGCATGGGCCATGCAGCCCCAGAAGAAGATGAACTCGCCCCTGCCGATGTGGAAATTCATCAGCGCGTGCAGGTCGGCGCGGAAGATCACCCAAAGCGCCCCGATCCCGCCGATGGCCAGCGCCAGCCCCATGCGCGGCGTGACGTGTTGGCGGAGCGTGATCCAGCCGAAGCCCGCCGCCATCGCGGGCGTCAGGGTGAAGACGGCCGAGGAGGAGACGGGGGGCGCGGTCTTCAACCCCTCGAACATCAGGACGAAATAGGTGGACAGCAGCCCGCCGAGCAGCACGTAGCGCCACGGGCTTGCCAGCATCGGGCGCCGCAGCCCGCCCGTGGCCCAGGCCGCCGTCCCCACGATCACCCCCGCCAGAAGGAAGCGCACCGAGGTCAGTGCCATCGGCGAGATGTGGGGAGCGGCCATCGAGCCGAGGCTGAAGGACCCCGCGACGAGTGCCGAGAAGGCGAGCATGGCGGCATGCCCGCGTTGCGGTTCGGTCAGGGTCAAAGCGTCCAGCCCTTTGCCGCCTCTTTCAGCACGGCGAGGAAGGCCTGCACCTTGCGGGTGCGGTGCAGGTCGACATGGGTGACGATCCAGAGCGGCGCGTCCCATTCGGGGCGGGGGGGCAGCACCTCGACCAGATCGGGGTCGCTTGCGGCGCGGAAGGCGGCAAGGAAACCGATGCCGAGACCCGCGCGGATCGCGGATTCGATGGCTGCGGGTTCGGTGGCGCGATAGGTCAGCGCATTGGGCGGCACGAGACCGCGAAGCCAGCGGTTGAAGGGGGCGCGGCTGTCCACGCTGTCCGTCACGGCGAAGCGGTGGGCGGGGAATTCGCTTTCATCCTTGGGCAGGCCGTGGCGGTCGACGTAGGAGCGCGCGGCATAAAGCCCCGTGCGCAGGCGGGCCAGCGGCTGGACCACGTTGTCCGGTTCTTCGGGTGCCGCACCGGCGCGGATCGCCACATGCGCCTCGCCATAATCGAGCCGGAAGACGCGCATGTCGGTCAGGAAGCGCAGCACCACGGCGGGGTGCTGGATCTGGAATTCCTTGAGCACCGGCATCAGAAGATCTGCCACCCCGACGATGGAGGTGACGACCAGCTCGCCCGCCACCGTCTCGCCCAGCCCCTTGATGCGGTTGGCGAGTTGGGCGAATTGCTCGTCGGTGGTCTGCGCCACCGACAGCAGGTCCTGCCCCGCCTCGGTGGGCGTATAGCCCCGCGCGTGGCGCTGGAAGAGCCGCGTGCCGAGCCGCTTTTCCAGCGCGTCGATATGGCGGATGACGGTGGCGTGGTGAACCCCCAGCACCTCGGCCGCGCCGGACACGGTGCCCATGCGGGCGACCTGAAAGGCGGTTCGGATCTCGTCCCAGGTGTCGATGGCCATGCTGTGCGCCCGTGAACAGGTTGCGGGCATTGGGCCAGAACTGTGGGCTTCGCGCAAGGGGCCGAAAGGCGGGGCAGGGTGCGAATCTGCGGGATCGACTGTCCGTTGGCCCGCTTTGCTTGACTCGGGGGGCCGATGGGCGTAGGGGCTGGCGGTAATTCCCCGGAGGCCTGCGCTTCCGGTCCCTTGGCCCATGCCGGGATCGCCATCTGCCAGCGCGTTGCGCCCGCAGGTGTCGCATCGCTTTGGGGCTTGGGCAAGTCTCTCTCCGGCCCCATATCGGGCCAAACCGCAATGTCGCGAAAGGTGCGTCATGTTCGAAAGCCTGTCAGAACGCCTTGGTGGTGTGTTCGACCGTCTGGCCAAGGCGGGCGCGCTGACCGAAGCCGACGTCATCACCGCCCTGCGCGAGGTGCGGGTGGCGCTGCTCGAGGCCGACGTCTCGCTTCCCGTTGCCCGCGATTTCATCAAGCGGGTGCAGGACAAGGCGACGGGTGCTGCTGTCACGAAGTCGATCACGCCCGGACAGATGGTCGTCAAGATCGTCCATGACGAGTTGATCCGTGTTCTTGCGGGCGACGGCGAGCCGGATGCGCTGAAGATCGACAACCCGCCCGCGACGATCCTGATGGTGGGTCTGCAAGGATCGGGCAAGACCACCACCACAGCGAAGCTGGCCAAGCGGTTGAAAGAGCGGAACGGCAAGCGCGTGCTCCTCGCCTCGCTCGACACGAACCGTCCGGCGGCGATGGAGCAGCTTGCCATCCTTGGTGCGCAGATCGGCGTGGACAGCCTGCCCATCGTCAAGGGCGAAAGCGCCGTCCAGATCGCCAAGCGTGCCAAGACGCAGGCGAGCCTTGGCGGCTATGACGTGCTCTTCCTCGATACCGCGGGGCGTCTGCACATCGACGAAGTGCTGATGGACGAGGTCCAGTCGGTGCGCGACATCGCCCAGCCGCGCGAGGTGCTGCTGGTCGTCGACGGTCTGACCGGTCAGGACGCCGTGAACGTGGCGACGGAATTCGACGGCAAGGTCGGCATCACCGGCGTCGTGCTGACCCGTATGGACGGTGACGGTCGCGGCGGTGCGGCGCTGTCGATGCGCGCCGTGACGGGCAAGCCTATCCGCTTCGTCGGCCTTGGCGAAAAGATGGACGCGCTCGAGACCTTCGAGGCGGATCGCGTCGCGGGGCGTATCCTTGGCATGGGGGACATCGTCGCCCTTGTCGAGAAGGCGCAAGAAACGTTCGAGGCCGAACAGGCCGAACGCATGGCCAAGCGCTTCGCCAAGGGTCTGTTCAACATGAACGACCTGCGCATGCAGCTTGAGCAGATGATCAAGATGGGCGGGATGCAGGGCCTGATGGGCATGCTGCCCGGCATGGGCAAGATGCAGGCCGCTGCCGCCGAGGCGGGGCTGGATGACAAGATGCTGAAGCGCCAGATCGCGCTGATCCAGTCGATGACCAAGCGCGAGCGTGCAAACCCCGACCTGCTGCAAGCCAGCCGCAAGAAGCGCATCGCTGCGGGTGCTGGCCTTGATGTGGCTGACCTCAACCGTCTCTTGAAACAGCACAAGCAGATGGCCGAGATGATGAAGAAGATGGGCAAGGGCGGCATGATGAAGCAGGCCCTGAAGCAGATGATGGGCAAGGGCGGTCTGCCTGACCCGTCGAAGATGTCGCCTGCCGAGCTGGAAGAAGCTGCCAAGGGCATGAAGCAAAGCCTTGGTCAGGGCGGCGGCTTCCCCGGAATGCCGCGCGGAATGCAACTGCCTTCGGGCCTGTCGGGGCTGATGCGGAAGAAGTGATGGCGACACTGTCCGGCATCCCCTCGCTGACGACCGACCGTCTGGTGCTGCGCGCGCCGGAGGCGGAGGATTGGCCTGCGTTCAACGCGATGCTCGCGTCGGATCGGGGGCAGTTCATCCGCACGGGGGATTACGACCTGTCCAATACATGGCGCGGCTTTTGCCATCTGATCGGGCATTGGGTCGCGCGTGGTTTCGGCATGTTCGTGTTCCAAGCCAAGGGCGATGCCACCCCGCTCGGCATGACCGGCCCGTGGTTCCCCGAGACATGGCCCGAGCGTGAAATCGGCTGGTCCGTCTGGAACCCCGCCGCCGAAGGCAAGGGCTTCGCTTTCGAGGCTGCAACCGCCGCCCGCGCCTTTGCCTATCGCAGCCTCGGGTGGACCACCGCCGTGTCTTATGTGGCCGAAGACAACGCCCGTTCCCGCGCCCTTGCCCTTAGGCTTGGCGCGACGGTCGATCCTGCGGCGCAATCCATCGGCACGCCGCCCTGTCTTGTGTTCCGCCACCCCGCGCCGGAGGCTTTGCAATGACCACCCATGACCGCATGGCCGACGCCGTGACCCGCGCTGCCGAGGTGCTCAAAGACCATCGTGACAGCATCGACCGGCTGGACGCGATCCTTGTCTACACGCTGGCCGAGCGGTTCAAGCACACGCAGGCGGTGGGCAAGCTGAAAGCCACCCATGACCTGCCCCCCAGCGACCCCGCGCGCGAGGCGCGGCAGATCGAACGGCTGGAGCGTCTGGCCAAGGAAGCCGACCTCGACCCCGAATTCGCCAAGAAATTCCTGAACTTCATCATCTCCGAAGTCATCAGGCATCACGAGAAACTGCAAAAATAACCCCCCAAAAGATGCGCAGCGACTGCGCATCCTACGAAAACCTGAAGGAGACTACCCAATGGCAATGAAAATCCGTCTGGCCCGTGGTGGCTCGAAGAAGCGTCCGTTCTATTCGATCGTCGCCTCTGACAGCCGTATGCCCCGCGATGGCCGCTTCCTCGAAAAGCTCGGCACCTACAACCCGCTGCTCGCCAAGGATGACGAGAACCGCATCAAGATGAACCTCGACCGCATCAAGCATTGGCTGGGTCAGGGCGCGCAGCCGACCGACCGCGTGAGCCGTATGCTCGAAGCCGCCGGCGTGGTGGAAAAGAAGGTCCGCGCGAACCCGAAAGCCGCCGTTCCGGGCAAGGCGATGGCCGAGCGTGCCGCCAAGAAAGCCGCCCGTTCGGCTGCTCCGGCGGAAGAGTGAACCGATCGGGGTCGCCCTTCGGGGCGGCCCCATCCCCCAATGGCCCGAGGCGTGACATGACCCCTGACCGTATCTGCGTCGGCGCGATTGCCGGGTCCTTCGGCGTGGCGGGCGAGGTGCGGCTGAAAAGCTTTTGCGCCGATCCCGAAGACATCGCCGCCTACGGCCCGCTCTGGACCGAGGATGGCACCCGCTCCTTTACCGTGAAACTGACCCGCGCCCATGTGTCGGGCGGGCTGGGCGCACGGATTTCGGGGGTTGCGACCAAGGAACAGGCGGATGCGCTGAAAGGCACCAGCCTTTATGCCGACCGCGACCGTCTGCCCTCGCTTCCCGATGACGAATTCTATCATGCCGACCTGATCGGCCTTATCGTGCAGGACACGGGCGGCAAGGTTCTGGGCAAGGTACTGGCCGTGCACAACCACGGCGCGGGCGACATGCTCGAAATCGCGGGCGAAGGGGTGAAGGGCCAGCTCCTGATCCCCTTTACGCTGGCCGTCGTGCCGACCGTCGACCTCAAATCCGGCCGTATCGTCGCCGACCTGCCCGAGGGGCTGGAATGAGCGACGACACCCCCCGCCGCTCGCACGGGCGCGTGTCGATCCGGCCTACGGTTGTGCCGCGCGACCTGATGGAGGAGCCGCTGGTTGCCAAGGGCGCATGGCGGGCGAAGATCATCACGCTGTTCCCCGATGCCTTCCCCGGCACGCTGGGCCTGTCGCTGACCGGCAAGGCGCTGGATATGGGCCTTTGGGCGCTCGACCCCATCGACCTGCGTCCTTTTGGCGAGGGCAAGCACCGCAACGTCGACGACACGCCCGCAGGCGGCGGCGCGGGGATGGTGCTGCGCGCCGATGTGGTGGACCGCGCCTTGCGGCAGGCCGCAATCGGCACACCGAAAGACCGCGCCCGCTGGCCCATCGTCTACCTCTCGCCGCGCGGCAAACCCTTTGCCCAGGCCACGGCCCGCCAATGGGCGGCGGCGGATGGCATCACCCTGCTCTGTGGCCGCTTCGAAGGCGTGGACCAGCGCGTGCTCGACCAATGGGGCATCGAAGAGGTCAGCCTCGGCGACTTCGTCCTCACGGGGGGCGAGATTGCGGCACAGGCCATGATCGACGCCACCGTCCGCCTGATCCCCGGCGTGCTGGGCAACCACGCCTCGACCGAAGAGGAAAGCTTCTCCGAAGGCCTCCTCGAACACCCGCAATACACCCGCCCCGCGGTGTGGGAAGGGCGCGAGATTCCGCCCGTGCTCATGTCCGGCAACCACGGCGAGATCGCCAAATGGCGGCGGGCCGAGGCGCTGGCCCTTACCCGTTCGCGGCGTCCGGACCTGCTGAAGGGCTGACCCGCCCCGCACGCACCGCCACCGCCGCCCCTGCCACCAGCACCAGCGCCATGCCGCAAAGGCTGATCGCATCGGGAATATGCGCGAACACACCCCAGCCCAGCAGCGTCGCCCAGACGAGGTGCAGGTAATTGACCGGGGCGAGAAGCGAGGCGGGTGCCTCGCGATAGGCGGCGGTAAACAGGAAATGCCCCACCGTCGCCAGCAGACCCAGCGCGCCGATCAGCGCAAGGTCGAGCAGCGTTGGCGCGAAAGCGGGCAGCGACGGGACCGCCAGCACGGCAAAGATCACGAACCCCGTCAGCGCGACATGGAACAGCATCGCCATCGTGCTTTCGCTCCGTGTCAAAACCCGCGTCAGCAGGTGATACCCGGTGCCGAGCACCGCATTGGTCACGGCAAAGGCCACGCCCCACGGGTCTAGCCCCGTGCCCGGACGGACGACGAGCAGCACGCCAAAGAAGGCAAGGCTCGCCCCGATCCACGCCCCCAGCGTCACCGTCTCCTTGAGCAGCGGCCCCGCCAGAACCATCACCAGAAAGGGCGCGAGGTAGACGATGGCCACCGTTTCGCCCACCGGCATCCGCTGCAGGGCAAGGCCCATCGTCAGGCTCGCTGCGGCCAGAAACACCGCGCGGGCCGTGACCATTCCCGTCCGTTGCGTGCGCCACAGTGCGGTGCGATGCCGCGGGAAAAGCACGGCAAACAGCAGGACGAGGTTCACCAGATAGCGCCCCGCCTGCACCACCGGAACCGGATGCCGCATCATCAGGTATTTTCCCAAGGTATCGGCCACGGCGAAAAGCAGGGTCGCCCCCACGACCAGCGCCACGCCTTTCAGCGCGCGCGGGGCAACATCGACGGGCAGGGGCAGGGCAGCGGGCATGGGTTGCCTCGGGAATCGCGGTCTGCCGGCACTCTCGCACCCTTCGCCCGCGCTTCACAAGCAAACAGCATCCCCTTTGACATGCCCTCTGTGGCTGTCGCCCCTTTCCCTTTCACGCTTGTCCAAATATCCCACGGGGGTCCGGGGGTGTGAAACCCCCGGCCCTCGGCCCCCCTCGCGGCGCTGTCCCGCTTGACCCGCCCCCCCGTTCCCCCTATACGCCGCCCGTCCGGGGTGGATTCACCCGTCGGACCCGATTCCCTTTGCCTTCTGCCCCCCTTGGCAGGTTCGCGGGCGACAGGGGCGGCACCAAAGGTAAGCAGGCCTGATCTCTGGCGGGCGCCACATGGCGGACCCGATAAGGACCAAGAGCTCTGGGGCGGCATCACTTTCACGGGCAAACCGTGGACACAGAAAGGATTGCGCATGAACCTGATCGCGCAGCTCGAGGCGGAACAGATCGCCGCCCTCGGCAAGACCATCCCGGATTTCAAAGCCGGCGACACCATCCGTGTCGGCTACAAAGTGACCGAAGGCTCGCGCAGCCGCGTGCAGGCCTATGAAGGCGTCTGCATCGGCCGCAAGGGCGGCATGACCATCTCGGCTTCGTTCACCGTCCGCAAGATTTCCTTCGGCGAAGGCGTCGAGCGCGTCTTCCCGCTCTACTCGACCAACATCGACTCGATCGAGGTCGTGCGTCGTGGCCGCGTCCGTCGTGCCAAGCTTTACTACCTGCGCACCCGTCGCGGCAAATCGGCCCGTATCGCCGAAGTCGTGAACTACAAAGAAAAAGCCGAGTGAGGTCTGGACCGATGAAACAGGGCATTCACCCCGACTACCACACGATCAACGTCAAGATGACCGACGGCACCGTGTTCTCTACCAAGTCGACCTGGGGCAAAGAGGGCGACCAGATGGCGCTCGACATCGACCCGCTGGCGCACCCCGCATGGACCGGCCAGTCGGCCAAGCTGATGGACACGGGCGGTCGCGTTTCGAAGTTCAAGAACAAATACGCCGGTCTGGGTTTCTGATCCGGCCACAGCGTTACCCAGAGGGCGCGCCGCAAGGTGCGCCCTTTTCCTTTGGCCAAGACAAAATCCGGCGCAGATTTCGCACCGTTTCTTGACGCAAGAAACGGCCCCTGCGTCCGCGCCGCGGAATTTGCGTCAAATTCCGCCCCGATTTCTGCGCCGGAAATCGTCCCGCCCGCGCGACACGTCCCGCGAAATTCTCGGTCTGCCCCCTTTCCCTTTGCCCCCGACCTTGCCATGAACGGCGCTGTCGCTGCTTTGGGGAAGTGTTGGTCATGGCGCATATCATCGTCGTCGGAAACGAGAAGGGCGGGTCGGGGAAATCCACGACCTGCATGCATGTTGCGACGGCGCTGGTACGGCTGGGCTATAGGGTCGGAGCGATGGACCTTGATCTGCGGCAGAAGAGCTTTGGGCGCTACATCGAGAACCGCACCGCGTATCTCGCCCGTATGGGCCTGACCTTGCCGACACCGGATTACCGCGAATTGCCCGAGGTGGACCCCGCTTCGTTGCAAGCTGGCGAAAATCCATTCGATGCCCGCCTTGCCGCCGGAATTTCGGCGTTGGAGCCGGTGTCCGACTTTATCGTCATCGACTGCCCCGGATCGCACACACGCCTTAGCCAGGTTGCCCATACGCTGGCGGATACGCTGATCACGCCGATGAACGACAGCTTCGTCGATTTCGACCTGCTGGCGCGGGTGGATGCGGAAACGGGCAAGGTTAAGGGGCCGTCGATCTATTCCGAAATGGTCTGGGCCGCACGGCAGTCGCGGGCTCAGGCCGGGCTCAAGCCGATCGACTGGATCGTCGTGCGCAACCGTCTGGGCGCGCAGCAGATGCATAACAAGAAGAAGGTCGGCGCGGCGCTCGAGGAACTCTCGCGCCGGATCGGTTTCCGCGTTGCCCCCGGCTTTTCCGAACGGGTGATCTTCCGCGAACTTTTCCCCCGCGGGCTGACGCTGCTCGACCTTCGGGAAACGGGGGTGGACCAGTTGAACATGTCAAACATCGCTGCACGACAAGAGGTGCGCGACCTGCTGACCGAACTCAGACTTCCGGGCGTGCGGGCCGACCTCTGAACGGGCCCGACTGAACGGCCCGCAGCCCTTCGCGTGCGCCGAGCCGCTGCAGGCGCTGGTCGAACCGAGGGTCGAGCTGTTCGCGGCGGTGCCGGAACAGGGTGAACCGGGCAAGCAAGGCCAGGCCGAGTTTCATGTGCCGCCCTCCGTTGCATGCGGTTTTACGGGTATGAATATGGTTTGCCAACAACGGCGGCAATTTGGCGGAACAGGGGTGATTCTGCGGGCTTGGTGCGAAATCGTCCGTTTCGCGCCGGAGCTGATACGAATGCTGGCCGTGCCCGCAGCTTGAGAAGGCCGAGTCCCCGTGGCAGAACGGGACGGCACCAAGCCATAGGGGCCATCATGCCGAACCATCTTTTCGATGCACTCTTTGCCCCGCTGCAGGGCCGCGATGCGGCTCTCTTGCGACTTGAGGGTGGGCGCAGTGTGTCCGGTGATGCCTTCTTCCGTATGATCGCGCGTCAGGCCAATGCTCTGGCGGCGCTGGGCGTGACCAAGGGTCAGAGGGTTGCGGTGCAGGTTCCCAAGACGCCGGAAGCGCTGGCGCTTTACGCGGCGTCGGTCGCGCTTGGGGCGGTGTTTCTGCCACTGAACACGGCCTATACGGCGGCGGAGGTGGATTATTTCCTCGGCGATGCGCGGCCACGTGTCTTTGTCTGCGATGCGGCCCGTGCGGTGGAATTGGCCGGGGTGGCCGCGCGGCACGGGGCTGACCTTTTGACGATGGATGCGGCGGGGGGCGGCACATTGGCCGATCTGGCCGAAGGCGCGGCCGGGCGGGTGAACCCTGCCGACTGCGGGCCGGATGATCTTGCGGCGCTTCTTTACACCTCGGGGACGACGGGGCGGTCGAAGGGGGCGATGCTCAGCCACAGGAACCTGCTGTCCAATGCCGAGGTGCTGGTAAAGGCGTGGCGCTTCACGGCAGAGGATGTGTTGCTGCACGCGCTGCCGATCTTTCACACCCACGGGCTCTTCGTCGCCTCGAACGTGGCGCTTCTGTCGGGCGCGTCGATGATCTGGCTGCCGGGCTTCGATGCGGGTCGCGTGATGGCGCATCTGCCGCAGGCCACGGTGCTGATGGGCGTGCCAACCTTCTACACCCGCCTTCTGGACGAGCCCGCGCTGACCCGCGAGGCCGTCGCGCATATGCGGCTGTTCGTTTCGGGGTCCGCACCGCTTCTGGCCGAAACGCAGCTCGACTGGGAGGCGCGGACCGGCCACCGCATCCTCGAACGTTACGGGATGACCGAGACGAATATGAACACCTCCAACCCCTATGACGGCGAGCGCCGTGCGGGGACGGTCGGGTTGCCGCTCGACGGGGTGGAGGTGCGGATCGTCCTTGACGGGTGCGAGGCTGCGGCGGGCGAGGTCGGCATGATCGAGGTGCGCGGGCCGAATGTGTTCCAAGGCTATTGGCAGATGCCGGAAAAGACGGCGGAAGAGCTGCGCGCGGATGGCTGGTTCATCACCGGCGATCTGGGGCAGCGCGATCCCGACGGCTATGTGCGCATCGTCGGGCGTGCCAAGGATCTGGTGATCACGGGGGGCTACAACGTCTATCCCAAGGAGGTGGAGCTTTTGCTCGACGCGGCGGCGGGCGTTCTGGAAAGTGCCGTGATCGGCATCCCGCACAAAGACTTTGGCGAGGCGGTCTTTGCCGTGATCGTCCCGCAAAAGGGTATGGTTCTCGAGGCCGACAAGGTGCTTGCCGAAATCGCCCCCGCGCTTGCCCGCTTCAAGCAGCCCAAGGCTGCGGTCATCGTCGACGCCCTGCCGCGCAACACGATGGGCAAGGTGCAGAAGAACCTGCTGCGCGAAACCTATAAAGGCTGGTTCGGCTGACAGGGCGGGGGGCCGTCTGCCCCCCGCACCCCCCGAGAGTATTTGGGCAAAGGTGAAAGAGCAGACCCCTTCGCCCTTTCACACTGGTTCAAATATCCCGGGGGGGGCGGGGGGCTGGCCCCCCGTCTTCGGTCGGGTCGGATAGCTCGGCTTCCAGAAAGCGTTCGAAATCGTCGAGGTCGAGCGGGTCGAACTGCCCGAACCCCTGCATCCAGACCGACGCCGCCCGCAGCGCGTCAGGCTCCAGCTTGCACCATTTCACGCGACCGCGCTTTTCCTGCACGATCAGGCCTGCCTCGGCCAGCACGGCGAGGTGTTTGGAAATGGCGGCGAGCGACATGCGGAAGGGTTCCGCAACGTCGGTGACGGCCATGTCGTCTTCGAGCAGCATGGTCAGGATCGCCCGTCTTGTCGGGTCGGCAAGGGCGGAAAAGATGGTGTCGAGCGTGGCGGCCATGCGCGGACCTTGGCGGGTGGCTGCAGGATCGTCAACCTGATGGTTGAATATGGGCTTTGGAGCGGATGGGGTGGGCGGGGCCTTGGGGCGGGCTGCGACGAAAGCGTCTGGATGTGATTTAACCGTTTTTTTTCAGTGTGTTGACGGCGTTGCTGTGTTCCGATTCACGCCTTGACTTGCCACCCTTCGCTCCGTAGTTTCCGCCCGACTGATGGAGGGGGCGCGCCGTGGCCGAAGAACCCGATCAAGAGCGCCTCGCGGCACTCGAGAAACGGATCGCAGCGGCGAAGGCGGTGGTCGAAGGGCCGCGCCGGACCCACCAGAAGGAAGACTATTCGCAAGCGCAACTTGCGTGGCGGATGGTCATCGAGCTTGTGGCCGGTCTCGCGATCGGCTTCGGCATCGGATACGGGCTGGATACCCTTTTGGGGACGATGCCGGTGTTTCTGGTGCTGTTCATACTGGCGGGGCTGGCGGCGGGTGTGAAGACCATGCTGCGCTCGGCCAGAGAAGTGCAGGAACGGACGGCGGCGACGGCTGCCAAGCAAGAGGAAGACTGAACGTGGCAGGCGAGGCACATAGCGAAGGCGGACTGGCGTTCCACCCGCTCCAGCAGTTCGAAATCCATCCGCTCTTCGGCGAAGGCCCGATCCAGTGGTATACGCCCACCAACGTGACGTTGTGGATGGCGCTGGCGATCCTTTGCGTGATCGCCCTGTTCGTCATCGGCACCCGTGGCCGCGCCGTGATCCCGACCCGCGTGCAGTCCGTGGCGGAACTCGCCTACGGCTTCGTCTACAAGATGGTCGAAGACGTGACCGGCCATGACGGGGTGAAGTATTTCCCCTACATCTTCACGGTCTTCCTGTTCATCCTCTTCTCGAACTTCCTCGGCCTGATCCCCGGATCGTTCACCACGACCTCGCATATCGCCGTGACCGCGATCCTCGGCTTCGGGGTGTTCATCGCCGTGACGCTGCTCGGCTTCATCCTGCATGGCGCGCATTTCCTCGGCCTGTTCTGGATGAAGGACGCGCCGCTTGCGCTGCGCCCGATCATCGCCGTGATCGAACTCATTTCCTACTTCGTGCGTCCCGTCAGCCACTCGATCCGTCTTGCGGGCAACATCATGGCGGGCCACGCGGTGATGAAGGTGTTTGCCGCCTTCGCTCCGATGATCCTGATCTCGACCATCGGTGTCGTCGTGACGCCCGTGTCGGTTCTGGCCATCACCGCCATCTACGGCCTCGAAGTGCTCGTCGCCTTCATCCAAGCTTACGTCTTTACCATCCTGACCTGCGTCTACCTCAAGGATGCGCTGCATCCCGGCCACTAAGCCAACGCCTGTCAGACCTACCAACACACGAACATCCATCGTCAAGGAGATACAAATGGAACTCGTCGCTGCAGCCGCTCTGGGCAAATTCATCGGTGCTGGCCTTGCCGCCATCGGTTCGGGCGCAGCCGCCATCGGCGTTGGCGCCGTTGCGGGCAACTTCCTCGCTGGCGCCCTGCGCAACCCGTCGGCCGCCGGTTCGCAGACCGCGACCCTCTTCATCGGTCTGGCCTTCGCCGAAGCTCTGGGGATCTTCTCGTTCCTCGTCGCTCTGCTGCTGATGTTCGCAGTCTGATATCCTCCGCATCCTGACGAAAGGGGTGCGCGGGTGTGACGCCCGCGCCCCCCTTGCAAGTTCTAGGGGCCGACGGAGGACGACATGGCGACCGAAAATACGGCGGCCGAAGTAGCTGGCGCCGCACATGAGGCCGGAAAGGCTGGGATGCCCCAGCTCGATTTCTCGACCTTCCCGAACCAGATCTTCTGGCTCGTGGTCACGCTTGTCGTGATCTATTTCATCCTGTCGCGGATCGCCCTGCCGCGCATCGGTGCCGTTCTGGCCGAGCGCAAGGGGACCATGACCAATGACCTCGCCGCAGCCGAAGAGCTGAAGCAGAAGGCCGTGGCCGCCGAACAGGCCTATAACGACGCGCTGGCCCGTGCCCGTGTGGAAGCGGCCAAGATCGTCGCCGAAGCCCGTGCCGAGATCCAGAAGGACCTCGACAAGGCCACCGCCAAGGCGGATGCCGAAATCGCGGCCAAGGCTGCGGAATCGGAAAAGCGCATCGCGGAAATCCGCGCCGGCGCCGTGGAGGCTGTCACCGCAGTCGCCAAGGACACCGCCAAAGAGCTGGTTTCGGCTTTGGGTGGCAAGGCCGATGCGGCAAGCGTGAACGCGGCTGTCGCCGCCCGTCTGAAAGGCTGATGCGATGAAAAAGCTGATTGCGCTTTTCGCGCTGACCGCCGCTTCGCCTGCCTTCGCGGCGGGTGGGCCGTTCTTCTCGCTGCACAACACCAACTTCGTTGTGCTGCTGGCCTTTGTCCTGTTCGTCGGCATCCTGCTTTACGCGAAGGCTCCGGCCAAGATCGGTGGTCTGCTCGACGCGCGCGCCGTGCAGATCAAGGCAGAGCTGGACGAAGCCCGCGCCCTGCGGGACGAGGCCAAGGCGCTGCTGGCTTCCTATGAGAAGAAGCAGAAGGACGTGGCCGAACAGTCCGAGCGGATCGTTGCCTCTGCCAAGGAAGAAGCGATGGCCGCTGCGGCGCAAGCCAAAGCCGACCTGAAAGTGTCGATCGCCCGCCGCGTTGCGGCTGCGGAAGACCAGATCGCTTCGGCCGAGCAGTCGGCCATCCGCGCGGTCAAGGATCAGGCGATTGCCGTAGCCGTTGCCGCTGCCGGTGACGTGCTGGCCAAGCAGATGACGGCCGAGGGCGCTGCCGCGTCCATCGACGCCGCCATCGCGCAGGTGGATGCCAAGCTGCACTGAGTGCTGCGCAGAAATGACGAAAGGCCCGCAGAGCAATCTGCGGGCCTTTTGCTTTGCGTGGCCGAAATCTGGCGCAGATTTCGGACCGATTTTTGGCGCAAAAATCGGTGTCCCACCCTTGAAGGGGGGCGGCGGAATTTGCGTCAAATTCCGCGCCGTTTTCTGCGTCAGAAAACGCCTTACAGGCTCGCCGCCTCATAGATCGGCGCAAGACTTTTGCCCCAAGCGCCGTTGTAAAGCTCCAGCCAGCGGTCGGCTTGCGTCTTGCCCGTGGCGATGGATTGCATGAGCGGCGCAAGGAAGCGCTCTTCGCCCAGTCCCCGCGCCGCAAGGCCCGCATGGGACAGCGCCACGGCGGCGCGGGCGAGGTCGAGCAGTTTGACCCCGTTCGCCTCGCCTTGCAGGGCAACGACAGAGGCGGCGACGCGCAGCCCTTCGCGGGTTTCGGTATCGAAGCCCTTGACCAGATCCCAAGCCGAATCCAGCGCCGTCTGGTCATACATCAGCCCGACCCAGAAGGCGGGCAGGGCGTTGATATGGGCCTGATCGCCGCAATCCGCGCCGCGCATTTCGATGTATTTCTTGACCCGTGCTTCAGGGAAGACGGTGGTCATATGGTCCGCCCAATCCGACAGCGTGGGCTTTTCCCCCGGCATGGCGGGCAATTCGCCTTTGAGGAAATCGCGGAAGGACTGGCCGAGCGCGTTGATGTATTTGCCGTCGCGGTAGACGAAATACATCGGCACGTCGAGCACCCAGTCCACATAGCGCTGGAAGCCGAAGCCCTCTTCGAAGGCAAAGGGCAGCATCCCCGTGCGGCTGTCGTCCAAGCCCCGCCAGATGCGCGAGCGCCATGATTTGTGCTTGTTGGGCTTGCCGTCGAAGAAGGGGGAGGAGGCGAAGAGGGCGGTCGCCACAGGCTGCAAGGCCAGCGACACGCGCAGTTTCTTCACCATGTCCGCTTCCGAGGCGTAGTCGAGATTCACCTGCACCGTCGAGGTGCGATACATCATCTGCGTGCCATGCGTGCCGACACGCCCCATGTAATCGGTCATCAGGCGGTAGCGGCCCTTGGGCATGACGGGCATGTCGGCATGGCTCCATTCCGGTGCCGCACCGATCCCCATGAATTTGATGCCGAGCGGTTCGGCGATGCTGCGTACCTCGTCCAGATGGTTCTGCAATTCGGAGGCGGTTTCGTTCATGTTCGCCACGGCCGCGCCCGAAAGCTCGAACTGTCCGCCGGGTTCAAGGCTGATGTTCGCGCCGTTCCGCGTCAGGCCGATGACATTCTCGCCCTCGCGCACGGGAGTCCAGCCGAAGCGGGCGGAAAGCTCGGTGAAGAGCGTGCGGATCGAGGATGCGCCGTCATAGGGCAGGGGGCGGCGGTCGGCGGTGAGCCAGCCGAACTTTTCATGCTCGGTGCCGATGCGCCAATCGGATTTGGGTTTGCACCCCGCCTCCATCATCTCGGCGAGTTGCCCGAAATGTTCGATCACTCCGCCGCCGGATTGGGGAATGGACATGAAGGGCGCTCCGGAAAAAGTTGACGGTGTCGTTCAGGATGAAACAGGTGCTTTGGCGCGGCGGGCAAGTCAAGAGGGCGAACGTCGTTAAGGCTGTCGGGTGGCAATCCCCTTGCCGGGACGCTGCCAGACGATATGGCTTATCCCGTCCAGTGCCGGAAGCGAAGCACGGGAAGCGCCATTTCCTTCGACGGCTGCGACAAGGGCTGCGCTGTCCATGCCGGGAAGGACGGTGAAGGCATCGAAAAGCTGGTCGGCCCCTGCGGCGTCGACGGGGATGAGCAGGGCTTGGCCATCGGCTTGGCGCAGACGCCAGAACCGTCGGCCCCGCAGCGCGAGAAGGCGGATTTCCATGAGGTCGGACAGGCTGACGAAGCCGCCGCCTTCGGCGGACAGGTAGGCGATCTGCGCTTCGTCGACCTCGACGATGCCGGGCGCTGCGGTTGCTTGGGCAAAGCGCATCCGGCGGAAGGCTTGCAGGGTAAGACCGGCCGCCACGGCAGCGATGGCCAGACCCGCGGGCATGAGCAAGAAGCCCCCCTTCGACGCGACCCATAGCCCGAAAAGAACGGCCCCGCCCGCCGCGAGCACTTCGCGCCAGCGGTGCAGCCAAAGGGCGGCTTCGTCCCGGATCAATTCCAATCCCCGAGATTGGCTTGCCAGAGCGTCAGCGCCGCCACCGCCGCCGTATCGGCGCGCAGGATGCGGGGGCCGAGGCTGACGGGCAGAACCTGCGGCATGGCGCGCAGACGCTTCTGTTCGGTGTCGGAAAAGCCGCCCTCCGGCCCGATCAGGATGGCCCAAGGGCCAGAGGTCGCGCCGGACAGGGCAACCTGCGCGCCGACCTTGGTTTCGTCGCACCAGAGGATGCGGCGACCCTCGGGCCATGTGTCGAGGAGTTTGTCGAGGTGCTGGAGGTCGGCGACTTCGGGCACGAAGGTGCCGCCGCATTGTTCGGCGGCCTCGACCGCATGGGCTTGCAGGCGGTCCTGCCGGATGCGTTCGGAATTGGTGTGGCGGGTCTGGACGGGGACGATCCGCGCCGCCCCCATCTCGGCCGCCTTTTCCACGATGAAATCGGTGCGGGCCTTTTTGATCGGCGCGAAGAGAAGCCAGAGATCGGGCGGCAGTTGCAGCGGGCGGGTCTGGTCTGTGCAGATCAGGATGCCGCCGCGCTTTCCGGCCTCGGCCACCTCGGCGCGCCATTCGCCGTCCCGCCCGTTGAACAACAGGACAGCCGCCCCCTTGCCAAGACGCATCACCGCAAAAAGGTAATGCGCCTGATCGGCGGTCAGGGGCACGGCTTGCCCCGTCCCCAAGGGGTGCTCTACATAGAGGCGTATCTTTGCATCAGACATGAGCGGCACCCTATGTCCAGCGCGACCCGAATTCCAGAGGCTGGAACCGTAGCCGATGCGCCCAAGGACAATTGGGTGGACCGCTACGCCCCCGCCGCGACGCGCCCCTATCTGCGCCTTAGCCGTGCCGACAGGCCGATCGGCACGTGGCTCTTGCTGTTCCCCTGCTGGTGGGCCATCGCGCTTGCCGCGCTGGAAACGGGCGGGTTCAGCGCCTGGGATGTCTGGCTATTCGCGTCGACCGCCATCGGGGCCTTTCTGATGCGCGGGGCGGGGTGCACGTGGAATGACATCACCGACCGCGACTTCGATGCCGCCGTGGCGCGCACGAAAAGCCGCCCGCTGCCTTCGGGACAGGTCACGGTGAAGGGGGCCGTGGTCTGGATGGTGGCGCAGGCGCTTTTGGCGGCGTTGATCCTGTTCAGCTACAACTGGCTGGCGGTCGGCTTGGGTATCGCCTCGCTGGCGCTGGTGGCGGTCTATCCCTTTGCCAAGCGGTTCACGTGGTGGCCGCAGATGTTCCTTGGGCTGGCGTTCAACTGGGGGGCGGTGCTGCTGTGGGCGGCGCATTCCGGCGAAGTCGGTTGGGGGGCGATCATGCTTTACGCGTCGGGCATCGCCTGGACGCTGTTCTATGACACGATCTATGCGCATCAGGACAAGGACGACGATGCGCTGATCGGGGTGAAATCCACGGCGCGCCTGTTCGGGGCTGCGACGGGGCGGTGGCTCGCGCTGTTTCTGGTGCTGGCGGTGGCCTTGATGACGGGGGCGGTTCTCATCACCCTCCTGCCGCAGAACGAACCTGTCAAACTGGTCGTCGCGCTCTGCGGCGTCTGGGCATTCGGCTGGCATTTGCAGGGACAGTTGCGGCGGCTCGATACGGGAAACCCTGCCCTCTGTCTGAAAGTCTTCCGTTCCAATCGTGACGCGGGCCTGATCGCTGCGCTGTTTCTTGCCGTTGCGGCGCTGGTTTGATTGATCGGCGGGGGTTCGGGCCTTAAGCATCGCAAGGCTGCAAGAATCGCCGCCCCGACAGAAAAGCGAAAGCCGCCCTATGCCCCGATTTGCCTTGTTTTTTTCCCGGTTTTCGCAAGGCGCGCTCGCAGTCATGGCCTTTGCCGTTGCGGGTGTGGTCGCCGTCCTCGTCTCGTGGGGGGCCGCGCTTGCTGTCGAGGCAATGTCGGACCGTGCGCTGACCGCGAAGATCGAATCGCAGGATCTGGATTGGGCCACGATCGAACCCGACGGGATGCTTGTCTACCTGTACGGCACGGCACCGACGGAGGCGGCGCGTTTCCGGCTGTTGAAGGTCATCAGCGGTCAGATCGATTCCAGCCGTATCCGTGATCGCATTTCGGTGACGCCTGCGCGCGAACTCGACGCGCCGCGCTTTTCGGTCGAGATGCTGCGCAATGACGATGGCATCCAGTTGATCGGGCTGTTGCCTGCGGGGGGAGCCAAAGTCGTGCTGTCCACCGCTGCTTCCGACATTTCGGGGGGCGTGCCGGTCACGGATATGCTGGAAAGCTCGGCCTTTCCGCCGCCGGAGGGGTGGCAAGCCGCCTTTGACTTCGGAATCGTCGCGCTGAAACTCTTGCCAAGATCGAAGATATCGGTCGCTTCGGACGGCGTATCCGTCACTGCCATCGCGTCGAGCGAGGCCGAGAAGCGCCGTCTGGAATCCGAACTTGCCCGCCAAAAGCCGCAGGGGCTTGCCATCCAGATCGACATCTCGGCCCCGCGCCCGGTGCTTACGCCATTCACCCTGCGTTTCGTCAAAGACGCCGAGGGTGCACGCTTCGACGCCTGCTCGGCCGATACCGAAGCGGCGCGGAACCGTATCCTGTCCGCGGCCGCGGCCGCCGGTGTCGAGGGCAAGGCCAATTGCATCATCGGGCTTGGCGTGCCCACGCCAAGCTGGGCCGATGCAGCCGAAGCGGGGATCGGCGCGGTTGCGGCGCTTGGGGCGGGCACAGTCACCTTCTCGGATGCTGATGTTTCGCTCGTCGCGGTTGAGGACACGCCGCAAGAGGTGTTCGACCGCGTTGTCGGCGAGTTGCAGACGGCTTTGCCGGATGTCTTTTCGCTCGATGCGAGGTTGCCGAAGAAGGCGGACGCCGCCCCTGCGGGACCGGCCGAATTCACTGCCGTGCTTGCCGAGACGGGCAAGGTGGAATTGCGTGGGCGCGTGTCGGATGCGATGCAACGCAAGGCGGTGGACAATTTCGCCAAGGCGCAGTTCGGTTCGGACAAGGTCTATACGGCGACACGGATTGACCCCGATCTGCCGCAAGGGTGGCCGGTGCGGGTTCTGGCGGGGCTGGAAGCGTTGTCGCAACTGCACGACGGCAGACTGTCGGTCCGTGCCGATCTTGTCGAAATCTCGGGCGTCAGCGGGCGGCAGGGGGCTAAGGACCGCATCAGCCAGATCCTGTCGAACAAGCTTGGCAAGGGGCAGACCTTCAAGGTTTCCGTCCGCTATGACGAAAAGTTCGATCCGCTGGCCGCTTTGCCGACGCCGCAGGAATGCGTGGAACGGGTCAATGCGCTGGTGGCCAAGCAGAAAATCACTTTCGAACCCGGCTCGGCGGAAATCGACGGGTCGGCGGCCGGTCTGATGGCGGCAATGGCGCAGGCGCTGGAGCAGTGCGAGGCGCTGCCGATGGAGATATCGGGTCACACCGACGCCCAAGGCAGTGAGGATGGCAACAAGGCGCTGTCACAGGCCCGGGCCGAGGCGGTGCTGGTTGCGCTTCAGGGGCGGCGGGTCGATGTGTCCGAAATGACCGCCATAGGTTACGGCGAGGAACGCCCCATTGCGGATAACGGAACCGATGAGGGACGTGAGGCGAACCGCAGGATCGAATTCCATCTTGTCGGTGAAGAGCCGGATGCCGCTGTACCGCAGGGCGGGGCGTTGGACGCTGCCTCGGGTCCCGTGATCCGCGGCACGGTGGTCAAGGCGCTTGGTGAGCCGGCGACGCCTGAAGCCTGCATTGCCGATGTGACAACCCTTCTGAAAGTTCAGAAGATCGGTTTCGAACCGGGCAAGGCCGAGATTTCTGCGGCATCCGAGGGTTTGATCAGCGCCCTTGCCGTGTTGCTGAAAAAGTGCCCCGGTGTTCCGATCGAGGTTGCCGGATATACCGACAGCCAAGGCTCCGAGGGCGGAAACCAGCGACTTTCCGAAGATCGCGCGAAGGCCGTTCTTGTTGCGATGAAGCGCGAGGGTGTCGATGTGTCGGTGATCAAGGCTGTCGGTTACGGCGAAGAAAAGCCAATCGCCGACAACGGGACCGAAGAGGGCCGCGAAGCAAATCGCCGGATCGAATTCAATCTGGTCGGTGCCCCCGATGCGTCTGCGACGGGCGCCGCTTCAGTCAGTGCCACTGGGCCGGATTTTTCATCCGATAACAGTCCTTCGCTTGCACCCAAGGAAAAGACCTTGCGTCCGAAGCCGCGCCCCGCGAATAACTGACGTGCCGATAAGAGTGACATCATGAACCGCACCGAATTCATCGCCGCGACCGCGATCATCCTTCTGGCTGCCTTTGCGATGGGGTGGTTCGCCTATTGGCTGCTACACCGCTTCACCCGCGTGGCGGGGGGCGATGTGGCGGAAATGGACCGTCTGGCGCAATCGCTGCACGAGGCAGAAGAGACACGGGATCAGGCGATCCTGTATCTCGAGCAGCGCGAGGCGGAGTTGATGAACCAGATCGCCCAGACCGAGGCCGAGCTGCGCGCGGCGATGGAAGGCTTGCGCGATGCGCGGCACGAGGCGGAAGAGATGCGCGCCTATATCGAGCGGATGCACGCATCGAACTGAACGGGCAAATTTCTTCGAGGAAATTTGCAAAATCCTTCGAAGGATTTTGCGCTATGCCAACCCGTCCAGACAAACGTCCATCAGTGGCGACAGAGGGTCGGTCAGCCCGTCGATGATGTCGAAATGGTGCCGCCCCGTCTCGGGCGTCCAAGGGCAGTCCCAACGTTCCGACAGAAGCCGCGCGTGCCACAGGAAGGCGGGCCGTTCCTGCGCCCCGACCCAGACATGCGCGGTCGTGCCTGTGCGGAGTTTCAGGCGCGCGGGGGAGTCCGAGGCGCATTCGGCTTCGTCCAGTTTCAGCTTTTCGTTCATGCCAGTTTGCATGAGCGGGGCAAGATCGGCGAGCGGTGCAATGGGAACGACCCGCGCCACGGGCAGCGAAAGGTCGGCGCAACCCATGCGGGCGGCAAGGTGTCCGCCCGCCGAATGGCCGGTGACAACGGTCGGTCCGGCGACCATCGCGGCGGCCTTGGTTACGGCATTTGCGATTTCGACGGTCATGTCGCGGATGCGGGCAGCGGGGGCAAGGGTGTAGGAGGGCAGGGCGCAGGCCCAGCCGCGCGCCGTGGCTCCGGCGGCGAGATGTGACCAGAGATCCCGATTTCCTTCGATCCAGTAGCCCCCGTGGATGAAGACGAGCATCCCCTTGGGCGGACTGTCCGGCAGGAAGATATCCATCGCCTGCCGCTCTCCCGCACCATAGGGCAAGCCAAGTTGCGCCCTTGGTCCCATCACCTCGCGGAAGGCCTGCGCCTGCCGCTGCCAGCGGGCGAGATAGGCATCCCCGCCCTTGATGTAGGCGCCGTTGGCGTAATCATCGTCCAGAGACATGGGCTATGCCTTTTTGATCAAATTTGTGCTGCGTGCATCGGTGGAACTGGACAAGCCCTGCCGGTGGTGCAATCCATCTTTAACCCGAATTGCTGGAGGCCCACATGCTCGATTCCGTCACCAACCTTGCGTCGCTTTTGAAAGACCCCTCGCTGCTCGTGACGAAAGCCTATGTCGCGGGCCAATGGATCGACGCCGATGATGGCACCACTTTCGAGGTGACGAACCCCGCCCGAGGCGACGTGATCTGCCGCCTGCCGAACCTTGGCCGGGCCGAAACCGCCCGCGCCATCGCCGCCGCCCAAGCCGCGATGAAGGACTGGGCCGCGCGCACCGGCAAGGAACGCGCCGCCGTCCTGCGCAAGTGGTATGACCTGATGATGGCCAATCAGGACGACCTCGGCAAAATCCTGACCGCCGAAATGGGCAAACCGCTGGCCGAAGCCAAGGGCGAAATCGCCTATGGCGCATCCTTCATCGAATGGTTCGGCGAAGAAGCCAAGCGCGTCTACGGCGAAACCATCCCCGGCCACCAGCGCGACAAGCGCATCACGGTCATCAAGCAGCCCATCGGCGTGGTGGGGTCGATCACCCCGTGGAACTTCCCCAACGCGATGATCGCCCGCAAGGTCGGCCCCGCGCTGGCTGCGGGCTGCGGTTTCGTGGCACGTCCTGCCGCCGAAACCCCGCTTTCGGCGCTTGCGATGGCGCTGCTCGGCGAACGTGCGGGGCTTCCGGCGGGCATCTTCTCGGTCATCACCTCGGTCCGCTCGTCGGACATCGGCAAGGAATTCTGCGAAAACCACGCCGTGCGGAAACTGACCTTCACCGGATCGACCGAAGTGGGCCGTATCCTGCTGCGTCAGGCCGCCGATCAGGTGATGAAATGCTCGATGGAGCTTGGCGGCAACGCCCCCTTCATCGTTTTCGACGACGCCGATCTGGACGCCGCCGTGGCGGGCGCGATGATCTCGAAATTCCGCAACAACGGCCAGACCTGCGTCTGCGCCAACCGCATCTACGTGCAGGCAGGCGTCTATGACGCCTTTGCCAAGAAACTGGCGGAAGCGGTGGCCAAGACCAAGGTGGGCGATGGCCTGTCGGAAGATGTGACCTTCGGTCCGCTGATCAACGACAAGGCCGTGGTCAAGGTCGAAGAGCATATCGCCGACGCGATCAAGAAGGGTGCCAGGATCGAAACCGGCGGCAAGCGCCACGCGCTGGGCGGGTCGTTCTTTGAACCGACCATCATGACGGGCGTCACCACCGACATGCTGGTGACGAACGAGGAAACCTTCGGCCCGCTCGCCCCGCTGTTCAAGTTCGAGACGGAAGAGGAAGTGATCGAACTGGCCAATGCCACGATCTTCGGCCTCGCCTCGTATTTCTTCGCCCGCGACATCGGGCGGATCACGCGGGTGCAAGAGGCGCTGGAATACGGCATGGTCGGCGTCAACACCGGCCTGATCTCGACCGAGGTCGCGCCCTTCGGCGGGGTCAAGCAATCGGGTCTGGGACGCGAGGGCAGCCACCACGGCATGGAAGACTATCTCGAGATGAAATACATCTGCCTGAGCGTCTGACGCGAGGCACAGAACGGGGGAAGGGGGCCGCAAGGCCCCCTTTTCCTTTTGGTCAAGCTGCTGATTTTCCTGATGTTATCCGATAGCAAGCGCCTGATTTTGCCTAGCGCGGCGGTCGGTCCCATGTTGGTGGCAAGGCGAAACACCGCCCCCGAAATCAGAACAGGAGTTTGACATGCTGCCCACTGTCAAGAACACCGCCATCAGCGCCGTGACGGCGCTTTCGCTCGCCCTCGGCCTTGCCGCGCCTGCCAAGGCGTGGGACCAGCGCGAACAGGATGTGCTGAAAGGTGTCGTCGGTACCGTCGTGCTTGGCACGGTGCTGCGCGACTATGGCATCCTGCCGCCGCGCAACCGGCCCGTCTACCAGCAACAGCCGGTCTATCAGCCGCCCGTCTACCAGCCGCCGCGCGCGGTCTATACCCAGCCGCGCTATTACGAAGAGCCGGTCTACCAGCCGCGCCAGACCTATTCGACCAGCGTCTATCGCACCGCCGCCGCGCAGGCCTTCAACAGCTACAGCCTGTCCGAACGCCGCGCCATCCAGCGCCGCCTTGCCGCGCAGGGCTATTACTACGGCGGGATCGACGGTTCCTTCGGGCCGGGAACCTATAACGCGGTTGCGGCTTATGCTGCCGACCTTGGCCAGTCGCAGCGCCTTGCGTCGCGGGATGGGGCCTTTGGCCTTTATGACGGGCTGATCTTCTGAAGACAGCGGCAGGGGGGCCGCGCGAGTGGCCCCCCGCAAGCCGGTTTCCGGCCTGTCCTCCCCCACAGGACAGCGTTGGAAATGCGAAGGGGCGCCATCCGGCGCCCCTTCTTTATGGCTCACAGGACCAAGCCGGTCCGGTCAGTTGACCTGCGCCTCCAGCACCTTCGGCTCGCCGCCGCGCGAGATTTCGATCCGGCGGGGTTTCAGCGCCTCGGGCGTTTCGCGGATCAGGTCGATGTGCAGCATGCCGTGTTCATGCGTGGCACCGGTCACGCGGACATGGTCGGCCAGCGCGAAGCGGCGCTCGAAGGCGCGGGTTGCGATGCCGCGATGCAGATAGGTCTTGCCCTCGGCCTCATCCCCTTTGCGGGCGGCGACAAGCAGGGTGCCGTCCTTCACCTCGACGTTCAGTTCTTCGGGGGTGAAGCCCGCCACGGCGATCGAGATGCGATAGCCATCCTCGGCGGTCTTTTCGATGTTGTAGGGCGGATAGGTGGGCTGGGCGACATCGGTCGTCAGCACGCGGTCCATCAGGTCGGCAATCCGGTCGAAGCCGACGGTGGCACGGTAAAGCGGGGCGAAATCAAGGTTCCGCATGGGTCATCCTCCATTGAGCGATGCTATGTGAAAGCCCTCCGACCATCGGACGGGCCAGTTTGGCCGGACCCGTTGTGGCATCCGGCACAGGATTGATTTGGGTAGCGGAAAATCGCGTTTCAAGAGGGGGGCTAGGGGGCCACCTTGACGAATTTTGCCCCGCCCGTTCCGTTGGACAGGACGCGCACCCCTGCGGTGGCGGTGCTGCCCGTTGCCATCGCCCCTTCGAGCGTGGCGAGCGTCTGGCCAAGCGGCACGGCGAGGGAGACGGGCTTGCCCTCCACCTCGGCCTTGGCCGAGACGACCGAAACGACCGAGACCAGCCCGTCTTCGATCATGAAGACCGGCGCGCCCGAGGCACCGAATTCCACGGCGCAGGACAGCACCAGCACGTCTGGCCGCTTGGCGAGGATGTCACACACCTCTTGCAGCGAGGGCGCTTCCGAGCGGTCCTGCGCGTAGGAGACGATGCCGACCTCGTCCCCCGTTTCGGGCGCGGTCTCGGTCGGGAAGGGCTGGACCTGCGGCAGGCGGATCGGGTGGTCGAGGCGGAGCAGGGCAAGGTCGCTGCCCACGCTGTCGAGCGGCTTGGCATCCATGCGGTAGGCAGGATGCGCGACGGCCTTGACCACGTTGCGATAGGCTTCGGCCCTGCCGTTGCGCCAACCGGCAAGGAAGGTCATGTCTGCCGCCGCGACGGGGCGGCCTGTGGCTTTGTCATACAGGCAATGCGCTGCGGTGAGGACGAGGTCGTCGGCGATCAGCGTGCCGGTGCAAAAGCCGTTGGCGCCGATGTTGATCCGGCCCACGGCATCCCATCCCCGCGCCTGATCGGCCGAGGCGAGGGTGCGCAGGTCTTCTGCCGCCGAAGGGATCGGCAGGGACAGGGCTGCAAGCAAAAGCCAAACGGGGCGCGGGTTCATCAGCTTTGGGTAGAAACGGATTGGGGCGGAAATGTGGCGCTCATCCCAGCGCCGCAGGCTTCGGCCCGCCCGTCGCCCAGTCGAGCAACTCGACCGTATGCACCACGGGCACCCCCGTTCCCGACCCGATCTGCATCATGCAGCCGATGTTTCCGGCGGCGATTACATCGGGGGATTTCGCCTCGAGCGTCTGCACCTTGCGCGCCTTCAACTGGGCCGAGATCGCGGGTTGCAGCAGGTTGTAGGTTCCCGCCGACCCGCAGCACAGGTGGCTGTCGGCGGGTTCGACCACCTCGAACCCTGCGCGTTTGAGCAGGTCCTTCGGGGTCGTCCTGATCTGCTGGCCGTGTTGCAGCGAGCAGGCGGCGTGATAGGCGACGCGCAGCCCTTTGTCGGCCCCCTGCGGCAGGTCGAGTTTCGCCAGAAGTTCCGTGATGTCGAGCGCGAGGGCCGAGACCTTGGCCGCATCCGCCGCTTCGGGCGCGTTGCGGAACATGTGGCCGTAATCCTTGACCGTGGTGCCGCAGCCGCTGGTGTTTATGACGATGGCGTCGAGGTCGCCCGCGCCGAGGAAGGCGCGGATGTTCGCCGCGGCGAAGGCATGGCTTTCGCCCTCGCGCCCCATGTGGTGGGTCAGCGCGCCGCAGCAGCCCATGCCTTGCGGGATCACCACCTCGCAGCCCAAGCGGCGCAAGAGGCGGATCGTGGCGTCGTTGATATCGGTGTTCAGCGCCTTTTGCGCGCAGCCGGTCATCAGCGCCACGCGCATCCGTTTCTGCGCGGTGGGCGCAAAGCTTTGTGCATCGTCGTTGCGGCTGACGGGGGGGATGCGCTTCGGAAGCATCGCCAGCATCGCCCTGAGCCGCGCGTCGGGGATCAGCGGGGCGAAGGGGCGGCCAAGCTTGGCCAGCGCCAGCGCAAGGCGGAAGCGCATCGGATAGGGCAGGGTCTTTGCCAGCAGCCAGCGCAGCAGACGGTCGCCCAGGGGGCGGCGATAGGTCGCTTCGATATGCGCCCGGGCATGGTCGACGAGGTGCATGTAATGCACGCCTGAAGGGCAGGTCGTCATGCAGGAGAGGCAGGACAGGCAGCGGTCGATATGCTTGACGGTGCGGGCATCGGCGGGGCGGCCGCTTTCGAGCATGTCCTTGATCAGGTAGATGCGCCCGCGCGGGCTGTCGAGTTCGTCGCCAAGGACCTGATAGGTCGGGCAGGTCGCGGTGCAGAAGCCGCAATGGACGCAGGCGCGCAGGATTTCGTTCGCGCGGGCGGTTTGCGGGTCGGCAAGCTGGGCTTCGGTAAAGTTCGTCTGCATGGCTTAGGCGCTTTCCGAAAACAGGCTGTGCGGGTCGAATTTGGCGCGCAGGCCACGGGTCAGGGCGGCGATGGGGGTGGGTTCGGGGTGGAAGACCGGCAGCGCACTGGCCGAGCGGATCAGGGTGGCGTGGCCCCTGAACGGGCCGAGCGTGGCGCGCAGGTCGGTGCCTTCGTCCACCAGCAGCCAGACGAGCCCGCCGCCCCAGTCGTAAAGCGCCTGTCTTGCGTTCGCACGCGTGACGAGGGACGCGGCCTCCGAAGGGACGGTGGAAAGGCGCCAGACATCTCCTTCTGCCCCGTGGAAGGGGGCCACATCGCGGATGGCGGGCCACGGGTCGGTCAAGGCGGGTTCGACGGGGCCGAAGGCGGAAAGGCGCTTTTTCAATTCGGCGCTGCGATAGGCGACCGAGGGGGCGAAGCCTTCGACGCGGACAAAGGTGCCGTGGTCGGGCCAATGCGCCGCCCCCGTCACGTCGAAGGGCGAGGTGAGCGCCGAGGAAAGCGCCTCTACCGCCCGTGCATCGTCCAGCCCTGCAATCCGCAGCGTCGCGGTGGCTTCAGGTGCGGGGAGGAGTTTGAAGGCCACCTCGGTCAGCACGCCCAGCGTGCCGCGCGATCCGGCAAGGAGTTTCACGAGGTCATAGCCCGTCACGTTCTTCATCACACGTCCGCCGTTGCGGATCACCGCGCCCGTGCCATCGACGAAGCGGATGCCGATCAGGCTGTCGCGGCAGGCCCCCGCCTGCACGCGGCGCGGGCCGGAGGCGTTGGCGGCGACGACACCGCCGATGGTGCTTTCGCCCGTGCGACCCAGAAGCCGCCGCATGTCGGGAACCTCGAACGGCAGGCGCTGGCCTTCGGCTGCCAGCGCGGCCTCCACCTTTGCCAAGGGCGTGCCTGCGCGCACCACCAACGTCAGCGCGCCCGGTTCATAGAGAGAGATGCCGGATAGGCCGGAGAGGTCCAGCACTTCGCCCCGCACGGGTCCAAGACGGCGTGTGTCGCCCCCTGTGATGGCAAGCGGGGTTTTGGCGGCTTTGACGATCTCGGCCAGTTCGACTTCGGTTGCGGGTCGCATCTGCACCCCTTCTTCTTTTCTCAAATATCCTCGGGGGGCGCGGGGGGCAGACGGCCCCCCGTTCCGCCGCATCAGGCCACGCGGCGCGAGGCGGTTACGTCCAGCGGGAACACCTTGGCGGGGTTCAGAAGCCAGTCGGGGTCGAAGACATCCTTCACCCGCAACTGCGCCTCCATATCCGTGGGGCTGAACTGCACATGCATCAGGTCGCGCTTTTCGACGCCGACGCCATGTTCGCCCGTCAGGCAGCCACCCACTTCGACGCAAAGGCGCAGGATGTCGGCCCCCAGCGCTTCGGCCAGTTCGAGGTCGCCCGGCTTGTTGGCGTTGAAGATGATGAGCGGGTGCATGTTGCCATCGCCCGCATGGAAGACATTGGCGACACGCAGGCCATAGGAGGCGGTGAGTTCCCCGATCCGGCGCAGCACGTGGGCGAGTTCCGAGACGGGGATCGTCCCGTCCAGACAGATGTAATCCCCCATCTGCCCCATCGCGCCAAAGGCCGATTTGCGGCCCAGCCAGATGCGCTTTGCCTCGTCCCCGGACGCGGCCTCGCGGTAGGCGACGGGGGAATGGCGGGTGGCGATGGATTTGACGCGGGCAAGCTGGTCGTCGATTTCGGCGGGGCTGCCCTCCACCTCGACGATCAGGAGCGCTTCGCAATCGGGGTAGCCTGCATGGGCGAAGGCTTCGGTTGCCTCGATGCAGGGGCGGTCCATGAATTCGATGGCCACGGGAAGAAGCCCGCCCTTGATGATGTCGGACACGCAGGCCCCTGCGATTTCGTTGGAGGTGAAGCCCATTAGCACGGGGCGCGCGCCTTCGGGTTTGGGCAGGATGCGCAGCCAAGCTTCGGTGACGACGCCGAGCTGCCCTTCGGAGCCGCAGATCACGCCCAGAAGGTCCAACCCGCCCGGGTCGAGCCACGGGCCACCGATGGTCAGCACCTCGCCCTGCATCGTCACCAGCGTGACGCCGAGGAGGTTATTGGTGGTGACACCGTATTTCAGGCAATGCGCCCCGCCCGAATTCATGCCGATGTTGCCCGCGATGGCGCAGGCAAGCTGGCTTGACGGGTCGGGTGCGTAGAAGAAACCGTCCGCTTCGACCGCGCCTGTAACGGACAGGTTGGTGCGCCCCGATTGCACGCGGATGAAGCGGTTGGCGTAATCGGTTTCGAGCACAGCGTTCATCCGCGCCACGCCAAGGATCACCGCATCCGACGTGGGCAGCGACCCGCCCGCAAGCGAGGTTCCTGCCCCGCGGGGGATGACCTTGACCTGTTCCTCATGACACAGGCGCAGGATGGCTGCGACCTCGGCGGTCGTTCGCGGCAGGGTGACGGCGAGCGGCAGGCAGCGATAGGCGGTGAGCGCATCGCATTCATAGGCGCGTGTCTCGGTCGGGTCGGTGATCAGGGCGTCGGGGGGCAAGACCGACGCAAGGCGTGCCACAATCCCTGCACGGCGTGCCATGACCTGCGGGTCGGGAAGGGGCATGTCCATCGGGCACCTCTTTTCAGATTGGTAAGGTCGTATAACCAATTTCGGCAGATGACAAGGCGCCGCCCCTTGCTTAATCCTGCCGTGATGGAAAGCTTTCTGCAACACGGACCCTTTACCACCGCCGATGCCGTGGCACTTGTCGTGCTTATGGCCTGTTTCTGGGCCAGCGGCTGGATCAGCGAGCATCCGCCACGGCGGTTCCCTTCGGTTTCGGTCCTGATGGAGCGGTTCCGGCGCGACTGGATGGTGGAGTTCGTGACGCGCCAGCCGCGCATCTTCGACGCGACGATCCTTGACTCGTTGCGGCAGGGGACGGCCTTTTTCGCCTCGGCCAGCATGATCGCCATCGGGGGCGGGGTGGCGTTGATCGGGAACACGCAGCGGTTGGAGACTTTGGCATCCGACCTGTCGTTGCAGGCGGTGGCTGTGCTGTTGGAGGTGAAGATCATCCTCATCATCGCCTTTCTGGCCAATGCGCTGCTGAAGTTCATCTGGTCGCACCGGCTGTTCGGCTATTGCTCGATCCTGATCGCGGCCGTGCCGAACGACATCACCGACCCCTCTGCCCTGCCGCGGGCGGCGCAGGCAGGCGAGATCAACATTACCGCCGCGCGAAGTTTCAACCGTGGTTTGCGGTCGATCTATTTCGCCCTTGCGGCGCTGGGCTGGCTGCTTGGGCCTTGGGGGTTGGCCGCCACATCGGTCGCAGCGACGGGTGTTTTGCTGCGGCGCGAGTTCTGGTCGCATTCGCGGCAGGTGATGCTCGGCTCCTGATCCGGTCGCCCCCTCCCCGTCTTCGGTCAGGCAGGGCTTCGCGTTGTCTTGCGACCTTCGACAAGCCATGCAGACACAGCCATCAACGTCGCAAGCACCAGCCAAGCCCATGCGGGAAGCACCGGTGCAACCGTCACATCCTGCGTCACATAGGCACCACGCGGGGTGATGCCGATCCAGCCACGGCCAGAGGCGGGGCGCCCATCCCGCACGGTGCGGATATCGGGCACGCCGTCTTCGATCCGCTGGATGCCGCCATTCGTGGGGGCAATGACGGGAGCGAGCGCATCGCCCGAAGCGATGGTCTGTTCGAATTCCTTCGGGGCTGGCGGGCCGACCGCAACCACACGCGTGAGATCGCCTTGTTCCAGACGGTAAAGGCCCATCGCGGGGGCCAGCCAGTCCGTCTGGTACCGTCCCGGCCCGGCCTTGGGCAAGGTGAGTTCGGTCTTTGTGCCGTCAGGTCCGGTGATGGTCAACGGGGCGGGCGGATCCGGCGATATCGTCCGCCGCGTGATCGTCAGGGTCTGGGCCGAGACTGCGCCATTGATCGCAGCCGTCAGCGCCTCTTCCTCCAGTTCCGGCTCCTTCAGCATCCAATGGGCCAGCCTCCGCAAGAGTTCCAGTTGCGGCCCCCCCCCTTCGAACCCGCGGCCCCAAAGCCAGGCCTGATCCGAGGCCAGCACCGCGACCCGACCTTCGCCCACGCGGTCGAGGACGAGAAGCGGGCGGTCGCCCGGGCCGGACATGACGACCTGTCCCGCGATCGGCTTTACCTCGACCAGACGGAACCAGCGGCCCCAGCCTTCCTTGGGAGCCAAAGCTTCGAGCCCTTCGGTCACGGGATGCTGTTTGCCAAGATCGGTGAGTTTGGGCCGGAAGCCTTCGGATATGACGCGGGCGGTCGGTTCGACCGGCAGGACCTCGGCCAGAGGCGAGCGCCACAGGCTGTCGACGGCACCGAACTCGGGTCCGGCGGCGACGAGCACGGTTCCGCCCTCTTTCACGTAATTGGCCACGTTTTCAAGGTAGGACATCGGCAGGATGCCCCGCATCCTGTAGCGGTCGAAGATGATGAGGTCGAATTCCTTGATCTTTTCCACGAACAGTTCGCGGGTGGGAAAGGCGATCAGCGAAAGCTCCGATACCGGGATGCCGTCCTGCTTTTCCGGCGGGCGGAGGATCGTGAAATGGACAAGATCGACCGAGGCATCGGATTTCAGCAGGTTGCGCCAGACCCTTTCGCCGGCGTGCGGTTCGCCCGAGACGAGCAGGACGCGCAGCCGGTCACGCACGCCGTTGATCTGAACGACGGCGGCGTTGTTGCGGTCCGTCAATTCGTCGGCCTGCACGGGTGTCGAGAATTGCAGCACGTTCATCCCGCCATGCGGCAGCTTTACCGGAAGGTCGATGTCCTGCCCGACGGGGATGCGATAGGTTTGCGCCGGACCGTCATCCACCGAAATCGTCAGGTCCGCTTCGCCGCCCTTTTCTGCGGCGCCGTCGTCGTCGATCCGCAAGGTCAGCCTGACCTCTTCGTTGAGGATGGCGAAGGCGGGAGCGTTCTTCACAATCAGCCGGCGGTCCCAGTCGGTCGCCCGGCCCGTCAGCAGCAGATGCAGCGGGGCAGGCAGGGCGGGGGCGAGGTCGAGGTCATGGATGCGGCCATCCGAAACGAGGATCGCCCCGGCAATCCGTGCACGGGGTTCTGCGGCCAGCGCCTCGGCCACGGCGGTCATGGCGAGGGAGCCTGCATCCTCGGCCCCGTCCTGAAACCGCAGAACGCGCAATTCGGTATTGGGCAGGGCTTGCACCGCCTGCGTTATCCGCGCCACGGCTTCGGCGGTCTGGACCTGACGGTTCGCCAAGGTCTGGCTCGAGCTTTCATCCACGACGAGCAGCACGATGTCGGACAGGGGCGCCCGGTCCTCGCGCTGCAACGAGGGATTGGCAAGGGCTGCAAGCAGGACGAGCGCGCTCGCCACGCGCAGCCACGCGCCGTTTAGCCCGCGCCACAGCGCAAGGCCAAGGCCAAGGGTGGCCAAGGCGGCAAGCATATAGAGCACCGGCCAACCGACCAGCGGATCGAAGAGAAGCGAGGCCGCGCCGAAACCGATTGCACCCGACATCATTGGCCGAGCCTTTCCAGAAGGGCCGGAACATGGACCTGATCGGATTTGTAGTTGCCGGTCAGCACATGCATGATGAGGTTGATGCCGAAGCGGTTCGCAAGTTCCCGCTGCCGTTCGCCCGCGAAACCGCGACCAACGGGAAACATCGCAACACCCATCTCGTCCACCGCCCAAGCCCCTGCCCAGTCATTGCCGCCGATCACGACGGGTGTCACTCCGTCATTGAGATTGCGGAAGGGCATCCCTTCCACCTGTTCGGCATCCGGCGGGGCGGCCTCTACCCAGACGGTGGCGCCATCGTAGCGGCCGGGAAAGGTTTGCAGCAGATAGAAGGTGCGGGTCAGGACGTGGTCTTTCGGCAAAGGTTCGAGCGGGGGGATGTCCAGCCCCGCCGCGATACGCTGCAATGCGGCTCCCTCCGGCGAGGTGCCACCGCCGAGCGTCACGTCTGCGTCGCGCGTGTCGAACAGGATCATCCCGCCCGTGCGGAGATAGGTGTTCAGCTTGGCATAGGCCTTTGCCGAAGGGAGCGGCTGGCTTGCCGAAACGGGCCAATACAGAAAGGGATAGAAGGCGAGTTCGTCCGTTTCCACATCCACGCCGACGGGCGGGTCGGGCTCGACCGATGTGCGCTCCCACAGTCTTTCGCCCAGGCCGGTCAGGCCCGCTTCGGCGATCCGGTCGAGAGTTGCATCGCCGGTCAGCACATGGGCAAGGACCACGGCTTCGGTCGCACGGATCGCGGTGGCATCCGCGCCGTCTTGCGCCCGTGCCGGTTCGGGCAAGCCGAGGCACAGCGCTACAAGCATCGCGGACGCGGCACTGCGGGCAAGGCGCGGCATACGACCTGACAGGGCCATTGCGGCGAGAATGTCGACAAGCAGCATCGCAAGCGCCGCCGAGAGAAGGCTGCCGCCGAGCGCCTGTTCACGCGCGCCTTCAAGCCCTTCGATGACGGTCCCTGCGGGCCAAGCCGCGGGGGAGAGCGTCGTGTCCGGGCCGACTGCGTTCAGCGCCACGCGCCGGTCCGCACCGGCATAGAGCCCCGGACGCAAGCCTGCATCCGGCCCCGCGGCGATGGCCTTGGCCAGTGCCGCACCGTCCACGCCCGCTTTGGCATCGGCATCGGTCTTTTGTCCGAAGGCATCGAGGAGCACCTCGGCCACCCAAGTCTGGCCCGCGAGATCGGTGGCACCGGCCGCAGCGGGACGGGTCGAAACGGCGAGGCGTTCGAGCATCTGAACGAAAAGTCCCGACAGCGGCAGCGTCGACCATTCTGCGTTGGCAGTGACATGGAACAGCACGACCTGCCCCTGTCCCACGGCCTTGCGTGTGACCAGCGGAGTGCCATCGGCCAAGGCGGCGATCGTGCGCTGGGCGAGGTCGGGATCGGGCTGGGCAAGGACCTGGGACGACACTGTCACATCGGACGGCACGGCCAGACCGTGGAAGGGCGACGTTTCGGGAAAGGGGGCAAGCGTTTTCGGCTCGCCCCAGCTCATCGCGCCACCGACGGAGCGCCCGCCTTCGCGCAGTCGCACAGGAAGCAACGGGTCTTCGGCGCTGCGGGCAATGTCGGACGCCGCCAGACCCGGACCGGCGAAGCGCAGGAGCATGCCACCATCGTCGAGCCAGTCGAGGAGTTCGTCCTCTTCGGTCTGGGTGAGTTTCGCCACATCGGCAAGGATGATCACATCCGGGTTTGCCAGCAGCACGTCGCTCACGCCGCCCTCGACAAGGTCGGCCACCGGCTGAACGGCCTGCCGGATGTAATGCGTGGGCGAGAGCAGGCGCAGCCCTTCGCGGTCTTCGCGTCCGCCGGTCAGGGCAATCTTCCGGCGCTTCAGGCTGTCGTCGGTCAGGCTTACGGCCCCTGCCGAACGCAGGCCCGCGATTTCGAAGCGGTTGATACGGTTGCGCAATTCCGGCGGCAGCGCGAGCGCAGCTTCGGCCCGTCCGGCGCCAAGGCCGAAGGACAGCGTCGCACGGGCCAGTTCGCGGTCGATCCCCGCAGGATCGGGACCGCGGGCAATCACTTCCACCTCGACGGGGTCGCTTGCGGGCTGTCGGCTTGCGGCGAGCTGGACCGCGCCATCCGCAAAGCTTGCCGGATGCAATGCAAGGACGGGTCGCGTGCTGGCGAAGATGGTCAGCGCCCCGCGTTTGCCCAAGGCTGCGGCAAGTTCAGACCTTCCTGCGTGGTCAAGCCCGTCTGAAAGCCAGAACGTGTCGAAACCGCCTTCGGGAAGTTTTGCCACCCAAGCTTCTGTCTCCTGCGGCACCCACGGTTGCGGTGACAGCGCCCCGAGGCGGCCAGCCCAAGCATCGGCGGTCTGGAAGTCGATATCCGAAGGGGGATCGGTCAGACGGATCACGGCGACGGTGCGTCCTGCCCGTGCCGCTTCCTCGAGAAGCAGCGCGGCGCGGTCGATCCGGCGTGGCCAGTCGCGGGCATCGGCCCAGCCGCCGTCAAAGACGATCAGCAGAGGTCCCTTTCCCGGATCGCGTTTTTCGGGGTGCAGGACGGGTCCGGCAAAGGCGATGATCGCCGCGGCAAGGGCGGCCATGCGCAGCAGCAAGAGCCACCACGGCGTGCGGTCGGTTTCGGCTTCCTCGTCGCGCAGGCCGAGCAGCAGCGCCACCCCCGGAAAGCGGCGGCGGATCGGCGCGGGGGGGACGGCACGCAGGAGGAACCAGAGAAGCGGCAGCGCGGACAATCCCAGCAGAAGCAAGGGCGCGGTAAAGCCGACGGGACCAAGCATCCACATCTAGCGGCCCCCTTCCAATGCGCGATAGAGCCACAAAAGCGCGGGCAAGGCCGCATCGCCCGTATGGTGGCAGTGGAAATGCCAGCCCACCGCACGCGCAAGCGATTGCAGTCGGTCCTTGCGTTCGGCCAACCGCTCCAGATACCGCGCCCGCAGGTCGCCCGCTCGCAGGGTTTCGTGGCTGATCGTCCCGCCCATCGATTCAAAGATGGTCCGTCCGTCAAAGGGGAAATCTTCTTCCGCGGGGTCGAGGATCTGCATCAGCACGCCACGTGCGCCACGATCCGAAGCGCGTGCCAGGGCTTCGTCGACCCCTTCTATGTGACCAAGGAAGTCGGACAGCAACACGGCCCGCCCGTGGCTTGCGATGCCATCCGCATCGGCTGCACCGTATTCGGCGGTCATGTCACTGCGCGACAGCGCGTCCGCAAGCGCCAGGAGTTGCGCCTTGCCCGAACGAGGTGGGGTGTCGCTGCCAGAAATGCCGACCCTTTCCCCCCCGCGCAACAGAAGCACGGCTACGGCGAGGGCGAGAAGCCGCGCCCTTTCGCCTTTGGTCGCGCCGGCGCGGTCGCTGCGGAAGGCCATCGCCCTTGCGCCATCGACCCAGAGCGTCACCGATTGCGCAGCCTGCCATTCGCGTTCGCGCACGAAGGTCGCATCGGACCGCGCCGAGCGCCGCCAATCGATCATCCGTGTCGCATCTCCGGCATGGGCGGGGCGGTACTGCCAGAATTCGTCACCCTGACCGGCCCTGCGCCGCCCATGTTCGCCCAGCATGATCGTCGAAGCGAGCAGTTCCGCCTCGGCCAGCAGGGGTGGCAGGGATTGACCAAGGGTTTCGGCCGCTTCCCGCATGGATGGGGCAGGGAGTTGGGTCACGCCGCCGCCTCGAGCCCCAGGGTGCGCGTGGCGGTGCGGTCGATGAGGCTGGCCAGGCTTTCGCCACGGGCGCGGGCCGCGAAGGACAGCGCCATGCGGTGGGTCAGCACGGGGCGGGCAAGGGCCGCGACATCGGCCACCGAAGGCGCGAGCCGTCCGTCCAGAAGCGCCCGCGCCCGCACGGTCAGCATCAAAGCCTGCGCCGCGCGCGGGCCGGGGCCCCATGACAGGCTGCCCGCAAGATCGCGCCCCTCGGCTTCGCCGGGGCGGCAGGCGCGGACGAGGTCGAGGATGGCTTCGACGACCTGATCGCCCACGGGCATGCGGCGGAGGACGGATTGTGCCTCGATCAATTCGGCGGCGGTAAAGACCTGATGCGCCTCATCCTCGGTCGCGCCGGTGGTCGCAATCAGGATTTCGCGTTCGGTCTCCCGCGTCGGATATTCCACGTCGACCTGCACGAGGAAACGGTCAAGCTGGGCTTCGGGCAGGGGGTAGGTGCCTTCCTGTTCGATCGGGTTCTGCGTCGCAAGGACGTGGAAGGGGCGGCCAAGCGGGCGGTGCTGGCCTGCGATCGTCACCTCGCGCTCCTGCATGGCTTGCAGGAGCGCCGATTGGGTGCGCGGGCTGGCACGGTTGATCTCGTCTGCCATCAGAAGCTGGCAGAAGATCGGACCTTCGATAAACCGGAAAGCGCGGCTGCCATCGGCGGCGGTGTCCAGAACTTCCGAGCCGAGGATGTCCGCGGGCATCAGGTCAGGCGTGAACTGGATGCGGTTGCCCTTGAGCCCCATCACCGTAGAGAGCGTATCCACGAGCCGCGTCTTGCCAAGACCGGGCAGACCCACCAAAAGCGCGTGCCCGCCGCACAGCATGGAGGCGAGGACAAGGTCCACCACCCGTTCCTGTCCGATGAAGCGCCGGTTGATCGAGGATTTCGCCTCACCGAGTCGTTCGCCCAACGCTTCGATCCGGGTAACAAGGTCGGCTGCATCGGACATCGCTTCACTCCGCATGGCTACTTCGGGTTCATTAGACCCAACTATCGCGCAAGGCACAAATGACAAAAAGCACCGCGGCACAAATGATCGTGAGACGCGTCGGAATCCGCGCCGATCTGTGGTCCGGCGCGACGATCGCTGCCGATGGCGCCAATTTGCCTGTTCGGGCGTTTCCCTTTGCCTGCTACCTTGCGTGCCGCCGCATGCTTGGCAGCGGGGCGGATGCGGCATAGACAGGGCCGAACGCGAAAGGGGTGCCATGACGGAAATCAGGGATGGGCAGGCCACACCTTCGGCCGAGGGGATTGCCGCTGCGGCGACCTCCGCGTCGAAGCGGGGGCTGCCGCCGGTGCACCTGTGGAACCCGCCGTTCTGCGGTGACATCGACATGCGCATCGCGCGGGATGGCACGTGGTTCTATCAGGGTACGCCGATGGGACGACCCGCAATGGTCAAGCTGTTCTCCGGCATCCTGAAGCTCGAGGAGGGCAGGTACTTCCTCGTGACGCCAGTCGAGAAAGTCGGGATCACCGTCGAGGACGCCCCTTTTGTCGCGGTCGATTTCACCGCCGCCGGGGCAGGGGCGGAACAGGTGTTGCGTTTCGTCACCAACGTCGGCGACGAAGTGGTCGCAGGTCCCGAAAACCCGATCAGGATCGAACGGGACGGGGCCGACGGCGAACCCGCGCCCTATGTCCATGTGCGTGCCGGTCTGGATGCCCTGATCGACCGCAAGAGCTTTTACCGTCTTGTCGAACTCGGTGTTCACGAAGAGGTGGCGGGAAAAGGCTGGTTTGGCTTGTGGTCCTCGGGCAGGTTCTTTCCGGTGATTCCTTCGAGTGACCTGACCTGATGCCCCGTTTCGCAGCGAATGTGACGATGCTCTTCACCGAGGTGCCTATGCTGGCGCGTCCCGACCTTGCACGCGAGGCAGGGTTCGACGGGGTCGAGGTGCTGTTTCCCTATGACCATCCGTTGAAAGATTGGCAGGCGGCGCTGGTGGGGATGCCGGTTGCATTGATCAACACGCCTCCCGGGGATTGGGCGGCGGGGGATCGCGGCTACGCCGCCGTTCCCGGAGCGGTGGGCGATTTCCGGCAAAGTTTCCTGCGCGGGGCCGAGGTGGCAAGCCAGCTTGGTGCGGCCCGCCTGCATGTGATGGCGGGCGTGGCGAAGGGGGAAACGGCCGAGGCAACCTACCGGGAAAACCTCGCCTGGGCGGCGGAACAGGTGCCTGAACTTGCGCTGACGATCGAACCGCTGAATGCCGACGACATGCCGGGCTATTTCCTGAACGACTTCGATCAGGCGGCGCGGATCATCGACGACCTCGGGCTTGCCAATCTCGGCATCCAGTTCGACCTCTGGCACGCGGCGCGGATCCACGGCGACGCCGACGCGGTCTGGGCGCGCCACAAGACCCACGTGAACCACATCCAGATCGCCGGATTTCCAAGCCGCAACGAGCCTGGTGGTGGCGGGTTCGACCTTACGGGACTTTGCACCGAACTGGACGAGCGTGACTGGTCGGGCTGGGTGGCCGCGGAATACCTGCCGGCGCGGGCTACGGTGCATGGGCTGATGTGGCTGAATGCGCTCAAGAGCCGTGCGAAGCTGATCGGGGCGTGAAGGGCTTGCCCCTGCCGCAGGCTGGGGTAAAATGCGCGACAAGCTTATCAGGAAAGACTGTGCAATGACCGTCGACGCGCCCGAAACCCAGATCGTCACCACGTGGAAAGTGGCCTGTGACGGGGGCGAGGGTGCCTTGGGCCATCCGCGCGTCTGGCTCTCGATCCCGCAGGAAACGGGCTTTGTCGAATGCGGTTATTGCGACAAACGCTATGTGATCGATCGCGACCACGCGCACGACGATCACTGACGCCGCCGGTTTCCGCCGACAGTCTTGTGTCATTGACCCGGATCAAGGCGCTTTACGCCGTTTTGTGTTAACCTTGATTTATCAGATCGGGGGGGGGCGGATATGGCGGATGAAACTGACGACAAGGTCGATATGGCAAAGGGTGTGATGCAGGCGCAGGTCCGTATGATGGACGCGGTGCTGAAGCAGAACATCGAAGCCTTGGAATTCCTGAAGACCCGATTCGAAAAGGACCGTGCCATGCTGGGTGAACTCGCCACAGCAAAGGACGCCGCTGCCGCAGGTGCGGTGCTGACGGGATTCTGGCAGAAACTCGCCTCGGATTACATGCAGGAGGCGGGGCGACTCGGCTCGTTGATGCAGGCCACGGCGCAGGAGATCGGCGAAGGCGCGACCGACGAAATCCGCAGCGCGATGGGCGGGAAACCGGGGCGGTGAACCGCTCCCCGCCCACGAAAGGGTGAAAGCCGCGTCCGCTGCCCAGTTCGGCCCCGTTGCCACCGTCGCAAGGGGGGCTGTCTGCCCCCCAAGGGCCGCGTTCCGCGCCCCTTCCCCCCGAGGATATTTTTCCAGTGTGAAAGGGAAGGTAGAACGCCCCCCTTCCTCTTGCCGCAAATATCCTCGGGGGGAGGCGCGGCCTGCCGCGCCGCGGGGGGCAGACGGCTCCCCGACTTGGCCCGAAACCTGCGGGCGGGTCTGAATTCGCGCTTGACCGAAGCCGGTGATCCGGCGCAGGCTCACCCCATGCTGAACCACGCCCTGACCACCGCCCGCTTTTATTATACCGACGCGACATAGGCGGCCGGTCAGCATTCCCTTAAACCCCTGACCAGATGGCCGTCCCCTGCGGGCGGCACCATCGGCATCCTCTCGCAGCGCGGCAGAGGAGAGAACGATGGATACCTTAGCCACCCTCACGACCCGCGACCCCGCCCTGCCGGAGATCAGGCTCGCGATGCCCGATGACCTGCCCGCGCTGCACGCCATGATCGGCGCACTTGCCGTGCAGCGGGGCGATGCGGCGACGATCACCCCCGAAACGCTCGACCGGATCGCGCTGCGGGGCGCGGGCGTGCGCGTGCTGGTCGCGGGGCCAGCAGGAGCTGCGGTCGGCTATGCGTTGCTTCTGTTGCGGCACGACATGCTGACGGGCCGCGCCTCCTATGAGGTGAACCAGTTGTTCGTCCGGCCCGAGCACCGTCTGCGTGGGATCGGCCGCGCCTTGGTCGATGCCGCCCGCGAACTGGCCGAGGGCGAGGGGCGCAGCCACCTGTCCATCCCCACCCGCGCCGCCGATCTTGAGGCCGCGGTCGCCTATCGTGCCATGCGTCTTGCCGAACAGCCGCAGGCGGGGCCGCGCTTCCGCGTCGAGATCGGTTGACGGTAGCGGTGGTCAGGGGAAGCGCGGGGTGGAAGCGTGTCTTCCACCCCTGCCCACGCCCCCTACCAAGGCAGGCCCCGCCATGCCATAACCGCGCCTGACCATATCGGAGACGCCGCGCATGAGTTTTGGCAAGGGCTGCCACCTTCACCTGATCGACGGATCGGCCTTTATCTTCCGCGCCTATCACGCGCTGCCGCCTCTGACCCGCAAGTCGGACGGGCTGCCCGTGGGTGCGGTGGCGGGGTTCTGCAACCTGCTCTGGAACGAGCTAACCACCACCCGTTCCCAAGAGGCGCCGACCCATATCGCGGTGATCTTCGACGCAGGCTCGATCACCTTCCGCAACGAGATTTACCCCGAATACAAGGCGAACCGCCCCGAACTGCCCGAAGACCTGCGCCCGCAATTCGCCTTTACCCGCGAGGCGACGCGCGCCTTCAACGTCCCCTGCATCGAGATCGAGGGCTATGAGGCCGACGACATCATCGCCACCCTGTCCCGCCGTGCGCGGGAAGCGGGGGGGACGGTGACGATCATCTCCTCGGACAAGGACCTGATGCAGTTGATCGGCAACGGGGTCGACATGCTCGACCCGATGAAGAACCGCCGTATCGGGCCGGACGAGGTGATCGAGAAATTCGGGGTCGGGCCTGAGCGTGTGGTCGATGTGCAGGCGCTGGCAGGCGATTCCGTCGACAACGTCCCCGGCGCACCGGGGATCGGGATCAAGACCGCCGCCCTGCTCATCAACGAATTCGGCAGCCTTGAAGCGCTGCTAGAACGGGCGGGCGAAATCCCCCAGCCCAAGCGGCGCGAGGCTTTGGTCAACAATGCCGAGTTGATCCGCATTTCCAAACGCCTCGTGTCGCTCGACGCCGACATGCCACTTGATGTGGCCTTGGAGGCGCTGGAGTTGAAGGAGCCGCAGGCGGAGACGATCCTCGGCTTCCTCAACGCGATGGAATTTCGCACCCTGACGCGCCGCGTGGCGGAGCGGTTGAAGGTGGATGCCCCCGCGCTGGAGCCGGAAAAGGGCACCGAGGTGCAGGAAAAGGCGTTCGACGCCCCCACCCTGCCTTTTGCTCTCGACGCCTACGAGACCGTGCGCGACCGTGCGGCGCTCGAGGCTTGGGTCGCACGCATCCGCGACAAGGGCTATGTGGCGGTGGATACAGAAACCACCAGCCTTGACGAGATGCGGGCGGGTCTGGTCGGCATTTCGCTTTCCACCGAACCCGCACTGGCCTGCTATATCCCGCTCGGGCATCGCAGCGGGGTGGATGACCTGTTCGGCTCCGCCCAGCTTGCCGAAGGTCAGATGACCGAGGCCGAGGCGCTGGCGATCCTGAAACCCGTGCTTGAGGACCCCGCGATCCTCAAGATCGGGCAGAACATGAAGTACGATGCCAAGATCTTCGCCCGCCGCGGCATCCGCGTGGCGCCGATCGACGACACCATGCTCATGTCCTATGCGATGTATGCGGGCATCCATAACCACGGCATGGACACGCTGTCGGAAACCTATCTGGGCCACGCGCCGATCCCGATCAAATCGCTGCTCGGCACGGGCAAGACACAAATCACCTTTGACCGCGTGCCTGTCGATCAGGCCGTGCGCTATGCCGCCGAGGATGCCGATGTGACGCTGCGTCTTTGGCTGCGGTTCAAGCCGATGCTGCACAAGGCGCGCGTCACGACCGTTTACGAAACCCTCGAACGCCCGCTCGTCCCCGTGCTTGCCGATATGGAGATGGCGGGAATTCAGGTCGACCGCGATACGCTGTCGCGCATGTCCAACGCCTTCGCGCAAAAGATGGCGGGGCTGGAGGCGGAAATCCAGGAGATCGCGGGCGAACCCTTCAACGTCGGCTCGCCCAAGCAATTGGGCGAGGTGCTCTTCGACCGTCTGGCCGTGCCGGGGGGAGAAAAGGGCAAGACCGGGGCCTATGCCACGGGGGCCGATATCCTCGAAGACATCACCACGCTGGAAGACGCCCATCCCCAAGCGGCGCGGCTGGCGGCGCGGGTGCTGGACTGGCGGCAGTTGGCCAAGCTGAAATCCACCTATACCGACGCGTTGCAGGACCACATCAACCCCGAAACGGGGCGGGTGCATACGAGCTATTCGATCACGGGGGCAGTGACGGGGCGGCTGTCGTCCAACGACCCGAACCTGCAAAACATCCCCGTCCGCAGCGAAGAGGGGCGCCGCATCCGCGAGGCTTTCGTGGCACCGAAGGGGCGGGTTCTGGTCAGCCTCGACTACAGCCAGATCGAGTTGCGCATCCTTGCCCATGTCGCGGACATCGCCGAATTGCAGCAGGCGTTCCGGCAAGGCATTGATATCCACGCGCTGACCGCTTCGGAAATGTTCAACGTGCCGCTGGAGCAGATGACCAGCGACATTCGCCGCAAGGCCAAGGCGATCAACTTCGGCGTGATCTACGGGATTTCCGGTTTCGGCCTTGCCCGCAACCTGCGCATTCCGCGGGCCGAGGCGCAGGGTTTCATCGACCGCTATTTCGAGCGCTTCCCCGGCATCAAGACCTATATGTCCGAAACCGTCAAATCGGCGCAGGCCAAGGGCTACGTCGAAACCCTTTTCGGTCGCAAAATCAACACGCCCGAAATCAATGCCAAAGGGCCGACCGCAGGCTTTGCCAAGCGTGCGGCGATCAACGCGCCGATCCAGGGCACCGCCGCCGATGTGATCCGCCGCGCCATGATCCGCATGCCCGCCGCCATCGCCGACCTGCCCGCGACGATGCTGTTGCAGGTGCATGACGAACTTCTGTTCGAGGTGGACGAGGACGCGGCAGACACCCTCGCCGCCCGTGCCAAGGAGGTGATGGAGGCGGCAAGCGCCCCCGCCGTTCAGTTCAAGGTGCCGCTGATCGTCGAGGCGGGCAAGGGTCGCACATGGGCGGACGCGCATTGAGCCGCGCCCCCGCCCCCCTGACCTTTGCCACGCCCGAGGAGTGGAACTTCTGGCTGTCGATGCGCCATGACAAAGCCGCCGATGTCTGGCTGCGTCTGGCCAAGAAAGCCACCGGAACGGCCTCGATCGACTGGGAGCAGGCGGTGGAAGAGGCGATCGTCTGGGGTTGGACCGATGCGCAGAAGAAACCCGACGGGCCGGACCACATGCTGCACCGCTTCACCCCGCGCCGTGCGGGAAGCGCATGGACGTCCAAGGCCCGCGCCACGGCGGAAAAGCTGATCGCGGGCGGCTGGATGGAGGATGCGGGTCTGGCCGAAATCAACCGCGCCAAGGCGGATGGCCGCTGGGACGCCGCCTATGCCGCAGAAAAGCCCGCCGAAATCCCCGACGATTTCCTGACCGCGCTGGAAGCGGCACCTGCGGTCGCCACCACCGCCTTCAACGCCCTTTCGGCCAAGGCGCGGGCGGCGCTTGCCTTTCGCCTGTCGACCGCCAAGACCCTTTCGGCCCGCAACCGCCGCATCGCGGATTACATCGAAGAGTTGACGAAAACCGGCGACTGACCCTTTCACCTTGGCCCAAATACTCGCGGGGGGTGCGGGGGCGGCAGGCCCCCGCTGCCGACCGTGCCGTCAGTCGCGCCCGCAGCGAAGCTGATAGCAATTGTTCCGCGCGGAACGGACATGGACAAAGGCCACATCCTCCCGCGCCAGCAACTCTGCGGCACGCGCGGGGATCAGCGCCGTCGCCACCACCCCGCCCGTGCCATAGACGATACGCTCGTCCGCGCCGTATCCCCGCAGGATGTAATCGGACGAGGCAAGGATTTCGGGCATCTCTGCGCCCCCGCCCGCCGCGCAAGCCTCGGCGCAAAGGAAGATCGGTCCCGTTTCGGCATAGGGCTGCAAGGCTCCAAAGGGGCGATGGGCCAGCACCAGCATCCCCGCGCCTTCGGGGATCATCCGCAGGCAATGGCGGCAGGGGTTGCCGCCGCCGTCGCTGATGCGCCGCTCGGGCGGCATGCCATAGGCATCGGGTCCGCCCGCCTGATAGGCGCGGGCGGTGGCGGTGGGGATGGGGTGGAAGCGCAGGGTCATGTCATCCTCGGGCTGGATCGGTGCTGCGATTTTGCCAGAGGCACGACCAGCCCCGCGACCCGTTTCCTGCGGAAAGCTCAGCCCTTTTCGACCATCCGGCCCAGCGGACGACCGGCAAGGATATGCAGGTGGTAATGCGGCACTTCCTGCCCGCCATGCCCGCCCGCATTGGTGATGGCCCGATAGCCCGGCCCGCCCGATGCAAGGCTTGCCCCGAGCAGGGCGCAGACGCTGGCGGCGGTGCGGTGGAAATCGACGATCTCGGCCTCCGACGCTTCGGCGGCGAAGTGGTCAAAGGTGGCATAGGGCCCCTTGGGGATCACCAGCACATGGTCGGGCGCCTGCGGGGCGATATCGCGGAAGGCAAGCGTGTGCTCGGTTTCCAGCACCGTGTTGTTCGGAATCTCGCCGCGCAGGATGCGGGCGAAGATGTTGTTGGGGTCGTAATCATGGGCCATGACGCGGCTTGCCTTCAGTCGGTGAACAGATGCGGCGTCGCGGCGATCTCGCGCGCCTTGTCGAGGGAGATACCAAGAAAGGCGGCAAGAGGGACAGCGTTTTCATCCACCTCTGCCCCCTGCCGGATGCGGTTATACCCCGAAAACCCTGCATCGCGGATGCGGTCGCTTTCGAAGCGCACGTCGAAGCGGATCGTCGGCAAAAGCCGGTCAAGCGTCTCGCGCGGCGTGGCTTCGCCCGCCAGACCCACGCGGCGGGCATGGCCGATCATGTAGTCATCGGTGAATTCGCATTCGATCTCCAACAGCCGCACCGTGGCACGGTCGTTGTAGAAATCCTGCATCAGGTCGATGTTGGCAGGGTCGATGCAAAAGAGCAGCCGGTCACTTTTCCAATAATCGAACAGCATCCTGACCAGCGCGCGGCGGTGCCGCGTCCGCTTTTCGACCGTGGTCTGGATCCCGCCAAGGTCGGGCAGTTCCGTCCCCGCCTCGTTGAACAGGTAGTTCACCGTGGGAAGCCCCGTCACCTCATGCACCCGCGCCGCCAGACGCTTGGCGATGTGCCATTTCTTGCACGTCACCATCATCAGCGTCCGCTCGCGCCCGACAGAGGCTTCGCGCTCCCAGAAGCGCGGGGCGAACCGGCGACCGATCCGTCCGCGCCCCGTCAGGAAGCCGAACAGGCTCCGCCCCTCGTTCGAGATGGAAAACCGCACACCCCGTGCCGCGTAAAGCTGCCCCAACCGCTCCTTCAACTCCATCGCATCGGGCGAGATTTTCCGTGCGAACAGATAATCCTGACTGAGCAGCAGGTCGTAGTGGTCGTTGTAAAAGGTCAGCGGCATCCCGTAATCGGTGAACATCAGGAAGGTCGGTGTGCGCGAGCGTATCTCGTGCTCCGGCACCAGATGGCGCACGAGGGTCTGGAAAAACGTCTCGTCCGGGATCCATGTCGTGCGGAAAAACCGCACCACATCGCGCCGCGCCTTGCAGAAATCGAGGATCGCCTCGATCGTCCGTCTGCGCAGGCACCACCACTGGCTGCCGATCTGGATTTGCAGGTCCGCCGGAATTGCGCGGTCGAGCCGCAGCTTCCGCTGCAACCGCATCGAGGCGTAGAACAGCGGCTTCTGGTTCCTCTCGTTGAACCAGTGCCGATAAATCAGCCGCTCTTCCTTGATCCCCGTCTTGATCCAGTCGGAGTTGAAGAAATCGAAGCTTTCGATGTAATCGGCCTCTTCGCGGTCGACGAAGGCATGGGCGTATTCGGCCGATTTGATCGGCATGCAATCGCCCGACAGCATGTAGAAATGCGTGGCGCGCGGAAAGGCATCGACCGCCGCCTGCACCGCATGAAGGGTGGCGGCAACAAGGCTCCATTCCCCCCAACCGCATTTCTCGCGCTTCTTGGCAAAGGTCACGTCCGGGTTGTCGGCAAGGGCGCTGCGGATGCGTTCGTAAGCATCGCGCGGGGCGCGGGCGTCGAAGTGGATCGACACGCAATCCCCCGCCGCCGTCAGCCGTTCGGCCTGCGCGATGATCCCTTCGGGGTCTTTGTGACAGAGAAGGATATAGGCGATCTTTGCCATCAAGAACCACGAAAGCGGGAACGATTCAGCGCAAGCGGGACGCGCTTTCGACAAATAACGTCAACGGTGATTGAAAAGACAGCCTTTCTTTGCTTTTTTGTGTCTGAAAGATAAGGGCAGCGCGGCCCGCCGCGCCAAAGCCCGTGTGTTGGAGGCAGTTTCATGGGTTTTCCGGGCACTTGGATGACCGAAAGCGAAAGCGTGGTCTATCGCGTGGTGCCGAAATGCGCCTGCTCCACCATCGGCCAGATCATGTTCTATTCCGATCACGGCCGCTTCTTCGACGGCGACATCCATGACTCGACCAAGGGTCTGCACAAATGGGCGCAAGAGGAAAGCCAGCCGCTGATCGAGGCGAACGTCAAGGCACACAAGAGCTACGCCTTCACCTGCGTGCGCAATCCCTACACGCGCATCCTGTCATCCTTCTTCGACAAGATCTGCGGCATCCAGCGCAACGGAAAACGCTATCGCGGCAACCTCGTCCCCATGCTGGTGCAGAAATACGGGGTCGAGGTGGGCGGCGACGATGGCAAGCAGGACTTCGACCAGATCGCCAGTTTCCGCCGCTTCCTCCTTTTCGCCCGCGACACCATCCGCTTCCGCAAACCGATGGAGCCGGATATCCACTGGTCGGCGATGGCGGGGCATATCTCGACCTTCATCGTCAATGGCGGGCGCTACGACCACATCTTCTTCACCGAAAAGTTCGATCAGGGCATGCAGGTCGTGCTCGACCACATGAAGCCCAAGCACGCCGTCGACCTCGCCCTCATCCCGCGGTTCAACGAAAGTGAAGGGCACGGGCCGAAGCGGCTGCATCCGGTCGAGGATTACTTCGACGACCTGTCGCGGCATCTGGTCTGGGAAATCTACAAGCGGGATTTCCAGCTTTTCAAATATGATTTCGACAATCCGGCCAACAAGATGCCGCTGGGCGAGGTCGATCTTGACGAGGTTCACGCCAAGCTGGGCGATTGACGCTGGTCGCCAGTCCTTGCCGCCCTAGAACGGGGGCATGAACACGCATTCCTTCCAGCGCGCCCTGATCCTTGGCGCATCCGGCGGCATCGGGGCCGCGCTTGTGTCAGCCCTGCGGACAGGCGGGGCCGAAGTGACCGCCCTGTCACGGCGGACCGACGGGTTCGACCTGACGGAGGAGGCGCGCATCGCAGCCAGCCTTGCGCCGCTCACCGCACCCTACGACCTGATCTTCGTCGCCACCGGCGCGCTGGAACTGGGCGGGAGCCGCCCCGAGAAAAGCCTCCGCGCGCTTGATCCCGCAGCCCTTGCCGCGCAATTCGCCACCAATGCCATCGGCCCCGCGCTGGTCTTGAAACACGCGCTGCGCCTCTTGCCGCGCGACCGCCCTGCCACCTTTGCCGCGCTGTCGGCCCGCGTCGGCTCCATCGGCGACAACCGTCTGGGCGGGTGGTATTCCTATCGCGCCGCCAAGGCCGCGCTGAACCAGTTGGTCCATACGGCAGCGGTCGAGATTGCCCGCACCCATCCGCAGGCGGTCATCTGCACGCTGCACCCCGGAACCGTCGAAACACCCCTGACCCGCGCCTATGCCGGCGGGCATCCGACCGTCACGCCCGAAACGGCGGCGCGGAACCTGCTCTCGGTCCTCGCCACCCTCACCCCCGCCGAGACGGGCGGTTTCTTCGATTGGCAGGGAAAGGCGATCCCGTGGTGAGGTTCCTTCCTCTCGCCCCAAATATCCCCGGGTGGGTCCGGGAGGGCAGGCAGCCCTCCCGGCCTTTCCGCGCGCGAAACGGCGGGCCATCATGCGCCTGATCCTTGTGCTGGGCGACCAGCTCAGCGAAAACCTGTCTGCCCTGCGCGAAGCGGACAAGGCGACCGATCTTGTGGTCATGGCCGAGGTGCGGGCCGAAGGCAGCTACGTCCCGCACCATCCGCAAAAGATCGCGCTCGTCCTGTCCGCCATGCGGCACTTTGCCGAAAGCCTGCGCGAAAGCGGCTGGACCGTGGCCTATACGCGCCTCGACGATCCCGAGAACAGCCAGTCCATTGCAGGCGAGCTGCTCCGCCGCGCCTCGGAACACGGGACCGCAAAGGTCGTTGCCACCACCCCCGGGGAATGGCGGCTGATCCATGCGCTGCGCGACCTTCCGCTTGAACTGACGCTTTTGCCCGACGACCGCTTCCTGTGTTCCCAAACCGAATTCGCCGCATGGGCCGAAGGGCGCAAGCAGTTGCGGATGGAATTCTTCTACCGCGAGATGCGCCGCAAGACGGGGCTGATGATGGAGGGGGACCAACCCGCAGGCGGGCAATGGAATTTCGACCACGACAACCGCAAGCCCGCCAAGCCCGACCTGTTCCGCCCCCGCCCGCCCCGCTTTGCCCCCGATGCGGTGACGGAAGAGGTTCTGACGCTGGTGCAACGCGAATACCCCGCGCATTTCGGCAATCTCCACCCCTTCGGCTGGGCCGTCACCCGTGCCGATGCGCTGGCGGCGCTGGATCATTTCATCCGCCACGCCCTGCCGACATTCGGCGACGAGCAGGACGCGATGCTGCGCGACGACCCGACCCTCAGCCATGCCCTGCTCTCGCCCTATCTCAACCTCGGCCTGCTTTCGCCGCTCGAAATCTGCCAGCGGGTAGAGGAGGCGTGGAAAGCAGGCCACGCCCCGATCAACGCCGCCGAAGGTTTCATCCGCCAGATCATCGGCTGGCGCGAATTCGTGCGTGGCATCTATTTCCTGCAAGGCCCCGATTACACAGGCCGGAACGTGCTTGGCCACCACCGCGCCTTGCCGCCGCTCTACTGGGGCGCAAAGACGCGGATGACCTGCCTGTCCCACGCCGTGGCCCAGACCCGCGACATGGCTTACGCGCATCACATCCAGCGCCTGATGGTCACGGGGAATTTCGCCCTGCTCGCAGGTGTGGACCCTGCGCAGGTGCATGAATGGTATCTCGCCGTCTACGTCGACGCCTTCGAATGGGTCGAGGCACCGAACACCATCGGCATGTCGCAATGGGCCGACGGCGGGGTGGTGGGATCGAAACCCTATGTCTCGTCAGGCGCTTACATCGACCGGATGTCCGATTATTGCGGGTCATGCGCCTATCGGGTGAAGGACAGGACCGGTCCCAAGGCCTGCCCGTTCAACCTGCTTTACTGGCATTTCCTGACCCGCCACCGCGACCGCTTCGCCGCCAATCCGCGCATGGCGCAGATGTACAGGACATGGGACAAGATGGACGACGCCCACCGCCGGACGGTTCTGGCCGAGGCGGAGGAGTTTCTGGCACGTCTCGATGCTGGCGAAGCGGTGTAAGCAACGGCTGCGCCTGAAATCGCGGGAGAGTCGCAGTGCGAACGGGTCAGTTCGCCGGAGCGGGGGGCGGGGTCGCGCCCTCTTCTGCGGGGGCTTCGCCGCTTTCCGGCAGGGCCGCTTCCGGCTGGGCGACAAGGATGCCGTTCAGCCATTCACCCTCGGCCACCTCGCCGCTCTTGTAGGTCAAGGTGCCTTTGCCTTGGCGCTTGCCCTTGACGAAGCTGCCTTCGTAGCGGTCGCCACCCGCGTATATGGCGACGCCTTGCCCTTCGATGGTCCCGCCCACCCAGTCGCCGGTGAAGGAAAATCCGTCCGCCATCTTCAACTGGCCCTTGCCCTGCCGTTCGCCGCCGACGAACTGGCCCGCATAGGAAGACCCGTCGGGATAGACGGCGCGGCCGAAACCTTCGCGGACACCCGCCTTCCACTGCCCGCGATAACTGTAGCCATCGGCAAAGGTAATCGCGCCGATGCCATCGGGGCGGGCGGCCCTGAACCGGCCTTCGTACACGGATTTGTCGGCATAGGTGGCCTTGCCTTGCCCTTCGATCACGCCTGCCTTCCAGTCGCCATCATAGCTCGATCCGTCGGCATAGGTGATCTTGCCGCGTCCATGGGGACGGTCGTCGGCCACCTGTCCCTGATAGATCGAACCGTCGGGATAGGTGAGTTTCCCCATCCCCGAGATGTGGCCATCTTTCCAGACGCCTTCGAAGACATAGCCGTCCTTTGACCGGAAAACGCCCTGTCCGTTGCGTTTGTCGACCGAAAAGACGCCTTCGTAGACATCGCCCGACGCATAGGTGAGCTTGCCCTGTCCCTGCTTTTGCCCGTCGACGAAAGTGCCTTCGTAAACATCGCCATTGGCCTGCGTCAGCTTGCCCTGACCATTGATCTGGCCCGCCTTCCACTCTCCCACGTAGGTCAGGCCGTGCGGCAGGGTCAGCGTGCCCGTGCCCTCGCGCAGGCCCCCCCGCAGCGTGCCTTGATAGACCGCCCCGTCGGGGTAGGTGATCTTGCCCTCGCCTTCCTTTTCGCCTGCGACCCATGCGCCTTCGTAGCGGTAGCCGCCCTTGGCTTCCATCACGCCTTGGCCCTGCTGCTTGCCATCGACGAACGCACCCTTGTAGACCGCGCCATCGGCGTAGCGGGCGATGCCCTGTCCGGTGATCTGGCCGCCGATCCAGTCGCCCTCATAGGTCGAACCGTCGGCATAGGTGATCTTGCCCTTGCCCTCGGGCTTGCCCTTGGCGAATGCCCCTTCGTAGACCGAACCGTTGGGATAGGTTGCCCGCCCTTGCCCACTGATCTCGCCCTTGACCCATTGGCCGGTATATTCGAAGCCGTTGACGAGACGGTATGTGCCGGTCCCGTCCTGCAGCCCTTCGGTAAAGGTGCCTTCGTAGACCGAGCCGTCGTCATATTGTTTGGTGATGACTTCGCCCGACCCTTGCGCGGTCGCGCTCTGGCCGAGCGCCAAGGTCAGACCCATCAGCCCTGCCGCTTGCCATAGACGCATATTGCCCTGCCTTTTCCCGTAGTCTTTTGCGCAAAGCCTAGCCGCCGCACCCGTCACAGACAAGCGCCACGGGGTGGAGGGGCGGGGAACCTTCCCCTTGGCCGTGCTTCTGCTAGAACGATAGGCAAGACGCTGAAAGGACTTGTGACGCATGTCTGATACCTTCCGCCTGACACTGGCGCAGTTGAACCCGACGGTGGGGGCAATCGCCGCCAATGCGCAAAAGGCCCGCGCGGCATGGGAGGCCGCCCGTGCGGCAGGCAGCGACATGGTGGCGCTGACCGAGATGTTCGTCACCGGCTACCAGACGCAGGACCTGATCCTGAAACCCGCCTTCGTGCGCGATGCGATGGCGGCGGTCGAGGCTTTGGCCAAGGACTGCGCCGATGGCCCCGCGCTCGGCATCGGTGGCCCTTGTCTGCAAGGCGGTAAGCTTTACAACGCCTATTATGTGCTTCAGGGCGGCAATGTCACGGCGACGGTCCTCAAGCACCATCTGCCGAATGACGGCGTGTTCGACGAAAAGCGCGTCTTCACCCCCGCCGATGTGCACGGCCCCTATGTCGTGAACGGCGTCCGCATCGGCACCCCGATCTGCGAGGACAGCTGGCACCCCGACGTGGCCGAGACGCTGGCCGAGACGGGGGCGGAAATCCTGCTGGTGCCGAACGGCTCGCCCTATCATCGCGGCAAACCCGACCTGCGGCTGAACCTGATGGTATCGCGGGTGGTCGAGACGGGGTTGCCGCTCGTCTACCTCAACATGACGGGCGGGCAGGATGATCAGGTCTTTGACGGCTGTTCGATGGTGCTGAATGCGGGCGGCGAACTGGCGGTGCAGATGCCGCAATTCGACGACTGCATCGAGCATGTCACCTTCCGCCGGGGCGCGACAGGCTGGCGGGCCGATCACGGCACGCGGGCGGCAGTGCCCCCCGTGGCCGAAGCGGATTACCGCGCCATGACCATCGGTTTGCATGATTATCTGGCGAAGTCGGGCTTTGGCAAAGTGGTGCTGGGCCTGTCGGGCGGGATCGACTCGGCGCTGGTCGCCACCATCGCCGCCGATGCCTTCGGCCCCGAAAACGTGCATTGCGTGATGCTGCCCTCGCGCTTCACCTCGAAATCCTCGCTCGACGATGCCGAAGCCGTGGCGCGGGCTTTGGGGTGCCGGCTGGATACGATCCCGATCACGGGGCCGCAGGGGGCGGTGGGTGACGCCCTCGCCCCGCTTTTCGCGGGGACCGAGCCGGGGATCACCGAGGAAAACATCCAGAGCCGCCTGCGCGGGTTGCTTCTGATGGCGCTGTCGAACAAATTCGGCGCGATGCTCTTGACCACGGGCAACAAGTCCGAAGTGGCGGTCGGCTATTGCACGATCTATGGCGACATGAACGGCGGGTTCAACCCGATCAAGGACCTGTGGAAAACCCGCGTCTTCGACACCTGCCGCTGGCGCAACGCCAACCACCGCCCGTGGATGAAAGCCCCGGCGGGCGAGGTGATCCCCCCCCGCGTCATCGACAAGCCGCCGAGTGCCGAATTGCGCGAGAACCAGCGCGACGATGACAGCCTGCCGCCCTATCCGGTGCTGGACGCGATCCTTGAAGGCCTTGTCGAAAAGGAGCTTTCGGTGGCCGAGATCGTGGCGCAAGGCCATGACCACGCCACGGTGAAGCGTGTGGAGCAGTTGCTTTACACGAGCGAATGGAAACGCTTCCAATCCGCCCCCGGCGTGCGTCTTACGCAAAAGGCATTCTGGCTCGACCGTCGTTATCCGATGGTGAACCGCTGGCGCGACATGGGCTGACGTCCGCTTTCCCGCTTAAGTGCACAAAGGGGCCGCGCCATGACCGGCGCGTCCGGCATCCGGCGTGGCAAAAGGGGGGCTGTCTGCCCCCCTCGGCCCCTTGGGCCTCACCCCCCGAGGATATTTGGGCAGCGTGAAAGCGGGAAGAAGGCTCTGCCCATTCACGCTTGCACAAATATCCTCGGGGGGGAGCCGTCAGGCGACGGGGGGCAGACGGCCCCCCGTGTGCGGGTTCCGCTATTCCGCCGCCTCGGCATAGGCTTCCACCGGCGGACAGGTGCAGATCAGGTTACGGTCGCCGAAGACGTTGTCGACGCGGCCCACGGGCGGCCAGTATTTGTCGACGCGGAAGGCCCCGGGCGGGAAGCAGCCCTGTTCGCGCGGGTATTTGCGCGTCCAGTCTGCCACAAGGTCTTCGACCGTGTGGGGCGCGTGGCGAAGTGGGCTGTCCTCGGCCGTGATCTCGGCCTTTTCGACGGCGCGGATTTCTTCGCGGATCGCCAGAAGGGCGGTGATGAAGCGGTCGATTTCGGCCTTTGTCTCGGATTCCGTCGGTTCCACCATCAGCGTGCCTGCCACGGGCCAGGACATGGTCGGTGCGTGGAAGCCGTTGTCGATCAGGCGTTTGGCGATGTCGTCCACGGTGACGCCGAATTCGGCGAAGGGGCGGGTGTCGAGGATGCATTCATGGGCGACGCGGCCACGGTTGCCCATGAATAGGATCGGGTATTCCGATTGCAGCCGCGCCGCGATGTAATTGGCGTTCAGGATCGCCACGCGGGTCGCCTGTGTCAGGCCCGCGCCGCCCATCATCAGGCAATAGGCCCACGAGATGAGCAGGATCGAGGCCGAGCCATAGGGGGCCGCCGAAACCGCGCCTTCGGTGCCGAGTTCCGAGTGGCCCGGCAGGTAGGGGGCGAGATGGGATTTGACCCCGATCGGCCCCATCCCCGGACCGCCGCCGCCATGCGGGATGGCAAAGGTCTTGTGCAGGTTGAGGTGGCTGACGTCCGACCCGATCTCGCCCGGTTTCACAAGGCCGACGAGGGCGTTCATATTCGCCCCGTCGAGATAGACCTGACCGCCGTGGTCATGGGTGATCTTGCAGATTTCCTTGACCGTTTCCTCGAACACGCCGTGGGTCGAGGGGTAGGTGATCATGCAGGCGGCGAGGTTTGCGCCCGCTTCCGCCGCCTTGGCGCGGAAGTCGTCGAGGTCGACGTCACCGTTGGGGGCGGATTTGACCACGACCACCTGCATCCCCGCCATCTGGGCCGAGGCGGGGTTGGTGCCGTGGGCCGAAACGGGGATGAGGCAGATGTTGCGATGCGCTTCGCCACGGGCGCGGTGATAGGCCTGGATGGTCAGAAGCCCCGCATATTCCCCCTGCGCGCCGGAATTCGGCTGCATGGAGAAGGCGTCATAACCCGTCACCTCGCAGAGTTTGGCGGTGAGGTCCTCGATCGCCTCGCGGTAGCCGAGCGCCTGGTCGGCGGGCGCGAAGGGGTGGAGGCTGCCGAATTCGGGCCAGGTGATCGGCATCATTTCCGCTGCCGCGTTCAGCTTCATCGTGCAGGAGCCGAGCGGGATCATGGCGCGGTCGAGTGCCAGATCGCGGTCCGAGAGGCGGCGCATGTAGCGCATCATCTCGGATTCGGCGCGGTTCATGTGGAAGACGGGGTGGGTGAGGTAGTCCGTCTCGCGCAGCATGGATTCGGGGAAGCCGAGCGTCGCGCGATGCGGCGGCACACCGTCGATGCCAAAGGCGCGCAGGACGCGGATCAGCACCTTTTCATCGGTGGTTTCGTCAAGGCTGATGCCCACACGGTCATTGCCGACCTTGCGGAAGTTCAACCCTTCGGCCCGTGCGGCGGCAAGGATGCCGGCTTGGCCCACGCCCACCTCGACCGTGATCGTGTCGAAGAAGGCTTTGGGGCTGACCTTGGCCCCCGCCGCCTTCAGCGCGCGGGCAAGGCGGTTGGTCAGGAAGTGCACCCGCTCGGCGATCGCCCGCAGTCCCTTTGGCCCGTGGAACACGGCGTAGAAGGAGGCCATGACGGCAAGAAGCGCCTGCGCCGTGCAGACGTTCGAGGTCGCCTTTTCGCGGCGGATGTGCTGTTCGCGGGTTTGCAAGCTCAGCCGATAGGCCTTGTTCCCGCGCGCATCGATGGAGACGCCGACGATACGGCCGGGCATGGCGCGCTTCATGTCGTCCTTGCAGGACATGAAGGCGGCGTGCGGGCCACCGTAGCCCATCGGCACGCCGAAACGCTGGCTGGAGCCGATGGCGATATCGGCCCCCATCGCGCCGGGTTCCCTGAGCATGGTGAGCGCCAGTAGGTCGGTCGCCACCACGGCAATCGCCTTGGCGGCGTGCAGCGCCTCGATTTGCGGGGTGAAGTCGGTCACATGGCCGAAGGTGCCGGGATATTGGAAAATCGCGCCGAAGACGGCGGTGGCGTCCATCTCCTCCGGTGCGCCGACGATGACTTCGATGCCAAGTGGCAGGGCGCGGGTCTTGATGACGCCGATGGTCTGCGGGTGGCAGCCGTGATCGACGAAGAAGGCGCGGGCCTTGGATTTGGCCAGACGTTCGGCCATCGCCATCGCCTCGGCGGCGGCCGTGCCTTCGTCGAGCAGCGAGGCGTTGGCGACCGGCAGGCCGGTCAGGTCGGCGATCATGGTCTGGTAGTTCAGCAGCGCTTCGAGACGGCCTTGCGCGATTTCGGGCTGATAGGGGGTATAGGCCGTATACCACGCCGGATTTTCAAGGATGTTGCGCTGGATCGCGGGCGGCGTGACGGTGCCGTAATAGCCCTGACCGATCAGGCTGGTCATCACGGTGTTGCGCGCGGCGACCGCCCGCATCCGCGCCAGAAGTTCATGCTCCGACAGCGGCGCCCAGCCAAGGGGGACGGATTGCCGGATCGCCTTGGGCACGGTCTGGTCGATAAGGTCATCGAGTGAGGCGACGCCGACGGCCTTGAGCATCTCGTCCATTTCCGAGGGCGAGGGGCCGATGTGGCGGCGGTTCGCGAAATCGTAGGGGTTGTAATCGACAGGCGTGAAGGGCATGGCGCGGCTCCGTGGGTGCTGTTGCGGGCGCGGCGGGCGCCCGCAAAATCCTTCGAAGAAATCTGCTCTGGACCTGACCTCAGGCGATCAGGTCGTTGTATTCGTCCTCGTCCATGAACTGGTCGAGCACGGAGAGGTCGTCGACCTTCATCTTGAAGAACCAGGCCGCCCCCGTGGGGTCTTCGTTCACAAGGCCGGGGTTGTCGACAAGCTTGCCGTTCACCTCGACGATCTCGCCATCGACGGGGGCGAGGATGTCGGAGGCGGCCTTGACGCTTTCGATCACCACGGCCTCATCCCCTGCGGCGACCATGGTTTCGGTTTCGGGCAGTTCGACGAAGACGACGTCACCCAACTGGGTCGCGGCATGTTCGGTGATGCCGACGACGACATAGTCGCCCTCGACGCGCAGCCATTCATGTTCTTCGGTGTATTTCATGGGTAGGTCCCCTTAACGCTTGTAGGATGTCTTGTGGAAAGGCAGGTCGCAGACGCTCACCGGAAGGCGCTTGCCACGCACCTCGCCCATCAGCGCCGTTCCGGTTTTGCTATTTGAAGCGGTGACATAGCCCATTGCAACAGGGGCTTCGACCGAGGGTCCGAAACCGCCCGAGGTGACGGTGCCGACACCCTCGTCGCCCGCAAAAAGGGCTGTTCCTTCGCGCATCGGGGCGCGGCCTTCGGGCGCAAGGCCCACGCGCAGGCGGGCGGGGCCGTTTGCCAGTTCGTGCAGGATACGCGCCGCACCGGGGAAGCCGCCTTCGCGGTCGCCGCCTGCGCGGCGGGCTTTCTGGATGGCCCATGTGAGGGAGGCTTCGACGGGGCTGGTCGAGGTGTCGATGTCATGGCCATAGAGGCACAGCCCCGCTTCGAGCCGCAGCGAGTCGCGCGCGCCAAGGCCGATGGGCAGCACCTCGGCTTCGGCCAGCAGCGCCTTGGCGAAGGCTTCGGCACGGGCTTCGGGGATGGAAATCTCGAACCCGTCCTCGCCTGTGTAACCCGAGCGCGAGACCCAAAGCTCTGCGCCTTGCCAGACGGGTCGGGCGACATCCATGAAGCGCATCGCGGCGGTGTCGGGGATCAGGCGGGCCAGCACCTCGCCCGCCTTCGGCCCCTGCAAGGCCAACAGGGCGCGGTTCTGGACAAAGTCGATTTCGGTCACGGATGACAGATGCGCCCGCATATGGGCGACATCGGCCTCCTTGCAGGCGGCGTTGACGACGACGAAGAAATGGTCGCCGCGATTGGCGAACATCAGGTCATCCAGAATGCCGCCCGCATCGTTGGTGAACAGGCCATAGCGTTGCCGCCCCGGCGCCAGACCCAGCACGTCGACAGGCATCAACGCCTCGAACGCCAGCGCGAGGTCGGCCATCGTTCCCTTGGGGCGCAGGATCACCTGACCCATGTGCGAGACGTCGAACAGACCCGCCGCGCTGCGCGTGTGCTGGTGTTCCTTCATCACTCCGGCGGGGTATTGGACGGGCATTTCATAGCCCGCAAAGGGGACCATCTTCCCCCCGAGCGAGACGTGCAGGTCATGCAGTCCCAGACGCAACAGATCGGACAATCGCCCTCTCCCACATTCGCGCCGCTGTCTTGGTCACGCGGCATCTTCAAGACAGGCCGATCCCTGTCCCTCGATGCCCCCTCTGTCCCTGTCCCTTAGGACGCCTGAGATCGTTATCCCTTCGGCGGGCCGTGATGCGGCCACTCTCCAGAGTCTGTTGCCAGAAACGGTCCCTTGCGCCTGAGAGTTTACCGGGGCGGTTGCTCCTTCGGCACCGACGCGGCGGGTTGCCCCGCTTTGCCGGATTCTCCCGAACCTGACGCCTCTTGCGTAACCTGCGGCCCCGCGACGTGGCAAGCGAAAAAGCATACCGTGGTATGCCGTGCGCTTTGCCTCGTCAGGCTGCGGCCGTGGCCTTGGCGGGGGCGGGGGCGGGGGTGCCGCGTTTGCGCTCGGTCGTGGCGATCACGCGATAGGCCAGGAAGACGGCAAGGAAGCCGAAAAGGATGCCCCCCGCCGACTGCCCGATCAGGATGCCCTGCGCGCCCCAATAGGTGCCAAGCCAGAGCGCGAAGGGCACGGTGCCAAGCGTGTGGCGGCCCCAGTTCACCAGCGTGGACTGGAAGGCCGCGCCAAGGTTGTTGCACAGCGCATTGGCCACGAAGATCATGGCGTTGAAGAAGAACAGCAGGCTGAGCGGGCCGCAGAACAGGTAGACCAGATCGCGGGTCAGCCCTTCCGCATGGAAGACATCGGCGATGGGCGCGCGGGCAAGGAAAAGCAGCGCCGACATGCCGACGATCACCAGCCCCGCAAACAGGATCGCATCGCGGAAGGCGCGGCGCACGCGGTCGATCCGGCCTGCGCCAAGGTTCTGGCCGAAGATCGGGCCGACCGCACCGGACAGCGCGAAGATGATGCCGAAGGCAACGGGGGTCAGGCGTCCGGCGATGGCCATGCCCGCGACGGCGGCTTCACCATAGCCTGCCACCATGCGGGTGATCACGGCCTGCCCCACGGGGGTGGCAAGCTGCGTCAGGATCGCGGGACCCGAGATCGACATGAGCGGGCCTGCGGCTTCGGTCAGGCTGCGGCGGGTGACGGGGGCGAAGCCGCCGTAATTCTTCCAGATCGGCCAGAGCGCCATGACGATGATCGCAAGCCGCGACCCCCAACCTGCCAGCGCCGCGCCCGTCAGCCCCAGATCGGCCCAAAGGATCAGCACAGGGTCGAGGGCGGCAAGCACCACCGCCCCCCAGACCGTGACCATCATCGACCGCCGCGCATCGCCATGCGCCCGCAGGATGCCCGTGCCGACGATGCCGACCATGAGCAAGGGTTGCAGCGGGGTCATCAGTTGCAGATACCAGAGCGTTTCCGCCGCCGTCTGTCCCTCGGCCCCCAGGACACCCACGATGGCCGGAAGCGCCAGCCAGACGACAGCCGCAAAGACCACGCCGAAACCTGTGCTCAGGATCAGACCCGCGGTCGAGCGTTCGCGGGCCAGCGCCATATCCCGCTCGCCCAAGGCGCGGGCGACGCGGGCCGAGACGCCGACCGACAGGCCGATCCCGAAGGCGGTGGTGAAGAACAGCACCGCCCCCGCATAGCCGATGGCGGCGGTCTTCACGGGGTCTTGCAGCCACGAGATGTAGACCATGTTGATCAGGTCCACGACGAAGATCGCCATGAGGCCGACCGACGACGACAGCGACATCACCGCGATGTGCCGCAAAAGGTTGCCTTGGACGAATTTCGCCTGTTGCGGTGCGGACATTGCGGCTCCCCGAAGGACGGCTGCCCTTCATCTGTTCGATAAATATCCCACGGGGGCGCGGGGGTGTGAAACCCCCGCTCCTGCGGCGTCAGCTTGCGCGGACGGTTTTCAACAGCGGCATGACATCGGCCATTTCCGGCCCGTTTGCGCGGCCCGTCAGCGCCTTGCGCAGCGGCATGTAAAGCCCCTTGCCCTTGCGGCCCGTGGCGGCCTTGACCGCTTCGGTCCATTCGCCCCATGTGGCTTTGGTCCAGGGCTTGGCGGGCAGCATCGACAGCGCCTGTTTGACGAAATCGGCGTCTTCCGCGTCGACCAGCGGTTCCGCGCCGTTCTGGAACAGGTCGGCCCATTCCTTCAGGTCGGCAAGCGTGGTGATGTTGGCCTTGGCGATGTGCCAGAAATCTTCGGCCTCATCCGCCGCGACGCCAAGGGCTGCGACCTTGTCCGCCACGGCAGACAGGGGCAGTGACTGGACATGGGCGCGGGTCAGCGGGAACAGGTCTTCGGCGTCGAATTTCGTCGGTGCTGAGCCGAAGCTGCCCACGTCGAAGCCCGCGATCAGGTCGTCCATCGAGGCGGCCAGTTCGACCGGTTTCGACGACCCGAGCCGCGCCATCAGCGACAGAAGCGCCATCGGCTCGACCCCCTGCGCCCGCAGGTCGCGCAGGGACAGGGTGCCAAGGCGTTTGGACAATTCCTCGCCCTTCGCGCCCGTCAAGAGCGAGTGGTGGGCAAAGCTTGGCGGGGTGCCGCCCATCGCTTCCATGATCTGGATCTGCGTGGCGGTGTTGGTCACATGGTCCGCCCCGCGCACGATGAAGGTGACGCCCATGTCGATGTCATCGACCGAGGAGGCGAAGGTGTAAAGCACCTGCCCGTCGGCGCGGATCAGCACGGGGTCGGAGACGGACGCCGCGTCGATGGAGATCGGGCCAAGGATGCCATCGTTCCATTCGATGCGGTTCTGGTTCAGAAGGAAGCGCCAATAGCCGTCGCGGCCTTCGGCGCGGAAGGCGGCTTTCTCGGCATCCGTCAGCTTCAGCGAGGCGCGGTCATAGACCGGCGGCTTGCCCATGTTGAGCTGCTTCTTGCGCTTGAGGTCGAGTTCCACGGGGGATTCGAAGCATTCGTAGAAGCGGCCCTTGGCTTTCAGATCCTCGGCCGCTTCGCGGTAGCGGTCCATGCGGAGCGACTGCTTTTCCACGCGGTCCCAGTGGATGCCGAGCCAGTCGAGGTCGGCCATGATCCCGTCGGCATATTCCTGTTTCGACCGCTCCTGATCGGTATCGTCCAGACGCAGGATGAAGGTGCCGCCCGATTTGCGGGCGATCAGGTAGTTCATCAGCGCGGTGCGCAGGTTGCCCACGTGGATGTATCCGGTGGGCGAGGGGGCGAAGCGGGTGGTGACGGTGGACATATGGGCCTCCAATGACCGCGTTGCTCTTTCACAGGTGCGGGGTTTTGTCCATATCTGTGGGGTTGGAACGGGGGGACGAGATGGCTGAAACCGAAGATGCGCCGACATGGGCCGAATTCACCGCGCCGGACCTCGGGCTGATCGAGGAGTTGGCGCTCGAGGCGATTGCCGCCCTGCCTGCGCCCTATCGGGCTGCGGCGGGGGCGGTGGCGCTGCGGGTGGTGGATTTCGCAGCGGACGAGGTGCTCGAGGAGATGGGGCTGACCGATCCCTTCGAATTGACGGGGCTTTATGACGGGGTGCCTCTGACGCAGAAGTCGGTGGCGGACCAGCCGATGCAGCCCGACACGATCTGGCTGTTCCGGCGGCCCATTCTGGACGAATGGTGTGATCGGGGGGATGTGGGCTTGGGCGAGTTCGTGGCGCATGTTCTGGTGCATGAGCTGGCGCATCACTTCGGCTGGTCGGACGAGGATATCGCCACCATCGACCCGTGGTGGGAGCGGGATTGAAGCCGCGACTGACGCCATTGTGGCGGCCCGCCTGACGCCACGGTGACGCCCTTGTGATCGGGGCGCGGGTGGGCGGGGCGGGGGTAAAAACTATCCTTTCGAGAGTTTACAGATTTCGGGAGGATGAGATGAGCCAGACCCTATCGCGCCGTCAGGCGATGTTTGCCGCTGTGGCCTTGCCCCTTGCTCCGGCGCTTTTGCCGATGGCGGCGCAGGCGGCGGTGCCCTTGCAGGGGCCGAGGATGCCGCTGTTCCACCGCGCCAAGCTGGGGGCTTTCGAGGTGACGACCCTGCTTGCCGGATCGCGCGAGGGGGACAAGCCGCAGGAGACCTTCGGGCTGAACGTTCCGGCCGGGGATTTCGCGGCGGTGTCGGCGGCGAATTTCATTCCGGCGGACAAGAGCTTCAACAGCTTTGCGCCCGTTCTGGTCAACACCGGCAAGGAGCTGGTGCTGTTCGACACGGGGCTGAACCCCGAGGGGATCACGGCGGCGCTGGCATCGGCGGGGATCGCGCCGGATCAGGTGGATGTCGTGGTCATCACCCATATGCACGGCGACCATATCGGCGGCTTGGGCGGGGCAACCCCGACTTTTGCCAATGCCCGTTACGTGACGGGCGCGGCAGAGCACAACGACTGGTCCAAGGCGGGGAACGAGGGGTTCGAGGCGAATGTCGTGCCGCTGAACGACAAGTTCAGCTTCCTTGACGATGGCGGGGCGGTCGTGTCCGGCATCACCGCGGTGGCGGCACCGGGGCATACGGCGGGGCATTTCGCCTATCGTCTGGAAAGCGGCGGGGCGCAGATGATGGTGCTGGCGGATACGACGAACCATTACGTCTGGTCGCTGGCCAACCCCGATTGGGAGGTGCGCTTCGATCAGGACAAGGCGGTTGCGGCGGCAACGCGCCGCAAGATGCTGGACATGCTGGCCGCCGAGCGGATTCCCTTTGCCGGATACCACATGCCCTTTCCGGGGATCGGCTTCGTCGAGGCGGCGGGGGGCGGGTTCCGCTACGTTCCGGCCTCCTACCAGTTCATGTTCGGTTAACTATACTGACAAAGCAAAAGGGGCGGCCGGAGCCGCCCCTTTTGTGTCATAATGACAAAGATCAGGCCTTGAGCTTGGCCGCGATTTCGACGGTGCGCTTGGCCTGGTGGCCGATGGCGGCCACGACCTTCTCGTCGAATTCCGCACCCTGGGTGTGGCTGTAGCCGTAGGGGTTGCCGCCCGCGCCGAAAATCGCGGCGTCGGTGTAGCCGGGGGCTGCGATGATGGCGCCCCAGTGCAGGAAGGTGGTGTAGAGGCCGAGGATCGTCGCCTCTTGCCCGCCATGCGCGTTCTGGGCCGAGGTCATGGCCGAGATCGCCTTGTTCGCCAGTTTGCCGGTGAACCACTGGCCGCCGAGCGTGTCGATGAAGGCGCGCATCTGCGAGGTGGCGCCGCCGAAGCGGGTCGGGGTCGAGAAGATGTAGGCGTCGGCCCATTCCATGTCGGCGGGGGTGGCCACGGCGACCGACGATTGGTTCTCGGCGGCGGCTTTCCATGCGTCCTGCGAATTGACGACTTCGGCCGGAGCGGTTTCGGCGACGCGAAGAACCTTGACCTCGGCCCCTGCGGCGCGGGCGGCTTCGGCGGCGATTTCGGCCATTTTGTGGTTGGTGCCGTAGGTCGAGTAGTAGACGATTGCGAGTTTGACGGTCATTTCGAGCCTTCTTTCCTGAACGGGAGCGTCTGAATTCTGTGCCCTTCAGGTAGTCGGTTTTGCCCTGTGCGGAAATGCCGATGGGCGCAGAGGTTATGTGCGTGGTTGCGCGGGTTGTAGCACGGGGGTTGTTACCGCTATCATAACGCCGCGAACGGAAGCGCGGAGGGTGTGATGGCAACGGGTGCAAAAGGGGTGTTCGAACAGCAGGCGCCGATCCTGACATTGACGTTGAACCCTGCGCTCGACATGGCGACCGAGGTTGCGGCGATGCGGCCCGATGAAAAGCTGCGCTGTTCGGACCCGCAGCTCGACCCCGGTGGCGGGGGGCTGAACGTGAGCCGCGCGGTGCATCTTTTGGGCGGCGAGTCGCTGGCGCTGGTGGCGCTGGGCGGGCTGACGGGCGACCGGCTGGCCGAGTTGATCCGGCGCGAGGGCGTGATGTTTCTGGGCATCACGGGGCCGGGCGAGACGCGGCAAAGCCTGATGGTGAACGAGGCGGCGACGGGGCGGCAATACCGCTTCATGCTGCCGGGACCGGTCTGGCGCGACGAGGATCAGGAGCGGGTCTTCATGCTGCTGCGCGCCGCCGGAAAACCGGGCGGTTTTTCAGTGATTTCAGGCAGTCAGCCCCCCGGTGTGCCCGTGGATTTCCCCGCCAGGCTGGCGGCGGCGATGGCGGGGATGCGGGTGGTGATGGACACGAGCGGGGCCGCCTTGACGCGGGCGGTGGAGCATCCGGTTGCGGGGCTGGAAGTGCTGCGCATGGATGGCGAAGAGGCCGAGGCGCTGGCGGGGCGGCATCTGGAAACCCGCGCCGATACGGCGGATTTCGCGGGCGAATTGGTGGCGCGGGGCGTGGCGAAGAAGGTGATCGTGGCGCGGGGCGCGGACGGGTCGGTGCTGGCCGGCGAGGGGCTGCGCCTTTTCGCCAAGGCGCCGAAGGTCGAGGTGCGGTCCAAGGTCGGGGCGGGGGACAGTTTCGTCGGCGGTTACGTGCTGACGCTGGCGCGGGGCGGGAGCGAGGCCGAGGCTTTGTCCACCGGCGTTGCGGCTGCGGCGGCGGCGGTGATGTCGGCGGCGACGGAATTGTGCAGACGCGAGGACGTGGAAAGGCTGCTTCCCGAGGCTTGGGTGGAAACGGTCTAAGTCGTTGATTTCACGGAGTGGAGTTCAAATCCGATTCCGGGGCGCGGATGCACACCCGATGCAGACGCGCGATGTGAAGGGTTAACGCCGCGGTCATCTTTTTGCGGGCGAGACTTGTCATCGGCGGGGTCGCGCGGCTAAGTCCTGGCGTGTCGATGCGGGAGTGTGCGGTGCGCGAGGAAACGTCCGGTTTTGCGAGTGGCCTTGTCACCGCCCTGCCCATCGCCTTGGGCTATTTCCCGATCGCATTCGCCTTTGGCGTGGCCGCGACCAAGGCGGGGTTTTCAGAGGCCGAGGCGGTGATGCTGTCGCTGGTCATCTATGCCGGTGCATCGCAGTTTCTGGCGCTGGCGCTTGTGGCATCGGGGGCGCCGGTGCTGGTGTCGGCTTTCACCCTTGTCGCCATGAACCTGCGCCATGTGCTTTACGGGCCTGCGCTGATGCGGGCGGCGGGGGCCGATGCGGCACGCAAGCGGGCGTGGGGCTGGGCATGGGGGCTGACGGACGAGGTGTTCGGCGCGGCCTTGGGCGAATTGGCGCGCGGGCGGCGGTTTGGCGAGCCGTTCATGTATGGCATCGGGTTGGGTGCCTATGCGGCATGGGTGTCGGGCACGGCGGTCGGCACGCTCGCGGGGGGCGGTGCCTTGCAGGCCTATCCGGCGGTGGAGGCGGGTTTGGGCTTCATGCTGCCCGCGCTGTTCCTTGCGCTGCTTCTGTCGATCCTGACGCGGGCGGCGGTGCCGGTGATCGCGGTTGCGGGTGTTGCGACGGTGGCGGGGACGCTGGCGGTTTCGCCAACGGTCGGCATCCTTGGCGGGATGGTCGCTGGCGCTTTGGCGGGGGTGGTGCGGAAATGAGGGGCGAGGTTGTCGTTCTGGCGCTGATCGTGGGTCTGGCCAATTACGCCTTTCGCTACGGGCCGATCCGCATGGGCTGGGGCGAGGGGCAGGCGGCGGGGCGCATGGCGCGGTTTCTGGCCGCCACCGGCCCTGCGGCGATTGCCACGCTGGTCGTCGCCTCGGTCCTGCCGATGGTGGGGGCGGCACGACTGCCGCTGGTGGCGGGGATCGCTGCCGTGCTGGCGGTCTGGGTCTGGCGGCGGTCGGTGGTGCTGGCCACGCTTGCGGGGTCGCTGGCTTACGGCGCGGTCTTTGCGCTGGCGTGACGGTTTCACGTTTTTCGTAACAGTCGTTAAAGCCCTTGCAGAGCAGGCGCTGCGGCGCGACCATCCCTGCAGCCAACGGGGATGAGCGACATGATCGAGATCAGCGCCGACAAGGTGGTTCAGGTGATCTTTCAGGCCCGAGAGGGGGCCGTGGCGGAGCGCGAGCTGCACGCCTTTATCGACGGGTTGAACGATGACGAGAAAGCGCATCTGACCGCGATCGCATGGGTCGGGCGTGGCGCGTTCGAGGCGGAAGCCTATGCCGAAGCGGTCGAGACGGCCTATGCCGAGGCGACGGTGCCGACGGACCAGTATCTGATGGGCATGCCGCATCTGGCCGAGAACCTCGAAGCGGGGCTGGAGGCGTTGGGCGTCGATGTGACCGGCGAGGAAGCGGATTTCCTGTGACATGGCGGTCGGGCGGGTCTTGTTTGCGGGCGGGGCCGCACTCATATTCGTGGAAATGAATGTGAGGTCGTGATGGCGGAAGGGATCAGATTGGTTTGCGCCACCTGCGGGCAGGCGAACCGCGTGCCGGCAGAGCGTCTGGCGGCGGGACCGAAATGCGGATCATGCGGCGAGGCGCTGGCGGACGGGCGCGTGCACGAGCTGGACGGGCTGTCGCATGACAAGGCCGTGCGGGGGGACGACCTGCCGCTCTTGGTCGATTACTGGGCGCCGTGGTGCGGGCCGTGCCGGATGATGGCACCGGAATTCGCCAAGGCGGCCAAGACTTTGGCACCGCAAGTGCGGCTGGCCAAACTGAACACCGAGGACCAGCCGAGGATCGCGCAGCAGGCGAATATCCGCGGGATTCCGGCGCTGGTCCTTTATCGGCGCGGGCGCGAGGTGGCGCGTCTGGCGGGAGCGCGGCCTGCGGCGGAAATCGTGGCCTTCGTGCAGGGCCATATGACGCAGCGGGCGTGAATCGGCGCTGATCGGGGGCGCTTGACAGTGCCCCTTTCATGCGCCAGAACACCCGCGCGGATGGGGCAGTAGCTCAGTTGGGAGAGCGTATCGTTCGCAATGATAAGGTCAGGGGTTCGATCCCCCTCTGCTCCACCAGATTTCCCTGAACACCGTCCGTGACCCCGCGCCCGCCTGCCTTGGCGCGGTCTGTTTGTTTGCGCCTTGCCGATATGGCGTGGAGGCCCGCGCCGGGGTTATGCGGGGGGGGCGATGCGGGGGGCAGGTCAGGGGCTTACGGTGGCTTGGGGGATACAGGGGCCGTCCGCAATTCACCGATTTCGTTAACGAAGATTGACCGCGGCTGGCGCCGGTCGGATGCAGGGCGGGTTGGGCTGTCGATTTGGGTGCGAGTGACTTGGGTTCCTGTGGTGATCCGGCAGGTTCAATTGCATGCTTTTGGAGTTCAATTTTATGAAACTACTCAACCTTTCGCTCGCGCTCATGGTTGCGGGCGGTTCTTTGTCGGCTTGTGCGAAGTCGCCGGCTTCGATTGCGCCGGTGTCGATGGCGGGTTCCTATGACAACCTGTCCTGCAAGAAGGCCCGTCCGATGCTGGAGCAGGAGCGGGCCACGCTTTCCGCGCTGGAAACCCAGCAGAAGAGGGCGCAGACCGGGGATGCGATCGGCGTGTTCCTCGTGCTCGTGCCGGTGTCGAGCCTGACGGGTGCCGACCGCGAGGGTGCCATCGCGACGAGCAAGGGCAAGATCCTCGCGCTCGAGGCGCGTGTTCAGGAATGTGCCTGATCTGCGTCGGGTCACGGCCTGAGGGAAGACCGAACGGGGCGGCGCAAGCCGCCCCTTTTGCGTCCGCCAAGGCCGTGCGGGATAAAAAAACCCCGGCACGAGGCCGGGGCGAGGATATTCGAACGGCAGTATGATACGCCCGGGTCAGGGACGATCGCAGGGTCGATCATGGCCCGCGGGGGCGGTGCCGCAAGCCGTGCATGCGATGCGGGGCGGGGCTTCGGTCTGTCGTCATGCTCCACCGGTTTGGGAAAATCTCTTTCGTTAGGGTTCCCCGTCCGGCTGGCACGGGCCTAAGTCACCCGATCCCTATCTTTCGCGTGGCAACCTAGACTTCAACGAACTTGAAAGATCATTCGGCCCGATCCACTGATGCGGCTGCCTAATTCGGAACTCGGGAAAGGTTCGAAGATGCAAGATGCACGCAAAATATCCGTGTTAATCGCGGATGATCACGCCCTATTGGTGGACATGATCGATATATTTCTTGCGAGTGACGGGGGGTTTGTTTCCAGCCGCGCAGAAAGCCTTGAAACGGTATTGTCGCGGATCGAGGAGAACGGACATTTCGATGTCGTTTTGCTTGATCTTGATATGCCGGGGATGAACGGCTTGCAGGGCGTGGAAGCGGCTGTCGCTGCAAATGACGGGGGGAAGGTGGTTCTTTTCTCGGGTCAGGTGCGGCAAGAGGCGATTTTCAAGGCGCTTGAAATGGGCGTGTCGGGTTATATCCCGAAGACGCTGTCGGCCAAGTCGCTTGCGAATGCCATCCGGTTCGTCGAATCGGGCGAGGTCTATATTCCGAGCACGGTCACGTCGACGCTTGCGCGGGTGGACCGGCGCACGCAGTCGGGCAATATCTCGGCGCGGGAGATGGATGTGCTGCGGCGCATCTGCAAGGGCGAGACGAACAAGGACATCGCGCGCGAGCTTGGTCTGACCGAGATCACGGTGAAGATGCATGTGCGGTCGCTCTGCGCCAAGATGAACGTGACGAACCGCACGCAGATCGCGATGAAATCCATCGCGAGCGGGCTTGCCTGACGGTATGGCGCGGAAGCGGCGGGATGGCCAAGAGGTTGTAGCGGCAGTGGAAACCTGTGCGAAGCGCAGACCGAAGGCCGTCTACACTATCTTTCGTTCCGGCCTATAACTTGGGCGAGGCTACGGGGGTGGCGATGATGGACATGCACAACGAGGCGGGCGGAAGCGAAGGCTTGGGGCGGACGGATCCCGCGACGGGCGACGTCTATCCGGCCGAGTGGCTGGGTTCGGCAAGTGCCGCCGACCGCAAGCGCTTTCTGGTGGGCGTGCATCTGACGGCGCGCCAACTGGCCGCGCTGGAGAAATACCGCGCCTCGCTCGACGACGAGGTGAGCCGGCCACAGGCGATCCGTTCGATCCTGTCGAGCTGGCTGCGGCAGAACGGGCATGTGTGACCGGGAAAATCCGGATTTTGGCTGAGTTTACCGAAAGGGGCGCCGAGGTTTAATACCTTTGGCGCCTTTTGTATTAAAATGGGCGAAATCGGCGAAAAGCTCCGCGAATCCGATTTTCATAATTAATACCAAAGATTTTTACAGTCTGCTTGGGGATGCTGCATCAGCAGTAAGACAGGTTTGCGCATAAAGACCAAGGTGTTACGTCAAACCTGAATTGTTTGACAGGGTTTCCCTATGCGCCGTCTCGGTTTGAATATTCTTGGTCTTGTCGTCGTTCCGGTGGCCGGATTTGTGGCGGGCTGCACCCAGCCGCCACAATACCAGAACGCTTATTGCTGGGCGGAAGAGCAAGGGCTGGTCCTTGACGAAAAATGGTCGCGGCCCGCGGCGCTGAAATGTGCGCCGCTGGTGGCGCCGGTCGTGGCGGGTGCGCAGGTGACGACGGGCGGCATCTTCCCGCCGCCGCCGCCGCCGCCGCCGCCCCCTCCGCCGCCGCCGCCGCCTCCGCCTCCGCCTCCGCCTCCGCCTCCGCCTCCGCCTGCGTCGGGCGGGTCTGCTTCGGCCAGTGCGGGCGGTGGCAGCACCTCGGCCACGTCGACGAGCGGGGGGACGTCTTCCTCGGCTTCGGCTTCGCCGACGGGAAGTTCGTCGACAACCACGGGCGGGGGGAGCGCTTCGGGCGCTTATGCCGGTGGCGGCTCGTCGAGCAGTGCGACGACCTCGGGCGGGACATCTTCGTCGTCGTCCGCGGGGGGCGGCAGTTCCTCGAGTTCCACGACCTCGTCTTCGGGAAGCTACTCGGCTTCGGCGGGGCCGGGGGGTGTGTCGGTAAGCGCGACGTATTGAGCGCGGATCTGTGGGCGCGGCAGGAGCCGGCTGAAAGATGATGATGACGACGGGACGAAGAACGGTTTCGCTGAAGCGGGCCTTGCGCAGAGCCGGAGCGGTTGCTCCGGCGGCGCTGATCGGTTGGGCGCTGCTCGCAGGGGCTGCGGCGGCGCAGGAATGGACCTCATCAGGGCAGAACTGGTCGAGCGGCTGGGGCTTTTCCACGGTGGCGGAGCGGACACTCCAGTTGCAGCAGGCGCAGGCGATGCTGGCGGCGCGGAATGCGGGCAGGGCCACGACGGTGAACAACTATGACAACCGCCAGAACTATCAGGAAGTGATGGTCGGCGAGGGCGCGACGAACCGGTCCGAGTTCCAGGTCGGGGATTCGGCGCAGTCGAGCTATGCGGTGGGCGCACTCAACACCGGCACGACGAACATCGACGTGACGGGCGACAACAACACGGTCGATTCGACGATCCGCGCCGACAGCCAGGGCTGCATCGACGGCACGCTGACCACCATGGAATCGACGACGCCGAACCTCGACGCCTCGTTCGGGATCGACATCAGCATGGCCTCCAGCGCGCAGGGGCAGACATGCAACTGATGCGGGGAAAACAGGGGGTCGCGGCGCGGCGGATCGTATCGGCCGTGGTGGCGCTTGCCGTGGCGGGTTGCACGCAGGTTCCGGGGGCGACGGAAAAGCCCTGGGAGCGGGCCAATCTGGTTCAGGGTCCGCCGATCGAGGACATCGTGACGGCGTTCGATTCGGCGCTGGGCTGTCTGCGCGGCAAGATCAAGCGCAACGTCGTCTTTGCGGTCGGGCAGGTCACGGACAACACGGGCAAGGAGTCGTTCAACGACGGCGGCTCGGGCAAGATGGTGACGCAGGGCGCGGGGGACATGGTGCAATCGGCGCTGTTCCGCGCCGGTGTGACGGTGGTGAACCGCAGTCAGGTCAACGTTTCGGTGATCGAGGCGACGTGGGGCATCCGCGACATCAAGAGCCAGGTGCCGGTGAATTTCTACGTTTCGGGCAGTATCAACAGTCTCGATTACATTCCGGGCGGGGGATACGAGGTTACGGTCGCGGGCTTCGGGCCGAAAAAGCGGCAGAGCCGGATCATGGTGGGGCTGGACCTGTCGATGGTCGATGCCTTCACGGGGCGGGTCGTGGCGTCGATCCCGCTGCAGAAGCAGATCTTCATGTCCGAGGCGGGTTTCAGCGGGTCGCAGTTCTTTGGCGATACGCTGGTGTCGCTGGATGCGGGCGGGATGGAGCGCGAGGCGATGAACTTCGCGCTGCGCCAGATGGTCAGCCTTGCGACCTTCGAGCTGCTGGGTCAGGTGATGAACCCCGGCGTCTATGCGCAATGCCGCGGGCTGGTGCCCGGCGGTGCCGGAGCGGTGGAGCATAACGGAACGGCGGACCCGTCGTTCCTCGAGGCGTCGGCGCAGGGTGGCGGCGATCTGAACGTGCCGGTGCAGCAGGCCTTGCCGCCGCAGAACCCGCAGCCGCTTGGTCCGGGCGCGATGCCGCAAGAGGACGTGCCCGAGGGTGCCGCGCCGCAGGGCGACGCGCCGGACGGCAGGGGCAACAATCCACGCGATCCGCGGGAGCAGGCGTCGCTGATCGGCAAAGAAGCGGCCAAGACCGCGACCAAGGCGATCCAGACGGCGAAGAAGTCGCAGGAGGCCGAGTTGTCCGAGGACCGCATGAAGCTGGCGGCAGAGGCGATCCAGATGGCCAATCTGGCGCTGAAGCTGTTGCAAGAGGCGGCGCGGCGCGGGCTGGATGGCGAAGAGGGCGATGTGGCGGCCGTGGTCGTGCAGGAGGCGATGAAGATCGCCGCCGCGGCGGGCCGCGAGGCTGCGGATGCGGCGCAGGCGGAAAAGGCCGCACCGCCCGTGGTGCCCGGTGCGCCGCAGCGCAAGACCTCGGCCCTGCCCGCACCGCAGGGCGCGCCGGTCGCGGCCGCTCCCACGCCGACACCGCGCCCGTCACCGGCGCTGGAACCTGCATCGCTGACCATGCCGAGCGTGATCCGCGTGCAGCCGCCCACGAACATGTTCGTCGCACCGCAGCTACCGCAGGGGAGCGTGATGTTCTCCCCTTCGGGCGGGTGAGGCGAAAGACACGATCAGGCCGGAGCGATCCGGCAGGATGGGGCCCCCATTGCCCCCATAACAATAGCGGACCTGCGGGGGGCAGGGGCGCGATACAGGAAGACAACAGATGCAAAAGTTTCTTTCCACCACCGCCTTCGTGGCCGCAGTCGCCTTTGGCGGTTCGGCTTTCGCCCAGGAAACCTCGTCCTCGCTGCTCGACAATATCCTGCTGGACGCTGACAGCCTGTCGGCGAGCCTGTCGAACGTTGCGCAGAACCTGAACGAAGTCGACGGCTACATCGACATCGACACGACCCGCAACATGGGCGATTTCACCACCATCATCGACTCGCTCGCTGGGCCGAACGGCTTCGGCTCTTACAGCCAGGTGAACTCGAGCGTTTACGGTTCGGACGTTCCGGCTTCGCTGCTCAACGTGCTGAACCCGCTGACGCTGGAACTCGGCAACCTGTCGACGACCGCCATCGGCGCTCTGCAGTCGGGCAACATGACCGCGACCTTCGACGCTTCGGGCCTGCTGGCCAAGGCTTCGTCGACCTCGGAAGGTCTGAGCACCTCGGCCGGCATGTCGGCTGAGCAGTACGGCGCCATCATGAACCCGGTCGCGATGCAGAACATCTCGGTCAACTCGGGCTACATCGACGGTTCGGTCAACCTGGCCCTCGCCGACGTGAACACCACGGTTGGCAACATCGGCACCACCGCCATCGGTGCCCTGGGTTCGGGCGCTATGACGGCGACGATCTCGGGCCAGATGGGCACGGCGACCGAGGTCGGTTCGAACCTTGTGAACTCGCTCGTCGGCTCGCAGTAAGAGCTTTGATCCGAAGCGCAGATTCCGCGCTTGGGGTTTCATGGCAGGGACCGCACCGCTTGCCGGTCCCTGCCTGTCCTGCGATTGCCGCGCCCTTCGGGGGGCGGCATTTTTATTTGTTAATGCGCTTTTGCCCCTAACAGCCTGACGAAACGCGCCGTTTGAGCAGATGTCGCAGCCCTGCCTTACCGGCGCGGTTCGTGCGCGACGATTTAGGCGGGGGCATGTTTTGCAATGAAGACCATCGCGAAGACCGGCATTCTGCGGCAGGCGGATGCACGCGATCTGGCGGCCGACCTGTGCGGGGCGCTGGACCTTGGTGACGTGACGCTCGATCTGGGCGGGGTGTCGCAGGTCGATGCAGGAATTCTGCAGGTGATCGTTTCGGCGGGCCATCTGGCCGACCGCACAGGGCGCAGGTTGCATCTGGCCCTGCCCGAAGGCTGCGCCGTCGCCGAGGCGGCACGGGCGCTGGCCCTGCCGCGTCTGGGCCTGCCCTTGCCTGCGCAAGATTTCAACGGGGGACAGAGATGACCAAGACAATCCTGACGGTGGATGACAGCCCGTCGATCCGGCGGATGATCGCGATGACGCTGCAAGAGGCGGGCTATCGCGTGATCGAGGCTGTCGACGGGCAGGACGGTCTGGACAAGGCCACGGCCGGCGGCGTCGATGCGATCATCACCGACCAGAACATGCCGAACCTTGACGGTCTGGGCATGATCCGTGCGCTGCGGGCGCATCCGATGGGGCGGGGCGTGCCCATCGTCGTGCTGTCGACGGACGGGGAAGAGGGACTCAAGGCGCAGGCGCGCGAGGCGGGGGCGCTGGGCTGGATGCTCAAGCCCTTTACGCAGGACAAGCTTCTGGCGGTCATCAAGAAGGTACTCGGGTAATGGTAGATGACGAATTGGCGGGCGTGTTCCGCGAGGAATTGCGCGATCTGTTGGACAGTCTGGAGCGCGGGCTGCTTGATCTGAAGGCGGCGCCGCAGGATATGGGGCTGGTCAATCAGGTGTTCCGCGACCTGCATACGGTCAAGGGCAGCGGGGCGATGTTCGGCTTTGTCGAGCTTGCGGCGTTCATCCACCGTTTCGAAACGCTGTTCGACCGCGTGCGCGGCGGCGAGGTGCCGGTGAGCGCCGAGTTGATCCGGCTGGCGCTGGCGGCGCGGGACGAGATTCCGGGGCTGGTCGATGGTGTGGCCGATCCCGAGGGGCGGCGCGATGCGATCCTTGCGGGGCTTGGTGCCTTGGCCGAAGGGACGGCGGAGCCTGCGGCGGCGGTGCCCGTGGCGACGCCCTTGGTGACGCCCTTGGTGACGGGGCCGGCTTTGCTGGAGTTCCGCCTGTTGGGCGAGGCACTTGGCCTTGGTGCGCGGCCCGAGGTGGTGCTGGCCGAATTGCGGGCGATGGGGGCCGAGGGGATCGTGGCCGATCTGGCGGATGTGCCGCCGCTTGACCTGCTGGAACCGGACCAGTGCCATATCGTCTGGCGCATGCGCCTGCCCGCCGCCGTGACCGAGGCGCAGGTGGAGGACGTGTTCCTGTTCACCGATGCCGAATGGAAGCTGGTCCGCGCCTTGCCCGAGGGGGAGGGCTTCGCCTTCGAACTCGGCGAGGGGGCCGGCGAGGAGGCTGGCGAGGAGGCTGGGGCGGGGGCTGGGGCGGGGGGCGGGGCGGTTGCCGCGCCCGCAGGTGCCGGGCCTTTGGCACAGGTGGCGGCGACGCCGGTGCAGGCGGCGTCCGTGCTGCAGGCTGTCGCTTCCGCTGTGGCCGAGGGTCCGGCGGTGGTTGCGGCGGCTGCGACGATCCGCGTTCCGGCGGAGCGGCTGGATGCGCTGATGGATGCGGTAGGCGAGTTGGTGATCGTCGAGGCGCGGCTGACGGAACTGGCGCGGCAGAGCCGTGATCCGGCGCTGATGTCCACCGCCGAGCAGATCACACGGCTGGCGGCGGGGCTGCGCGATGCGACGATGACGATGCGGATGGTGCCGATGCGGTCGCTGGTCGGGCGCTTCCGGCGGCTGATTTCGGGCCTGTCGGACAATCTGGGCAAGCCCGTCAGCTTCAACGTGCAGGGCGAGGATACCGAGCTTGACAAGACGGTGATCGAAAAGCTGGCCGATCCGCTGGTGCATGTGCTGCGCAACGCCATCGACCACGGGATGGAGACGGCGGAGGAGCGGCAGTCCAGCGGCAAGCCCCAGACGGGGATGATCGAGTTGTCCGCCGAACATGCGGGGGCCGAGGTGCTGATCCGCGTGCGCGACGACGGGCGGGGAATGGACCCCGCGCGCATCCGCGCCAAGGCGGTGGCGCAAGGGATCATCGCGCCCGATGCCGTGCTGACCGAGGCGCAGGTCTTCGCGCTGGTCTTCGAGCCGGGTTTTTCGACAGCGACCGAGGTGACGGAGCTTTCGGGCCGAGGCGTCGGCATGGATGTGGTGCGGCGCACCATCGAAAGCCTGCGCGGGGCGATCGAGATCGAATCGACGCTCGGGTCGGGGACGAGTGTGACACTGCGGCTGCCGCTGACGCTGGCGATCATCGAAGGGCTGCTCGTCGAGGTGGCGGGCGAGAAATACACCCTGCCGATGGCGATGGTGCAAGAGATCGTGGCGTTGCCGCCGGATCGGGCGCTGCCGAAGCGGACGGGGGATTTTCTGGATATCCGCGGCCGCTTCGTGCCCTTCCTGCGGCTGCGCGGGCTGTTCGATTGCGCGGGCGAGCCGGGGGCTGAGCAGAATGTGGTCATCGTCGCAACGGGCGAGAACCGCGTGGGGATCGTGGTCGACCGGATCGTCGGCACGAACCAGACGGTGATCAAGCAGATGTCGAAGCTGCACGCGGGTGTGCGGGCGGTTTCGGGGGCGACGATCCTTGGTGACGGGTCGGTGGCCTTGATCCTCGACGTGGGCCATCTGATCGGATTGGGCCGCGGAACGGGTCCGGCCGGATTTGCGGGCATGGCATTTGCAGAGGTGGCGGCATGAAACTGGCGGTGCTGCAACAGAAGGAACAGGTCACTTTGGTGACGCTTGCGCTGGGAAGCCAGACGCTTGCGATTTCGGCCGATTTGCTGCGCGAGATCCTTGATCCGCTGCCCGTGACGCGGGTGCCGGGCGCGGGGGCTTTCGTGCCGCATGTGGTGAATGTGCGCGGGTCTGTCGTGCCTTTGGCGAACCTGAAGATCGCGCTCGGCATTCCCGATGCCGAGGCGGACGAGCGGAGCCGCATCCTCGTGCTGGAAATCCCGCTCGACGGGGAGCCTGCGCTGGTCGCCATACAGGCGGATGCGGTCTACGAGGTCGCGACCATCGAGACGGGCGCGATGGAGCGCTTGCCCGACACGGCAAGCATCTGGCCGCCCGAGTATCTGATCGGGCTTTACAAGGGGGCGGATGGCTTCGTGCTGCTGCCCGATCTTCCTGCAATCTTTTCGGCCCAGACCGCGCAAGCGGCGGCGGCGTGACAGTCAGCGATACCATTGAAGGGTGACAGTGCGATGAAATTGACGATCAAAACCAAACTCGGGGCCATCTTTGGCGTCGTGTTCCTGCTGAGCGGTGTGTCTGCGGTGATGTCGCTGCATGAATTGAAGACCGCGAATGACTCGATCACCGAAATGGTGGAGTCGGATGTGCTGCGGATGCTGACCGCCGAAGACCTGATCACGCAGGAACTGCTGTTGCAGATCAACCTGCGCGAAAGCCTTGTCGAACCGTCGCTGCCCGATGCGGGCCGTGCGCCGCGGATGCTGGCCGAGCGCGAGACCTATCACGCGCAGGTCGACAAGGATGTCGGGATCATGCGCGCCCACCTGACCGCCGAGCAGGCACCGCTGCTCGACGCCTATCTTGTGGAGCATGAAAAGAACGCCGCGCTGGCCGACCGCGTCCTGAAGCTGAAGGCGGCGGGGCAGACGGCGGCAGCGAATGACCTGCTGCTGAGCGAGGCGCTGGCGGTCGAGACGGCGAACAACGACGCCATCGAGGCGCTGCGCAATGCGGTGCACGAGGAATCGAATGCCGCCGTGGCGCAGATGAATGCGGACTATGCTTCGGCCCGCGTGCTTCTGATCTCGCTTCTGGTCGCTTCGCTTGCCATCGGGACGGTTTCGGCGGCGCTGGTCGTCATGTCGATCGCGGGCCGGATGAACCAGTGCATCGAACTGGCAACGGCGGTGGCTTCGGGCGACCTGCGGCGCACGATGGCGACCAAGGGCAATGACGAGGTCGCGCAGTTGCAGGACACCGTGAACCAGATGATCCTGAAGCTGCGCGAGGTCGTGGGCAATGTGACGATGGCCGTGCGCAACGTGGCGGCGGGTTCGGCGCAGATGGCGGCGACCTCGGAACAGCTTTCGCAGGGTGCGACGGAGCAGGCGGCATCGACGGAAGAGGCTTCGGCTTCGGTCGAGGAGATGTCGGCCAACATCAAGCAAAGCGCGGACAATGCCCAGATCACCGAGCGTATGGCGGTGAAGTCGGCCGAGGATGCGCGCACCAGCGGCAAGGCCGTGGCCGATGCGGTGCAGGCGATGCAGACCATCGCCGACCGGATCATGATCGTGCAGGAAATCGCGCGGCAGACCGACCTTCTGGCGCTGAACGCCGCGGTGGAAGCGGCGCGGGCGGGCGAGCATGGCCGCGGTTTCGCGGTGGTGGCGGCCGAAGTGCGCAAGCTGGCCGAGCGCAGCCAGACGGCGGCTGCGGAAATCTCGTCCCTGTCGGCAAGCACGGTGCGGACGGCGGCGAGCGCGGGCGAGATGCTGCTTGGCCTTGTGCCGGATATCGAGAAGACCAGCGCGCTTGTGACCGAGATTTCGGCGGCGAGCCGCGAACTGGCGACGGGGTCGGCGCAGATTTCCATGTCGATCCAGCAGCTTGACAAGGTGACGCAGCAGAACACCAGCGCGTCGGAAGAGCTGTCGTCCAGCGCCACGGAACTGGCGAGCCAGTCGGATGCACTGGCGGCGGCGGTCGACTTCTTCAAGATCGAAGAGGGTGGTGCTGCGGGTGTCATCATCGGCAACGGGCGGATGCGGCCTGCGGCGTCGGTCGCGGCGCGGCAGCCTTCGAAACCGCGCAAGCCGCTTTCGAGCGATGGCGGCTTCGACTTCGACCTTGACGGAGAGGGCGACGATTTCGACGCCAACTTCAAACGCCGCGACGCGGCGTAAGGGGGCGGTGATGGCCGGACCCGTGGAAGGCAGCGGCGCCCCCGACGACCGGGGCGCTGCGATGGGAGATGTCGTGACCTTCATCGCCGATGCCGCGCTTTATGCGGTGGAGGTGAGCCGTGTTCAGGAGATTCTGGACCTGCGGCCCGTGGCGGTGATGCCGAATGCGCCGGAGTATCTTTTGGGGATCATCGACCTTCGGGGGGCGAATATCCCCGTGGTCGACCTGCGCCGCCTGCTCGGCCGTCCGGCGGGCGAGGATACGGGGCAGACCCGCATCCTCGTCGTCTGGGTGGCGCATGCGGGGGGCCGTGCGATCATCGGGGTCAAGACCGACCGCGTGATCGAGGTGACGCAGTTGGACGAGCCGTCGATCCGGCCCCTGGCCGAAGCGGAACTGCTGCGCTGGTCGGGCAGTGCCATCGCAGGGATCGGGCGGTTGAAGGGCGACGTGGTGAGCGTGCTCGACCTTGACCGGTTGTTCGAGCGGGTCGACCTGTCGGAGATGCAGGTTGCGGCCTGATGTGGGACGAGTGTGATGAATGTGATGTCAGCCGGCGGCACCAACTACAGTGACCGCTTCCGCGAGTTGATCCGGTCCCTGACCGGCATCAGCCTGCCGCAGAGCAAGGTCGTGATGATCGAACAGCGTTTGCGCAAGCGCGTGATCGCCTTTGGTCTGCCCGATACCGAAGCCTATCTGCACCAGCTTCTGGACGGGCAGGGGATGGAAGAGGAGTTGCGGATCGTGATCGACCTGATCACGACGAATACGACGAGTTTCTTCCGCGAGAGCGACCATTTCGATTTCCTTGCCAACGAAGCCCTGCCCAACCGTCTTGCGGCGGCGCGGTCGGGGCCGAAGGCGGGGCGCAAGCCGCGGTTCAAGCTGTGGAGCGCGGCCGCGTCGGAAGGGGCGGAGGCCTATACCTCGGCAATGGTCCTCGCCGAGGCGCAGCGGCGGGGGACGACCTTTGACTTTGCGGTGCTGGGGACGGACATTTCCCAGCGGATGCTGGAGCGGGGGGCGGAGGCCGTCTATTCCTCGGACCAGTTGTCCACCGTGCCGCCGGAACTGGTGAAGCGGTACTTCCTGTCCTCGCGCCATCCGAGCGTGGCGGGCAAGGTGCGGGTGGTGCCGGAGTTGCGGCGGCATGTGCGCTTCCGCCATCTGAACCTGATGGACGAGACCTATCCGGTCGACCGCGATGTCGATCTGATCTTCCTGCGCAACGTGCTGATCTATTTCGATCAGGTGGATCAGGAGCGGGTCGTTGCGCGGCTTGCGAACCATGTCGCACCGGGCGGCTATCTGGTCGTGGGCCATGCCGAAAGCATGGTCGTGCGCATGGATGGGCTGAAGCAGGTGCGGCCGACGATTTTCCAGAAGGTCTGAGACATGTTGACATCCCCGCGTCCAAATCCCCGCGCAGAGCAGAAGATCAAGGTGCTGATCGTGGACGATTCCACATCGGCCCGCACCATGCTGCGCAAGATCGTGGAGGGCGATGCGGGGCTGTGTGTCATGGGCGCGGCGGGAGATGCCTTTGCCGCCGTTCGGCTGATGAAGGCGGAATTGCCGGATGTGATCCTGCTCGACCTCGAATTGCCGGGGATGGACGGGATCACGTTCCTCAAGCGGATCATGGAGCAGCGGCCGATGCCGGTGGTGGTCTGTTCGAGCCATACGGAATTCGGATCGGAAAAGAGCTTCGAGGCGCTGGAGGCGGGGGCGGTGGAGGTGATCCTCAAACCCTCGCCGAAGGACGAGATGTCGCGGCAGGAGGCGACGGTGCGCATCTGCGACGCGATCCATGCGGCGGTGCAGAGCCGTCTGGGCCGCAGGCCGCAGCGACCCGCGCAGGTGCGCATGGCCCCGCCCGGGCCGAAGCTGACGGCGGACGAGATCCTGCCGCCGCCGGTGATCGGGCGGGCGGTGCCGAAGACCGAGCCGATCGTCTGCATCGGCGCGTCGACCGGCGGGACCGAGGCGTTGCGGGTGCTGCTCGAGATGCTGCCGCCCGATGCGCCCGCCATCGCCATCGTGCAGCACATGCCGCCGGGATTCACCGCGGCCTTTGCCAAACGCCTGAATTCGCTTTGCGCGGTGAACATCGTGGAGGCGAGCGAGGGCGCCGTGCTGACGCAGGGAAACGTGGTGATCGCGCAGGGGGACAGCCATCTGATGCTGCGACGTGTGGGCCAAAGCTACCGCGCCCATGTGGTCGGCGGCGCGCAGGTGAGCCGCCATCGCCCGTCGGTCGATGTTCTGTTCCGGTCGGCGGCGGTGCAGGCGGGGGCCAATGCGATGGGCATCATCCTGACCGGCATGGGCGACGACGGCGCGCGCTGCATGGGCGAGATGAAGGCGATGGGTGCTCCCACCATCGCGCAGGACGAGGCAAGCTGCGTCGTCTACGGCATGCCGCGCGAGGCGGTCGAGATGGGCAGCGCGGTGCAGACCCTTCCGCTGGAGCGGATTGCGGCGGCGATCATGGGCTTTGCCCGCAGGCAGCGGTTGGGAGCGACGGGATGACGATCATGGCGCAGCGCATGGGGGGCGTGGCCCTTGCCGGAGTGGCGGGCTTTTCCAATCCCGATGAGGTCCTTTCCGAAGTGCTGCGCCGCACCGAGGCGAGCTTTCTGTCGGCGGGCGACGAGCTTGTCGGCTCGGTCGACCTGCTGCGGCTTCTGGGCGGGCAGTTCGACCGGCTGCGGGTGGTGTTCGGCCCCCAGAACGGCGCACGGCTGTTGAAGCTGGTGGGCGGGACGAAGGGCAATCTTGCCGATGTGCAGGACAGCTTCACCGGCTTTCTGGAGGCGGGCGATGCGCTGCGGTCTGCGGTGCGCGGCGTGCGGATCGAGGTGGCCGACCTTGACCGCGTGGTGCGGACCATCGCCAATGTGTCGATCAATGCACGCATTCAGGGCAACGGGCTGAACCCGCCGCGCCCGCAGGTCACGGCCTTCATCGAACGGCTGGCCGCAATGGCGGCCGAGGCCGAGGGCATTCTGGCCGACGTGCGCGGCGCGATGGCGGTGATCGGCGACGACATGGCCGCGATGGAGGAAGAGACGCAAGGGCTGCGCATCGAACTCGGCCAGCGGGTGTTGCCGGCGCTCGCCCGCTTCGGGCGGGTGGCGGAGGGGGTGCTGCGGCGTCAGGACGGGCTTGCCGCGACCAATGCGGAACTGGGCGCACGGATGGCGGGCATCGACGCCGAGGTGGCGCGGTTGGTGATCGCGCTGCAATCGGGGGATGCGACGCGGCAGCGGCTGGAGCGGGTGCGCGATGTGCTGGCGCAGGCGCGGGGTGGCGGGCCGCTGGAGCCGGTGCTTCTCGACCTTGCCAAGGGGCTGGCGGCGGCGGCGGTGGAGGCTGCGGCGGGCGAGATCGGGGTTTCCGTCAAGGCCGCCGAAGCCGTGCGCTCGGAGGCGGAGCAGACCGTGGCGCAGGCGCGCTCTTTCTATCTTGACCGTGCCGACGAGGCCGAAGGCGGGGTCGAGGGGTTCCGTGATGCCATCCTTGCCGTGCGGGCGCGGCTGGACGGGATGCGCGAACGGTCGCTGGAGTTGCGGCTGCGGCTCTGGGCGATCTTCCAGCACGAGGCGGCGCTGCGCCAGATTGGTCATCAGGTGCGCCTGTCGGGGCTGAATGCCGTGCTGATCTGCGCCAAGCTGGGCGAAGAGGGGCGGGCCTTGCGCGAGCTTGCGCAATGGCTGCGCACGCTGACCGACGAAAGCGACACGATCGTCGCCAATCTGCAGCAGGCGCTTGCGCGGACGGCAGACCTTGCCGATGCGCTGGGCGGGGATACGGTGGCGAAGCTGGATGCGACGCTGCGGCATTTCTTCGACGAATCCACCGCGCTCGGGGCGGTGATCGGCGAGATCGGACAGGGTCGGGCGGATGCGTCGCGCCTGTTCGACGAGGCGGGGCGGCATCTGCCGCTGCGGCTTGGTCAGGCGGCGCAGCAATTGACGCGCTTCCAGCTTTTGCTGCGCGAGATGGCCCTTTTCGATGCGGCGCTGGCGGCGCGGCGGGCCATGTTCGGGCCGCGCCGTGCGCTGGACGACGAGGGCAAGGCGCGGCTTGCCGTATTGCGTGGCCGCTACACGATGCAATCCGAGCGCGATGTGCATGACCGCGTGGCGGGCGGCGATCTGGCGCTGGTGCTGGCAAGCGTGGCCCCCCCCGCGCCGGTGCCGACGGAGGGCGCGGAACGGGCGGGCGGGGAACATGCGGGCGGGGCTGGGGGCGACGACGGGTTGGACGACATCTTCTTCTGATCCCGCCGCGCGGTTCGGCGGGCTTTACATCGGCGGGGCGCAGGGCGCATGTTGCGGGCAACGTTCAACCCTTTAAGGTGCCTTCCCATGTCCGTCAGACCCCTTGGCTACAGCGCGCTGCAAATCCGGCTTCACTGGATCGTCGCGGCGCTGGTGATCCTGCAACTGATCTTTGGCGAAGGGATCGGCGACGGTTTCGATGCGCGCGTCGATGCCGGGGCGTCGGGTTACACGGGGGCCGCGATTGCCCATATCGTCGGGGGTGTGCTGATCCTGCTGCTGGTCCTGTGGCGGCTGCGGTTGCGTCTGGTGCGTGGCGTGCCGGAGGAAGGCGCGGGGATGCAGGGACTGGCGGCGAAGGTCGGGCATTGGGCCTTTTATGCCATCCTGATCGTGGCACCGCTGGTCGGTCTTGCCGCGTGGTTCGGGGCGAGCGAGGAGATCGCGGAATTGCACGAGATGGCAAAGCCCGTGCTGATCGGGCTGATCGCGGTGCATGTGGTGGCGGCGCTCTATCACCATTTCATCCTGAAGGACGGTCTGCTGCTGCGCATGAAGCGCCCGCAGTAAGCGCAGGCTTTCGCGGAACGGGGGGCGGGCGCTTTGCCCGCCCTTTTGCGTTTCAGCTGTCGGGCGCGGAGAGGAAGACGCGGCAGGTTTCCTCGAATTCGCGCGGTTTGTCGGCGTGGAGCCAGTGGCCCGCGCCCTGGAGTTTGGCGAAGCGGGCCTTGGGGAAGAGGTGCCTGATCTTCTCGCGGTATTCGGGTTTGACGTAGTGGCTTTCGGACCCCGTCAGGAAGAGCGCGGGGCGGTCGAAGCGCCCTTCGGTTTCGGGCCAGCCGACGATGTTCGGCATCTCGCGTGCCAGCGTGTCGAAGTTGAGCCGCCAGCGGGGGCCGCCCTCGGCCTTGAGGTCCAGCGATTGCAGGAAGAAGGCGCGCAGGCCCGCATCCTCGACATGGGCCGAGAGGCGGCGGTCAGCCTCGCCCCGCGTGGAGAGGTCGGCGAGGTCAAGCGCGCGCATGGCGTCGATGTGGCGGGTCTGGTCGTGGCTGTAGGCCACGGGGGCGATGTCGGCGACGATCAGGCGGCGCAGCAGCGCGGGTTCGGTGAGGGCGAGTTGCATCGCGGCCTTGCCGCCCATCGAATGGCCCAACAGGTCGATGGGGGTGCCGATGTGGCGCGCAACCTCGGCCAGATCGGCGGCGAGGTCGGGGTAGCTGTGGGTGTCCGCACGCGGGCTGTCGCCGTGGTTGCGCATGTCGACGGTATAGACGTCGCGGGTGTCGGCCAGACGGCGGGCGATGACGCCCCAGTTGCGGCCCGTGCCGTAAAGCCCGTGCGCGATCACAAGCGGCGGGGCATCGGTCGGGGTGGCGGCGGGGTGGCGGGTCAGGGCGAGCATGGCGCGCTTATAGCGGGGCGGTCCGGCGGGTGCCAGTGGCGGGGGCGGCATCGCCAAGCGCGGAACGGCTGACCAGCGTGACCGTGACGAAGGAGACGTAGAGCAGGAGATACCACGAGCCGAGCTTGGCGAAGCTGACAGCCTGCCCCGCGATCTGGCCGGAGTAGAGCCATGTCCCCGTGGCGGTGCCGATGTTTTCCGCCACCCAGAGCGCGATGCTGGACAGGAGCGCGGCAAGGGGAAGCGGCATCCAGCGGTGGTGCTGGCCCGTGCGGAACCAGACGCGCGTGCGGGCAAAAAGCAGGATGGTCGCGGCGAAGAGGGCGAAGCGGATGTCAGGCAGGAAGTGGTGGGCGAAGAAATTGGCGTAGATCGCGGCGGCGAGCAGGACGGTCAGCGCGAAGGGCGGGTAGGGGGTGAAGCGCATGTCGAAGATGCGGATCACGCGGGCCATGTAGCTGCCCACGGCGGCATACATGAAGCCCGAAAAGAGCGGCACGCCCATCAGCTTGAACAGCGCGGGTTCGGGGTAGGACCATGATCCGGCGTGGACCTTGAACCATTCCATCGCCGTTCCCGTGAGGTGGAAGAGGAGGATGACCCGTGCCTCCTCCCACGTCTCGAGCCGGAAGCGGAGGAAGAGGGCTTGGGTGATGAGCGCGAAGAGAAAGAGCGCGTCGTAGCGGTGGAGCGGCCAGTCGGGCTGCCACAGGAGTTTGGTGGCAAGGATGGCGGCGAGCATGAGGCCGCCGAAGAGGCAGGCCCAGCCCTGTTTCAGCACGAAAAGCGCGAATTCGGGAAGGACGCGGCGGGCACTTGCGCCGAGGCGGTGTTCTAGGGTGCTTGTCGTATCGTGAGAGGTGTCGGGGCGGGGCATGGGGACTCGTGACGCTTTGGCGGGAGGGTAGAGGGGTTTGCGGCAAATTTCTTCGAAGAAATTTGCAAAATCCTTCGAAGGATTTTGGCGGCAGGGGTGGTCGGTGCAGCGACGGGGGCTGAGGTTGGATCGAGTATTTGTGCCAAGGTGAACGGGCAAAGAAAAAGGCGCGCCACATCGGGCGCGCCTTTGCTGTCCGTTTCGGGGCCGATCAGAGCGTCGGGTAGATCGGGAACTGCTTGCAGAGCGCCTCGACCTCGGCCTTGACCTTGGCTTCGACATCGCCGTTGCCCTCTTCGCCATTGGCCGCCAGGCCGTCGACGACTTCGGTGATCCAAGCCGCGATCTGGCGGAACTCGGCCTCACCGAAGCCGCGGGTGGTGCCTGCGGGGGTGCCGAGGCGGACTCCGGAGGTGATCGTCGGCTTTTCGGTGTCGAAGGGGATGCCGTTCTTGTTGCAGGTGATGTGGGCGCGGCCCAGGGCTTTCTCGGTCGCGTTGCCCTTCACGCCCTTGGGGCGCAGGTCCACCAGCATCAGGTGCGTGTCGGTGCCGCCGGTGACGATGTCGAGCCCGCCCTTCATCAGCTCGTCGGCAAGTGCCTTGGCGTTGGCCACGACCTGCTTCTGGTAGGTGACGAATTCGGGGCGCAGCGCCTCGCCGAAGGCCACGGCCTTGGCGGCGATCACATGCATCAGCGGGCCGCCCTGGATGCCGGGGAAGATGGCCGAGTTGACCTTTTTGGCGATGGTTTCATCGTCCGTCAGGATCATGCCGCCGCGCGGGCCGCGCAGCGTCTTGTGCGTGGTGGTGGTGGCGACATGGGCATGGGGGAAGGGCGAGGGGTAAAGACCCGCCGCGACCAGACCCGCGAAGTGCGCCATGTCGACCAGCAGGTAAGCGCCGACCGAATCCGCGATTTCGCGCATCTTCTTGAAGTCGATGACGCGCGGAATGGCCGAGCCGCCCGCGATGATCAGCTTCGGCTTGTGCTCGGCGGCGAGTTCGGCGACCTGATCGTAGTTCAGTTCGAGGTCCTGCTTGCGCACGCCGTATTGCACGGCCTTGAACCACTTGCCCGACTGGTTCGGGGCCGCGCCGTGGGTGAGGTGGCCGCCCGCGTCGAGCGACATGCCGAGGATGGTGTCACCGGGCTGCAAGAGCGCCTGGAACACACCCTGGTTCGCCTGGCTGCCGGAGTTCGGCTGCACGTTGGCGAAGGCGCATTTGAACAGCTGGCAGGCGCGGTCGATGGCGAGGTTTTCCGCGATGTCCACATATTGGCAGCCGCCGTAGTAGCGCTTTCCCGGATAGCCTTCGGCGTATTTGTTGGTCATGACGGAGCCTTGGGCTTCCATCACGGCGCGCGAGACGATGTTTTCCGAAGCGATGAGTTCGATCTCGTGCCGCTGGCGGCCGAGTTCCTGCGTGATCGCGCCGAACAGCTCGGGGTCGCGGGTGGTCAGGCTTTCGGTGAAGAATCCGGTGTCGCGGTGGGGGGCGTTCATGGAAGGCTCCTTTCGGGGCGGAATGCTGGAAATGCGGGCTCGGGGCCTATCTAGAGCAAGGGTGCCGTTGCGGAAAGGCAAGAAAACGACTCCAATGAGGGCCGCTGCGAAATAAAGCGACATATCGGAAACCTTGCCGCCTATCGGAACGCCCTGCCGTCCGCGGCGGTGGGGGCTTGAGTTCCGGGTGCCGACTTCGCAAGGTGGGGCGGAACCGGCGGAACGGAACACGAGGGGCGGGGCAGGGGCTGGGCATGGCGCGGATCGCCTTTACGGCAAGCAATTCGGCGGCGGGGCAAGAGGCGCTGCGCGTGCTGACGGCGCGTTACGGGCAGGCGTCGCTTGATGTGGCCGATGTCGTGGTGGCGCTGGGGGGCGATGGCTTCATGCTCCAGACGCTGCATGACACCGAACGGCTGGCGCTGCCGGTCTATGGCATGAATTGCGGCACGGTGGGCTTCCTGATGAACACCTATCAGCCGGGTGATCTGCCGGACCGGCTGGCCGAGGCGGAGGAGACGGTGATCAACCCGCTGCGGATGACGGCTGTGGGCGTGGACGGGTCCGAGACGCGGGCGCTGGCGATCAACGAGGTGTCGCTTTTGCGGGCGGGTCCACAGGCGGCGAAGCTGCGGATCAGCGTCGACGGGCGGGTGCGGATGGAGGAGCTGGTCTGCGACGGGGCGCTGGTGGCGACGCCTGCGGGATCGACGGCCTATAACTATTCCGCCCACGGGCCGATCCTGCCCATCGGGTCGGATGTGCTGGCCCTTACGGCCATGTCGGCCTTCCGCCCGCGGCGCTGGCGCGGGGCGCTGCTGCCCAAGACGGCGGTCGTGCGCTTCGAGGTGCTCGAGGCCGAGAAACGCCCCGTCATGGCCGATGCCGACAGCCGCGGATCGGTGCGCGAGGTGGGATCGGTCGAGGTCCGTTCGGAACCCGATGTGCGCCACCGCATCCTGTTCGATCCGGGGCATGGTCTGGAAGAGCGGCTGATCAACGAGCAATTCGCGTGATGCGGCGCGGGCGCAAGTTCTGACGGGGCTGCGTTGGCCGGGCCGTCCACGGGGGGCCGTCTGCCCCCCGCACCCCCCGAGGATATTTGCGCCAGTGTGAAGGCGGGGGGCGGCGGCGCTTTTGCCCTTTCACGCTTGCACAAATATCCTCGGGGGGCGCGCCTTGGCGCGGCGGGGGGCAGACGGCCCCCCGTGCTTTGGTCGGGCAGGGGCGCGGCGAGGGCGGGGCTTGGGTCAGCCTTGCCGCCAGGCTTCGATCTTGCGGTAGAGGGTGGAGGGGGAGAGGTCGAGCATCCGTGCCGCCTTGGGGACCGATCCGTTGCAGCGGTCGAGCGTGGCTTCGATCAGAAGGCGTTCGATCTCGGCCAGGGGGCGGCCGATCAGCCGGTCGAGGTCGGTGCGGGCGGTCGGGGGTGCGCCGCCTTCGGGCGCTGCGCCCGGGGAGGGGGCGGGGCGACCGGTGCTGAGGCTTTCGGGCAGCATCTCGGGCAGGACGAGGCCGCCGTCGTTCAGCACCACGACATGGCGGATGACGTTGAGGAGCTGGCGCACGTTGCCGGGCCAGGGGTGGGTGCGGAAGAGCGCCTCCACCTCGGGCGAGAGGTCGGTGAAGTTGCGTCCCTCCTCGTTCGAGAAGCGGTGGAGCGCGGCGCGGGCGATTTCGAGCACATCCTCGCCCCGCTCGCGCAGGGGGGGCATGTGGATCGGCACCACGAAGAGCCGGTAGTAGAGGTCCTCGCGGAACTGGCCGGAGCGGACGGCTTCGAGCGGGTCCTTGTTCGTGGCGCAGACGATGCGGACGTTGACCTTGCGCGGGCGCGTCGCCCCCACGGGCTGGACGGTGGAGGTTTGCAGGAAGCGCAGAAGTTTCGTCTGCAGCGCCGGGGCCATCTCGCAGATTTCGTCCAGAAAGAGCGTGCCGCCATCCGCCGCCGCCGCGGCACCCGGTTTGTCGGAGATCGCGCCGGTGAAGCTGCCCTTCACATGGCCGAAGACTTCGGATTCCAGCAGGTCCTGCGGGATCGCACCGCAGTTCAGCGCGATGAAGGGGCCGGAGGCGCGGGCGGAATTGTCATGGACGGCGAGGGCGCAGAGTTCCTTGCCCGTGCCGCTTTCGCCGGTGATGAACACGGTCGCCATCGAACGGGCGACGGAGCGGATCTTGGCATGGATGCGGGCCATCGGCTCGGACGAGCCGATGAAGGCGTCGGAGGCGGGGGCGACGGTGGTGGCGGGACGCTGGCGGGGCGCCGGTGCGTGCTTGCGCGGCGATGCCGCGCTGTGCCCCGTCAGCGCATTCTCGACCGCGCCGAGGAAGCGGGTTTCGTCGAAGGGTTTCACGAGGAAGTCATGCGCTCCGGCCCGCATCGCCTCGACCGCCTTGTTGATCGAACCGTTGGCGGTGATCACGATGACGGGGACATCGGGTCGTTGCGCGAGCATGTCGGCCATGAGGTCGAGCCCGTCGCGGTCGGGCAACATGAGGTCGAGCAGGATGACGGAGGGGGTGGCGTCGACGAAGGCCGCCAGCCCGTCGGCGGCGTTGCTTGCCACGCGGACGGCATGGCCCGCCGAGGTGAGGACCGAGCGGTAGACCATTTGCAGCGAGGGCGTATCCTCGATCAGCAGGAGCGGGGCGGTCATCGGGCGGCACCGATGGCGCGGATGGCGTCGACCAGACGTGCGGTATCGGCCAGAAGCGGCGGGACCAGCGCGGCGACGCTGCCCGTGTCGGCGGCATGGGCGGCTTCGTTCAGGCGGCAGGCGGCGGCGTGCAGGCCCATCGCGCCGATGGTGCCGACGATGGAGATGAGCACGTGGCTCTGGGCGCGGATTGCCGCGAAGTCGCGGGCTGTCACGGCCGATTGCAGGCCGTGGCCGGTCACGACCAGATCGGCTTCCATCTGCGCGAGGATGCGGGGGCCGGTTTCGGAACCCGCCAGCGCGAGGATGGAGCGCAGCGAAGCGCCGTCGCCGATGAGGTCGGCGGCGGCGGCCCAAGGGCAGGGGGGTGGTGACTGCGGCGCGGTGGTCATGGGCAGACGTTACGCGCTGGCGCGGATGCGGTCCAGATGCGGTTGGGGCGGGGAAAGGGGCGGGGCAAGGGACGGGGGGGGTCTTGCGCCGCCTCGCCCGTCCTTTTGCCGCCCGCCTCCCCCCCTTCCGGCGGCGCCGGTCGGGGAAGGGGGGGGCGGTTCAGCCCTTGGCCAGACCGATGGATTGCAGCGCGGTGCGGATTTCGTCGAGGATGGCGGGGTCGTCGATGGTGGCGGGCATCTTGAACGCCTCGCCATCGGCGAGCTTGACCATCGTGCCGCGCAGGATCTTGCCCGAGCGGGTTTTGGGCAGGCGGTCGATCACCACGGCGCGTTTGAAATCGGCCACGGGGCCGATCTTGTCGCGCATCAGTTGCACGCAGTCGCGGATGATCTGGTCATGCGGGGTGGTGCAGCCCTTGTTCAGGCAGAGGAAGCCGAGGGGGGATTGCCCTTTCAGCGCATCGGCCACGCCGATCACGGCGCATTCGGCGACATCCTTGTGGTTGGCGAGCACTTCCTCCATCGCGCCGGTCGAAAGGCGGTGGCCTGCGACGTTGATCACGTCATCGGTGCGGGCCATGATGTAGAGGTAGCCGTCTTCGTCCACATAGCCCGCGTCGCCGGTTTCGTAATAGCCGGGGAAGTGGTCGAGGTAGGATTTACGGAACCGGTCCTCGGCGTTCCAGAGGGTGGGCAGGGTGCCGGGGGGCAGGGGCAGTTTGATCGCGATGGCGCCAAGCTGGCCTGCGGGGACGGGGTGGCCGCCTTCGTCCAGCACCTGCACGTCGAAGCCGGGCATGGCGACCGAGGGGGAGCCGACCTTGACGGGCAGGTGTTCGATGCCCAAGGGGTTGGCCGCGATGGCATAGCCGGTTTCGGTCTGCCACCAGTGGTCCACCACGGGGACGTTCAGGTGGCGCTGCGCCCAGTGGATCGTGTCGGGGTCGGCGCGTTCGCCCGCAAGGTAGAGCGCCTTGAGGCGGGAGAGGTCGTAATCCTTGACCAGCTTGCCCTCGGGGTCGTCGCGCTTGATGGCGCGGAGGGCGGTGGGCGCGGTGAAGAACGCGCGGACCCTGTGTTCCGAAATCACGCGCCAGAAGGCGCCCGCATCGGGCGTGCCGACGGGTTTGCCCTCATACACGATGGTGGTGCATCCGGCGATGAGGGGGGCGTAGCAGATGTAGCTGTGGCCCACGACCCAGCCCACGTCGGAGGCCGCCCAGAACACATCGCCCACGCCGCAGTCGTAGATCGCGCGCATGGTCCATGCCAGCGCCACGAGATGCCCCGCGGTCGGGCGCACCACGCCCTTGGGCGCGCCGGTGGTGCCGGAGGTGTAGAGGATATAGGCGGGGTGGTTGCCCTCGACCGGCAGGCAATCGGCGGGTTCGACGCCGTATTGGAAGCTATGCCACGCAAGGTCGCGGCCTTCGACCAGCTTTGCCACCTCTTGCTCGCGTTGCAGGATGACGCAGAAGTCGGGTTTGTGGGTGGCAAGGTCGATCGCGCCGTCGAGCAGCGGTTTGTAATGCACCACGCGGTTCGGTTCGATCCCGCAGGAGGCGGCGAGGATGGCTTTGGGTTTGCAATCGTCGATGCGCACGGCGAGTTCGTTGGCCGCGAAGCCGCCGAAGACCACCGAATGGATCGCGCCGATGCGGCCGCAGGCGAGCATGGCCTCAAGCGCTTCGGGCACCATCGGCATGTAGATGATGACGCGGTCGCCCTTGCCCACGCCGCGCGCTTTCAACGCCCCCGCAAGGCGCGAGACGCGGTCGAGCAGTTCGTCATAGGTGATGACGTGTTTCGTCCCCGTCACGGGGCTGTCGTGGATGATGGCGGCTTGCTTGCCGCGTCCGGCGAGGACGTGGCGGTCCACCGCATTCCAGCAGGTGTTGACGCGGGCATCGGTGAACCATTCGTAAAGCGGGGCGCGGCTGTCGTTCAGCGCGGTGACGGGACGCTGCACCCAGTCGATGGCCCCTGCGGCGTCGAGCCAGTAGGCTTCGGGGTCGGCCTTCCACTTCGCGTAGATGTCACGGTATGCCACGGTATGCCCTCCTCCACGAGTTGCGGTTTGTTACCCGCGCGGGGGGCGGTCGCGCAACGCTGTTACCGCAAGCGCGGGCGGGGTGCGGCAAAATGTTTGCAGAAATGGCGCGGGGCGGGCTGCAAAGTTTTGCAAAGGGCGGGGTTATTCGCGGTTGGAAGCGAAACGGGGCAAAGTTTGCAAACTTTGCCCCGTTCCGGTCCGCGAATCTGCGGATGCGTCAGCCGTAATGGGTGACGGGGGTTCCGGCCAGCGCCGAGATGTTCAGCAACCCGCGAGCGGTGATCGAGGGCGTCACGATATGGGCCTTGTTTCCCATGCCCATCAGGATGGGGCCGACCTCCAGCCCGTTCGCTTTCATCTTGAGGATGTTGCGCGTGGCTGCCGCCGCATCGGTCGATGCGAAGACGAGGACGTTGGCCGCCCCCTCCATCCGGCTGTGCGGCAAAAGGCGGTCGCGCAACTGCTGGTCGAGTGCGGAGTCCACGTTCATCTCGCCCTCGTAGCAGAAGTCGGGTTCGCGGGCGTCGAGGAGTTCGAGTGCTGCGCGCATCCGCAGGGCGGCGGCGTTTTCCATGTTGCCGAACTGGCTTTGCGTGCAGAGCGCGATCTTCGGTTCCAGCCCGAAGCGGCGGACGTGGCGGGCGGCACCAAGCACGGTTTCCATGATCTGCTGCGGGGTGGGTTCGGGGTGGACCTGCGTGTCGGCCACGAACAGGGGGCCATCTTCAAGGATCATCAGCGAAAGCGCGCCCACAGGATGCAAGCCGCCACGGGCAAGGACCTGCCGCACATAGCCGAGGTGCCATAGGTATTGGCCGAAGGTGCCGCAGATCATGCTGTCGGCCTCGCCCCGATGGACCATGATCGCGCCGATGGCGGTGGTGTTGGTGCGCATCACGGCGCGGGCGATATCGGGTGTGACGCCACGGCGGGCCATGAGTTCGTGATAGGTGCCCCAGTAATCGCGGTAGCGCGGGTCGTTTTCGGGGTTCACGAGGTGGATATCGACGCCGGGACGGATGGGCAGGCCCGCGCGTTCGCAGCGCATCTCGACCACTTCGGGGCGGCCGATGAGGATGGGAACGTCGTTGGTTTCCTCCATCATCGCATGGGCGGCGCGGAGGACGCGCTCGTCCTCGCCCTCGGCAAAGACGATGCGGCGGGCGCTGACCTTGGACGCCTCGAATACGGGGCGCATGATGAGGGCGGATTTGAACACCGAACCGTCGAGCTGGCGCTTGTAGGCTTCGAGGTCGGCGATGGGGCGGGTGGCGACGCCGGTTTCCATCGCGGCGCGGGCCACGGCGGTGGCGACCACGCCGATCAGGCGCGGGTCGAAGGGTTTGGGGATGAGGTAATCCGCCCCGAAGGACAGCTTTTCACCGGAATAGGCGGCGGCGGCTTCGGCGCTGGTGGTGGCGCGGGCAAGGGCCGCGATGCCCTCGATGCAGGCCAGTTCCATCTGCTTGTTGATGACCGTCGCGCCGACGTCGAGCGCGCCGCGGAAGATGAAGGGGAAGCAGAGGACGTTGTTGACCTGATTGGGAAAGTCGGACCGGCCCGTGGCGATGATCGCTTCGGGTGCGACGGAGCGCACCTCGTCGGGCAGGATTTCGGGGGTGGGGTTGGCAAGGGCAAAGATGATCGGGCGCGGGGCCATCTTGGCGACCATGTCCGGCGTCAGCACGCCGGGGCCGGAGAGGCCGAGGAAGAGGTCGGCGCCTTCGATCACCTCTGCCAGCGTGCGGGCGGTGGTGCCTTGGGCGTATTCCTCTTTCTGCGCGGTCATCTGTTCGTTGCGGCCTTCGTAGACGAGGCCGGCAAGGTCGCAGAGCCAGACATTCTCGCGCTTCACGCCGAGTTTCAGGAGCATGTTGAGGCAGGCGATGCCCGCCGCCCCGCCGCCGGTGGATACGACCTTGATATCCTCGAACTTCTTGCCCGCGACGATCAGCGCGTTCGTGGCGGCGGCACCGACGACGATGGCGGTGCCGTGCTGGTCGTCGTGGAAAACGGGGATGTTCATCCGCTCGCGGCAGAGTTTTTCGACGATGAAGCAGTCGGGCGCCTTGATGTCTTCGAGGTTGATCGCACCGAAGGTGGGTTCGAGCGCGCAGACGATATCGGCCAGTTTCTCGGGGTCGGGTTCGTTCAATTCGATGTCGAAGCAGTCGATATTGGCGAATTTCTTGAAGAGGACGGCTTTCCCCTCCATCACCGGTTTCGAGGCCAGCGCGCCGATGTTGCCAAGGCCCAGCACCGCGGTGCCGTTGGTCACGACCGCGACGAGGTTGCCGCGCGAGGTGTAGCGCGAGGCGGTGGCGGGGTCGGCCTTGATTTCGAGGCAGGCTTCGGCGACGCCGGGAGAATAGGCGCGGGACAGGTCACGACCGTTGGCAAGCGGCTTCGTGGCGCGGATTTCCAGTTTTCCGGGCTTGGGGAATTCGTGGTAATCCAGCGCCGCCTGCCGTGCGTTTGTCGGCTTTCCGTCGTCCATCGCTGCCTCGTCTGAATTTTGTTTAACGTTAAACGAGTTTCGGGCGCGCGGATTTGCGCGTCAAGTCCCGCTTCCCGAATAAGAGTTTTCGGGGTGGCTTGCAAATCCCCCTTCTGCCGCATCATCTTGGCCCGCAAATCCGAGGTGCGCCATGCTGGAAAAAAAGACCGAAACCCGTGCCGAAATCCGCCTGCCGACGCAAGAGCTGCGGGATGACCTGCCGTTCTATACCAAGACGCTCGGCTTCCGGCTGGATATGATCTACCCCGCCGACAACCCCGAGGTGGCGGTGCTGTCGGGGCACGGGTTGCGCATCCGCATCCAGAAGGGCGCGGCGGAGCCTGCGGGGACGATCCGCATCCTGACCGACGATCCCGACAGTTTCGCAGATGGCGCGCGGGTGCTGGTGGCCCCGAACGGCACGCGGGTCGAGATCGACGAGGCGAACCCGCCGGTGGTGCTGCCCGCGACGGAACATGCCTTCGTCGTGCGGCGGCTGGCGGATCAGGCGCCCTGGGTGATCGGGCGGGCGGGGATGCAATATCGCGACCTCGTCCCCTCGCGCCTGGGCGGGGCGATGATCGCAAGCCACATCCGCATCCCCGATGGCGGGCCGGTGCCGGATATGGTGCATTTCCACAAGGTGGGGTTCCAGCTCATCTTCTGCATCAACGGCTGGGTCGATGTGGTCTACGAGGATCAGGGCGCGCCGATCCGGCTGACGGCGGGGGATTGCTTCATCCAGCCGCCCGAAATCCGCCACCGCGTGCTGCATGCGAGCGACGGGATCGAGGTGATCGAGATCGGGGTTCCGGCCGAGCATATCACCGAGATCGACCACGACATGACCCTGCCCACCCCGCATCTGCGGCCCGAGCGGGAATGGCAAGGGCAGAGGTTCGTCTACAACGTCGGGGCGAAGGGGGAGTTCAAACCCTTCCGCCTGCCGGGCTTCGTCGCGCGGGACACGACGATCGACGCGAATACGAAGGGTGTCGCCTCGGTCATGGTGGCGCGGCCCGACGGGGGCGAGACGGTCTGGACCAAGCACGGGGGGGATATCCTCTTCACCTTCGTCATGGGCGGGACGATGGTGCTTGAGGGTGAGGGCAAGGAGCCGTTCGCCCTGTCGGCGGGCGATGCCTTCGTGATCCCGCCGGGGATGGCCACGCGCTACGCGCAGCCTTCGGCGGATCTGGAACTTCTGGAAGTGACCTTGCCGGGAAATCCGGCGACGTCGCGTCTGTGACACCGTTGGACGGGGGGCTGTCTGCCCCCCGCGGGGCGCGTGCCGCGCCCCTTCCCCCCGAGGATATTTCCGAACAGATGAAAGGCGGTAAGGGTGTTCCCTTGCTTCATCTGTTCCCAAATATCCTCGGGGGGTGAGCCGCTTGCGGCGAGGGGGGCGGAAGGCCCCCCTTTTGGGTCACGCGTCGTGCGCCTTGCATAAGCGGGGCAGCGGTCGCAGATTGAGGGAAATTGCGGGAAGGACCATGAAGATGCTGTTGCAAGCTGCCACGGAAGTTCGGGAGCGGGCCTATGCGCCCTATTCGCGGTTCAAGGGGGGGGCGGCGATACGGGGGGTGCACGGGGCGGTCTATGTGGGCTGCAACGTCGAGAACGTGGCCTATCCCGAAGGCACCTGCGCCGAAGCGGGGGCGATTGCCGCGATGATCGCGGCGGGCGAGACGCGGATCGCGGAAGTTTGCGTGATCGCGGACAGTCCCGAACCTGTGCCGCCCTGTGGCGGGTGCCGCCAGAAGATCGCGGAATTCGCGGCGCAGGATGTGAAGGTGCGGCTTTGCACCACGGATGGTGTGCAGAAGGTGATGACCGTGGCGGACCTGCTGCCGGGGGTCTTTACCGCCGCGCATATGGACCGGGCGTAAGGTGGACGCGCGCGGCATCATCAAGCTGTTGCGGGACGGGGGGCAGCCATCGGCGGGGGAATTGCGCTGGTTCGCCGCCGGATTGGCCGATGGCACCGTGACCGATGCGCAGGCCGGAGCCTTTGCGATGGCGGTGCTGTTGCAGGGCTTGGGCGAGGAGGGCCGCGTTGCGCTGACCACGGGGATGCGGGATTCGGGCAAGGTCTTGCATTGGGACCTGAACGGTCCGGTGGTGGACAAGCATTCCACGGGCGGGATCGGGGATTGCGTGTCCTTGCTTCTCGCTCCTGCCTTGGCGGCTTGTGGGGCTTATGTTCCGATGATTTCGGGGCGGGGGCTCGGGCATACGGGGGGGACGCTGGACAAGCTGGAATCCATCCCCGGTTTCCGCGTCGGGCTGACCGAGGCGCAGTTGCGCGCGCAGATGGGGCAGGTGCGTTGCGCCATCGTGGCGGCGAGCGCCGAGATCGCGCCTGCGGACAAGCGGCTTTATGCGATCCGCGATGTGACCTCGACCGTCGAAAGCATCGACCTGATCACCGCCTCGATCCTGTCGAAGAAGCTGTCGGCGGGGCTGGAGGCGCTGGTGCTGGATGTCAAATGCGGCTCGGGCGCGTTCATGGCTACGATGGAGAAGGCCGAAGCGCTTGCGCGGGCGCTGGTCAGCGCGGCGCAGGGGGCAGGGTGCATGACGAGTGCCCTCATCACCGACATGAGCCAGCCGCTTGCCACGGCGGCGGGCAATGCGCTTGAGGTGATCGAGGTGATGGAGACGTTGACGGGGACCAGCATCAACGCGGCGCTTTGGGACCTGACCGCCGCTTTGGGCGGCGAGGCGCTGGCGCTGGGCGGATTGGCGGCGGATGCCGAGGATGGCGCGGGGCGGATCGTCGATGCCCTGGAAAGCGGGCAGGCGGCGGAGTATTTCGGGCGCATGGTCGCGGCGCAGGGCGGACCTGTGGATTTCGTCGACCGTTGGCCGGACAGGTTGCCCTCGGCCCCCGTGGTGATCGAAGTGGAGAGTGACAGCGACGGTTTCGTCGTGGGCATCGACGGGCGGGCGCTGGGCGAAGCGGTGGTCCATCTGGGCGGCGGGCGCCTGCGCGAGGGGGATCGGGTGAACCCTTCGGTCGGGTTGTCGGACCTTGCCGGATTGGGCGAGAGCGTGATGCAGGGCGTGCCGCTTTGCATGGTGCATGCGGCGGATCAGGCGGCGGCGGAGCGGGCGGTGGCGGCGGTGAAGGCGGCCTACCGGATCGGCACCTCGGAGCCGGAGGAACCGCCCTTGGTGATGAAGCGGGTGCAGTGATGCGGGCATTTCTGGTGGTGATGGACAGCGTCGGCTGCGGCGGCGCGCCGGATGCGGCGGCCTTTGGCGACGAGGGGGCCAATACGCTGGGCCATATCGCCGCCGAATGCGCGGCGGGGCGGGCGGAGGAGGGGCGGTCGGGGCCGCTGTGCCTGCCGAACCTCGATGCGCTGGGGCTGGGGGCGGCGGTGCGGCTGGCCTCGGGTCAGGCGGCGCCGCGGCTGGAGCCGGTGCCGAAGGGGCGTTGGGGGGCTGCGACCGAGGTGTCGCGGGGCAAGGACACGCCTTCGGGCCATTGGGAACTGGCGGGGGTGCCGGTGCCGTGGGACTGGACCTATTTCCCGAACACGGTTCCGGCCTTTCCGAAAGAACTGGTGGACGAGGTTTGCCGTCTGGCGGGGGTAAGCGGGATCCTTGGGAACTGCCACGCCTCGGGGACCGAGATCATCGACCGTTTCGGCGCGCAGCATCTGCGGACGGGCTGGCCGATCTGTTACACCAGCGCGGATTCGGTGTTCCAGATTGCGGCGCATGAAGAGGTGTTCGGGCTGGAGCGTCTGGTGAAGCTTTGCGCCGATATCGCGCCGCGCCTGCATGCGATGAAGGTCGGGCGGGCGATTGCGCGGCCTTTCGTGGGTGTCGAGGGGGCGTTCAAGCGCACGGGGAACCGGCGCGATTTCGCCATCGCGCCGCCCGCGCCGACGCTGCTTGACGTGGTGGCGGGGGCGGGGCGGGCGACCCATGCGGTGGGCAAGATCGGCGATATCTTCAGCCATCGCGGGATCGGGACGCTGTGGAAGGGAAAGGACGATGCAGCCCTTTTCCAACATCTGGAGGCTTTGGCCGAGGGTGCGGAGGAGGGTTCCTTGACCTTTGCCAACTTTGTCGAGTTCGATACGAATTTCGGGCATCGGCGCGATGTGTCGGGCTATGCGCGGCAGCTTGAATGGTTCGATGCGCGGGTGGGCGGGTTTCTGGCGCGGTTGCGGGCGGGGGATCTGGCGATCTTTACCGCCGATCACGGCAATGATCCGACATGGCGCGGGACGGAGCATACGCGCGAGCGGGTTCCGGTCGTCTGCTGGGGTGCGGGGGCGGGCAGCATCGGCCAAAACGGCGGGCTTTGCGATTTCGTCGATGTGGGGGCGAGCGTCGCGGCCCATCTGGGGCTGCGGCTTGAAAAGGGGAGGAGTTTCCTGTGAGCGTTGCCGCATTGCCCAAAGTGGAATTGCACCTGCATCTGGAAGGGGCGGCGCCGCCCGCCTTCATCGCCGGATTGGCCAAGGAGAAGAAGGTCGACATCGGCGGCATCTTCGATGCGAAGGGCGATTACAAATACAAGGACTTCTGGGATTTCCTGAAGGTCTACGAGGCGGCGACGAGCGTGCTTGTGAAGCCCGAGGACTATTACCGTCTGACGCTCGCCGTGCTTGAGGAAAGCGCTGCAAGTGGCGTGGTCTATTCCGAAACCTTCCTGTCGCCCGATTTCTGCGGCGGGCGGGATGTGGGGGCGTGGCGGGAGTATCTGCACGCGATCCGCGAAGCGGGCGAGAAGGCAGAGGCGACGATGGGCGTCACCCTGCGCGGGATCATCACCTGCATCCGGCATTTCGGCCCCGACAAGGCGCGCGAGACGGCGCTGTGCGCGGCCGAGACGGCGGGGGATTTCATCGTGGGTTTCGGCATCGCCGGGGATGAGAAGATCGGCAAACCCAAGGATTTCCTGTGGTCCTTCGACTGCGCGCGCGAGGCGGGGTTGCGGCTGACGGCCCATGCGGGGGAATGGGGCGGGCCTGACTCGGTCCGCGATGCAGTGCGGGATTTGGGTGTCGAGCGTATCGGGCATGGGGTCAGGGCGATCGAGGATCTGGCGCTGGTGGACGAGCTGGCCGAGAGCGGCGTGGTGCTGGAGGTCTGTCCGGGGTCGAACATCGCGCTGGGCATCTACAAGGGCTGGCGGCAGCATCCCATCGGGCAGCTTTACGAGCGGGGGGTGAAGGTCACGATCTCGACCGACGATCCGCCGTTCTTCCACACGACGATGGCGCGGGAATACGAGATGCTGAACCGCGCTTTCGACTGGGACGAGGGGGTTTTTGCGGGGATTGCGCGGGCCTCGCTTGACGCGGCCTTTTGTGACGCCGATACCCGCGAGAGGATTTTGAAAAAGCTCTGAGGGGGCGTCCATGCTGGACCATCTGACCGTCGTTTCGCACCCGCTGGTGCAGCACAAGCTGACCCTGATGCGGGAGAAGGACACGTCGACCGCGTCCTTCCGGCAGTTGCTGCGCGAAATCAGCCTGCTGCTTGCCTATGAGGTGACGCGGGGTCTGCCGATGACGACGAAGCGGATCGAGACGCCGCTCGAGCCGATGGATGCGCCGACCATCGACGGCAAGAAGCTTGCGCTGGTGTCGATCCTGCGGGCGGGGAATGGCCTTCTGGACGGGATTCTCGAATTGATCCCCGCGGCGCGGGTGGGGTTCGTGGGGCTTTACCGCGATCCCGAGACGCTGCAACCCGTGCAATACTATTGCAAGCTGCCCGAACAGCTTGAGGATCGGGTGGTGATCGTGGTCGATCCCATGCTGGCCACGGGGAATTCCAGTGCGGCGGCCATCGACCTGATCAAGTCGAAGGGGGCGAAAAACATCCGCTTCCTGTGCCTGCTTGCCGCACCCGAAGGGATCAAGCGGATGAAGGAGGCGCATCCCGACGTTCCCATCGTGACAGCCTCGGTCGACAGCCACCTGAACGACCACGGTTATATCGTGCCGGGACTAGGGGATGCGGGCGACCGCATGTTCGGCACAAAATAAGCCACGTTTCGCTTTACTCGGGCGTGACACTATCGCATGATTGCTCCCACGCTACTTGGGGGTAGTCATGAGTATCAGATTGCTGGCGGCTGCCCTTTTGGCGGCCTTTGTCGGATTGTCCTTTGCCGAGGCGCAGACCATCGCGCAGATCGGCGGGCCGAAGGAATTGCCGCCTGCGGGCTACAAGGGCATGCAATATATCGACAGCCGTGGCTGTGTCTTCCTGCGTGCGGGAGTGGGCGGGAACGTCTCGTGGGTGCCCCGCGTCGGATCGAACCGCAAGGTGCTGTGCGGCTATCCGCCGACCTTTGGCGGCAAGGGGGCGGTGGCGGTCGCGCAGGCCGCGCCGGAGCCTGCACCGCGCCAGATGCCCGCGCAACAGCCGGTGATGCGGACCGCAGGGGCGGTTCCCGAAGCGAGCTATGTGCCGCCGCCTGCGCGGGTGGGGCGGGCGATCCCGACTTTGCCGCCGGCTGCGCCCGTGGTCGCTGCGGCGGCCCCTTCGCCGCTGATGGTGACGGTGAAACCGGGGGCTTCGGTTGCGGCCTCGGCGGGGGGCGTGACCTGCCCTGCCTCGGCCCCCAGCCTGAAGCGGTTGCCTTTGACGAATGGCGGGACGGTGCTGGTGTGCGCGCCGGGCGACGGGCAGTTGCGCGGCTTGCGGTCGCCGACATTCGCTGCGGCGGGTGTGGGCGCGGCCTTCGAGGAGGGACCTGCGGATGCGCCATTGCGTGCCGCCCCGGCCCCCTTGGGGCAGCCTTCGGCGGTGCGGTCGGGCGGGCGCGAGGTGCGGGTGGCTTCGGCTTCCGTGGCCGCTCCTGCGGGTTATGTGCCCGCATGGAAGGATGACCGTCTGAACCCGTTGCGCGGCGTCGGCACGGCGCGGGGACAAGCGGCGCAGGATCAGGTCTGGACGCGCAAGGTTCCGGCAAGGCTGGTGGGTGACACCCCGCGCGGGCGTCGGGCGGCGGCAACGGCTGTGATGACGGGCGGCTATGCCGAGAGCGGGGGCAGTTTCACCGTTTCGTCCAAATCCGAACCCTCGGCGCTTGGCGCCCGCTATGTGCAGGTGGGCAGTTTCGGCGTGCCCGCCAATGCCGAGGGTGCGGCGGCGCGGCTTGCGGCGGCGGGCCTTCCCGTGGCGCGGGCGCGGGCGCGGGGGCTGGCCGTGGTGATGGCGGGGCCGTTCGGATCGCCGGACGATGTCTATGCCGCGCTGGCGGCGGTGCGGGCCGCAGGTTTTGCCGATGCTTTCGTGAGGTAGTTACCGTCGAGCAGAAACGGGTAAAGGTGTGGAAGGCCCCCTGTGCGGACAGGGGGCTTTTTCATGCCCCGTCGCAGATGGTGCGCAGGCTGTCCCAGTCGGCGGCGTTCAGAAGCGCGCGGGGGCTGCCGCCGCGATAGGGGTCGGCCTCGATCAGCGAGAGGGTGGTTTCGCCCGAAGGGTCCAGCGCATAGGCGTAGGGGGCCGAGGAGACGGCGGCTTTCTCGAAGGCCGCAAGCAAGGTTTCGGGCGGGAGGGCGGCGGGGGCGGCTTTCAGCAGCACCTCGCCATAGCCCTGCATCGCGGATTGCGGCAGGGTTCCGGTGGTCAGCAGGCGGACGGTGGCGGGCAGGCCCGCATGGCCGAGGACCGGAAGGATCGGGTCGGCCCCCGCGGCGGCGGTGGTTTCGGCAAGGGCGTAGCCTGCCAGTGCTTCGGGCAGCGGCACCTTGAGCGTTTCGGCCGAGAGCAGGATCAGGTTGCCGGGCAGGTGGGTCGCCCCCGTCACGCCCTGACGCATCACCAGAAGCGTCGGCCCCGCCCCGCCGAAAAGCCGCTCGGACAGAAGCGAGAGCGCGCGGTCGCCAAGCGGCGAGGAGCAGGGTTTCCCCGTCAGGCGGATCACATCGGACAGCGCCGCCTGACCGATGGCCGCGCGGGTGGCAAAGGGCAGCATCCCCGCCGTATGGCGCAACAGCGCGTCCGGCACGAAGACCACGCCCACGCCGAGGATCGCCAGCGTCAGCCCCGCGATGAGCGAGCCGCGCAACCGCCCCGGGCGGGCCGTGCGGCGGCGCACCACGGCGAGCACGGTTTCGAGCGCGCCGATCATGTCGGCATCCTCGACCTCGAGCGTTTCGTCGGCGTCGGGACCGGGGGCGTAGAGGGCGGGGTGGGTGCCGGGATTGAGCCGGATCAGCGCGGGGAGCGACCAATGGGTGATGGGCCGTTCGGTGCGCGGATCGGTGAGCACGAGGGTCGCATCGCGGAAAGCGACGATCACCTCGCGCCGCTGCGCATCGGGCGTATCGCGCCAGAGGCCGGGGCTTTCCAGCCTCTGGTATTTCTTGAGCGCGGTCATGCGGGGTGGTTGGCCGGAGGCGTCATTTACGTGTGTTGAAACGATAGCGCAGCGCAGACGTCGCCACAAGGAAGCACTCATTACACGACCTTTCCCGCAGGCGGGATTGCAGGTTTGGCGTCAGGCGGAATCCATCAGCTTCGCCACGGCGCGGAGTTCGAATTTCTGGATCTTGCCCGTCGATGTCTTGGGCAGGTCGGCAAAGACCACGTGTTTGGGTGTCTTGAACCCTGCGAGGCGGCTGCGGCAATGGGCGATGAGTTCGGCTTCGGTCGCGGTGGCGCCGGCTTTCAACTCGACGAAGGCGCAAGGCACCTCGCCCCATTTCTCGTCTGGCTTTGCGACCACGGCGCAAAGGCTGACGGCGGGGTGGTGCATCAATGCGCCCTCGACCTCGACCGAGCTGACGTTCTCGCCGCCCGAGATGATGATGTCCTTGGCGCGGTCGGTGATCTTGATGTAGCCGTCCGGGTGCTGGAAGGCGATGTCGCCGGAGCGGAACCAGCCGCCCTTGAACGCCTCGGCGGTGGCTTTGGGGTTCTTGTAATAGCCCTTCATCACCATGTTGCCGCGCATGGCGATTTCGCCAAGGTGCTGGCCGTCGCGGGGAACGGGGCGGCCTTGGGTATCATGCACCTCGGCCCCTTCGAGCATGGGCATGGCCACACCCGTTCGGGCCTTGTAGGCGGCGCGCTCGTCCTTGGTCGCGCCGTTCCATTCGTCGCGCCATGTGCATTCGGTGGCGGGACCGTAGGTTTCCGTGAGGCCGTAGACTTGGGTCACATTGAAGCCGAGCGGCTCGAAGGCGGCGAGGGTGGCGGCGGGCGGGGGGGCGCCTGCGGTGAAGACCTCGACGATGTGGTCGAAGGGGCGGCGGTCGCTGTCGGGGGCGTTGATGATGGTGTTGAGCACGATGGGCGCGCCGCCGAAATGGGTGACGCCTTCGTCGGCGATGGCGTCATAGATCGCTTTCGCCGTGATGTCGCGGCAGCAGACGAGCGTTCCGGCAAGGATCGGGGTCATCCACGTATGGGTCCAGCCGTTGCAGTGGAACAAGGGCACGATGGTCAGGTAGACGGGGTGCAGCACCATGCGCCACGACAGGATGTTGGCGGTGGCCGAGAGGTAAGCCCCGCGATGGTGGTAGACCACGCCCTTGGGCCGGCCCGTGGTGCCGGAGGTGTAGTTGATGGCGATGGATTCCCATTCGTCCTCGGGCATCACCCATGCCGCGGCGGGGTCGCCCTGCGCCAGAAGCGCGTCATAGGTCAGGTAATGGCCGGTGGCGGTGAAGCCGTGGTCCACCACCTCGACGATTTGCGGGGCGGGGCCGGTGTCCATGCGCTTGATCGCCTCTTCCGCAAGCGGGAGGAAGGCGGTGTCGCAGAGGACGATCTTTGCCCCCGCATGGCCGAAGATATAGGCCACGGTATCGGCGTCGAGGCGGGTGTTGATGGTGTTCAGGATCGCCCCCGCCGCAGGGACGCCGAAATGGGCGACCGCCTGCTGGGGGATGTTGGGGATGAGCGTTGCCACCACATCGCCCGGGGTGATGCCGTGGCGGGCGAGGGCAGAGGCCATGCGCGAGACTTCGGCGGCGTAATCGGCATAGGTCAGGCGGGTCGATTTCCACACCACGGCGGTGCGGTTCGCATGGATGTCCGCCGCGCGTTTCAGGAAGGAGAGCGGCGTCAGCGGCGTGTAATTCGCCGCGCATTTTTCCAGCCCCGTCTCGTCGGCCAACCAACCCATTTCGTCAACTCCCCCAGCAATGGCACCTGCAATGTCGCTTTCAGGCGTGCAGGTCCGAGATTAGCAGGGTTCACCAAGGAGGCGAGAGTTTCAAGAAGGCGCAATGATGGGACAAAGCGACAGGGTGCTGGCCGCGACGGGGTTCATCTTCGTCTATGCGATGGTGATCGGCTTTACCGACAACTATGTGCGGGTGATCGCGTCCGAGGTCGGGCTGTGGCAGTTCCACTTCACGCGGACCTGCATGGCGATGGTCCTGCTGGCCGTGGCCTCCTATGCGGCGGGGTTCCGCGTGCGCCCCGTGCGCTGGGGGGGCGTGGCGGCGCGGTCGGCGATCCATGGCCTCGCGATGCTGATCTATTTCGGGGCGCTGGCCTTCCTTGACGTGGCGCTGGTGGCGGCGGGGCTGTTTTCGGCACCGATCTGGGTCTTGCTGATCTCGCGCTTCGTCTACGGGCAGAAGATCGGGCCGGTGCAGGTGCTGGCGGTGGTTCTGGGCTTTGCGGGGGTGATCCTTGTGCTGGGACCCGAGGCGATGGCGGGGGCCTCGCTTCCCGCGGTGCTGCCGGTGCTGGCGGGGGCGATGTATGCGATGGGCAATATCGCGACGCGGGAATGGTGCGCCGAGGAAAGCGCGGCCACGCTGGTCGCGGGGTTCTTCGTGGCGCTGGGCATCCTTGGCGCGATCGGGATGGTGGTGCTGACGGCGATGCCGCTTGTCGTGCCCGAAGGGGCGGCGGGGTTCCTGCAACGCGGGCCGGTCTGGCCGTCGGGGACGTTCTATTTCTGGACCTTCGTACAGGCCGCGGGATCGCTGGTCGGGGTGGTGATGATGATCCGCGCCTATCAGATCACCGACGCGGCCAAGGCGAGCGTGCTGGAATATGTGATCCTGCCCGCGTCTGCCTTCTGGACCTGGATGCTTTGGGGGACGGGGTTGGCACCGCTTGCGGTGGTCGGCATGGCGCTGATCGTGGCGGCGGGGTCGATGATCGCGCTGCGCGGGAAGGCGGTCGCGGCGGCGTGAGCTGCCCCTTTGCGGCTTTCACACTGGCCCAAATATCCTCGGGGGGTGAGCCGCCTTGGCGGCGAGGGGGGCAGACGGCCCCCCTTTTGCTTTGCGCGGGGCGATGCGGGCGTCTTGGGGGAGGGGCGCAAAACTCTTGGAAGAGTTTTGCAAATTCCTTCGAAGGAATTTGTCAGTCGCCGACCGCCTCGCGCCAGTGTTTGCGGCAGAGGCTGACATAGGTTTCGTTGCCGCCGATCACCACCTGTTCGCCGGTTTTCAGCGCCTTGCCATCGGGACCGCGGCGGATGACCATCGTGGCCTTCTTGCCGCAATGGCAGATGGTGCGGACTTCGCGCATCTCGTCGGCCCATGCCAGAAGGGCGGCCGAGCCGGGGAAGAGGTTGCCTTGGAAATCGACGCGCAGGCCGTAGCACATGACGGGGGTCTTGAGGTCGTCGACGGCGCGGGCGAGTTGCCAGACCTGATCCTTGGACAGGAACTGCGCCTCGTCCACGAAGACGCAGGCGACGGGGCCTTGGGCCAAGCGGTTGGAAATCTTGGCGAACATGTCGTCGGCGGGGGCGAAGGTGTCGGCGGCTTCGCCGATGCCGATGCGCGAGGCGATGCGCCCCTGACCCGCGCGATTGTCGAATTGCGCGGTGAGGAGATAGGTGGCCATGCCCCCCTCGCGGTAGTTGTGCGAGGCTTGCAGGAGCAGGGTCGATTTCCCCGCGTTCATGGTCGAGTAATGGAAGTAGAGCTTTGCCATGCGGGCGGATTAGCGCATCGCGCCGGGCCTTGGAAGGGTGGAAAGTCGGGGGGCCGTCTGCCCCCCGCGCCCGCAGGTTCGGGGAACCTGCGGGCTTCCCCCCGAGAGTATTTGGGCAAAGGTGAAAAGGCCTTTGCCGTGCTGCCTTAGCCCGGGCGGCGGTTCTGCTGCGGGCGGGCGGGTTTGGCGCTGTTCGGACGGCTGGGGCTTTGGCCGCCGCCCATCGGGCGGGCGGGTTTGGCGCCCTGCGGTTTGCCTTGCGGCTTGCCCTGCGGTTTGCCGTCGCCGCGCGGGGCGTAGGATTTGGTCGCCTGACCCTGCGCCTTGGGCTGGCCGGGGCGGCCGCCGCCGGGGCGTTGGCCGCGGTTCTGGCCGGGTTTCGGGGCTGCGGCGACCATTTCGGCCGACCACGGCGCACCGCCGATGACCGGAATCGCCTTTTTCATCACCTTTTCCACGGCGCGGAGTTCGTCCATCTCGGCCGGAGCGCAGAAGGCGACTGCGGTGCCTTCGGCGCCTGCGCGGGCGGTGCGGCCGATGCGGTGGACGTAGTTTTCCGGCACGTTGGGCAGGTCGAAGTTGTAGACATGGCGGACGCCGGGAATGTCGATGCCGCGGGCGGCGACGTCGGTGGCGACAAGGACGTCAAGTTCGCCGTTGCGGAATTCGGTCAGGGTGCGGTCGCGCTGGTTCTGGCTTTTGTTGCCGTGGATGCTGCCCACCTTGAAGCCCCATGTGCCAAGCAATTTGGCAAGCTTTTCAGAGCCATGCTTGGTGCGGCCGAAGACGAGCGCCTGTTCGGTCGGGTGCTTTTTGAGGTATTCCTCGAGCAGTCGCGCCTTGTCGCCGTTGGGGATGAAGTGGACGCCTTGAACGATGCGTTCCACCGGCTTGCCGGGGGGGGCGACCTGCACGCGGACGGGGTCGCGGAGGTAGGTGTCGGCGATTTCCTCGATGTCTTTCGGCATGGTGGCCGAGAAGAGAAGTGTTTGACGTTTCACGGGAATATGCTTGGCGATGCGGCGGAGCGCATGGATGAAGCCCATGTCGAGCATGTGGTCCGCCTCGTCCAGCACCAGATAGCCGGTGGCTTGCAGGTCGACGTCGCCGCGTTCCAGAAGGTCGATCAGGCGGCCGGGGGTGGCGACCAGCACGTCGGCGCCGCGGGCGAGGTTCATCGCCTGACGGTTCAGCGAGGCGCCGCCGACGACCATGATGACCTTGGCGGGGGTGCCTTTGGTGAAAATGGTAAGGTTGTCATGGATTTGCGTGACCAGCTCGCGCGTGGGCGCAAGGATCAGCGCGCGCACGGTGCGGGGCGCGGGCGGGTGGCCGATGTCGAGGATGCGGTGCAGCAGCGGCAGGCCGAAGGCCGCGGTCTTGCCGGTGCCGGTCTGGGCCAGACCCATGAGGTCGCGGCCCTTCATGATGTGGGGGATGGCCTGCGCCTGAATCGGCGTCGGGTCCTTGAGGTTGGTTTTTTCCAAGGCTTTCAGAAGCTTGGTCGAGAGGCCGAGTTCGGCGAAGGTGGTCATATGTCTGTCTTTCCTGCCCATATGCGAATGGGCAAAGGGGCCGCGGAGTGCGGCGGTTGCAGGTAGGGCGCGGGCGAAAGCCCAGCGCGGAACCCCTGCGTGAAGGTGGGAACCTTTGGTCCGGTCTGGCTCCCCGTCGGGGGCTGCTCACGCGGCAGCGGAGGGCGGACATGGGGGGCAGATGGGGGTTTTCCGCCCCCGTGTCAAGCGATGCTTTCCGGAGCGGCGCGGATGCACAGGTGATGCAGACGCTGCAAACGGTGGGTTAACGGCGGATTCATCCTTGGCTGGCAGGGTTGGCGCGGGCAGGTGCGGGGGGCAGGATGGTCGATCTGAAGAAGCTGAAGGGGCGGCAGGCGGAGCATTACCATTACATGGCCGATGCGATGCGGCGGCTGGAATGGGACCTGCACCATACGATCGAGGCGACGAGCCGCGTTCCCGAGGAATGGCACGAGATCGCCAAGCGCCGCCATCCCAAGGCGAAGCTGCGCATGACGCTGGGGATCGACGAGGATGTGGTCCGCTTTTTCAAGTCGATGGGTCCGGGGCACGGGCCGCGCATGAACGAGGTGCTGCGGTCCTACATGCATGCGCGACTGGCTGGCGTGGTGCGCGGGGGCGAGACGGACCCGTGGTTCCTGCGGTCGCAAACCGAGTTCGCGGGCGAGCGGCCGGTCTGGGGCGCGCTGGTGCAGGGTCTGGAGGGAGGCAAGCCGAGGCTGGAGGCGCTGGAGGCGGAAAAGCGGGCGCTGCTGGCCGAGGCGTTGCGGATGAAGCGGTTGGAGTGAGGGTTGAAGCCGACCCCGGCCGCGCCGTGGGCCACTCTCCCCCCATGTCGGGGAGAGTGGCGGCGTTCCTTAGCCCTGCAACGTCCGCACCCCGTAGCCTTCGCCCCGTGCCTTCATCGCGGCGACGGCGGCAATGGAGGCGGCGGCGGTGGTGAAGTAGGGGATCTTGTCCATCAGCGCGACGCGGCGGATGTCGCGGCTGTCGCTGATGGCTTGCGTGCCTTCGGTCGTGTTGAGGACGAGGGCGATGTCGTTGTTCTTGAGGCGGTCAACGATGTTCGGGCGGCCTTCGTAGACCTTGTTCACGGCTTCGGCCTTGATCCCCCGGGCTTTCAGCCAGTCGCCGGTGCCTTTGGTCGCCACGATCTCGAACCCCATCGAGACGAGGTCGCGGGCGGCGTTGGCCAGTGCATCGGTCTTGTCCATGTCCTTGACCGACAGGAAGACGCGGCCCTGTTCCGGCAGCATGGTGCCTGCGCCCATCTGCGCCTTGAGGAAGGCGAGGGCGAAGCTGCGGTCCCAGCCCATCACCTCGCCCGTCGAGCGCATTTCGGGGCCGAGCAGCGGGTCGACGCCGGGGAAGCGGGCGAAGGGGAGGACGGCTTCCTTGACGCTGAACCACGGGGTGATCGGGTCGGCCAGCGTGTTCGGATCGGCCAGCGGCAGGGCGCTGTCGGGGCCGACGCCTGCGGGATAGGCGGCGCGGAGCGGGAAGTTCGTCAGCTTCTCGCCCGCCATGAGCCGTGCGGCGATGGAGGCGATGGCGCTGTCGGTCGCTTTTGCCACGAAGGGGACGGTGCGCGAGGCGCGGGGGTTCACCTCGAGCACGTAGATCGTGCCGTCCTTGATGGCGAATTGCACGTTCATCAGGCCGACGACGTTGAGCGCCTTGGCCATGATGACGGTCTGGCGTTTCAGTTCGGCGATGGTTTCGGTGGAAAGCGAGTGCGGCGGCAGGCAGCAGGCCGAGTCGCCCGAGTGGACGCCCGCTTCCTCGATATGTTCCATGATGCCGGCGACGTGGACGTCGGTGCCGTCGCAGAGCGCGTCGACGTCAACCTCGATGGCGCCGGACAGGTAGCTGTCGAGCAGGACGGGGCTGTCGCCCGAGACGTTCACGGCGGTGGTGATGTAGCGTTCGAGCTGTTCGTCGGAGCGCACGATCTCCATCGCGCGACCACCGAGGACGAAGGAGGGGCGGATCACCAGCGGGTAGCCCACGTCTTTCGCCACGGCGAAGGCTTCGTCGCGGGAACGGGCGGTGCCGTTGTGCGGCTGGCGCAGGTTGAGCGATTGCAGGAGGTGCTGGAAGCGTTCGCGGTCTTCGGCGAGGTCGATCGCGTCGGGCGTGGTGCCGAGGATCGGGATGCCCTCTTCATGCAGGGCGTTGGCGAGTTTCAGCGGGGTCTGGCCGCCGAATTGCACGATGACGCCGTGGAGGGTGCCGTTTTCCTGTTCGACGCGCAGGATTTCCAGCACGTGTTCCAGCGTCAGCGGTTCGAAATAGAGGCGGTCCGAGGTGTCGTAGTCGGTCGACACGGTTTCGGGGTTGCAATTGACCATGATGGTTTCATAGCCCGCCGCCGTCAGGGCGTAGCAGGCGTGGACGCAGCAATAGTCGAATTCGATGCCCTGACCGATGCGGTTCGGGCCACCGCCGAGGATGACGACCTTTTTCGCCGTGCTGGGGCGGGCCTCGCATTCCACATCGCCCATGACGGGGGATTCGTAGGTGGAATACATGTAGGGGGTTTGCGCTTCGAATTCGGCGGCGCAGGTGTCGATGCGTTTGAACACCGCCGTGACGCCGAGGTTGCGGCGGGCGCGGCGGACCTGTGCCTCGTCGCGGCCCGTCAGCTTGGCAAGGCGGGCGTCGGTGAAGCCATACATTTTCAGGCGGCGGATGCCTGCGGCGTCGAGGGGGAGGCCGGATTTGCGGACCTCGGCCTCGATGTCGATGATTTCGCGGATGCGGGCGAGGAACCACGGATCGAAGGCGGTGGCGGCCTGGATTTCGTCATCCGAGAGGCCGTGGCGCATGGCCTGGGCAATGACGCGGATGCGGTCGGGGGTCTGCTGGGTCAGCGCCTTGGTGATCGCGGCCTTGTCGGGTGCGCCCGGAATGGCGATTTCGTCAAAGCCGGTGAGGCCGGTTTCAAGGCTGGCGAGCGCCTTTTGCAGGGATTCGTGGATGGTGCGGCCGATTGCCATGACCTCGCCCACGGATTTCATCGCGGTGGTGAGGTTGGGTTCGGAGCCGGGGAATTTCTCGAAGGCGAAGCGCGGGATTTTGGTGACGACATAGTCGATGGACGGCTCGAACGAGGCGGGCGTCACCTTGGTGATGTCGTTGTCGAGTTCGTCCAGCGTGTAGCCGATGGCGAGTTTGGCGGCGATTTTCGCGATGGGGAAGCCCGTGGCTTTCGACGCCAGCGCCGAGGAGCGCGAGACGCGGGGGTTCATCTCGATCACGACCATGCGGCCATCGGCGGGGTTGATCGCCCATTGCACGTTGGAGCCGCCGGTTTCCACGCCGATCTCGCGCAGCACGGCGATGGAGCCGTTGCGCATGATCTGGTATTCCTTGTCGGTCAGCGTGAGGGCAGGCGCCACGGTGATGCTGTCGCCGGTGTGGACGCCCATCGGGTCGATGTTTTCGATGGCGCAGACGATGATGGCGTTGTCCTTGCGGTCGCGGACCACCTCCATCTCGTATTCTTTCCAGCCGAGGAGGGATTCGTCGATCAGCACCTGTGCCATCGGCGAGGCTTCGAGACCGGATTTGACGATGGCTTCGTAATCGTCGCGGTTGTAGGCGACGCCGCCGCCCGTGCCGCCGAGGGTGAAGGCGGGGCGGATGATGGCGGGAAGGCCCACGTAGTCGAGCGCCGCCACCGCCTCGCGGATGCCTGCGGCGATGTCGTATTTGCCCGAGGCGAGTTTCGGGGCGGCGATGATCGTGGCCTTGGGGTTTTCCAGACCGATGCGGTCCATCGCTTCGCGGAAGAGTTTGCGGTCTTCGGCCATTTCGATGGCCTCGCGGTTGGCGCCGATCAGTTCGACGCCGAATTTCTCAAGCACGCCGAGGTCGGCGAGGGCGAGCGCGGTGTTCAGGCCGGTCTGGCCGCCCATCGTGGGAAGGAGTGCGTCGGGGCGCTCTTTCTCGATGATCTTGGCGACGACTTCGGGGGTGATCGGTTCGATGTAGGTGGCGTCGGCCAGCCCCGGATCGGTCATGATCGTCGCGGGGTTGGAGTTGACGAGGATGACGCGGTAGCCTTCCTCGCGCAGCGCCTTGCAGGCTTGTGCGCCCGAGTAGTCGAATTCGCAGGCTTGCCCGATGACGATGGGACCGGCGCCGATGATCATGATCGAGGAGATATCGGTTCTTTTCGGCATTTTCCTGTCCCGCATGTGCCATCCCGCTGCGATATGCGGCGGGTGGTGGATTCGTGCTAATCGCAAATTGACGGGGGTTTAGGGGGTTAGACCGCGCCGCGCAAGGGATTGTGGTGCGGCACGGCACAGGGACCAAATTCGTTGGAACGAATTTGCAAATTTCTTCGGAGAAATTTGCCTTCGGCGTCCGGCAGGAGAAAAGGCCGGAGGTTTCCCTCCGGCCCTTTGCGATCTTTTGGAAAGGTCAGCCCTTTTCGCCCACGGCGGCTTCGGCTGCGGCGATCGAGGCCTTGCGGGCGGCGATCTCGTCCCCGATGGGCGGGCCTTTGAAGCGGCGGTTCTCGACCAGCACCCAGACGATCAGGGCAAGGACGATGAAGCCGAGGCTGATTTCAAGCGCCCAGTCGTTCGGCGGCTGGATGCCAAGGAAGAAGATCAGGGCCATCGACAGGATCGACAGCACGGACACCACCTTGTACGCGCCGATGCCGATGTTCCACGGCCCCATCGTCGGCCATTTCGGCCCGCCGATGGTGAAAAGGCCAAGCGCGATCGGCACGGCAAAGGACAGGAACAGGAAGATCACCGTGCAGGACACCACGATGGAATAGGCGGGCGTTCCGGCGATGGTGATGGCCGAGGTCAGCCAGACGAAGAGCGTGGCCAGAACCGAACCCGTCCAGATCGCCGTGACCGGCGTGCGGTATTTCGGCGAAACCGTGGCCAGCGCCTTGGAGCCGATGGGCATCCCGTCATCGCGGCTGAAGGCAAAGAGCATCCGGCTGACCGAAGTCACCGTCGCCAGACCACACAGGAATTGCGAGACGAAGATCAGCACATACAGCACCTGTTTCAGCACCGGATTCATCTGCGCGTCCATCGCCCAGAAGAACACGTTCCAGCCCTGTTTCGCGGCGTCGTCCATGTTCGGAAGCATCAGCACAAAGGCGCAAAGCATGATCCAGCCGAAGAGGCCCGACCAGACCACCGAATGCACCATGCCCGAGGGCACGGAATGGGCGGCCTTGATCGTCTCTTCCGACGTATGCGCCGAGGCGTCATAGCCGGTGATGGTGTAGACCGGCAGCAAGAGGCCCAGAAGGAAGGCCATCCCGCCCCCGACGGCGACAGGCCAGACGCCCGACGCGCCCTCGGTCCCCGTGTAGTTGCCAAAGGTCCAGAGGCGGCTCAGCTCGAAGCTTGACGCCGAGGCGAGGCAGGCCACGGTCAGCAAAAGCGCCGTCGCAAAGATTAGGTAGCCGGAAAAGTCCGTGAGCTTTGCCGTGAGCTTGATCCCCATGTGGTTGATCAGCGCCTGAAGGCCCGTGATCCCCGCCATGAAGAGCACACGGTTGGTCAGCGTATCCTCCAGCCCCCAGCCCGCACCGAATGCCCCCATGAAGAAATAATAGGTGCCGACGTTGATCGCGCCCAGAACGGTGACGAGGCCGAGCAGGTTCAGCCATGCAGAAAGCCAGCCCGTGAAGCGGTTCCCGAGGATCGAGCCCCAGTGGTAGAGGCCGCCTGCGGTCGGATAGGCCGAGGAAATCTGCGCCAGAGCGAGCGCGAAGACGCCCGACACCAGAACGCCGATCGGCCAGCCGATGCCGATGGCCGCCCCGCCTGCGCCCGAGGTTGCCTGACCGAGCGAGTTGATGCCCCCCGAGAGGATGCAGATGATCGAGAAGGAGATGGCGAAGTTCGAGAACTTCGACATCGAGCGTTGCAATTCCTGGGCGTAGCCCATGCCGTGGAGGACCTTCATGTCCTCGTGTTTCTCATGATCGGTGTAATTGTCCGATGCCATGTTCTTCCCCGTTGTTGTTGTCGTGCGTGTCGTTTGGAACCTTCACTCACCGTGGCGGTTTTCCGCCATTCGTGACTTGAGTAGACTCGCATTTGTTCAATCGGGCAAGCGCTGAAACGATCTTTTCAGACAGCGGGGGGTGCAGTGGCGCGGCTGCTGCCGCGAAAGGCGGGTCAACGGGCGGCGGCGGCGGGGGGATTCGGGGTGGCTGCGGGGCGGTTTCGGCGGCAGTTTCGGCGGCGGGCGGGGGCCAAGGCGCTTGCGCTGCTCTTTGGGGTCGGGCATCACCAACGGGTTGAAAGGGCCGCCCATGACCAACCGTATCTGCCATATCGACATTGATGAAAGCGGCCTTGCCCGTCCGACGCCGGAAATCGAGCAGGAGCGGCGGGTCGCGATCTTCGATCTTCTCGAGGAGAACCGCTTCGCCCTGCCCGTGCGCGAGGGGCGGGCGGTGCCGGATGGACCCTATCGCCTTGGCCTTGCGATCCGCGAGGGGCGGCTGGTCTTTGACATCGCCACCGAGGACGAGACGAAGGTGGGGGAATTCCATCTGAGCCTCGGCCCGTTCCGGCAGGTGGTGAAGGATTACTTCCAGATTTGCGAAAGCTATTTCGAGGCGGTCAAGCGCCTGCCTCCCAGCCAGATCGAGGCGATCGACATGGCGCGGCGCGGCATCCACAACGAGGGCGCGCGGGTGTTGCAGGAGCGGCTGGAGGGAAAGGCCGAGGTCGATACCGACACCGCCCGCCGCCTGTTCACCCTGATCTGCGTTCTGCATTGGGGTTGATCTTGGGGCAGGGCTTTCCGAATTCGGTTCTGTTCTGCTGTGACCACAACGCGGTCCGTTCGCCCATGGCCGAAGGGCTGATGAAGAAGATGTATGGCCAGAAGGCCTATGTCCAATCGGCGGGCGTGAGGAATGACATGGAGGTGGACGGCTTTTCCATCGCCGTCTGTCAGGAGCTGGGCATCGAATTGGCGCGGCATCGCAGCCGGTCCTTCGAGGAGATGCAGGAATGGGGCGATGATCTGAGCCAGTTCGATCTTATCGTCGCCTTGTCGCCCGCGAGCCAGAGAATGGCGCTGGAGCTGACCCGCTTTTACCATCTCGACGTAGAATACTGGCCGATCCTTGATCCCACGGGGCTGGGCGAGACGCGGGAGGCCAAGCTTGCCGCATACCGTCAGGCGCGGGACCAGATCAGGGAGCGGATGATCGCGCGGTTCGGGCCGCCGCTGGAAGAGGGTGAAAAGACATGAGCCGGAGTGACGCCATCGCCCTGATCGGGCGCTATTACGCGGCCTTCAATGCGGGCGATGCCGCGGGCATGCTCGATTGCGTGGCCGAGGATGTGGAGCACCGCGTGAACGAGGGCGGCATCCGGCGGGGGCGGGCGAAGTTCGCGGAATTCTGCGGGCATATGGGGGTGAGCTACCGCGAGGCGTTGAAGGAGCTGGTGGTCTTTGCCAATGACGACGGCACGCGGGGCGCGGCGGAATTCGTGGTGCATGGCGAATACCTCAGGACCGATCCGGGTCTGCCCGAGGCGAAAGGGCAGCGTTACATCCTGCCTGCGGGCGGGTTCTTCGAGATCCGGGGCGGGAAGATCGCGCGGGTGACGACGTTCTACAACCTGAACGACTGGATCGCGCAGGTTTCCGCATGACGCGCGCGCTGCCCGAGGGGATCACGGTGCGGGCGCTGCGGGGGGCGGCGCTGGAGTCGGCGCTGGACGATGTGGCGCGGCTGCGGATCGCGGTGTTCCGCGACTGGCCCTATCTTTACGACGGCTCGCTCGATTACGAGCGCGAGTATCTGCAGACCTATCGCGACTCGGCGGGGGCGCTGCTGGTGGGGGCGTTCTTCGGCGATGTGCTGGTGGGGGCGTCGACCTCGACCCCGATGGAGGACCATGCCGAGGCCTTTGCCGCGCCCTTTGCGGGGCGGGGCGTGGCGTTGGAGCATATCCTTTACGGGGCGGAATCGGTGCTGTTGCCGGAATATCGCGGCAAGGGGATCGGGCATCGCTTCTTTGACCTGCGCGAGGAGCATGCGCGGGGCTTGGGGCGGAGCCATGTGGCCTTTTGTTCGGTGATGCGGCCCGACGACCACCCGTTGCGGCCTGCGCGTTACCGGACCAACGATGCCTTCTGGCTGGGGCGGGGCTACGCGCCGCTGGAGGGCGTGGTGGCGGAGTTTTCGTGGAAGGACGTGGGGCAGGAGGGCGAGACGGTGAAGCCCCTCCAGTTCTGGATGCGGAAGGTGTGACGCATTCCCCGAGGGGAGTGTCCTGCGCGGGCCAAGGGCCAAGGGCCGCTGCCTGCCTTTGGTGCGTCCGGCCAGCCTTTGGCGCATATCGCATTTGACCAGCGCCCCGTTCCGCGCCGATAAGGGGTGCGAGTTGCGGTCGCCGTATCGGTCGCCGTATCGGTCGCCGTATCGGTCGGAGTGAGGCTATGTCCCGTTCGCCTTATCAGAAGCTGGAGCGGCGGGCCTATTGGCGGACGGGGGTCGAGGGGCGGGCGTCCTTTGCCGAGAGCGGGATGCTCCGGCCACGTTTCCCCATCGTGCCGGAGATGCGGGTGGCGACGGCGGGGTCGTGCTTTGCCCAGCATGTCGGACGGGCCTTGCGCGTGGCGGGGGTGGGCGTGATCGACGCCGAACCCGTGCCCGATTTCGTTTCGGACAAGGTGGCCAAGGACCACGGCTACCGGCTGTTTTCGGCCCGTCACGGCAATATCTACACCGCGGCGCATCTGGCGCAATTGGCCCGCGAGGCGTGGGAGGGGTTCCGACCCGCCGATCCGGTCTGGCGGCTTGGTGCGCGTTTCGTCGACGCGCAGCGCCCCTCGGTCGAGCCTTCGGGCGTGGAAACGGCGGAGGAGGTGCTCTGGCAGCGGCAGCGGCATCTGGCGTGCCTGCGGGCGGCATGGGAGGCGGCGGATGTGTTCGTCTTTACCTTCGGCCTGACCGAAGCCTTCCTGCATGGCGAAAGCGGCACGGTCTATCCGGTGGCGCCGGGTGTCATGGGGGGCGAATACGACCCTGCGCGGCATGTGTTCCACAATTACACGGTGGCAGAGACGGTTGCCGCGTTCCGCGATTTCATGGGCGTGGCGCGGGCGGCCAATCCGGCCTTGCGCTTTCTGGTGACGGTGTCGCCCGTGCCGCTGGCCGCGACGGCGAGCGGCGCGCATGTCGAGGTGGCGACCATGCGGTCGAAGGCCGTGCTGCGGGCCGCCTGCGACGAGATCGTGGCCGAGGACGAGGGGGTCGATTACTTTCCGTCCTACGAGATCATCACATCGGCCTCGGCGCGGGGGCGGTTCTATGCGGAGAACCTGCGGGACGTCACCGAAGAAGGGGTGGCAACGGTCATGTCGGTGCTGCGTGCGGCCTATGGACTGGCGGGGGGCGGGCCTGCGGTGGCCCTGCCGGAGCGTGGCGCGGATACGGAAGAGGCCGAGGACGACCTGCGCTGCGAGGAGGCCTTGCTGGGCCGCTTCGCCGATGCGGCGGAGGCGGGCTGATGCGGGTGCTCGTCTTTGGCAATTCGCATGTGGGCGCATGGCGCGATGCGTGGGACGGGGCCGGACAGGGCGGGGCCGGACAGGGCGGAGTCGGACAGGGCGGAGTCGGACAGGGCGGGGTGGGCATCGACGGGGCGGAGGGCGTGGAGATGGCGTTCTTTGCCGTGCCGGAAAAGCTCCATGCGCGATACCGGCTGCGCGGAAAGGGAATTTTCGCGCCGCGTCATGTGGTGACGGAGGAGGAGCGCGCGCGGGCACGGGCGCTGAATGGCGGGCGGGACCAGGTCGATCTGGCAAGCTATGATGTGGCGGTCCACGTGGGGGTCGCGTGGTTTCCCGAGCGGGCGGCAGAACTTGCCGCGCTGGGCGATCCCTTCGGGGTCGAGTTTGGAGTCGGGTTCGGATTCGGGGGGGGAAGGGCGGCTTATGGCGCGGGTTTTCTGGATGCCGCTCTGGACGAGGCGGCCGGGGCGGTGGTGGCGGGCTGGGGAATCGACCCCAACCTGAAGCGGCGGCCTTTCATTTACGGCCGTCCGGTCTATGCCGAGACCTGCATTGCCAGCCAGCACCGTCTTTATGCGCCGTGGCGGGCGGCGGCGGGGCAACCTGTAGTGGCCGCGGCCTTTCTGGCGATGTGGCGTGCGCGATTGGAGCGGGTGGCATCGGCGCAGGGGGTGCGCTTTGTGGCGCCGCCCGCCGGTCTGGGGCGGGACTGGGGGCCGACACGGGCGGAATACCTTGTCCAAGGGGGTGGGGTGGTGGTTGCCGGTGCCGCCGATGCACGCGGCGACCACAGCCATATGAACGCCGCCTATGGCCGTGCCGCGATCGGGCATTTCCTGCGGCAAGCGCGCGCGCGGATGGACGAACCGGCGGTTCCGGCCTGATCCGGCGCTGCCCGTTATGCGCGTCCCTCCCCCATTTTCCTCTTGAAAATCCGGCCCGACAGGCGCATTAGCACAGCCCGAAGCTCTTGGGTCCGCCCAACGGGCTTGAACCCCATTTGGAGAGATCATGGCTAAGGAAGACATCCTCGAATTCCCGGGCGTCGTGAAGGAACTCCTGCCGAATGCGACATTCAGGGTCGAGCTGGACAACGGCCATGAATTGATCGCGGTGATGGCAGGCAAGATGCGCAAGAACCGCATCCGTGTCCTCGCGGGCGACAAGGTGCAGGTGGAGATGACCCCCTACGACCTGTCGAAAGGCCGCATCAACTACCGCTTCAAGTGAAGCTGATCCTCGGATCGGCAAGCCCGCGCCGCAAGGAATTGCTGGCGCAGCTTGGCCTTGTGCCCGATGCCATCCTGCCTCCCGATATCGACGAAGACCCCAAACGCGGCGAGTTGCCGCGTCCCTATTGCGCGCGTCTTGCCCGCGAAAAGGCGGCGGCGGTCGTGGCGGGGGCCGAGGATGTGGTGCTGTGCGCCGATACCACCGTGGCGCTGGGCCGCCGCATCCTTGGCAAGCCGCGCGATGCGGCGGAGGCGGCGGAGTTCCTGATCGCGCTTGGCGGGCGGCGGCACGAGGTGATCACCGCCGTGGCCGTGAAGCGGGGTGAACGGGTCTGGGTCAAGGAGTCCGTTTCCGCCGTGAAGATGAAGCGGCTGTCGGATGCGGAGCTGAACGCCTATCTTGCCGGAGGCGAGTGGCAGGGCAAGGCGGGGGGCTATGCCATCCAAGGTGCCGCCGGTGCCTTTATCCCGTGGATTTCGGGCAGTTTTACCGGCATCGTCGGGCTGCCACTGGCGGAGACGGCGGCGCTGTTGCAGGCGGCGGGTTATCCCGTTTGGAGGAACGCATGAAAGGCCGTGTCGTCATTCTGGACCAGATCGAAGGGCGCGATGCCGCCGCTTTGGTCGTGGACGGACAGCTTGAAGACCTGTTCATCGACCCTGCGGGGGACGAGGTTTTGCCCGGTGCGATCTTCCGCGCCGTGGCGGACCGTCCGGTGAAGGGGCAGGGCGGCATCTTCGTCAAGCTGCCCGAGGGCGCTTCGGGGTTCCTGCGGCAAATCTCGGGCATCGCGCCGGGGCAGCGGCTTTTGGTGCAGGTGACGGGGCCGACCGAACCGGGCAAGGCCGTGCCGGTGACGACGCGCCTTCTGTTCCGGTCGCGCCATGCGATCATCACGCCCGGTGCGCCGGGGCTGAACATCTCGCGCCGCATCCGCGACGAGGAGGTTCGGGAGGGGCTTGCCGCGCTTGCCGCCGAGGCGATGGCGGGGGCGCCGGAGGAACTCGGGCTGATCCTGCGCTCGGCTTCTGCCGAGGCGGATGAGGCGGAGGTGGCCGACGATATCCTGTCGGTCAAGGAGTTGGCCCTTGCGGTGCTGGCCGATACCGAGGGCGGGCCGGAGTTGCTGGTCGACGGGCCTGCCGCGCATGAGGCGGCGTGGCGCGACTGGGCCGACCCCGCGCCGGACGAGGTGGTTCAGGGCGGCTTTGCCGATCATGGCGTGCTGGAGATGATCGACGCGCTTCGCGGGGCGCGGGTCGATCTGGCTGGGGGTGGTCACATGATGATCGAACCGACGCGGGCGCTGGTGGCGGTGGATGTGAACACGGGGGCGGATACCAGCCCTGCGGCGGCGCTGAAGGTGAATATCGCGGCGGCGCGGGATTTGCCGCGCCAGTTGCGGCTGCGCGGCCTTGGCGGGCAGGTGGTGGTGGATTTCGCGCCCGTGCCGAAGAAGGAGCGGGCGATCCTCGATCAGGTGGTGCGGGCCGCGTTCAAGCACGAGGCAGCGGAGACGAACCTTGCCGGATGGACGACGCTCGGCCTGTTCGAGATGACGCGCAAGCGCGACCGTCTGCCTTTGGCCGAGGTGCTGCCGTGAGTTGCCCGATCTGCCAGAAGGAGGCGGATCCGAAATACCGCCCCTTCTGTTCGCGCCGCTGCGCGGATGTCGATCTGGGGCGGTGGCTGAAGGGCAGTTACGCGATCCCCGTGGCCGAGGACGAGCCGTCCGAGGGCGAAGGGGTGGACGACGGCGACCGCCCGCTCCGCCCGCAATAGGGCCGCGCTCAGACCCGTTCCAGCGCGATCGCGATGCCCTGACCCACGCCGATGCACATGGTCGAAAGCGCGCGTTTGCCCGCCGTTTCGTGCAGTTCCAGCGCCGCCGTGCCGGTGATGCGCGCGCCCGACATGCCAAGCGGGTGGCCAAGCGCGATGGCCCCGCCGTTGCGGTTCACGCGGGGGTCATCGTCGGCGATGCCAAGTTGGCGCAGCGTGGCGATGCCTTGGGCGGCGAAGGCTTCGTTCAGTTCGATCACATCGAAATCGCTTTGCTTCAGCCCCAGCCGGTCGATCAGCTTCTGGCTGGCGGGCGCGGGACCGATGCCCATGATGCGCGGGGGAACACCCGCCGTCGCGCCGCCAAGGATGCGGGCGATGGGGCGCAGGCCGTGACGCCTGATCGCCGCTTCCGAGGCAAGGACCAGCGCCGCCGCGCCATCGTTGACGCCGCTGGCATTGCCCGCCGTGACCGATCCGTCGGGGAACAGAGCGCGCAGCTTGGCCAAAGCCTCGACCGTCGTGGCGCGGGGATGTTCGTCGCGGTCAACGACCAGCGCATCGCCCTTTTTCTGCGCGATGGTGACGGGCGTGATTTCCCTGGCCAGCCTGCCGTTTGCCTGCGCGGCCGAGGCTTTGGTCTGGCTTGCCAGCGCCATGCCATCCTGCGCCTCGCGGCTGATGCCATAGTCGTCGGCGACGTTCTGGCCCGTCTGCGGCATGGAATCGGTGCCGTAAGCCGCCTGCATCGCGGGGTTCACGAAGCGCCAACCGATGGTGGTGTCGTAAATCTCGGCGTTGCGGGAAAAGGCGGTGTCGGCCTTGGGCATGACGAAGGGGGCGCGGGACATGCTTTCCACCCCGCCTGCGATCACCAGTTCCGCCTCGCCCGCCGCGATCTGGCGGGCGGCGGCAAGCACCGCATCCATGCCCGACCCGCAGAGGCGGTTGATCGTGGTTCCCGTGACACCCACGGGCAGACCTGCCAGCAGCGCGGACATGCGGGCCACGTTGCGGTTATCCTCGCCCGCCTGATTGGCGCAGCCGAAGATGACATCATCCACCGCGTCCCAATCGACGCCCGCATTGCGGGCCATCAGCGCCCGCAGCGGGATCGCGCCAAGGTCATCGGCGCGGACCGACGACAGTGACCCGCCGAAGCGGCCGATGGGCGTGCGGATATAGTCGCAGATGTAAACGGGGGTCATTCAAAGCTCCGGAACGATCAGGTCGGCGGGGGGGACGGGGACGAGCATGTCCGCCCCCGTCATGGCTTGCAATTCATCCACCGAGAGCGACGGGAGTTTCTCGCGCAGCACGAAGCGGCCGCCTTCGATGTCGATCACCGCAAGGCTGGAGTAGATGCGGGTCACGCAAGCAACCCCCGTCAGCGGAAGGGAGCAGCGCTTGACCAGTTTGGGCTTGCCCTCTTTGGTCACGTGGTCGGTGATCACGGCCACGCGTTTCGCGCCATGCACAAGGTCCATCGCCCCGCCCACGGCAGGCACGCCCTTCGGCCCCGTGGACCAGTTCGCAAGATCGCCCGTCTCGGCCACCTCGTAAGCGCCGAGGATCGCCACGTCGAGATGCCCGCCCCGCACCATCGCGAAGCTGTCGGCGTGATGGAAGAAGGCGGTACCGGGTTTGATCGTCACGGCCTTTTTGCCCGCGTTGATCAGGTCCCAATCCTCGGACCCCGCGGGGGGCGCTTCGCCAAAGCCGAGGATGCCGTTTTCGGTGTGGAAGATCGCCTGCCGTCCGGGGGGCTGGAACTTCGCCACCATCTCGGGAAAGCCGATGCCAAGGTTGACGTAGGCGCCATCCGCGATGTCCTGCGCGGCACGCCATGCGATCTGGGTGGGGGAAAGTTTCGCGGTCATTCTGCCACCTCGGGGTAACGGGCATTGGCGCGGTTGAGCGTCTCTTCCTGCGCGGGGTTCGCAACTTCGACCAGCCCTTGCACGAAGATGCCGGGGGTGATGACGGTTTCGGGGTCGATGCTGCCCGCTTCGACGATCTTCGACACCTGCACGATGGTCGTGGCGGCGGCGGTGCACATCAGCGGGTTGAAGTTCCGCGCCGCCATCCGGTAGGTCAGGTTGCCCAAGGTATCGCCGAGATGCGCCTTGACCAGCGCGTAATCGGCCTTGAGCCAGCGTTCCTGCACGTAGGGACGGCCCTCGAATTCTTCGACGGGTTTGCCTTTGGCAAGGTCGGTGCCGTAGCTTGTGGGGGTGTAGAAGGCGGGGATGCCCGCGCCGCCTGCGCGGATGCGTTCGGCCAGCGTGCCTTGGGGGACAAGCTCAAGCTCGATCTGTCCGGCAAGGTAGCGTTCGGTGAAGACCACCGGATCGGCCGAGCGCGGGAAAGAGCAGATGAGTTTCTTCACCATCCCCGCCTCGATCAGCGCGGCCAGACCGACATGGCCGTTGCCCGCGTTGTTGTTCACCACCGTCAGGTCGCGCGGGTGGCCCGTGGCGATGAAGCGGTCGATCAGCGCGTGGATCAGTTCGATCGGCGCGCCCGAGCCGCCGAAGCCGCCGATCATCACGGTCATGCCGTCTTTTATGCCTGCCACGGCTGTGGCGAGGTCGGGAAGGGTCTTGTCCATCGGTGCGCCTCTCCTGTCGGACGGGGTGTCGCGTCCGGGTCGGGATAGCGCCCGAGGGGGTATTCCGTCCATGCGGTTTGTGCGTTATGCTGTATTTGTTTACATATCGCACAAAAGGGCGGCGGGCATGACGATAACCGAACGCGACATCATGGGCGGGCTGGCCAAGGGATTGGCGGTGATCGAAACCTTCGGGGCCGAGACGCCGCGCCAGTCGATCACCGAGGTGGCGGCGGCATCCGGCCTTGACCGGGCGACCGCGCGGCGCTGTCTTTTGACGCTGGCGCATCACGGCTATGCCGAGTGGGACGGAAAATTCTTCACGCTTACCCCCCGCGTGCTGCGGTTGGGGACGGCCTGCCTTGCCTCGATGCCGATGCCCGCCATCGTGCAGCCCGCGCTGGACGCGCTGTCGGAGCGGATCGGGGAAAGCAGTTCGGTGTCGGTGCTGGACGGGGCCGAGATCGTCTATGTGGCGCGGGCGGCGCAAAGGAAGCTCATGTCGATCAGCCTGATGCCGGGGTCGCGGCTGCCCGCCTATTGCACCAGCATGGGGCGGGTGATGCTGGCGGCCCTGCCCGAGGCGGAGGCGCGGGCGCGGATCGGCACGCGGCTTGCGGCGCGGACGCCGCGCACGCTGACCGAGCCGGAGGCGGTCATGGCCGAAGTCGCTCGGGTGCGGGCGCAGGGCCATGCGGTGATCGATCAGGAGGTCGAGACGGGGCTGCGGTCTGTCGCCGTGCCGCTTGCGAATGCACGGGGGCAGGTGATCGCCGCGTTGAACGCGGGTTTCGCGGCGGGACCCGAGGAGATCGGTCCCGCCGTCGCGGCGTTGCTGCCGGAGTTGCAGGCGGTGGCGGCACAGTTGCGCGGCCTGTTGCGATAAGGCAGGTCGGGCGGGGCCATCCTTTCGGCGGGGCTTCGGGGGACCGCCACAGTTCCTGCCAAGCCGAAGGTCGGGGTCGGGCCTAGACCGACGGGGCGGACAACCGCAGCGGGCATGACATTCGCAGAAGAAGCGCGACAGGCGGGCTGTGGGAGCCCGCTTCCAGAATGGAAGTCGCCGCCATGTTCACGATTGCACTTGAGACGGGCACCGCCGCCCTTGCCCCCAAGAGCCTTGCCATCACGGGGATGGATTTCGGTTACAACTACACCGGCTTTCGCAGCTACGACCGCTTCGACAGCCAGTTGGCCGACAATCAGGTCGGGCTGATCACATGGCCGGGGGGCACCCTGTCGGAGCGCGATCCGTCGCGCTACGGATTCCAGTATGACGGGTTGTTCAACCCCGCAACGGGCCGTCCGGGCCTTGCCGAGATGTTCGTCGAGGCGCGCAGCGAGGGGGCGGGGCTGTCGGTGATCCTGCCGACGCAACGCTACGAGGGGAACGATGCGGCCCTGCGGGCGGATATCCGCGGTTTCATGGCCAAGCTTCTGGGCGGACATTACGGGCCGCTGCCCGAACACCTGCAACTCGAGGTCGGGAACGAATGGTATGTGGCCTTTGGCGGGTCGGTCGCGGATGCGCAGGCTTATGGCCATGTGGCGGACATCTACGTGCAAGAGATGTCGGCGGCGTTGAACGATCCGGCGGTCAACCTCGTCGGGGCGGATGTCGGCATCGCGGTGCAATGCGGAAGGACGCTGGTCGAGGACGATGCGATCCGCGCCGAATTCCACGGCGACACGCTGGCAGAGGTGGATCTGGTGATCCACCACCGTTTCGCGCTGACCGCGACGGGCGTTGACCGCACCGCGACCGAGATCGGGACGATCCTCGATGCATGGGAGGCGGAGTCGGAATTGCATGGCGGGGACCGGCCGGAGCTGTTCCTTGGCACCTACAACGTCGGGTCGCTGACCCGCGACGAGGCTTTGGCCCAATATATCAAGGCCGAGGCGGCGCAGGGCCATGTGGTCTCGGCAGCGGACATCGACCTGCAGCAGCGCACGGATGCGGGGTTCGAGCAGTTCTGGCAGGACCAGCTTGGCCTGCGCGACTATGGGCCGGAACATCCGCGCCTGCTTTTGGAGATGTTCGCCGAATACGGGGCCGAGGGGATGGGCGGCGCGGGGGTTTACGGCGTGGACATGCAGCATGCGGGGCGGTTCACCACGGTGGATGCGCAAGGCAAGCCGCAGGATTTCGTGGGGCAGGACATGCTCGACATGCTGGCGGAATCGACGCAAGGGACGCGGCTCCTGAAGATCGGCATGATGAACGACCGCGGCGACGATGTCTGGGTCTACGGGTTCGAGAGCGCGGACAAGCTGGTCGTCTTTCTGTCGGCGGACGATGCCCCGCCCGGCAAGGTGACGCTGGAGATGGACGGGATCGGCAGCACCTACAAGGCGGTCTATGCCGACAGCCTGACCGCACGGGTGCCCGACGACTGGATGGCGCGCTTCGGCGTGACGGACAATGCGGCGGTGGACGAGACGAACGAGGGCCGCACCTATGCCGTGGGCGTGCATCAGGCGGTGGTCCCCGAGGCGGATGCGGAGGGTGTGACCGTCGCGCTTGACCAGCCTTACGAGGTGATCCGGCTGAGCTTTGCCAAGACCGATGCGGGGCTGGCCGAGATCGAGACCTATGCGCTGGACGACCGGGGCGTCGAGCTAGACGGTCCTTTTGTCGAGCCTGCGATGGATCCGGTCGATCCCGGGCCCGTGTCGGCGCACCTGTCCGAGGACTGGGCCGGACCCGATGACACCGCCACCGGATCCGCGGATCAGCCGGATGAAGACGGTGGAGATTCCGGGGGCGGCGATTTGGGGGGCGGCGATTTGGGGGGCGGCGATTTCGGGATCGGCGGTTTGCTGGGCGCGTTCCTGCCGCTTCTCATGCTACTTGGCGCCGGCATCTGAGCGGAAGAGCGCGGCGAGGGCGGCGGTGTCGATGGCGGGCATGATCGCGCCGCGCGGGCGGAACATCGGCACGGGATCGGCGGCGACGAGGGCGTTGACCACCGCCTCCTCGACCGCTTCGACCGCGGCGAGGTAGAGCGGGTCGATGAGATGCGGGTTGAGCGATGCCCCGTCCACCAGCGGGGCGGCGCGGTCGGGGATCGGGCCGATGTCGGCGGTGGAGAAGGCGAGGAAGATGTCGCCCGAACTGTTGCCCCCCGGCGTGCCGCTGCGCGCAAGGCCCAGCGCCGCCCGCTTCGCCAGCGCCCGCAGCAAGAGCGCCGAGAGCGGCGCATCGGTGGCGAGCAGGACGATGATGGACCCCGTTTCCAAGGCGGGCGGGGCGCTGTCGGGAAAGAGCTTGCCCACGGGTTTGCCAAGGACGGTGAGCCAGTCGCGCAGGCCGAAATTCGCCTGCACCAATGCGCCCAGCGTGTAGTCCTGCCCGATCGTGACGCGGCGCGAGGCGGTGCCGGTGCCCGCCTTGAAGCCATAGGCCACCATTCCGTTGCCGCCGCCCGTGTTGCCTTCGGCCACGGGGCCGGAACGGGCCGCGTCGAGGGCGGCGCGGGCGTGATCGGGGGTGACGTGCATGGCGTTGATGTCGTTGAGCCTGCCGTCGTAGGTCTCCGCGACGACCGGCATGGCCCATGCGTTGCCCGCGAAATGTCGGGCGTAGCGGTCGATCATCCAGCGGGTCGCGCCGGTGTGGCAGGCGCCGATGGCATGGGTGTTGGTGATCAGCACGGGACCGAAGAAATAGCCTGCGTCGTCGATCCAGTGGGTTCCCGTCATCTCGCCATTGCCGTTGAGCGAGAAATGCCCCGCGCGCAGCGGGCGGGGCAGGTCGCGGTCGTCGCGCGGCAGGACCGCCGTCACGCCCGTGCGCAGGCCGATGGCGGGGTCGGTCAGGGTGCAAAAGCCGACCGACACCCCCGCCACATCGGTGATGGCATTGAGCGGGCCGGTCACGCCCGGAAAAGGCAGGCCGAGGTCGCGGGCGCGGGGTTTCGTCTGGCTCATGGCGCGAGACTGCGGGTTTCGGCACGCGCTGTAAAGACGGGCTGTAAAGAGAGGAGCGGGGGCCAGCCCCCGCACCCCCGGAGTATTTGGGCCAAGGTGAAAGGGAACATGTTGCCTTGATCCCTTCACCTTGGCGCAAATACTCCGCGGGGGGTGCGGGGGGCGCGAAGCCCCCCGTGGCGGGCGACCGCAACTGGACCTATCGGGACATGGGCGCTGGTCCTATAGCGGCGGCGGGCAATCGCGGATGATGCGGCGCGACGCCCTGCGCTTTTGCGGGGCCAGCGGCTTTTCACGGAAAGGATACGCCCATGGAAGGGTTGGACCGGTTCAACGATATCAGCGCGGTGGTCGAGGCGGACCGCGCGCATGTGTGGCACCACCTGAGCCAGCACAAGCAATACGAAACCGGCGTCGATCCGCGCGTGATCGTGGAAGGCAAGGGGATGAAGGTCTGGGATGCCAAGGGCAAGGAGCATCTCGATGCCGTGTCCGGTGGCGTCTGGACCGTCAACGTGGGCTACGGGCGCGAGAGCATCGCCAATGCGGTGCGCGACCAGCTGATCAAGATGAACTACTTTGCCGGTGCGGCGGGTTCGGTGCCGGGGTCGATCTTTGCCCAGCGGCTGATCGAGAAGATGCCGGGGATGAGCCGCGTCTACTATTCGAACTCGGGTTCCGAGGCGAACGAGAAGGTCTACAAGATGGTGCGCCAGATCGCGCATCGTCACCACGGCGGCAAGAAGTGGAAGATCCTCTATCGTGACCGCGACTATCACGGCACCACGATTGCCGCCCTTGCCAGCGCGGGGCAGGACCAGCGCGCCATGCAATACGGTCCCTTCCCCGACGGCTTCGTGCGGGTTCCGCATTGCCTCGAATACCGCAAGCAGTGGGATGTGGAAAACTACGGCGAGCGCGCGGCGGATGCCATCGAAGAGGTGATCCTGCGCGAGGGGCCGGATACGGTCGGCGCGATCATCCTCGAACCCGTGACCGCGGGCGGCGGCGTGATCGTCCCGCCGAAGGGCTATTGGGAGCGGGTGCAGCACATCTGCAAGAAATACGACATCCTGCTGGCCATCGACGAGGTCGTCTGCGGCGTGGGCCGGACGGGCACGTGGTTCGGCTACCAGCATTACGGCATCCAGCCCGATTTCGTCACGATGGCGAAGGGCGTGGCCTCGGGCTATGCCGCGATTTCCTGCACGGTGACGACCGAGCGGGTGTTCGAGATGTTCAAGGACGATCCGACCGATCCGATGAGCTATTTCCGCGACATCTCGACCTTTGGCGGTTGCACCAGCGGGCCTGCGGCGGCGCTGGAGAACATGGCGATCATCGAGCGGGAAGGGCTTTTGGAAAACACCGTGGCGATGGGCGACTATTGCCTGTCGAACCTTCAGGCGCTGATGGAGAAGCACAAGGTCATCGGCGACGTGCGCGGCAAGGGGCTGTTCCTTGGCGCGGAACTGGTGGCGGATCGGGCGACCAAGGAAGCGGCACCCGAGGCAAAGTGTCAGGCGGTCGTGGCCGACTGCATGGCGCAGGGGGTCATCATCGGTGTTACCAACCGCTCCATTCCGGGTCTGAACAACACGCTGTGCCTGTCGCCCGCGCTGATCGCGACCAAGGATGACATCGACCACATCACCGATGCCATCGACGGCGCGCTGACCCGCGTTTTCGGCTAAGGCGAAGGACTGGTGCGCGGCCTGCCGCGCACCGAAGACGGGCGCGGCCTTCCAACGGGGGCCGCGCCTTTCCTTTGGCGGGCTTGCGAAGGGGGGGCGCGGGGGCTAGGTCTTTCGCCAGAGGATAGGAGAAAGCCATGTTCACCGGCATCGTGACCGACATCGGGGAAATTCTGGAGACCGAGCAGAGGGGCGACCTGCGGGCACGGATCGGCACGGGCTATGACGTGGCGGGGATCGACATCGGCGCCTCGATCGCCTGTGACGGGGTTTGCCTGACGGTGATCGCGCTTGGCACGCAGCCGCGGAACTGGTTCGACGTTCAGATCAGCGCCGAGACGGTGTCGAAGACCAACCTTGCCGGATGGGCCAAGGGCAGGCGCGTCAATCTGGAGCGTGCGCTGAAGCTGGGCGACGAGCTGGGCGGGCATATCGTGTCGGGCCATGTCGACGGGTTGGCCGAGGTGGTGGCGCTGCGCCCCGAAGGTGACAGCCTGCGCGTGACCTTCCGCGCGCCCCATGCGCTGGCCGGTTTCATCGCGCCCAAGGGATCGGTCGCGCTGAACGGCACCTCGCTGACGGTGAACGAGGTGGAGGGGACGGATTTCGGCATCAACTTCATCCCGCATACGCAAAAGGCCACGACATGGGGCGGGGTGCAGGTCGGGGACCGCGTCAACCTCGAGGTCGATACGATGGCGCGCTATGTGGCGCGGCTGCGGGAATGGGGCCAGTGAGGGGCCAGTGAGCGGCCAGTGAGGGGCTGAAACTGGGCCGGCACGCGACTTTGGTGCCGAGGTTCGCGGGCTGTCTGCCACCTTTTCCGCGGCGTGGCACGGCGCGGCACGGGGCGTGGATTTCTGCCGGAGATTTCGTGCGGTGCAGCCTTGCACGCGTCGCTGCACAGACTTTGTGCGGCGCCCTTGCACTGGCATTCTGTCAGGAGTTTCGGTATGGGCAGGGCGAGAGCTGCGGGAGCCTGCCATGAGCGAGACCAAGACCGATTATTCGGACGCCATTTCCTCGATCGAGGAGATCATCGAGGATGCGCGCAACGGGCGTATGTTCATTCTGGTGGATCACGAGGACCGCGAGAACGAGGGTGATCTGGTGATCCCCGCGCAGATGTGCACGCCGAGTGCCATCAACTTCATGGCGACCCACGGGCGCGGGCTGATCTGTCTGGCGATGCCCGCGGCGCGGGTGGATGCGCTTGGCCTGCCGCTGATGAGCCCGAAGAATTCCAGCCGCCACGAAACCGCCTTTACCCTGTCCATCGAGGCCCGCGAGGGCGTGACGACGGGGATTTCGGCGGCCGACCGCGCCCTGACCGTTTCGGTGGCCATCGACCCGACCAAGGGACCGCAGGACATCGCCACGCCCGGGCATATCTTTCCGCTGCGGGCGCGGGACGGGGGTGTTCTGGTGCGGGCGGGCCATACCGAGGCTGCGGTCGATGTGAGCCGTCTGGCAGGGCTGAACCCGTCGGGCGTGATCTGCGAGATCATGAACGACGACGGCACGATGGCCCGTCTGCCCGACCTGATCACATTCGCCCGGAAGCACGGGTTGAAGATCGGCACCATCTCGGACCTGATCGCCTATCGCCGCCGTCACGACAACCTGGTCAACGAGAAGGCGGTCAAGAGCGTCGCCTCGGTCCACGGCGGGGATTGGCTGATGCGGGTCTTTGCCGACGAGACGCAGGGGGCCGAGCATGTCGTGCTGACCAAGGGCGACCTGACGGGGGATGCGCCCGTGCTGGTGCGGGTCCATGCGATGAACCCGCTTGAAGACGTGCTGGGGATCGGCGGCGGGGGCGATCTGCCCGCGGCGATGCGGCTGATCGCCGCCGAAGGGCGGGGCGCGGTGGTGCTGTTGCGCGATACGGCGATGAAGATGGTGGAGGGCGGCGAGCATTCGCCCCAGACACTGCGGCAATACGGGCTGGGGGCGCAGATCCTGTCCGCGCTCGGCCTGTCGCGGATCACGCTGGTGACGAATTCGCAGGCGCCCCGCGTTGTCGGCCTCGAGGCTTATGGATTGTCGATTGCGGGCACGCGCCCGATTGCGGAGTGATCGGAATGGCGTCGAACGAAACCCATCACATCCTGCCGCTGCCGGTCTTTGACAAGCCGGTGCGGATGCTGATCGTCGTCGCTCCGTATTACAAGGACATCGCCGACAATCTTGTCGCCGGAGCGCGGGCCACCGCGGCGGCCTGCGGGGCCGAGGTCGAGCTGGTCGAGGTGCCCGGTGCGCTGGAGGTTCCCACCGCCATCGCGCTGGCCGAGCGGCAGGCGTCGTTCGACGCCTATGTCGCGCTGGGCTGCGTGATCCGTGGCGAGACGACGCATTACGACACGGTCTGCAACGATTCGAGCCGTGCGATCAGCCTGCTCGGGTTGCAGGGGGCGTGCATCGGCAATGGCATCCTGACGGTCGAGAACAAGCATCAGGCCGAGGTGCGGGCCGATCCGGCGGGGCAGAACAAGGGCGGCGGCGCGGCCGCTGCGGCCTTGCATCTGGTGGCGCTTTCCCGCAAATGGGCCGGCCAGACCAAGGGGATCGGATTTCGGGCATGACGAGCCAGACGGACAAGAAACAGATGCGGTCGGCGGCGCGTCTTTACGCGGTGCAGGCGCTGTTCCAGATGGAGGTTTCGGGCCAAACGGTGGAGACGATCCAGCGCGAGTTCGAGACGCATCGTTTCGGGGAAATCCTTGACGATGTGGAGATGGCCGAAGGGGATTCGAAGCATTTCCGCGCGGTCGTGGATGGCGCGGTGAATTATCAGGCGCGGATCGACCAGATGACCGACCGCGCGCTGGTGGCGAAATGGCCGATCGACCGGATCGACCCCGTGCTGCGGGCGCTGTTCCGCGCGGCGGGGGCGGAGCTTGTGTCGATGGACACGCCGCCGAAGGTGGCGATCAACGAATTCGTCGATGTGGCCAAGGCCTTCTTTCCCGAAGGGAAGGAGTCGAAATTCGTCAACGCCGTGCTCGACCACATGGCACGCGAGGCCAAGCCCGAGGCGTTCGGCGGCTGAGGTCGCACGGGGGGCCGTCTGCCCCCCGAGGATATTTGCACGAGCGTGAAAGCAGCGGGCGCTGCGCTTCATGGGATCGGGCGCGGGGGTGACGTCGCGGAAGGATGGGCCAAAGCCCGCCATGCGGCAGGGGGTGCGGCAAAATAGGGCTGGAAGGTGGCGCGAATCCCGCTAACCTCATTGTCAGGTCATGGAGGATCTGCCGATGCCGAAACTCGTCCGCCTTTACATCCAGAGCGTTGCCATCGGCTTTGCGCTTTCGGTCGGGTTCGTCGTGGCGCTGGTCGTCATGGATGTGGCGGGGTTGCAGCGGCTGATCCTTGGCGACATGGGCTGGGTCGCGGCCTTGATGATGGTCATGTTCAACGGGGTCGTGTTTTCGGGCGTGCAATTCGCCATCGCGATCATGCGTCTGGCCGAGGATGATGACGAGGGGCCGCGCGGCGGGCGGATGATGCCGGTGCTGCGCCCGATTCCCGTGCGCGTCGAGGCGCAGGCGAAACCCGGCATGGCGCGGCGCCGTCGCTGAGGCGGCGGGGCACAATCGGGGACGGAAGCGGGGCCGGATTTCCGGCCCTTTTTCATTGCGCGGTGGCGGATGGGTGGCGGGCCCGCAGCGACCGTGGATGGCGTGTTTTTCCCGAGAGCCAGAGGTCTCAGGTGGGAACCAGGTAGCAAGACCAGGATCTTGCCAGAGCCAGCCCCCGTTCGGTTGCTTATCGGCCACTGGAAAAGAGCCTCGCACGCGAAGAGCAGCACCCGCCGTATCCAGACATAGGCGCGGGGGGGCGGCGGGGCAAGGGGGAACGGGCGGGGTGGCGGTTTGGGGCAGTGGCGGGGGGCCGTGGCGGGGGGGGGGCTTGCGAAGGGGGCAGTGGTGGGGGCTTGCGGAATGTTCACCTTTGGTTCATGGTTAATTCATGGACCAGAGAGCCGATACCCTTCCCGCCTTGCCCGGCCAGCGCCTGTCGCGCGGGGTTTGCCGCGGTTTGCGCGGGCTGGATTTCGTGACCGTGGAAGAGCTGGTGCCGACGCCGGGGTTGCGGGTCGATGTCATGGCGCTGGGTCCGAAGGGGGAAATCTGGGTGGTGGAGTGCAAGTCGGGGCGGGCGGATTATGCCGCCGACCGCAAGTGGCACCATTATCTGGAATGGTGCGACCGCTTCTTCTGGGCGGTGGATGCGGATTTCCCGACCGCGCTCTTGCCCGAGGGCACGGGGCTGATCCTTGCCGATGCCTATGACGCCGAGATCGTGCGGATGGGACCGTCAACGCCGCTGCCTCCCGCGCGGCGAAAGGTGATGGTGCAGAAATTCGCCCGCCATGCCGCGCTGCGCTTGCAGGGGCTGCGCGATCCTTCGGCTGGGGTCTGGGTCTAGCGGCGCTTCGGCTTGCCGCCACGGGGCGCATCGTCCCCCACGAGGCGGGCGGCTTCGGCGGCGGCGCGGAGTTCTTCGGCGATCTCTTCCGCCTCGTCAGGGTCGAAGTCGAGCGGGAGTTCGATGCCGCCTTCGGCCTCGACATAGATGCGGACCATGCCCTGATCGGTCGGGCCGATCTGGATATTGGCGGCGATGTCGCTTTGCTTGTCGATGCCCATCGGTCTTTTCCCCGTTTTGCGGTGCCGAATGGCGTAGCGCGGGACAGCGGGGGAGGCAAGGCTTTGTGCGGTGCAAAAGGGCTGCATCTGCCCCTTGCAATCGGTCGGGCAGAGGGGTAAATCGCCCGCAGTGCAGCTTTAGCTCAGTTGGTTAGAGCACCAGATTGTGGATCTGGGGGTCCCCCGTTCGAGCCGGGGAAGCTGTACCATAAACCTCCTGATTTTGTTGGACGATCCGCGCCTTTTATAACGGTTGGCGTCCGACCGTCCGACGCATCCGAATTCGGACGGTTTGACGGACGGTCTGATTTGCGCAGGTTCGGCGATCAGACTTGGGGTGGCAAATATTCATCACGTTCAATCGCAATTCGCATGGCGGACCCGTTGCCATCGCCGTTGCGCATGGCGTCGCGGTCCGTGGGGCCAATGAAGAGCGGACCCTTCTCCAGACGGTGCTGACTGGCGGCGGGACGCGTCACCCCCACAGAACGGGCATGTTTTGAGGTCAGGCGCGGTCATGGGGCTTGTCTGTCACGGGATTGCGGGCGCGCGTTTCCCGATCGTGCAAGTCGCGCCGGAATTGATCTTCCGCCCATAGGTGCGGGGTCATGCTGCGGTGTTCGGTTTGCGACCACGGTTCGCGGGTGGCCTTGTCCGCGCAGGGGGGCGCCGGTCGGAGAAAGGCGGGGTGTTGGTGTGCCGTCGGCGCGGAGGGACGAACCGTCATTGGCGATGTCGGGGCCGAGGGTGATGCTTCATGCCGGAACGGCAAGAGCGACGACGGCAAGAAGGAGGGTTGCGGCGAAGGCGGTCCACCCGGCCGGACCGGGACGGCTGTTTTCACCGATGGGCGTTTCGGCAAGGAACAGCGACAGGCCGGGGTCGTGGAGGCAGTTGAACATCAGGGCGTTCCTTTTGTGGTCGGGGTGGCGGTGCCTAGCGTGGCCCCGTCGGCGCGGAAGCTTTCGGGCGAGACGACGATTGCCAGCGTGGCGAGGTAGACGATCCCGAAGAGCATGAGCGCGGGATAATTCGTGCGGCGGGAGGTGCGGAGGACGGGCGTCACGCGGTGGCCCTCTGATCGGCGGTGCCGGCGCGACGCGGGGTAGGCAGGCCCGCCCGTGTCGCCAGATCGTCGCGCAGGTGCAGGGCGGCGGGCCAGGGGCCGAAGCCGCTTGCCACGTTGATGTGACCGGCGAAGCCGAGGTCGATCAGGTCTGCCTCCCAGAGATTCGACAGATGGCGGCTTTGCGCGAAGGACATCCACGGGTCGTTGCGGCTGGCGACCAGCGTGGCGGGCAGTCCGAGCGGGCGGTCGGGCAGACCCGCGAAGGAGGCGAGGCGCTTGCTGCAATCCGGGTTGGCGGGGGCGACGAGGAGCGCCGCCGACACCTTCAGTTGCGGCCAGCGCGTCAGGATGCGTGCGGCCAGCACCGCGCCGAGGCTATGGCCCACGAGGATGCATCCCGGATGGTGCAGGATCGCCCCGGCGAGTTCGGCCTCCCACGCCTCATGCGTGGGGTTGGACCAGTCGTGCTGGTCCACGATCAGGGCGTCGGGGTCGGTTGCGGCCCACCAGTGCTGCCAATGCGGCGCGGGTGATCCGTCCAGTCCGGGCAGGATGAGCGTCTTGGGCATGGGGCGACTCCTTGGTTGCGGAAATAATCTATCACGTTTGTCGTGATTAAGTTTCCAAACTTGGCGCGGGAAAGAGAACGGAGACGTCGCCGCGTGCTGCGGTCGCGTGACTCATGCCCCTGCGGCGCATTTTGCGGGGTCGCAGGCGGGGATTGGCCGGTGCGGCACTGGCGGCGTGTTTCCTACGCTTTTCTACGCGCGCGAGGGGGGTGACGGCGAAAAATAAGTCTTCCCGGAGGTTCGCGGAAAGGCGGATTCTTCTCGTTTCGGGCGGACCTTTGGAATGGCCGGGGGGCAGGTTCGGTGGCAGGATTAATCACGACCAAACAAATCGACATAAGGCCGCTCGCCATGACCCGCACCATCATCGGACTTTCCGGCAACCTCGACCGTCCATCGAAAACCCGCGCTCTGGTCCAGACCGCCGTTGCGACAGCCGCCAGCCGGTTCGAGGCGGTGGGGGCGGTCTTCGATCTGGCGGATTTCGGACCCTCGCTCGGCACCGCGCGCCGGGTGGGGGATCTGGCCCCGACCGCTCGTTCGGCGCTGGATGTGATCCTGTCGGCGGATGCGCTGATCGTGGCGAGTCCGGTTTACAAGGGCAGCTATACGGGGCTGTTCAAGCATCTGGTCGACCTGATCGACCCGCAGGCGCTGCAGGGCAAGCCCGTGCTTCTTGCGGCCACGGGGGGAGGAGATCGGCACGCGCTGGTGATCGAGCATCAGCTGCGCCCGCTCTTCGGCTTCTTCGAGGCCCAGACCCTGCCGACCGGTGTCTATGCCGCCGACCGCGACTTTACCGATGGTCAACCCGCCTCGGCCGTGTTGGGCGACCGTCTGGCGCGGGCAGTGGACCAGTTTTCGCCCTTCCTGACGCGCCGCGCCCAGCCCGAGGTGTTCGTCCTGAGCGCCTGATCTTCCGTCCCATCCGACCGACCGGACGCGGCCCGCCAAGGCTGCGAACGGCTTCCCCTTGCCTGACGAAAGGACCCGACCCATGACCCGCAAGATCCGCCTTGGCGCCTTCCTTCCCGGTGGTGGCCAGCACGTCGCCGCATGGCGCCACCCCGACAGCCCCGCCGACGGGGCGACCAACTTCGCCTTCCATGTGCAACTGGCACAGGAGGCGGAGCGGGGTCTGTTTGACGCCTATTTCCTTGCCGATGGCCTTGCCGTCAGCTTCGGCGGCGGGATGGAGGGGGGCAATGCCAAGGTGGCGGGGTTCGAACCTGTCACGCTGTTCGCGGCCCTTGCACCGCTGACGAAGCGGATCGGCTTCATCGCCACGGCGTCGACCACCTATGAGGAACCCTACAACCTTGCGCGCAAATTCGCCTCGCTCGACCTGATCTCGGAGGGGCGCGCGGGGTGGAACGTGGTGACGACCGCGACCGAGGCTGCGGCGCAGAACTTCAACCTCGACCAGCAGCACCCGCATGCCTTGCGCTACCGCCGCGCGGCCGAGCATGTGGAGGTGGTCAGGAAGCTGTGGGACAGTTTCGAGGATGACGTCTTCATCCGTGACAAGGAAACGGGGCGCTTCTTCGAAGAGGGCAAGCTGCACCTGACCGAACATCGCGGCGAGCATTTCAAGGTGAAGGGGCCGCTCAACGTCTCGCGTTCGGCGCAGGGGCATCCGGTGATCGTGCAGGCGGGCCAGTCCGAAGACGGGCGCGGTCTGGCGGCGGCCACTGCCGAGGTGATCTTCACCGCCCACCAACGGCTTGATACCGCACAGGAATTCTACCGCGACATCAAGGCGCGGGCCAAGGGGCTGGGGCGCGATCCGTCGCATATCCTTGTCATGCCCGGCGTGTCGCCCTTTGTCGGTCGCACGCTGGAGGAGGCGCGCGCGAAATACGACCGCCTCACCAGCCTGATCCTGCCCGAGGATGGCATCTCGCTGCTGAACGGGTTGACGGGCGGGACGCTCGATCTGAAGGGATACGATCTTGACGGGCCGCTTCCCCCTGCGCCGCCGACCGAAGGGATGAAGTCGCGGCAGGCGCTGATCCGGGCGATCGCGGACGAGAACGGCTTCACCATCCGCCAGCTTTACCAATGGGTCGCCTCGGCCCGTGGCCATTTCACCATCGTCGGCACGCCCGAAACCATCGTGGACACGTTGCAGGAGTGGTTCGAGAACGAAGCGGCAGACGGCTTCAACATCCTGCCGCCGTGGCTGCCGACGGGGCTGACGGATTTCGTCGATCTCGTGATCCCCGAATTGCAGCGGCGCGGACTGTTCCGCACCGAGTACGAAGGCCGCACCCTGCGCGAGAACCTCGGCCTGCCCTTCCCCACGAACCGCTACGCGCTGGCACGCGGTTCGGCGCAGGCGGCGGAGTGACGGCGATGACCCTCCAATCGCTCGACACTCATGCCCTGAGGCCTGTTCCCGTCCGTGCGGTTCTCGCACGGGCGGGGCAGGTGGGAGGGGCCGCCCTTGGCCGCTATGGCGTGCTCGGTTCCTTCCTTTTGCTGTGGCAGGCGGGAAGCAGCTATGGCTGGATCAACGCGACGGTCTTTCCGCCGCTGGACCAGATTTTCGTCGCGCTTTGGGATGGTCTGGCAAGCGGTGCCCTTGTCGATGACATCGGCATCAGCCTGCAACGCGCAGGGCTGGCCTTTGCCGCCGCCGTGGGCTTTGGTATCCCGCTCGGGCTGTTCATGGGGCAGATCGGGGCGGTGGAGCGGGCGCTCGACCCGATCCTGCAATTCTTCCGCCAGACCTCGGCGCTGGCGCTTTATCCGGTGTTCATCCTGCTGCTTGGCCTCGGCGAGGCGTCCAAGGTTTTCGTGATCTTCTGGGCCACGCTCTTTCCCATCCTCCTTGCCACCATCGGCGGCGTGAAGGAGGTGGACCGCAAGCTGATCGAGATGGCGCGCACCTATGGCGCCACCCGCGCGACCGTTTTCCGCCGCGTGATCCTTCCCGCCTCGGTCCCGTCGATCTTCGTCGGGCTGCGGCTGTCGGCCACCACCGCGCTTTTGCTGCTGATCGCGGCCGAGATGATCGGTGCGAACCGTGGCTTGGGCTTTCAGGTGATGAATGCCCAATACAACTTCCAGATCCCGCTGATGTTCGCGGCGATCTTCCTTCTCGCCGCCCTCGGTCTGGCTGCGAACTTCGCCCTCGTCACGCTCCAGCGCCGTCTGTGCCGCTGGGCCGGTACGAACTGATCCCCCCAAACCTCCCCGATCAACATTCCAAAGGAAACATCATGTCCATCACCCTACGCAACTTCGCGCTTACCACGGCCTTCGGCCTCGGCCTTGCATCGGCCGCTCAGGCGGATGTCACGATCCGCTACCTTGCCAGCCAAGGCGGCCTGAATGCCCATGAACTGGCGCAGGAACTCGGCTATTTCGAAGGCACGGGCATCACGCTGGAAAACGTGGGCTACGCGCAGGGCGGGCCAGCCTCGCTTGTGGCGCTTGCGGGGGGCAGCGTGGAGCTTGGCTCTGCCGCCACCGCCGCCGTGCTGAACTCCATCGCGGCGGGCAATGATTTCGTGGCGGTCTATCCGTCGAACGGGATCAACGATCAGGCGCAGTCGATTTTCTACGTGCTCGAGGACAGCCCGATCAGGACGATCGAGGACCTTCGGGGCAAGACCATCGCCGTGAACACGCTCGGTGCGCATCTCGACTATACCGTGCGCGAGGCGCTGCACCAGAAGGGCCTTCCGTCGGATGCGGCCGACCTCGTAGTCGTGCCGGGGCCGCAGCTTGAACAGGTCCTGCGGTCCAAGCAGGTCGATGTCTCGGCCTTTGGCTATTGGCAGACGACCTTCGAGGGGGCGGCGCGCAAGGCGGGTGGCCTGCGCCCGATCTTTGACGACACCGACGTTCTGGGCGAAATCGCGGGCGGCTTCGTCGTGTTGCGCCGCGACTGGACCGTTGACCATCCCGCCGAAACCAAGGCCTTCGTCGAAGCCTCGGCCAAGGCGCTGGATTATGCCCGCGAACACCCCGAGGAAACCAAGGCCATCTTCGCCAAGGTGCTGAAGGAGCGTGGCGAGAACCCCGAAGTGGCGCAGTATTTCGCAGGCTACGGCGTGCGTGCGGGCGGTCTGCCGGTCGAACGGGACGTGCAGTTCTGGGTCGATGTGCTGGAACGCGAAGGCAAGGTGCAAAAGGGCCAACTCGTCGCCAAGAACATCCTTTACACCACGGGCGACAGCCCGGCCACGAACTGAGGCAGGACATGGCGCAACAGGCAGGGACCGAAGCGCGGAAAGGAGAGGTCACGATCCGTGACCTCTCCAAATCCTTCACGCTGAACGGGCGCAGGCTGGACGTGCTGCGCGGGTTGGACCTCGACATCCGCGGGGGCGAGGCCATCGCCATCGTCGGCCCCTCGGGCTGCGGCAAGACCACGCTCTTGCGCGTGCTGGCGGGGCTGGAGGAACCGGATCGGGGCGAGGTGCTGATCGACCGCGCCCCCGTCCACGGCATCGGGCGGCAAAGGGCGGTGATCTTTCAGGAACCGCGCCTGCTGCCCTGGCTGACGGTCACGCAGAACGTGGCCTTCGGGCTGGAGGTGCGCGGGGTGGAGCGCCGCTCTGCCGCCGACCGCGCACGGCACTACATCCGGCTGGTGGGGCTTGGCGGGTTTGAGGAAGCCTTCCCCCGACAGCTTTCGGGCGGCATGGCGCAGCGCGTGGGCATCGCGCGGGCGCTGACGGTGCAGCCGGAAATCCTGCTGCTCGACGAACCCTTGGGCGCGCTGGATGCGATGACCAAGCTGACGAGCAGGAGGAATTGGCGCGTATCTGGCGCGAGGAGGGGGTGACGATGATCCTTGTCACCCATGATCTGGAAGAGGCGATCTTCCTCGCCGACCGGGTGCTGGTCATGTCGAAGGAGAGCTCCAACCCGACGCGGCTGATCGAACTTGACCTGCCCCGTCCCCGCGACCGCAGTGCCCCGGCCTTTGTCGCGCTGCGCAAGCGGCTGATGGCAGAGTTCGGATTGCATTGAAGGCGGGGGGAGTGTCGGCTGACCGCTTCTTGCGCGAAGGCGAGGTCGGGTTCGGGCCGAAGCGGGCGTGCACAGGCGCTTCAGGACAATCCCAGCAGACGCAGCACTTCGCGCGGGGCGGGTTGTCGCCAGATGGTCTGGAAGGATTCGACGACGTTTTCACGCGACACGGCGATGCCGGGCAGGGCAATCCAGGCGGGGACGGGGCGTCCCAGCAGGCAGAGGATTACCGTCTGGGCGGCTGCGATCCCTTGCAGGAACGGCTGTTGCGCCGCGATGCAGCAGAGCGTGTCGCCCCGGGCAAGCGCGATGGCCGCAGCCTCGCCCAGATCGACGGTTGCCATCGGCAGGGGCGGTTCACGTTCCGTCAGGCGCGAAGCGGCAGCAAGGGCGGGGGTGTCCCAGACGACGAAGAGGCCCGCCAGCGCGGGATGGTCGGAGACGAGGTCATCGGCGGTGGCGGCGGCGTCCTCGATCCGTGTGAAGCGGCGCACGCAGGGGATGATGTCGGGGCGGTTCACCTGAAGCCATCTGGTGAAGGCGATCTCGCGCTCGTTCGTGGCGAAGAAATCGGCTTCAAAGCCGAGGACGCCGACTTTCGCACCTTCGGGGATGCGCGGCGAAAGCCCGGCGGCGGCGATCTTGCCAAGGCCGAAATTGTCGGATGAAACCAGCGCCGTATAGTCTTTGCCGGGCAACAGGCCGGTCGGCGCATTGTCCAGCAGGACCAGCTTTATGCCCGCCTCGGAGACGCGGCGGTGTGCGGCGGCGACCTGTTCGTTCGCCACGGGCAGCGAAATGATCGCGTCGGGGCGTTGCGAGATGAGACGGTCGAGTTCGGCCACCTGCATGTCGGGGGAAAAGCCGCAGTCCACGACGTCGATCACCGCCGCGCCGCAATCGCCGAAGATGCCCATCATGCCGGCCAGTTGTTGCTTGGCCCAATCGCTTTCCAACGTGTGCAAGACAACGGCGACGCGCCATCCGGCGGCCTTGGCGGCGGTGCGGTCGTCGGGCAGCAGGCTGACCCGTTCGGGCGGCGCGGCGCGTTCACCATGCGGGCCGAGGCCGGATATCGTCATGTCGTAAGCTCCTGTCCGGTCCGCGCCGGTGGCGGCGGCGGGGGCGTTGCGGCTTTGGAAAGCCGCTCATGCAGGTCGGCGAAGGCAGGGTGAGCGAGGGGGCTGCCCTGCATCACCCACTCCTTGAGGAAACCCGGCGCGAAAAGCTGTTCCGATGCCACGCGGGCCGCGCCGACGAGTCCGGCTGAACTGCCCATCTGCGAGCGGATGATCCGCAGGTCGCGTGTGACGAAGGGATGCGATGCGCCGTAGACCGCCTCGCGGAGGGCAGCGAGGAGGATGTCGTTTGTCTGCACGATGGACCCCGACAGCACGATCAGTTCCGGGTTCAGCGCATTGGCCAGTGTCGCCACGACCTGACCGATCAGGTGGCCCGAGTCCGTCAGGATCGCGACCGAGGCGGGATCGCCGGTCTGTGCGGCCTGCGAGACTTCGATGGCCGTGATCTCTCCCCCGCGACGCTGGATGTCGGCCAGAACGGGGCTGCGACCGTCCTGCGCGGCGGACTGGCCCTCGCGCTGGATCATGTCCGATCCCGAGAGGGCATCGAGCGAGCCGGTCTTGCCGCCTGACGTAACGGGAAGCGATCCGATCAGACCTGCCGCGCCATAGGCGCCACGGTAAAGCTGGCCCTCGCAGACGATGCCCGCGCCGATACGGCGGCCAACCTTGAGAAAGAGCATGTTGCGCGTGCCGATCCCTGCGCCCGCGTGCAATTCGCCCATCGTCATGGTTTCGACGCTCGACCGCATCCAGACCGGCACGCCGAAATCGCGGGTCAGCGTCTCGACCAGCGGGAACCCTTCCCAGGCGGGAAGGACCGGAGGGGTGGCAGCAAGGAAGTCGCCCTCGGCCGCGCCCTGCACGGCACCGGGAACGGAGAGGGAGATGCCCCAGATGGTGCCCTGCGGCGCGTGGCGCTCCATCGACCAGCGGAAGAGTGCTGTCAGGCGCCCGGCCAATTCGGCGGGCGGGGCGGTCAGGTCGGCCGCTTCGTGATGTTCGGTCAGGAGTTTGCCGGAAAGGTCGGACACCCCCACCCCGATCGCGGTCTGGTCCAGCGTGGCGACAAGGATCGCGGCACGCCTTGCCGCGAAACGCACCAGTCGCGGGGCTCGGCCACCCGTGGCCGTGCCAAGTTCGCTTTCGTCCACCAGTCCCAGATCGCCCAGCATCGTCAGGCGGTCTGCAACCACGGCGCGGCCGAATTCGCTTTGGCGTTCGAGTTCCTGCCGCGTGTTGGCCGCGCCGGTGCGGACGAGGTTCAACAGCTCGACCAGCGATGGCGCGGCGGTCTCTGCCGTGCGCGGCCGCCCTTTGCCGCGGGGGCGGGACGATTCGGAAGGGTCGGGTCCGTTCAGGGGCAAGGCTGCGTCCTTGATGGGTTTCGCAAGGGATACGGGCGGGACTTCTGCCGTTCAAGAAAAAACTTTTGCTGTAAAAATGCAGAAGTTAACAAACATGAGCAGAAATAATGTTGACCGATGGCGAATCCGCGCTTAACGAAGCTCTCACGGTCAGAGGAGGCCGGCGGAAATCGGAAGGGCGGGGGCAACCCCCACAGCCTTTCCGCGGGAGGAGGACACCGATGACGGCCTGGAAACTGGCCTATCACGCCAACTGCTGGGGCGGACTCGGGGGGGATGCGGTCGGCGTCACCTCGATCACGCAACTGGCCTATCGCACCTTTGGCGACATGGACCGCGCCTGCGCCGACATCGCTGCGGCGGGCTATGCAGGGGTCGAGATGTTCGATGGCAACCTGCTCGATCACAGCGCCGCCGCGATGCGCCGGATGCTGGCCGACAACGGGCTGGAACTGGTTGCCACCTATGCGGGCGGCAACTTCATCTTCGACGACATCCTGCCCGAGGAACTGGCCCGTGTGACACGCGCCGCCGACCGTGCAGCCGAACTGGGTGCGCCGCATCTCGTCGTCGGGGGCGGGGCCAAGCGCTTCGACGGCACGCGGGAGCCAGATTATCACAAGCTGGGCGCGGCGCTCGACCGCGTGAAGGCCTTGGCCGAGGCGCGGGGGCTGCGGGCGCATTACCACCCGCATCTGTCCACAATCGTCGAAGGCCCGGCCGAAGTGGCCAAGATCTTCGAGCTGACCGCCATAGATTTCTGCCCCGACACGGCACATCTGGCCGCAGCGGGGGGCGATCCGGCGCAACTGATCCGCGACCATGCGAAGCGGATCACTTACGTCCACCTCAAGGGGTTCCGGCGCGAACCCTTTGCCTTCACCCCGCTTGACCGGGGCGATGTGCCGACGGGACCGATCCTTCAGGCGCTGAAGGACACCGGCTTTGCCGGATGGGTTTGCACCGAACTCGACGCTTGGCCCGACCCCGCCGAAGGGGCGCGGCTGAGCATGGATTACCTGAACCGGGCCGTCGCGGGCTGATCCGCGCGTCCGTCTGCGGGGGCTGACCCCCGAAACTTCTCTGGGAGGAAGAAGACATGTTGACCAGAAGAACCCTGATGTGTTCCGCCACCGCGCTGGCCTTTGCCTTTGGCATCGGCGCACCGGCCTTTGCCGGGCCGGACGAGGCGCTTGCCAAGTTGCAGGAAACCGTCCTGTCCAAGGGGCCGAGCGGGGAAGACCCCTCGCCTGCGTCCTCGGTGGTGCTGAGCGATGCCGAGCTTGCCAAGATCAAGGAGATGGGGGCCACCGCAGCCATCGTGATGCACTACGGCGGCAACGACTGGAGCCGCGCGCAGATCAACGGGTTGCAGACGCAATTCGACGCGATGGGCATCAAGGTGATTGCTGTGACCGATGCCGGTTTCAAGCCGGAAAAGCAGGTCAGCGACCTTGAAACCATCATGGCGCAGGCGCCCGACATCATCGTGTCGATCCCGACCGATCCCACCGCCACCGCCGCCGCCTATCGCGCTGCGAACGAGGCCGGGGCAAAGCTGGTGTTCATGGACAACGTTCCGACCGGCTTCGTGGCGGGCAAGGATTACACCTCGGTCGTCTCGGCCGACAACTACGGCAACGGCGTCGCGGCGGCCCACCTGATGGCCAAGGCGCTGGGGCCGGACGGGGGCGAGATCGGGCTGGTGTTCCACGCCGCCGACTTCTTCGTGACGAAGCAGCGCTATGACGCGTTCAAGGCGACGATTGCCAGCGACTACCCGAACATCAAGATCGTGGACGAGCAGGGCATCGGCGGGCCGGACTTTTCGGGTGATGCCGAGAAGGCGGCAGGCGCAATCCTGACGTCGCATCCCGGCGTGAAAGGCATCTGGGCGGTCTGGGACGTTCCGGCCGAAGGCGTGATGGCTGCGGCGCGGTCCAACGGACGCGACGATCTGATCATCACCACGGTCGACCTTGGGGAAAACGTGGCGATCAGCATGGCGCAGGGCGGCTTCATCAAGGGTCTTGGCGCGCAACGCCCCTATGACGCCGGTGTGGTCGAGGCGAAGCTGGCCGGTTACGCGCTGCTCGGCAAGGAGGCGCCTGCCTTCGTGGCGCTGCCTGCATTGCCCGTCTCTCAGGACAATCTGCTCGAAGCGTGGAAGCAGGTCTATTCGACCGAAGCGACCGACAACGTGAAATCCTCGATGCAGTAAGGCATGCCGCGCGGGGTGTCCCATAACCCCGCGCGTCAACCGGGCCTTCGCCGTGCGGACTGCGACGCATACCGCGAAGGCCCGCTTTCCCCTTCAGCTCCCCGCCTTTTCCAGCACCGGAGACCGACGATGACCAAAGTTATGAACGTTGCCATGATCGGCGGCGGATTCATGGGCAAGGCGCACGCCATGGCCTATGCCGCGATGCCGATGTTCTTCTGGCCCGCCCCCGCCATTCCGCACCGCAAGGTTGTCGTGGACATCACCGACGGGGCCGCCGAGGAAGCCCGCCGCCGTTTCGGCTTCGACGAGGCGTCGAGCGACTGGCGCAGCGTGGTGGCGCGGCCCGACATCGACGTGGTGGATATTTGCACGCCCAACAACGTGCATGCCGAGATCGCGATTGCCGCTGCCAAGGCCGGCAAGCACATCATCTGCGAAAAGCCGCTGGCGCGGACGGTCGAGGAAGCCCGCGCGATGACCGAGGCGGCAAAGGCCGCAGGGATCATCCACATGGTCGCCTTCAACTACCGCCGCACGCCCGCCGTGGCGCTGGCCAAGAAATACATCGACGAGGGCCGCATCGGCCGCATCCTGAATTTTCGCGGCACCTATCTTCAGGACTGGTCGGCGGGCGAGAACGGCCCGCTGTCCTGGCGCTTCCAGAAGAAGATCGCGGGATCGGGCGCGGTGGGCGATATCGGAACCCATGTGGTGGACCTCGCGCATTACCTTGTCGGGCCGATTGCCGAGGTGATCGCGATGACGAAGACCTATGTCACCTCGCGCCCGATGCAGCAGGGGGGCGTGGACAAGCTGGGCGCGTCGGAGAAATCCGCCGATGCCGAACGCGCGCCTGTCGATGTGGATGACGAGGTGGTCTCGATGCTGCGCTTTGCGGGCGGGGCCATCGGCAGCCTTGAAGCGACCCGCAACGCTTGGGGGCGCAACAACTTCATCACGCTGGAGATTCACGGCACCAAAGGTTCGATCCATTTCAACTACGAACGCCGCGACGAATTGCAGGTGATGTTCGCCGACGATCCCGCCGACGCGCGTGGCTTCCGCACCGTCTATACCGGCCCTGCCCATCCCTATGGCGGCGGTCTGTGGCCGATCCCCGGTCTGGGCATCGGCTATTCCGAGACGAAGATCGTGGAATGCTTCGACCTTTTCAGCGCGATTGCCAGCGGCAAGCAGCCCAGCCCGAATTTCGAGGACGGTCTGCTGACGGAACTCGTGGCCGACGCGATGCTGCGGTCGGGCGAAAGTGGCAAATGGGAGCGGGTGGAATGACCGCCCCCGCCCCGATTGCCGTGCGGATGACGGGGATTTCCAAATCCTTTGGCGGCATCCGTGCGCTGGACGGTGTGGATTTCGAGGTCTTTGCCGGTGAAGTCCACGCCCTGCTTGGCGGCAACGGGGCGGGGAAGTCCACGATCCTCAAGGTGCTGAACGGCGTTCACGTGCCGGAAGAGGGTGAAATCGAGGTTGGTGGCCAACGCTTGGCCGCCCACTCGCCCGAGGCGGCGCGGGCGGCGGGTATCGCCATGAACTTTCAGGAAATGTCGCTGATCCCCACGCTGACCGTGGCGCAGAACGTCTTTCTGACGCGCGAGGCGCGGGATGCACGCGGCATGATCGACGATGCCGAGTCCGTCCGCCGTGCGCAGGCGATTTTCGACATGTTGCAGGTCGAGGTCGATCCGGACGCGCTGGTCGGGGATCTGGGCGCAGGCCAGAAGCAGTTGACCGAGATTGCCAAGGCCATCAGCCAGAAGGCGCGGGTGCTGATCCTTGACGAGCCGTCGACCGCGCTTTCGGTGTCGGATGTGGAACGGCTGTTCGTGTTCTTGCGGACCTTGAAGGCCGAAGGCGTGGCGATCATCTATGTCAGCCACCGCATGGACGAGATTGCCCGCATCGCGGACCGTGCCACGATCCTGCGGGACGGCAGGCATGTGATCACCGCGCCGCTGTCCGACCTGCCGATCGACGTGATGATCGAACATATCGTCGGCAAGAAGTCGAAAGGGCTGGCCGATGTGGCGCGGGGCGATGTCACGCGGGGCGAGGTGCTGCTGGAACTCTCCACCGTGACCGGACCGCACAAGCCGGAAGATGTGAGCCTTGTCCTCCATCGGGGCGAAGTGCTGGGGTTGGCCGGATTGCTCGGGTCTGGGCGGTCGGCGCTGGCGCGGGTGATCGCGGGGGTCGAACCTGCGGTTGCGGGCGAGATCCGCATCAAGGGACGGACGGTTGCGATCCGCCGTCCTTCGGATGCGATTGCCCACGGGATCGCACTGGTGCCCGAGGCGCGGGCGACGCAAGGCATCATTCCGGCCCATAGCGTGGCCGACAACATGGTCATGTCGGTCGTGGGGCGCATCTCGCCGCGCGGTTTCGTGGACCGTGGCCGCGTGCGCGCGATCGCTGACGAGATGATTTCACGCCTGTCGATCAAGACGGCAAGCCGCGACCATGCGGTATCGACCCTGTCGGGGGGAAACCAGCAAAAGGTGGTGATCGGGAAATGGCTGGCGACCGGGCCGGAAATCCTGATCCTCGACGAACCCACGGCGGGCATCGACATCGGGTCGAAGGCCGAGATCATCCGTCTGGTGCGCGAACTGGCGCAGGCGGGCAAGGGCGTGATCGTCATTTCCTCGGAACTGTCGGAACTGCTGACGGCCTGTGACCGGATCGTGGTGATGGCGGACGGGCGGGCGCATCAGGTGCTTGACCGCGCCGAATTGGACGACCCTGCCGAGACCAATCCCGAACACGCGCTGCAAGCCGCCGAACGGCGGTTGCAGGTCGAAATCCAGAAAGCCCTGAGCATCAAGGAGGCCTCACATGGCTAAGCCAGCATCCGCCCCCGCCGGGGCATTCTTCGCCAACTGGCGGCAGAACATCATCTACATCGGCTTCGTGGTGATCTTCATCGCCTTCGCGCTGACGCTGAACGACAAGGGCTTTTTGAACCCGAACAACCTGCTGAACATCGTGCGCCAGACGGCGATGATCGCGGTGATGGCGGTCGCCATGACCTTCGTTCTGTCGGCGGGCGAGATCGACCTGTCGGTGGGTGCCGTCGCGGGGCTTGCCACGGTGACGGTCGCCATGGCGATTGCGGTTGCCGGACCCTTCGGCGGCCTGCTTGCCGGACTGGCCACGGGGCTTGCGGTGGGTGTGTTCAACGGCTGGCTTACGACGCGGATCGGCATTCCGTCCTTTCTGACCACGCTTGCCATGATGGGCATCGCCAAGGGCGTCGCCATGTGGATTTCGGACACCGCCGCCGTGCCGATCCTGTCGCCGTCCTATTCATGGGTTTTCGGCGGCGGTTCGGTCGGGCCGGTTCCCGTGCTGATGTTCTGGATCGCGCTCATTGCGGGTGCGGGTCATGTCGCGCTGCGCCGGTCGGGTTTTGGCCGCAGGGTTCTGGCGACCGGCGGGGGCGAGACGGCGGCGCGCTATTCCGGCATCGACACGGCGTCGATCAAGTTTCGCGTGCTTGTCCTGTCCTCTTGCGCGGCGGCACTGGCGGGGATGCTTTATGCCGGTCGCCTGCAATCGGGGCGCTTCCAGCTTGGCGAGGGGGACGAGCTGTCGGTCATCGCCGCAGCGGTCCTTGGCGGGACGAGCCTGTTCGGAGGCAAGGGCACCGTGATCGGCACCATCGTCGGCGCGCTGATGATCGGGCTGATCAACAACGGGCTGATCCTCATGGGGCTGGAATTCAGCCAGCAACTGATCGCGCGGGGCGGGATCATCATCCTTGCCGTCGCCCTGAGCCAGAAGAGGCGCTGACCATGTATACGATCATCGGAACCGTCACCGCCCGCCCCGAAACCCGCGAGGAATTGTTGACCCTGCTGGCGGCGCAGGTCGCCCCCACGCGGGCCGAGGCGGGCTGCATCAACTATGACTTCCATGTCGATGCGGCCGACCCTTGCGTTTTCGTCTTCTATGAAAACTGGTCTGACCGCGCCGCTCTCGACGCGCATCTGGCCATGCCGCATCTGCAACCGCTGTTTTCGCAACTCGACCGTCTGCTGGCCTGTCCGGTCAACATCCGCCCGCTGACCCTGCTGTCGGAACGGGCTGAATGATGGGGGCGGCGATCAAGGGGCCGGGCATCTTCCTTGCCCAGTTCGCGGGTGATGATGCGCCGTTCGACAGCCTGCCGAACATTGCAAGATGGGCGGCGGGGCTGGGCTACCGGGCGGTGCAGATTCCGACATGGGACCGCCGGCTCTTCGATCTGGACCGCTGTGCCGAAAGCCAGACCTATGCCGACGAGGTGCTTGGCATCTGCTCCGATGCGGGCCTCGCCATCACGGAACTGTCCACCCACCTGCAAGGCCAGTTGATCGCGGTCAATCCCGCCTATGACACGGCCTTCGATGCCTTTGCGCCCGAGGTTGTCCGGGGCAACCCCGCCAAGCGGCAGGCTTGGGCGGTGGATCAGGTTGTCAAGGCCGCCACTGCGGCGCGGCGTCTGGGGCTGTCGGGAACCGTCAGCTTCACGGGGTCGCTGGCCTTTCCCTACCTTTACCCCTGGCCGCAGCGACCTGCGGGGCTGGTCGAGACGGCATTCGTGGAACTGGCCCGCCGTTGGCGGCCAATCCTCGACGCCTATGATGATGCGGGTGTCGATATCGGCTTCGAACTGCATCCCGGAGAAGATGTGTTCGACGGTGCAAGCTGGGAGCGGTTTCTGTCGGCGGTCGCCGAACACCCCCGCGCCCGCATCAACTATGACCCGTCGCACTTCCTGTTGCAGGCGATGGATTATCTGGCCTTCATCGACCTTTACCACGACCGCATCTCGGCGTTTCACGTCAAGGATGCCGAATTTCGCCCTGACGGGCGGCAGGGCGTCTATTCCGGCTATTCGCCGTGGTCCGAACGCGCAGGGCGCTTCCGCAGCCTTGGTGACGGACAGGTGGATTTTCCGGCCGTATTCACCCGGCTGACGCAATACGGCTATCGCGGCTGGGCGGTGATGGAATGGGAGTGTTTCCTGAAATCCCCCGCGCAGGGTGCCGCCGAGGGGGCGCCCTTCATCGCACGGCATCTGGTCGAGGTGACGGAGAAGGCGTTCGACGACTTTGCAAACGGGCAGGTCGATCAGGCGCGCATCGAGCGCATGCTGGGACTGGCGAAATGGCATTGAAGCTCGGGATGGTCGGCGGCGGGCAGGGAGCGTTCATCGGCGGGGTCCACCGCATTGCGTCCCGCCTCGATGGCAGGTGGGACCTTGTTGCCGGGGCGTTTTCCTCGGACCCCCGGCGCGCCGCCGCTTCCGCGGACGAACTCGGGATCGCGCCGGATCGCGCCTATGCCGATTTCAACCGGATGGCCGTTGCCGAGGCTGACCGCCCCGACGGGATCGACGCCGTTGCCATCGTCACGCCGAACCATCTGCATGGCGCGGTCGCGACGGCTTTCCTTCGGGCGGGCATTCCCGTGATCTGCGACAAGCCGATGACCGCAACGCTGGCGGAAGCCGAGGCGCTGGCCGCATTGGTCCGCGAAACGGCAGTCCCTTTCGTCCTGACCCAGACCTATACCGGCTATCCGATGGTGCGCGAGGCGCGTGCCATGATCGCGCGCGGCGATATCGGCGCGGTGCGTCATGTGCAGGTCGAGTATCTGCAGGACTGGCTTGCCGGTCCCATCGAACGGGACGGCCAGAAACAGGCCCTCTGGCGCACCGACCCGCTTTTTTCGGGGGCAGGCGGCTGCATCGCCGATATCGGCACCCATGCGGCCAATCTGGCGAGCTTCGTGACCGGCTTGCCGTTGGAGGCGGTCCTGGCCGAACTGACCGCGTTCGGGCCGGGACGGAGGCTGGACGACAACGCATCGGTCCTGTTGCGCTTCGCCTCGGGGGCCAAGGGGATGATCTGGGCAAGCCAGATCACCTCCGGCACCAAGAACGCCCTCCGCCTCCGCATCGCGGGGTCGAAGGGGGGGCTGGCGTGGGAGCAGGAAAACCCCGACTGGCTCGAATTCACTCCGCTTGGCGGGGCAACCCGCCTGCTGCGCCGCGGTGACGGCCTGTCCGGCACACCGGCAAGGGTTCCGGCGGGCCATCCCGAGGGGTATCTGGAAGCCTTTGCGACCCTCTACTCGGACGCTGCCGACCTGTTGGAACGGCGGGCGGCGGGGGGTGGCGAACAGGGCGGCGATATGCTTGCCGATGCGCAGGACGGACTCGACGGGATGCGTTTCATCGATGCCTGCGTGCGATCCAGCGAAGCGGGCGGAAGGTGGCTTTCGCTCTGACCCGTCACGGTCTGTGGTCGTCGGGGGCGAGGATGTCCGGCCGAGGATGCCGTGGGGCGTGCCCTGTGGCAGGAGGCGTTGCCGTTTCTCATGCAGGGCCGCTACTGCGAGCGGCGAGGGTGGCGGTTGCCGGATCGCGGCGGTGGCGGTAGGGATGGCGCATGACGCGGCCGCCCCTTCCCACCTGCCAGCCTGCCATTGCCCTGCGGCCATCGCGTGGCGGCGGGATTTTCCGGCGGGGGCCGGCCTTGTCGGGGCGCGGGATGTGATGCTGGCGCTTGGCGGGCTGTTCCTTGCGGCTTTCCTTGCCGCCACCCTGGTTCCGGCGCAGTCCGAGGCGGTGCTGCTGGGCATGATCCTTGGCGCGACGCATCCCGTCTGGCTGCTTCTGGCGGTGGCGACGCTGGGCAATGTGCTGGGATCGGTGGTGAACTGGGTTCTGGGGCGGTTCCTGTTCCGGTTTTCCGGCCGGCGGTGGTTTCCCGTGTCGCAGGCGCAGATCGGGCGGGCGGCGGGGTGGTACGGGCGCTGGGGCTATTGGAGCCTGCTTGGCGCATGGCTGCCCGTGGTCGGCGATCCGCTGACGCTGGTGGCCGGAATGCTGCGCGAGCCATTCTGGCGGTTTGCGCTGCTGGTGACGCTGGCGAAGGGCGGGCGCTATCTGGCGCTGGCCGCCCTTGCCGCAGGCCGGGGCTGACCGGCTTCAGATATTCTCGCGCGTGTAGATTTCGAAGGGCGCGATGCTGGTCTGGTTGCTGGCGGGGTTTGCGGCGGCGCGGACCATGCCATCGATGGCATCGCGGGCCAGACGGGCAAGGGGGTGCGATATGACAAGCGTCATGGTCCCGTCGAGCAGGGCCGCACGGGTGACTTCGGTCAGGTCGTAGCCCACCACCACCATCTGCCCCGCCTTGCCACTGGCCCGCAGTGCGGCAAGCGCACCGCTGATCCCCCCGCCCGAGATGTAAAGCCCCGCAAGATCGGGGTGATCGGCCAGCAGCTTTTCCGTCATCTCTTGCGCGACGGCGGCGGATTCGAAGGTGGAGATGGGTTCGAGCAGCGTGAAATCCGGCGCCATTTCGCGGAAATAGGAGCGGAAGCCCGTCTCGTTCATTTCCTGGTTCCGGTAGCGCGGATTGCCCATCAGGATGCCGATCTTTCCCGCCGTCTTGCAGATATTGGCAAAGGTCCAGGCCGAGGTGCGCCCGACCTTCCAGTTGTCCAGCCCGATGTAGGACATCTGCCCCGTGACCGAGATTTGCGAGATCAGCGCAAAGACGGGGATGCCCTTTGCCTGAATCCGTTCGAGCGCCGCCGTGACGACGGGGTGGACGGCCGACGTGACGCAGATGGCGTGGCAATCCTGCGACAGGGCAAGCGCACGGTCGGCGATGTTCTGCGGCGAGAGGTCTTCGAGGAATTCGATCCGCAATTCCACCTCGGCCCCCGTGGCGGTGGCGGCGGCCTCTTCCAGCGCGCGGGCGACGTTCTGGTAGAACGGGCGGTGGGGTTGGAGGAGGAGGACGCCGAAGCGCAGGCGCGGGCGGGCGGCGGAAACGCGGGCCTGTATGCTGCCAAGGCCGTAAAAGCCGATCTCTTCGGCGGCTTGCTGCACCGCCTCGCGCGTGGCGAGCCGGACATTGGGCGCACCCGAGAGGACGCGGTTCACCGTGGCGACGGAAACGCCTGCGGCTTCGGCAAGGTCGGGGATGGTCGGGCGGCGCATGGCGGTTCCTGATATGATACGTATCATGGTGGTCGTATCCTGATACGAATGATACGAATTCATGTTTTCGCTATCATTGCGGCTTGATTTGATATGCGTCAAGGCGCTTATTTCCGGCCATCGCGACGGAACGGGACGCTGAGTCCCCGATTATTGCGACAGGGAGAATTCGGACAGGACAGGGCGGGGTCGCATCGGCCCCCGTGGCGCGGGACATGTTCCGCCGCCGCTGCCCCATGCCGTCCGTCCTCCCGCAGGAAGGGATAAGGAAGGACGACGATGGACGATCTGAAATTCGGCACCCGCAACAAGCGCGGAGACTGGGCCCCGAACGCACATCTGGAAGTAGCCCCGTTCTGGCTGCGCCCGTTCAGCATCGCCCGCGTGCTGCGCTGGGTGCCGGAATACCTGTTCCCGTGGAACGCCTTCCACATGGTCACGGCGCTGCTTTACTGGTTCTACGTCGTGCCGGATGTCGAGGTGATGAAGACGCTGGGCTGGGGCTGGGCGCTGTGGCTCTATGCCGTGAACGCGGGCGCGATCTTTGTCATGTATGGCTCGGTCGAGCTGTTCTGGTATGTCCGCCGCAAGCAGGGCAACCGCTTCAAATACAACGCGAAATTCCCCAGCGAACAGCCGTCGGACGTGTTCTGGTTCAAGTCGCAGAACATCGACAACTTCCTGCGGTCCTTCTTCATCTCGATCCCGCTCTGGACGCTGGTCGAGGTGGTCTTCCTGCACGCCTTTGCCGCCGGTTATGTGCCGTGGCTGAGCTGGTCGGACAATCCCTATTACCTTGCCGCGCTGGTGCTGCTGGCCCCCGCGATCCACGAGGTGCACTTCTTCGCCATCCACCGGCTGATCCACACGCCGCTGCTTTATAAATGGGTCCATTCGGTCCACCACAACTCGGTCAACCCAAGCCCGTGGTCGTCGTTGTCGATGCACCCTGTCGAAGGGTTCCTCTATCACGCGGTGGCCTTCTGGCACCTGATCATCCCGTCGAACCCGATCATCGCCATGTTCCAGCTTCACATCGCGGGCTTCGGTGCGGTGAACGGGCATATCGGCTTTGACAAGCTGGAAGTGACCGAAGGCACCGCAATCGACAGCCACGCCTACGCCCATTACCTGCACCACAAATACTTCGAGGTGAACTATGGCGGCGACGGGCTGATCCCGCTCGATAAGTGGTTCGGCTACTGGCACGACGGTTCCAAGGCGGGCGATGAGCAGATGCAGGCCCGGTTCGAAAAGAAGAAGGCGCGGATGAACGCGAAAGCGGCCCGCACCTGACCCCGCAATCCGGCGCGTGACCCGGAGGAGGGGGCGCGCCGGTCAACCCCGACACCACATAACCCGCCAAAACGGCGGTATCAGGGAGGAGACAGACCAATGAAACTTGCACATCTGACGAAGGTGCTTGCCACCACCGCGCTCGTCGCGTTCGCGGGATCGGCCACGATGGCGGCGGATATCGCCGTGGTCGGCGGCTCGAACGACGACGCCTTCTGGAACATCATCAAGAAGGGCATCGACGATGCGACCCCCGCCGTCGAAGCCAATGGCGGTTCGGTGAACTACCTGCGCCTTGTCAACTATGACAACTTCGCCCCCGATGTCGTCCAGCTCATCCGCACCGCGATCAGCATGGATGTGGACGGTCTGGTCATCCCGAACTGGGTGCCCGAAGCCGAAGATCCGGCGATCAAGGACGCCGTTGCCGCTGGCATCAAGGTCATCCTGATGAACGCGGGCGGCGCGGAAAAGGCCAAGGAACTGGGTGCGATCAACTACGTCGGCTCGGACGAATACGTGGCGGGCAAGGCAGGCGGCGCCTATTTCGGCAGCCACGGCCAGAAGAACGTGCTCTGCATCAACACCCTTCCGGGCACGGCCAACATCGAAGCCCGCTGCAAGGGCGTGATCGACGGGATCACCGAAGCCGGTGGCAAGGGCGCGCAACTGCCGCTGCCGTCGACCAGCTTCGGGGATGCGACCGCCGTGGCGGAAGCGATCAAGGCCGAACTGTCCAAGGATGACACCATCGACGGCGTGATCACCATCAGCGCGGGCGATGCCGACAGCGCCGCCATCGCGGTGGAACAGGCGGGCAAGACCGGCAAGACCATGCTCGGCTCGTTCGACATGAACCAAGCGGGGCTTGACCGGATCAAGGCAGGCACGCAGACCTTTGCCATCGACCAGCAGCCCTATCTGCAATCCTACCTTGCGGTCAGCCTGCTGGCTTCGGCCATCGACTTCGGCACCGACCTGCCCACCAATCCGGTCCTGACCGGCCCGGGCATCGTGGACGCGTCCAACATCGAAGCCACCCTCGCCGGTGTGGCCAAGGGCGCGCGCTGATCCGACCCTCCGGCCCGCATGAAGCGGGCCGGACCCTTCCCCGCGCCGGAGCGGCTTTTGCTCCCCTGCCGCTCCGGCGCGCTGCCTTGGTCTGCCGAAAGGGACTGCCATGACCTCTGACGTTTCCCGTCAAACGGCCGCTGCCGTTGCCCCGCCCACCCTGTCGATCGGGGCGCTGCTGCGCCGACCCGAAGCGGGGGCCTTTCTCGGCCTTGTGGCCGTGTTGATCTTTTTCGTGGTCTTCGGCGGTATCGCCTTTCTCAAACCCGCAGGCATGGCAAGCTGGCTGAACGTCGCCGCCAACCTTGGCGTGATCGCCATTCCCGTTGGCCTTCTGATGATCGCGGGCGAGCTGGACATTTCGGTGGGCGCAATGGTGCCGTTCGGCGCGATGACGGTCGCCGTCATCTCGGGCCATTACGGCTTGCCGATCTGGATCGGGATCGCGGTTGCGCTGTCCTTCGGCGTCATCATCGGGCTGGTCAACGGCTATATGGTGATCCGCACGGCTGTCCCCTCGCTCATCGTGACCCTGGGCAGCCTTTTTGCGGTGCAGGGCATCGTGCTGGGGCTGACGGTGCTGATCACCAAATCCACCTCGGTCGCGCTGACGGTCGAAGGGCCGGCCAAGGCGCTGTTCGGTGACTTCTTCTTCGGCGGGCAGTTGCAGGTCATGGTGATCTGGTGGCTGCTTTTCACCGCCGCCTATGTCTTCTTCGTCCACCTCTCGCCCAAGGGGAACTGGATCTTCGCGATGGGCGGCGACAAGGTTTCGGCCCGCAACGCCGGTATCCCGACCGACCGCATGACGATCCTGCTCTTCGTCCTGTCCTCCACCTCGGCGGCCTTCGTGGGCATGTGCCAGGCGATCCTTTACAACTCGGCGCAGGTCGCGGGCGGGCAGTCGTTCATCTTCAACTCCATCATCTCGGTCGTGGTGGGTGGCGTGCTGCTGACGGGGGGCTTCGGGTCGGTCGTCGGCATCTTCTTCGGCACCATCACCTTCGCCATCGTGAACCAGGGCATCTATTACACCGATTTCGACCGCAACTGGTCGGCGCTGATCATCGGGGTGCTGCTGCTGCTCGCCGTGCTGATGAACAACACCTTCCGCAAGATGGCGCTGTCCTACAGCCCGAAGAAGAAGTGAGGGACGCCATGACCACCCCCATCCTTTCGCTCAACAACGTCAGCAAGAGCTTCGGCCCCATCGACGTGCTCCACGACATCAGCCTGAGCCTGCACGCGGGCGAGGTGCTTTGCTTGCTCGGCGACAATGGCGCGGGCAAGTCGACGCTGATCAAGACGCTTTCGGGCGTGCACCAGCCGACCAGCGGCACGATCGAGATGGACGGCGCACCCGTCCGCTTCGACAACCCGCGCATGGCGTCCGAAAAGGGCATCGCCACGGTGCACCAGTTCGGCGGAACCTTTCCGCTCATGTCCATCGGACGCTCCTTCTTTGTCGGCGTCGAGCCGACCAAGGGCTGGGGACCGTTCAAGGTCTATGACCGCAAGCGCGCCAACGAGATCGCGGTGAAAGCCGTGCGCGACTTCGGCATCACCCGCATCGAGGATGGCGACCGTCTGGTCGGCGGCCTGTCGGGGGGCGAGCGGCAGTCGCTGGCGATTGCGCGGGCCGTGCATTTCGGGGCGCGCGTGCTGATCCTTGACGAACCGACCGCCGCACTTGGCGTGAAGCAGGCGACCCACGTGCTGCGCATCGTGAACGAGGCGAAGCGGCGCGGTCTGGCCGTCATCTTCATCACCCATCAGGTGATGCACGCGATGGCCGTGGGCGACCACTTCGCCGTGCTGATCCGTGGTGCCATCGCCGCCGACTTCCGCAAGGGCGAAAAGACGCGAGAAGAGATCACCGACCTCATGGCGGGCGGCGCTTCGATGGCCTCGCTGGAAGCCGAGATCGAAGGCTACATGGCCAGCCATGACGGCCACCCGCCGCAGATGGCGCGGATGTGAACGGGGGCGGGCGGTTCTCCACCCGCCCAGCCCTTCTCCCGCGGCGGTCCGGCCTGCCCGCCGGACCGCCGTAACCCAAAGACCCGAGGACCGACCCATGCCGACATGGACACGCGCCTGCGCGACAGACGACATCGAACCCGACGACCTGATCCGTTTCGACCACGGCCAGCAAACCTTTGTCATCATCCGCAGCGAGGATGACACCTTTCACGCGATGGACGGCATTTGCAGCCACGAACACGTCCACCTCTGCGATGGGCTGGTGATGGAGGGCACGGTCGAATGCCCCAAGCACAACGCGACCTTCGATTACCGCACCGGCGAGGCGCGGCGTGCGCCCGCCTGCGTGAACCTGAAAACCTTCCCCGTCCGGGTTCAGGACGGCCAAGTTTACATCGAGATCTGACATGAGCTTCCAACTTGCCGCCTGCGCCGAAATGTTGTGGCGTGACCGCCCCATCGACTGGCGCGCATCCCGTTTGAAGGAGATGGGCTTCGGCGTCGGCCTGTGGAACTGGCCCGCCCATGACCTGAGCGCGCTGGAAAAGACGGGTGCGACCTTCACGATCATGAACGGCTATCTGGAGGGGCGTCTGGCCGACAAGGATGGTGCGGACATGCTGCTGAAATCCGCCCGCGAGACGGCGGCGGTTGGCAAACGCCTTGGCGTGCATCGTCTGAACCTGCATGGCACGGGGCTGGGCGACATGGGGGTTCCGATCCCGCGCATCGGATCGCACGCGCCGGGGGCGGAACTTCGCGCCCGCGACACGCTGCACCGTATCTGCGATCTGGCCGAGGAGATGGGCGTGGTCTTCACGCTCGAAAACCTCAACCCCATCGACCATCCGGGTTGCCCCTTCGGCTCGACGGGTGCGGTCCTGTCGCTGGTGTCGGCGGTGAACCGGCCGCAGTTGCGCATCAACCTCGACCTTTACCACACGCAGATCGGCGAGGGCGATCTGGTCCGCTGGTGCGAGGCCTGCCTGCCGTGGATCGGCGAGGTGCAGGTGGCCGACAATCCGGGCCGCTGCGAACCCGGCACGGGCGAGATCAATTATCGCGGTGTGGCGCTGGCCTTGCAGGGCATGGGCTACGATGGCCCCGTCGGCATGGAAGCCTTTGCCAAGGGCGACGAGGAGGCTGCCCTTGAAGCCTTCCGCACAGCGTTCACGGTGTAATCATGGTCCACAAGGCAAACCGTCCCACCGTCCACGACATGCGCGCGATCAAGGCGCGGGGGCAGAAAATCTCGATGCTCTACGTCACCACGCTGGAAGAGGCGGCGGCGGCGGATGCGGCGGGGATCGACATGCTGTCGATCGAAAGCCGCTTCTTCACCCCCGAAATGCGCGAGGCGGCGGGCCGCTGCTTCGTGCAGGTGGGCCTGCCCTTCGGCCCCTACGGCCAACTTGCCACCGCCGAGGATTACCTGCGGGCGGCCTTCAAGTTCACCGCGATGGGGGGCGACTGCTTCTATTGCGCCGCAAGCTTGGACATCCAGAAAGCGCTTTGCGACAACCATATGCCCGTCGTGGCCCATGTCGGCCTGATCCCGTCCTATATCACTTGGACGGGCTGGCGGGCGGTGGGCAAGACCGCGACCGAGGCGCGGGCGGTCTGGGACCATGTGAAGCAGCTTGAAGCCATCGGTTGTTTCGGGGCGGAGCTTGAGGTCGTCCCCGACCGTCTGGGCGAGTTCATCTCGAAAAACACTTCGATGATCATGCTGGGCATGGGCGCGGGGCCGGGGGCCGATGCGCAATACCTCTTTGCCGAGGACGTGCTTGGCTGCACCGATGGCCACAAGCCGCGCCACGCGAAAACCTACCGCAACTTTGCCGCCGAATACGCGCGGTTGCAGGGCGAGCGGGTCGCGGCGTTCAAGGAATTCATCGCGGATGTGAACACGGGCGCCTATCCGCAGCCGCAGCACAATGTGGCGATGCAGGATGCGGAATTCGAAGCTTTCAAGGCCGCTCTCGGCCAATAATCCAAGGAAAAACACCATGCTGAAAGTCGGCCTTCTTGGCGCAGGGCGCATCGCGGGCGTCCATGCCACCGCCATCACCACCAACCCCGGCTCGACCCTTGTCGCCGTGTCGGACATCAACGCGGATGCCGCCGCCAAACTCGCCGCCCAATACGGGGCCGAGGCGCGCACGACCGATGCGATCCTGAATGATCCCGCCATCGACGCGGTTCTGATCGCCACTTCGACAGACACCCATTCCGACCTGATCGAGCGCGCCACGGGGGCGGGCAAGGCGGTGCTGTGCGAAAAGCCGGTCGATCTGTCGCTGGCCCGTGCGCAGGCCTGCCAGAAGGTTGCGGCCAAGAACGGCAAGCCCGTCATGATCGGCTTCAACCGCCGGTTCGACCCGAACTTCTCCGCGCTGAAGGCGGCGGTGGACAAGGGCGAGATCGGCAAGGCGGAATTGCTGTCGATCACCTCGTTCGACCCCGCGCCGCCGCCGGTGGCTTACATCAAGGTCTCGGGCGGGCTGTTCCGCGACATGATGATCCATGACTTCGACATGGCGAATTTCATCATGGGCGCGGCTCCGGTTTCGGTGTCGGCGGTTGGCACCAGCATCGTCGATCCGGCGATCGGCGCTGCGGGCGATGTGGATACCGCCGTGGTCACGCTGACCTATGCCGATGGCCGCATCGCGGTGATCAAAAACAGCCGCCGCGCGGTTTACGGCTATGACCAGCGGGTCGAATTGCTCGGGTCCGAAGGTCTGCTTCAGGCGCAGAACATGCTGGAAAACACCGTGGTCAAATCCACCACGGCGGGCGTGACGGGGGCGAAGCCGACGTATTTCTTCCTTGAACGCTACATGCCCGCCTATGCGGCGGAATGGGCGGCTTTCGTTTCTGCGGTCAATGCAGGTTCCGCCCTGCCGGTGACACTGGCTGACGGGGTTGCCGCACTGGCGATGGCCGAGGCTGCGACGCAATCGGCCAAGAGCGGGCAGCCCGTCACGCTGGCGAGCGTTCTGGGCTGAGGGGATGCCCGCCCTTCCTTCGGGGCGGGGCGGGCGTCAAACCTTGGCGAAAGATGCGGCAGGGGCGCGGGTTTCGCCTGATTTTTGGGCGGAAGCGGGGCGCTGCCGCGGGAATGGCGCGGGCGGGCTTGTTCCCCGCCCCGTCGCGGGGGAAGGGTCGGGTCTGCAAGAGACAGCCCGCATGCCCTCTCCCCTTCGCATCCTACTGGTCGAAAGCGACCCCGAACGCGCCGAGCGTGTGACCTGCGCCCTGAAGGCTGCGGGCGAGCGGGATGTCGTGGTGATTTCGGGCCAGAGGGTGCTGGCGCGGCATGTGGCCGAGCACAGGCCCGATATCGTGCTGATCGACGTGGCGCACCCGTCGCGGGATGTGCTGGAGGAACTGACGCAGGCGACGGGGCCGATGGACCGGCCCGTTGCGATGTTCGTGGACCAGTCCGACCCCGCCATCACCCGCGCCGCGATCGAGGCGGGGGTGTCGGCCTATGTGGTGGACGGGCTGCGGGCCGACCGTATCCGGCCGATCCTCGATGCGGCGGTGGCGCGGTTCCATCTGTTCCAGCGCGTGCGGACGGAGCTTGCCGCGACCAAGGCGGCGCTGGAGGAGCGCAAGGTGATCGACCGCGCCAAGGGGCTGGTGATGAAGGCGCGGGGCGTGACCGAGGAGGAGGCCTATGGCCTGATCCGCAAGGCGGCGATGGATCAGGGCAAGCGCGTCGCGGATGTGGCGCAAGCCCTTGTCACGGCGGCGGACCTGTTGCGATGACGCGGGAGCTTGCCCTTGGCTATGTGCCGCTGGTGGATGCCGCTCCGCTGATCATCGCCGACGCGCTTGGCTTTGCCGAGGAGCAGGGGCTGCGATTGCGGCTGGAGCGGGCGGCGAACTGGTCGATGCTGCGGGATATGCTGGATCAGGGGCAGGTGGCGGCGGCGCAGATGCTGTCGGTGATGCCCGTGGCGCGGGCCTTGGGTCTGGGCAGCGGCGGTGCGGGTCTCGAGACGCCGCTGCTTCTGTCGCTGGGCGGGCAGGTGGTCGGGGTGTCGGCGCCGGTGGCGGCGGGGCTGGAGCGGGGGGGCCATGACTTCGGCTTTGCCGATGCGGCGGCTGCGGCGCGGGCGGTGGCGGCCCTTGGTCAGCCGCTGCGGGTCGGCGTGCCCTTTGCGCTTTCGATGCAGGCTTTGCTTCTGGGGGATTGGCTGGCGGGGCTGCCTTCGGGATCGGTCGATTTGCGGACCGTGGCGCCGCCCCTGATGCCGGACGCGCTGGCCGAGGGCGAGCTTGACGCCTTTTGCGTGGGCGAGCCGTGGGGCAGTCAGGCGGTGGTGACGGCGGGGGCACGGCTTTTGCTGCCCGGAACGGCGATCCGCCCCGCGATGCCGGAAAAGGTGCTGGCGCTGCGTGCGGGCTGGTGCGAGGCGGAGCCGGACCTTGCGGGGCGGTTGGTGCGGGCGCTGTCGCGGGCGGGGGCGTGGCTGGCGCATCCCGCGAATGCGGCGACGGCGGCGGAGATCGTCACCCGTCCCGGTCGGGTCGATGTGGCGGCGGAACTGGTGGAGCGCGCGCTTCTGGGGCGGATCGTGACCGACCGTGCGGGGAGCGAGCATGTCGTGGCGGGGTTCCAGACCTTTGGTCCGGCGGGGAGGATGTGCCCGCTGCCGGAACAGGCGGAGTGGATCGCCGCCCGCCTGCTGGTCCGCGCCGCCAAAGGCGGGGTAAGCCACGGCGGGGTGGGGCGCGAATCCCTTGGCCGCGCGGCGTTCCGTGCCGATCTGCACGCGCATTTCCTGCGGCCTGTCGCGGCCTGAGCGGGCTGCGTTTTTCCCCGTCCCTCTTCCAATTCTGTCGCACTGCGGTCATTCCGCCGCTGCGCCTGCACAAAATTCGGGCTTTTCTCTGCATCGCAGCATTTTCCTGCCCCTCCCTGCGTCGGCAGGATTGCCAGCCCCCCCATCGGCGCGCAGCCTGACAGTCAGACGGGGCAATGGCGTCCCGTCACAGAATTTCCCGAACGACCGGGACCACCGGGCAAAGCCGCCTGACCTGCCGCACCCTTGTTGCGGCACGTGTCTGGCGGCTTTTTCTTTTTTCCCATCGAAGGACATCCAACATGACCCGCTGCGCCTTCCTGATGCTGACGACCGCGCTTCTTGCCGCTCCGGCCTGTGCCGAGACGGCCGGGATCGAGAAAGACGAACTGACCCTCGGCTTCATCAAGCTGACGGATATGGCCCCGCTCGCCATCGCGGCGGAGAAGGGGTTCTTCGAGGATGAGGGGCTGTATGTCACGCTCGAGGCCCAGTCGAACTGGAAGGTGCTGCTGGATCGCACCATTTCGGGCGAGATCGACGGGGCGATGATGCTGGCGGGGCAACCGCTGGCGGCGACCATCGGCTATGGCACGGCGGGCGAGGTGGTGACGCCCGTGGCGCTTGACCTCAATGGCAATGCAATCACGCTGGCCAATGCGGTCTGGGACGAGATGAAGCCCGGTGTCGCGCTCGATGCCGGGGGAAGGCCGCGGCATCCGATCAGCGCGGCCGCGTTGAAGCCCGTGATCGAAGCGCGGGCCGAGGCGGGCGAGACGTTCAACCTCGGCATGGTGTTCCCGGTATCGACGCATAATTACGAGCTGCGCTATTGGCTGGCGGCGGGGGGCATCCATCCGGGATTTTACGAGCCGGGGGATGTGTCGGGGCAGACGGGCGGGGATGTGCTGATCTCGGTCACGCCGCCGCCGCAGATGCCTGCCACGCTCGAGGCGGGAACGATCCTTGGCTATGCCGTGGGCGAGCCGTGGAATCAGGCGGCGGTGAAGAAGGGGATCGGCGTTCCGGTCATCGCCGATGCGGATATCTTTGCCAGGAACCCCGAAAAGGTGTTCGGTCTGACCCGCGCCTTTGCCGAGGCGAACCCCAACACCACGCTTGCGCTGACAAAGGCGCTGATCCGCGCGGGGATGTGGCTGGATGCCAGCCCCGACAACCGGCGCGAGGCGGTGGATATCCTGAGCCGTCCCGACTATGTCGGCGCGGACGCGGGGGTGATCGCCAATTCCATGACGGGCACTTTCGAATACGAGGCGGGCGATGTGCGCCCCGCGCCGGATTTCAACCTGTTCTTCCGCGAGAATGCGACCTTTCCCTATTATTCCGACGCGGTCTGGACGCTGACGCAGATGCGCCGCTGGGGGCAGATCGCCGAGGCCAAGCCCGACAGCTGGTATGACGAGACGGCGAAGCGCGTCTACCGCCCCGATCTTTACAGGGCGGCGGCCGAGGCGCTGGTTGCCGACGGGCTGGCAACCGCGGCGGATTTCGATTTCGACGCGGACGGCTACCGCGACCCTACCGATGGCTTCATCGACGGCATCGCCTTCGATGGCACGAAGCCCAACGCCTATATCGACAGCCTGCCGATCGGGTTGAAGGGCGACCAGAGCACCGCCGAGGCCGTGACCAACTGATACCGACACGGGCCTGTTGCGGCCCCGCGCCTTTCCCGCCCCCCCCCGCCGTTTGATCTGCCCTCTTTTTACCACCTGCAAGGACACCCCATGACCGCCCTTGACCCTGCCGCCCTGCCGGAAGAAGCCGAAACCCTGCGCGCCGAACGGCTTGAGCGCCTATATGCCTTTATCGGGCGCTGTGACCCGTGGCTTCGGGCCTTGGGTCTGGCATGGCTGACGCCGGTGTGGCGGGCGCTGGCGGGGGACAATCCGCGCGCGCAGTTGCGCGACATCTGGCGGCTGGCGGGGGTGCCGTTGCTGGCGATTGCGGGGTTCCTGACGCTTTGGGCGATGCTTGCGCCGCAGGTGCAGACCTCGCTCGGCGCGATCCCCGGACCCGTGCAGGTGTGGGAACAGGCCAAGGCGCTGCACGGGGGGGCGAAGGCCGAGGCGGCGAAGGAGGCGGCCTTTTACGCCAAGCAGGAGGAGCGCAACGCGGCGCTGCTGGCCGAGGGCAAGGCCGACAAGGTGAAGACGCGCGCCTATACCGGCAAGCCCACCTATTACGCGCAGATCCTGACCTCGATCCGGACGGTGTTCACGGGGTTCCTGCTGGCGACGCTGGTTGCCGTGCCCCTGGGCATCGCGGCGGGGCTGTCGCCCACGGCCAATGCGGCGATCAACCCGCTTGTGCAGGTGTTCAAGCCCGTCTCGCCGCTGGCATGGCTGCCCATCGTCACGATGGTCGTCTCGGCCAGCTATGAGGGCGGCGAGGGCGGCTTGTCCAAGAGTTTCCTCGTCTCGTCCGTCACGGTGATGCTGTGTTCGCTGTGGCCCACGCTGATCAACACCTCGCTCGGGGTGGCGGCGATCGACCGCGATCTGGTGAACGTGAGCAAGGTGCTGAAGCTGTCGGCATGGACCAAGATCACGCGGCTGGTGCTGCCTTCGGCGCTGCCGCTGATCTTTACGGGGCTGCGGTTGTCGCTGGGCGTGGGCTGGATGGTGCTGATCGCGGCCGAGATGCTGGCGCAGAATCCGGGCCTCGGGAAATTCGTCTGGGACGAGTTCCAGAACGGGTCGTCGGACAGTCTTGCCCGTATCATGGTGGCGGTGCTGACCATCGGGATCATCGGTTTCCTGCTGGATCGGGTGATGTTCACGCTGCAAACCTTGTTCACCTTTTCGGCGCAGCGGTGATGCCATGCTGGAATTGATCAACGTCTCCAAGGGGTTCGGCGAGGGTGATGCGCGGCACGAGGTGTTGCACGGGCTGTCGCTTGCGGTGCGCGAGGGCGAGTTTCTGGCGGTGCTGGGCTATTCGGGCACGGGCAAGACCACGCTGGTCAACCTGATGGCGGGGCTGGAGGCGCCGGATCGGGGCGAGGTGCGCTTTCGCGGAGCACCCGTCACGGGGCCGGGGCCGGAGCGGGCCGTGGTGTTCCAGTCCTATTCGCTGATGCCGTGGTTGACGGTGGCGGGGAATGTGCGGCTTGCGGTCGATGCGGTCCATCCTGCGCTTTCGGCGGCGGAGCGGGCGGGGAAAGTGGCGAAATACATCGGCATGGTGGGGCTGTCCCACGCCGCCGAGCGCCGCCCGGCGGAACTGTCGGGCGGGATGCGCCAGAGGGTCGGCATCGCCCGTGCGCTTGCGATGGAGCCGGAAGTCCTGCTGCTGGACGAGCCGCTTTCCGCGCTCGACGCGCTGACGCGGGGCAATCTGGCCGAGGAGATCGAGGCGATCTGGGCCGCCGACCGCCGCACCGTGGTTCTGGTCACGAATGACGTGGACGAGGCGCTGGTTCTGGCGGACCGGATCGTGATCCTGAACCCCGACGGGACGCCGGGGGCGGAATTCGCGGTGGACCTTGCCCGCCCGCGGGACCGTTCGGCGCAGGACGAGGGGGTCAAGGCGCTGCGGGCAGCGGTCACGGGGCGGCTGATGGATGCGGCGAAGCGGGCAGGCGTGACCGGGGCGCGCCGTCTGCCTGCCGTCACGCCGCGCCACGCGCTGCCGGGTGCCTATGCGCAGGCGGCGCGGTCGATGACGGATGACCGCTACCTGCAATATTCGCAGCTCTACAAGGTCTATGCCACACCCAAGGGGCCGTTGGCGGTCGTAGAGGATTTCAACCTGACCCTGAAGAAGGGCGAGTTCGTCAGTCTGATCGGCCATTCCGGTTGCGGCAAATCGACGGTGCTGACCATGACCGCAGGGTTGAACGGCATCTCGAAGGGCGCGATCAAGCTGGACGGGCTGCATGTCGAGGGGGCCGACCCCGAGCGCGCCGTGGTGTTCCAGTCGCCTTCGCTGTTCCCTTGGCTGACGGCGAAGGAGAATGTCGCCATCGGCGTGGACCGCGTCTATCCCAAGGCGACGCAGGCCGAGCGGCAGGAGGTGGTGGAATATTACCTCGAACGCGTCGGTCTGGCCGATGCGATGGACCGCCGCGCCGCCGACATGTCGAACGGGATGCGCCAGCGCGTCGGCATCGCACGGGCCTTTGCGCTGTCTCCCAAGCTGCTGCTCCTCGATGAACCCTTCGGCATGCTCGACAGCCTGACGCGCTGGGAGTTGCAGGAGGTGTTGATGGAGGTCTGGAGCCGGACCAAGGTAACGGCCGTCTGCGTGACGCATGATGTGGACGAGGCGATCCTGCTGGCCGACCGCGTGGTGATGATGACCAACGGGCCGAATGCCACCATCGGCAAGATCACCGACGTGGACCTGCCCCGCCCGCGCACGCGAAAGGCGCAGCTGGAGCATGCCGATTACTGGAAATATCGCGCCGAAGTGCTTGGTTTTCTTGCCGAGTACGAACATGGCCGCAAAGCGGCGGTGGCGTGATGGATCATTCCGCCGCATGCCGTGTGCCGCGTCCGTTCCGGCAGGCCTCACACCGCCGGTCTTGCGCGCCCGCTTCCTCGGCGCGGCCTGTCGGGCCGCAGGGCATCACGCGGGTCAGGCCCGTGCCTTGCGCGGTTCGCATCGTCTGCGCCGTCGTCCCTTTCGAACCCCGTTCCCGCGAGGATGCCGCGGGACTGGCTGACACCCCGTTGACCGGAGAACGCTCATGACCCGCAAACTTGTCGTCATAGGGGCTGGAATGGCCTCGGGCCGCGTGCTGGAACATCTGGCGGAGGCGGCGCCGGATGCGTTCGACATCACGCTGTTCAACGCCGAGCCGCGCGGGAATTACAACCGGATCATGCTGTCGCCCGTGCTGTCGGGCGAAAAGAGCTATGCCGAGATCGTCACCCATGACGACGCATGGTATGCCGCGCGCGGGATCGAAACGCGCTTCGGCGAGCATGTCACCAAGATCGACCGTGCCCGCCGCGTGGTCGTCACGGCCAAGGGCGAGACGGGGTATGACCGGCTGCTGATCGCCACGGGGTCGGCCCCTTTCATCATTCCGGTGCAGGGGCGCGAGCTTGCGGGGGTCGTGACCTATCGTGACCTCGACGATACCGATGCCATGATCGCCGCCGCGAAACCGGGTGCGAAGGCCGTGGTCGTCGGGGGCGGGCTTCTGGGGCTGGAAGCGGCTGCGGGCCTTGCGATGCGGGGCATGGAGGTCACGGTCATCCATCTGATGGGGCATCTGATGGAGCGCCAGTTGGACCCCGCCGCAGGCTACCTGTTGCAAAAGGCGCTGGAGGCGAAGGGCATCCGCATCCACTGCAAGGGCGCGACCAAGGCGATCCTTGGTCATGACCGGGTGGAGGCGGTGCTGCTGGAGGACGGGACCACCTATGGCGCGGACCTCGTGGTGATGGCCGTGGGCATCCGCCCCGAGACGCGGCTTGCCACCGACGCCGGGCTGGAGGTCGGGCGCGGCATCACGGTGAACGACGCGCTCGTCACATCGGACCCTGCCATCCTTGCGGTCGGGGAATGCGTGGAGCATGACCGCCAGCTTTTCGGCCTTGTGGCACCGCTTTACGATCAGGCCAAGGTGGTGGCCGCCACGCTGCTGGGGCAAGAGGCCGCCTTCCGCCCCGTGCAGACCGCGACGAAGCTGAAGGTGACGGGCTGCGATCTGTTCAGCGCAGGCGATTTTGCCGAAGGCGAGGGGCGCGAGGACATCGTTTTCCGCGATCCTGCGCGGGGCATCTACAAGCGGCTGGTGATACGGGACGACCGTCTGATCGGCACGGTCATGTATGGCGACACGGCGGACGGCGCATGGTTCTTCGGGCTGATCAAGGACGGCACCGACATCGCGCCGATGCGCGAGACGCTGATCTTCGGCCCCGCGCATCAGGGAGGGGCCACGCCGGACCCTATGGCGGCCGTTGCAGCCTTGCCGCCTGAGGCGGAGATTTGCGGCTGCAACGGCGTCTGCAAGGGCAAGATCGTGGCGGCGGTGCAGGGGGGGGCGGTCACGCTCGATGCCGTGCGGGCTGAGACCAAGGCGTCATCGTCTTGCGGGACATGCACGGGGCTGGTGGAACGGGTGATGGCGGCCACGCTGGGCGATGCCTTTGCCGTCCCCGCCAAGCAAGGCATGTGCAAATGCACCGATCTGAGCCACGAGGAGGTGCGCCGGCTGATCAAGGCGCAGGGGTTGAAGTCCATTCCGGCCGTGATGCAGGAACTGGGTTGGTCAACGGCGGGCGGGTGCCATTCCTGCCGCCCCGCGCTGAACTATTACCTGATCGCCGACTGGCCGCTCGAGTATCGCGATGACCGGCAATCGCGCTTCGTCAACGAGCGCAACCACGCCAATATCCAGAAGGACGGCACCTATTCCGTCGTGCCGCGCATGTGGGGCGGGGTGACGACGCCGACCGAGCTGCGCGCCATCGCCGATGCCGCCGACAAATACGGCGTGCCGATGGTCAAGGTGACGGGGGGGCAGCGGATCGACCTGCTTGGCGTGAAGAAGGAGGATCTGCCCGCGATGTGGGCGGACCTGAACGCTGCGGGAATGGTGTCGGGCCACGCCTATTCCAAAGGGTTGCGCACGGTGAAGACCTGCGTGGGGTCGGAGTTCTGCCGCTTCGGCACGCAGGACAGCACGGGGCTTGGCATCCGGCTGGAAAAGCTCCTCTGGGGGTCGTGGACGCCGCACAAGGTGAAGCTTGGCGTATCGGGTTGCCCGCGCAACTGCGCGGAGGCGACGGTCAAGGATGTGGGCATCGTCTGCGTCGACAGCGGCTTCCAGATCAGCGTCGCGGGGGCGGCGGGGATGGAGGTGAAGGAGACGGAGTTCCTTGCCGCCACCCCCTCCGTGGACGAGGCCTGCGAGATCACGGCGGCCTTCATCCAGCTTTACCGCGAGCAGGCCAGATACCTCGACCGGCCCTATCGCTGGGTGGCAAAGGTCGGGCTGGACCGGGTCAAGGCGCAGGTGGTGGAGGACCGCGCCAACCGCGCGGCGCTTTGCGCGCGGTTCGAGCTTAGCCAATCGGTCTATCGCAAGGACCCTTGGGCCGAGCATGCGAAACCCGAAGAGCGCCCCATGTGGGCGGCACTGGCAGACCTTTCGCTGGAGGCGGCAGAATGAACTGGATCGACATCGGCGCATTGGACGACATCCCCGTGCAGGGGGCACGGCTGGTCAAGACCGCGCTGGGCTGCGTTGCCGTCTTCCGCAGCGCGGACGACGCGGTTTTCGCGCTGGACGACCGTTGCCCGCACAAGGGCGGGCCTTTGTCGGAGGGCATCGTGCACGGGACGCACGTGACCTGCCCGCTGCACAACTGGGTCTTCGATCTGAACACGGGTCTGGCGCAGGGCGCGGACGAGGGCGGCGTGGCCACCCATCCCGTGCGGGTGCAGGGCGGGCGGGTGCTGCTGGATGCCGCCCGTCTGCAACGGCGGAGCGCGGCATGACCGAAGCCATCCGCTCGACCTGTCCTTATTGCGGTGTGGGCTGCGGGGTGCTGTTGCGCCCCGACGGGCGGGGGGGCGTTTCGGTTGCGGGCGATCCGGACCATCCGGCGAATTTCGGGCGGCTTTGTTCCAAGGGTGCCGCGCTGGGCGAGACGGTGGGTATGGAGGGGCGGCTGCTTGCGCCACGGATCGGCGGACGGGAGACAGGCTGGGACGAGGCGCTGGACCTTGTCGCCACGCGGTTCCGCACGGTGATCGCCGAGCACGGGCCGGATGCGGTGGCCTTCTACGTCTCGGGCCAGTTGCTGACCGAAGATTACTACGTCGCCAACAAGCTGATGAAGGGGTTCATCGGGTCGGCCAACATCGACACCAATTCGCGGCTTTGCATGGCGTCTTCGGTGGCGGGGCATCGTCGGGCCTTTGGCAGCGACACGGTGCCGGGGCAATACGAGGATCTGGAGCAGGCCGATCTCGTGGTTCTGGTCGGCTCCAACCTTGCATGGTGCCATCCGGTGCTGTTCCAGCGGCTTGCCGCCGCAAAGGAGGCGCGGCCCGGGATGAAGGTGGTGGTGGTCGATCCGCGCCGCACCGCGACCTGCGAGATCGCTGACATGCATCTTGCCATCGCGCCGGGCGGAGATGTCGCGCTGTTCAACCGGCTGCTTTGCGCCATTGCCGATGCGGGTCAGGCCGAGGCTGGGGTCCTGCGCCATGTCGATGGCTTCGATGCGGCGCTCGATGCGGCGCGGGCGGGGGGCGAGGCGGGGGGCGAGACGGGGTTGGAGGCAGGGGAGCTTGCCGCGTTTCTGGCGCTTTGGGTCGGGACCGAGCGGGTCGTCACGGTCTACTCGCAAGGGGTGAACCAGTCGGTGCAGGGCAGCGACAAGGTCAATGCGATCCTGAACTGCCACCTTGCCACGGGGCGGATCGGGCGGGCGGGGATGGGACCGTTTTCCGTCACCGGCCAGCCCAATGCGATGGGCGGGCGCGAGGTGGGGGGGCTTGCCAATACGCTGGCCTGCCATCTGGAGATCGAGGACCCCGCGCATCGCGCTGCGGTGCAGGGCTTCTGGGCTGCGCCCGCCATGCCGGAACGGGCGGGGCTGAAGGCGGTCGACCTGTTCCATGCGGTCGAGGAGGGGCGGATCAAGGCGCTCTGGATCATGTGCACCAACCCCGCCGTGTCGATGCCCGATGCCGACCGTGTGGCAAAGGCGATCGCGGGATGCGCCTTCGTCGTGGTGTCGGATTGCATGGCCGCGACGGATACGACCCGATTGGCCCATGTGCTCTTGCCTGCCGCGACATGGGGAGAGCGGGACGGGACGGTGACGAATTCGGAGCGCCGGATCAGCCGGCAGCGCCCTTTCCGCCCCGCGCCGGGCGAGGCGATGCAGGATTGGCGCATCATCGCGGGCGTGGCCGCGCGGATGGGTTGGGCCGATGCCTTCGGCTGGTCCGGCAGCGCGGCGGTCTTTGCCGAACATGCCGCGCTGTCGGGCGTGGCCGGAGCCTTGGGCGGCGACTTCGACATTTCGGACCATGCGGGTTTGGCGGAGGCGGGATATGCGGCGCTGGCGCCCTTTGTCTGGCCCGCCGCCGGTGCGCGGCAGGGGGGGCGGTTCTTCGGTGCCGGTGCCTTCCATACGGCGGATGGCAAGGGGCGGATGGTTCCCGTCGCACCCTTGGCCGGGACGGAGGGGGACGCGGCGCATCCGTTCCGGCTGAACACGGGGCGCATCCGCGACCATTGGCACACGATGACGCGCACGGGGCTTTCGCCCAAGCTTGGCGCGCATGTCGCCGAGCCGTTCCTCGAGGTGAACCCCGCCGATGCGGCCCGTCTTGGCCTTTTGCCGGCGATGCTGGCGGAGGTTACGAGCGCGTGCGGTCGGGCGGTGCTGCGGGTGCTGGTGACGGAGCGGGTGGGGCAGGGGCAGGTTTTCGCGCCGATCCACTGGACGGGCGAGACCGCGCCGACGGGACGGATATCGGCGCTGGTGGGGCCGGTCGTCGATCCCGTTTCGGGCCAGCCCGACAGCAAGGCGGCGGCGGTCGCGCTGCGGCCCTTTGCGGCGGGGTGGCATGGTTTTGCCGTGGCGGCGCGGGCGTTCCGGCCCGACTGCGACTATTGGGCGGTGGCGCGGGCCGAGGGGGGCTACCGCGCCGAGCTTGCGGGCAAGGATGTGCCGCCGGATTGGGAGGCCTTTGCCCGTGGGCTGTTCGATCTGCCCCAAGCGCAGGTGACGGCGGTGACGGACCCGCGACGCGGGGTCGTGCGGCTGGCCTTTTCCGAAGGGGACAGGCTTGTCGCGGCGCTGTTCGTGGCCCGCGATCCGGTGTCGCTGTCGCGTGCCTATGTCACGGCGGCGCTGGGCGAGGTTGCGGATGCGGCGGTTCTGGCCGGGCGTCCGGGGGCCGGCCGTCCCGATGCGGGGGCGACGGTATGCGCCTGTTTCGGCGTGGGTCTGACCGCCATCGTCACGGCCATCGCGGAAGGCCGCGCCCTGACCGTCGCCGCGCTTGGCGAAAGCCTGCGGGCGGGCACGAATTGCGGTGCCTGCCGGCCCGAGTTGAAAGCCCTGATCGACCGCCACCGCCAGAAGGAGCACTTGCCCGCATGACCCTGTTTTCTGCCCGCACGGGCCTGTCGCCCGCCCTGTCCAGCCCCTTGCGCGGGCGCATCAGCCTTGTCGGCGCGGGGCCGGGGGCGGGCGATCTGCTCACCTTGCGTGCCGTGCGGCGTCTGGCCGAAGCGGATGTCGTCTATTACGACCGGCTGGTGGACCCCGAGGTGCTTGCGCTTGCGGGGCCGCAGGCGGAGCTTTGCTATGTCGGCAAGGAGGTCGGCGCACATGCCTGGCCACAGGCGCGCATCTGCGCGGCCATCGTCGCGGCGGCGCGGGCGGGCAAGCGGGTGGTGCGGCTGAAATCGGGCGATCCGTCGATCTTCGGCCGTGCGGCGGAAGAGATCGAGGCGGCGCGGGACGCGGACATTCCGGTCGAGATCGTGCCGGGCATCACGGCGGCCTGTGCCGCTGCGGCAAGCCTGTGCCGTCCGTTGACGGAACGGGGGCGGGCGCGGCAGGTGGTCTTTGCCTCGGCCACGGGGCGGGATGCGGGCGATCCCTGCCTGCCCGCCCGGCTTTTGCCGTCGTGCAGCTATGCGCTTTACATGGCGATCCACCGTATCGACGCCTTGGTCGCGGAACTGACGGCGGCGGGGCTTGGTCCCGAGGCGCGGGTTTCGGTCGTCGCGGCGGCGAGCGGGGTGTCGGAGCGGATGCTGGAATGCCCGCTGCGGCATCTGGCGGGCGAGGTGCGGCGGCGCGGGCTTTCGAATCCCGCCATCGTTTTCTTCACCACGGGCGCGATGCTTGGCGATGGTGTGGAGGGGGAGGCCGTCGCGGCGGCAGTGGCGGCGGCGGCGGCGGCGGCGGTGTGAGGGGCGGCGGAGTGAGGGGCGCGCGCCCCGTCCGAGGCGACTTTGCGGATGACGGGGCTTTGGGCGTCAGCGGCCGGCTGTTGCTGTAGGGGTGGCAGTGGCGGTGCGGGCGGGCGGGGGCGCGGTGCTGCCCCTGCCGGACCGGGGGACCAGCAGCACGGCCCCGCCACCTGCGGCGATGAGCACCATGCCGAGCAGGGTCCAGCGATCCGGCACCTCGGCAAAGAGGGCGAAGCCCCAGAAGCCGGCGAAGATCATGTAGCAATATTCCAGCGTGGCGATCACCGCGGGTTGCGGGGATTTGTAGGCCACCGCCACGCCGATGGAGACACCGACCATGAGCAGCGAAAGAAGGGCGAGCATCGCCCAGTCCTGCTCTGCCATCGGCTGCCATGTGGCGAAGAGGAAGGGGAAATCCACCTCGGGCAGGGGCAGGCCCGCCTGCAGAAGCCCCGCCGCGACCGCGCCGGTGCCGAGGAAGGCCATGTTGAGCCAGAAGCCCATGACGACCGGTCCCGTCGCCATGCAGCGGGCGCGGGTGAGGATGGCCGCGCAGGCGTAGCAGAAAGCGGCGAGGACGGGCAGGAACACGACGGGCGTGAAGGCATGTCCGAAGGGGCGCACGATCACCAGAAGCCCCGCGAAGCCGACGAGGATGGCGAGCCATTGCAGCCCCGCGATCCGCTGGCCGAGGACGAGGGCGGACAGGCCCGCGATGAAGAGCGGCGCGGTATAGAAGGCCGCGCCCGCGAGCGACATGTCGATCAGCGGCAAGGCGGGATACATGGCAAGATACATCAGGATCAGCGCAAGGCAGCGCAGCGCGATCCAGCCCGCCCCCGCCACGCGCACCCGTCCGCGGGCCATGACAAAGAGCACCGGCAGGACGAGGAGCGAGCGCAGCACCCAGATTTGCCAGAGCGAGATGCCCGCGCTCCAATGCTTGATGATGGCGTCGGTGAGGGCCATCGCAAAGACGGCGGGCACGATGGCGGCGACACCTTGGGGCAGGCGGGGCAAGGCTGTCTCCTTCGGGCGGGACGGTTCGGGACGCAGGCTTGGCGGGGATTGCCGCGAAGCGCAAGCGGTCTTCGTGCGGAGGGCCGAAGGGGGCGGGAAGGGCGGGTGGGCAGGCGCCGGAGCGGGCAGGCGGGGAGGGGGCAGGCGGGGAGGGGGCAGGCGCGGGGGGGGGGCAGGCGCGGGGGGAGCAACCGCCGCACCTGCCACGGGTCCGCGGTTGCCCCGTCAGGCTGCCGTGCTCTGCAGGTGGGCGTAGCTTGCCTTGAAGCGGCCGAATTTATGCGCGCCGCAGGTGACGGGCTGGTAGCGCTGCGGGTTCGCTTCGGACACGCAGGACGGCAGGGGCGCGATCACCGCGTCGAAGTCGGCGTCTATGAAGAAGGGGATCGAATAGCGTTCGCGTCCCGAGGTGTTGATCACGCGGTGCATGTTCGCCAGATAGATGTCGTTCGTCAGTTTCTGGATCAGGTCGCCGATGTTGATGACGAAAGCGCCACGGATCGGCGTGCCGTCGACCCAGTTGCCTTCGCGGTTCATCACCTGCAGGCCGCCGACATCGTCCTGCGCGAGGATGGTGAGGTTGCCGTAATCGGTATGCGCGCCGATGCCGATGATGTCCTTGTCGGCATGGCCGTTCTGCGGCGGGTAGTGCAGGAGCCGCTGGATGCTGATCGGGTCGGTCATCAGGCTTTCGAAATGCGCTTCCGGCAGGTCGAGGCTGAGGGCGATGCCGCGCAGCAACTGCTTTGACAGCGTGACCATCTTTTCGTGGTAGCCGTAGACGAGCTTGCGGAATTGCGGAAAGCCGAGCGGCCATTGGTTCGGGCCGAAGAACGGCCCTTCGAGCGCGGCGCGTTCGGGGCCGATGTCGAAGCATTCCTTGAGGTCGCGGGTCTTGCCGGGGTCGGTGTTTTCGCCGAAGGGTTCGATATAGCCGCGCAGCGCCACGTCGGATTTCGAGACGTGCAGGGCCATCTTGTCGATCATGGGCAGGTCGAAGAAGCGGCGGGTGACATCGAAGACATCGTCCACGAAGTCCTGCGGGATGCCGTGGTTTCTGACATACATGAAGCCCGCGTTGGACAGCGCCCAGCGGATCTGCCGTGCGACCGCCATCTTGTCGGACCCGTCGAGGAGGGGGGCCACGTCGATCACGGGAATGGCGTCGAAAGTCTCGCGCTGGTGGCGCAGTTTGTCATCGAGGCGGGCGATCAGGTCCGTGCTCATGCTTGTCTCTCCTTGGTTCGTCGGCGGGTTTCGGGATGCAGGGGGGCATCGCCCTGACCGTGGTCGGGCGTTGCGGGTGGATTTCGGGGTGGTTCAGGCGGTCAGGCGGTCAGTACCACATGTCCGTCATCTCGGCCTTGCGGCGGGCCATGAAGTCGAGGAGCGCCTCGTCCGTGGCGGGGTCGAGGGGCGGGGCTTCGTACTCTGCCAGCAGCTTCTTCCAGCGGGTGTTGGCGCGCTGCGCGTAGTCGATGCCGCCCTGTTCGTCCCACGTCTCCCAAGGCTGGTTGTCGTCGAGCGCGGAGTCCCAGTAGGCGGTTTCGTAGTGGCGCAGCGTGTGCTGGGTGGAAAAGAGGTGCTGGCCGGGGCCGAGCTCGGCCAGCGCGTCGAAGGCGAGCGTGTCCTCGTTCACCGCCATGCCGTCGAGATAGGCATGGAGCGCGCCGCACATGTCGGTGTCCATGACGAGTTTCTCGTAGGACATGGACAACAGCCCGTCGAGGAAGCCTGCCGAATGCAGCACGTAGTTCGCGCCGCCCTGAACGGCGGACATCATCGACATCATGCTTTGCTGCATGGCCTGCCCGTCGGGGAGTTTCGAGGTGGAGAAGTTGCCCGCGCAGCGCAGCGGCAGGTTGAGGCGGCGGGCGAGTTGCCCCATCGCCAGCGAGCCGATGGCGGGTTCGGGCGTGCCGAAGGTGGGCGAGCCGGAGCGCAGCGACATGGACGAAAAGAACGAGGCGAGGATTGCGGGCGATCCGGGGCGGACAAGCTGGGTCAGCGCGCAGGAGGCCATCGATTCGGCCAGCCCTTGGGCGACCATGCCCGCGATGGTCAGCGGGGCCACCGCGCCGCCGAGCAGGAAGGGCAGGTGGATCGACCCCTGATTGGCCGCCGCGTAGGCGCGGATGCCCGCGGTGGTCACGCCATCGAGGACGAGCGGCGAGGTGGTGTTGAAATTGCCCATCACCACGCAGTGCCTGTCGGTGAAATCGGCCCCGAACAGGATGCGGGCCATTTCCACGCTGTCGGCGGCCCGTTCCGGCGCGGTGATCGAGCCGAGGAAGGCGCGGTCGGAATAGCGGATGTGGGAATAGACCATGTCGAGGTGACGCTTGTTCACCGGAACATCGGTCGGTTCGCACACGGTGCCGCCGGAATGGTGCAGCCAAGGCGAGGATTGCGAGAGTTTGATGAAGTTGCGGAAATCCTCGATCGTGCCGTAGCGGCGGCCACGGTCGAGGTCCATGACGAAGGGTGAGCCGTAGGAGGGGGCAAAGACCACGTTCTTGCCGCCGATCCGCACCGAATTGGCGGGGTTGCGGGCGTATTGGGTGAATTCGGCGGGCGCGGTCCTGAGGATTTCGCGCAGCATGCCCGGTTCGAAGCGGATGCGCCAGACATCGGCCGAGACATCCGACACGGAGGCGCCCGCCCGTTTGTAAAGGCGCATGGCTTCGGCATCGTCGCGCAGTTCGATGCCGATTTCGGCAAGGATGCGGTCGGCGGTGGCTTCGATGGCGGTCAGGCTTTCATCGGACAGGATGTCATAGGTGGGAATGCCGCGCACGATATAGGGGCGGTGCGTGCCCTGATCCGAGGACAGGCGGGCTTCGCGGCGCTGGGACCGTCCGCCGCGCTGGCGCTTGCCGTCCTGTGGTGTCACATCCCCGTCTGCCATGATCCTGCCCTTCGATAATCCTGCCTGACGCTATCGCAAGGGAATGGCGCTGTGACGCTGGAAAAGTTTCATCGACTTGATAGAATGCGCTTATGGAAACGCTGCGAAGCCTATTGCCGTCGATCAACAGTCTTGTCGTTTTCGAAGCGGCGGGGCGGTTGTCGAGCTTTACCGCCGCCGCGCGGGAGTTGGGGATGACGCAGGCTGCGGTGAGCTATGCCATCGCGCGGCTTGAGGAGAACATCGGGACGGCACTGTTCCTGCGCGAGCACCGCCGCGTGCGGTTGAGCGAGGCGGGGGCGCGGTTCCATGCCGATGTGGCGATCGGCCTGTCGCATATCCAGCGGTCGGCGCGGGATTTGCGGGCGGTGGCGACGGGGGGGCATGTGACGCTGTCCTGCTCGACGGCTTTCGCCTCGTTCTGGATGGTGCCGCGGATGGCGAAGTTCCGCGAGGCCTTGCCGCAGATCGACCTGCGCATCCAGACCTCGGACCGCGATCTCGATCTTGTGGGAGAGGGAATCCCGCTGGCGGTGCGCGGGGGCGATCCGGCGGATTGGCCGCAATACGAGGCCGAGGCGCTGGCGTCGGAGGAAATCTATCCCGTCTGCGGGGCGGGTTATCCGGCACGGGCGGCCACGCCGGTCGCGGCGGCCGACCTGCTGGCGCACCGGTTGATCCATCTGGAGGAGCCGTTCCGCACGGCGGCGACATGGCGCGACTGGTTCGCATCGGCCGGAATTGACGGGCGACGGGTGCCGAAGGGGTTGCAGATCAACGATTACGTGCTGGTCGTGCAATCGGTGATCGAGGGGCAAGGCGTGGCGCTCGGCTGGCGGCATCTGGTGGAGGGGCTGGTGGAAAAGGGCGTGCTGGTGCGGTTGACCGGCCATGCGCTTGTGACCGGCAAGGCCTTTCACGTGATCTGGCCCCGTGACGGGGCGCTGACCGCGCCTGCGGTGGCGGTGCGCGACTGGCTTCTGTCGCAGCGGCAGGTGACGGCGCGTTAGGGCGCTGCCTTTACCAAGAAACGACGTTTCCGGCGGGGATGTCGCTTTTTGGAAGGATTGCTTCGTCCGCTTTGCTGTGGCGGGGCGGGCTTCGGCCTTTGGTCTTTGCACCACGGAGCGGAGGCGGGACCATGAGCGAGATGCAGACCAAGGCGGCACGGGCAGGCGGGCGCGGGGCGCGCCGTGCGCTGCGCGCCGCACCGGATTTCGAGATGCTGCCCGCCCTGAAGCGCGGTCTGCCGGAATGCGAGCCGATGACGCCCGAACAGGTGCGCAAGATCGACGATGCGTCGATGTCCATCCTTGAGGAAGTCGGCGTCATCTTCCGCGACGAGATCGCCTTGGCCGACTGGAAACGTGCAGGCGCAAAGGTCGTGGGCGACCGCGTCTATCTGGACCGAGAACTGGTGCGGGAACTGATTTCCACCATCCCGTCAAGCTGGACCTACCGCGCTCGCAACGCTGCCCGTAGTCTGCCCTTTGGTGGCAAGCATTCGATCTTTGTCCCGATGACCGGCGCACCCTTCCTGCGCGATCTGGATGATGTGCGCCGCTGGCCGACGATGGCCGACCTGAACATGTTCCACAAGCTTTCGCACATGTCGCCCGCGCTCCACTCCAGCGCCCACCACATCGTCGAACCGATGGACATGAAGGTGAGCCACCGCCACCTCCACATCACCTATTCGTCGATGAAATATTCCGACAAGACCTTCATGGGCATGACCACCAGCGGCAAGAATGCCGAGGATGTCATGGCGATGTGCGAAATCCTGTTCGGGCGCGATGTGATGGAGGAAACCCCCGTCACCACCGGCAACTGCAACGGCAATTCGCCGCTCGTCTGGGACGAGACGATGCTTTCGGCCATGCGCGCCTTTGTCAAACGCCGCCAGCCGGTGCTGTGTTCGCCCTTCGTCCTTGGCGGGGCGAACACGCCCGCTTCGGTCGCCCCCGCCGTGGCGCAACTGAATGCCGAGGCGCTGTCGGCGCTGGCCTATACGCAGGTGATCCGCAAGGGCGCGCCCGCGATCTACGGGCATTACCTTTCGACGGTCAGCATGAAATCGGGCGCGCCGATGGCGGGGACGCCGGAAATCAGCCTGATGAATTTCATGATCGGGCAGATGGCGCGGTTCTACAACGTGCCGTGGCGGACCAGCAACCTGCTCGGCGGGGCCAAGACATTCGACGCGCAGGCGGGGTATGAATCGGCCATGACGATGAACGCCGTGCTTCATGCGGGGGCGAATTACATCTGGCATTCGGCGGGCTGGAACGAGGCGGGGATGCATTGCTCGGTCGCCAAGTTCGTGGTGGATGCCGAGATGTGCGCGATGGGCTATCGCATGGCCAAAGGCCCGCGCTGGGACGATTTCGACGAGGGTCTGGCGGCGGTGCGGGACGTGGGGCCGGGGGGGCATTATCTGGGCCATCCGCATACGCTGGAAAATTTCGAGCGGGCGTTCTTCATGCCCAAGATGTTCGACAACAACTCGATCGAGCAATGGCAGGCCGAAGGCTCGGTCGAGATCACGCAGCGGGCTTTGGACTTCGCGAAGAAGTCGTTGAACGAATACGAGGAACCCAAGCTCGACGAAGGCGTCAACGAAGCCCTGCTTGATTACATCGCAAGGCGCGAGCGGGAAATTCCCGCCGAGGACGCGCTGAACACCGAATACTGAGACGCTCCCTGACTGGCCGCCCTTCGGGGCGGCATATTTTTTTGCGGAAAGCAAGCGCATGAAGATCAGCGAAATCCACGTCTATGGCCACGCTTTGCCGGTGCAGAATGGCCCCTATCGTCTTGCCATGAGCGAGGTCTGGACGCTGCCCACGACCATCGTGAAGCTGGTGGCGGACAACGGGCACGTCGGGTGGGGCGAAACCTGTCCGGTGGGCGCGACCTATGCCGAGATGCATGTGGGCGGGGCGCGGGCCGCCATTGCCGCGATGGGAGAGGGGTTGATCGGGGCCGAGGTCGCGCCCCTGCCCCTGCACCGGCGGATGGATGCGCTTTTGACGGGGCATAACTATGCCAAGGCCGCCATCGACATCGCAGCGCATGACCTTTTGGCGCGGTCGCTGGGCGTGCCGGTGGCCACGTTGCTGGGCGGGGCGCTGACGGACCTTGTGCCGTCCTATTATTCCACCATCGTCGACACGCCGGACGAGACGGCGCGTCTGGCCGCCGAAAAGGCCGGCGAGGGTTATCCGCGCCTGCAGATCAAGGTGGGGGGGCGTGCGGTCGAGATCGACGTCGAGACGGTCCGCAAGGTCTGGGAGCGGATCAGGGGCCGTGGCATCCGAATGGCGGTCGACGGCAACCGCAGCCTGACCACGCGGGACGCGCTGACGCTGAGCCGCGAATGCCCCGACATTCCCTTTGTCATGGAACAGCCCTGCAATACGGTCGAGGATTTGCAGAAGATCCGCCCGATCGTGCGGCATGCGATCTATATGGACGAGAACAGCGTCAATTTGAACACCGTCATCTCGGCGGTGGGGACGGGGCTGGTCGACGGTTTCGGAATGAAGGTCACGCGGATCGGGGGGTTGCAACCGATGCGGACATTCCGCGACATCTGCGCCGCCCGCAACCTGCCGCATACCTGTGACGACAGTTGGGGCGGGGACATCATCGCCGCCGCCTGCACCCATATCGGGGCGACGGTGAACCCGAAGCTGATGGAGGGCGCATGGCTCGCCCAGCCCTACATCGCGGGGAATTACGATGAAAGGAACGGTGTGAAGATCGTGGGCGGTCACATCCGGCTGCCGGAGGGGGCGGGACTGGGGATCGAACCTGACGAGGGGCTGTTCGGTGCGCCCGTGGCTTCGTTCGGATGAACGTCACAAGGTCCGGTTTGCAGGGAAGATCGCGCCGCTGACGGCGGCTGCGGGGGGCATCGGCGCGGCGCTGGCGGGCAGGGCGGTAGACAGGGCGGCGGGGGGCAGGGCGGCGGGGGGCCGACTATTCCTTGCCCGCCCGCCATTCCTTCCAGCGCAGGTAGGCATTCGCGCCGATGGTGGAGAAGGGTTCGGGGGGCAGTTTCGCGGGCAGGGTTTCGCCAAGGAAATGCGCCGTGACATCCGAGGTTTTGCCCAGGGCGAGCTCTGCCGCTGCCATGCCCGTCAGGGTGCTGCGCGTGGTGCCCAGACCGTTGCAGACGGCGGCGGCATAAAGCCCTTCGTCCAGCGGGCGCGCGAAGGAGACGGCGTTCTTGGTCAGGCACAGATGCCCCGCCCAACTGTATTCCATCGCCACGCCGCGCAGGTGGGGGAAGCGGTCCGCGAACTTTGCGCGGTGGACCCGTGCGGTGCGTTTCAGCGTCGCCTCGGCCGGTTCCATTCCGGGTTCGAAGGTGGCGCAGGTGCGGGTGATGATGCGGTTGCCGCCTTGGCCCGTGTCGATGCGGCGCATGGTGGTGCCCATCGGATCGGAGGGGGTCACACCCCAGCGCGGCTGCCCGCCGAGTTTGGCGAGCGTGGCGGCGTCGAGGTCGACGGTCATCGACGCGTAGAGGAACACATGCATCAGCCGGTTCGCGGCAAAGCCGAAGCTTTCGAGATGTCCGTTGTTGGCAAGGATCACGCGGCCCGCGCTGACGCGGCCTGTGGCGGTTGCGACCTGCCAGCCCGCGCCTTGGCGGGTGATGGCGGTCACGGGGGTCTGTTCGCAGACCCGAACCCCGTCGCGGCGCAAACCTTCGCCCAGACCGCGGATGTAGCCGGCGGGTTGCAGCATCACGGTGCCGGGGGTGTAGATGCCGGAAAGGTAGTGGCGGCTGCCTGTCACATCCGCCATCGCCTTGGCGTCGAGGAGTTCGTTCGCCTCGCCCAATCCGTCGAGGTGCTGGCCGTAGGACCGGTTCAGCGCATCGGCGGTTTCGGAGGCCGCGCCGTTGATCTTGCCCGCCGGGTCGAAGAAGTTGCGGTCGATGCCATAGGCCTCTACCGCCGCGCCGGCGAAGGCGATGGCCTTGCGGTTCAGCGCGATCATGGTGCGGTCGTCGCCGTGGCCTGCGTAATCGTCCGAGGTGAGTTCGTGCGGCAGGTCGATCATGAAGCCCGAGTTGCGGCCCGATGCCCCTTCGGCCAGACGACCCGCTTCCAGCACCACGACGCGCAGCGACGGGTCCAGAAGGCGCAGGTGACGCGCCGCCGAAAGCCCCGCGAAACCGCCGCCGACGATTGCAACGTCAGCGGTGGTATCGCCGTTCAGCGGAACCGGCGCGGGTTGCCCCGGCAGGATGGCGGACCAGGCGGCGGTCCCCTTTTGCACAGGGGTCCGCCGCGCCTTGTAGGTGGTCATGCGACAGCCTCGTCCTCGTCATCGGCCAGATCGACCCAGATGGTCTTGAGCTGGGTATACTGGTCATGCGCGTGGATGCCGTTGTCGCGGCCCCCGAAGCCCGAGGCTTTGAAGCCGCCGAAGGGGGTGGAGATATCGCCCTCGCCGAAGCTGTTCACCGTCACGGTTCCGGCGCGGATGGCGCGGGCGCCACGGATCGCGCGCTTGACGTTCGCGGTGAAGATCGATGCGGCGAGGCCGTATTCGGTGTCGTTCGCCAGCGCGATGGCTTCGTCGAAGCTGTCCACGGTCAGGACCGACAGGACGGGTCCGAAGATTTCCTCGCGCACCTGTTTCGCATCGCGGTCGGTGATGTCGAGGATGGTGGGTTCGACGAAGCCGCCTTCGGCCTTGCCGCCAAGGATGACCTTCGGCCCTTTGCCAAGGTAGGAGGACACCTTGTCGAAATGCGCTTTCGAGACAAGCGCGCCGACGCGGTTGACGGGGTCGAGCGGGTCGCCCATCGGCCATTCGCGGGCATGGGCCTTGATGCGCTCGATCAGCTCGTCCTTCACGCCCTTCTGCACGATGAGGCGCGAGGCGGCCGAGCAATTCTCGCCCATGTTCCAGAAGGCGCCGTTGACGATATGGGCGGCCACGCGGTCGAGATTTTCCGCATCGTCCAGCACCACGGCGGGGTTCTTGCCGCCCATTTCGAGCGTGACTTCCTTCATGTTCGACTCGGCGGCATAGCGCAGGAAGCGGCGGCCCGTGGCTGTCGATCCGGTGAAGGACACCGCGTCGATGTCCATGTGCCGCCCGATGGGTTCGCCCACCTCGGCCCCGCCGCCGGGCAGGACGTTGAACACGCCCGCCGGGATGCCCGCCTCCATCGCAAGTTCGGCCACGCGCAGCGCGGTGAGCGAGGTTTCGAGCGCCGGTTTGACGATGATCGAACAGCCCGACGCCAGCGCAGGCCCGATCTTCCACGCCAGCATCAAGAGCGGGAAGTTCCACGGCAGCACCAGACCCACCACACCCACGGGTTCGCGGACGATCATGGCGATGTGGTTGTCGGAGGCGGGGGCGACCTGATCGTAGATCTTGTCGATCAGCTCGGCATGCCACGTCAGGCAGTTCACCGTTTCCGGCACGTCGACCAGTTCGCAGTCATAGATGGTCTTGCCGCTGTCGAGGCTTTCCATCACCGCAAGCTCGCGCGCGTTGCGCTTGACCAGCTTGGCAAGACGGATCAGCGCTTCCTTGCGGTCACGCGGATGCAGGCGCGACCAGCGGCCGTCCTCGAAGGCATCGCGGGCCTTTTGCACGGCGAAATCGACATCCGCCGCATCGCAGGCCGCGACACGCGCCAGAACCTCGCCCGTGGCGGGGTTGAGGGTGTCAAAGGTCTTGCCCGATTGCGCGGGGCGGAAGTGGCCGTCGATGAAGGCTTCGGTCGGAAAGCTGATGCCCTTGGCGATGGCTTTGTATTCTTCGTGGGTCAAAAGATCGCTCATCGCCTTACTCCGCCTCGATTTCCGCAACGGTGCGCTTCAGCACGCGCACGACCTGTTCCAATTGCCGCTTGTCGTCCTTGTTCAGACCTTTCAGCGGGGGGCGCGGGGGGCCGGAATACTGGCCCATCATCTCGCAGCCGTATTTGATGCACTGGATGAACTTGCCGCCCTGTTCCAGCACGCGCATCAGCGGCATCATGGCCGACATGATGCGGCGGCCCTTGTCGAAGTTGCCTTCGACGGCGCAGGCCTTCCACAGCGCGATGTGTTCGGCGGGCAGGAAGTTCGATCCGCCGCAGACCCACGACCGGCCACCCCATGCGAAGAATTCCAGCGCCTGATCGTCCATGCCGCAGGACATCTGGATATGCGGGTAATCGCGGGCAAGCAGGTGGACGCGGTTGATGTCGCCCGAGCTTTCCTTGATCGCGCAGAAGTTGCGGCTGCGACCCACGCGGTCAAGGAATTCCTCGCCCATGTTGATGCCCATGCGGCCGGGATAGTTGTAGAGCATGATCGGAAGGTCGGCGGCGCGGTCGATGGCCAGCGCGTTCAGCGCGTTCTCGCGTTCGGTCGGAACCGAATAGGGCGGGCTGCCCACGAGGATGCTGTCCGCCCCGATCCTGGCCGCGTGTTCGGCCATGTCGATCGAATCTTCCAGCCGGATCGCCACGGTCCCGACCATCAGATGCACGCGGCCCTTGGTCAGGTCACGGGCAAGCGACGCCATCTCGCGGCGTTCGTCCATCGACTGGGCGTAGTATTCGCCGGTCGAGCCGCCGTTGATGATGCCATGCACGCCCGCGCCGACAAGCCAGTCGATCTGGGCGGCGAAGGCGTCGCGGTCGATGCTGCCGTCTTCCCTGTGGGGGGTGATGACGGGCGTGTAGATCCCCTCGAACTTCATGGGACTCCTTTGTTTCCTATCTGGCGCCCGGTGCGCGACCGAGCGGGATTTGCATGCTGTCTGGTGTGACGAAGCTTTCGATCTGGGCACGCGAAAGCTCCCAATGCGCGACGGCGAGGTCGGCGGCGGCATCGGCATCGCCCGCTTCGATCAGGGCGATGAACTGGTCATGCTGGTCGGCGGCTACGGCCTGCGTGTCGGCCATCTGCACGCGGCGGGGGTTGTAGAAGGTCATGCCGATGCGGGTATGGTCGATCAGCAGCCGCCGCAGGCTGGGGGTGAGGAATTCGTTGTCGGCCATTTCGCCGATGACGGAATGGAAGCGTTCGTTTTCCAGCGCACGGTCGGCGGCATTGCCGCCCTTGATCGCGGCGCGGAAAGACCATTGAACCTGTTTGAGCTTTTCGATCTGCGCAGGCGTCGCATGTTCCGCCGCAAGCCGCGTCACGCCGGCGTAGATCATCGGGGCCGCGACGAAAAAGTTGCGCAGCGTCTTGTGTGTCATGGGCGCGACCTGCGCGCCGCGGTTTTCGATCAGGAGCACATAGCCTTCGCCGGAAAGCTGGCGCAGCACCTCGCGCAGGGGGGGGCGGGAAATCCCGTAGGCTTCGGCAAGCTCGGTTTCGTCGAGATAGCTGCCCGGCTCGAACGTCTGCGTAAGGATCTTGCGGCGCAAGTCCTCGGCGCAGTTCGTCTTTTTGCTCCGGCTGTCGGTTTCCACGGCTGATCTCCTGTCCTGATCCGCATGTCTGCAGTGTGAATCAGGTAGCGTGCTTTCTGTGTAGGCGATTAAAATACATATTGTCTACTATAAAGTTTTATGATTGTAGTCTTGCATGAGGGAGAATCCGTATGACCGACCGTGAAGCTGTCATTCGTTGCGAGGGGATCTGGAAGATCTTCGGGGACAAGTCGCGTCAGGCGATGGAGGCCGTGCGCAGGGATGGACTTTCCAAGAAGGACATCCGTGAAAAGTTCGACTGCGTGGTGGGCGTGCAGGACGCCACGTTCAGTGTCGGCCGTGGCGAGATCTTCTGCATCATGGGCCTGTCGGGATCGGGCAAATCGACGCTGATCCGGCATATCAACCGTTTGATCGAGCCGACGTCCGGGGCGGTTTACATCGAAGGGCAGAACGTCAACGCGATGAACGCGCGTGACCTGCGGGCGCTTCGGGCGGAACGTATCGGCATGGTGTTCCAGTCGATGGCGCTGATGCCGCACCGGACGGTGCGCGACAACGTGGTCTTTTCGCTGGAAGTGCGGGGCGTGCCGGACGAGGTGCGCCGCAAGGTCGCCGATCACGCGATCGAGGCGGTGGACCTGACCGGGTGGGACAGGAAGTACCCCGACGAGCTTTCGGGCGGGATGCAGCAGCGCGTGGGTCTGGCCCGCGCCATCGCGGCGGACCCGACGATCCTGTTGATGGACGAGCCTTTCTCGGCGCTCGACCCGCTGATCCGCAAGCAGTTGCAGACGACTTTCATGAAGCTGTCGGCGGAGCTGCACAAGACGACCGTTTTCATCACCCATGATCTGGACGAGGCGATCCGCATCGGCGACCGCATCGCCATCATGAAGGACGGGGTGCTGGTGCAGATCGGCACGCCGGAGCAGATCGTGACCGAGCCTGCCGACGATTACGTGGCGGATTTCGTGGCCGGTATCTCGAAGCTCGACCTTGTGACGGCGGCGCGGATCATGCAGCCGGTGGCGCAATACCGCAAGGAACACCCGTCCGAGCCGATGGCCGACTGGCCGGTGGCGGCGCCGACCGACAAGCTGAACCGGCTGGTCGATCTTGCCGTGGGCACGGAGCACCCGATCCTGATCAAAGCCGACGGGGCCGAAGTCGGCGTCGTCACCAAACGCGCCCTGCTGCGCGGCATCCAGGGCCGTGACGAGGCATCCACTTCTGCGACGGAGGCTGCGTGATGGCCGAGCCCAAGACTTTCGACTGGCTGAACCCCTTTGCTTCGGTTGACCTCAATTTCAGCGAGAAGGCGGATGGCATCAAGGGCTGGGCCATTGCCCACCGCGATGCGATCCAGCCGATCAAACGCTCGCTGGAGGGGTTCATCGTCAGCGTGGAGAAAGGGCTGCAGGCCGTGCCCCCGATGGTGATGCTGGCTCTGATCGTGCTGATCGCGTGGCAGGCAGCGGGGCGGCGTGTGGCCATTCTGGTGGGGGTCTGCCTGCTGGTGCTGGGCTTCCTGTCGCCCGCGGCTTGGGGGCTTGCCATGACCACGCTGGCCATCGTGGTGGCATCGGTCATCGCCTGCGCCATCATCGGGCTGCCTCTGGGCGTTCTGGCGGGCAAGAGCGACCGTTTCGAGTCTGTCATCCGGCCCGTGCTGGACACGATGCAGACCATTCCCGCCTTTGTCTATCTGGTGCCGGTCGTCATGCTGGTGGGGATCGGCAACGTGTCGGGCGTGCTGGTGACGATCATCTTCGCCCTGCCGCCTCTGGTGCGGCTGACCTCGCTGGGGATCCGCGGGGTGAATGCGGGTGTGGTCGAAGCCGCGCGGGCCTTTGGCGCGACACCGCGGCAGATCCTTTTCAAGGTCGAGCTTCCGCTCGCCACGCCGACCATTCTGGCCGGTCTGAACCAGACGATCATGCTGTCGCTGTCGATGGTGGTGATCGCGTCGATGATCGCGGTGAAGGGGCTGGGGAACGAGGTGCTGCGGGCGATGGGGCGGCTTGATGCCGGCAAGGCCATCATCGGCGGCCTTGGCATCGTCATGCTTGCCATCGTGCTTGACCGCATAACGCAGGGTCTTGGCCGGTCCGGCCGCGACCGTGGCCACCTTCCGTGGTGGCAGACCGGCCCCGTCGGGGTGGTCGCAAAGCTGTTCCGGCGTCCTGACTGAGCCGAACCAAAGAAGTCCAACACAGCAAACAGAGGTATCCATGAAACATCTTACCTTTACCACGGCGCTTGGCCTGTCGCTTCTGGCAAGCCCGCTTCTGGCCAACGAGAAGCCGGGCGAGGGCGTGACCGTCCGTCCGGTGGCGAGCAACATCGCCGAGGAGCAGTTCCAGGCCCGCGTGATCTACAAGGCGCTGGAAGACCTCGGCTACACGATCGAGCCGCAGCAGGTCGAAATCCAGTCGGCGCACCTTGCCGTCGGCACGGGTGACGCGGATTTCTACAGCGCCCATTGGGATTTGCTGCACAAGGCCTTCTTCGACGAGTCGGGTGGTGACGAGGCGCTGGAAAAGGTCGGCCCCTTCATCGAAGGCATGGTGCAGGGCTATCTGGTCGACAAGAAATCCTATGACGCGGGCGTCAAGAACCTTGGCGATTTCAAGGATGCCGCCACGGCCGCCAAATTCGACGCCGATGGCGACGGCAAGGCCGATCTGGCCGGTTGCGTTCCGGGCTGGGGCTGCGAGCGGATCATCGAGCATCACATGGACGAATACGGCCTGCGCGACACCGTCACCCACAACCAGGGCGAATACAACGCGCTGATGGCCGACACGATCTCGCGCTTCCAGAACGGTCAGCCGATCCTTTACTTCACCTGGACGCCCTATTGGGTTTCGGGCGCGCTGGTCCCCGGCAAGGATGTGGAATGGCTGGACGTTCCCTACACCTCGCTTCCCGACGGGGTCGAGGCGAACACCGAGTTCAACGGCAAGAACCTCGGCTTTGCGGTGGACAACATGTACATCCTCGCCTCGGACAAGTTCCTTGCGGACAATCCGGCGGCGTCCAAGCTGCTGCATGCGGTCAAGATCGACATCAACGACGTGTCGGCCGAGAACAAGCTGATGGCGGACGGGGAGTCCAGCTCGGAAGCCATCGACAAACACGTGGCGGACTGGATCGCCGCGCATCAGGCGGAATATGACGGCTGGCTTGCCGCCGCCCGCGCCGAGTGACACTGACAGGAAAGGGGGGCGCTTTGCCCCCCTTTCACATTCCGAAAGCCGAAGCCCCCGGATCATGGCCAAGACGACGCATTTCGTTTTCCTGCTGCTGGAGAACTTTTCGCATCTCGCGTTTTCCTGCGCGCTTGAGCCGTTGCGGATCGCCAATCTGGTGTCGGGGCAGGAGCTTTACCGTTGGACGCTGGCAAGCGTGGACGGGACGTCGGCCACCTGTTCCAACCGTGCCGTCACGCTGGTGGATCGCGGGCTGGAGCCTCTGGCGCATATCGACCGGCTTTTCGTGATCACGGGCATCCATTGCCAAGCCGCGACGACGCCGCCCGTGCTGACGTTCCTTCGGCGCGAACGGGCGGCGGGAACGCCGATCGGGGCGCTGTGCTCGGCGGCCTATGTTCTGGCGAAGGCGGGGTTTCTGGACGGGGTGAAAACGGCCGTCCATTGGGAATATCACGATCTTTTTGCCGAGGAGTTCCCCGAGGTCGAGCTTGTCCGCAACGTCTTTGTGGCGGACCAGAAGTATATCACCGCCTCGGGCGGGACGGCGGCGGCGGACCTCATGCTGCATCTGATCGCAAGGCAGCACGGGTCGGATTTGTCGACGGCGGTGGCGGACCAGATGGTCTATAACGCGGTGCGCGAGGGGACGGCGGCGCAGCGCGTGTCGATCCAGTCACGGCACGGCATGCGCAACGCGCATCTGGCGCGGGCCATCGGCGTGCTCGAGGCGCGGATGGAAGAGCCGCTGACGCCGCAAGACCTTGCGCAGACGCTCGGAATTTCGACGCGGCAGTTGGAGCGGCTGTTCGAGCGGTATCTCGACACGTCGCCCAAGCGCTACATCACGGAGATGCGCTTGCATCGGGCGCGGAACCTGATCGTGCAGACGGAGCAGTCGATCACGGATATCGCGATGGCCTGCGGGTTCAACTCGACCTCGCATTTCTCCAAGGTGTTCCGTGCGTATTACGGGGTTTCGCCGCTGGCGCAGCGGGCAACGCTGAGCTGACGCGCGCGCGCCCCACGGGTCGCGGCAGGCGCTGGAGTGCGGACATCCCGAACCGACGGTCTTTCGCTTTTGCGGGCGCCGGTCTTGCCGCATCTTTTTCTTACGGGGTGCAGGAAACGCAGGGCGCACAACCCTGATGCGTCGGTTTTTTCATATAATAAAAAAGTTTTGCCAAATCACGAAACGAGTGACACGATGGGAAAGGAAATAAGCCGAATCAACAGTGGAGAACGCATATGAAGACCTTGATCACCGCCGCGTTATTGCTGGTATCTGCAAGTGCTGCGCAGGCCGACAAACTGGACGACATCATTTCTTCGGGCACCCTGCGCTGCGCCGTCGTGCTCGACTTTCCGCCGATGGGGTTCCGCGATGCGGACAACAACCCGCAAGGCTTCGATGTGGACTACTGCAACGATCTGGCCGCAGCGCTTGGCGTGACGGCCGAGATCGTCGAGACGCCGTTCCCCGAGCGCATTCCGGCACTGATGTCGGGGCGCGTGGATGTGGGCGTGGCTTCGACCTCGGATACGCTGGAGCGGGCAAAGACGGTCGGGTTCAGCGTGCCCTATTTCGCCTTTGAAATGGCGGTGACGGCGAACGAGAAGTCCGGCATCACCAGCTACGAGACGATGAAGGGCAAGGTCGTGGGCGCCGTTGCGGGCACCTACGAGGCGATTGCGCTGGAAGAACAGGTCAAGGCATGGGGCGAGGGCGAGTTCCGTCCCTATCAGACGCAGGCGGATGTGTTCCTTGCGCTGAGCCAGGGCCAGCTTGACGGGACGGTGTCCACATCGACCGTGGCGCAGGCCAATGTGAAATCGGGCAGCTATCCGGGGATCGCGGTCGTGGGCAAGGCGCCCTTCGACACCGATTACGTCGCGCTTTTCACCAACCGCGAGGAATACGGGCTGATCAACTATCTCAATCTCTTCGTGAACCAGCAGGTCCGCACGGGCCGTTACGAGGAGCTTTACGCCAAATGGATCGGCGGCGACGTTCCGAGCCTTGTGGTTCCGAACACCTACCGCTGAGCGAATGTGTCGCGGGGATGTGCGCTGACGCGCGCATCCCCTTTTCCAATGCCGGCACGGGGCGGCCATGTTTTCATATACCTTCCAGTGGAAGCAGGCCTTCGCCAAGCTTCCCCTCATGCTCGACGGTGCGCTTGTCACCGTCGAGATCGCGCTTTTGTCGATGGCTCTGGGCATCGTTCTGGCGGTGGCGCTGACGGGCTTCCGCCTTTCGGGCAACCGCTTTCTGGTCGCCGTCACGGCGGCCTGGGTCGAGGTGGCGCGCAACACGCCCGCGCTGTTCCAGATTTACATGGCGCATTTCGGCATTGCCAGTTTCGGGGTGCATCTCAGCCCCTATGTCTCGTTGCTGATCGGGATCACCTTCAACAACGCAGGCTACCTGTCCGAGAATTTCCGCGGGGCGCTCAAGGCCATTCCCGATACGCAGGCGCGGGCTGCGCGGTCGCTCGGGATGTCGGCGGTGCAGGCTTTCGGCTATGTCGTGCTGCCGCAGATGTTGCGGATCGCCTTTTTGCCGATTACGAACCAGATGGTCTGGGCGATCCTGATGACATCGCTGGGCGTGACCGTCGGGATGAACTTCGACCTTTACGGGGTGACGCAGGATCTGAACGCGCTGACCTTCCGCACCTTCGAGCTGTTCGCGCTGGCGGCGGTCATCTTTTACGTCATCACCAAGATCATCCAGATCGGGGCGCGGCTGATCGCGAACCGACTGTTCCGTTACTGAGGGGGACGGTGATGTTCGAAACCGCGCTGACCTTTCAGGATATGATGTTTCTGGCGCAAGGCGCCGTGCAGACGCTGCTGGTCACGGCGATTGCGGTGGTGCTGGGGACGGCACTTGGCATCATCTTCGGCGTCTTCCGCTTTCAGGTCGGCCCGTGGTGGGCCGCGCCGTTGACCTTTGTGCTGGACGTGTTCCGGTCCATTCCGCTTCTGATCCAGCTTGTGCTGGCGAATGCCTTCCTTGGCATGGTGCTCAAGCTGAAGCTGTCGGGGTTCACCGTCGCGTGCGGGGTGCTGACGCTTTACACCGCCGCCTACTGCGCCGAGATCGTGCGGGGCGCGATCGGGGCCGTGCCGTCGACGACGCGGCGGGCGGCACGTTCGCTGGGGATGAGCTGGCGGCAGGACATGGCCTATATTGTGCTGCCGCTTGCGACACGGGTGGCGCTGCCGTCGTGGATCGGCCTTGCGCTTGGCGTGATGAAGGATTCGGCGCTGGTCTATATCGTGCAGGTGACGGAATTGCTGAAATCGACGCAAATCCTGATCACGCGGCTGCAGGAACCGCTGCTGCTGCTGATCATCTGCGGTGCCTTCTACTTTGTCATCAGCTTCCCTATCGCCCGTTTCGGCGGGTATCTCGAAAAACGGTGGTCCAATGATTGAGATCGAAAACGTCCGCAAATCCTTTGGCCCGCTGGAAGTGCTGAAGGGCATCGACCTGACGGTGAAGAAGGGCGAGGTTCTGACGATCATCGGCGGGTCGGGGTCGGGGAAATCAACGCTGCTGACCTGCATCAACGGGTTGGAGCCGATCGACTCGGGGCGGATCAGGGTGGACGGGACCGAGGTTCATGCCCGCGGCACGGACCTGAACAAGCTGCGCCGGAAGCTGGGGATCGTGTTCCAGCAATGGAACGCCTTTCCGCATCTGACGGTGATCGAGAACGTGATGCTGGCCCCGCGGAAGGTGCTGGGGATCGGCAAGGCCGAAGCTGCGGCGATTGCGGAGAAGCAGTTGTCGCATGTGGGCTTGGGCGACAAGCTGGATGTCTATCCCTCGCGCCTGTCGGGGGGGCAGCAGCAACGCATGGCGATTGCGCGGGCGCTTGCCATGTCGCCGGGATACATGCTGTTCGACGAGGTGACATCGGCGCTCGACCCGCAACTGGTGGGGGAGGTGCTTGATACGCTGCGGATGCTCGCCTCGGAAGGGATGACGATGATCTGCGTGACGCACGAGATGAAGTTCGCCCGCGAAGTGTCGGACCGTGTGGCCTTTTTCTCGAAGGGGGTGATGGCCGAGATCGGCACGCCGCAACAGATTTTCGACGCGCCGCTGAATGCCGAGACGGCGGCCTTCGTCAAGCTGACGCAGGACTGAGGGCGGACCGATGCGCACGTCGAAGGTGATCCATGTCGTGTCCTGCCATGCCGAGGGCGAGGTGGGGGATGTGATCGTGGGCGGCGTGTTGCCGCCGCCGGGCGAAACGGTCTGGGAGCAGTCGCGCTGGATCGCGCAGGACGAAACCCTGCGCAACTTCGTCCTGAACGAACCGCGCGGGGGGGTGTTCCGGCATGTGAACCTGCTGGTTCCGCCGAAGGACCCGCGGGCGCAGATGGGCTGGATCATCATGGAGCCGGCCGATACGCCGCCGATGTCGGGGTCGAATTCCATCTGCGTGTCCACGGTGCTTCTGGATACGGGGATCATTCCGATGCAGGAGCCTGTCACGCGCATGGTGCTGGAAGCGCCGGGCGGCGTGGTCGAGGTGGAGGCCGAGTGCCGCAACGGCAAGGCCGAGCGGATCAGCGTGCGCAATGTGCCGTCCTTTGCCGACCGGCTGGATGCGAAGATCGAAGTCGAGGGCTTCGGGACGCTGACGGTCGATACGGCCTATGGCGGGGACAGTTTCGTGCTGGTCGATGCGGCCTCGGTCGGGTTGACCATCGCGCCGGAGAATGCCCGCGCCATCGCGCTGGCCGGAATGAAGATCACCAAGGCGGCGAACGAGCAGTTGGGCTTTCGCCATCCGGCGAATGGCTGGAACCACATTTCCTTTTGCCAGTTCACCGATCCGGTCGAGATGCGGGACGGGGTGCTGGTGGCGAAGAATGCCGTGGCGATCCGGCCGGGCAAGATCGACAGGTCGCCCACCGGAACGGGGTGTTCGGCGCGGATGGCGGTGCTGTTCGCAAGGGGGCAGATGAAGGTCGGCGACCGCTTCGTGGGCCGGTCGATCATCGACACGGAATTCCACTGCCGGATCGACGCCGAGGCCGATGTGGGCGGGCGGGCCGGAATCAGCCCGATCATTTCGGGGCGGGCATGGGTGGTGGGAACGCATCAGTTGATGGTCGATCCGTCGGACCCGTTCCCCGGGGGCTATCGTCTGACCGATACCTGGCCTGCAGATCTTTAGGTCGGCTCCGCCCCCCGCCGCGCGGGATGCGGCGGGGAATGGACCTGCATTGATCAGACCGCGGCGAGGCCTTGGGTTTCGAGCCGGTCGAGCTGGGCGAATTCCGCTTCCGTCAGGGCGATGCCATCGGCTTCGGCGCGGGCGCGGGCGGCGAAGCGGCGTTGCGAGGGCAGGCGTGCCCCCTGATCCGCGATGGCGGCGAAGAGGCGTTCGCCTTCGGCCACGGGATCGCGGCCGGTTCCGGCCGAGAACCGCGCCGGATCGAAAGCGAGGATCAGCGCGCCGTGCCGCGGCAAGAGATGGGTGCCGCCCATGAAACCGAGGGCTTCCGCGCTCATGAATTCGCCGAGCATGGCGCCCGCCATCAGTTCGATCATGGTCGAGATCGCAGACCCCTTGTGCCCGCCGAAGGGCAGCATCGCCCCTGCAAGGGCGGCTTCGGGGTCGGTCGTCGGGTTGCCCCGGGTGTCGATGGCCCAGCCTTCGGGGATGGGTTTCCCCGCGCGGCGGTGCAGTTCGATCTCGCCCCTTGCGGCGACGCTGGTGGCGAAGTCGAAGACATAGGGGTGCGGGCCGGAGCGGGGATAGGCGAAGGCGAAGGGGTTGGTGCCCAGAAGCGGGGCCGCGCCGCCACTGGGGGCGACGGAAGAATAGCTCGGGCACATGGAGAGGGCGGCCAGACCTTCGCGGGCGAGGTCTTCCACCTCGTACCAGAGGGCGGAGAAATGCAGGCAGTCACGGATCACCAGAGCGGCCATGCCGTGGCGGCGGGCGGTATCGACCAGCGTCTGGCGCGCATCTTCGTAGGCAGGGCAGGCAAAGCCGCCCTTTGCGTCGATCTGCAGGATGGGACCGGAGGGGGCGCGCAATTCGGGCACCGCGTCGGGCACGACCTTGCCCGCCTTGAGCACGCGCAGGCAGCCTTCGATGCGGTAGATGCCGTGGGATTTGCAGTTGTCCCTTTCGCCCGCCGCGATCACGCGGGCCACCGCACGGGCGGTTTCGGGGCGGACACCGGCCGAAGCGAAGATGCCCGCGACCCTGTCTTCGAGGTCGCGGATGGAAATGGTGCGCGGGTTTTGCATGGGCCGGTCTCCTGCGGGGTGGGGCGTCAGCTTGCGAAGGCCACGTCGGTCGAGGTCCAGAAGATCTTCGTCTCTTCCTCGCCCAAGGCGCGGATCGCATGTTTGAGGGTGCTGTCGTAATAGGCGCAGTCGCCGACACCGAGTTCGACGGGCGCGTAATGTTCCACCTGCAGTTCGACGCGGCCCGAGAGGACGTAGATGCATTCCTCGCCGTCATGCGCGCCGAGATCCTTGGCGACCAGCTTGCCGCGCCGTTCGATGGTGGCGACGAGCGGGATGATGCGCTTTTCGGAAAGGGCGGAGCACAGCACTTCGTATTCATAGGCGGAGGTCCGGACCTTGCCGCCGGTTCCGGCGCGGGTCACGGTCATGCGGGTCTTGGCGGTTTCGCCGCCCGCATCCGCCGAGAGCAGCCGCTCGATGCCCACCCCGTAGCCGCGGGCGACGCGGACGAGATTTTCGTAACTGGGCGAGACGCGGCCATTTTCGATCTTGTGGATCGTCGAGAGCGCAAGGCCCGTGCGCTGCGCCGCACCTTCGAGGGTCAGCCCGCAGTCCTGCCGCAGCGCGCGCATGCGTTGGCCGAGGTCTGCGCGGAGTTTTTCCCGCTCTTCCGCCCAGTTTTCGTCTTCGACATCTTGGCCCATCGACCGACCCTCGGCTCCCACAGCGATCTCAGTTTTTTCTTTTTTTACCACGATTACTCCACTATGCATAAGACTTGGCCCCGCACAACGATAGACTTCTAGCAAATCGGGCGGCGCGATGGGTTAATGGCGCAGGCCGCCGGAGCGGCGTTTCGGGGAGGCGGATCTTGGGAAAACTCGTCGTGGCAGCCGAGGCGGAGGGGCCGGTTCTGGTCTGTTCGGAGGGGTTGAGCTTCTGGGGCGGGGTGGATGCGCAGACGGGTGTGATCATCGACGCCCACCATCCGCAGCATGGCGAGGCGCTGGGGGGGCGGGTCGTGCTGATGCCGACGAGCCGCGGGTCCTGCACGGGAAGCGGTGTGCTGCTCGGCCTCGGCTTTGCAGGCAACGCGCCGGCGGCGCTGGTCTTCCGCGAGAACGAGGACATCCTGACGCTTGGCGCGGTGATCGCGGACCGGATGTTCGGCACGTCCATCGCGGTGGTGCGGCTGTCGGCGGAGGATTATGCGCGGGTGGCGGCGGCCCGCACGGCGCGGATCGCGGAGGGCGTGCTGACGGCGGGTGATTGCGTGATCGCGCTCGACCCCGTGACGACAGGGGGGCTGGAGCTTTCGGAGGCGGATCGGGCGATGCTGGCGGGGCAGTCCGGCGAGGCGCCGAAACTGGCGATGGAGACGCTGTGCATCATGGCGGTCTCGCAGGGGGCGGCGCGGCTGACGGATGTGACGCGTGTGCATATCGACGGCTGCATCTATGCCAGTCCGGCCTTTCTGACCTTTGCGCGGCGGATGGCCGACATGGGCGCGCGGGTGAAGGTGCCGACCACGATGAACGCGATTTCGGTGGATCACGCCAACTGGCGCAGCCAAGGCGTGGCCGAGGCCTTCGGCGATCCGGCAAGCCGTCTGGCGGATGCCTATGTCGAGATGGGGGCGCGGCCGAGTTTCACCTGTGCGCCCTATCTGTTCGCGGACAGGCCCGAGAAGGGCGAGGATATCGCATGGGCCGAGTCGAACGCGGTGATCTATGCCAACAGCATCCTCGGGGCGCGGACGGTGAAGCTGCCCGATTTCCTTGACCTGTGCATCGCGCTGACGGGGCGTGCGCCTTTGTCGGGGGTGTATCTGGCGCAAAACCGTGCGCCGCGCCGGATCGTCGAGGTGGATTTGCCCGAGGGGGCGGACGATGCCTTTTGGCCGATGCTGGGTTGGCTGGCGGGGCAGGCGGCACCCGATTGCATTCCGCTGATCCGCGGGCTGGAGCAGAGCAGGCCGAGCGAGGACGATCTGAAGGCGCTGTGCGCGGCGTTCGGGACGACCTCGGCCTCGCCCATGCTGCATGTGGCGGGGATCACGCCCGAGGCGGATCTGCCGCCCGTGGCGGGGGCCGCGACCGTGCGGATCGGGCCGGAGGATTTCGCGCGGCTTTGGGACATGTTCAATGCGGGGGGCGGCACGGTCGATCTGGTCGCGCTGGGCAGTCCGCATTTTTCGGCGGCCGAGTGCCGCGCCTTTGACCGCGCTCTGGGCGGGCGGCAGGTGGACGGGCGGGTGGCCACGATCATCACGCTGGGGCGCGAAACGCTTGCCGCGATCACGGCGGACGGGACGGCGGAGCGTTTGCGTGCGGCGGGCGTGCGGCTGGTGCCGGATCTGTGCTGGTGTTCCATCTCGGAGCCGGTGTTTCCGCCCGAGGCGCGGGTGCTGATGACCAATTCGGGAAAGTACGCCCATTACGCGCCCGGCCTGTGCCAGCGCGAGGTGCGGTTCGGCAATCTGGCGCTGTGTGCCGATGCCGCCTGCACGGGGCGGGCGGGCGCGGCGCGGCCCGCATGGATCGGCGGCGCCGTGGCGCAACCTTCCGTGGTCTAGCGGCGGCGGGTGCGGCCCTAGCCCTGCGGGGCGAGGGGGCTGATGCGGACGCCGTCCAGGATGGTGTCGTCGGGGCGCAGGATGACGGTTTCGCCCTCTTGCAGCCCTTCGAGGACCTGGGCGAAGTCGTCGTTCCTTGCGCCGATGCGGATGCGTGTTTCGACGGCGCGGCCGTCGATGGCGCGGAACACGGCCCAATCCGCGCCGTTGCGGAAGAGCGCGCCGATGGGGACGGCAAGGACGTTCCGGCCCTGCCAGACGTCGATGCGGACAAGGACCCGGAAGCCGTGGCCGAGGGCGGGGGGCGGCGTTCCGTCCAGCGCCACGACGACCTTGACGCGCTGTTCGTTGATCCCGAGGGCGGAGACATGGCTGCGCGCTGCGGGTTCGATGCGTTCGACATGGCCCGGCAGGTCGGGTCCGCCCCAGTCGGTGACGGTGGCCTTTGCCCCCGCGGACATGCCTACGGCATCGCGCGAGAGGACATCGGTTCCGATTTCCAGATCGGCGGTGTCGCCGATTTCGAGAAGGGGTGTTCCGGCCTGCACGACCTGTTCGTCTTCGGTGAGCACGCGCAGGATGCGGCCCGCGACGGGGGCAGGCAGGGCGATGCAGCATTCCGTCCCCGTAACGGCGGTGTCACGGCCGAGGGTGGCGCGGGCGCTTTCAAGCTCTTGCCGGCGGACGGTGAGGTTGGCCCTTGCGCTGGTTTCGGCGGCGATGGCGGCGTCCTGGGCGAGTTCGGCATCGTCGAGCAGGCGTTGCGAGAGCGCGCCACGGGCGAAGAGGGCATGGGCACGCCGGAATTCGGTGCGGGCGTATTTCAGCGCGGCCTGCGTCTGGACAAGTTGCGCCTGCGCCAGATCGACCGCCGCTTCGGCCGCCGCCGCCGTGGCATCGGCGATGGCGCGGGCGCGGGAATCGAGCAATGCGGGGGCGGCGGGGCCGATCATTGCCAGCTCCTGCCCCGCATCGACGCGATCTCCCGCATGCAGGGTGATGCGGTGCAATGTGCCCGCGATGGGAGCCGAGAGGACGACCACCTCGCGGACCCGCGCCTCGCCTTCGGCATCGAGGCGGACGGCGAGGTCGCGGCGGGCCAATGTGGCGGTTTCGACCGCAACGGGGCGGGGCAGGAAGGCCCAGAGCACAAGCCCGATCAGGGCGGCGGCGGCAAGGAGCGGCGGCAGGTGGCGGCGCATGGTCATTCCCTCGTCTTCAGGACGGCGATCAGGTCGAGCCGGTCGATCCGGCCCCTTATGGCAAGCGCGGAGACCAGCGCGGCGGCGATGACGGTCAGGCTGGCGGTGGCATAGACCTCGCGTCCCATGACGAAGGGAACGCGGTAGAGGTCGGAGGAGAAGGCGGCCACCATCGCCCGCCCGATCAGATGGCCCAGAAGCCAGCCGAGCGGCTGTGCCAGAAGCACGATGGCGGCGAGTTCGGCCATGACGATGCGCGCCACTTCGGCCCGTGTGAAGCCGAGGACGCGCAGGCTGGCAAGGTCACGCCCCTGTTCGGAAAGGGAGACGCGGAAGAAGCTGTAGACCACGCCGACCGCGATGATCGCGGCGAGGCCGACGTAGACGGTGATCATGAGGGTGATGTTTTCGGCGAGGGTGGCGCGGAAGCGGGCGACGGTGAGGTCGGTCAGGGTGACGAAGCCGATGGCCGGTGCCGCATCGGCCGCGGCGAGGAAGGCATCGGTCTCCGCGGCGTCGAGCGCCACATTGGCGCCCGAGACGAGGTCGCCTTCGCCATTCGCACGGTTGAGCGTGTCGAGGTCCATCGCCGCGCCAAGCCCGACATAGCCGAGCGAGATGCCGCTGACCGGCAGGTCGACGACCGCCCTGCGCCCTTGCAGGAAGGCGACCTCCACGCGGTCGCCGCGCCCGACGCCGAGGGCGGCGGCAAGGGCTTCGCTCAGGATCAGGCCGTGTTCGGGCACCGGCATGGGGCGGAGTGCCGGAGAGAGAAGGCGCGACAGTCGCGCCGTCGGGGAGCGGCCTTCGATGGCGAGGCGTTTGGAACGCGTGCCATGCGACAGGCGGGCGGGCAGGACGCGGAAAGGCTCCGCCGCCATGACGCCGGGGAGGTGGCGCAGGTCCAGCACGGCAGCGGCGGGGGTGGCGGTGGCGAAGGTGATCCTTGCATCGGCGCCTTCGGCCAGACCGAAGGTCACGTGGATCATGCGCTCGATGGAGCCGAAGGACCAGAGCGATGCGACGAGGATCGCCACCGCCATCGCCACGCCGAAGATGCTGGTCACGCTGCGGAGCGGCCAGCGCAGGAGGTGGCGCAGCACCATGCGTCCCGTCTGGCGCAGCGGGAGCAGGCGCTCGGCGACCGAGGCGGTCTTGCGGTAGTCCGGCGGGGCAGGCGGGGCCATTGCGATGGCAGGCGGCAGGGCGATCACGGCGCGGAGCGATTGCAGCGCCCCGCCCGCCGCCGCGACGAGGGCCACGATCGCGGCAAGCCCGTAGACCTGCGGATCGCGTCCGAAGTCGAGGAAGGGAAAGGAAAAGAAGCGGGCGTAAAGCTGTGCCAGCCCCGCGCCGAGCCATGTGCCTGCGGCCAGTCCGGCGACCACCCCCGCAAGCGCGATGGCAAGCACGAATTCGAGGTAATGCGCGGCGATGCGCGTCGGGCCGTAGCCGAGCGCCTTGAGCAAGCCGATCTGTTCGCGTTCCAGCGCGATCAGGCGCGAGAGGGTCATGTGCACCAGCATCGCGGCGACAAGCAGGAAGACGGGCGGCAGGACCCTGACCATCGCACGGAGCTGGCCGAGTTCGGCGTCGAGGAAGGCATGGGATGTCTGTTCGTCGCGCCCCGTCGCCCCGCCGCCGCCATAGGGCAAGGTCAGCCGGTCAAGGCTTTGGATCACGCGGGCGGGCGGCGTGCCGGGGGCGAGGCGGAGCACGACGTTGGAGAAGGCTCCATCGAGGTCGTAGGCCGCTTGCAGCGCGGGGCGCGACAGCCATGCCACGCCGAAGCGGCGCGGGTCGGGCATCATCTCGCCGGGTCCGAGGGCGTAGATGAATTCGGGCGACAGGGCGATGCCGGTGATTTCGAGGTCTTGCCGCTTGCCGTTCATCACCACGGTCATCCGCGCGCCGGAGCGGAGGCGGTGGACCCTTGCGAAATCCTGCGAGACGAGCGCCTCGTTCGCGGCATCGGGGGCGGGGAGGCGGCCTTCGCGCAGGTAAAGCCGGTTCAGCCCGCCGCTTTCGGGAAGCGAGACGAGGAGGAGGGCTGCGGGTTCGGCGAGGCCGGGGATCTCGGGGCGGGCGAGTTTGACGATCCGCGCTTCGGCCTGCAGCACGCCGTCGAGCGTTGCGATGTCTTCGAGCAGGCCGAGCGGGGCGCGGGTCAGATCGGCGAAGATGTCGGCGAAGCGGTGGTCGGCGTAGTAGCGGGCGCGGGTGTCGGACAGCGCGCCATAAGCGCCGTTGCCAAGGATCATCGTGGCAACCCCTGCGCCAAGCACGAGGGCGATGGCGAGCGCCTGCCCCCAGAGGCGGCGGATGTCGCGCCAGACCTTGCGGCGGAGCGGCGGGATCACCATGACACCTGGTCCGCCCTTTTGCGGCAAGGGTTCGCCGTATCCTCGACGATGCGCCCGTCGGCGAAGCGCAGGGTGCGGTCGGCGATTTCGCGGATCGCGGCATTGTGGGTGATCACCAGCGTGGTTGCCCCTGTGGCGCGGTTCGCTTCGGTCAGCGCCTCGAGCACCATGATGCCGGTGGCGCTGTCGAGCGCGCCGGTGGGTTCGTCGCAGAACAGGAGTTCGGGGCGCTTGGCGATGGCGCGGGCAATGGCGACGCGCTGCTGTTCGCCGCCCGAGAGTTGCGCGGGAAAATGGTCCCGCCGCGCCGTGAGGCCGACGAGATCGAGCGCCTCGTCGGGGCGCATCGGGTTGGCGGAGATTTCCGTGACGAGGGCGACGTTTTCCAGCGCGGTCAGGCTGGGGACGAGGTTGTAGAACTGGAACACGAAGCCCACATGGTCGCGGCGGTAGCGGGTCAGGCCCGTCTCGTCCAGTCGCGTGATGTCCTGCCCGTTGAACAGGACGGAGCCTGCGGAAGCGCTGTCGATGCCGCCGAGGATGTTGAGGAAGGTCGATTTGCCCGAGCCGGAGGGGCCGAGCACGACGACGAACTCGCCGCGCAGGGCGGTGAAATCGACGCCGCGGAGGGCGTGCACCTCGACGGGGCCGTTGCGGTAGACCTTGGTCAGTCCTGTCGCAGTGATTGCGATGCCGCGCCCTGCCACGTCGATGCCCATCCGGATTTGTTCCCCGCAGTATAGCGGGGCATCGCGGCGGGACATTGACGCAAGTCAAATATCGCTTTTCGGGGCCGGTCAGGCGGCAGGCGGGGCGATGTCGAGCGTGCAGGTGCCGCCTTTGCCGCCGAGGGCGATCTGGCGGTAGCTTGCGATGGTGGCGAAGGCGTGCGGGCTGTGGCTGCCGTGGTCGCCCGCGATGCGGATCACCTTGGCCCCTGCCGCGATACCCGCCGCGATGCCCGCGGGCACGTCCTCGAAGACCACGCAGGCGGCGGGATCGACGCCGAGCGCCTTGGCCGCCGCGAGATAGCCCTGCGGGTCGGGCTTGCCCCGCGTCACGTCGTCGGAGGTCACGAGGAGCGGGGGCATGGGCAGGCCCGCCGCCGCGATGCGGGCGAGCGCCAGCGCCCGGTTGGCCGAAGTGACCACGGCCCAGCGGTCGGGCGGGAGGGCGCGCAGGAAAGCGGCGGCACCCTCGACTTCGGTCACGCCGTCCAGATCGGCATGTTCGCGGTCGTCGAGCCATGCGACCTCGGCCGCGATGTCGGCGTTCGGGGGCGCGAAGGTGCGGATCGTGTCGATGGCGCGGCGGCCATGCATGTAATCGAGCACCTTGGCGGGGTCCGCGCCGATGCGGGTGGCCCAAGCGCTCCACGCCCGTTCGACAGGGCCGATGGAGGTGAGGATCGTGCCGTCCATGTCGAACAGGAATCCCGCGACAGGAGAGAGGCGCAGGGTCGGAAGGGGGGCTGTCATCCGATCATGAACCCGCCGTCCACGGGCATGGCAAGGCCGTTCACCATCGCCGCCTCGTCCGAGAGGAGGAACAGGATCACCTCGGCCACGTCGGAGGATTCGGCAAAGCGGCCGACGGGGATGCGGTTGAGCATGCCCGCCGCCTTTTCGGGGTCGCTCCAGGCCTTGACCGCCATCGGGGTGAGGGTGACGGTGGGGTTCACGGCGTTGACGCGGATGCCCTTGGGGGCAAGTTCCTTGGCCATCACGCGGGTCAGGCCGTCCAGCCCGCCCTTGGAGGCGCAATAGGCGGCGTGGTCGGGGATGCCGATGAAGGAGGCGACGGAGGAGACGTTGACGATCGCCCCGCCCCTGCCCGAGGCGATGCGGTCGCGGGCGTATTCCTGCGCCACGATCATCGGGGCGCGGGTGTTGACCGCGATCAGCTGGTCGAAGGCTTCGACGGTCGTTTCGAGGAAGGGTTGCAGTTCGGTCGTTCCCGCGCAGTTCACCAGCAGGTCGGCGGGCAGGGCCGCGCGGGCGGCGGCGCGGGTCGCTTCGGCATCGGCAAGGTCGACCTGGATCGCCGTGCAGCCGAGGTCCTTGCGCAGCGCCTCGACATCGGCGGCGCTGCGCGTGAGGGCGATGACCGAAGCCCCCCGCGCGGTGAGGATTTCCGCGATGACGCGGCCAATCCCCTTGCCCGCGCCGGTGACGATGACACGTTTGCCGGTGAAATCCATTGCTTCGCCCCTTTTCCCTTACAGACGCTGGCCGGTGGCCTGATCGAAGACATGCGCCTTGCGCGGGTCGATGCGGAACAGCATCGTCTTGCCCGGTTCCTCTTCGATCCGTTCGCGCACGAGGGCGTCGATGGGAACGCCGCCGACGCGGCCGAAGATGAGCGTTTCCGATCCGGTCGGTTCGAAGACCGACACGTCGACGGGAATGCCGCCCGCGCCGATGGTGATGTGTTCGGGGCGGATGCCGTAGGTCACGGCGCGGCCGTCTTCGACCTGCACGCCGTCAAGCGGAAGGGCAATGCCCTGTTCGGTCAGCACGACCTGTTTGCCGCCTTGCGTCGCGACCTTGCCTTGCAGGAAATTCATCGACGGGCTGCCGATGAAGCCCGCCACGAAAAGGTTGACGGGGCGGTCGTAAAGGTCGAGCGGGCGGCCGATCTGTTCGACGCGTCCGTCGCGCATGACGACGATCTTGTTCGCCATCGTCATCGCCTCGATCTGGTCGTGGGTGACGTAGACGGTCGTGGTCTTGAGCCGCTGGTGCAGTTCCTTGATCTCGACCCGCATGGTGACGCGGAGCTTGGCGTCAAGGTTGGACAGCGGTTCGTCGAAAAGGAACACCTGCGGGTCGCGGACGATGGCGCGGCCCATCGCGACGCGCTGGCGCTGGCCGCCCGAAAGCTGCTTGGGGTAGCGGTCGAGATATTTGGTGAGGTCGAGGATTTCCGCCGCGCGGTTCACCTTTTCCGCGATCTCGGCCTTGGGGCGTTTGGCCATGAGGAGGGGAAAGCCCATGTTCTCGGCCACGGTCTTGTGGGGGTAGAGCGCGTAGGACTGGAACACCATCGCGATGTCGCGCTCTTTGGGCGGGATGTCGTTGACGATGCGCCCGCCGATGCTGATCTGTCCGCCGCTGATCTCTTCCAGCCCCGCGATCATGCGCAGGAGCGTGGACTTGCCGCAGCCCGAGGGGCCGACGAGGACGACGAATTCGCCATCCTCGATGTCCACGTCGACGCCGTGCATGACGCGGACGCCACCGTAATTCTTCGTCACGCCCTTGATCTGAACGTTACCCATCGTGGTCGCTCCCTTATTGCGGCAATTCGATCTGCATCTTCACGTCGCCCTTGGGCGCGGATGCAGCGATTTCGAAGGCGCGCACACTGTCGTTGAATTCGAATTTGCGGGTGAGCAGGGGCTTCACGTCGATGGCCCCCGAGGAGAGCATGGCCACGCAGCGCGGAAAGACATGGGCGTAGCGGAAGATGTTTTCGACCCGCGCCTCGCGCACCATCGCGGCGCCGGCGTCGTAGGAGATCGGGTTGGGTTGCCCGCCGATCATCACCACGCAGCCTCCGGGGCAGAGGGGTTCGAACACCGTCGCCGCCGCTTGCGGGCTGCCGGTGGCTTCGAAGACCACCTCGACTCCCCAGCCGTCGGTGGCCTGACGGATGCGCTGGACCATGTCCTCTTTCAGCACGTTGATCGGCGTTATCGGGCCGAGGCTGGCCGCGATTTCCAGCTTTGCATCGTCGATGTCGGTGACGAAGACGCGCGCGCAGCCTGCGGCGAGGGCGGCAAGTGCCGTCACGAGGCCGATCGGACCCGCGCCCATGACAAGGGCGATGTCGCCGGGGCGGATGCGGGCCTTGGTGGCGGCATGGACGCCCACGGCGAGCGGTTCGACCATCGCGCCTTCGGCAAAGGACACGTTGTCGGGCAGTTTGAAGGTGAAGGCTTCGGGATGCACGCAGCTCGGACGCAGGATGCCATGCACCGGCGGGGTGGCCCAGAAGCGCACGGCGGGGTCGATGTTGTACATGCCGAGCCGCGTCGCACGGCTGTTGGGGTCGGGGATGCCCGGCTCCATGCAGACGCGGTCGCCGGGTTTGAGCGTGGTGACGGCCGCGCCGCATTCGATCACCGTGCCCGAGGCTTCGTGGCCGAGGATCATCGGGGCTTTCACCTCGAACGGGCCGATCTTGCCGTGGGTGTAGTAGTGCACGTCCGATCCGCAGATGCCGACGGTGTGCAGCTTGATGCGCACGTCATGCGGACCCATCACCTCGTCTTTCTCGATGGGGAAATCGCGCAGCGACAGGTCCAGTTTCTGTTCAAGAACAAGCGATTTCATCGCTCAACCCTTCCGAATGATATGGGCGCCGAGGGCGACCGAGATTGCGGCGGCGATCCAGACCGAGAGGCCCAGCGGTTCGATGAAGCGCATCCAGAACAAGGACAGCGCGACCCAGATCACGACCGAGATGAAGAGACGGTCGAACCAGTTCGTCTCGATGGGCAGGAAGCCGGATTTGGCGGTGTTTTCGGTTTTGTCGCTCATCGCGTCATCCTTTCACGGCGCCGAAGGTGAGGCCGGCCACGATATGCTTTTGCACCATGCCGAAGACGATCAGCGCCGGAATCAGCGTGAAGACCGAGATCGCCGCCATGACGCCCCATTCGGTGCCGGTGGTGGTGACATATTCCGACAGGCCCGTCGTCAGGGTGCGGGCGTTGAAGTTGGTGAGCGTCGCGGCCAGCAGGTATTCGTTCCAAGCGAAGACCCAGGTGAGGATCAGCGTCACGGCAAGTCCGGGCCGTGCGAGGGGGAAGATGATGTCCGAGATCACCTTCCACGCGCTGGCGCCATCGACCACGGCGGCTTCGTCCAGTTCCTTGGGGATGCCGTCGAGCGTGGGGCGCAGGGTCCAGATGGCGAAGGGCAGGTTGAAGGTGCAGTAGACGAGGATCATGCCCAGATGCGTGTCCGCCAGCTTGAAATCGCCGATCACGTAGACCTGCGTGAGCAGGAGGTAGAGCGGCAGCAGGAACACCGCGGGCGGGGCCATGCGGTTGGTGATCGTCCAGAAGAACACGCTTTCCTTGCCGGGCAGGTCGAAGCGCGTCAGCGCGTAGCAGGCCAGAAAGCCGAGCGTCGTCACCAGAACCGCGTTGCCGGTCGAGATGATGAGCGAGTTCATCATGTAGCCGCGCAGGGTGCTGTCGTTCATCACCTTGACGTAGTTCTGCCAGTCGATCGCGGTCAGCAGGATGTCGGGCGTCGAGAACAAGTCGACCGCGGGTTTGACCGAGATGACGAAGAGCCAGTAGATCGGAAAGAGGGTCAGAAAGCTGAGAAAGGTCCAGAACAGGACGGCCAGCCAGGGGTTGCTCCGCTTCATGGCGGTCATCCTTTCTTGTTTCTGGGGGCGATCAGGCTGACGTAGAGCAGCCAGCAGATCACGATGGACAGGTAGAGCACGATCACCGAGATTGCCGAGCCGTAGCCGTAGTTCGTGCGCGGGAAGACCTCTTTGTAGATGTGCACGCCGACGTAGCGCGTGGCCGAGCCGGGGCCGCCGCCGGTGAGCATCAGCACCTCGTCCACGGTGCGCATGGCGTCCATCAGGCGGATGAAGACCGTGGCGATGAGCGCGGGGCGGATCATCGGAAGGGTGATGTGCCAGAACACCTGACGCTTGTTCGCGCCGTCGATCTGCGCCTGTTCGAACGGGTCCGAGGGGAGCGAGACGAGTGCCGCGATGAGCGAGAGCGTGACGAGTGGCGTCCAGTGCCAGATGTCCATGATCACGGTGATGCTGAAGGCGGCAAGCGCGCTCTGGCCGATGTTGAGGTCGATCCCGAACCATGTGTCCAGAAGGTTCGGGATGATCCCGATGGAGGGCGTGGTCATCAGCTTCCAGATCGAGCCGACGATGATCGGTGCCATGATCAGGGGCAGGGTGTGGATGGTGCGGAAGAAGGACTTGCCGGGGAAGTTCTTCATGAAGGCCTGCGCGAGCAGGTAGCCGATCACCACCTCGGAGACGACGGCGAAGAAGACGAAGGCCAGCGTCACGCCGAGCGAGGCGAGGAATTGCGCGTCGAACACGACCTTGCGGTAGTTTTCGGCCCAGTTGAACAGCTTTTCGGGGTTGGCGGCGAAGGGGTTCCATTCGTGGAAGGACACCCAGACCACATAGATGAACGGAAAGATGCCGAAGAGACCCAAGATGAACAGGGTCGGCGAAAGCAGCAGCCAGCCCAGCTTTTTCGATTGCATAGGTTCACCCTCTATCTCGGTTGGGGAGTGTAAGCACAGTTCCGGCGCGGATGGCGGCGGAAAATACGGGCCGCCCGAGCGTGGGCGGCCCATACCGGGTCAGGGAGGGGACCCTTACTTGCGGTAGCCGAGCGAGGTCAGTTCTTCCTCGGCCTTGGCGGCCATCGCGTCGAGACCTTCGTCCGGACCGATCTTGCCGGTCAGGATGTCGTAGAAGATCGGAGCGGTCGCTTCACGCACCTGTGCGTGGAACGGGTAGGGGGGAGCACCGGCGAAGAGTTTGCCCTGGTCGCGCAGCATGTCGTAGTAGCCGCCGAGCTGGGCGTTCATGTCCTTCACTTCCTGCGCGTCATAGGTCGCGGTGTTGGTGATGCGCGGCGCGGCGGCCGCCCAACCCGGCTGGACTTCGTCCTGACCGATGTATTGCAGGAAGAGCAGGGCCGCTTCCTGGTTCTTCGACGAGGCCGGCAGGCCGAAGGCGCCGCCGTCATAGTAGCCGATGTAGCCCTTGCCGGATTCGGCATCGGCCATCACGCCGTCCGACAGCGGCGGGAGCGCCGTGCCGACCATGCCGACGACCTTGGACTTCGAGGCGTCGGACGCGATCCATGCGGCGTTTTCGCCGTAGATCAGGCCTTGGGCCACGCGACCGGCCGCGAAGGTGGTCGCGGTTTCGGTCCAGGTCGATTGCGGCGATTCCGGCGGCGCGATGTCGCGCAGGTGGAGCCACCACTTCAGTGCTTCCTTGGCCTTGTCGCTGTTCATCGTGCCGCCGTTGGCGACCGAGGCTGCGTAGTTGTTGTTCGCGTCGATGCCCCAGTTGTAGACGCCGAAGGTCGGGGCGATGGATTCGAAGAATTCATACCACGATGCCGGATGGCCGGTGTGGGCCTGCGCGGTCGAACCCCAGAGGTCGAGGCCGTTTGCCTTGCCGTATTCGGTGAAGAAGTCGGCGATGGCGGTGTAATCTTCGTGCGTGGTCGCAGGTTTCAGGTCCTTGCCGGTCTTTTCCTTGAACGCGGCCTGGATGGCCGGATCGTTGAAGAGGTCGGTGCGGTAGAGGTAGACCTTGATGAAGGCTTCCATCGGAACGCCGAAGAGGTCGCCGTCGCCGTTCTTGAAGTAGTTGGCGAAGGTGGTGAAGTGGCTTTCGTCGTAGGTCGCCGCCTTCAGTTCCGGCTTCTCGGCCAGCGCCTTGGTCATGTTCACGAGGAAGTTGCGCTGCAGATAGGCGTAGATGATGTCCTGTTCGATGTAGACCATGTCATAGATGCCGGTGCCGGCTTCCATGTCCTTGATCGCCTTGTCGTACATCTGGTCCCACGAGGTGGTTTCGATTTCGACCTTGATGCCGGTCTTGGCTTCGAATTCGGGGGCCAGAACGTCCTTGATATAGGCGGACGGCGGGCTGCTTTCGGTCACGCCGTGCAGGACGACGCCCTTGTACTTCGCGCCCGCATCGGACCAGAAATCCGCATGAGCGGGCAGGGCCGATGTCATCAGCGCGATTGCCAGTGCGGTAAGCCCGCCCTTGTGTCTCATAAACATTCGCAACTCCTCCTTGCTTGATGTTCTTCGTCTTGCCCCGCCGGATTTTTCCGTTTTCCGGCAAGGGTTTCCCGTTCCCGAACCGCGGAGTTCACCGCGCGTCCGGGCCGAAATCGAATTCTTCCGGTCAATGGCCGGCAGGCTCCTCTCCTGCCGACCTGGTCACTGTAGGCCGCGGTTTGTGACCGCCGCCACGCGCAGATTGCGCCCTGCCTATACTTTTCCGCCCGAAATGGCCCCCGAACGTGCCGTATAAGGCATGGCTGCTGCCGCATCCGAGCCGATCCGGTGCGCGATTCTCCGGTAGTCCGAAGGCGTGCGACCGCAGATCTTGAGGAATTGGCGGTTGAAATTGGCGATGTTGTTGAAGCCCACCTCGTAGCAGATTTCCGTGACGGGGCGGTGCGTCTGCGTCAGCAGCGTGCAGGCGGCATAGACCCGCGTGAGCACGAGGTAACTGGCGAAGGAATAGCCCGTCTGCCGCCGGAACTGGCGCGAGAAGCTTTGCGGGGTCAGGCCCGCACGCGCCGCGACGGTGGCGAGGTCGATATCTTCGGCATGGGTTTCGTTCATGAAGCGCAAGGCGGCGTCGATGCCGCGGGGCAGTTCGGCCTGCCGTGCGGGTGCAAGCCGCGACAGGCGCCGCCGCTCGCCGCCGTCCTGCGCCAGAGCATCCATCAGGCGCAGGAAGGTCAGCACACGCTCGCCGCCCCGCGCCTGACCGATATCGGCAAGCAGGCGGCGTCCGGTTTCGGCGGTCCGTCCGAAGAATTCCACCCCGTGGGCGGCATCGTCGAACAGCGTGCGGATCGCCCGCATCTCGGGGCAGAGGCCCGCGACCTTTTCGGCGAAATCGGGCGTGAATTGCACCAGCATGTCGCGGTTTTCGAGCACCTCGCCCGGGGGGATGTTGCTCACCCAGTTATGCGGGACGTTCGGCCCCGTCAGGATCAGCGAACCGGGTTCGAAATCGCCCAGATAGTCCCCCACCATCATGGTGCCCGAGGACAGGCGGGTCAGGTGGAGTTCGTATTCGGGGTGGTAGTTCCACTTTGCCAGACGGAAGGGATAGTCATGCGTGAACCAGCGGAAGCTTTCCTCGGGCGGGCAGACGATCACCTCGTAGTCGGGGACGATCCGAAGCTGCGCTTTCATGTTCCCCTCCGTTTCCAAGGCGACCCACCGTGTGGCGGTATATGTTGTGTTATACAGCAAATTACCCGCATTGGAATTTGTGTCAACAAGCAACTTATGCCGAGTTGCCGAATTTTCACGCTGCATCGCAGAAAAAGCCGAATTTTTGGACAGTTATGTGCAGGCATCTTGACAATATCGGGTCGAGAGCATTCGTTGTCTTTACAAACATATTGGAGGCTTCGATGCGGCGACTCGGTATCCACTCATTCGTATGGACGGGCGGACAGACCCAGGAGGGGTTGGAGATGGCGCTGCGCAAGTCGGCGGAGCATGGCTATCGGACCATCGAATTCGCCTATCTGCGGCCCGAGCGGTTCAACCTCGACAGGCTGGCGACGCTGGCGCGATCGCTGGATGTGGAAATCGGCGTGACGATGGGGCTGCCGCTCGACAAGGATGTGTCGAGCGAGGACGCGGCCACGGTCAAGGCCGGCGAGGCGATGCTGGCAGATGCCTTGCGGGCGGTGCGCGACATCGGCGGCAACAAGCTGGGCGGTATCCTTTATTCGGCCCATACGAAGTATAACCGCCAGCCGACCCGCAAGGGTTGGGACAATTCGGTCGGGGCCATCGCACGCAGCGCCGATGTGGCCCGCGATTGCGGGGTCGATCTGGTGCTGGAGGTGGTCAACCGGTTCGAGACGAACCTGCTCAACACCACCGCGCAGGGGTTGAAGTTCATCGGGGAAACGGGGTCGGACCATGTGCGGCTGCACCTCGATACCTTTCACATGAACATCGAAGAGGCCAATCCCGCCGCCGCGATCCGTCTGGCGGGTGACAAGCTGGGCTATTTCCACATCGGGGAAAGCAACCGCGGGTATCTGGGGGACGGGGTGATCAACTTCGACCTGATCTTCGATGCCCTTCTGGACATAGATTACAAGCGTGACATCGTGTTCGAAAGTTTTTCGACCGCCGTGGTGGACGAGGGGCTGTCGCTCGCTTGCGCGATCTGGCGCGACACATGGACCGAAAACGACCCGCTGGCCGCCCATGCCAAAGCCTATATCGGGCTGAAGATGGACGAGGCGAAGCGGCGCCGTGCGACGAACGCCCGCCCCTGACAGGCTTATCGAAACCCTGTGCCGGCCCTATTGGCGGTGCAGGGATGCAATGGACCGGGAGAGTGGATTTTGAGCGAGATTGTGGCCTTCGGAAGTTCGCCGCGGCGCATCCGGCAGGCAAATGTGGTGGCCGCCTTGCAGACCCTGTTCGGTTTCGGCAGGCTGAGCCGCGCCGAGCTTGCGCGCAAGCTGGGGCTGAACCGCTCGTCTTCGGGTCATATCGTGGCGGAGCTGACCGACAGCGGGCTTGTGCGCGAGGTGGAGGACGATGCGTCGAAGCGCCCCGATCAGGCGCGGGCGGGGCGTCCGGGAATCCTGCTCGAACTCATTCCCGAGGCGGCGCTGTTCCTCGGGGTCGAGATCGGGGTGGAGCATATCGCCTCTGTGGTCGTCGATCTGACGGGGCGGGTGCGGGGGCGGACCTTGCGCCCGTTCCATGCGCCGGGGACGGAGATCGAGACTGCGGTGCGGGCGGCCGCGGAGGCCGGCCTTGCGGCGCTTGGTCCCGACGACCTTGGACGGTGTCAGGGCATCGGCTTTTCGGTGCCCGCGCATATCCGCGGTGACGGAGTCGTCGCCATCGCGCCGATGATCGGCTGGCAGGATGCGCCTTTGGGAGAGATCGCGCGTGCGGTCTTGCCGGTGAAGCTGCCGGTTACGATCGAGAACGACGCCAACGCCTTTGCCATCGGGGATGGCTACAAGCACAAGAGCGCGGGGGTGACGCTGTTTCTGGTGCTGGAGACGGGCGTGGGCGGCGGCATCGTGATCGACGGCAAGCTGTTCCGTGGCGGTCACGGGTTGGCGGGCGAGATCGGGCACACGCTGGTGCCGGGAAGCAATGGCAAGAAGCTGGAGCATCTGATCGGACGCGAGGCGGTGCTGGCGCAATACCGCAGTGCCACGGGGCGGGCCGAGGCCGATCTGGAGGGTTTTCTGGGCGATGTGCACGACCGCGTTCCCGCTGCGGTCAATGTGGCCGAGGACTGGTCGCGCAATCTGGCCTATGCGCTGATGCAGGCTTGCCGTCTGATCGACCCCGAACGCATCGTCCTTGGCGGGTCCGTGGCGGCGCTTTACCCCCTCGTCGCGGCGCGGGTCGCGGCGCATATGGGGGGCGAGCGCAACGCGATGTTTCCCGTGCCGGACATCGTGGTGGACGACGATCCGCTTTACGGATCGGCCTTTGGTGCCGCCTGTCTGATGCACCAGCGGTTCCTGTCGCTGTCGAACGACATGCTCGCCCCCGATGACAGCGCCGAAGACGAGCGCGAAACGGCTTAAGTCCACGAAAGACACGTCGATGACCTTTCCCCTTGCCCCCGACGACCTTGGCCCGACGATCTGCGTCGGGGAAATCCTTGTCGAGATCGTCGCCACGACCACTGGCAACGGTTTCGCCGAGGCGCAGCCGCTGATCGGCCCGTTTCCGAGCGGCGCGCCCGCGATCTTCATCGACCAGTGCGGGCGGATCGGCGGGGCGGCGGCGATGATCGGCGCGGTGGGTGACGACGATTTCGGCCGCGTCAACACCGGACGGCTGGCCCGTGACGGGGTCGACGTATCGGCCATATCGGTCGATGCGGAGTATCCGACGGGAACCGCCTTTGTGCGCTACCGTGCCGACGGGTCGCGGGATTTCGTCTTCAACATCGCCAAATCCGCCGCCGCCCGTTTCGGGCTTGCGGCCCCTGTCGAGGCGGTGATCGCCCGTGCGGGGCATATCCATGTGATGGGGTCGGCCCTGACGATGCCGAGCGCGCGCGAGGTGATCGGCTGTGCCGTGGCGCGGATCAAGGCGCGGGGCGGGTCTTTGTCGGTGGACCCGAACCTGCGCAAGGAACTGCGTGCCGATGCCGAGACGCGGGCGCTGTTCGAGCGGTTGGTCGCGCAGGCCGATCTCTTGTTGCCCTCGGGCGAGGAGCTGGAGGTTGCCGCGGGGGTGACGGGCGAGGGGGCTGCGCTGGCCCGTCTTTTCGCGCTTGGCGTCAAGGAGATCGCATTGAAGCGCGGGGGCGCGGGGGCGTCGGTCTTTGCGGCCGACGGCAGCAGGACCGATTGCGCGGCCCTTTCCGTGCAGGAGCGCGACCCGACGGGGGCGGGCGATTGCTTCGGGGGGGCCTATGTCGCCTGTCGCCGGCTTGGCATGCCGGTCGCGCAGGCGCTGGCCTATGCCAATGCGGCGGGGGCGCGGAATGTCACCTTTCTCGGGCCGATGGAGGGGGCGGGAAGCAGGGCGGAACTGGACGCATTCATCGCCGCGACGCCGCGGGTGGCGCGATGACGCCGCTGTCCGACCTTGTCCGTCTGCGGCGGAGCGGCACGCCGCGGGGAATAACCTCGGTCTGTTCGGCGCATCCGGTGGTGTTGCGGGCGGCGTTGCGGTTCGGGCGCGACCATGCGGCGCCGGTGCTGATCGAGGCGACCTGCAATCAGGTGAACCATCAGGGCGGATATACCGGCATGACGCCCGCCGACTTTGCGGCGCTGGTGCGGGATCTGGCGCGGCAGGAGGGGTGTCCGGCCGATCTGGTGCTGCTGGGGGGGGATCATCTTGGCCCGAACCCGTGGCGCGACCTGCCCGCCGAAGCCGCGATGGCCGAGGCCGAGGCGATGATTGCGGCCTTTGTCGCGGCGGGGTTCCGCAAGCTGCATCTCGATGCGTCGATGGGCTGCAAGGGCGAGCCTGCGGCGCTGGATGACGAAACCACGGCGACCCGCGCCGCCCGACTTGCCGCCGTGGCCGAGGCCGTGGCACGGGATGCGGGCGGGCCGCTGCCGCTTTACGTCATCGGCACCGAAGTGCCGCCCCCCGGCGGGGCCGACCATGCGCTTGACGGGATCGAGCCGACCTCGGCCGGGGCCGCAAGAAAGACCATCGCCGTCCACCGGGCCACCTTTGCCGCGGCGGGCTTGCAGGACGCCTTTGCCCGCGCCATCGGTCTGGTGGTGCAGCCCGGGGTCGAGTTCGGAAACCACAACGTCATCCTTTACGACCGCAGCAAGAGCGCAGCACTTTCGGCGGTGCTGGATGACGAGGCGCAATTCGTCTTCGAGGCGCATTCGACCGATTACCAAGGCACGCCCCCGCTTGCCGCGCTGGTGGAGGACGGGTTCCCCATCCTCAAGGTCGGGCCGGAGTTGACCTTTGTCCTGCGCGAGGCGCTTTACGCGCTGGACCTGATCGCATCGGACCTGATCGCGGGATACGGGGCGCGTCCGCTGATGCAGGCGATGGAGTCGGTGATGCTGGCCGATCCGGCGAACTGGCAACGGCACTATGGCGGGGATGCGCCGACGCAACGCCTGCTGCGGCATTATTCGCTGTCGGACCGCATCCGCTATTACTGGCCGAACCCTGCGGCGCAGGGGGCGGTGGACCGTCTTGTTGCCGCGCTTCGGGGTGTCACGGTGCCCTTGCCGCTGTTCCGGCAGCATTTTCCGGCGGCGGCGGCGCGGTTCGCAGACCGGCCGCTCGATGCGACCGAGGTGCTGATCTGGCGCGTCGGGGAAAGCCTTTCCGCCTATCACGCCGCCTGCCATCCGCAGGGCTGACCGACATTCAACCTCTACCGTCGCCACCGGCGGCATCCCAAACAAGGAGACTGGACACATGGGCAACGCATTCAAGGGAAAGGTCGCGGCCATCACCGGCGCGGCTTCCGGCATCGGGCTTGCGACCACCGAGGCGCTTTTGGCCGAAGGGGCCAAGGTCGTGCTGGTGGACCGCGACATCAAGGCGCTGGAGGCCGTCTGCGCAAGGCTAGGGCCGGATGCGATCCCGCTGGTGATCGACCTTTTGAACCCCGAAAGCTGCGCGACGCTGCTGGACGGAATCCTTGCCAAGGCGGGGCAGCTTGACATCTTCCACGCCAATGCGGGCACCTATATCGGCGGCGATCTGAGCGAGACGACGCCCGAAACCATCGACCGCATGCTGAACCTGAACGTCAATGCGGTGATGAAGAACGTCTACACGGTCATGCCCCACATGATCGAGCGCGGGACGGGGGATATCATCGTCACCTCGTCGGTGGCAGGGCATTCGGCGATTCCGTGGGAGCCGGTCTATTCGGCGTCCAAATGGGCGATGACCTGTTTCGTGCAGACCATGCGGCGGCAACTGAACAAGAAGGGCATCCGTGTCGGCTCTGTCTCGCCCGGTCCGGTGATCAGCGCGCTGCTGGCGGATTGGCCGGAGGAGAACCTGCGCAAGGCCAAGGAATCGGGCAGCCTGATCGAGCCGCAGGAAGTGGCCGAGGGCATCGTCTTCATGCTGAGCCGTCCGCGCAACGTCACCATCCGCGACATGGTGATCCTGCCAAGCAACTTTGACATCTGAGGAGGAGCGGACCGATGGCATATCTGGAAAGGTTCAGGCTGGACGGAGAGGTCGCGGTCGTGACCGGCGGCGGCAGGGCCATCGGTCTTTGCTGCGTGGAGGCGTTGGCCGAGGCGGGCGCCTCGGTCGTCGTGATCGAGCGGAACGAGGCCGATGCGGCGGAAGCGCTGGCCTTGCGTGCCAAGGGCTACAGGATCGAGGTGGCGACGGGCGACGTGACGGAGTCCGCGCGCATGACCGCCATCGCCGATGCGCTTGCCGCCGAGGGGCGGCCCGCGACGGTGCTGGTGAACAATGCGGGCATCGGGCAAAGCGGGATCGACGCGCAGGACCTGACCGACGCCGATTGGCTGCGGATGATGGATGTGAACCTGAACGGGGTGTTCTGGTGTGCGCGGGCCTTTGGCGGGCATATGGTCCGGCTGGGTCGCGGCAGCATCGTCAATCTCGGGTCCATGTCGGGGATCATCGCCAACCGGCCGCAACCGCAGACGGCCTATAACGTCTCGAAAGCGGCGGTGCACCATCTGACGCGGTCGCTGGCGGGGGAATGGGCGGCGCAGGGAGTTCGGGTCAATGCCGTGGCGCCGACCTATATCGAGACGCCTATGGTCACGAAGATCGAAAGCAACCGCGACCGCATTCCGATCTGGCTGAACGACACGCCGATGGGACGCATGGGCACGCCGGACGAGGTGGCGAGCAGCGTGCTCTTCCTTGCCTCGCGGGCGTCGAGCCTGATGACGGGGGCCATCGTCAGCGTGGATGCGGGGTTCACCTGCTGGTAGCGCGGGGCGCGGGCTGTGGCCCTATCCGCGTGCGGCCTTTTCGGCGATGCCCGAGGTGCCTTCGCGGCGGTCGAGTTCGGTCAGGACATCGGCCAGCGTCACGTCGCGGGCGGCGAGCATGACGAGGAGGTGGTAGAGGACATCCGCCGCCTCGGCCGTGAGTTTGGCGCGGTCGCCCTTGACCGCTTCGATGATGGCTTCGACCGCTTCCTCGCCGAATTTCTCGGCGCATTTCTCCGGCCCTTTGGCGAGGAGTTTCGCGGTCCACGAGCTTTCGGGATCGGCGCCTTTGCGGGCAGCGATGGTGGCGGCGAGACGGTCGAGCGTGGTCATGCGAGCCTCATCGGGATGCCGGCGGCGGCCATGTGGGCCTTGGCCTCGGCGATGGTGAATTCGCCGAAGTGGAAGATGGAGGCGGCGAGGACGGCGGACGCGCCGCCCTTGGTCACGCCTTCGACGAGGTGGTCGAGCGTGCCGACCCCTCCGCTCGCGATCACGGGGACGGGAACGGCGTCCGAGATGGCGCGGGTGAGGGGCAGGTTGTAGCCGCCCTTGGTGCCGTCGCGGTCCATCGAGGTCAGCAGGATTTCGCCCGCGCCCTTGGCGGCGACGAGCCGCGCGAAATCGACCGCGTCGATGCCCGTGGCTTTGCGCCCGCCGTGGGTGAAGATCTCCCATTTGCCGGGGGCCACGGTCTTGGCGTCGATGGCCACGACGATGCATTGCGAGCCGAAACGGTCGGCGGAGCGGGCCACCACATCGGGGTCGGCCACGGCGGCGGAGTTGAACGAGACCTTGTCGGCACCGGCAAGGAGGAGGGCGCGCACATCCTCGGGCGTGCGGACGCCGCCGCCGACGGTGAGCGGCATGAAGCATTGCTCGGCGGTGCGGGTGACGAGGTCGAACATCGTGCCGCGGTTTTCATGCGTGGCGTGGATGTCGAGGAAGCACAACTCGTCCGCCCCCGCCGCATCATAGGCGCGGGCCGCTTCCACCGGATCGCCCGCATCGCGCAGGTCGACGAAGTTGACGCCCTTGACCACGCGGCCATCGGCGACATCGAGGCAGGGGATGAGACGGGTTTTCAGCATGGGTGCGCCTGTGATCGGTTGCCTTGGGGATAGCGGATCGGGGGGCGGAGCGCCAGATGCGGGATGAGGGAAGGCGGCCCTCTCCACGCGGGGGAAGCCGGCTTGGCGAGGGTGCCGGAGCCTGCGGATGCACCGCCATGCTCCTGCAAGGGAGAAGCGCGGGACGGGAGGGGCTGGCCGGAAAGGGGGCTGCGGGGGCTTACCTTGCCAGCGCTTCGATGGCAGCCGACAGGTCGATCGCCCCGTCGTAAAGGGCGCGACCCGAGATGGCACCCGCGATCACGCCGGTGTCGCGCAGGGCGATGAGGTCCTCCATCCGGCTGACGCCGCCCGATGCGATCACGGGGATGGAGACGGCGCGGGCCAGAGCCTCGGTCGCTTCGATGTTCGGGCCTTGCATCGCGCCGTCGCGGTCGATGTCGGTGTAGATGATGGCGGCGACGCCCGCATCCTCGAAGCTGCGGGCGAGGTCGGTGGCCTGGACGGTGGTTTCGGTCGCCCAGCCTTTGGTCGCGACGAAGCCCTTGCGGGCGTCGATGCCCACGGCGACCTTGCCCGGGAAGGCGCGGGCGGCTTCGCGCACGAGGGCGGGGTTTTCCACGGCGACGGTGCCGAGGATCACGCGGGACAGACCTTTTTCGATCCACATCGAGATGGTCGCCATGTCGCGGATGCCGCCGCCGAGCTGGGTGGGGACGGTGACGGAGGTCAGGATCGCCTCGACCGCTGCGCCATTCACGGGGGTTCCGGCGAAAGCACCGTTGAGGTCGACGAGGTGGAGCCACTGGCAGCCCGCGGTCTGGAACTTGAGCGCCTGTGCAGCGGGGTCGTCACCGAAGACGGTAGCGGCGGACATCTCGCCGCGCAGGAGGCGGACGCATTTGCCGTCCTTGAGGTCGATGGCGGGGTAAAGGATCATGGCGCGCATCCGTTCTGGCAGGGTGCGCGCGCTTTGCCACGCAAGGCCGCAACCCGCAAGGGTGGAACGTGTGACGCAAGGTCGGGGCTTGATCGGCGGGGCGGATCGGGCAGAGTCGGGCGCGGCGAAGGGGGAGGTGACGATGCGGGTTCCGGCAGCATTCGGTGCGGTTCTGGCGATGACGGGCGCGGCTTGGGCCGCCGATCCGGTGGAAGGGGTCTGGCAGACGATCCCCGATGACAACGGCCATTACGGGCAGATCGAGGTCAAGCCCTGCGGCGCCGCCTTTTGCGGTGTGCTGGTCAAAGCCTTCGACGAAACGGGGACCGAGGTCACGGATGCGCCCGAGATCGGCAAGCAGATCATCTGGGACATGGTGGCCGAGGGAGACGGGTTTTACAGCGACGGCAAGGTCTGGTCGCCGGATCGGGACAAGGTCTACGATTCGAAGATGCGGCTCGACGGGGACGGCCTGTCGGTCGAGGGCTGCGTCTTCTTCATCTGCCGCGATGGCGGAACATGGAGGCGGGTGAAATAGGGCGCGTTCAGGCGCTGCGATCTTGGCCCGAGGTCGAGGGGGGCTGCCGCCCCCCGCCGCGCCGGAGGCGCGTCTCCCCCTGCGAGTATTTGGGCAAAGGTGAAAGGGAATTGCCTTTGCCGCGGGGGAGGGGGTGCACTGCCGGGCGTGCCTTCGCGCTTTCACACTTGCCCAAATATCCTCGGGGGGAGGCGCGGCTTGCCGCGCCGTGGGGGGCAGACGGCCCCCCGCTTGCTGGCCAAGGCGCCGGGTCCGGTGGCGGGGCGTGCGGTGATTTCCGTGGGACTGCTGGCCGTGGGGCGCAAACCCGCAGGGGTCAGGGCGTCCAGGTGAGGAAGTTGGCGATCAGGCGCAGGCCGAGGGCCTGGCTTTTCTCGGGGTGGAACTGGGTGCCGATGATGTTGTCGCGCCCGACGATGGCGGTGATGGGGCCTGCGTAATCGGCATGGGCCAGAAGGTGGGCGGGATCGGCCACCCTGAAATGGTAGCTGTGCACGAAATAGGCGTGGTCGCCCGTGGCGATGCCTTCAAGGACGGGGTGGGGGCGGTCGATCACCAGATCGTTCCAGCCCATGTGCGGCACCTTGAGCTTAGGGTCGGCGGGGGTGATGCGCACGACCTCGCCCCCGATCCAGCCGAAACCTGCGGTGTCTTCGTATTCGCGGCCCCATGTGGCGAGCATCTGCATGCCCACACAGATGCCGAGGAAGGGTTTGCCTGCGGAGACGCCTTCGGAAATCGCCTCGAACAAGCCGCCGTAGCTGCCGAGGGCGCGGCGGCAGGCGGGGAAGGCGCCGTCGCCGGGGAGGACGATGCGGTCGGCCCGTGCCACCATCGCGGGGTCGGAGGTGACGAGGACTTCGCCCGCGCCGGTTTCTGCCGCCATGCGCTGGAAGGCCTTTTCGGCGGAATGGAGGTTGCCGCTGTCGTAGTCGACGAGGACGGTCAGGGGCGTGCGGGGGGCCATGTGCGTTCGGGTCCGGCTGGGGGCAAGGATTCTCTAAAATCCTTGCAAATGTCTTCGAAGAAATTTGCCTGCGCGGGGCGTGCGCAGGCGAAGGGTCAGAGCGCGCCCTTGGTCGAGGGGAGCACGCCTGCCATGCGCGGATCGGGTTCGACCGCCTGACGCAGGGCGCGGGCCACGGATTTGAAGGCGGCTTCCGCGATGTGGTGGCTGTTGATCCCGTGGATCAGGTCCACGTGCAGCGTGATGCCGCCGTGGGTGGCGAGCGCCTGGAAGAATTCGCGCACCAGCTCGGTTTCGAAGGTGCCGATCTTCTGGGTCGGGAAGGGCAGGTTCCAGACAAGGAAGGGGCGGGCCGAGAGGTCGAGCGCAGAGGCGACCTGCGCGTCATCCATCGCAAGGTTGAAATGGCCGTAGCGGCGGATGCCCTTTTTGTCGCCAAGTGCCTTCACCAGCGCCTGACCCAGTGCGATGCCGCAATCCTCGACCGTGTGGTGGTCGTCGATGTGCAGATCGCCATCGGCCTTGACCGTGATGTCGATGAGCGAGTGGCGCGCGAGCTGGTCGAGCATGTGGTCGAAGAAGCCGACGCCGGTGTGGTTGTCGTAAGCGCCCGTGCCGTCGAGGTTGACGGTGACGGCAATCTCGGTCTCGGAGGTGGTGCGGTGGATTTCGGCGGTGCGCATGGAAGGCTCCTGTCTGACGGGGGCGTTATAGGCGCGGGGGGCGGGCTTGGGAAGTGGGCAGGATCAGCCGCGCTGGCCGTGGCCGTGGCGGCGGGGCGAAAGCGTGGCCGCCAGCGCGAGGCCGAGGCCGGAGACGGTGGCGATCATGCCCGAGGCGGAAACGGTGAAGGAAAGGCCGAGGAAAAGCGGCAGGTAGCCTGCGGCCACTGTGCCGGCCACGGCGGCAAGGGCGGCCAGCCCGAGGGACAGGCGGATCTGGCGGCCAAGGTCGTCGGTCAGCAGGCGGGCGGTGGCCGGCGGGCATATCAGCATGGCGATCGTCAGGATCGAGCCGACGGCGGAAAAGGCCGCAACGGCGGCCAGTGCGGTCAGCGCCACGAGGCCCGCCGAAAGAAGGCGGGTCGGGATGCCGAGGCTGGTGGCAAAGCCCTCGTCGAAGGTGGCGATGGCAAGCGGGCGGTGAAAGATCCGCAGCGTGGCAAGGATGAGCCCCGCCACGAGGGCGAGGGCGGGAAGTTCCGGTGGCAGACCGCCGAGGGCCGCGATGTCGAGGAGCGAGGCCCATCCCGTCGCGTCGAGCCAGATCAGCCCTTCGAGATTGCCGTAGAGCGCGTGTTCCACGTCCAGATGCACCGAGGCCGCGCCGGAGAGTTCGAGCATGAGCACCCCTGCCGCGAACATGGCGGTGAAGGTGATCCCCATCGCCGCCCCCGGATCGGTGCCGCCGAGGCGGCGGATCGCCTCGATCAGTGCGGCGGACAGGGCGGCGGCGGCGAGCGCGCCCGCCAGGAGGATCGGCGGCGAGGCGCTGCCCGAAAGCAGGAAGGCCGCGACGATTCCGGGGAGGACGACATGGGACATCGCATCGCCCAACATGGCCTGCCGCCGGAGGATGAGGAAATTTCCCGGCCCGGCGCAGGACAGCGCGGCAAGCAGCGCGATGACCATCGGCGGGAGGGTAAGGGGGACGAATTCAGACCCGTCCATGACGGCCTCCCCTGTTCTGGCGGTCCGCTCCGGCCGGTGCCATGCTGCGGGGAAGGCGGGTCATGCCGCGCCCCGTGACGCGCCCCGTGCCGTGCCCCGTGACGCGCGGCGCAGGCTGCGGCGGTTCAAGGCGCGGGTGATCAGGCCGCGGCGGGGCGCGAAGAGCGCCGAGAAGAGGAAGGCGGCGAAGGCAAGCAGCACGATCACCGGTCCCGTGGGCAAATCCGGCAGGCTGGCGGAAAGCGCGGCGCCGACATGGCCGGAAAGCGCGCCGATTCCGCCGCCGATCAGCGCCACGCGGGGGGCGCGGTCGCTCCAGTAGCGCGCGGCCGTGGCGGGTGTGATCAGCAGCGCCACGATCAGGATCAGCCCGACGACGCGCAGGCCGAGCAGCACGACCGCAAGGGTCATGAGCATCAGCACCATGTCGAGCAGGCGCGGCGAGAGGCCCATCATGCGGGCATGGCCGGGATCGAAGGCGGCAAGCGCCAAGGGACGTGCCAGTGCCGCGAGGAGCAGCAGCGTCACGGCGCCTCCGCCCGCGATGAGCAGCGCATCGCCCCGCAGCATGCCCGCGGTGGAGCCGAGCAGGAACCCTTCCAGCCCCGCAGGCCGGCCCACGTCGAGGTTCTGGATCACCGTCAGGATCACGATACCCGCACCGTAAAAGGTGGAGAGCACCGCGCCGATGGCCGTGTCTTCGGGAAGGCGGGTGCGGGTGAGGCGCTGCACGGCAAGAAGGCCGAGGGCGGCGGAGAGGGCCGCGCCTGCAAGAAGCCCCGCGAGGTTGCGCCCCTCGCCGCCGAAAGCGGCCATGAGGAGGAAGGCGAGGCCCACTCCGGGCAGTGTGGCATGGGCCATCGCGTCCGACACCAGCGCCCGGCGGCGCAGGTTGACGAAAGCCCCCACACAGCCCGCCGCAAAGCCGAGAAGCCCCGCGCCGAGCGAGACGAGGGCGGCGTTGTAGCCCGCTTGCAGCAGGAGCGCGTTCAGGAACATGGGCGTGACCGATGGTGGCGCAAGCGCGATCCGAGGGTGCCATCGGCGCCGACGCGGGGGCGGCCGTCGCGCAGGGTTGCGGCGGGAGCGGCCTTCGTTGCGCGGGGGGATACGGCGGGGGTCATGCCGGAATCGTGCCGGGAAGGGCCGCGCCGTAGGTCTGCGCGACGAGCGCCTGGCGGAAGGTCGTGGCGACCGTCCCTTCGGCGACGAGGCGGCGGTTCAAGAGCAGGACGCGGTCGAAATAGGCCGGCACCGTGGCAAGGTCATGGTGCACGGCGATGATGCTGCGCCCCTCGTCGCGCAGGGATTTCAGCACGGTGATGATCGCGCTTTCGGTGGCGGCATCAACACCGGCGAAGGGTTCGTCGAGCAGGTAGAGGTCCGCCCCCTGCGCGAGGGCGCGGGCGAGGAAGACGCGCTGTTGCTGGCCGCCCGAAAGCGCACCGATCTGGCGGTCCGCGAATGCCTCCATCCCCACGCGGGACAGGCATTCGGTGGCACGGGCGGTTTCGGCCTTGCCGATGCGGCCAAGCGCACCGGTCTGGCGGTAGAGCCCCATCAGCACGACATCGAGCACGCGGGCCGGAAAGTCCCAGTCCACCGAGGCGCGTTGCGGCACATAGGCGATGCGCGGCAATGCGCGGGCGAGGGGGAGGCCGAAGGCTTCCACCTTGCCAGACACCGTGGGAAGAAGGCCGAGTGTGGCCTTGAGCAGGGTGGATTTGCCCGCGCCGTTGGGGCCGATGATCGCGGTCATCGCGCCTTTGGCGAAGCGGGCGGTGACGTCTTCGATCGCCGGTGCCGCCGCATAGGCGACGGTCATGCCGGTGAGCGTGAGCACCGCTTCGGGCGCCGCGAATTCGGCGGGCGTGGTGCTGCGGGCGAGGGGGGTGACGTCGGTCATGGTCCTATCCCGCCGCCGCGCCGAGCAGCCCCGCCATGCCGCGTTCGGGCGCAGTGCCGCCCAGGGCGCGGGCGATGGTGGTGATGTTGTGGTCGAGCATGCCGATGTAGGTGCCTTCGTAGCTTCCCTCGGCCCCCATCGCATCGGAGAACAGCTCGCCGCCGATCCGCACCTCGTGCCCCTGTGCGGCGGCTCCTTCGATCAGGGCGCGGATGGAGCGGTCGGAGACGGAGCTTTCGACGAAGACCGCGCCGATCTTGCGGGCGACGAGCTGGTTCACGAGGTCGCCCACGCGGGCGAGGCCCGCTTCGGATTCGGTGGAGATGCCCTGTATGCCTTGCACCTCGAAGCCATAGGCGCGGCCGAAGTAGCTGAAGGCGTCATGCGCGGTGAAGAGCACGCGCGAGGGGGCGGGGACCGAGGCGAGCACGTCTTGCGCATAACGGTCGAGGGCGGCGAGCTGGTCGAGGAAGGGCGGCAGCGTGGCCGAAGTGTCGATGCCGGCAGCGGCCAGCGGGGTGGCCATGCCGGCGACGATCTCGGCCCAGAGGGAGGGGACCATCCAGACATGGGGGTCGGGGCGGTCGGGGAATTCGGGGTGGAAGATCAGCCGGTCCTCGGGAAGGGTTTCGGCAACGGCGATCACCGTCTTCTTGCGGGCAAGGTCCTCCATCACCTCGGCGAATTGCGCTTCGAGGTGGAGGCCGTGCCAGAGGATCACGTCGGCGCGGGCCAGCGCGAGGATGTCGCTGCGGGTCGGGCGGTAGGTGTGCGGGTCGATCCCCGGCCCCATGAGCGCCTGCGCCGTGCCCGAAGACAGAACGCGGGCGGCATCGGCGATCATGCCGGTGGTTGCGATGAGCGAGGGCGTCGCCGCGCGGGCCGCGGTCGCCGCGAAGGGCGCGCAGGCCATGAGGCCGAGTAACCCGCGGCGGGTGAGGGTGGGTCTGTGGTCGCTGTCGGACATCGAGACGGAACCTTTCGCGCCCCGAAGCCAAGCGGCGGGGCAATGCAAAGGTGGTGCGAATGGTTCTCAAAGTCAAATGGATTGAGAATAGTTCGCAACAACGTGACGCCGTTGCGCGGAAATCGGGCGTGGCGGGTGGTTGCGAATGTGCAGCGGAGGCCGGAAATGACAAAGGGCGCCATGATGGGCGCCCTTTGGTCGATTGGAGCGGGCGATGAGATTCGAACTCACGACCCTAACCTTGGCAAGGTTATGCTCTACCCCTGAGCTACGCCCGCACTCCGTGGGGCGGGTGATAGTGCGACTGCGGGCGGGGTGCAAGGGGAAATTTGCGCGAATGCGCCCTTGCGGGGGCGCGGGGAGGCTGCGCGGGTTTTGCGGCCTTTCTATGGGTTTTATCGCGATAAATCAGCGGCATGGGCGGGGGCATCAAGGCTTGGGCTTTCGCGCCTGCGCCATCTTTTCGGCGATTGCGGGTTTTCCCTGCTGTCGCAGCGCCTCGACCGCGCCGTCGAGGTCGCGCGCATCGCGGTTCTGGCCGAGTTTGGATTTGGCGAGCGTGTGTTCCACCGCGATGCGGAAGGCGACGATGTTTTGTAGCATCGTCTCCATGTAATCGGGCGGCGCGTCGGCCATGCGCCATGCGGCATCCCCGTTCACGCGGCGTTCGTGCAAGCGGGTGAGCAGGCCCACGGCGGCGCGCTTGCTTTGCGCGTCATGCTGGTAGGTGATGCGGCCCTGCATATGGACCGTCCGGTAGTTCCATGTCGGAACGTGGCGGTGATGCTCGGCCTTTGAGGGGTAGGAGTTCGGGGTGATATAGGCGTCCTCGCCCCGGAAGATGGCAAGCACCCCGGTTCCGTCGGGGATCAGGCGGTGCATGTCATTGGCAAGGGCCACATGGCCGATCAGCGTGCCATCGGGCGCTTGCAGAAGCGGGATGTGGTTGGCGATCAGCCCCGATTCGCCACTGGCCACGATGCAGGCGAGGGGGAAGGTCGCGATCACATCGGCGATCTCGGCGGGGTCGGTTTCGTGGAAATGGGGCGGGATATACATGGGTCGGGCCTGTCTCTGCTCGGGTCCAGTCTGGGGCGGGACGCGGGGCAAGGCAAGCGGGGCAGGGAAAGCAGGGCAGGGAAAGCAGGGCAGGGCAAGCGGGGCAGGGCAAGCGGGGTCGCAAAAGCAAAACGGCCACCCGAGGGTGGCCGCTTGGCTGGTCCATTTGGAGCGGGCGATGAGATTCGAACTCACGACCCTAACCTTGGCAAGGTTATGCTCTACCCCTGAGCTACGCCCGCACCGTCTGGATGAGGGGGATTTATAAAAGGCGGGCGCGGGCCGCAAGGGGGGAAACGCGGGTTCGGTGAAAAATCCCCGCGTGGCGCTTTGTCTTTCCCTGCGCGGGGGCGTAGGGGAGGCGGGAGAGACAAAGGGGAACGGCATGGATGCGGAACTGAGGGCGCGCTCGGGCGGGGAATGCGAATTCTGCGGGGCAAGCGCGGGGCTGGAAGCGGTGGACGTGCCGCCCGCGGGCGAGGTGGCGCTTTGCCCCGTCTGCCGTGGCGATGCCGAGGCCGGAGAGGGGCATTGGCGCTGTCTCGAAGGGGCGGCATGGTCGGCGGTGCCTGCGGTGCAACTGGCGGTCTGGCGCAAGCTTGGCACGCTCGACGACGGCTGGGCGGCCGAGGCGCGGGCGGGCATGATGCTGTCGGACGAGGTGCAGGGCTGGACCGAGATGGCCGGAACCCTTGTGCACAAAGACAGCAACGGCGCGGTGTTGGCGCAGGGCGATACGGTAGTGCTGATCAAGGACCTTGTGGTCAAGGGTGCCAATTTCACCGCCAAGCGCGGCACGGCGGTGCGGGGGATTTCGCTGGTGGCCGACAATGCCGCGCAGATCGAGGGGCGTGTCGAGGGGCAGCGGATCGTGATCCTGACGGAGTTCGTCAAGAAACGCTGAAGCGGCGGGTTGCGCCTTTTTCCGCAGAAGGGGCAGGGCTTTTCCCCGTCATTGCCTGCCATTTGCCGACGTCGGAATCAGGGGGGCCTTCTGCCCCCCTCGCCGCAGGGCGCCTCACCCCCCGAGGATATTTGTACAAGCGTGAAAGCAGGGAGGCTTTGCTGCTTTCATGCTCGAATAAATATCCTCGGGGGGCGAAGGGCCGCAGGACGCGGCGCTTCGGAGGGGGGCAGACAGCCCCCCCTGTGCGGCGGTGGGGCCAAAGCGAAACGGCCCGCCGTGGGGCGGGCCGTTTGCCGTGGACCCGGCTGAGGGTCAGGCGGTCATTCCAGTTCGACCAGCAGGTCTTTCGCTTCGATCTGGCTGCCGGGATGGACGTGGAGCGCCTTGACGGTCGCTTCGCGGTCGGCGTGGAGGCCGGTTTCCATCTTCATCGCCTCGATGGTCAAGAGCAGGTCGCCCGCGCGGACCTTCTGGCCCACGCTGACCGCCACCGATGCGATGGAGCCGGGCATGGGCGCGCCGACATGGGCGGGGTTGCCCTCGGCGGCCTTGGGCTTGACAGCGGCCTTGGCCTTGATGGCGCGGTTGGGGACGCGGATCACGCGGGGTTGGCCGTTCAACTCGAAGAAGACCTTCACATCGCCGTCCTCGGTCGTTTCGCCCACGGCTTGCAGACGGATGACGAGTTGCTTGCCGGGGTCGATTTCGGGCGTGATCTCGTCGCCGGGTTCCATGCCGTAGAAGAAGGTCTTGGTCGGCAGCGCCCGCACGGGGCCGTAGAGGCGGTGGCGGCCCATGTAGTCGAGGAAGACCTTGGGATACATCAGGTAGCCGTTCAGGTCTTCGTCATCGACCGTGTAACCGTTGAGTTCCGCCGAAAGCTTCGCACGGGTGTCTTCGAGGTCGACGGGGGGCAGGGTCTTGCCCGGGCGTTCGGTCAGCGGCGCTTCGCCCTTGAGCACCTTTTTCTGGATGCCGGCGGGCCAGCCGCCGTGGGGATGGCCGAGGTTGCCTTTCATCATGTCGACGACCGAGTCGGGGAAGGCCACGTCGGTGGCGGGATCCTCGACCTGCGCGCGGGTCAGCCCTTGGGCCACCATCATCAGGGCCATGTCGCCCACCACCTTGGACGAGGGCGTGACCTTGACGATGTCGCCGAACATCTGGTTGGCGTCGGCGTAAGCCTGCGCCACCTCGGGCCAGCGTTCTTCGAGGCCGAGGCTGCGGGCCTGTGCCTTGAGGTTGGTGAACTGGCCGCCCGGCATTTCGTGGAGGTAGACTTCGGAGGCGGGCGCGGGCAGGCCGGATTCGAAGGCGGCGTATTGGGCGCGGACATGTTCCCAGTAGTTGGAGATGTCGCGGATCGCCTTGATATCCAGACCCGTGTCGCGTTCGGTATGGCGCAGGGCTTCGACGATGGAGCCGAGGCAGGGCTGCGAGGTGCCGCCCGAGAAGGCGTCCATCGCCGCATCCACCGCATCGACGCCCGCATCGCAGGCGGCAAGGATCGTTGCCGCAGCCGCGCCCGAGGTGTCATGCGTGTGGAAGTGGATCGGCAGGCCGATCTCCTGCTTCAGCGTCTTGACGAGGATGCGCGCGGCTGAGGGTTTCAGCAGCCCCGCCATATCCTTGAGGCCCAGCACATGGACGCCTGCGGCTTTCAGTTCCTTGGCGCGGTCGACGTAGTATTTCAGGTCATATTTCGACCGCTCGGGGTCGAGCAGGTCGCCGGTGTAGCAGATCGTGCCTTCGCAGACCTTGTTCGCCTCGATCACCGCATCCATCGCCACGCGCATGTTTTCGACCCAGTTGAGCGAGTCGAAGACGCGGAAGACATCGACACCCGTGGTCGCGGCCTGTTTGACGAAGGCTTGCACCACGTTGTCGGGATAGTTGGTGTAGCCCACGCCGTTGGAGGCGCGGAGCAGCATCTGGGTCATCACGTTGGGCATGGCCGCGCGCAGGTCGCGCAGACGTTGCCACGGGCATTCCTGAAGGAAGCGGTAGGCCACGTCAAAGGTCGCCCCGCCCCAGCATTCCACCGAGAAGAGTTGCGGCAGGTTCGCCGCATAGGCGGGGGCCACGCGGATCATGTCGATGGAGCGCATCCGCGTCGCAAGCAGCGACTGGTGGCCGTCGCGCATCGTGGTGTCGGTCAGGAGGACCTTTTTCTGCGCCTTCATCCAGTCGGCGACCGCCTGCGGGCCTTTTTGCTCGAGCAAGTTGCGGGTGCCGGTGCCGGGCTGGTCGGTCAGCAGTTTCGGCGGTTTGGGGGGACGCGCCTCGGCGGGCGGTTTCGGGCGGCCTGCGGTTTCGGGATGCCCGTTGACCGTGATGTCCGCAATATAGGTCAGGATCTTGGTGGCACGGTCGCGGCGCTTCTTGAACTGGAAAAGCTCGGGCGTCGTGTCGATGAATTTGGTGGTGTAGGTGTCGTCGAGGAAGGTCGGGTGCTTGAGCAGGTTGATGACGAAGTCGATGTTCGTCGCCACCCCGCGGATGCGGAATTCGCGCAGCGCACGGTCCATGCGGGCGATGGCCTTTTCCGGCGTCTGGGCGTGGGCCGTGACCTTGACCAGGAGCGAATCGTAATAGCGCGTGATCACGCCGCCCGCATAGGCGGTGCCGCCATCAAGGCGGATGCCGTTGCCCGTGGCCGAGCGGTAGGCAGTCAGGCGGCCATAGTCGGGGATGAAGTTGTTGAGCGGGTCTTCGGTCGTCACGCGGCATTGCAGCGCGTGGCCGTTGAGCTTGATGTCGGATTGTGCCCGCACGCCGGTGGCTTCGGCAAGCGTCTTGCCCTCTTCGATCAGGATCTGGGCCTGCACGATGTCGATGCCGGTGACTTCTTCGGTCACGGTGTGTTCGACCTGCACGCGGGGGTTCACCTCGATGAAGTAGAACTTGCCTTCGTCCATATCCATCAGGAATTCGACGGTGCCCGCGCATTCGTAATCCACATGGGCGCAGATGCGGCGGGCCATTTCGCAGACCTCCTCGCGCTGTTCCTGCGTGAGGTAGGGGGCGGGGGCGCGCTCGACGACCTTCTGGTTGCGGCGCTGGACGGTGCAGTCACGTTCCCACAGGTGCCAGACGTTGCCCTGCTTGTCGCCGAGGATCTGCACCTCGACGTGGCGGGCGCGCTGGATCATCTTTTCGAGATAGCCTTCGCCGTTGCCGAAGGCGGCTTCGGCCTCGCGGCGGCCTTCGCGGACCTTGGCCTCAAGCTCGGCCTCGTTCAGGATCGGGCGCATGCCGCGACCGCCGCCGCCCCATGACGCTTTCAGCATCAGCGGGTAGCCGACTTCGGCGGCCTGTTTCTTCACCAGCGCCATATCCTCGCCCAGCACTTCGGTGGCGGGGATGACGGGGACGCCCGCTTCGATGGCCACGCGGCGGGCCGAGGCCTTGTCGCCGAGCGCGCGCATGGTTTCGGCGCGGGGACCGATGAAGGTGATGCCCGCGTTGTCGCAGGCTTCGACGAAGTCGGGGTTTTCCGACAGGAGGCCGTAGCCGGGGTGGATCGCATCCGCGCCCGCCATCTTGGCCACGCGGATGATTTCGGGGATGGAGAGATAGGCGCCCACGGGCGAGAGGCCTTCGCCGATGCGGTAGGCTTCGTCGGCCTTGAAGCGGTGCAGCGAGAGCTTGTCCTCTTCCGCGAAGACGGCGACGGTCTTCTTGCCCATCTCGTTCGCGGCACGCATGACACGGATGGCGATCTCGCCGCGGTTGGCGACAAGGATCTTGCGGAACTCGGGCATGGGCATGTCCTTTGGCAGAGGGGGCAAGGGAAATTGCGGGCACTGTAAGGTTGCTGCGGCGCAGCGCAAGGGGCGGAAACGATATCGAATGCAGGAAATGCGACAGAAGGGCGCTGTGACAAGGTGTGCCCGGATGGTCCGGTCCAGACGTTTGGCGCTAACGGTGAACATTGTGAGAACACCGCTCTTTTCCTTTGTCTGTCGTGCCGCTAGACTGGCTGTATGAGCCAGTATGACGAAAACGATGCATTCGAGGCGGCGAGCCTTTCCCTGTCGCAGCGGGCGCTTGCGGCGCGGCCGGGCGGCGGTGTGGGCGGAAGTGCCGATTACATGGCGGGTCTGAACTCCGCGCAGCGTGCGGCGGTCGAGGCGATGGACGGCCCCGTCCTGATGCTGGCAGGGGCCGGCACGGGCAAGACCAAGGCGCTGACGGCGCGGATCGTGCATCTGCTGCGGATGGGGCGGGCGCGGCCGAACGAGATTCTGGCCGTGACCTTTACCAACAAGGCCGCGCGCGAGATGAAGGAGCGGGTCGGGCGGCTGTTGGGCGAGGTGGCCGAGGGGATGCCGTGGATGGGCACCTTTCACAGCCTGTCGGTCAAGATTTTGCGGCGGCATGCGGAGCTGGTGGGGCTGAAGTCGAACTTCACCATTCTGGATACCGACGATCAGGTGCGGTTGCTCAAGCAGTTGGTCATTGCCGCGAATATCGACGAGAAGCGTTGGCCGCCGCGGATGCTGGCGGGGATGATCGACGGCTGGAAGAACCGCGCGCTGACGCCGGAACGGGTGCCTTCGTCCGAAGCGGCGGGTTATGCGCATCGCGGGACGGAGCTTTATGCGGCCTATCAGGAGCGGCTCAGGACGCTGAACGCCTGCGACTTCGGCGATCTGCTGTTGCACTGCGTGACGATCTTCCAGACCCATGCGGATGTGCTGGCGCAGTATCAGCGCTGGTTCAAATATCTGCTGGTGGACGAATATCAGGACACCAACGTCTGCCAGTATCTGTGGCTGCGGCTTCTGGCCCAAGGGCATCGCAATATCTGCTGCGTGGGGGATGACGACCAGTCGATCTATGGCTGGCGCGGGGCCGAGGTGGGGAACATCCTGCGGTTCGAGAAGGATTTTCCGGGCGCTACGGTGATCAAGCTGGAGCAGAACTACCGTTCGACCCCGCATATCCTCGCCGCCGCCAGTGGCGTGATTTCGGCCAATGCGGGGCGCTTGGGCAAGACGCTCTGGACCGAGGCGCAGGCGGGCGAGAAGGTGCGGCTGATCGGCCATTGGGATGGCGAGGAAGAGGCGCGCTGGATCGGGGAAGAGATCGAAGCCTTGCAGCGCGGCACGCGGGGGATGGGGAAATACGGCTTGGAGGATCAGGCGATCCTTGTCCGTGCCAGCCACCAGATGCGGGCCTTCGAGGACCGGTTCCTGACCATCGGTCTGCCCTATCGGGTGATCGGGGGGCCGCGATTCTACGAGCGGCAGGAAATCCGCGATGCGATGGCCTATTTCCGGCTGGCGGTATCGCCCGAGGATGATCTGGCCTTCGAGCGGGTGGTGAACCTGCCCAAGCGGGGCTTGGGTGACAAGGCGCAGGCGGATATCCAGCGCACGGCGCGGATGGCGGGGGTCAGCTTGCACGAAGGCGCGCGGGAGTTGGTCGCAAGCGGCGGGATCGGCGGCAAGGGTGCGGGGCAGTTGCGCGCCTTTGTCGAAGGGATCGACCGCTGGCACGCGCTGACCTTGGCGGCGGCGCCCGTGGTGGATGCGGATGACGTGATCGAAGCGATCGGGGCCGCGCCCAAGCCGATGGACCATGTGCGGCTGGCCGAGATGATCCTTGAGGAATCGGGCTACACGGCGATGTGGCAGAACGACAAGACTCCCGAGGCGCCGGGGCGGCTGGAGAACCTCAAGGAACTTGTCAAGGCCTTGGAGCAGTTCGACAATCTGCAAGGTTTCCTCGAACACGTATCCCTGATCATGGACAACGAGACCGAGGATGCGCTGGAAAAGGTCAGCATCATGACCCTGCACGCGGCCAAGGGACTGGAGTTTCCGGTGGTGTTCCTGCCGGGGTGGGAGGACGGGTTGTTCCCCAGCCAGCGCAGCATGGACGAGAGCGGGTTGAAGGGGCTCGAGGAGGAGCGTCGGCTTGCTTACGTGGGCATCACGCGGGCCGAGGAGGTCTGCACGATCTCGTTCGCGTCGAACCGCAGGGTTTACGGCCAATGGCAAAGCCAGTTGCCGAGCCGGTTCATCGACGAGCTTCCCGCAAACCATGTCGAGGTGCTGACGCCGCCGGGGCTGTATGGCGGGGGATACGGGGCTGCGGCCTATGGGTCGGCGCGCATCGAGACGGCGATGGACGAGCGGGTGGCGAAGTCCGATGTCTATAACTCGCCGGGATGGCGGCGGATGCAGGACCGCGCGGCGCAGCGCCCCGTAAGCCAGCCGCGCGAGGCGCGGGGCGTGGTGATCGACGCGACCGCCGTGTCGGCCTTTACCGAAGGCGACCGCGTGTTCCACCAGAAATTCGGCTATGGCATCGTGACGGGGATCGAGGGCGACAAGCTGGAGGTCGATTTCTCGAAAGCGGGTGTCAAGCGCGTGGTGGCGGGGTTCGTCGTCGATGCCGACGAGGCGGGGGATGTGCCGTTCTGACGGGCGGGACCGCGGGGTTGTGCGCGGGCCTTGCACCGTGACCCTGCCCCCCCTATAGCGCGAGCCGACACCAGAACAGGCGGAGCGCGGTATGAATATCCTCATCCTCGGCAGTGGCGGGCGGGAACATGCGCTTGCCTGGGCGGTGAAGCAGAACCCCAAGACCGACCGGCTGATCGTGGCCCCCGGCAATGCGGGGATCGCGCAACTGGCGGAATGCGCCGAGATCGACATCCTGTCGGGGGCGACGGTCGTGACCTTTTGCGAAGAGAACGCCATCGACTTCGTGATTGTCGGACCCGAAGCGCCGCTGGCGGCCGGGGTGGCCGATGCGACGCGGGCGGCGGGCATCCTGACCTTTGGCCCTTCGGCGGCGGCGGCGCGGCTGGAGGCTTCGAAATCCTTCACCAAAGAGATCTGCGACGCCTGCAATGCTCCGACGGCGGCCTATGCGCGTTTCACCGAAGCGGCACCTGCGCGGGAGTATGTGACGGCGCAGGGTGCCCCCATCGTGGTCAAGGCCGACGGATTGGCGGCGGGCAAGGGCGTGATCGTGGCGATGACCGTCGAGGAGGCGGTTGCCGCCATCGATGACATGTTCGGCGGCGAATTCGGCGCGGCAGGGGCCGAGGTGGTGATCGAGGAGTTCATGACGGGCGAGGAGGCATCGTTCTTCGTCCTGACCGATGGCACCCATGCCCTGCCGGTCGGCACGGCGCAGGACCACAAGCGCGTGGGTGATGGAGACACGGGGCCGAATACGGGCGGGATGGGGGCGTATTCCCCCGCGCCGGTGCTGACAGATGCGATTGCCGCACAGGCGATGCGCGAGATCGTCCTGCCGACGATTGCCGAGATGGCGCGGCGCGGGACGCCCTATCAGGGGGTGCTTTACGCCGGTCTGATGATCGAGAACGGGCGCGGGCGGCTGGTCGAATACAACGCCCGTTTCGGCGACCCCGAATGTCAGGTGCTGATGATGCGACTGGGTGCGCAGGCGCTGGACCTTTTGCTGGCCTGTGCCGAAGAACGGCTTGATCAGGCGCGGGTGTCCTGGGCCGATGATCACGCCCTGACGGTCGTGATGGCGGCGAAGGGCTATCCGGGGGCTTACGGCAAGGGCAGCGAGATCAAGGGGCTGGATGGGCTTCCCGAGACCTCGTCGCAGATGGTGTTCCATGCCGGAACACGGGCGGAGGCGGGCAGGGTGCTGGCCAGTGGCGGGCGGGTGCTGAATGTGACCGCACGCGGCGACACCCTGGCCGAGGCGCAGCGCAAGGCCTATGCGATGGTCGATGCCATCGACTGGCCCGAGGGGTTCTGCCGCCGCGATATCGGCTGGCGCGCGCTTTAGGGAGCCTTGCCCTTGTCGTCGGTGCGGGTGCTTCGGGGGCTGGTGGTGGCGGGGACGGTCGCGCTGGCGGCGCTGGCGCTGGGGCGGCTGGCGTTCCGTCTGCCCGTGGCCGAGCTTTGGCAGTTCGACGAATGGTACACGGCCGAGCGGGTGCATGGCATCCTGACGCGGCATGACTGGCTGACGCTTTACGAAAACGGGATGCCCGTCTTCAAGAAGCCGCCGCTGCAATACTGGCTGTCGGCGATCTTCGCCAAGGAGGGGGTGCAGGGGTTGCTGGCGCTGCGGCTGCCGTCCTTTATCGCGGCCTTCGGGGTGGTGGCGCTGGTCGCGGGGCTGGCGGTGCGGCTGTCGGGGCGGACCTTGGCGGCTCCGGTCGCGGTGGCACTGCTGCTGTGTTCGCCGCAGTTCTGGGTTTCGGCGACGTCGGCCATGCTCGACATGGGGGCGGCGTTCTTTCTGCTGGCGGCGGTGATGGCCTGTTTCGCTGCATGGCAGGCCCCGCGCTGGTGGTGGGGCGTGGCGATGCTTCTGGGGCTGGGGGCGTTGCAAAAGGCGCCCGTGGCGGTGGTTGCGGTGCCCGTGGTGGCGCTGGTGATGTATATGGGCGGGGTGCGGCCTGCGCGGGCGGGGTGGCACCTTTGGGCGCTGGGGCTGGCCTTGGCGGGCCTTGCGTTCTGGCCGCTTGTGCAGGGGGTGCTGAACGGGGAAGGGTCGGTCGAGGTGACGTATCTGCGCGAGCAGGTGATGCGGATCGCGCCGGGGCATCGCGACTGGGCGCGGCATCTGCGCTGGACGGACTGGGTCGCTGCGGATGGCGTGGTGCTTTGGGCGGGGCTGGTCGCGGGGGCGCTTGCCGCACCTTTCGTGCTGCGCGGCGCGGGACGGCAGGGCGGGGAGCGGCGGGCCGAAGCGGCGGCGGTGGCCGTTTGGGTCGTGCTGTTCTTCATTGCCATGACGGCGGCGGACGGCGAGCTGTTCGACCGCTATCTGATGCAGGTTCTGCCCTTTGCCGCCGCAGGGGCGGGCGCGGTGCTGGTGTCGCTGCCGCCCGCGACTGGGCTGGTCGGGGCGGCCGTGCTGGTGATCGCGGCGGGCGGGCCGGTCAAACCGGCGCGCGAGGCGGGGCTGGAGAACGAGGGGATTGCGCCCTATCGCGCCATCCTTGCCAATTTCCGCGCGAGCCTGCGCCCCGACGAGACGCCCGTGGTCTGCGGCTGGGAGAAGTCGGATCTGGAAATCTTTCCCGGCGCGCTTTGGCTGCTGGGGTCGGCGGATGCGCCGTTCCGGCGGGTCTGGAGCGCCGAGGATGTGGTCCGGGCGGTGGAGGCGGGCAATCTGGCCCCGCCGGTCCGCGGGCTTTGCAAGGTGACGGAATATGCCACGCTGTCGGCGCTGCTGCCGCTGCGGGCCGAAGGGGCGGATGCGGGCTTTGTGCATTGGGCCTATCCCTGAGGCCGAAGAAATGCGGCCAAGGGCGGGCGATGCGCCCCGATCCGCCCTTGCACGCCTCGCCCCGCGCGCATAAGAAGCGCCCGACTTATGACCTTGGCGGGGGGGATGAATGCCGCTTCTCGTGATGAAATTCGGCGGCACCTCGGTGGCCGACCTTGCGCGGATCAAGAACGCCGCAGCCAAGGTCAAACGCGAGGTGGAGCGTGGCTATGACGTGATCGTCATCGTCTCGGCCATGTCGGGCAAGACCAACGAACTCGTCGGCTGGGTCGAGGCGACCTCGCCGCTTTACGACGCCCGCGAATATGACGCGGTCGTGTCGTCGGGCGAGAATGTGACGGCGGGCCTGATGGCGCTGACCTTGCAGGAAATGGATGTTCCGGCGCGGTCATGGCAGGGCTGGCAGGTGCCGATCCTGACCACCTCGGCCCACGCCTCGGCCCGCTTCATCGACATTCCGCGGGCCAATATCGACGCGAAATTCGCCGAAGGGTTCAAGGTCGCGGTCGTGGCGGGCTTTCAGGGGATCAGCCCCGAGGGCCGGATCACGACGCTGGGCCGTGGCGGGTCGGACACCACCGCCGTCGCCTTCGCCGCCGCCTTCGGTGCGGAACGCTGCGACATCTACACCGATGTGGACGGCGTCTACACCACCGACCCGCGCATCACCGACAAGGCCCGCAAACTCCCGAAAATCGCCTTCGAGGAGATGCTGGAGCTTGCCTCGCTCGGCGCGAAGGTGCTGCAAACGCGGTCGGTCGAGCTTGCCATGCGCTACAAGGTGCGGCTGCGCGTGCTTTCCTCGTTCGAGGATACCGACGAAAACTCTGGAACCCTGGTCTGCGACGAGGATGAAATCATGGAATCGAAAGTCGTCTCGGGCGTCGCCTATTCGCGCGACGAAGCGAAAATGACGCTTGTGACCGTCGAGGATCGCCCCGGCGTCGCCTCGGCCATCTTCGGCCCGCTGGCCGAAGCGGGGGTGAACGTGGACATGATCGTCCAGAACATCTCGGAAAAGAACTACGCGGGCCATGCGGGCGCCGTGACGGACATGACCTTTTCGGTCCCGACCAATCAGGTGGCGCGGGCCAAGAAGGCGATGGAGGATGCACAGGCTGCGGGCACGATCAAGTATGACGAACTGAACGTGGACACGGATGTGGCCAAGGTGTCGGTCGTCGGTATCGGCATGCGCAGCCATGCGGGCGTTGCGGCGAAGATGTTCGCGGCGCTGGCGGCGGAGAACATCAACATCAAGGTGATCGCGACATCCGAGATCAAGATCTCCGTGCTGATCGACCGCAAGTACATGGAGCTTGCCGTGCAAGCCCTGCACGACGCCTTTGAACTGGACAAGGCGGGCGCCTGAGCCTCTCTTGGCCGGCATTCGGGGGGTGCGCACCGGCTGCGCACCCTTTTTCTTTTTGCGCAAGGCACCGGCGCCGAGCGACCCCTGCCGCCTGCGGGGCGGGCAGGTGCGCGCCACCGGCACCCGTGGGCCGGCAAATCACGATGCGGGCCACCATAACCGTTCACCTTCGCGCCCCTTTATGATCTAAGGCAGGGAAACCCCCTTCCATCGGGCGGAGTGTAGATGCCGGAACGGACCGAAAGTGAAAGCCGCAAGCTGTTGCGCCGGTTGCGCGACACCTTAGCAACGCCCGGAAAGGGGCAGGACCGTCTTGACCGCATCACCCATCTGATCGCCGACAGCATGGGGACGGAGGTATGCTCCATCTATCTGTTCCGCGATGCCGAGACGCTGGAACTGTGCGCGACCGAAGGGTTGCGGCCGGAATCGGTTCACCAGACGCGGATGAAGCTGGGCGAGGGTCTGGTGGGGCGGGTCGCCCGCACCGGTCTGCCGGTCAACACGGCGAATGCGCCGAGCGAGAAGGGCTTTCGCTACATGCCCGAGACGGGCGAGGAAATCTATTCCTCGTTCCTTGGCGTGCCGATCCAGCGGGTGGGGGAAAAGCTGGGCGTGCTCGTCGTGCAGTCGCGCACGGCGCGGCAGTTCAACGACGACGAGATCTATGCGCTCGAAGTCGTGGCGATGGTGTTGGCCGAGATGACGGAGCTTGGCGTCTTTGCCAGCGATGTCGACGGGATGCGGTCCTTGCACAAGCAGCCGGTGATGATCCGTGGCGGAACGGGGCAGGAGGGCGCGGCGGAGGGCCGTGTCTGGCTGCACGAGGCCCGCGTGGTCGTCACCAACCCCGTGGCCGATGACCCGCTGACCGAGATCGACCGCATCCGTGCGGCAGTGGGGCAGTTGCGGGTGTCGGTGGACGACCTGCTGGCGGCGGAAAGCCTTGACAAGGAACAGAAGCAGGTTCTGGAAGCCTATCGGATGTTCGCCCATTCCCGCGGCTGGTTGAAGCGGATGGAGGACGACATCGCCCGCGGCCTTTCGGCCGAGGCGGCGGTGGAAAAGGAACAGTCGGCCACCCGTGCGCGGCTGGAGCAGGTGCCGGACGCCTATCTGCGCGAGCGGTTGCACGATCTGGACGACCTGTCGAACCGTCTGCTGCGCATCCTGACGGGGCAGGGCAGCGACACGGGCGCGGAGATGCCGGAAAATCCGGTGCTGGTGGCGCGCAACATCGGGCCGGCCGAGCTTTTGGAATACGGTCGCAAACTGAAGGGCGTGGTGCTGGAAGAAGGGTCGGTCGGAAGCCATGCGGCCATCGTGGCGCGGGCCTTGGCGATCCCGCTGGTGATCCATGCCGACCGCATCGTGACCGAGGCGCTGAACGGCGACCCGATCCTTGTGGACGGGGATCAGGGCATCGTCCACCTGCGCCCCGAGGAGACGGTGGCACGGGCCTTCCGCGACAAGATCGCCATGCAGGCGGCGGCGCAGCAGCGCTACGCCAATCTGCGCGACCTGCCTGCGCTGTCGAAGTGCGGGACGGTCACGCATCTGATGATGAATGCGGGTCTGATGGCCGACCTGCCGAGCCTCGAAGGTTCGGGGGCCGAGGGGGTAGGGCTGTTCCGCACCGAATTGCAGTTCCTGATCCGCAACAAGATGCCGCAACGGGCGGAGCTTGCCGCGCTTTATGCCCGCGTGATGGACGCGGCCAAGGGACGGCGCGTGGCGTTCCGCACGCTCGACATCGGGTCGGACAAGGTGCTGCCCTACATGAAGCCGCAGGACGAACCCAACCCCGCGATGGGCTGGCGGGCGATCCGCGTCGGACTGGACAAGCCCGGCGTGCTGCGGATGCAATTGCAGGCGCTGATCCGTGCCGCAAAGGGGCGGCCGTTGTCGGTCATGTTCCCGTTCATCACGGAATACGGGGAATTCGTCACCTCGCGCGATCATGTCATGCGCGAGTTGGACCGCGAATCCGCGATGGGTCATGTCGTGCCGGAAACGGTCGAAGTCGGTGCGATGCTGGAAACGCCGAGCCTTGCCTTTGCGCCGCAGGCCTTTTTCGACCTTGCGGATTTCGTGTCGATCGGGGGCAACGACCTGAAGCAGTTCTTCTTTGCCGCCGACCGCGAGAACGAACGGGTGCGGCGGCGCTATGATACGCTGAACGTGTCGTTCCTGCGGTTCCTCGACCAGATCATCGGGCGGTGCGAAACCTCGGGCACGCCGCTGTCCTTTTGCGGCGAGGATGCGGGGCGGCCCATCGAGGCGGTGGCCTTTGCCGCGCGCGGGTTGCGGACGCTTTCGATGCGGCCTGCCTCGATCGGGCCGATCAAGGCGCTGCTGCGGCGCGTCGATCTGTCCGAGGCGCGCGAGGTGATCGACCATGCGATGGCCGAGGGGCATGAAAGCGTGCGGCCTGCGCTGTCCGAGTGGCTTGCGGCGCAGCCCGAATAGCCGCGGGCGCTTTTCCTTTGCGGCGGTCGGCCCTACAGTCGGGGCAGTGACCGGAGACGCGCATGGACCTGTTCGAAGACAATGCACCCGCCCCGCAAGGCAACCAGCCGGAATTCACCGTGTCGGAATTGTCCGGTGCGGTGAAGCGGGTGATCGAAGGCGAGTTCGGTCTGGTCCGCGTGCGGGGCGAGGTGGGGCGGGTGTCGCGTCCCGCTTCGGGGCATCTTTACTATGACCTGAAAGACGACCGCAGCGTGATCGCGGCGATCACCTGGAAGGGGCAGGTCAGCCGTCTGGCGGTGAAGCCCGAAGAGGGGATGGAGGTCATCGTCACGGGGCGGATGACGACCTTTCCGGGGCAGTCGAAATACCAGTTGATCGTCGAGGATGTGGCCCCCGCCGGGGCGGGTGCGCTGATGGCCATGCTGGAAAAGCGCCGTGCCGCGCTGGCGGCAGAGGGGCTGTTCGATCCGGCGCGGAAGAAGCCCTTGCCGTTTCTGCCGGGGGTCATCGGGGTCGTCACCTCGCCGAGCGGAGCGGTGATCCGCGACATCCTGCACCGTCTGCGCGACCGTTTCCCGCGCCATGTGCTGATCTGGCCCGTGGCCGTGCAGGGGCAGGCCTGCGCGCCCGAGGTGGCCGCCGCGATCCGTGGTTTCAACGCGATCGAGGCGGGCGGGCCTGTGCCGCGTCCCGACCTGATCATCGTGGCGCGGGGCGGCGGGTCGCTCGAGGACCTGTGGGGGTTCAACGAGGAGATCGTGGTCAGGGCGGCGGCGGCGAGCCGGATTCCGTTGATCTCGGCCGTGGGGCACGAGACGGATACCACGCTGATCGATTTCGCCTCGGACCGGCGTGCGCCCACGCCGACGGCGGCGGCGGAAATGGCGGTGCCGGTGCGGCTCGAATTGCTGGCGGCGGTGGATGGTCTGGGGGCGCGGTCGGTGCGGGCTGTCGTCGCGGGGGTGGGCAATCGCGGGCAGCGTTTGCGCGATGTCGCGCGGGCCTTGCCACGGCTGGATGCGCTGCTGGCGGGGCCGGAGCAGCGGCTGGACCTGTGGTCTGGCAAGCTGGGCGCGGCATTGGGGATGGCTGCGGCGCGCAAGCGCCATGCCTTCGAGGCGCGGGCGGGGCTGGTGCGGCCGGAACTGCTGCTTGGCCTTGTCGCGCATCGGCGGCGCGATCTGGCCGAGGTGGCGCAGCGGGCGCGGGTGGCCGAGGAGCGGCGGCTGGAACGGGTGCGGTCGCGGATCGAGGCGCTGGGCGGGCGGTTGCAACCCTCGCTCCAGCGGATGATCGGCGATGCCGAGCGCGAGACTCGCAAGGGGCAGGAGCGGCTGGCGGGCCTGGCGGCGCGGCTGGATGCGGCACCCAAGGCGCGGCTGGAGCGGTTGGGGCAGCGGCTGGAGGCGCTTGACCGCACGCGGGCCACGCTGGGCTATGCCGAGACGTTGAAGCGCGGTTTTGCCGTGGTGCGCGGGGATGGCGCGGTGGTCACGGGGAAAGCGGCGGCAGAGCGGGCGGCGGTGCTGGAGATCGAATTCGCGGACGGGCGCGTGACGGTCGGGGCGAAGAAGGGCCGGACGGCGGGCGACGGCGGGCAGGGATCGCTTTTCTGACGGGCTGCGCGGCGGAACGGGCGCAGGGGGGCTTCACGCCCCCCGCCCATCGGTGAACCGATGGCCCCCCCGTGGAGTATTTGGGCAAAGGTGAAAGGGGCAGACGCGCGCTATTGTGCGCTCAGGCGCCGACGTCGGGACCGGGGCAGGTGAGGGGGGTTTCGCTCTGGCTCACCTCTGACAGGTTGGTGTTGACGGGATCGTCGAGGAATTCGGCGCGCAGCCCCTGCGCGTCCCGAAAGAAGTGCCAGCATTGCGGGGTGGGGTCGTTGTCGTAGACGAAACAGATTGCATCGGCATCGGCATACCACTGGCCGTATTGGCATTCTTCGCCCGAGAAGGTCCAGACGACCTTGCGGTCGGGGAGGTATTGCTCCGAGCCCCACACTTCGCCGTTCTGGGCATAGGAAAGGGTCTTGCCGGTGGCGTAGGCGTCGAACTCCTCGGCGGTGAGTGGCGTGTCGAGGCGGGCCGCGAAGGCCGGAGCGGAAAGGGTGAGAGCGAGGGCGAGAGGGATCAGGCGCATGGAGGCTCCGTCGGATGGGCGGAACCTGCCAGAAAGGACGGGATTTTGCCAGACATTCTGTCGGTGAGGGATCAATCGGGCTGTCTGGCGCGCGAAAGGTGGGGGCGCATGAGGCGGCGCCAGAGCGGCGGGAAAAGTGCGATCAGCGCGGCGAGGGGGAGCGGCCAAGGCAGGCGTGGCGCTTCGGCGGGCAGGCGCAGCGCGGGGTAGGGGCGCGAGGGGTTGGCGTGGTGGTCGGAATGGCGCGGCGCGTTCAGCAGCAGGGCCGAAGAGAACCAGTGTGCCGTATTCCACGAATGGCCGGGGCCGACGGGTTCGGGCTTTCCGTCGACGGTTCGGCGGGTCAGGCCGTAGTGCTGGACGTAGTCGGATAGGTGGATCTGGATCTGGGCATGGGTGCCGAGGAGCGCCCAGACGGCAACCCCCGTCCAGCCACCGAGGAGGTAGCCGCAGCACAGGGCGGCGGCGGCGAGCGACAGGTAGCCGACATAGGGGTGCGGGCGGTGCCCGCGTGCCGCTTCGGCGCGGAAGCCTGCAAGGAACCCGCCGAGGGAGGCGCGGAGCAGGAAGCGCCAGAACCCTTCGCCCCTGCGGGCGGTGGCGGGGTCGTCGGGGGTTGCGACGAAGCGGTGATGGACGAGGCGGTGGCTCGACGCATGGTGCCCGACGAGCAGGGCGGAATAGACGAGGACGCCGAGGCGGAACAGGCGGCGGTCGCTGCGGTGGATCAGCTCATGCGCCGCAGGGTGGGCGATCTGGCCAAGCCAGAGGCCGGTGGCCAGCAGCAATGCCGCTTTGTCCCATGCGCCGAGGGCGGGCGATGCGGTGGCCCGTGCCGCGGCTGCGAGCAGGGCGAGCGCCGTCAGCGCCAGTGCCGCGAGGAGCGCATCGGCTGCGGGGAATTCCGCGCCCTCGGCCGTGTCGGTTTCGACGAGGGGGAGCAACTGGTCGAGGAGCAGCGACAGGGCGAAGACCCAGACCAGAGCCGCGCCGGTCCAGAACCCGCCCTGCCATGCGCCAAGCCCGAGAAGGGCCGCGGGCAGAAGGGTCGCCAGCGCGAAGGCCGGAAAGGGGAGGGGGCGGGCACTCATCACGGCGCAAGGATAGCAGCGGTGCGCGCACGGGCAACGGGGAACTGCCGCTGTGGACGTGGCCTTTGGTCCTTGGGGCTTTCGTTTCGGGCGGGAAGCGACTAGGTGGAGGAAAGGCCAGAAGGATGCTGCGGCATGTCATTCCTGAAGAAATTGCGCGACCGGATGTTCCGGTCTTCGGACAAGATCGGCGAAGGGCTGGAGGCGCTGGTCGCGGATGATGCGGCAGGGGCGGGCACGGGCTCTGCGGTGCCGGTGCAGGTCGCGCAGGGCGAGGAGAAGGGCGAGGCGAAGGGCGGCTTGCTGGGCCGCATCTTCGGTGCAGAAGAGCCGCGCCGTCTGGTCGATGACGCGATGCTCGAAAGCCTTGAAGATGTGTTGATCGGGGCCGACATGGGGGTGGAAACCGCCGGACGCGTGACCGCCAACATCGCCGAGGGCCGGTTCGGCAAGCGCATCAGCACGCGGGAATTGCGCGGCGCGCTGGCAGAGGAGATCACGCGGATCATGACTCCGGTGGCGCGTCCCCTGCCCATCTATGCGCAGCGCCCGCAGGTGGTGCTGGTCGTGGGGGTGAACGGGTCGGGCAAGACGACGACGATCGGCAAGCTTGCAAGCCAGTTCAAGGCGGCCGGCAAGTCGGTCGTCATCGCCGCAGGGGACACCTTTCGTGCGGCGGCGGTGGAGCAGTTGCAGGTCTGGGGCCAGCGGGCGGGCGTGCCTGTGCTGACCGCGCCGGAAGGCAGCGACCCCGCAAGCCTTGCCTTCGACGCGCTGGCCAAGGCGCAGGAGGACGGGGCTGACCTTTTGCTGATCGACACGGCGGGACGGTTGCAGAACCGCGCCGATCTGATGGAGGAACTGGCCAAGATCGTCCGCGTGCTGAAGAAGAAAGACCCGAGCGCGCCGCATAACACGATCCTCGTCCTTGATGCCACGACGGGGCAGAATGCGGTGACGCAGGTCGATATCTTCCGCAAGATCGCCGATGTCACGGGGCTGGTGATGACCAAGCTCGACGGCACGGCCAAGGGCGGGGTGCTGGTGTCGCTGGCGGACCGTTTCGGCCTGCCGATCCATGCCATCGGGGTGGGCGAACAGATCGACGACCTTGCCCCCTTCGACCCCGAGGATTTCGCCAAGGCGCTGGTCGGGCAGGAATAGGAACGTGATCGCGGCCCGCTTGCAAGGCGGGCGGGTTTCGGGTGACAAACCCGCATCGGCAATCGCAGGGGGCGTGGGATGGACGGGCAGAAGAAGCTGCATCCGGGTGTGAAGATGGCGCTGGAGCTTGGCCCCATCGTCCTGTTCTTCGCGGGCTACATGAAGCTGCGCGACCAGACGGTGACGCTGTTCGGCACGGATTACAGCGGTTTTCTGGTGATGACGGCGGCGTTCATCCCGCTCATGATCATCACCACGGGGCTTTTGTGGTGGCTGACCGGCAAGCTGTCGAAGATGCAGATCGCCACGGTCGTCCTTGTCGTCGTCTTCGGCGGGCTGTCGGTCTGGCTGAAGGACGAGCGGTTCTTCAAGATGAAGCCCACGATGATCTACCTGCTTTTCGGCGGCGCGCTCGGCTTCGGCCTCTTGCGCGGGCAAAGCTACCTGCGGCTGGTGATGGAAGAGGCGCTTCCCCTGCAGCCCGAAGGCTGGATGATCCTGACCCGCCGCCTCTGCGCGTTTTTCTTCGCCCTTGCCGTGGCGAACGAACTGATCTGGCGCTCCTTCTCGACCGAGGTCTGGGTGAACTTCAAGACCTTCGGCCTGACCGCGGCGCTGTTCCTGTTCTTCATGACCCAAGGCAGCGTGCTGAACCGCTACGGGATCGAGGAAGACAAGGGTTAAGGCGCAGGCCGGGCCGGAATGGAAAAGGGCGGCCCGAGGGCCGCCCTTTCCGCATCTTGTGCCGTGGCGATTATGCCAGAGCGAGGTTCGTCGCGGATTCGCGGCCGTTGCGGTCACGCTCGAGGTCGAAGGTGACGGCTTGGCCGTCATTCAGACCGCGCAGGCCGGCACGCTCGAGAGCGCTGATGTGGACGAAAACGTCCTTCTGGCCGCCTTCCGGTGCGATAAAGCCGAAGCCTTTGGTGGCGTTGAACCATTTCACGGTGCCGTTGGCCATCGTGAGATCTCCTGTCTTTAGAATGCCACCCGCAGCATGCGATGGCTCGGCTCAGGGTCATCAAGGTCGCGTCTGAAGCCCGAGGGGAGACAGAAGGTCGAAAGATCGAATAAGCCCCTCAGCCATGCGCCCTTTATGCGCGGATAGCAAGACAATTCGCCCGAAAGGCGAAAAGGGCGGCACGATTGCGCCGTCCTTTGGGGAGTGGGCCAAATCCGTTCGAACGGATTTGCAAATTTCTTCGAAGAAATTTGCGCCTAGCGTTTGAACAGGATTTCCTGTGCCTTACGGTCGGTCGTGGTGTCGCTGCGCATGTCGGCCCCCACGGCGGCACCTTTGACAAAGGCGGGGCGTGCGGCAAGTTCGTCGAGCCAGCGTTTGAAATGGGGCTTGTCGTCCAGCGTCTGTTGCTGCCCCTTCCAGCCCATCGCCCAAGGCCAGATCGCGAAATCGGCGATGGAAAGGAAATCGCCCGCCACATAGCGGTGCTTGGCGAGTTGCTTGTCGAGCACGCCGTAAAGCCGCCCCACCTCGCGCTTGTAGCGGTCCTTGGCGTAGGGCAGGTCTTGGGGCGGGTCCATCGAGGGGGCATAGGTCAGGAAGTGGTGCGCCTGCCCCGCCATCGGGCCGACGCCGCCCATTTGCCACATCAGCCACTGGTCCACGGCGATGCGGTCGCGTTCGGTCGGGCCGCAGAACTGGCCCGTCTTGCGGGCGAGGTATTGCAGGATCGCGCCGGATTCGAACATGCTGATCGGCTTGCCGTCCGGTCCTTCGGGATCGGTGATCGCGGGCATGCGGTTGTTGGGGGCAATGGCAAGGAAGTCGGGTTTGAACTGGTCGCCCGCGCCGATGTTGACGGGGTGGATGGTGTAGGGCAGGCCCATCTCTTCCAGAGCGATGGTGATTTTCTTGCCGTTGGGCGTGGGCCAGTAATACAGCTCGATGGGGGCGGTCATGGCGACTCCTTTCCGTTTCGGGCCGGATCATGGGGCGTGGCGCGGCAAGGGCAAGGGCAAAGCGCCCGCCTTTCTGTGCGGATTTCTCGCCGCCCATGTGCAGCGGCACTTTGCGTGTAGACTGCGTGCCAGTGCGCTGCGAATGGTGTCAGGTGAGGGCGGGCGCTCCGGATATGCCGGTCTTTATGTTCGCGGGCAAAGCGGGGCACGGCGCGGCGGCTTTTGAAAGGCTGATCCCCCGCTCGACGGTTGACCTTTGGCCGCAACCGGCGTATCGGCTGCGGTGTGGCGCTTTGTTACCGGATTGCGGGCCACGTTAAACATTCCGCTAAAGAGGTTTCGCGGGTCGGATGCGCCCCGGAGCCTTTGGGTCTCCGGGGTTTTTCTTTGGCCGGAGGCCTGACGATGACGGAATGGAAGACACGCACGCGACTGGTTCACGAAGGCACCCGCCGGAGCCAGTATGGCGAAATGGCCGAAGCGATCTTCCTGACGCAGGGCTTCGCCTATGACAGCGCCGAAAGCGCCGAGGCCCGCTTCATCAAAGCGGGCGAGGACGAATTCATCTACGCCCGCTACGGCAACCCCACCACCCGCATGTTCGAAGAACGCATCGCAGGGCTGGAGGGCACCGAAGACGCCTTTGCCACCGCATCGGGCATGGCCGCCGTCAACGGCGCGCTCACCGCGCTGCTGCGGTCGGGGGATCATGTCGTGTCGTCCCGCGCGCTGTTCGGGTCGTGTCTCTACATCCTCGAAGAGGTGCTGACCCGCTACGGCGTCAACGTCACCTTCGTCGACGGGGCCGATCTGGACCAATGGCGCAAGGCCGTCACTCCCGGCACCAAGGCCGTGTTCTTCGAGTCGATGTCGAACCCGACGCTGGAACTCGTGGATATCAAGTCCGTGTCCGAAATCGCCCATGCGGTCGGCGCGTTGGTGATCGTGGACAACGTCTTTGCCACCCCGATCTTTTCGCGCGCCGTCGATCAGGGCGCGGATGTGATCGTCTATTCGACCACCAAGCACATCGACGGTCAGGGCCGCGCCTTGGGCGGTGTCGTTTGCGGCACGACGGATTACATCCGCAAGGTGCTCGAACCCTATATGAAGCACACCGGCGGCTCGATGAGCCCGTTTACCGCGTGGATGCACCTCAACGGTCTTGCCACGCTCGACCTGCGCTGCCGTGCGATGGCCGACTCGGCTTTGAAGATCGCCCAAGCGCTGGAGGGGAACCCGCGTCTGGGTCGTGTGATCTACCCCGGATTGCAGAGCCATCCGCAGCATGAGCTTGCGATGGCGCAGATGGGGTCGGGCGGCACGCTTGTGACCTTCGACATCGCGGCGGGCAAGGAAGCGGCCTTCCGCTTCATGAACGCGCTCAAGATCGCCAAGATTTCCAACAACCTCGGCGACGCCAAGACCATTGCCACCCATCCCGCGACGACGACGCACCAGCGCCTGTCGCCCGAGATGAAGGACAAGCTGGGCATCACGCCGGGTCTGATCCGGCTTTCGGTCGGGCTGGAGGATGCGGACGATCTGATCGACGATCTCAACCAGGCGTTGCGGGGTAACGTTTGATTAACCATTGCCTGCCAGAGTCGTGAAAGGCAGGGGAAATGTCTTTTTGTGCCGTTCTTCAAAAAGCGTGTTCGGCGCATTATGTTGGTGCGCGTGCGGAGCAGGGATTCTTGCTTCGCACGTGATCCGGGCGGATGGGCCGCACGTATAACCTGCTGACATTGAAGGCGGAGTTGATACCGCCGGAACCGAAAGGCGACTGCGATGAACATCCACACTCCCGAACTCGACCGCCAGCCCAGCCGCGAGGAAGCGGAAGCGGCGCTTGCGGTCCTGCGGCGTTGGGCAGGCAAGGCCTCGGATACCGAAATCGCGACGCTGGATTCTTCGGTCGCCTATCTTTTGCCGGGCGAAGGATATCCCGCCCTCAGCCGCGCCTATCCCGAGGATTTCGTGGCGGATAGCGCCTACAAGGACGGTCTGCCCGATTTGCAGAACGGCCCCGCCAGCCTGATCCGTGGCGAAAAACAGGTGATCCAGCATGTGGGGATTTCCAACTTCCGCCTGCCGATCCGCTATCGCACCCGCGACAACGGCGACCTGACGCTTGAAACCAGCGTCACCGGCACCGTGAGCCTTGAGGCGGAGAAGAAGGGCATCAACATGAGCCGCATCATGCGCTCTTTCTATGCCCATGCCGAACGCGACTTCAGCTTTGCGGTGATCGAGCACGCGCTCGAAGACTACAAGCGCGACCTCGAAAGCTTCGACGCGCGGATCCAGATGCGCTTTTCCTTCCCCGTGAAGGTCAATTCGCTGCGCTCGGGCCTGTCGGGCTGGCAGTATTACGACATCGCGCTGGAGCTTGTGGACGTGGCGGGCGTGCGCAAGAAGATCATGCACCTCGACTTCGTCTATTCCTCGACCTGCCCCTGCTCGCTGGAACTGTCCGAACACGCCCGCCGCACGCGGGGGCAGTTGGCCACCCCCCATTCGCAGCGTTCGGTGGCGCGGATTTCGGTGGTGGTGAACCCCGGCAACCGCCTGTGGTTCGAAGACCTGATCGAACTTGCCCGCGCCGCCGTGCCCACGGAAACGCAGGTCATGGTGAAACGCGAGGACGAGCAGGCTTTCGCCGAACTCAACGCCGCCAACCCGATCTTCGTGGAAGATGCGGCGCGGTCCTTCTGTCAGGCGCTCAAGGGCGATGCCCGCATCGGCGATTTCCGCATCGTGGCCAGCCATCAGGAAAGCCTGCACAGCCACGACGCGGTGTCGGTGCTGACCGAAGGCGAAACCTTCGCCGCCGAAAGCCTTGATCCGCGGCTCTTCTCGACGCTCTTCCATGTCGGCTGAGGGGGGAACGGGGCGTTGACCGGACCTCGGGCTGCGGTGTAGCCCGAAGCATGGTCGATTTTCGCCCCATCGCCTATGTGCTCGGCTGGATCCTGATGGTTCTGGCCGGGCTGATGCTTTTGCCCGCGTTTGTCGATTGGCGGGCGGGGAACGGCAATGGCGACGATATCTTTCAGGCGGCGCTGGTCACGGCGGGGGTGGGGGTGCTGCTTGCCATTTCATCGGCCAATGCGGCGCGCGGGGCGTTCGACATCCGTTCCGCCTATCTTCTGACCGCCGCGATCTGGTTCTTCGTGCCGGCCTTCGGTGCGCTTCCCTTCATGCTCGGGGCGCCACGTCTGCATTTCACCGAAGCCTATTTCGAAGCCGTCTCCGGCATCACGACCACGGGGGCGACGGTCATCTACGGGTTGGATGACATGCCCGCCGGAATGAACCTGTGGCGGGGGTTGCTGAATGCGGCAGGCGGACTCGGCATCGCCTTCGTCGCCATGATCTTCCTGCCCGTCATGCGCGTGGGCGGGATGCAGTTCTTTCGCACGGAAGGCTTCGACACCTTTGGCAAGGTGCTGCCGCGGGCGACCGACCTCGCCAAGCAATTGCTGGGGATTTACATCGGGCTGATCGTGGTCGCGGGGCTGACCTATTCGGCCATCGGGATGCGCCCGCTCGATGCTGCGGTGAATGCGATGGCCTCGATCGCCACGGGCGGGTTTTCGCCGCGTGACCAGTCCTTTGGCGCCTATGCGGGTGCGGGAGAGTATTTCGGCGCGCTTTTCATGGTGCTCGGCAGCTTGCCCTATGTGCGTTATGTGCAGTTCGTGAACGGGCAGGCGGGGCCGCTTTGGCGTGACAGTCAGGTGCGGGCCTACCTGCGCATCATCGCCTTTTCGGTGCTGAGCGTGGCAGTCTGGCGCTGGCTCACCTCGGACATGGGTTTCGAGCCGGCGTTGCGCGAAAGCCTGTTCAATCTTGTATCAATCATCTCGTCCACCGGCTTTTTCAGCGGCTCTTTCCCGACATGGGGGGGCTATATGCTGGTCGTGGCCTTCGTCATCGGTGTGATCGGGGGATGTTCGGGTTCGTCTGCTGCGGGGCTGACGGTGTTCCGGTCGCAACTTGTGGCGCGGGCGCTGGTGCAGCAGTTGCGACAGATCGTATCGCCCGGGCGGGTGGCGCCGGTCAAATACGAGGGGCGCACGGTCGAGCCGGATGTGATGGGGGCGCTGATCCTTTATGTGACGGGCTATGTGCTGACCCTTGGCGTTCTGACTGTCGCCATGACCTTCATCGGGCTGGATACGGAATCGGCGCTGTTCTCGGTCTGGTCGGCGCTTGGGAACATCGGTTACGGCTTCGGGTCGATCGTGGCGCGGACGGGCACCTATGTCGATCTTCCCGATGCGGGCAAATGGATCATGACTTTGGCGATGCTGCTGGGGCGGCTGGGGCTTTTGGCGATCTTTGTCCTTGTGCTGCCCCGGTTCTGGCGGCGCTGAGGCGCGCGGCAGAGGGGCGGGTTTCGCCTCAGGCGTGCTTTGGTCTGCGGCGCTGCCCAAAAAACAGGCGTTTGCCTTTGTCCTACCCATTGCGGGGTCCGCTTTCGCTTTCCCCCGCCGAATCCGGCTGATTAGATCGGGGTAACGACGGGTGCGGGGGCAGCGGGTGACGGATTACTTCAACGAGATGTATCAGGCGGGCGGGGTGCGGGCGCCCTATGCGCGGCTTGAGGACTGGATGCGGGCGATGCCTGCGGAGCTGCGCTCGCTCAAGCAGGCGGAGGCGGAGGCGCTGTTCCGGCGGATCGGGATTACCTTTGCCGTCTATGGCGAGGGCGGCGATCCCGACCGGCTGATCCCCTTTGACATGTTCCCGCGCGTCTTTACCGGCGCGGAATGGGCGCGGCTGGAAAAGGGGATCAAGCAGCGGGCGCGGGCGCTCAATGCGTTCCTTGTCGATATCTACGGGCGGGGCGAGATCGTGCGGGCGGGGCGGATTCCGTCGAAGCTGGTCTATCAGAACGAGGCCTATGAAAAGGCGGTGGCGGGGATCAAGCCGCCGAAGGGGGTTTACAGCCATATCGTGGGCGTGGACCTCGTCCGCACGGGGCCGGACGAATTCTTCGTGCTGGAGGACAATTGCCGCACGCCGAGCGGCGTATCCTACATGCTGGAAAACCGCGAGATCATGATGCGGATGTTCCCCGACCTGTTCCGCGAGAACCGGATCGAACCCGTGGACCGCTATCCCGAACTGTTGCGCCGGACGCTGGCGAGTGTCGCGCCGGAGAAATGCGAGGGCGAGCCGGTCGTCGTGCTGCTGACGCCGGGGCATTTCAACAGCGCTTACTATGAGCATTCCTTCCTTGCCGATCTGATGGGGATCGAGCTGGTGGAGGGGCAGGATTTGTTCGTGCAGGGCGAATTCCTGTACATGCGCACCACCGAGGGGCCGCGCCGTGTGGATGTGGTTTACCGCCGGATCGACGATGCCTTCATCGACCCCTTGTGTTTCAGGCCCGATTCGATGCTTGGTGTGCCGGGGTTGATGGATGTCTACCGCTCGGGCGGGGTGTCGATCTGTTCGGCCCCCGGTGCGGGCGTGGCGGATGACAAGGCGGTTTACACCTTCGTGCCCGAGATGATCCGCTTCTATCTGGGCGAGGAGCCGCTTCTGAACAACGTGCCGACATGGCAATGCGGCAAGGCGGATGATCTGAAATACGTGCTGGCGAACCTTGGCGAGTTGGTGGTCAAGGAGGTGCATGGTTCGGGCGGCTACGGGATGCTGGTCGGGCCGAAATCCACCAAGGAGCAGGTGGAAAGCTTCCGTGCGCGGATCATGGCGGACCCTGCGGGCTATATCGCCCAGCCGACGCTGGCGCTTTCGACCACGCCGACCTTTGTCGCCGAAGGGGTGGCGCCGCGCCATGTGGACCTGCGGCCCTATTGTCTGGTGGGGGAACGGATCGAGCTTGTGCCGGGGGGGCTGACGCGGGTGGCGTTGAAGGAGGGGTCTTTGGTCGTGAACTCGTCGCAGGGCGGGGGCGTCAAGGACACCTGGGTGCTGGCGGAGTGATGGGATGTTAAGCCGGACCGCAGACAATCTTTACTGGATCGGCCGCTATATGGAGCGGGCGGAAACCGCGGCGCGCCTGCTCGAGGTGGGGGCGCGGATCGCGCTTTTGCCCAGTGCGGCGGGCTATCGCAACGAATGGGACAGCCTGTTGCAGGCGGGGGGCAATGCCGATGCTTTCGCCAAGAAATATGGCGACCCCGTGCAGCGCAACATCGAAAGCTTCCTGTTCTTCGACCGCGACAACCCCTCATCCGTGGCGTCCTGCATCACGGCGGCGCGCGAGAACGGGCGGATCGTGCGGACGGCGCTGACGGCGCAGGTCTGGGATGCGCTGAACAGTGCGTTTCAGGAGTTGCGGCAGCTGGAGCGCATGCCGCGAAGCGAGCTGGAGTTGAGCCGTCTGACGGAATGGACCATGCGCCATGCCGCGATGGTGCGGGGCGCGATCGACGCCACGCTCTTGCGCAATGACGGGTGGGATTTCCTGAACCTTGGTTATGCCTTGGAGCGGGCGGACAATACGGCGCGTCTGATGGATGTGAAGTATTACGTCCTGCTGCCACGGGTCGATTTCGTGGGGTCTGGTCTGGACAACTATCAATGGACCACGCTTTTGCGTGCCATGTCGGCGCATCGGGCGTTCCATTGGGCCTATGGCGGCGAGGTGACGGCGGCGAAGATCGCGCATTTCCTGATCCTCAATCCGCAATGCCCGCGCTCGCTCATCACCTGTGCCGAGGGGTTGGCGGGGCATCTGGACCGTCTGGCAAAGGGATACGGGGCCACCACCGAGGCGCAGGCGCAGGCGCGACTGATGCGGGACGGGCTGGCCGAGACGAAGGTGGAGGACATCTTCGACGAGGGGCTGCACGAGTTCCTGACCCGTTTCATCCGGCAGGCGGCGGGGTTGGGGGCGGTGATCCATGACAGTTACCTGAGCGGGGATATGGGCTGATGCTGCTGTCGGTCGACCATGTGACGACATATCGCTACGACCGCCCCGTGCGCGGCGTGGTGCAGAGCCACCGGCTGGTGCCTTCGGTCTTTGACGGGCAGAAGGTGCGCGACTGGGCGGTGACGGTGAGCGATGGTCTGGCGGGCGGGGCTTTCCGCGATGGTGCGGGAGACCGTGTGCAGGGCTGGACCGTGCGCGGGCCTGTGACCGAGATTTCGGTGCATGTGCGCGGGACGGTCGAGACGGTCGACCTTGCCGGTGTGCTGCGCGGCCATCGCGAGGGGGTGCCGGCGGAGGTTTACCTGTGCGACACGCTGGCCACGCAGGCGGATGCGGCGCTGGCCGAGCTTGCCGAACAGGCGCGGGGCGAGGCGGGGCAATTGGCGCAGGCGCACAAGCTTTCGGCGCTGGTGTCGGATGCGATTGCCTATGTGCCGGGGGCGACCCATGCGCGGACCACGGCGGCCGAGGCGCTGGCGCAGGGGCAGGGGGTCTGTCAGGACCATTCGCAGGCGCTGATCGCGGTGGCGCGGCATCTGGGCCTGCCTGCGCGCTATGTCTCGGGCTATCTTTTCGCAAGCGGGGACGGGGCGCCGGAAGCGGCCCATGCCTGGGCCGAGATCTTCGTCGCGGGTTTGGGCTGGATCGGTTTCGATGCGTCGAACCGCTGCTGCCCCGATGACCGCTATATCCGGCTGGGGTCGGGGTTCGATGCGGTGGATGCAGCGCCCATCCGTGGCATGGCGCGGGGCGGGGCTGCGGAAAGTTTGGATGTGGCCGTTGCGGTCCGGCAGGTGCAGCAATAGGGTCGGTCGCTGTGCGGGGGAAGGAGACCGGAAGATGACCTATTGCGTGGGCCTGTTGCTCAGGGACGGGATGGTGCTGCTGTCGGACACGCGCACCAATGCCGGACTCGACAACATTTCGACCTATCGCAAGATGTTCACCTTTGAAGAACCGGGGGAACGGGTGATCGCCATCATGACGGCGGGAAGCCTGTCGGTGACGCAGACGACGATGGCGCGGCTGCGCGAGGCGATGGAAGACCCCGAAAGCACGCCGGAGACGTCGATCCTGAAAGCGCCGACCCTGCTGAAGGTGGCCGAGATGGTGGGCAGCACTTTGGCGCAGGTGCGGGCCGAGGTGGACGAGAAGCTGAACGCGATGAATCAGGGGGCTTCGGCGTCGATGATCGTGGCGGGGCAGCGGAAGGGCGGCGCGATGCGGCTGTTCCTGATCTATCCCGAGGGGAATTTCATCGAAGCGACCGAGGACACGCCCTTCCTGCAGATCGGCGAGCATAAATACGGCAAGCCGATCCTCGACCGTGTGGTGAAGCCGACGACGAGCCTCTCGGATGCAGTGAAGGCGGTGCTTCTGTCGATGGATTCGACGCTGCGGTCGAACCTGTCGGTAGGGATGCCGCTTGACCTTGCGGTGATCGAGCGGGACGCGCTGCGGGTGACGCAGAAGCGGCGGATCGAGGCGGGGGATGCGCAGTTCCGCGCCATGTCGGAAGCCTGGTCCAAGGCGCTGCGGGACGGGTTCGCGCAGATCGACGTCTGACGCTGTTCGCGGCGCAAAAATCTTCGAAGATTTTTGCAAATTCCTTCGAAGGAATTTGCCTTAGCGGTGCTGGTCGAACAGCGCCGTAGCGCTGTCGAAGAAACGGGTGCGGTGGGCGGGGGTTTCCATCATCACCTCGTGCTCGGCCCCTTCGTAAAGGTCGAGCCGTCCCGTCTTCCACCCCGCCATGCGCAGATGGATCGGGGCCACGTCCACCACCCGCTCGGCGGTGCCGAGTGCGGTGAGGCAGGGCGTGTCGGGGGCGGGCAGGTTCGAGAGCGCCGCACATTCGCGCAGGGCCGCGTTGACCCAGCCAAGGCTGGGACCGCCGAGCGCGAGGTCGGGGTGGGCGACAAGCTGGCGGTGCATGTAGTCCCACATCCCGGGATCGGTCGTCAGGATGTTGCCCGCCCTTGGCGCGGTGAGGACATAGGAGAAGCGGTTGGTCATCGGCGCGTAGCGGTGGGCCTGGCCGAAGGGGCCGGCGAGGCTTGTCACCATATGCGCGATGGGGCGCATCCACGGGGCGAGGATGATGCCCCACATGGGCGCTGTGAAGGCCGCGGCCTTGACCTTCGTGCCGCGGATCAGGGACCGCAGGCCGATGCAGCCGCCCATCGAATGGGCGAGCATGTAAAAGGGGCGGGGCAGGTCCATCGCCTCGGCCACCTGCAAGGCCGCGTCCCAGTCCTGCTGGTATTCGTCGAAATGGCCGACATGGCCGATCATGCGGTCGGCGGGGGGGCGTTCCGAGAGGCCCTGCCCCCGGAAGTCGATGGCGAGGCTGGCATAGCCGCGGCGGCGCAGGTCTTCGGCGGCGCGACCGTATTTCTCGATATATTCTGAGCGGCCGGGGAGGATGAGGACGGTGCCCTTTTCCCCTTCGGGCCAGAGGCCGATGCGGATGGTGGCGCTGCCCGCGCGCGTCCAGACGGCGTGTCCGGCCTTTGGCCCCTCGGCCACATCGGCGTGGAAGGGGGCTTCGGGAAAGGGGGCAGCGGGCTTGGCGCGTGCGGTCATCCGAGCACCGAGCCGAGTTTCATCGCAAGGCCCATGCTGCCATCGACCGCGAGTTTTCCGGTCATGAAGGCAGTGGTGGGGTTGAGGCGGCCTTCCAATATGGCGCGGAAGGTGTCGGTCGAGGCGGTGAGTGTGACATCGGCGGGGTCGTCGCCCGCGCGGACGGTATCGCCGTCGATGAGGATGGAGCCTTCGCCTTCGATCACGAATTTGGCCACACCGTCGAGCGGGCCGGACAGTTTGGCGGCAAGGGCGGTTACGGCGGCGTCGATCACCTGGCTCATGTCTGCGGTCCTTCTTATCGCTGTGTCGTGACCGCAGAACGTCTGGCGTTTCGGCACGGTTGCGTTACCTATGAGGTTATGAAACCGCGCGGCACATTTCACAATCTTATCCTTGCGGCAGCGAGCGCGCTTTTCGCGCTTGCCGGTGCTGTCTTTGCCGAAGGTGCGACGCTCGACACGCTGTTCGACGAGTTGAAATCCTCGGACGCGGCCTCGTCGCAGCGGATCGAACAGGAAATCTGGACGGAATGGTCGAAAAGCGGGTCGCCCGCGATGGACCTTTTGCTGGAACGCGGACGCAAGGCGATGGCGGAGGGCGATCTTGATGCCGCGATCGAGCATCTGACCGCGCTGACCGACCATGCGCCGGATTTCGCCGAAGGCTGGAACGCGCGGGCCACGGCCTATTACCAGACGGGCGAGCTTGGCCCCGCCGTGCGCGACATTGCCAAGGTGCTGACGCTGAACCCGCGTCATTTCGGCGCGCTTTCGGGCTTGGGCATGATTTTCGAGGAACTCGACCAGCCCGAAAAGGCGCTTGAGGTCTACAAGGCGGCCTTGGCTATACATCCCCATCTGCAAGGGGTAATCGACGCGGTGCAGCGGCTTGAGGCCGATGCCGCCGGGCAGGACCTCTGAGGAAAAGACATGGCATCGACCTCGCGGGTCACGGCGGTCCTCGGGCCGACGAATACCGGCAAGACGCATTACGCGATCGAGCGGATGCTCGGCCACCGGTCGGGGGTGATCGGCCTGCCGCTGCGGCTGCTTGCGCGCGAGGTCTATGACCGCTGCGTCGCACAGCGCGGGCCTTCGGTCGTCGCGCTGGTGACGGGCGAAGAGCGGATCGTGCCGGAGCGGACGCAATACTGGGTCTGCACGGTCGAGGCGATGCCTTTGGAGATCGGCGCGGATTTCGTGGCGGTGGACGAGATCCAGCTTTGCGCCGACCCCGAGCGGGGGCATGTCTTTACCGACCGCCTGCTGCGGGCGCGGGGGTTGCACGAGACGCTGTTCATGGGGTCTGACACGATGCGCCCCGCGATTGCCGCGCTGGTGCCGGGTGTCACCTTCATGAAGCGCGAGCGGTTTTCGACGCTGACCTATACGGGGTCGAAGAAGATCAGCCGGATGCCCGAACGCAGTGCTATCGTCGGGTTTTCGGTCGAGAACGTCTATGCCATCGCCGAATTGATCCGGCGGCAAAAGGGCGGTTGCGCGGTGGTGATGGGGGCGCTGTCGCCCCGCACGCGCAATGCGCAGGTGGCGCTTTATCAGAACGGGGACGTGGATTATCTGGTGGCGACCGATGCCATCGGCATGGGGCTGAACCTCGACATCAAGCATGTCGCGTTCTCCAGCACGGCAAAATTCGACGGGCGGCGGATGCGCGGGCTTTATCCGCAGGAGCTGGCGCAGATCGCGGGCCGTGCGGGGCGGCATATGGAAAACGGCACCTTCGGCGTGACGGGCGAGGCGCGGCAACTGGATGACGAGGTGATCGACGCCATCGAGAACCACCGCTTCCAGCCCGTGAAAAAGCTGCAATGGCGCAACGAGGGGCTGGAATTCGGAACCGTCGAGCGTCTGGTCCGTTCGCTTGAAGCACCGACGAACAACGAATGGCTGAGCCGCGCGCGGGATGCGGATGACGTTCTGGCGCTGAAGGCGCTGTCCGAAATGCCGGAGGTGCGCCACCTGATGAAGGGGCCAGCCGATGTGAAGCTGCTGTGGGATGTGTGCCGCGTGCCGGATTTCCGCTCATCCTCGACCATGGAACACGCAAGCCTGCTGATGCGTCTGTTCGAGTTCCTGAAAAAGGGGCGGGTGCCGAGCGACTGGCTTGCCAAGGCGGTTTCGAGGATCGACAAGACGGACGGTGACATCGACGCCATCTCGAAACGTCTGGCCTATATCCGCACCTGGACCTATGTGGCGCAACGCAAAGGGTGGGTTGATGACGAAATGCATTGGCGCGAGGAGACTCGCGCTGTAGAAGACCGCCTGTCGGATGCGCTCCACGCCCGTCTGACGCAAAGATTTGTTGACCGGCGCACGAGCGTATTGATGCGGCGGTTGAAGCAGAAGGAGACCCTCGTGGCCGAGGTGAATGACAAGGGTGAAGTGACGGTCGAAGGCGAGTTCGTCGGCCGTCTCGAGGGGTTCCGGTTCCATCAGGACGCCTCGTCGTCGCCCGATGAGGCGCGGACGCTGCAACAGGCGGCGTTCCAGGCGCTGAAGCCGGAGTTCCATCTGCGGGCGGACCGGTTCTACAACGCGCCGGATACCGAGCTCGATTTCACCGAGCAGGGCGGGCTGATGTGGGGGACCACGGCGGTCGGCAAGCTGGTGAAGGGGCCGGAGGTCACGCGTGCGAGCGTGGAAGCCTTCGTCGACGAGGAAGCGGGGCCGGATGTCGCCGAAAAGGTGAAGCGCCGCTTGCAGCATTTCATCGACCGCAAGACCGCCGCGCTGTTCGAGCCGCTGGCCGCCATGAGCCGCGACGAGGCGCTGACGGGGCTTGCCCGCGGTTTCGCCTTCCGTCTGGTCGAGGCGCTGGGCGTTTTGCCGCGTGATGCGGTGAACGAAGAGGTCAAGCAGCTTGACCAAGAGGCGCGGGGCGCGCTGCGCAAGCATGGCGTGCGCTTCGGCCAGTTCACGGTGTTCCTTCCGGCGCTGCTGAAGCCCGCGCCAACGCGGCTGCGGCTGGTGCTGTGGTCGCTGTGGAACGGGCTGGACGAATTCCCCGAAAGCCCGCCGCCCGGTCTGGTCACGATCCCGAACATCGCCGAGGTGCCGAAGCAGCATTACACGCTGTCGGGCTATCACCCCGCCGGAACCCGAGCGATCCGCATCGACATGCTGGAGCGTCTGGCCGACCTGCTGCGGGCCAAGGACAGCCGTGCGGGATTCGAGGCGGCACCCGAGATGCTGTCGATCACCGGCATGACGCTGGAGCAGTTTGCCGATCTGATGGCGGGCCTTGGCTACAAGGGCGAAAAGGGCGAGCGGGTGAAGGTCAAGGCGGTGGAACCGCCGAAGCCGGACGCGCCGCAATCGACCGCTCCGATCCCCGAGGAAGTGTCGGTCCTTGCACCGCCGCCCGAGCCGGAACCCGCCGAGGGGGCCGAGGCCGCGCCGGTGGAGATGGAGACCTTCTACACCTTTACCTGGGCGCCGAAGCCGCGTTTCCAGCGTCCCGAACGCGGGCCGCGCCCCGAACGTGGTGGCGAACGGGGTGCGCCGCGCGGGGCCAAGCCCGAGGGCGAGAAGCCTGCCGAGGGGGCCGAGCGTCCGCAGGGCGAACGTCGTGACCGTGGCGAGCGGGGCGGCGAGGGCAAGGGTGGCGGCTACAAGGGCAACAAGCCCAAGGGTGGCAAGCCGAACGAGCGCGGGGATCGGGGCGACCGTGGCGGCAAGCCGCAGGGGGCCAAGTCCTTCGAAGCGCGTCCGCCGCGGGCCGAAAAGCCCATTGATCCGGACAACCCCTTTGCCGTGCTGGCGGCGCTGAAAAACCGGAGCTGATTTGGCCGGACCGTCTGCAAGGCCAAGTGCAGACCAGCGACCCACCCTCAGGGTGGACAAATGGCTTTGGCAGGCGCGGTTCTTCAAGACCCGCGCCCTTGCCGCCGAGCTTGCGACAAGCGGGCATCTGCGCATCAACGGCCAGCCCACGCGAAAACCCGGACATGGGGTGGCGGCGGGGGATGTGCTGACCTTTGCGCAAGGCAACCGCATCCGCGTGGTGCGGGTCACGGCGCTGGGCTACCGGCGCGGGCCGGCCGGCGAGGCGCAGACACTTTACGACGATCTTGACGCCCCGAAGGACGATCCGGCCACGGGGCCGCTTGAATGATCCGCGAAAGCGGCTTAGTCAGTGCCGCGATATTCGAAGGAGACGCCCCGTGACCTATGTGGTGACCGACAATTGCATCGCCTGCAAATACACTGACTGTGTCGAAGTCTGTCCGGTGGACTGCTTCTACGAGGGCGAGAACATGCTGGTCATCCATCCGGATGAATGCATCGACTGCGGTGTGTGCGAACCGGAATGCCCTGCCGATGCGATCCGCCCCGATACCGAGCCGGATATGGACGAATGGGTCGCCTTTAACCGCAAGTATTCGGAAATGTGGCCGGTGATCACGGTCAAGAAGGACATGCTGCCCGATGCGGAAGCCCGCGATGGCGAGACGGGCAAGCTTGCGAAATACTTCTCGGAAGCGCCGGGCGAAGGGAACTGAACCCGCGCCTGCTTGGTTAACGTCCGTGGTAAAGATGTGCCGGTGATTCGGCATGGCTGTCATGCGTTTGTGACATGGCTGTGGATAACTGCATAAAATCAAGGCAACGTGAGAGGTTCGCGCCTTTCACCGCAGTTGGAATCACGGCGTTTTCGTGGTATACAGCTTGCACAAACTAAGCACGGAAGCCTGATGCCCGTCTCAGCGCTGCTCGCCTGAGTGGGTTCTTCTTGTGACAATCTGATCGTTTCGCCGGGGTTCGTAAGGGTCCGGTCGGTTTTGTTGTCGCCGGAGCGGGGGTCCCCTGAGGGAACGTTGAATGACCAAGTCGAAGAAGCCTGATTTTCGTCCGAACGAGTTCGTCGTTTACCCTGCGCATGGCGTGGGCAAGATCATCTCGATCGAAGAGCAGGAGATTGCGGGTCTGCATCTCGAACTGTTCGTGATCTCGTTCGAGAAGGACAAGATGACTCTTCGCGTGCCGACGCACAAGGCGACCGAGATCGGGATGCGCCAGTTGTCGTCGCCGGATGTGGTGACGAAGGCGCTCGATACGCTCAAGGGCAAGGCGCGGGTGAAGCGGGCGATGTGGTCGCGCCGCGCGCAGGAATACGAGCAGAAGATCAACTCGGGCGACCTGTTGTCGATTGCCGAGGTGGTGCGCGACCTGCACCGCACCGACGACCAGCGCGAGCAGAGCTATTCGGAGCGTCAGCTTTACGAAGCGGCGCTGGAGCGTCTGACCCGCGAAGTCGCCGCCGTGTCGGGCGTGGACGAGGCGGGCGCGCAGAAGACGGTCGGCTCGGTGCTGACGGGCCGCGCGGCCTGAGGTTTGCGCAGATCGGATCGGCTGGGGCCGCAGGGGAAACCTTGCGGCCTTTTGCTTTGTCTTTGGCCGCGTAAGGGGGGCTGTCTGCCCCCCTCGGCGCTTCGCGCCTCACCCCCCGAGGATATTTGGGAACAGATGAAGCAGGGGGGCGGGGCGTGACTTCAGGCGAGGAGGGCGGCGGCGGTGGCCAGCGCCGTGGTTTCGGCGAGAAACTGGGTTGCGCCGAGGATGTCGCCCGTCTGTCCGCCGATGCGCGCGCGGGCGAGCAGCGCCACGGCGAGTGCGGCGAGTGCGGCGAGGGGGAGGATGGCGAGGGTGGCCGCACCCGTGGTCATCAGCGCGATGAGGGCCGCGATGGCGCAGGCGATGGCGGCAAGGCCGGCATCGGGGCGGCCTGCGGATTTCGACAGGCCGGTGTCGCGGGCGTTGGGCAAGGCGGACATGGTGACGGCCATCGCGGCGCGTCCGATGGCGGCGGCGGCGACGAGGGCGGCCCAATGCGCGCCGGTGGCCATGAGGGCGGTCAGCGCCGACCAGCGGGCGAGCGAGGTGAAGAGAAGCGCGAGGGTGCCGTAGGAGCCGATGGCGCTGTCTTTCATGATCTCGAGCCGGCGTTCGCGGGTCCAGCCGCCGAAGAGGCCGTCCGTGGTATCGGCAAGCCCGTCTTCGTGCATCGCCCCTGTGACGAAGGCCGAGGTGGCGAGGGTGACGGCGGCGGCGACCCCTGCGGGCATGCCGAGGGCGAGGGCGAAGGAGCCGGTGGCGGCGGCGATCAGCGCCACGGCAAGGCCGACGACGGGCCAGCACCATGCCGAGGCCGCACCGCGCATCGGCCATCCCTGCGGCACGGGCAGGCGGGTGAGCAGGCCGAAGGCGGAGACGAGGTCCTGCAGTGCAAGGCGGGCGGGGTCTGTGTCGCTCAATCGCACGGATGTGTCCTTTACCGGCTGGCCCTTTCGGCCTGTCTTGGGTAGCCAAGCGGGGCGCAAGCTTCAATGAAAGAGAATGACATGACCGCCCCATTTTCCTCGCTTTCCGAATTCCGTGGCCTGCTTGCCGCGATGCCCGCTGCCGATGCGGCGGCGGTTGCGGGGGCCGAGGCGCGGAACGGGCAGTTGACGAAGCCGCCGGGGGCGTTGGGGCGGCTGGAGGGACTGGCGATCTGGGTGGCGGGCTGGCAGGGGACGGACCGTCCGCGCTGCACCGCGCCGCAAGTGATCGTCTTTGCGGGCAATCACGGGGTGGTGGCGCAGGGGGTTTCGGCCTTTCCGGCGGAGGTGACGGTGCAGATGGTCGGCAACTTCCGCGCGGGCGGGGCGGCGATCAACCAGCTTTCCAAGACCTTTGGCGCCGCGATGTCGGTGCATGAGCTGGAGCTGGACCGCCCCACGGTGGATTTCACCCAAGGGGCGGCGATGAGCGAGGCCGAGGTCGTGGCGGCGCTGGCGACGGGCTGGAATGCGGTGGATGCGGGCGCGGACCTGCTGGTCGTGGGCGAGATGGGGATCGGCAACACCACCCCTGCGGCGGCGCTGGCGGCGGCGCTGTTCGGCGCCGCGGGGGCCGATTGGGTCGGGCGTGGCACGGGCGTGGACGATGCGGGGCTGGCACGCAAGGCGCGGGCCGTGGATGCAGGGCTGGCACTGCACAAGGCGCAGCTTGGCGATGCGCTGGAGGTGCTGCGTTGCCTTGGCGGGCGCGAGCTTGCCGCGATGGCGGGGGCGATTGCGCGGGCGCGGGCGCTGCGGATTCCGGTCATCCTCGACGGGTTCATCTGCACGGCCTCGGCGGCGGTGCTGGAGAGGGCGGTGGCAGGCACCCTTGACCATTGCATCGCGGGGCATGTGAGCGCCGAGGGCGCGCATGGCAAGCTGTTGGCGGCGCTTGGCAAGGAGCCGCTGTTGAACCTTGGCCTGCGTCTGGGCGAAGGGTCGGGGGCGGCGCTGGCCATCGGCGTGGTCAAGGCGGCGCTGGCCTGCCATTCGGACATGGCGACCTTTGCCGAGGCGGGCGTTTCAGGCGCTTGAGGGCGGGGCGTCAGGCTCGCTTCTGTCAAGATCGGTGGAGGTATCGGCCTCCATCGGTTTGACGTCGTAGAGTTCGTCGATCAGCGCGGTTTCGAGATCGCGGTCAAGCTGCTTGGCGCGTTCGACATAGGCGTCGTTGAGATGGACGGGCTGGCCGGGCACCCATACCTCGGCCAGATCGCGCATCGCGGCGCGGTCCACCTTGAAATAGGTTTGCGAAAGCTTGGCGGCCTCGTATTCCGTAAATCCCATGTTTTCAAGGACGTAGCGACCGGCGCGGATGCTGCTGTCGAAGGTTTCGCGCACGATGTCGGTCGCACCCGCCTGATAGAGTTCGTAGACATGGACGCGGTCGCGGGCGCGGGCGACGATGTGCAGGTCGGGGCGCTGGCTGCGGGCGAAGCGGACGATCTTGATCGCGTTGGCGGGATCGTCCACGGCGACGACGAGGACGGACGCCTCGGCCAATCCGGCGGCTTCGAGGAGTTCGGGGCGCGTGGGGTCGCCGAAGAAGCCCTTTACCCCGAAGCGGCGCATGGTTTCGATGGTGGCGGCATCGGCGTCGAGCACCACGGTCGAAAGGCCCGACATGCGGACGAGGCGGTTCACCACCTGACCGAAGCGGCCGATGCCTGCGATGATGACGCGGCCCTTTTCGTCGATCTCGTCGGGTTCGCGTTCGGGGGTGCGGGCGCGGAGGCGTTGCGCGAGGTGGTCGAAGCCGAGGAAGAGGAGCGGCGTCAGCAGCATGGAGAGCGAGATGACGAGGAGTGCCACCTCGCCCCTGTTGGCCGAGAGGATGCCCTGCTGGCGGGCGAAGGAGACGAGGACGAAGCCGAACTCGCCCGCCTGTGCGAGGCCGAGGGTGAAGAGCAGCCGGTCCTGACCGCGCAGTTGGAAGGCGAAGGAGAGGCCAAAAAGGACGAGCGCCTTGAGCGCGATCAGGCCGAGGGTGAGGCCGAGCACGGTGGCGGGTTCGGTGAAGAGCGTGTGGGTGTCGATCCCGATGCCCACGGTCATGAAGAAAAGGCCGAGGAGCAGACCCTTGAAGGGTTTGATGTCCGCCTCGATCTGGTGGCGGAATTCGGAGTTGGCGAGGACGACGCCCGCAACGAAGGTGCCGAGCGCGGGCGAAAGGCCCACCAGCATCATCGAGAAGGCGATGCCGAAGACGATGAGCAGCGAGATGAAGGTCGACATCTCGGGCAGGCGCGAGGCGTGGACGAAGCGGAAGATGGGCCGCGTCAGGAAATGGCCGACGAGCACGATCGCCGCGACGATGGCGAGGGTGAGGGCGGTGGCGGCCCAGTTGGGCAGTTGGTCAACCAGCGTCAGCAGCGGTTCGGCGGCGTTCTGCGGGGTGGCGGCGGCATCGGTGGCGTTCGAGATGCCGAATTGCTGCGCGATGGGGCCGTGGGTGGTGATGGCCGGAAGCGCCAGCAGCGGCATGAAGGCGAGCATCGGCACGACCGCGATATCCTGCGTGAGCAGGACGGAAAAGGACGAGCGCCCACCCGCGGTGCGCATCAGGTTCTTTTCGGTCAGGGTTTGCAGCACGATGGCGGTCGAGGAGAGCGACATCACGAGGCCGAGCGTCAGCGCCACCTGCCAGACGAGGCCGAGCAGCATGAGCGCCGCGGCGATGGCGAGCGTGGTCAGCAGCACCTGCGCGCCGCCGAGGCCGATCAGCTTGTGGCGCATGTCCCACAGGGTCTTGGGTTCAAGCTCGAGCCCGATGAGGAAGAGCATGAGCACGACGCCGAATTCGGCGAAATGCTGGAGGTCCTTCGTTTCGGTCCCCGCGACGCCGAGGATGGGGCCGACGAGGATGCCCGCCGCCAGATAGCCCAGCACCGAGCCGAGGCCGAGCCGCACCGCAAGCGGAACGATGAGCACGGCTGCGCCCAGATACATGCTGGCTTGGAGCAGTATGCCTTCCATTGGGTCCTGTCTGCCCGTTCACGGGTCCGTCTTGTCGTTGCGCCCCGACTGGCGGGGCGGAGGGGTCAGCCGCGCGGCATGGAAAGCACGAGCATTTGCCCGCGCTTTTCGTAGCGAAGTTCGGTGGCGGTGACGGCGGCGACGCGACCCCCGTCGAGGCGGTCTCCGGCGCTGACCTTCACGATGCGTCCGTTTGGCTGACGGACCAGCGCGTAGCGGTTCGATTGGGTTCCGTAGACACCGATGAGATTGATCTTGCCGAGGTTCAGCGCGTTCCTGACCGTCGCTTCCTTGGCGACATTCGCCTTGGTCGGGATCGACGGCGCGGCAGAGGCGATTTCGGGTTCCTGTTCGGTTTCGGGGGTGACGTTGCCGTCATCGACGAGCGGCGCATCGGGGATGGGCGCGCTTGCGGCGGCGGCGACAGCGGCGGCGACCGCGTCCGCCATCGCATCCGGGCGGGCAACGGGGCGGGGCGAGAGGTCCAGTCCGCCAAGCGGGGTGATCGCGCCGTCGGGAGCGACGAGGGCAAGCGTGCCGTCCTGCGCGGGCGCAAGGTCGGCAGGGCGGGCCTGCGGGCGCAAGGTGGCAAGGCGGCTGTCGGGTTGCGCGACGAGGCTCGCGGCAAGGTCGGCGTCGGGGTCCGCAACGGGCGCTGCGGCAAAGCCGGCGGGGCGTGCCTGCGGGCGCTTGCCGATCAGGGCGGGGTTCGTCGGCGTGGCATCGGTCCGGTCGGCGGGGTCCGCACCGGTCGCTGCGCCTTCGGGCGTGGCGGGAGCCAGACCGGCGGGGCGCGGCGGCGGAACGAGCGGCGGCTTTCCGGCGACAAGAAGAACGCCCTCGGGCGTGGTGATCCCCTCGGGCGTTGGACGGACGAGGCCGTCTTCGTCGAACTGGTAGACGGTGCCGAATGCCGGAGGCGGCAAAGGCGCGTCAGGCGCGGGGTCGCCGCGTGCCTCGGGCAGGGGCAGGGCTGCGGCATCGACGGCGGCGGGCGCGCTGTCGGCGGAGGACAGGATGATCTCGTCCCCGCCCGTGGCTGCGGGCTGCATCGCCGGCACGGCATCGGCAGTGGTTGGCGCGGTCCCGGTATCGGGGGTCACGCCAAGGTCGGCTGCGGTGACAGCGCCCCCGTCGTCGCCCCCGTCGTCGGCGGTTTCGACATCCTGACCGTCGGCGAGCATCTCGTCGGCAATGCTCGGGTCGGTGGCGTCGGCGGGAACCGTCGGATCGGGCGCGGCGTTGTCGGCCGAAGCAAGTTCCGTGCTTTGGCTTGCGGGTTCCGGCACCGTGGATTGTGCGACGTAGATCTTGGACAAGGCGGCGGCGAGGGCCAGCATCACCAGCAGGATGCCGGTCAGGACGAAGCCGAGATAACGCGGTTTGCCGCGCACGTTGCCTTGGGCCGTGCCGAAGGAGGCCGGTTTGGCCGATTTCGGTTTGGCACCTGCTCCGGCGGGGCGGGGCACCGGAGGGGCGGGCTTTGGCGGTGCGGTTGGCGGGGCGTTCGGGGAAGGCTGGGCCTGGACCTCGGCGTTGGCCTCGGCGGCAAGGAGTTGCGCTGCAGGGGCAGGCGGGGCGAGGGTGGGCGCGGCGAGGGCAGGCGGGGCGAGGGTGGGCGCGGCGAGGGCAGGCGGGGCGAGGGTGGGCGTGGTGCCGACCGATGGCGTTGCCGGCGGCTGCGCGCCGCCAAGCGCCGTGCTGCGCTGCGGGGCGGCGCTGTCCGGCAAATCGGGATAGCCGAGCTTCGGCGGCGTGCGCGGTTTGGCCGGAGGTTTGGCCGGAGGTTTGGCCGGAGCGGGGCGGGCAGCAGGCTGCAGGGCAAGGCGCGAGGCGGCACCAAGGCGGCGGGCTATGCCCGCAGCCGCTGAAGCCGTGGCCGATGCCAGCGCCGGAGAACGGCGGCTTGCGAACACGCCCCCCGGGATATCGGCCTTGTCATCGTCGCTGGGCATGAGGGCATTGGTCGTCACCTGCGCCGATGCGATGTCGCGCGGCGATGCGGGTGCGAAAGGTGCGGCGACGATGGGGTCGTCGTCTTCGACATCGAGCGCGATCGGGGCTTCGTCGGCATCGGCCTCCGCCGTGATGGGTTCTGCCTCGGTTGGGGCCGGTGCCTCGTCCGCGGTACGGGATGCCGCGCCCATCGTGTCGGGCACGTCGATGGGATCGAAGGCCGGCATTTCCGAAGGGGCGGGCATCGGGTCGGGATCGGCGGGTTCGGGCGCGACATCGGGTTGCGGCACGCCGAGCGGTTCGGGTTCCGGCAGTTCGGGCGCGGGGGCGGGCACCGTTGCCGGCAGGGGTTCAGGCACGGGAAGCGGTTCCGGCGCGGGTGCCGGATCGGGTTCCGTGACGGGCGCGGGTTCGGGGTCCGGCTCGGTTTCCGGCTCGGTTTCCGGCTCCGGTTCGGGCAGGGGTTCCGGCTCGGGTTCGGGCTCGGGAGGGGCGGGTTCCGGCTCACGCGGGTCGGGTTCGGCGGGGGCGGCACTGCGCCCCGAGGGCAGGGCGCGGGACAGGACGGTGATGGCTTCGTCATCGCGTTCCACGGTTTCGGCCCCTGACAGCACGCGGGACGCATGCTCTGTCACGCCGAACCAAGGTTCGCCCGCGAAGGTTCCTTCGGCGCTATCCGCAGGCGGTTGCGTGACGAAGGAGACCGGCGCGAACCGGTGTTCGTTTGCGAAAGCCTCGGCCTCGGCCAAAGTTTCGCGGGCAACGACGGCAACAGTGACTTCGTCGCCATGACCCGACCAGTCGAAGGCAAGCTCGTCCGGCCCATAGGGGGTGCGTCCTTCAAGCGCCGTGGCGATCTGGGCGCGGCGCGCCGCCTCGGTCGGGCCGGGGGCGAAGATGCGGAAATAGCGGACCTGCGAGGGCGGGATGACCAGTTTCGTCGCAACACCCTGAGGCGACAATCCAAGCGCCGTCGACCGCATGTAGCCGAGCGCTTCGGGCAGGTCGGGCGTGTCGTAGGCGGTTCGCCCGACCTCGAGCCAACCGCGCTTTGTCCTGTGCAGGAGCGAAACGCTGTCATCGGTAAAATTCAGGGCGAAACTTGGTTTCATTACTTGGGTCTAGCACAGGTTGCGGATTTGCGGAAACGTGCCGCCGAGGGTCGGATTCCAGTTACAGCAGCTTTTCGCCGAAGGGAAGGAAAAGGCGGCTTCGCCGCTTGTCCGCTGCGCCTTTGGCGCGCCATTGTGCATCCAAAAGAGGAGTGACCGAAATGCGCTATCTTCCTGTCCTTGGGTTGGCCCTGTTCCTGCCTTTCGCGCAGCCCGTTCTGGCCGATGCCGAGGTCGTTCCGGCGACGATTACGGTGACTGGCGAAGGGCAGGTGCAGGCCGCACCGGACCTTGCCACCGTCTCGCTGGGCGTTACCACGACGGGCGAGACGGCGGCCGTGGCGATGGAGGCCAATTCGGCGGCGCTGACGGCGGTGATGGAGCGGATCAAGGCCGCCGGGATCGAGGATCGGGACGTGCAGACGTCGAACCTGTCGCTGAACCCGAACTGGCAGCAGCCGGATGCAAGCCAGCCTGCCAAGATCACGGGCTATGTCGCGTCGAACCAGTTGACGCTGCGGGTGCGTGAGCTTGCCAAGCTTGGCGGTATTCTTGATGCGGCCATCGGAGACGGGGCCAACACGCTGAACGGGATCAGCTTCGGGCTGGACGATCCCGAACCCGCGATGAACAAGGCGCGGGTGGATGCCGTCCAGAAGGCCAAGGCGCGGGCGGAATTGCTGGTCGGTGCGGCAGGGGTCAAGCTCGGGCGGATCGTGTCGATGAGCGAGAGCGGGGGATACAATCCCGGACCCATGCCGATGTACCGGATGGCCGAGGCAGCAGCGGATGCCGTGCCTGTCGCGGCGGGCGAGGTCGGGTTGACGGCGAGTGTGACGATCACCTTCGAGATCGCGCAGTAACCCGCGTGGCCGCAGGATCGAAAGGGGGGCACTCGCCCCCCTTTTTCTTTGCGCATCAGACCTTTGCCAGCGCCTGTTCAAGGTCGGCGATGATGTCGGCCACATCCTCGATCCCGATGGAGACGCGGACCACATCGGGCGCGGCGCCCGCCCTGATCTGCTGTTCCTCGGACAGTTGGCGATGGGTGGTGGAGGCCGAGTGGATCACAAGGCTGCGCGTGTCGCCAAGGTTCGCCACGTGGCTGAAGAGCTTGAGGCTGTCGATCAGCTTGACGCAGGACTCATACCCGCCCTTGAGCGCGAAGGTGAAGAGCGCGCCCGCCCCCTTGGGCGTGATGCGCGGGACGCGGTGGGCGTAAGGCGAGGAGGGCAGGCCCGCATAGGTCACGGCTTTGACCTTGGGGTGTTTTTCCAGCCATTCCGCGACCTTGGCGGCGTTCTCCACATGGCGCTGCATCCGCAGGGACAGCGTCTCGATCCCCATCAACGTGTAATGCGCGCCTTGCGGGTTCATGGTCATGCCAAGGTCGCGCAGGCCGATGGCGATGGAGTGGAAGGTGAAGGCCATCGCGCCCAAAGTGGGGTGGAAGGTCAGGCCGTGATAGGCGGGTTCGGGTTCCGAGAGCGAGGGGAACTTGCCCGAGGCGGACCAGTCGAACTTGCCCGAATCCACCACGACCCCGCCCGTCACCGTGCCGTTGCCGGTGAGGTATTTGGTCGCCGAATGGACGACGATGGTCGCGCCATGTTCGATGGGTCGGCAGAGGTAGGGCGAGGCGGAGGTGTTGTCGACGATCAGCGGCAGGCCCACCTTGTTCGCAACCCCTGCCACGGCGTCGAGGTCGGTGATGTAACCCCCCGGATTCGCGATGGATTCGCAGAAGATGGCGCGGGTGTCATCGTCCACCGCGGCCTCGAGTGCGGCGAGGTCGTCGAAGTCGACGAATTTGGCCGACCAGCCGAAGCGTTTGATGGTCTGGCTGAACTGGGTGACGGTGCCGCCGTAAAGACGGGTGGAGGCGATGATGTTGCGCCCCGGACCCATCAGCGGGAAGAGCGCCATGATCTGCGCGGCATGGCCCGAGGAGCAGCAGATCGCCCCCGCCCCGCCTTCGAGCGCGCAGACGCGGTTCGCAAGGGCCGAGACGGTGGGGTTGGTCAGGCGCGAGTAGATGTAGCCAACCTCTTGCAAGTTAAAGAGTTTCGCGGCGTGGTCGGCATCGCGGAAGACGTAAGCCGTGGTCTGGTAGATCGGCACCTGACGCGCGCCGGTGGCGGGGTCGGGGGCGGTTCCGGCGTGGATGGCGAGGGTGTCGAAGCCGAGGGGACGGTCTGTGGTCATGGGCTTAACTCCGGTTAAATCTGGCGCGATGCTAGGCAGGCGCAGGGCGTTTGGGAAGGGTCTGCAAGGGTGCGTGCGCGAAAGGGGAGCGGGTTCTTTTGTCGCGGCTGCGGTCGGGGGGGTCTTTCCCTTGCGCGGGGGGCTGGCAGGTGTAGCCTTCCTCGCGACCGGATGGGGGAGAGACAGGGATGCTGACGCCGTTCCACCTTGCGCTGCATGTGAGGGATCTTGACGAAGCCCGTGGATTCTATGGCGGAATCCTTGGCTGTGCCGAGGGGCGGTCGGCGCCGACATGGGTAGATTTCGATTTCTTCGGCCATCAGTTGAGCCTGCATCTGGGCGAGCCTTTCGCCAATGCGCGGACCGGAAAGGTCGGCGCGCATCAGGTGCCGATGCCGCATTTCGGGGTGGTGCTGCTGCTGCCGGAATGGGAGGCGCTGGCCGAAAGGGTTAAGACTTCGGGAACGGAGTTCGAGCTGGAGCCTTCGGTCCGGTTCAAGGGCGAGGTCGGGGAGCAATGGACCATGTTCTTCCGCGATCCCTCCGGCAACCCGCTGGAATTCAAGGGATTTCCGACGATGGAGGGGGTTTTTGCGCATTGATGCGGCTTTTGCCTGCCGGAATGCACAGGTGATGCAGACGCAGGCGCGCTCAGGTTGACGCGGCATTCATCTTTCGGGCGGAGCAAAGGGGGGCCGTCTGCCCCCCTCGCCGTCTTCGACGGCTCACCCCCCGAGGATATTTGAGGCGAGAGGAAGCGGGCTGGTCTTCCTCTTGCCCCAAATATCCTGCGGGGGGTGCGGGGGGTGCAAAACACCCCGCTGCGGCGGGGGCAGGCGGGGCCGGCTTTGGGGGCTGGCGGTGCTTCGGGCATCGGGGCAAGGCGGAAGGGGCAGTTTTGGAACATCTGGATGCGGTGCTGGCGTTGGCGGGGTTCGCCTTTGTCACCTCGGTCACGCCGGGGCCGAACAACATGATGCTGATGGCTTCGGGGGCGAATTACGGCTTCCGGCGGACGGTGCCGCATATGCTGGGGATCAGCGTCGGCCATTCGGTCATGGTGTTTCTGGTGGGCCTCGGGATCGGCGGGGTCTTTGTGGCCTTACCTGCGCTGGCGGTCGCGCTGAAGGGGGCGGCGGTCGCCTATATGCTGTGGCTGGCGTGGAAGATCGCGCGGGCGGCGGCGCCCGAGGCGCGGGAGTCGGGGAAGCCGTTCTCGTTCTGGCAGGCGGCGGCGTTCCAATGGGTGAACCCCAAGGCATGGGCGATGGCGCTGACCGCGACCACGGTTTACGCAGGCGCGATCGGGACGGGGGCGTGGGTCATGGCGCTGGTGGCGCTGGTCTTTGCCTGTATCAACCTGCCTTCGGTTTCGGTCTGGACCGTACTGGGCCAAGAGGTGGCGCGGCTGCTGACCGATGCGCGGCGGCTCAGGCTGTACAACCTTGTGATGGCGGGTCTGCTCGTCGCGTCGCTCTGGCCCGTGCTGGCGAGCGTGCTGGCGGGCGTGCTGGCGGGGTAGCGGTCAGTCGAGCGGCAGGGATTTGCGGAAGGTGCCGTCGCGGCCATAGATCAGGATGCGGCGGTCTTCGGTGGTGATCACCATGTAATCGGGGCCGAGGGTGAAGGATTGCGCCTTGGCCCCTTGGGGCAGGGTGAGGGATTCGGGCAGGGGAATGGCGTTGCCGTCCGGCATTCGGGTGACAAGCACGGTGGTGATCGTTATGACACCCGCGATCATCGTGACCAGAAGCAGGATCACGAGCGCCTTGAGAAACCTCAGCCCTGCGGGAAGCCGGGCCATCTGCGGAGCACCGTCCATGTCGCCGTCCATGTCTGCCCTTTCCGAGACGGCCCTTTTGACCGTGGTGATCGGGGAGAACCCGCCCGACCGTCTTGATAAGGCGCTCGCGCGCGAGGTGCCAGAGGAAGCGGCACTGTCGCGGTCGCGTCTGATGAAGATGATCGCCGAGGGAGATGTCTTTCTTGGCGACGTGGCGGTGACGGACCCCAAGACCAAGGTCGCCGAAGGGCAGGTCTTTACCCTGCGGCTGGCCGAGGCCGAGGAATATGACGCGCGGCCCGAGGATATTCCCCTCGTCGTCGTCTACGAGGATGCGGAGCTGATCGTGATCGACAAGCCGGTGGGGATGGTGGTGCATCCGGCTCCCGGCTCGCCCAGCGGGACGCTGGTCAACGCGCTGCTGCACCATTGCGGGGATACGCTGTCGGGGATCGGCGGCGAGAAGCGGCCGGGGATCGTGCACCGGATCGACAAGGATACGACGGGGCTTCTGGTGGTGGCCAAGACGGACCGCGCGCATCACGGCCTTGCGCGGCAGTTCGAGGACCATTCGGTGACGCGCCATTACATCGCGCTCGTCCACGGCACGCCGGATGCGGCGGACCCGCGCTTGCGGGGGACGAAGGGGGTCACGTTCGAATCCGGCGGGATTGTGAAGATCGCCACGGGATTGGCGCGGCACAAGACGGACCGGCAGCGGCAGGCGGTGGTCTGGGATGGCGCGGGGCGGCATGCGGTGACGCGGGCGCGGGTGCTGGACAGCTTCGGCGGGCGGCAGGCGATGGGTGGGGCGGCGCTGGTGGAGTGCTGGCTGGAAACAGGGCGGACGCATCAGATCCGCGTGCACATGGCCCATGCGGGGCATGGGCTGCTTGGGGATCAGACCTATGGTGGCAAGCGGCGCCTGTCGCCCAAGGTGGTGGGAGAGGCGGCGGCGGCGCTTGGCAACGCCTTTCCGCGGCAGGCGCTGCATGCGGCGACCCTCGGCTTCGAGCATCCGGTGACGGGCGAGGTGCTTGAGTTCGAGGCTCCGCTTCCGCCCGACATGGAAGCCCTGGTCGCGGCGCTGGAAGCGGGGGTCTGAGGGAACGCCGCGGCTTTTGCGGGGTTTTCGAAGCGGTGTCGGGCGCGTTGTCCGGCGCAAACAGCGCCGCGACTGCTGAAACAATGGCTGACATGTGCGTGAACGCACCCGGGCGGGCCTTGGGTCGCAACGGAATCGTAACCATGTGGCGTTAAAAGGAGGAAGGACGCGGCGGGCTTGCAAGCGAAGCCGTGCTTTCCTAACTTAGCGGGTCCCGCCGGTGCTTCGATGAGGCCGGGGGCAGAGAGGGGGCGACAGATGAGCACCTATACCAATCTTCCGGCACCGAGCCCGGAACAGGGTTTGAACCGGTATTTGCAGGAAATCCGCAAGTTTCCGCTGTTGGAACCCGAAGAGGAATACATGCTGGCCAAGCGCTGGGTCGACCACGAGGATGCGGGGGCGGCGCACCGGCTTGTCACCAGCCACCTGCGTCTGGCGGCCAAGATCGCGATGGGCTACCGCGGCTATGGCCTGCCGCAGGCCGAGGTGATCTCGGAAGCCAATGTCGGGCTGATGCAGGCGGTGAAGCGTTTCGATCCCGAGCGCGGCTTCCGGCTGGCGACCTATGCCATGTGGTGGATCAGGGCGTCGATCCAGGAGTATATCCTGCGGTCGTGGAGCCTTGTGAAGCTGGGCACGACGAGCGCGCAGAAGAAGCTGTTCTTCAACCTGCGGAAAGCGAAAGCCAAGCTGGGCGCGCTGGAAGAGGGCGACCTGCGGCCCGAGAACGTGGCGCAGATCGCGAAGGACCTGTCCGTGACCGAGGAAGAGGTCATCGACATGAACCGCCGCATGGCGGGGGCGGATGCCTCGCTCAACGCCACGGTCGGCGGGGATGACGGGTCGGCCCAGTGGCAGGACTGGCTCGAGGACGAGGACAGCGATCAGGCGGGCGCCTATGCCGAGCGCGACGAGCTGGACACGCGGCGCGAATTGCTGACGCAGGCGTTTTCGGTGCTGAACGAGCGCGAGCGCGATATCCTGATGCAGCGCCGACTGGCCGACACGCCGGTGACGCTTGAAGAACTGTCGGAAAGCTATGGCGTGAGCCGCGAGCGGATCCGCCAGATCGAGGTGCGGGCCTTCGAGAAGTTGCAGGCGCGGATGCGCGAGCTTGCCAAGGGCAAGGGGATGGTCGTTCCGGCCTGATCCCGTCGCCGACGCAAGGCCGGGGGGGCAGCCCCCCGGACCCCCCGGGATATTTGAGCCAGTGTGAAAGAGGCAAGGGCGCGGCTCCGGCTTGCGCCCTCTACCTTGTGCTTCACCTTGGCCCAAATACTCTCGGGGGGTGAGCGCCAGGGGCGCGAGGGGGGCAGAAGGCCCCCCTTTTCTTTTCCGGCAGGACGCAAAGGGGGCAGGGGTGGTTGTGGGGGGCGCGATGCATTATCTAGCGGCATGAACCCGTCGGGTGCCACCAGCGCCTGACGTTTTTTCGTGATGAAGCGTCGTTTCCGGTTGCCCGTGTGGGTTGCAGCCGTTACGACGCCCGAACCGGAGTAAGCCTGATGACGATGCTCGAGACCTTCCTCAAACCGATGCACCGCGAGGGGTATCGTTTCGTCGCGGCCTTTGCCGCCGCCACGCTGGTGCTGTTCTGGCTGTGGGAGCCGTTGGGCTGGGTGGGCGTCGGGCTGACGGTCTGGTGCTATTATTTCTTCCGCGACCCGAAGCGCGCCGTGCCGCTGAATGCGGGGCTGATGGTGTCGCCTGCGGATGGGGTCGTGTCGCTGATCGAACGGGCGGTGCCGCCGGAAGAGCTTGGCATGGGGCCGGCGCCCCTGATGCGGGTGTCGGTCTTCATGTCGGTGTTCAACTGCCATGTGAACCGTGCACCCATTGCGGGGCGGGTGTCGGAAATTGCCTATCGTCCGGGCAAGTTCCTCAATGCCTCGCTCGACAAGGCGTCGATGGACAACGAGCGCAACTCGCTTCGGATCGACATGGCGGACGGGCGGTCGATTGCCGTGGTGCAGATCGCGGGTCTGGTGGCGCGGCGCATCCTGTGCTTTGCGGTCAAGGGGCAGGAACTGCGCACGGGCGAGCGGTTCGGGCTGATCCGCTTCGGGTCGCGGCTTGACATCTATCTGCCCGACGGGGTGGAGCCGCAGGTGGCGCTGGGCCAGAATTGCGTGGCGGGCGAGACGGTCATCGCGGTGCTGGGGCAGGACGCGCCGCAGCGCATGGCGCGGATGGAGTGAGGGTGATGGACGCGCCGCACAATGCCCTTCCGCCACGGCGCAAGCTGCATATCCTGCAACTGCTGCCCAACCTCGTGTCGATCCTTGGCCTGTGTTCGGGGCTGACGGCGATCCGTTTCGCGGTGGACGGGCGCTATGCCACGGCCATCGCGCTGATCGGCCTTGCCGCCGCGCTGGATGCGCTGGACGGTCGGTTGGCGCGCATCCTGAAATCGGAAAGCGCCATCGGGGCGGAGTTGGACAGTCTGGGCGATTTCGTCAACTTCGGCGTGACGCCCGTCTTGGTGCTGTATTTCTGGGGACTGAACGGGGAAGCCTCGCTCGGCTGGATTGCGGCGCTGATCTATGCGGTCTGCTGCATGCTGCGGCTGGCGCGGTTCAACGTGGGCAACAAGGTGGCCGAGGGCGAGCCTGCGGAACGCACGACCTTTATCGGCGTTCCAAGCCCGGCGGGGGCGATGCTGGTGCTGGCACCGATGTATCTTTCGTTCTGCTGGTATGGCGGGCTGAAGATTCCGGGTCCGGCCATCGCGCTGTGGATGGTGGCGATGGGGGCGCTGATGATCAGCCGCATCCGCACACCCTCGCTCAAGCGGGTGACGGTCTATGCCGAGAACGCGAAGTTCATTCTGGTCGGGGGGGCGGCAGTGGTTGCAGCACTTCTGACCTATCCTTGGGTGACGCTGCTGGGGCTGGCCGTGGCCTATCTGGTGGCGATCCTGTTCCTGTGGCGGCGGGAGGCCGCGCAAAGAAAGGCAAGTTGAGTGGATATTCAGGCTGTTCGGAAATCCTATGCGCTCTGGGCGCCCATCTATGACCTGACCTTCGGGCGGGTCACGGGGGCGGGGCGGCGGCGTGCGGTGTCGGTGCTGAACGGTCTGGGCGGGCGGGTGCTGGAGGTCGGCGTGGGCACCGGCCTTGCGCTGCCGCAATATGGCGCGGGGGTCGAGGTGACGGGCATCGACGCTTCGGCCGAGATGCTGGAGAAGGCGCGGGAAAAGGTGGCGGAGCTTGGCCTGCGCCATGTGAAGGAACTGGTCGAGATGGACGCGCGGGCGATGCGCTTTGCCGATGCCAGTTTCGACAGCGTGGCGGCGATGCATATCATGTCGGTCGTGCCAGACCCCGAGCGGGTGATGGCCGAGATGGTGCGCGTGCTGCGTCCGGGCGGCACGCTGCTGGTCGTGAACCATTTCGCCCGCGAGGACAGCGATACCGGGGTTCTGGCGAGCCTTGAGACGTGGGCGGCACCCTTGGCGAACCTGATCGGATGGCATTCCGATTTCCGCCGCGAGGTCGTGCTGGGGACCAAGGGCATCACGCTGGTGGAAGAAGCGCATCTGCCACCCTTTGGCATGATGACGCTGCTGCGTTTGCGAAAGGTCTGAGGCGGAATTTGACGCAAATTCCGTGCCGAACTCTGCGTCAGAGTTCGACTTGCGTAAAACGTTTTCACGCCATAGCCTTAGCCCGAAATCCTAGGGAGGAAACCGCGATGAAAACCGTCCGCTGGGGCGTTCTTGGCAATGCCAAATTCGCCCGCGACCATATGGCCCCTGCCATCCACATGGCCGAGAATGCCGAACTGGTGGCGCTTGGCACCTCGAACCCCGGGGCGGCGACGGGGTGGGACTTCTGCCCCTCGCTGAAGCAGATGAGCTATGCCGACCTGCTGGCCGATCCGTCCATCGACGCGGTCTATATCCCGCTGCCGAACCATGTGCATGTGGAATGGACGCTCAAGGCCGTGGCGGCGGGCAAGCATGTGCTGACCGAGAAGCCGATTTCCATGACCGCCGGAGAGATCGACCAGTTGATCGCGGCGCGGGACAAGTCGGGCCTCTTGGTGGCCGAGGCCTATATGATCGTGCACCATCCGCAATGGATCAGGGCGCGCGAGCTGGTGCAGGGCGGGGCCATCGGCAAGCTCAAGCACATCGACGCCTTCTTCAGCTACAACAACGAGGACGAGCCGGGGAACATCCGCAACCGGCCGGAAACCGGCGGCGGCGGGATCAGGGACATCGGCGTCTACACCTATGGCTCCGCGCGCTTCGTGAGCGGGGGGGAGGCCACGGATCTCTCCTGCCGGATGATCCGCGAGAATGGCGTGGACGTCTGGGCCGAGGTGGATGCGATCTTGGAAGGGCCGCTGGGGCGGGCGACCTATACCGCCATGACCTCGATGCGGTTGCAGAACCGGCAGGAGGTGACGTTCCACGGCGACAAGGGCTTGCTGAAAGTGGCGAACGGGCCGTTCAACGCGAACCTGTTTGCCGAGGCGCGGATCGAGTTGCACATCGGGCAGACGGTGACGAGCGAGCGGTGGCCCGCGGCGAACCATTACAAGTTGCAGGTCGAGAATTTCGGGCGGAGCATCCGGACGGGCGCGGCCTATCCCTGCCCGCTGGAATTCACCGTCGGCACGCAGAAGATGATCGACGCGGCCTTCGCGGTGGCGCGCGAGATTTCGCTGTGAGGGTGGAGGGGGGGCCAGCCCCCCAATCGGCCCTTGGCCGATTTCCCCCCGGGATATTTGGGAACAGATGAAGGGAAAGGGCGCGGGGGGTTGGTCCTGCGCCCTTTGTCTTTGGCGGGGGCTTGACGCAGATCAAGGCTGGTTTCCGAAGTGGTGTTAACTTTGGTTGATGTCGTTCGGGAGGGCTTTGACATGAAGATGCGTCCGGTTCTTGTCGCCATCGCGGGGGACCGCGATCTGCGGCTGCTGCGTGCGCATGCCATCGGGGAGGCACCTTCGGCGGTGGCCGAATTCGGGGCGGAGGATTTCGGCGATGTCGCCGTGGAGTTCGGAGGGCGCGGGCGCGGGCAATCGGGCGGCGGTGGCGGGGCGCATGGCTACGAGGCGCATCATAGCGAGGCCGAGATGGAACGCTCCCGCTTTGCCCGCCATGCCGCCAAGGCGATTGCGGGCGCGTTGGAGCAGTCTGCGGGGGGGCAGTCTGGGGGGACGCCGCTCCTGCTGGTTGCGGGGCCGAAGATGCTGGGGGAATTGCGCGATGCTTTGGCGGGGCTGCGCATCGCACCTGCGTCGGAATTGGGCAAGGATCTGGTGAAGCTTTCGCCGCACGAGTTGGCCGCGCATCTGGACGATGCCTTGCGGCAGATGGCGACGGCGGGCTGAGCTTTCCCGCCGCGCAAGATCGGGGCGCGGAGGAAACCCCCCGCGCCCTTTGGTTTTCAGCTTTCCATCGCTTCCAGCTCGTCGATGAAGCCTGCGATCATCGACAGGCCCTTGTCCCAGAACTTCGGGTCCGAGGCGTCGAGACCGAAGGGGGCGAGCAACTCCTTGTGGTGTTTGGAGCCGCCGGCTTTGAGCATGTCGAAATACTTGGTCTGGAAGTCGGGCAGGCCGTCGGCATAGGCGGCGTAGAGCGCGTTCACGAGGCCGTCGCCGAAGGCATAGGCGTAGACGTAGAAGGGCGAGTGGACGAAGTGGGGGATGTAGGCCCAGAAGGTTTCGTACCCGTCCATGAAGTCGAAGGCATCGCCAAGCGATTGGGCCTGCACGCTCATCCACAGCGCGTTGATGTCGTCGGGGGTGAGTTCGCCTTCCGCGCGGGCGGCGTGGAGTTTGCATTCGAAATCGTAAAAGGCGATCTGGCGGACAACCGTGTTGATCATATCCTCGACCTTGCCCGCCAGAAGGGTCTTGCGTTCGGCAGGGGTTTTGGCGGCGTCGAGGAGTTTGCGGAAGGTCAGCATCTCGCCGAAGACGGAGGCGGTTTCGGCAAGGGTGAGCGGGGTGGAGGAGAGGAGTTCCCCCTGACCCGCCGCCAGCACCTGATGGACGCCGTGGCCGAGTTCGTGGGCCAGCGTCATCACGTCACGCGGTTTGCCGAGGTAGTTGAGCATGACATAGGGGTGGACGGTGGTGACGGTGGGGTGGGCAAAGGCACCCGGCGCCTTGCCGGGTTTGACGCCCGCGTCGATCCAGCCGCGTTCGAAGAAGGGCTTGGCGAGGTCGGCCATCTTGGGGTCGAAAGCGCCATAGGCGTCGAGCACGGTCTTGGTGGCGGCGTCCCAGTCGACGGTTTTCGGGGTTTCGATGGGCAGGGGCGCGTTGCGGTCCCAGACTTGCAGTCTTTCCAGCCCCATCCAGCGCGCTTTCAGACGGTAGTAGCGGTGCGACAGTTTCGGATAGGCCGCGACCACGGCATTGCGGAGCGCCTCGACCACCTCGGGTTCGACATGGTTCGACAGGTGCCGTGCGGTCTGCGGGGTGGGCATCTTGCGCCAGCGGTCCTCGATCTCTTTCTCTTTCGCCAGCGTGTTATGGACGCGGGCGAAGAGCTTGATGTTCTTGTCGAAAACCTCGGCCAAGGCGCGGGCGGCGGCTTCGCGTTTGGCGCGGTCGGTGTCGGTGAGGAGGTTGAGGGTGGATTCGAGGTTCATCTCCTCCTCTTCCCCCGCGACCTTGAACATGAGGCCCGCCATCGTCTCGTCGAAGAGCTTGTTCCATGCGGAGGAGCCTACGACCGAGGCGTCGTGGAGGTATTTTTCCAGCTCGTCCGACAGTTGGTAGGGGCGCATGGCGCGCATGCGGTCGAAGACGGGTTTGTAACGGGCAAGGTCGGCGTTTTGCGCGAGCAGGCTCGCGAGGTGGCCTTCGTCGATGCGGTTGAATTCGAGGGTGAAGAAGACCAGCGGGGTGGTGAAGGTGGTGATCCTGTCCTGCGCGTCGGCCATGAACTTGGCGCGCTCGCTGTCCATCGTGTTCTGATAGTAGCGCAGACCCGCAAAGGACATGATGCGGCCCGCGATCACGTCGATCTGTTCGTATTCCCTGACGCAGGCCAGAAGGGCGGCGGCGTCGAGGGTGGCGAGCTTGCCTTCGTAAGAGGCGGCGAAGCTGGCGCAGGCCTTTTCGAGCCATGCCATGTCACGGGCGAATTCCGGCGCGTCGGGGGCGGGGTAAAGGTCGGTCAGGTCCCAGTCGGGAAGCTTGCCCAAGGCGCCACCGCCTGCGGCATTGGCGTCGAGGACGGGGCGGGGAAGGGGGAGCGTCATTCTTGGCAACCTCTGGGTCAACTGTGCTTGGGTGGTATCTAGGGGTGCCGGGCGGCAAGGTGCAAGGCGGGAGGGAGGAATTCCGCGCGATCCTTGTCCCCTTTTCCCTTTTCCCCTTGCCTCAAATATCCCACGGGGGTGGTCCAGCGGTTTCGCCATCGGTTCGAGAAACCGATGGACCGGGGGGGTGTGAAACCCCCCGCTTCTGTCCTGTCAGCCTTGCGCCGCGTTCAGAAGGGCGCGGAGGCTGTCGAGCGTGTCGATTTCGTCCACGCCCTTGTCGCGGCGCCAGCGGGCCATGCGGGGGAAGCGCAGGGCGATGCCCGATTTGTGGCGGGGGCTGGCTTGGATGCCCTCGAAGGCGATTTCGAACACCAGTTCGGGGGTGACGCGGCGGACAGGGCCGAAGCGTTCGAGGGTGTTCTTGCCGACCCAGCGGGTGATTTCGGCGAATTCGGCGTCGGTCAGGCCGGAATAGGCCTTGGTGAAGGGGACGAGGTCGTTGCCGTCACGGAGGGCGAAGGTGAAGTCGGTGAACAGGTTCGCGCGGCGGCCGTGGCCGGATTGGGCGTAGATCATCACCGCATCGACCGACCACGGGTCGATCTTCCATTTCCACCAGTCCCCGCGTTTGCGGCCCAGATGATAGGGCGAGGAGGCGCGTTTGAGCATCAGCCCCTCGGCCATCCCGCTGCGCGAGGTGGTGCGCAGGCGCGTCAGTTCGGCCCAATCGGTGAAGGGGATGTCGGGCGAGAGGCCGAGGGGGAGGGTTGGGGGAAGCCGGTCGATCAGGGCGGCAAGGCGGGCGCGGCGTTGCGCGTAGGGGAGGGGGCGGCGGTCGAGGCCGTCCTCTTCCAGCAGGTCATAGGCGAGGAGGCGGGCGGGGGCGTCGAGGAGGAGTTTCTTCGGCACGGTCTTGCGGCCGATGCGGGGTTGGAGTTGCGCGAAGGGAAGGGGTTTGCCCGCGCCCCATGCGAGGATCTCGCCGTCGATCACCGTGCCTTGGGGCAGGAAGTCGGCGAGAGGGGCGAATTCGGGGAAGCGGTCCGTCACCAGTTCCTCGCCCCGCGACCAGAGGGCGAAGGCGCCCGTGCGGTGGACGAGCTGGCCGCGGATGCCGTCCCATTTCCATTCGGCGTTCCAGTCGGCGGGATCGCCCAAGGCGTCGGGCGTGCCTTCGAGCTGGGCGGCAAGCGCAAAGGGGTAGGGGCGCGAGCCTGCGCCGGTGTCGTCGCTGCCTGCGGTGAGGGCGGCGAAGGTGGTGGTGAGCGGCGACCAGTCGCCCATCAGGCGGTGGGCGATGGTGGGTTCGTCCACCCCCGTGGCGGTGGCGAGCGCGCGGGTCATGAGCCCTTGGGACACGCCCATGCGGAAGCCGCCGGTCAGGAGTTTGTTGAAGAGGAAGCGTTCGGTGGGGGCAAGTTCGCTCCATGCCGTCAGGATCGCGGCGCGGCGGACCTCGGGCGGTTTGCCGGTAAGGGAGGTCAGCAGGGTGATGGTTTCCGTCAGGCTGCGGTCGGTTGTGGTGGTGGGGGGCGGCAGGATGAGCGCGATGGTTTCGGCAAGGTCGCCTGCGATGGCGTAGCTTTCCTCGAACAGCCAGAGGGGGAGATGTGCCGCCTCGGCCGCCCAGGTGCAGAGTTCGGTCGCGTTGACGCTGCGCTTGGGGCGTCGGCCCGAGAGGAGGGCGATGGTCCAGAGGCGGTCGGCTTCGGGGGCGGTCCGGAAATACTGCGCGAGCGCCGCGAGTTTCGCGGTGGTCCTGGTGGTGCCGTCGAGGGCGGCGAAGAGGGCGGCGAAGGCTTTCATGGCTTTGTCTTGGCGGAAAGGCCGGGGAGGGCCGTCTGCCCTCCCCGGACCCCTCCCGAGGATATTTGGGGCGAGAGGAAGGGGGCGGTCATGCTGTCGCCTCGGTCGTGGCGGCGGGTTCCTCTTCCTCGCCATAGGCGGTTTCGACGATGCCGGCGTCATAGCCCTGTTCGGCAAGCCAGCGGCGGAAGGGGGTGGTGTAGCCGTGGGTGACGAAGACGCGTTCGGCCCCCGTGGCGCGGATGGCGGAGTTCAACCCGTCCCAGTCGGCGTGGTCGGACACGACGAAGCCCGTGCCGAGCGCGCGGCGGCGGCGGATGCCGCGGAGTGCCATCCAGCCCGAGGCGAAAGCCTCGTCCGCGTTGTGGAAGCGGCGCGCCCATGCCGAGCCGAGGGCGGAGGGCGGCGCGATGACGAGGGCCGTGGGGTGGGATTTTGCGTCCATGCCTTGGGTCACGCGGATGGTTGCGGGCAGGACGTAGCCTTGGGCGCGGAGGATGGCGGTGGTCTCTTCGACCGCGCCGTGGGTGAGGATGGGGCCTTGGGGCGCGATGCCTGCCATGAGGCGCTGGGCCTTGCCGAAGCTGTAGGCGCCGATGATCGAGGGGCGGCCGAGGGCGGCATTCGCGGCCCACCATGCGGAGATTTCGGCCATGACCTGCGCCTGCGGTTGCCAGCGGAAGACGGGCAGGCCGAAGGTGCATTCGGTGATGAAGGCATGGCAGGGGACGGGGGTGAAGGCTTCGGCGAGGCCGTCGGCTTCGGTCTTGTAGTCGCCCGAGACGACCCAGACCTCGCCGCCCCGCTCGACGCGGATCTGGGCCGAGCCGGGGACGTGGCCTGCGGGGTGGAAGCTGACGGTGACGGCGCCGATGCGCAGCGTCTCGCCGTAAGCGATGCCGGAGGCGGAGATGTCGCCGAGGCGGTGGCGGATCACGGGGAGCGCCTGATGCGTGCACAGGTATTGGCCGTGGCCCCGGCGGGCATGGTCGGAATGGCCATGCGTGATCAGGGCGCGGGGGACGGGGCGCCAGGGGTCGATGAAGAAATCCCCGTCCGGGCAGTAGATGCCGCGGTCGGTGAAGGTGAGAAGCGCTGCCATGCGGGGGAGTGTAGTGCGGGCGGCGGAAAAGGCCAAACGGGGCGGGCGGTCGGTCGGGTGGGCCACCCCTTGGCGCCGTGCCGCCGATCGACAGCCGCCGGATGGAGGGGGCAGGTGTCCGGGGCGGGTCTTGCCGTTCCGCCGCGGGAACGGGCAGGGGGACGGCGTTGCGCGCGTGTGGTTCCGCGTCGGCGGGTGCTCCCCCCCCCTGCCCGCTGCGGGCGGGCGGGGAGGGGGGCGGGGCGGGGCGGGGTCAGTCCCAGCAGGAAACGAGGACGGTCATGCCGCCTGCGCGGGCGACGAGGTCTTGCGGGGTCAGGGTCGCGCCTTCGGTGGCGGTGGCGGCGGGGATGCCTGCTTTCCGGAGGAAGGGCAGGATCGCCGAGGGCGGGGCGGTGAAGCTGGTGCCCGCGGGCAGGAGCCGCTTGCCGCCCGTGGGGGCGGGCAGGAGTGCGCCCGCGACCGCGCCACTGCCCGTGAGGACCGGCCCGCCGGCATCGCCGGGGAGGGCGGCGAGGGAGAGGCGGTTGAGGGTCGTCTCGCCCGCAAGGCCCGTGGTGGCGGCGAGGGTGCCGAAGGTCAGCACGGGAGCGGGAAGCTTGTCTTCGTAGCTGTAGCCCGCAACCGCGACCTCGGCCCCTTCGGCGGCGGTGGCGAAGCTGGCGGAGGCGACCGGCGCGAGGGGCGTGGCCGGTGTCAGCAGGGTCAGGCCCGTGGCGGGATCGGTGGCGGTGACGCGGGCCTCGGTCCGGCTGTCCAGCGTGATGCGGGCGCATTGTGCGGTGGCTTCGGCAGTGGTCAGCACGCTGCCCTTGGCATCGACATAGAAGCCCGAGCGCGAGAGGCGGGGTTTCTTCACCTCGAGCCCCGCGAGGAGGCCGGATTTGCTGCCCTCGGACAGGGGCACGAGACCGGGGTCGAGGGCGCGGTCGCCGATGGGGCGGAAACTGGCTTTCAGGGTCGACAGGACGCGCTCCATATTCGGGGCCGTCGCGGGGTTCCAGCTGACCATCCAGCCCTTGACCATGCCGCGCGCGGTGGTGGCGAAGGCTTCGGTCACGCGGTCGGGGCTTTCGCCGCGCAGGGAGAAGCTTTTGGCGTCCTTGCTGCGGGGACCGCTGGCGGGCATGAGCCGGAGGGTCTGAAGCGTGTCGTAGAGCGCGGAAAGCGCCGCCTCGTCGCCCGGCTGGCTGATGAGGATGATGCGGGTGTCGCCGCCGTCCTGCGCCGTGAAGTGGACGAAGGGCGGTTCGTAATGGTCGAAGGCGACGAGGGCGAGGGGCAGGGTGATTTCGATGCCCGCCTCGGCCTCGGTCACGGTATCGAAGCCGAAGGCGGATTCCTCGGCCCGATAGGCGGAGAGGAGGTCGCCGCGCTGGCGCGAGGTGAGGACGCCCGTGGGTTCGTAGGCATTGGCGCTTTGCCAAGCCGCCATCGAGGCACGGGTGCCGCGACCGAAAGCGCCGTCCACCGTGGCATCGTAGAAGCCGAACCACATCAACGCGCGCTGCAGGTCTTCGCGGTCGGATTGCGACAGGGCAGCTTCGGAGGCGCGGGCCTCATCGGGGGTTTCGTCGACCACGGCAGGTTGCTCGGGGGCGGGGGCGTCGGGCGCGGGCAGGGGATCGGCTGCGGGGGCATCGGGAAGGGTCGCGCCGACAGGCCAGACCATCGCGCCGTAATCGCCGCCATCGGAGACGAAGCTGTCGGCGGGGATCAGGTTTTCGGCCAGCAACTCGTCGCGGCGGGCCTGTGCTGCGGCTTCGGCATAGGGGCCGAGGGCAATGACATACCAGCCCGAGCCGGTGGAAAAGCCTGCCACGTCCTGAAACAGCCCTTCCCATGCGCGGGCGCGGTCTTCGGCTTCGGCGAGGTTGGGTTTGGCTTCGATCTGGATCCACATCCGGTCCTGCGACGGGTCGCGCGATTGGGCCGCAGCGGGGGCGACGAGGGAACTGGCAAGGGAAAGGAGGAGAACAAGGAAGGAAAGCGCCTGTCGCATCATTCGGTCTGGTCCGTTCGCATCTGGTGGCGGTATGTGTCTGTTCGGGCGGACCCTAGCAGAGCCAAAAGGCGGGATGCACGCGGTTTCGTGCATTGCGTGCATAGTCTGCGGAGGGGGAGGGTGCGGGGGCACGCGGCATTGACCCCTGCAAGGGCTTTGCCTATGGAGGGGGCGGTTTTGAAAAGGGTGCCCCGCATGGCCGATACCGTCATCCCGCCGCGCAGTTTTCAGGAGATCATCCTGCGTCTGCAATCCTATTGGGGCGCGCAGGGCTGCGCGGTGTTGCAGCCCTATGACATGGAAGTGGGCGCAGGCACGTTCCACCCCGCGACGACGCTGCGGGCGCTGGGGTCGAAGCCTTGGGCTGCGGCTTATGTCCAGCCCTCGCGCCGCCCCACGGACGGGCGCTATGGCGAGAACCCGAACCGGTTGCAGCATTACTACCAGTATCAGGTGCTGATCAAACCCAGCCCGCCGAATTTGCAGGAGCTTTATCTCGGGTCGCTGCGGGCGATCGGGATCGACATGGGCCTGCATGACATCCGCTTCGTCGAGGACGACTGGGAAAGCCCGACGCTCGGCGCATGGGGCTTGGGCTGGGAGGTCTGGTGCGACGGGATGGAGGTCAGCCAGTTCACCTATTTCCAGCAGGTCGGCGGGCATGACTGCCGCCCCGTGTCGGGCGAGTTGACCTATGGGCTTGAGCGGCTGGCGATGTATGTGCTGGGGATCGACCATGTGATGGAGATGCCCTTCAACGATCCGGCCTCGCCCATCCCGTTGAAATATGGCGATATCTTCCGCCAGACGGAACAGGAATACAGCCGCTGGAATTTCGATCAGGCCGATACCGGGATGCTGTTCCAGCATTTCAAGGACGCCGAGGCGGAATGCGAGCGCATCCTTGCGGCAGACGCCACCGACAAGGCGGGGCGGCGGATCGTGATGGCGCATCCCGCCTATGACCAGTGCATCAAGGCGAGCCACCTGTTCAACCTCTTGGACGCGCGGGGGGTGATTTCGGTGACGGAACGTCAGGCCTATATCGGGCGGGTGCGGGCCTTGGCCAAGAAATGCGCCGATGCCTTCGTTACCACCGAAGCGGGTGGCGCGGAATTTGGCGGTGTAGCTCCGGGCGGGGTGGCGGCGTGAATGGCAAGGTCGTCGGAGGGTTCCTCGTGTTGACGGGTCTGGTTGCGGGCGTGGCCATGTATTGGCTGCAGGTCTATGCCTTTTATGACGAGGCGGTGTTCGAGCCGGGGCAGGAGATCGCGCTGACGAGCATCGAAAGCGGGCAGCCCGAGGGGATTCTGGTCGAAGGGATCACGGGGATCGACGGGGACAGTTCCCCGATCCGCTTCCGCGCCTGTTTCCGCACGCCGCTGACGCTGGCCATGCTGACCGAGACTTACAAGATATACCCCAAGCCCGAACCGCTGCTCGCGCCGTCGTGGTTCGGCTGCTTCGATGCGGCGGCCATCGGCGCCGCGCTGGAAAGCGGCGAGGCGGTGGCCTTCATGGGCCAAGAGAACATCCACCCCGGTGTGGACCGCGTGGTCGCGGTCTTTGCCGATGGCCGTGCCTATGCGTGGCAGCAACTGAACGGCGCCGAAGGAAACGAGTGACATGCCCGACCTTTTGATCGAACTCTTCTCCGAGGAAATCCCCGCGCGGATGCAGGGGAAGGCGGCGGCGGACCTCAAGCGTCTGGTGACGGACGGGCTGGTCGAGGCGGGGCTGACCTATGCCTCGGCGGGGGCGTTCTCGACGCCGCGGCGGCTGGTGCTGTCGGTCGAGGGGCTGACGGCGGAAAGCAAACCGGTGCGCGAGGAGCGCAAGGGGCCGCGCACAGACGCGCCCGCGGCGGCGCTGGAGGGGTTCCTGCGCTCGACGGGCTTGACCAAGGAGCAGCTTGAAGTCCGCGACGACAAGAAGGCGCAGGTCTATTTCGCGGTGATCGAAAAGCCGGGCCGTCAGGCGGCGGAGATTGTCGCCGAGGTGCTGGAAGGCGCGGTGCGCAACTTCCCCTGGCCCAAGTCGATGCGCTGGGGGTCGGGGTCCTTGCGCTGGGTGCGGCCCTTGCAGTCGATCCTCTGTCTGATGGTGGACGAGGGCGGCGCTGCGGTCGTCCCGCTGGAGATCGACGGGATCACGGCGGGGGAGACGACCGAGGGGCATCGCTTCATGGGGAACGGGCGGTTTGCCGTGTCCTCGTTTGATGACTACCGCGCAAAGCTGTGGCGGGCCAAGGTGATGCTGGACGCCGACGAACGCGCCGCGCATATCTGGCAGGATGCGGTGAACCTTGCCTTTGCCGCCGGACTGGAAGCGGTCGAGGATCGCGGCCTGCTGGCCGAGGTGGCGGGGCTGGTCGAATGGCCCGTGCCGCTGATGGGGCGGATCGGCGAGGAATTCCTGCACCTGCCGCCCGAGGTGCTCCAGACGAGCATGAAAGAGCACCAGAAGTTCTTTTCGGTGAAGAACCCCAAGACGGGGCGGATCGAGGGTTTCATCACCGTCGCCAATACCGAAACCGCCGATCAGGGGGCGACGATCCTGAAGGGCAACCAGAAGGTGCTGTCGGCGCGCCTGTCGGATGCGCGCTTCTTCTGGGAGAATGACCTGCGGGTGGCCAAGGCGGGTATGGGCGACTGGCTTCGGGGGCTGGAAGCTGTCACCTTCCACAACAAGCTCGGCTCCCAGGCCGAACGCATCGGGCGCATCGCGGCGCTGGCGCGCGAGATTGCGCCCCTGGTCGGGGCCGATGCGGGCGTGGCAGAACAGGCGGCGCGGGTGGCAAAGGCTGACTTGCGGTCGTCGATGGTCGGGGAATTCCCTGAATTGCAGGGGTTGATGGGGATGTATTACGCCACCGAAGCGGGTCTGCCCGAGGCCGTGGCGAAAGCGGCGCGGGACCATTACTCGCCGCTCGGGCCGACGGATGATGTCCCGACCGATCCGGTGTCGGTCGCCGTTGCGCTGGCCGACAAGATCGACACGCTGACGGGATTCTGGGCCATCGACGAGAAGCCGACGGGGAGCAAGGACCCCTTCGCGCTGCGCCGTGCGGCGCTGGGCGTGATCCGGCTGGTGTTGGTGAACGGGGTGCGGGGATCGCTGCTTTCGGTCTTTGGCAAGGGTTATGCGGGTGTGGACGCTGCCGACCTCCTCGACTTTTTCCACGACCGCCTGAAGGTCTTCCTGAAAGACCAAGGCATCCGGCATGATGTCATCGACGCCTGCCTTGCCATGCCCGGCAATGATGACCTGACGTTGCTGGTCAAGCGGGCTCAGGCGTTGCAGTCCTTCCTTGCCTCGGAGGACGGGACGAACCTTGTGCAGGGGTTCAAGCGGGCGAACAACATCCTTTCGCAGGCGGAAGCCAAGGACGGGGTGGAATATTCCTTCGGCGCCGATCCGAAGTTTGCCGAAGGCGACGGGGAAAAGGCGCTCTTCAACGCGCTCGACGTGGCGGAAGCGGCCATCGGTCCGGCGATCCGGTCCGAGGATTTCGCCGCCGCGATGGGGGCGATGGCGCAGCTTCGCGCGCCCATCGACGCCTTCTTCACCGCCGTGCAGGTCAACAGCGACAATCAGGTGGTGCGGCGCAACCGTCTGAACCTGCTGCACCGCATCCGCACGGTTTGCGGTGGCGTGGCGGACCTGTCGCGTCTGGACGGCTGACGGGAGTTCCGGCGGAACCCGCTGGAGAGGGCTTTCCGCCCTCTCCAGACCTCACCCGAGGATATTTGAGGCAAGAGGAAGGGGACGAGGACGCTGGCTTCCTCTTGCCCCAAATATCCTCGGGGGTGAGGGGCGCGGGACGCGGCCCGAGGGGGCGGAAAGCCCCCTTCTGATTTCGTGCAAGCGCAGCATGTCAGGCTTGCGTGACACACAATTGGGCGTATCCTGCGCGCGCAACAAGGGACGCCGCAGTGCAGAAAATGGACAAGATCGCGGACTTCGCGGAAGTGACGCCGAGCGCGAAGATCATGACCGTGGCGCATGGCTGGCGGGCCAAGTGCCTGCAAAGGCTTGTGCGGCTTGAGCTTCCGGTGCCCGAGACGGTCGCGCTGCCCGCCCAGACGGTGCGGGCGATTGCGGCGGGGCAACAGGTCGATGTGGCGGCGATCCTTGGCCATTTCGGGGAGGGGGCGCTGATCTCTGTCAGGCCCAGCCCGGAAAATCCCGATTGGGGCGGGCCTGCGACGATTCTCAACGTGGGAATGAATGCGGAGCGCCATGCGCGGCTGGTGGAAACGCACGGGCAGGCGGCGGCGGATGCGCTTTATCTGCGCTTCGTGCAGGCCTATGCGACCCATGTGGCGCGGCTCGATCCCGATATGTTCGATGCGGCCCCCAGTGCCGAGGCGTTGAAGGACGCGCTGCGGGTCTACGAATTGGAGATGGAAGAACCCTTCCCCCAAGGCGCGGGGCGTCAGTTGGCCGAGGTGCTGCGGTCGATGGCGCGGGCCTGGGAGGGGACGACGGCGCGGCTGCTCAGGCAGGCCAAGGGCGCTTCGCCCGAGGCGGGGCTGGGGCTGGTCGTGCAGGAGATGGCGCAGGGCATCGGCAAGGGTGTGTCGGGGTCGGGGGTGATCCAGTTCGTGGACCCCGTGACGGGGCTGCCGCAGGTGACGGGGCGCTATCTGGGCCAGAGCCAGGGGCGCGATGCGCTGAAGACCACGGAAGCCATCTACCTGACGCGTGATGTGCGTGGCCCGTCGCTCGAGGATATCGCGCCCGGGATTTTTGCCGAGTTGGTGAAATACGGGTCCGTGTGCCGCCAGCGGCTGCGCGAGGAGATGCAGATCGAATTCACCATCGAGGACGGGAAGCTTTCGGTTCTCGATGCGATAAAGGTGGCGCGGTCGGCGCGGGCGGGGTTGAAGATCGCGGTGGCCCTGGCCGAGGACGGGATCATCAGCCAGGACGAGGCCGTGCTGCGCGTCGAGCCGCGCTCGCTGACGGAGATGCTGCACCCGCAGGTCGATCCGCGCGGGAAGCGGGACGTGTTCGTCAAGGGCATCGCGGCCTCGCCCGGGGCGGCGACGGGGCGGGTGGTGTTTTCGTCAGCCGCGGCGCAGGCGAGTGCGGCGCGGGGCGAGCCGTGCATCCTCGTGCGGCGCGAGACGGCGCCCGAGGATATTCGCGGCATGCATTCGGCGGTGGGCGTGCTGACCGAGCGGGGCGGGATGACCAGCCATGCGGCGGTGATCGCGCGGGGGCTTGGCTTGCCCTGCATCGTGGGTGCGTCGGAAATGAAGCTTGACGGGAAGGAGCGGACGCTCACCGCGCCGGACGGGCGGGTGTTGCGCGAGGGCGATCTGGTCACGGTGGACGGCACCACGGGCGAGACGCTTCTGGGCGCGGCCGAGATGCTGGCCCCCGCGCTTGACGGGTCGTTCCGCAAGCTGCTGGGGTGGGCGGATGCGGTGCGCGATATCGGCATCCGCGCCAATGCCGACACGCCCGCCGATGCCGCGACCGCGCGGCAGTTCGAGGCGCAGGGGATCGGGCTGTGCCGGACGGAGCATATGTTCTTCGAGGATGACCGTCTGGTCGTGATGCGCGAGATGATCTTCGCCGACAGCTCGAAAGACCGCGCGGCGGCGCTGGCGCGGCTTTTGCCGATGCAGCGCGAGGATTTCGTGCAGCTTTTCGACATCATGCAGGGGCTGCCCGTCTGCATCCGCCTGTTCGACCCGCCCTTGCACGAATTCCTGCCGCACAGCCGCGAAGGCCTGCGCGATCTGGCCGAGGCTTTGGACAAGCCCTTGTCCGATGTGGTCCGGCGGGCCGAGGCGCTTTCGGAATTCAACCCGATGCTGGGGATGCGCGGCGTGCGGCTTGGGGTCGTACTGCCGGAAATCTATGACATGCAGGCGCAGGCGATCTTTGAAGCGACGGTGGAGATCGCGCGGGGCGGGGCGAGTGTCGTGCCGGAGATCATGATCCCGCTGGTTTCGGCGCGGCGCGAGGTGGAGCTGGTCAAGGCGCGGGTCGATGCCGTGGCGGCCAAGGTGCGCACCAAGAGTGGGGTCGATTTCGCCTATAAGCTGGGGGTCATGGTGGAGACGCCGCGTGCCGCGCTGCGGGCGGGCGAGATAGCGCAGCATGCGGCCTTTCTGTCCTTTGGCACCAACGACCTGACGCAGATGACCTATGGCCTGTCGCGCGACGATGCGGGGCGGTTCATGAACACCTATGTGCAGCAGGGGGTTTTCCCCGAGGACCCGTTCCATGTGCTCGACGTCGACGGTGTCGGAGAGCTGTTGCACATCGGCGCGGAGCGGGGGCGGAAAGCGCGGGGCGATCTGGTGCTGTCGATCTGCGGCGAGCATGGCGGCAACCCCGAATCAATCGACTTCTGCCGCAAGGCAGGGTTCGATTATGTCAGTTGTTCGCCCTATCGGGTGCCTTTGGCGCGACTCGCCGCGGCACATCTGGCTTTGGTGGATCGCGCTGCGTCAGCCGAAAACTGACACAATATCATGCGGTTGTAAGGGTCCGTTAACACAGTGTTACGGATTGTTTCGGCGAGTTTCCGCCGAAGCCGGCCGCAATTTCGTTGCAATTTTACCACATAGGTGGACAGCGCTGCGGCGGGTCGCATACCCCGACACTTCGCTTCAACGGCCCATACTTTCGATTGTGGGCGGCGGGGGCGAGGCGTAACAAACCGGGAAACACGATACATGCGCTTGCATACAGGCTGGGTGCTGGGGGCGATCGCCGCCGTCATCCTGAATGGAGCGGCCTTCGCCGATGTGACGGTGAGCCATTCGAATGATCCGACCGCAGCGGTCGGCACGCAGATGGCCGCGCTTCTGGGCGCGGAAAAGCAGGCGCTTGATGCCCTGCCTGCACAGAAACTGACCGAACTGGCCGTGGGGCCGGAAGTCCAGACCAAGATGACGCGGGGCAAGAAGGCCGCACCCGCGCAGATCGAATACAGCGCCGACTGGCTGATGGCGCAGGCCGCACCGTCGGGCGATGCCGAATGGGAGTGCCTGCGCAAGGCGATCTATTTCGAAGCGCGGGGCGAAACGCTCGAGGGCCAGTTCGCGGTGGCCGAAGTGATCCTCAACCGTGTCGACAGCGGGATCTATCCCGGCTCGATCTGCGCGGTGGTGGGGCAGCGCGGCAATGGCGGGTGCCAGTTCTCGTATGTCTGTGACGGGCGTGCCGATGCGATGCGCGACCCCGAGGCGGTGGAGATCGCCGGGCGTATCGCCCGTGTGATGATGGATGGCGCGCCGCGGACCCTGACCGAAGGGGCGATGTATTTCCACACCCGTGGCGTCAAGCCCGACTGGTCGCACCGTTTCGACCGCACGGCATCCATCGGGGCGCATCTTTTCTACAAGCGCTAGGGCTTCGGCCGGTTCACGAGTCGGCAGGGTTGCGCCGGATGACGGCTTTGGGCAAGGAAGGGGCCGTGGAAGCGGCTATCCTTCCGCCCGAGACATGCCGGAAGGGAAGGCGAACCCATGACCACTGACATCAGGCTCGCCTTTGCGCATCCCGAAGAACGGGCTGCGGCTTCGGCCAGTGCCGACCCGCGCGACCGCATCTCGTTGCGCGACCATATCGTCGAGGTCGAGATCGGCGCGTTCCAGCAAGAGCGTGGCACGCGGCAGCGCGTCCAGTTCAACGTGGTGGTCGAGGTGCGCCCGCAGCCGCAGCCGCTGGACGATGATGTCGACAAGATCCTGAGCTATGACCGCATCACCGAAGCGATTGCCGCCGAGCTTTCGGCGGAGCGGCTGAACCTGCTCGAAACGCTGGCAAGCCGGATTGCCGAGCGGATTCTGGCGGAGCCGCAGGCGATGCGCGTTTTCGTGCGGGTGGAGAAGCTGGATCGCGGGCCGGGCAAGCTGGGCGTGGAGATCGTGCGCAGCCGCGCCGAAGCGCCGCTGAAGGCCGTGGGGCAGGACGGGGTGGAAGAGGCGGTGCATCCGCTGGTCGTCTATCTCGACAATGCCGCAATCGACGATGCGGGCTTGGGCGCACGGCTTGACGCGTTGCAGGCGCGGGGGGTGCCGGTGATCCTGGCCGTGGGGCTGCCGGACCTGCCGCGACCCGTGACGGGGCACAAGCCGACGCAGCGGCGGGTGGACCTTTTGGCCATCGAACAGAACGCGTGGCGGCTGGCGGCCAAGGATGCGCGCTGCGTGGTGGTGGCGACGCGGACCGAGATCGACTGGGCGGTGAAGCGCGGGCAGATGATCGTCTGGGCGCCGTCGAAGCTGGTGCTCGACGCCGTGGACGGCCCGCAGGGGCGCGAGCCTGTGGCGCTGGCGCTTTGGCTGGCCGAGATGATGGCGGCGGCGGGCATGGTCGTTCACGGCGATGTTGCACTTCCGGCAGGAAGCCGCGTGCCGGTGGAGCGGGCCTGACCGCGCAGGCTTGCGCGACGGGACGGAGCGGCCTAGGCAGGCCGCATGGAATACTATCGTCCGATAACGCTGAGGGCAGCGGATCGCCCTGACGGAGCCTTGCCGCTCGCCGGTGGCTGGCTGTGGTTTTCGCAGGTCGAGGTGCTGCGGCGCGACGGCCCCGCACGGGTGCTGCCCGTGGCGGATGTGCCTGCCGAGGTGCGCGACCGTCTGACCGCGCCGCGCCCTGCCTTTGCGGGCGTGCCGATGGACCGGCCGACGGTCATGGGCATCCTCAACGTCACGCCGGACAGTTTTTCGGACGGCGGGCGGTTCACCAACCCCGAGGCGGCGTTGGCGCAGGCCCGTGCGATGGCGGCGGGGGCCGAGGTGCTGGACATCGGCGGTGAAAGCACGCGGCCCGGTGCAGCCGAGGTGCCGGTCGAGGAAGAGATTGCCCGCACCGCCCCCGTGATTGCGGCGATGCGCGGGCTGGGCGCGGTGATCTCGGTCGATACGCGCAAGGCGGCGGTGGCGCAGGCGGCGCTGGCGGCGGGGGCGGGGATCGTCAACGACGTGGCCGCGATGGGGTTTGACGCGGATATGGCGGGGGTCGTGGCGGGGGCGAAGGCTCCGGTGATCCTGATGCATTCGATCAAGACGCCCGCGACGATGCAGGACAATCCCGTCTATGACGATGTTGTGCTGGATGTTTTCGACTTTCTTGCCGAGCGGATTGCGCGGGCCGAGGCGGCGGGGATACCGCGGTCGCGGATCATGGTCGATCCGGGGATCGGGTTCGGCAAGACCGTGGTGCATAACCTTGCGGTGCTGGAGCGGTTGTCGGTCTATCATGACCTTGGCGTGCCGATCCTGCTGGGTGTGTCGCGCAAGCGGTTCATCGGGACGATCGGGGGCGAGGCGGTCGCGGACCGGCGGATGCCGGGGTCTGTCGCCGTGGCGCTGGCCGGGGTGGCGCAGGGGGCGCAGATGGTGCGGGTGCATGATGTGGCCGAGACGCGGCAGGCCTTGTCGCTGTGGATGGCGGTCAACGGGGGGGCGAAATGAGCCGGAAACTTTTCGGAACCGACGGGGTGCGGGGACGCGCCAACACCTATCCCATGACCGCCGAAATGGCGCTGCGTCTGGGCGCGGCGGCGGGGCGGTATTTCCGCCGCGACGGGTCGGCGGCGCATCGGGTGGTGATCGGCAAGGACACGCGGCTTTCGGGCTATATGCTTGAAAACGCCCTGACCGCCGGACTGACCAGCACGGGGATGAACGTGCTGCTGCTTGGCCCCGTGCCGACGCCTGCGGTGGGGTTCCTGACGCGGTCGATGCGGGCGGACCTCGGGGTGATGATTTCGGCCAGCCACAACCCGCATCAGGACAACGGGATCAAGTTCTTCGGCCCCGACGGTTTCAAGCTGTCGGACGAGGCGGAGATGGAGATCGAGGCGATCCTTGACGGCGAAATCCTGCCTGCAAAGCCTGAAAACATTGGCCGTGCCAAGCGGATCGAGGACGGGCGGGGGCGGTATCAGGAGTTCGTCAAGACGACCTTCCCGTCGGGGGTCCGGCTGGACGGGTTGAAGGTGGTGATAGATTGCGCCAACGGGGCGGCCTACAAGGCGGCGCCCGAGGTGTTGTGGGAGTTGGGGGCCGAGGTCATTGCGGTTGGCGTAAGCCCCAACGGGACCAACATCAACGACCGCTGCGGCTCGACCCATACCCAGACGGCGGCCGAGGCGGTCGTGGCGCATGGGGCGGATGTGGGCATCTGTCTCGATGGCGACGCGGATCGGGTGATGATCCTTGACGAGCGGGGGATGGTGGCCGATGGCGACCAGATCATGGCGCTCATGGCCACCCGCTGGGCCGAGGAGGGGCGGTTGCGCGGCGGGGCGCTTGTGGCCACCGTCATGTCCAATCTGGGGCTGGAACGGCATCTCGAAGCGCGCGGATTGCGGCTGGAGCGCACGGCGGTGGGCGACCGCTATGTCGTTGAAAGGATGCGCGAAAAGGGCTTCAATCTGGGCGGCGAACAGTCGGGCCATATCGTGATGACCGACTATGCCACCACCGGCGACGGGCTGGTCGCGGGGCTGCAATTCCTTGCCGAAATGGCGCGGACGGGGGCAAAGGCATCGACCCTGACGCGGCAGTTCGAGACGGTGCCGCAGATGCTGAAGAACGTGCGCTACGGGGCCGGAGCGACCCCGCTCGAGGCCGCGCGGGTCAAGGCGGTGATCGCCGAGGCCGAGGGGCTGCTTGCAGGCAAGGGGCGGTTGCTGATCCGCAAATCGGGGACCGAACCGCTGGTCCGCGTCATGGCCGAATGCGAGGACGAGGGGCTTCTGGTCCGCGTCGTGGACGGCATCGTCGCGGCGGTTCAAGAGGCGGTCTGACCGCCCCCGCGCCCCCCGATTTCAGGCGGGGCGCGGATGCACACCTGATGCAGACGCAGGATCACTTGCCCCCCGTTGGCCGGGGGGCTGGCGCGCATGGGTCAGGACGGCGCGCGGGGTGTGGCACCGTCACACCCGCACCGCCCGCGGGGCCGCGCTGGCCCCGAAGGGCCTGCGGTCAGCTTTCGGAGCTGTCGGTTCCGGTCACGCTGTCTTCGGCGGCATCCTCGGCCTCGGGGCGGGGCATCTGGCGGTGCCATGTGGGCCGTTTGCGCGACTTGGCCGAGGCCGGTTCGGCGAGGAAGGCGGCGAGATCGAATTTCGGCTTGGGGGTCGAGATACCCATGGGTCGTCCTTTCGGGGTCAGACCGGACGACGACGGGGGGCCAGAGCGGGCCGGCCACCGAGGTTCGGGATTGCGCCCTGGGGAGTGAGGGGGCGTGGGGAGGGTATGCGCCTTTTCGGGGGGGAAAGATAGGGGGGGGGGGGGGGGGTGGGCAATCCGCGCGCCTTGGACGTAGCGGGAAGTAGATTTGGCAGGTTGGGTTTGCCAGTCGAGGTCCGCAGTGCGCACCCTACGCACTTTTACGGAGTTTCCGCAAAAAAAACACCCTCTCTGCCAAGAGAAGGTGCCAATCTTGTTCGTTTCTCAATAAAAAGCTCTATACTAAAGTTCACGAAGCGCGGGCCAGCGGGCGATGGTGAGATGAAGCGTAGTGAGGACTTTCTGGTTGTGCTAAGTGGCTGGAAGCAGCCTGCGCTTGCAGTCCTTCTGCTGTTGATCGTTCTGTTGGTTGTGCGGTCCACACTGGGAGTTTGGGCAAGCGTTGCGGTGGCTGGACTTGTTCTCATTGTTTCATTCTTGCTCCTCCGTGTCTGGAGCGATTAAGGATATTTGTGAGGGTTCAGCTTTCCAGCTAATGACATTCTTTAATTCATACTTTACGGGCTTCCAGAGGTTTGGTTCCAACTGCTCTTCGGTTGTCGCCAGCACTGCTCGAATGACTATTCCCTGTGAAATCTGGATGCCTAGTTTGCCTTGAAGTGCCTTCTGCCGAAACACTTCGTCAGATACGGCCGCCGACACTTCTTGACGCCCAAGGAGGAAACGCCACTTTCGTGGTTTGTCAATTAGGACAGGTTCAGTAAGGATCAGATCGGCAGTTGTCTCAAGTGTGCGCGTTTCTGCACCAGTTTCTGTTACGTTTACGGTTCTCAGAAGGCCCCCAACGCCACTAAACTTTTCTCGAGGCAAGAAATGTTTTGGCGTCTTTTCGATGCCTATTGTTACACCTACGCCAGTTACACTTTGATCCTGTGACAGCGTCTCAGAAATTTCGTCCTTCTTTTCAATGATTTTGCTATTCGCTGTAGCTTTGAGGCATGCTAGCGCCATCTTTTCGATGTCTGCTTCACTTAACTCAAGCTTTTGTTCATCCGTTAGGTTGTCTTTCAGGTAATCAAGAACCGCCGCGAACGTATACGAAGCGATTTGGCTCGCAATCCAACCACCGGCAAAGATCGTCAAAGCTACTAGAGTTTTCTTGGAAACCTTTGCGCTTAATGACGACAGTAAATTGAGGCTGCCAGTATCTCCCTTGATTAAGGTTATTTCTACTGGTGCACTTGGCTCAACTTCTTCAATGAACGCACGCAAGAAATCGTCAAAAGACAAGGCTGCCTTTGCTGCGACCCTGAGGTCGATTTCCGCACCCTCTTTTAACCCGATGTAGAGGCCAAGTGTAGTGCGTTGGGGCTCACGAAAGAGGTCTGACTCAGCGACAATACTCGTACTCACTTGTGCTTTCTCCTAGTCGAACGTCTGGTAATAGGTAGTTTTCCAGAACACGCCCCGATAGTAAAGTTCATCAATAAAACGCTTCTAGAAAACCAAGAAAGCCGGCCCTCTCGGGCCGGCCTCTCTTTTTCAACCCTAACGAAACATCAGTTCCGCGACCGATCCACCATCTTGCCCTTGGAGATCCACGGCATCATGGCGCGCAGTTTCTCGCCGACCTGTTCGATCTGGTGCTCGTCGTTGATGCGGCGGGTTGCCTTGAAGAACGGCTGGCCCACGGCGTTTTCCTGCATGAAGTCGCGGACGAACTTGCCGGTCTGGATGTCGGTCAGCACGGCTTTCATGCGGGCCTTCGTCTCGGCGTAGGGCAGGATGCGCGGGCCGGAGACATATTCGCCGTATTCGGCGGTGTTCGAGATTGAGTAGTTCATGTTGGCGATGCCGCCTTCGTAGATCAGGTCCACGATCAGCTTCACTTCGTGCAGGCACTCGAAATAGGCCATTTCGGGTTCGTAGCCGGCTTCGACGAGGGTTTCAAAGCCCATGCGGATCAGCTCGACCAGACCGCCGCAGAGCACGGCCTGTTCGCCGAAGAGGTCGGTTTCGCATTCCTGACGGAAGTTCGTCTCGATGATGCCCGAGCGGCCGCCGCCGATGGCGGAGCAGTAGGAAAGGCCGATTTCCATCGCCTTGCCGGTCGCGTCCTGATGGACGGCCACGAGGCAGGGGACGCCGCCGCCCTTGGTGTATTCGCCGCGCACGGTGTGGCCCGGGCCTTTGGGGGCCATCATGATGACGTCGACGCCCTTTTTCGGCTCGATCAGGCCGAAGTGGACGTTCAGGCCGTGGGCAAAGGCGATGGCGGCGCCTTCGCGCAGGTTGTCATGCACGTATTTCTTGTAGGTCTCGGCCTGCAGTTCGTCGGGCATGGTGAACATGATGAGGTCGCACCATGCGGCGGCTTCGGCGATGCCCATGACCTTGAGCCCTTCGCCTTCGGCTTTCTTGGCCGAGGGGGAGCCGGGGCGGAGGGCGACGACGAGGTTCTTGGCGCCCGAGTCGCGCAGGTTCAGCGCGTGGGCGTGGCCTTGGCTGCCGTAGCCGAGGATGGCGACCTTTTTGTCCTTGATCAGGTTGATGTCGCAGTCACGATCATAATAGACGCGCATGGCGGTCCCTTTCGGTTGATTGATGGCGGGAAGATACGGGGTTTCGGGCGTGATCGGTTGCGTTGTTTGACCGATTGCGCAGATTCTGCGAAAGATCATTCGCGGATGGGCGGATCGGTGGATAAATCATGCAGCTTGACGATACGGACCGCAGGGTGCTGCGGCATTACCTTGCCGATCCGGCCCTTCCCCGCGCGGAGCTGGCCGAGCGGGCGGGGGTGACGGCGGCGACGCTGTGGCGGCGGCTGGAGCGGCTGCGCGAGGCGGGGGTGATCCGCGCGGAGCGGGCGCGGGTCGACTGGCGGCGGCTCGGGTATGAGGTGGAGGTGAGCTTGCGCTTCACGCTCGACAAGACGGACCCGCGGGCCTTTGACGATTTCATTGCGGCGGCGCGGGGGGTGCCTGAGGTGGTGGCGATCGAGACGTTTCTGGGGCGGGTCGATGTGCGGCTGAACGTGATCGCGCGGGATATGGCGCATTATCAGGAGGTTTACCGGCAGCGGATTTTGGGCCTGCCGCATATCGCCGAGGTGGATGCGCTGATGCTGATCGCCACCGTGAAGGATGCGGAGGCGCTGCCGCTATGACCGCTGGCGTGATTGATCTGGATGATGTGGACCGTGCGATCCTGCGGGCTTTGGCGCTGGAGGCGGGGGTTTCGGCGGGCGAGTTGGGGCGGCGGTTCGGGATCAGCCAACCCGCGGCATGGCGGCGGGTGAAGCGGCTGGAGGAGGCGGGGGTGCTGGCGGGGGTGCAGGTCGATGTGGACCGCGCGGCGCTGGGGTTCGGGGTGACGGTGTTCCTTGGGGTGAAGCTTGCGACGCGGGGGCGGGTGAGTTTGGAGGATTTCGAGCGGGCGGTGATGGCGATACCGGAGGTGCAGGTGGTGCAGCACGTCTTGGGGCTGTTCGATTACCGCCTGCGGGTCGTGGCGCGGGACATCGCGGATTTCGAGCGCGTCTTGCGGCGGCGGATCATGACCTTGCCGGGGGTGGGGAACGTGGAGGCCAACGTGCTTTTGACCGAGGAGCGCAGGCCGGGGCCGCTCGGCTAGGCGGCGGGCCGCCGGGGGCTGTCTGCCCCCGGACCCCCGAGGATATTTGGGAACAGATGAAAGAGCGGGCGGGCCGTGGTGAAAAGCTGCGGCGCTTGTCGCAAACGGGCTGTTCTTGGGCGGTGGCTGCGCCATATTCGGGGAAAGTCTTGGGAGGGACCATCAATGACCACGCTGCCGCATGCGCATATCGACCCCGAAGGGTTGCAGGAATTCTCGGTCGTGTTCACCGACCGGTCGCTGAACCATATGTCGGCGCGGTTTCAGGGGGTGATGCGGGATGTCTCGGCGCTCTTGAAGGAGGTCTATCACGGCTCGGCGGTCGCGCTGGTGCCGGGGGGCGGGACCTATGCGATGGAGGCGGTGGCGCGGCAGTTCGGGCAAGGCTCGGTCCTGATCGTGCGGAACGGGTGGTTTTCCTATCGCTGGACGCAGATTTTCGAGGCGGGCGGGTTTACGCAGGCGACGACCGTGGTGATGGCGCGGCAGACGGGGAACGGGGCGCGGGCGCCCTATGCCCCGCCGCCGATCGAGGAGGTGGTGGCCAAGATCCGCGAGGTGAAGCCGGAGGCGGTCTTTGCCCCGCATGTGGAGACGAGCGCGGGGTTGATCCTGCCCGACGATTACATCGCCAAGATGGCCGAGGCGGCGCATGAGGTGGGGGCGCTGATGGTGCTCGACTGTATCGCCAGCGGTTGCGTCTGGGTGGATATGGCGGCGACGGGGGTGGATGTGCTGATCTCGGCCCCGCAGAAGGGGTGGTCGGCTTCGCCTTCGGCGGGGGTGGTGGTGATGTCGCCACGGGCCGAGGCGCGGTTGGCCGAGACGACGAGCAATTCCTTTGCCATTGATCTGAAGAAGTGGCGGGCGATCATGGCGGCCTATGAGGGTGGCGGGCATGCCTATCATGCCACGATGCCCACGGATGCCATCGTGGCCTTCCGCGATGCGATGCTGGAGACGAAGGCGATGGGCTTCGCGGAAGCCAAGGCCGCGCAATGGGAGCTGGGCCGCGCGGTGCGGGCGCTGCTGGCGGGCAAGGGCGTGCCTTCGGTCGCGGCCGAGGGCTTTCAGGCGCCGGGTGTGGTGGTGAGCTATACCGAGGATGGCGATGTGCAGAACGGCTCGAAGTTCCGCGCCCAAGGCATGCAGATCGCGGCGGGCGTGCCGTTGCAGGTGGGCGAGGGGGCGGAATTCCGCACCTTCCGCCTTGGGCTGTTCGGGTTGGACAAGCTGAAGGATGTGCCTGCGACCGTGGCGCGGCTGGAGAAGGCTGTGGAGGCGGTGCTTTAGGCGATTTGCCCCCGCGCCCGACGGATTTTCTGCGAGGATTCGGGGCGCGGGGCGGGTTCGGGCGGGATTTCTCGCAAGAAGGATCGCGGGCCTAGCGCACGCCCAACCCTGCGCGCATCAGCGTCTTGCGCACGGGGGCGACAGAGTAGAGGGCATTGAGCGCCGTGGCGCGGAGGTCGCGCAGGGCCTGGCCGCCCATCATCGAGGCGCGGTTGAGCGCGTCGATCCCCGTCAGGCGGGCGGTGATGTCGAGGTGGCGGGTGCGGTGATAGGCTTCGCACATCGCGGCATTGCCGAGATCGGCGCGGTTCGCCTCGGCCAGTGTCAGCAGGGCGTTCAGGTCGGCGATGGACATGTTCAGCCCCTGCGCGCCGATGGGGGGCATGACATGCGCGGCCTCGGCCATCAGGACGCTGCGTTCGCCATACATGCGGGCTGCCGACTGGGTGATGATCGGCCAGAGCGTGCGGCGGCTGATCAGCGTCAGCGGGCCGAGGATGTGGCATGAGCGGGTGTTCATCTCGGCCTCGAATTCCGCAACGGGCAGGGCGGCGAGGCGTTCGGCGTTTGGGCCGGTTTCCATCCAGACCACCGCCGAGCAGGGGATGCCGTCGCGGTCGGGCAGGGGGACGAGGGTGAAGGGGCCGCCGGAGCGGTGGATCTCGGTCGAGATATTGGCGTGGGGGATCGGGTGGGTGACGGCGAAGGCGAGGGCCTTTTGCCCGTAGCGCGTGGTCTTGACGGGGATGCCGAGGGCGTCGCGGACGAAGGAGTTGCGGCCATCGGCGGCGATCAGGAGTTTTGCGGAGACGCGGGCGCCGTCGGAGAGGGTGACGAGCGCCTCGGTCTCGCGGGTCAGAAGCGCGGTCGTGGCCACGCCGGGGCGGAAGCTGACGTTGGGCAGGTCGCCGAGGCGGGCCGACATTTCGCGGCGCAGGAGCCAGTTGGGAAGGTTCCAGCCGAAGGGCTGGTCGGAAATGTCCGAGGCGTCGAAATCCTTGACGATGCGGGGTTCGGGGATTTCGCCACCCGCGTCGATGATCCGCATGATCTGGAGCGGGGCGGCGAAGGGAGCGAGGCGTTGCCAGAGGCCTGCCGCTTCGAGAACGGGGATCGAGGGTTGCAGGAAGGCGGTGGAGCGCAGGTCGGCGCCCGTCGCCTCCATCGTCGTGACGGGCGGTTCGGGGTCGACGATCACGACCGAGAACCCTGCCGAGCCGAAGGCCGCGGCGGCTGTGAGGCCCGCGACGCCCCCGCCGGAGATCAGGATATCGGTCGTTTCGCGCATCATGTGCCTTTCAGGGCAGCGTGACCCAGAGCAGGAGGACGAAGATCACCGGCACCAGCGCCACGGCGGTGAGGACGAGGGCGGCGAGGCCGAAGGCTTTGACCGCCAATACCACGGCGGTGAGGGCGATGACGATGAGGTAAAAGACCACATTGATGTCGCGCCCGATGTCGCGGGCAATGTGGCCGAGGACGGGGAGGGTGACGGAAGCGGCGGGGAGGGCGGGGGAAGCTTGCATCTGGGACTCCGGTTTTCCTGTGACGGGAGATGGGGGCTTCTGGCGCAAAGGCGAGGGGGCTGCGCTGCGGCGGGTCGTCGCGTTCACGGAGCGGTGAGGTCAGACGCCGGTGAGCTGGCCAAGGAATTCCGACAGGTCCGCGTGGTGGTGGTGGATGTGGGGCGCAGGTTCGGGTTCGGGGGCGATGTGGACGGTGCGCATGCCCATCGCGTGGGGGGCGGCGAGGTTGCGGGCGTCATCCTCGAACATCGCCGCCGTGGCGGGGGCGAGGGCGTCGAGGGCGAAGATCGTCTCGAAGGCCTGCCGTTCGGGTTTGGGGCGGAAATTCGCGTGTTCGATGCCGTAGACCGCGTCGAAGAGGTCCGTCAGGCCACGGGCCGCCAGCACGCGGCGGGCGTAGGGGGCGTCGGCGTTGGTGTAGACGATGCGGCGGCCGGGGAGGGCTGCGATGCGGCGGGCGAGTGCGGCGTCGGGTGTGACGGCGGAGAAGTCGATGTCGTGGACATGCGACAGGAAATCGTAGGGGTCGATGGCATGTTCGGCCATCAGCCCCGCCAGCGTGGTGCCGTGGAGCCGCCAGTAGGTGGCGCGCAGGTGGTTGGCCTGTGCTTCCGACACGCCGAGCTTGCGCGACACCCAGTCGGTCATGCGGACCTCGATCTGGTCGAAGAGGCGCATGGCGGGCGGGTAGAGCGTGTTGTCGAGGTCGAAGACCCAGGTGGTGACGTGCGAGAAATGGGGCTGTGGCATGGGGCATAGGTAGCGCGGGGGGCGGGGGGCGGCAATGGGTGGTTTTGGGGGGGGATTGGGGGGATTGCTGCGGGCAAATTCCTTCGAAGGAATTTGGCGCGTGGTTCGCTTTCGTCGCGCCGGTTGAAACGGGGTGTCAGCTTTCGTATACAGCGGTATCCCGACACCAAGAGCGGGGACGGACGGGGCGGGAGGCCGGACGCGTGCAGAAAGATGCCTATACGCTGATCCTCGAGGCGATCGAAGCGGGGCTTTACAAGCCCGGCGACCGGCTGGTCGAATCCGAGCTTGCCGAACGTCTTGGCGTGTCGCGCACCCCCGTGCGCGAGGCGCTGCAACGGCTCGAGACGCAGGCGATGCTGACGCGGGACGGGCGGAGCCTGATCGTCGCCTCGCTTGACCACAACCAGTTGGCCGAGCTTTACGCGGTGCGGACCGAGTTGGAAGGCCTGGCGGCGCGGCTCGCGGCGCGGCATGCGACGGATGAGGAAATCCGTGTGCTGAAGGGGATGGTCGAGGATGACCGCGCGCTGCTGGGGGGCGATCCGAAGCTGCTCAGCCGTGCGAACAAGCGGTTCCACCGGCAGATCCATCTGGCAAGCCACAACCGCTTTCTGGTCCAGCAGCTTGACCTTGTGCATCGGTCGATGGCGCTGATGGCCAATACCTCTTTCGCGGCCGAAGGGCGGGACGAGGTGGCCTTGGCCGAACATGCCCAGATCATCGCGGCGATCGAGGCGCATGACGGCGAGGCGGCCTATCAGGCGTTGCGGCAGCATATCAGCAAGGCCTTCGAGACGCGGCTGCGTGTGGATGCGGGGGAAATCCGCACGCGCTGACCTGTCACGCGGTCAGTCGTGGAACTGGCCGTGGTGCGTCTTGTCCCAGTAGAAGGGGGCCGATAGCAATTCGGCCAGCGCCTTGACCGCCGCCACGGTGCCGAGCGGGAAATAGGCGTGCAGGGTCGGTATCCAGAGCGGATGGATGCGCTGCCCGCTGCGGCGCAGGGCGATGAGGCTGAGGAGGGTTCCCAGCACCTCGGCCCCCAGAAAGAGCGTGCCGATCAGGGCGAGCGCCTGCGGCGGCAGGAGGCCCGTCAGCGGGTGGCCCAGACCGAGCGGGATGGTCCAGAGCGTCCACAGGAGCGGGCCGAGGAAGGTTTGCGACAGCGAGCCGAGGACGATGGTCTGGAAGCCGACGAATCCGCGCGGTCCGAGCTGGCGCCAAAGCTGGCGCGGGTGGCGCATGTGGACGAGGTAGGTGATCAGATAGCCCTTGATCCAGCGCGAGCGTTGCCGGACCCAGGGCAGGGCGCGGCAATTCGCCTCTTCGTAGGTGGTGCTCTGGATCATGCGGGTTTCGTATCCGTGGCGGGCGAGGCGGATGCCCAGATCGGCGTCTTCGGTCACGTTATGCGCGTCCCAGCCGCCAAGGGCGCGCAGCGTATCGCGGCGGAGAAAGACCGATGTGCCGCCAAGCGGCAGGGGCAGGCGCAGCCGTTCGATGCCGGGCAGGATGAGCCGGAACCAGAGCGCGTATTCCATCGTGAAGCAGCGCGCGAGCCAGTTCTTGCGCGGGTTGTAGAAGTCGAGCTGGGCCTGCACGCAGGCGATGCGGGGCGGGGCGGCGGCGAAAGCGGCTGCGACCTTGCGGAGCTGGTCGGGTTCGGGCGCATCCTCGGCATCGTAGACGCCGATGATGTCGCCCTGTGCCACATCGAGCGCGAGGTTGAGGGCGCGGGGCTTGGTGCGGATCGTCCCTTCGGGCGCGGCGAGCAGGCGCATCCACGGCGGCAGGTCGGCCCCGAGCAGGGCCGCGCGGGTGGCGTGGTCGTCGTCTTCGACCACGAGGATCAGGTCGAGCCGGTCACGGGGATAATCGAGCGCCGCCATCCGGCGCACGAGGCGGTCGGCGATATCCTCTTCGCGGTAGAGGGCGATGAGGAGGCTGATGGAAGGAAGGGCGGCATCGTCAAGGAGGGGCGGGCGGGGCAGGGCTTCGGCGCGCAGCGTAGCCAGTGCGGTGGTGAATTTGAACGCCGTGGTGATGAGCAGCGACAGCGTGGCAAGGGCGAAGACGAAAGCAAAGGTGGCAAACGGGGCGGCAAAGCCCGCAAGCGCAACGCAGGCCGCCGCAAGGGCCGCGGTGCGGCAGAGCCGCCGCGGGTCGATGTCGCGGCAGCTTTCGGCGGGCGGGACGCGGGTTTCGGCGGCCTGGGCAAGCTGCGGGCCGAAATGCGTGAAGATTGCCGCGTCGAGGGCGCGGCGCGGGATTTCGACAGGGCGCAGGAAAGGGCCGAATTGCGCGACGAGCCGGTCGCGGGCGGCGGCGAGGTGGCGCGGGCTTTGGACGAAGACGAGGAGTTCGCCACCCGACCGCGCCCAAGGCAGGACGCCGAGCGCGAGGCAATCGGCAAGGCCGAAGGCAGGGGCGAGGGCGGGATCGGGCGGGGTGGAGGCAAAGACTTCGCGGGGGGCAGGGCGCAGACCCCGCGCCGGAGCGAGGAAGGGCACGGGCCGTGCGGCGGGGCCGGAGGGCACGCGGGCCGGAGGCGGCGGGATGCGCGGAATCGGTGTGGGGGCCATCTGCGGTCTTCCATTCGGGAAGGCCAGCGTGGCGCGGGGCGGGTTAACATGCGGTTAACGGGACCGCCCCCCCCGCGCCGCGCAGTGCAGCGGCCAAGGGGGGGCGAACGGTCCCGACCTGATCCTCAGGCCGCGCGGCGCGCGCGGATGGCTTGGGCGAAACGCTCGAACAGGTAGAAGCTGTCCTGCGGACCGGGCGAGGCTTCGGGGTGATACTGCACCGAGAAGATCGGCTTCCCGTCCACCGCGATCCCGCAATTCGACCCGTCAAAGAGCGAGACATGGGTTTCGCTCACCCCTTTGGGAAGGGTCTGGCTGTCCACCGTGAAGCCGTGGTTCATCGAGGTGATCTCGACCTTGCCCGTGGTCAGGTCCTTCACCGGATGGTTCGCGCCGTGGTGGCCGTGGTTCATCTTGACCGTCTTGCCACCCAGCGCCAGCGCCAGCATCTGGTGGCCAAGGCAGATGCCGAAGAGCGGCAGATCGGCCTTGAGCACGCCCCGGATCATCGGCACGGCATATTCGCCCGTGGCCGCCGGATCGCCCGGACCGTTCGACAGGAACACGCCTTCGGGGTTCAGCGCCAGCACATCCTCGGCGGTCGCGGTGGCGGGCAACACGGTCACGTCGCAACCGACCGACGCAAGGCAGCGCAGGATGTTGCGCTTGGCGCCGTAGTCGATCGCAACGACGCGCAGGCCATCGCCCGTGCGTTCGGTATAGCCCTCGGGCCAGGCCCAGGTCTTTTCGTTCCAGCGGTAGGATTGCGTGCAGGACACGTCCTTGGCCAGATCGAGGCCGACCAGCCCCTTCCACGCCCGCGCCTTGGCGACGAGCGCCGCGATGTCGAACTTGCCTTCGGGGTCATGCGCCAGTGCCACATGCGGCGCGCCCTGCTGGCGGATCGCACGGGTCAGACGGCGCGTGTCGATGCCGCCGATGCCGATCCGGCCCTTTTGCGAAAGCCAATGCGTCAGCTCGTCCTTCGCCCGCCAGTTCGACGGTTCCGTCGGGTCCCATTTCACCACCATTCCGGCGGCGACGGGGGTTGCGGTCTCGTCATCCTCGGGCGTCACGCCGACGTTTCCGACATGGGGGAAGGTGAAGGTCACGACCTGCCCCGCATAGGACGGGTCGGTCATGATTTCCTGATATCCGGTCATCGCGGTGTTGAAGACAAGCTCCGCCACCGTCTCGCCCGCCGCGCCGAAGCCCTTGCCGTAGAACACCGTGCCATCCGCCAGCGCAAGGCAGGCAGTCGGCTTCTCGGGGGAAATCTGGGATGCGGGCATGGCGCGACTCCGTGGCGGCGTTTCGGGGGCGTCGAATTTCGGGGACACTAGTGTTGCCGAAGGGCGCGGTCAAGGGCGGGCGGCAAATGGAATTTCCTTGAATTTCAGAGGCTTGACCAAATCCGTCTTGGTTGTGATCCCTCCCGCTTGGCTGTATGGTGCAGCGCAACGTGACCAGTTCGGGGAAAGGCTCTTTCATGGCGATGCGCGAAAGGCTGCAAGAGGCACTCAAGGACGCGATGCGGGCCAAGGCGGCGGACCGTCTCTCGACGCTGCGCCTCATCAACGCCGCGATCAAGGACCGTGACATCGCCAGCCGCGGCGAAGGCGGGGATGGCATGGTCTCGGACGGCGACATCCTTGCCATCATGGGCAAGATGGTGAAGCAACGTCAGGAAAGCGCCCGCGCCTATGAAGAGGGCGGACGGCTGGAACTCGCGGAAAAGGAACTCGCCGAAATCGGCGTGATCGAGGAATTCCTTCCCCGCCAGCTTTTGGCGGCCGAGGTCGAAGCCGCCGTCACCGCCGCCATCGCCGAAGCCGGTGCCACCAGCATCCGCGACATGGGCCGCGTCATGGCCGTGCTCAAGGGCAAATACACCGGCCAGATGGATTTCGGCGCCGTGGGTCCCAAGGTCAAAGACCTGCTCGGCTGATCCGGCCAAGCCGCCCCGTGGCGCAAGCACGCTTTTTGCGTTGAATAAGGGGGACCTCGGCCCCCCCTCGCTTTCGGCTCGCCCCCCGAGGATGTTTGGGCGAATGTGAAAGACGCACAGCCGCACCTGCTGCTTCACCTTGGCCCAAATACTCTCGGGGGGTGAGCCGCCAAGGGCGGCGAGGGGGGCAGACGGCCCCCCTCATCAACCTCAGCCACCTGCAACCGCGCCAGCCGCCAAAGCGCCCCCCTCCCCCAGGGATGGGGTGGGGGGCGGTTCGAGGTGACGCCTAGCGCAACCCGTCCAAAGCGCGCTGCACTTCGGCCTTCAGGGAAACGCGCTCCTCTTCGGACAGGAACGCCCCCAACTCCACCTCGCGCCCGTCCCCCTTGAGCGTCAGGTAATTCGGCACCGGCCCGCCCGAGGCGTGCAGCGTCAGGCGCACCCAATATGGGTTCGCCTCCCACGCCTGCCGCGCCCCGCGGGGGCCGTGCCGCGTCAGCGTCAGACGGTCGGGGTGAAAGGTCAGATCCTCGACGATCTCGGCATCGCGGTAGGATTTCGACAGCGCGAACCAGATCCCTCCCACCGCCAGCACGAAGAACGGCAGCAACCCCCACAGCACGGGTGAGCCGATCACCGTCAGCATCGGCAGCGCGATCAGCGCGCAGGTTGCCGCGATGAACCCCACGAACCCCCGCCGCGGCAGCGAGCGGTAGGGCCAGAGGTGCAGGCGTTCGGGTGTCTCGGCGGTGGCGGGAAGCCATTCGTAGGGCATGGTTCGGCAGGTGCTATCCGGGCGGTCTGGGTTTGTGCTCGCCTCCCCCCTTGCAGGGGAACGGGGTGGAGGGGAGGCCGATGAAGCTTGAACGCATGGCCTCCCCGTCAAATGCAAAAGGCCCCGGATCGCTCCGGGGCCTTCCACTCAATGCGTTGCCTCAGTGGGCGTGGCCCTTGTCCCAGTCGGACTGCTTGGGCAGCTGCTCGAAGGTATGCTCCGGCGGCGGCGAGGGCAGGGTCCATTCCAGCGTGTCGGCATATTCGTTCCAGTAGTTGTTCTCGGTGACTTTGCGGCCGAAGAACAGGGTGTAGAACACGATGCCGATGAAGAACACGAAGGAGGCGAAGGCGACGAAGGCGCCGATCGACGAGAACCAGTTCCAGTAGGCGAAAGCCTCGGGGTAGTCGATGTAGCGGCGCGGCATGCCCTGACGGCCAAGGAAGTGCTGCGGGAAGAAGGTCAGGTTCGAGCCGATGAACATCATCCAGAAGTGCAGCTTGCCTGCCCATTCCGGATACTGCCGGCCCGACATCTTGCCGATCCAGAAGTAGATGCCGGCGAAGATGCCGAACACGGCACCGAGCGACATCACGTAGTGGAAGTGCGCCACGACGTAATAGGTGTCGTGATAGGCGCGGTCCACGCCCGCCTGCGACAGCACGATGCCCGTGACGCCGCCGACGGTGAAGAGGAACAGGAAGCCGAAGGCCCAGAGCATTGGCGTCTTGAACTCGATCGAGCCGCCCCACATCGTCGCGATCCACGAGAACACCTTGATGCCGGTCGGCACCGCGATGACCATCGTGGCCAGCATGAAGTAGGACTGCTGCGTCAGCGACATGCCCACGGTGTACATGTGGTGCGCCCAGACGACGAAGCCCAGAACACCGATGGCGACCATCGCATAGACCATCGGCAGGTAGCCGAAGATCGGCTTGCGCGAGAAGGTCGCGATGACCTGGCTGATGATGCCGAAGGCCGGCAGCACGATGATGTACACCTCGGGGTGGCCGAAGAACCACAGGATGTGCTGGTAGAGGATCGGGTCGCCGCCACCGGCGGGCGAGAAGAAGGTCGTCCCGAAGTTGCGGTCGGTCAGCAGCATGGTGATGGCACCGGCCAGAACCGGAAGGGCCAGCAGGATCAGCCATGCGGTGATGAAGATCGACCAGGCAAACAGCGGCACCTTGTGCATGGTCATGCCCGGCGCGCGCATGTTCAGGAAGGTCGTGATGATGTTGATCGCACCAAGGATCGACGACGCACCCGACAGGTGGACGGCGAAAATGGCGAGGTCCATCGCATAGCCGCCTTCGGCGGTGGTCGACAGCGGCGGGTAAAGCACCCAGCCCACGCCTGCGCCGGTGCCGAGATCACCACCGCCACCCGGGGCGAAGAGCGACGCCACGGCAAGCGAGGTGCCCGCGACGTAAAGCCAGTAGGACAGGTTGTTCATCCGCGGGAAGGCCATGTCCGGCGCGCCGATCTGGAGCGGCATGAAGTAGTTGCCGAAGCCCCCGAACAGCGCCGGAATCACCACGAAGAACATCATCAGGATGCCGTGGGCGGTGATCGTCACGTTCCAGATGTGGCCGTTGGGCGTGCAGGTCGCGGCGGCATCGGCGACGAAGCGCATGCCTTCCTGACACATGTATTGCACGCCGGGGTGCATCAGCTCCATCCGCATGTAGACGGTGAAGATGACCGAGATCAGACCGACGAGACCGCCGGTGAAGAGATAGAGGATCCCGATGTCCTTGTGGTTCGTCGACATGAACCAGCGGGTGAAGAACCCCCGCTCGTCATGGCCGTGGCCATGAATGGCTGCGTCCGCCATTGGCGTCTCCCGATTCTGTTCAGTAAAAGGCCGGGCATTCGAGGCCCGACACTGGTTCCCTTATGGGGGCGTGTTTAATCGCGCTGCCGTCGCGGGGCAATGACTGACTTTGACGCAGATCAACAAAAGGCGGAGGTGCCGGGTTTTTACGGGGCGACCAAGCGTCGCGGGCAGGGTCGGGGGCAGGGTCGGGGGCAGGGGCGGGGGCAGGGTCGGGGGCAGGGGGCGGGGGCGGTCGGGCGGGCGGGCAAGGTGACGGGCGCGCCCTTTGCCGGCTTTGCCCGCGCCGTGCCGCCGAGTCGCCGCCGCTATCCCGCCCGACGCCTATCCGCCCCACGCCCGACCGGTGGGGTTGTCAGGGTGCCGCAGCGGGGGCGACCGAGGCGAGATAGGCTGCCACGTCCTCGCCGCCCTTGGCGAGCTTGAAGCTCATCTTCGATTTCGCCGCGGGATCGTCGAGCTTGGCCTTCAGCCAATCGGCCGGATTGGCGACATAGGCGGCAAGCTCTTCTTCCGTCCAGACCGCGCCTGTCGCGCCGACGGCCATGATCGACTCGCCATAGGCGAAGTCTTCCGAGGCGACCTTGCGCCCGATCACGCCGTAGAGGTTCGGGCCGGTCTTGCCGCCCTTCTGGATTTCCGCGCCATCCGTTCCGATGATGGAATGGCAGGCCTTGCATTTCTTGAACTCGTTCTCGCCCTTGGCCGCATCGCCCGCCGCGAAGGCGGGAACGGCGATGAGCGAGAGGGCGAGGGCTGCGGGAAGGGATTTCGTCATCTGGTGTTCCTTTGCTTGCGGCGGTGGCAGTGCCTGACTGCGCCTCGGCGATCAAGGTGGTCGCGGCGCGGACACTCTACAAGCCGCCTTGTGGTCGCAGGTTCCCTGCGCCCTTGGACTGTCGCGTCAGATCGCGCAGGACGGGTTGATGCCGCCGCCTTCGGGAAAGAAGCGGGGGAAGGTGGCCGCGAGGGCCGCGTCGAGATCGGCAAAGGTGACGGGCAGGCCGAGATCGACAAGGCTGGTCACGCCATAGTCCGAGATGCCGCAGGGGACGATGCCGTTGAAATGCGTGAGGTCCGGTTCGACGTTGATCGAGATGCCGTGGAAGCTGACCCAGCGTCGCAGCTTGATGCCGATGGCGGCGATCTTCGCCTCATACGGGGAGCCGTCGGGATTGGGGGCGCGGTCGGGGACCGTGACCCAGACGCCGACGCGGCCGGTGCGAATCTCTCCCTTGACGTTGAATTCGGCGAGGGTGGCGATGACCCAGTTCTCCAGCGCCCGCACGAAGCAGCGCACGTCGCGGCCACGGTTGCCCACATCGAGCATGGTGTAGATCACCCGCTGGCCCGGACCGTGATAGGTGTATTGCCCGCCGCGCCCCGTTTCGAACACGGGGAAACGGTCGGGCTGGACGAGGTCGGCAGGCTTGGCCGAGGTGCCTGCGGTGTAGAGCGGCGGGTGTTCGAGCAGCCAGACGGCTTCCGGCGCGGTGCCGGCATGGATCGCCTCGACCCGCGCTTCCATCGCGGCGAGGGTGGGAAGATAGGGGCTGAGGCCGGGGAGGGTGGTCCATTCGGTCAAGGTCTGGGCCTTTGCGCAGGGCTGTGCGGTGTGTCGCGTCGCCCGCAACTTAGCGCGGAACCGATGCGAGTGCGAGGCGGCGCGGGGCCGCAGCGGGGGACGGAAAGAAAGAGGCGGCGGGGCCGTTTTTTCCTCTTTCCTTCCCCGAAACGCTTCGCTAAACACCCGCCACCAAGCCAGATCGTGCGGATGTGGCGGAATTGGTAGACGCGCAGCGTTGAGGTCGCTGTGGGGTAACACCCGTGAAGGTTCGAGTCCTTTCATCCGCACCACCTGCCTTAAAGGCAGTGCAAAAAGGCCCCGCGGCGACGCGGGGCCTTTTGGTTTTTCCTGTTTCGTTTCAGCACCTTGGCGCGTTACCGCTAACCGTGCCGCGCCGCAGCGGGCGGAGGTGTCGTTTTTGGCACCGGAACAGGAGATTTTCCTGTCGGAAAGCTGCGGGATGCCGTTTCGAGTGGCGAAACGGGCGTAAACTGACCGTTTTTCCCGCATTGAAGATGGCAAGCCCAAATTTGCGACAAGCCGGTTGCATTGATCATGGGCATTGGCTTTAGTCATCATCAACAAGAGCGGGCCATGCACCGCCTGAGGAATAACCGGGGAGACTATGGTGGCTGCCACTAACGACTCGTTCGTCGTTTTCGACCACGTCCAGAAGAGCTATGACGGCGTATCGCTTGTCGTGAAGGACTTGAACCTTTCGATCGGGAAGGGCGAGTTTTTGACGATGCTGGGGCCTTCGGGGTCTGGGAAGACGACGTGCCTCATGATGCTGGCGGGGTTCGAGACGGCGACGAATGGCGAGATTTTGCTGGACGGTCGTCCGATCAACCAGGTTCCGCCGCACAAGCG
>JAIXZW010000004.1 GCA_027489375.1 Paracoccaceae bacterium | reverse complement strand
TCGGGATCGGTCGCGGCGAAGGTGCCGACGGTGGTGCCCACGGTCGCGGTTTCGGCGATGGTGGCAGAGCCTGTGTCATTGGCGAAAACGGGGGCTTCGTTGATGTCGGTGACGTTGACGGTCAGGCTTTCGGTATGGGTCAGCCCGTCGGGATCGGTCACGGTGACTTTGATGGCGACGGATTGCTCGGTCTCGTAATCCAGGGTGATGCCGGATTTGAGCTTGAGCACGCCAGCGGATGTGACTTCGAAGCGGGCGTCATCCACGACATAGGAGTAGGGGCCGGTGCCGCCATCGGTTTCAACTGTGGTCAGGGTGCCGATCACGGCGCCATCGGTGTTTTCGTCGACCGTAGAGGCGGACAGGGTGATGTCGTCCGGGTTGCGGGGGTCGAGCTGGAAGGAAACTTGCTCGATTCCCGATACCTTGAGGTTGATGGTCGAGAAGGTGAAGACTGCCGTACCGGCCTGTCCGGTGTTCGCGTTGGTGTTCGCCGCGATGAACAGCTTGAAACGGGCGATGTCGGCTTCGAATGCGGCAAGGAAGGCTGCGTCATTCATCTGCGCTTCGCTCAGATTGATGACGAGTTTGTCGATTTCGGCCGTGCCCTTGGCAACATTTCCGTTGCCTCCGTCATAAAGGTCGTAGCTGGAAAACACCGTGCCGGTGGAACCGTACTGGTTTTCCCATGCGCTGAAGACGAGGGTATCGGCACCCGAGCCGCCCGAAAGCGTATCCGTGCCCGATCCCCCATCGAGGTAATCCGCGCCGGAACCGCCGTTCAGGCTGTCGGCACCGCTGCCCCCGAAGAGCGAGTCGCTGCCCGCGCCACCGTTGAGGAAATCGTTGCCCTCGCCACCCGAAAGCAGATCTTCGCCCGCTCCGCCGACAAGGGTGTCGTTCGCGGTGGTGCCCGTCGTCAATGCCATTTGGAAAATCCCCGGTTAATCAATTCCTCCACACTTTAGTCGGAGATGGGCCATACTTTTGTCAATATTGGTTAATCGAAAGTCGTTCGTCCAAGTGGGCGGAGTTGCGTTGGTTTCGACCGGGAATTAATATAAGTTAATGAAATGATGCGATTAAATCCGGATTTTTCCCGGACATGGAAAAAGGGAACAATGGCGCTGCATTGTTGACGATTTGGCGCTTTGGTCCACAGGGATCGCGTTTGGGTGTTTTAATGCGGAGTTTCAATCCCGTCAGGGTTGCGCTCCGCCAAGATCAAAGAGCGGGAATCGGCAATGGCCTGCTGACCGTGGCGGTCTGTCAGGGCAGGGCGGAAAAATCGGCGCGGCGGTGGTTTGCGACCATCTGGCGGAGGGGTTCGGGAAAAAGCACCTCGACCTTGTCGCCCCATTGATAGAGGTGCCAGACCATCTCGAGCCAGCCCGCCGCATGGAAGCGGACGATCAGGCTGCCGTCGTCCAGAAGCTCCAGCCGCTGGTCGCGGTGAAAGCTGAATCCCGCCGCGCGTTCGGCGGCTTCGGGGGCGAAGCGCCAGACCACCTCGCCATATTGGTCGGGGTCTTGCCAGACGCCGAAGGAGCGTGCGGCGTAATCGGCAAGGGTGAAGCCCTCTTGCAGGGCGAAGCTTTCGTCGAGCGGTTCGGCGGCGTGGATCAGGTCGATGCGGAAATTGCGTATCTCGTCGGATTTTGCGGGGTCGCGGGCGGCGAGATAGGTCCGGTGCCCGAGAAGCACCCCGTGCGGTTCGAGAATGCGTGACGGCGCGTCCGGCGTTCCGTAGCGGACACGAAGCCGGAACGGGCCGCGCAGGGCTTCGATGATCGCGTCGAGGATGTCGGGATTGATCCGCACTTTCGGGCCGGGGCGGGTGACTTCGGCCATCGCGGTCAGGACGGCTTCGGCATCGGCTTCGAGCCGTGCGGCATTGCGGGCGGGAAGGCGGTCGAGCAGACCCTGCCGCAGGTCGGAAAGTGCCTTGGCATGGCGCAGGCGACTTTCGGCGGCAGCATGGCGGGCGGCGATTTCCAGCGCCTCGATGCCGGTTTCGTTGCGCAGTTGCAGACGGTCAAGCTGCGGGTCGGCCAGTCGCCAGCGCCGCTTGCGGTCGGGGCCGTCGTTGGCCTCGACGGTGGCGAAGGTGGCTTCGAGCGCTTCGGTCATGCGCTGCGCCGTGCGGTGGGAGACGCCGAATTCCCGTGCGATTTCCTCGAGCGAAATGCCCTGTCGACGGGCCGAGGCGATTTGTGCGAGGCGGATGAGGTCTTGCGCCTTGGAGAAGGACATCGCGGGGCCTGCCGGATTTTGTCACCCGAAAGCGTAGCGGGCATCGTCTGGCCTGTCGACCGGCAAGACGCGGCGCAGGCTATCGCGGAGCAAGGTGCAAGGTGGTTCCGCCAAGATCACGGAACGCCCTTTGGCGGCAACTCAGCACGATGATCTGTTGGCCGGCCGCCTGCGCGTGCAAGGCGTCGAACATCTTTTCGATACGGTCGTCGTCGGTGTAGACCAGCGCATCGTCGAAGATGATCGGCGCATGGCGGCCCTTGGCCGCCAGAAGGCGGGCGAAGGCGAGCCGCACGAGGAGGGCGATCTGTTCCTGCGTGCCGCCCGAGAGGATCGAGAGCGGTTCCTCGCGCCCGTCGCGGACGAGTGCGGTGGGAAGCAGGCTTTCCCCGTCGAAGCGCAATTCGGCGTCAGGCCAGAGGATGCGCAGAAGGGGGCGCAACTCGGCAAGGACGGGTTCGAAGTAGCGGTCGCGGGCCTCGTTGCGGGCGGCCTCGAGGGTGGATGCCAGTTCCCTGAGCACGGCAACTTCGAAAGCGATGGAGGCGAGGGTTTCCCTTGCGCCTGCAAGGCGGGTGTCGGTGTCGGCAAGATCTTCCATAACCCCTTCGCCCGAGCGCAGGGTCACGAGAAGGTCGAGTTCGGCCCGTTCGGTTTGCAGGCGCTGGATATCGGCATTCGCGGCATCGACGATGGAGTGTGCGCGGGCGAGGGCCGCTTGGGCGGCGGTCAGGTCGGGCGCCGCGGCGGCAAGTCCGGCATGGCTGGCGCGCGCGGCGGCAAGGGTCGTCGTCGCAGCGGCGAGTTGCGGGGCAAGCGTGGTTTCGGGATCGGGTCCATAGGCTGCAAGCGCGGTTTCCGCCTGTGCGAGCGCCGCTGCAAGGCCATCGGCGGCCACGGTTGCACGCACTTCGGCATTGCGCAGGCGTTCGGCTTCGGTGCGGGCGGTTTCATGAGCGGATTCAGCGGATTGCAGGGCGATATTCGCGTGATCCGCAGTCATTTGTGCTTCGGCGATGGAGGGCAGGTCGGCGCGGAATGGAGTCGTTTCGGGCAGGGCCGCAAGCTCGGCTTCAAGCGATGCGACGCCTTGCGGGGCAAGGCTGGCAAGGGTCGCGTCCATGTCGCGAAGGGCGGCAGCGGCGGTGGCACGCAAGGCGGCTGCGGATTGTGCGGTGGCGAGATCGGGCAGGCCAAGGCCGGACAGGGCGGCGGCAAGGTCGGCTTCGGCGCGGTCGAGGGCGCTGCTGTCATGCGCCGCGGCGGGTTTCAGGACGAAGTGGCCCAGGCCGGGCATGTCGAAGCGGGTTTCAGTCAGGACGGGAAGCGGGATTTCGGGCACTGCCGAGCCGCCCGTCATGACGCGGGCGGGGCCGGAGTGGTGAAAGGTGATCTGCGGCGCGCTGCGGTCGCGCAGGGCGCGTTCGAGGGCGACGGTCTGGGACAGGCCGAGCAGACGGTCGATGTCTTTCGGAACGGGTCCGGTCGTTGCCGCTTTGGCAAGGGGCGCACGGTCGGCGATCACCGCGCGGGCTTTGGCAAGGCGGGCGGCAAGGTCGGCACGGCGTGCGGCCGCAGTTTTCGCAGCCTCGGCCCTGTTGGCTTCGGCGAGGAGGCCGTCGGCGGCAATCTTGGCAGCACGTGCGGTGACGAGGGCTGGGGCGCAGGGCGCAAGTGCCGCTTCGGCATGCGCTGTCGCCTGTCGTGCCACGGCCGCATGGCTCTGGCCCGCTGCGAGATCGGTCGCGGCCTTGGCATGCGCGGTGCGGGCGCCGTGAAAGGCGGAGAGGCGTTCGGACACGGTGGTATGCGCGAGTTCCGCGCTGTGCAGGGCGATGGCCGAGGTGGCGAGGGCGTCGGCATGGCGGCGGGCGTCTTCGCTTCGGCGGATGGCTTCGTCGAGGCGGGTCTGGCGCATTTCGGCGGCTTCGGGCGCGGTGAGGTCGGCAAGGGTCTTTGCCACCTCGCGGCGGCGGGACAGGGCCGAAGTCAGTTGGCGTGCCGTCGCTTCGAGTTGTGCCTTTTCGGCGGTCAGCGTGGCGACGCGTGTCTCGGCCTCGCCGAGGGGACCGTTTTTTACGGGCTTGCCCGTGGCGGCCGAGACGTAACGGGCCAGTTCGTCGCGTGCGCGGGCCAAGGCCATGTCCATGCGGCGACCGCCGGTGAGGGCTTCGACCTCGCCCGTGACCGAGGTTATGAGGTTGCGGCGGGCGGCCTTGGCGATTTCACGGTCCCGCGTGCTGTCGGTGTCGCCTTCGAGCCGCGTCAGCCCCTGGCGCACCCAGAGAAGGCCCGCGGGACCGCCTTCGCCTTCGGCATGGACCAGCGAGGCGATGAAGGCTTCGGCATCGTCCGACTGATGGATCAGCGTGCCGTTCCTGTGGACGCTGGCTTGCGCCTTGCCGAGCCAGCGCTTGGACAAGGTATGGCGGCCTGTCGGAAGCTCGACCTCGACCGTGACGCAGGGCGAGCCGCCGACATGCGGGCGAAGTGCCTTCACCTCGCGCGAGGCGGAGCGGTGGGGCTGGAAGAACAGGGCTTGCAGCGCGTCGAACAGGGTGGATTTGCCGAATTCGTTGGGCGCGCACAGCACGTTGAGTCCGGTGCCGATGCCGTCGATGCGGACGGGATCGACGAAGCGGCGGACATCGGAGAGTTCGATGGAAAGGAGTCTCATTCCCGATCCTCGCGCAGATAGCCGTAAAGGCGGTTGAGGGCGGCGGCGGAAGTGCGGCGGGTGTCACCGTCGAGCGCCGGGTCTGTGGCGCGATCGCGCAGGCGGTCTGCCGCGAGGCGCAGGGCACCGGCGCGGTCGATGTCATCGAGGTCGGCGGCTTCGATCTCGGTGGCGAGGGCCGAAAGGTCGAGGTCGAAGAAGGCGAAGTCGGCGGCAACCTCGCGTGCGGCTTCGCCAAGCGCTGCCTGCTGCGCGAGGGTTGCGCGGCCCGTGGCGCGGATGCGCATCAGGTGGTCACGGCGGGCGGCGCGGTCTGGCGGCAGAAGCGCTGCAAGCGCGGCGGCGGCATTCTGTTCGGGGACGAGGGGAAGGATCTCGTCGCTCCAGTCGAAGCGGCCCATCGGAAAGGTTTCGACCTGCGGTGGCGCGCCGGGGGTGGTGAGGGTGACGCAGATGCAGGTGCCCCGCCCGTCATGGGTGAAGGCGTCGCGTTCCGGTGTGCCGGAATACCAGGTTCTCTCGCCCACGCGGACATGCCCGTGCCAGTCGCCGAGCGCGAGATAGTCCAGCCGCGCAGAGGCGGCGCGGTCGGGCGGGATGGTGTCTTCGGCGCGCGCGCCTTCTTCCGAGAAGTTCTGGACCGAGCCGTGGGCAAGGCCGATACGGAAGGCGCGGGGGTCCGTCTCGCAGCCCGGCATATGCGCCGTAAGGTCGCGGCCCGGATAGCGGCGGGGCAGGGGGGCCGGCAGCAGGAACACGTTCGGCGCGATCTCCACGGGTTCGACATCGTCAAGGAGATGCACGTTGGCGGGTGCCTGTTCACGAAAGCGGGACCAGAGCGATTCCGCGGCAAGGCTGTCGTGGTTGCCGGGGATGATCCACCAGTGATGCGCGGGGTTCGCACCCATCGCGGCAAGCGCCTGACGCCAGACAGGATCGGTCGGGGTTTCGCTGTCGAACAGATCGCCCGCGATCAGGATATGGTTCGCCTCGTGGAATTGCGCGGCGGTGACGAGGTCGTTGATGGCGTTGTGCCGCGCCTCGACCAGACGGCCTCGCAGGTCTTCGGGCATGCTGCCGAAACGGCGGCCAAGGTGGAGGTCGGCGGAATGGATAAAGCGGAAGGGGGGCAAGGTCGCCTCCTGAAATGACTGTGACGCGGGGCAAATCTGCGGGCCGAATCTGCCCTTGGTTAATGAATAGATTACGGGGGTGCCAGAATCTGTCGCCCCGTCCGCTTAGTTAGGACTTGCGCGGGCTTCGCGATCAAGACAAGAATTTTGTCACGTTCTCTTGACAGGCTAATAAACGCGACACATTTTATGTCTCGTTGGAGCCCGACATGACCTTGAATGACCTTGCCGAACGTCTTGGCGTTCCGGCGCGCCAGATCCGCTTTCTGATCGCCGAGGGGATATTGCCCCCGGCGGCAAAGACGGGGCGCGCCGCGGATGGCTATGACGAGACGCATGTCCTGAAGGGCCAGCGGTATCTGGCGCTGCACCGGATGGGGATGAAGCCCGGCTCGATCAAGGTCCTGATGGCCTTCGACGATGCCGTGCCGATCCTTCAGGCGGGGGGCGTTGAATTGCGGGTGGATCCGGGAATTTCCCCGGAGGCGATCGACATCGAAGCGGTTCTGGGCGCGGCCGAAGCGGCGCTGCGGGCTTATGTTGCAAGGGGATAGGGAATGAGCGTTACGGCTTTCGGTCATGCATTGGAAACGATCCACGACGGGTTGACGGTGTTTGCGGGAGGGAAGCCCGCGCCGGTGCCTCTGGTGGCGACTGATATTACGGTCGAGATCGTGGCAGGCTTGGCGGTGGTGCGGACCTCGCGGCGGTTCGTGAATGCGGAAGATCGGCCCATCGAGGCGATCTTGACGATGCCGGTGGGGTTCGATGCCGTAGTGACGGGGGTCAGGGCGCTGGTGGATGGCCGCGTGCTGGTGGCGGTTGCCAAGCCGAAAGCCGAGGCGCGGGAGGATTACGAGGCCGCGCTGGACGAGGGCAAGCTGGCCGTGCTGCACGAGGAGGTGTTGCGCGGGGTGCATGGGCTGTCGGTCGGCAATCTGGGCGCGGGCTGCGAGGTGACGGTCGAGATCGAGACGGTGGTGCCGTTGTCGGCGGGAGCGTCGGGGCCGTTCCTGCGGATACCGGTGACGGTGGGGCAGCTTTACGGGGCGTCTCCGCTGGCTCCGGTCGACGATCTGGTGACGAGCGCGCATGTGCGGCACGAGGCCGGTCTGACTGTGATTGCGGATGTGGGGCAGGTGTTGCTCGCAGGGCGCGTGGCGACCGGCACGCAGCGGATCACGCTGGATGCGGCGGTCGAGATCGTGGTGCAGGGCGGGCGGTTTGGGGTGCGTCAGGGCGTGGCGGCGGACGGGCGGCAGGTTCGCGTCGATCTGCGGCCGGTGGCGGCGGGGTCGGGGACGCTGGATCTGGCGGTGCTGGTCGATCATTCGGGCTCAACCGGATCGCATGCTGCGGGGCCGCGCGGGTTGACCGTGTGGGAGGCGATCCGCGACGGTTTGCGGCTGGAGTTGGGACGGCTGCGCGGGGCGGACCGGATCGCTCTGTGGGAGTTCGCCAGCGACTGCGGCGAACTCGGGGTCGAGACCGGGCCTGCAGCGGCGCGACTGGTGACGAAGCTGAAAAAGCCGTCGGGCGGGACGGTCCTCGACGGCGCGGTCAACGCGGCGTTGCACGCCGGGGCGCGGGATATTCTCGTGCTGACAGACGGGCAGACCTGGTCGGCAACGGTCGATGCGCTGGCCGGTTCGAAGGCACGGATATCGGCGATCCTTGTCGGCTCGGCCAGCTTGGACGCGAACATCGGGCAGCTCTGCGCGATGACCGGCGGGCAGGTGTTCTACGCTGCGGGCGATGATGTGGCGGCGAGCCTGTCGCTGGCCTTCGCCGCCCTGCGCCACCGCGGTGGGGCCGTGGAGGGTGCGGTCGTTGCGGGTCAGCCAGAACGCGTGATGGCGCTGCGCGGTGGGGTCGAGATCATCGCGGACTGGTCGGCGGCGATGGAGTTGCGCGGGGCCGATGCGGTCGGGCGCTATGCGGCGGCCTTGGCTTTGCCTTTGCTGGGGGCTGACGCCGCAGACGATTGGGCGCGGGCACATGGGCTTTGCACACATCGCACCAGTCTGGTTCTGGTGGACGAGGCAGGTGAAGTCGTCGAAGGCATGGCGCAACAGCGCAAGGTGCCTTTGATGGCGGCACGCCATGGCGGAGGTATCCGGGCCGGTGTGGGAATGTCAGCCTATTCCGCATCATATGCGGAGCCCAGTTACCGAGCCATGCCACGCACTTCCAAGATGAGTGTGATGCTCGATTTCGATGTCAGGGCCGGTTTGAATGAGGATGTCGGCAGTTTCCGCAGGGATATTCCGCCCGAAGCCCTGCGGCAGATGTTCGCTGGCCTGCGCTGGGATGCGCTCTGCCCGGATTTCCTGGCAGGCGAGATCGACAAACTGGACAGGGCACAGCAAGACGCGGTGGCCGGGATGGCCGGTTCGGGCGAGATCTGGCGCTTTGCATCGGCCTTGGGCGTGCCGCCGGAAGCCGTGGTGTTGGCCTTGATCGCCGATCTGATCGATGACCGACTTGCGCGGCGCTTCGTTAGACAGGTCTTCAAGGACCTGTCGGTGGGAGACTGGGGGCATCTGCGCCTGTGGGACCAGTCTTCGTCGGGCGTGCTCCGCGCAACGCGCGGGGCCTGACCTCAGGGCAGCGCGGGGAAATCCCCGCGCTGAAAGCCTGCCACCATCTCACGCAGGCGGTCGGGGGCCAACACCTCGACCGCGTCACCCCAAAGGTAGAGGTGCCATGCCATTTCCAGATGCCCCGAGGCGTGGAAGCGCACGATCAGGCTGCCGTCTTCCTCGTCCGTCACCGATTGCAGCGGGTGGAACATGAAGTCGCGGGCAACGGCGGCGGCTTTTGGGGCAAAACGCCAGACCGTTTCGGTGAATTCCTCCTCGGCATGGTAACTGCCGAAAGCGCGGGCGGCATGTCGGAACGCAATATCGCGAAACTCCGCGAATTCGCGGGTGATCGGATCAGTCTCTTCATCGGCGTCGCGGACCGGATTCTGATCGATGTGAAGTCAAGATCGGACCAACGACGTGCTGTCGCGAAGCGCGTGAATTCCACAAAGCCCGTCGAGAAATACGATCTCGAGGAACGCCGGGACGTCATGTGCGCGCTTGCGCATGACATCCTTCTCGCCCGCGCGCCCCGAAGTGCCAATGTGATCGGAATCAGACTCGACTGGATCCGCTGGACCGGAAAACGCGCGACGATCGTGGTGCCATCGACCTCCGTCAAAATGCGGGGAGAGCGCTATCCCGATCTTGACCTCGAACTCTCGGTCGAGGCCAGTCGTCTGCTCCAGGATTATCTGACTGTCGTACGGCCACTTGCTCTGCTGCCCGGGGACGAAGAAAATCCGTTTCTGTTTCCGGGGCAAGGGACGGAACAAGGCCAGCCCTACCAGAACCTTCTTTCGAGGTTGGTGGGGTGGGTATTCGAGATTACCCGATGCGCGACACCTGCGGCTTCTGCACGGGACCTGGTACCGAGGGGGAAACAGAAAAAATCGGGTATGAAGCGATTTTTTGCATGCCCGGGAACGCGCCTGCGCCAATAGAGGCCAGCCTTGCGCTCTTCGAGATGGGGCTGTGTGCGCGACATGTCGACTTCCTCCGGGTTGGAGGTGCTGTCTGGCGGGCACGGGCTGGCGCTGTTCTTGCCGGGGGCGGCGCAGGGCTTTGTGACAAGCCTTGTGCAACGCCTTGTGCAAAACGCCTTGAACCCCGCGAGGTGCTCAATATTTCCCGAAGGAAATCAACGCTTTGCTGGATTGTTGGCTCCGGCGGTAGGGGCGCCAGATTTCCGATTTCACCCTATGAAATCAACCACGTGGCGGCTGACTCTGCCAGTGACTCTGGCTTTGTGTCGCAAAGTGTGCGCCATCTTGTGCCCAGTTTCAAGAGGCCTGTCCAAGCGTACCGTGTTGTCAATGAAGGATCACTTCGATCCGCCAAGCTGTTGTTCGAACGGCGGTTCAGCAATCCGCCCGCCCGTTCAAACCCGGCCGCCTCGCCACATCGGTCACCGATGCGCCCGGCTTCAGCGTCTCTGCAACAACCCGCGTTTCTTCTCGTCCGGCCACTTAAGGTTCCACCGGCTGCGGCCGCCAGTCGAGAGAACCTCTATTTCAGAATCCATGGAGAAACTACGTCCTTTCAACGTCAAACTCCAATCAGGCAATTAAGACAAAGACGGGAAGGTGGGGTTCAGGCGGCGCTTACGGATGATCGGGTTGGGGCTGCCCCTCCGCGCGCATCACCTATGCACAACTCGCGGACGCTGGTACCATGTTAGGCTTCGTAGGGAGACTCAGGCAACGGCGCTGGCGGTTTTCGTTCTCCCGAAGGTTCTGTAACGGTGACCTGAAAAACGCCCACGCCGAAGAAGAGCGCAAGTTTGACCCAAAACGGCTTCATAGCGGAGCAATGCTTCTTTAAGTTAGGCTAATGCGAAGAAGAAACGAGTGATGGGACTATGACGGGAGCAATTCTGGGGTGGCAGGTTTTTATTCTGGTGACCATGGTCGTTGCCCGTCTTTTCTCGTCGTCCACTATGGTGAAACTCGGCCTGTTCTGGACCGTTTGGACATTCGTTATGCTGGTGATCGGCCCGTTGATTTTACTCCAGCTTGTGACGATTTGGTTCCCAGTTGCCTTGCTTGCAAAGCCAAGCCATCTCAAGTCTAAGCCCGTAAATGCAACGATTAAAACTGAGACGCCCTTGCGGGAACCGGGTGCGGCATCGCTTTCACCTCATATTGCGAGGAACCCAGAAGGGATCAATCAGCTTACACCCGCGCCGAGTATTTGGCATGAAATGGAAGTCGGCGCAAAGAAACTCAATGAGGCGGCAAAAGCCTACCGTGACAAGACAGTATTCCGAATCGAATTTGAAAAGCAGTTTTCTGATCAAAGGATCGCTCTTAAAGTCATAATGCGTGAGCTTGAATCACAGGCTGAACTTGAAAAGAAATGCGGCTCAGATCCGCAATTTCGTGAAATCCAAGATATTGTAAGAAAAAGACTGGAAGAGTCAGGTCTTGAGGTGGCGCAGCCAATAAAATTACCTAATGCGCCGCGCACGATTTCGTGGCCGTCTGACCCAATTCAACTTTCTTGGGCTAAAGAAGCGGTGACCGCACACCTCGGCTTGCTGGAGGACGCGTATGCGAAGATTAGACAGAACAATTATTTGAAAGCTGCTGACCAAAAAAAAGGGGACCGAACACTTACGTCTCGGTTGGAAGAGGAAGCCAAGGTGCTACGCGACTTGCTCGGTATCCCAGCGAAACCGGATACCGCGAGGCGACACACAGACATATCGAAAACCCACCAGCCGATAGCGGTGACTCGCCAAGATCTGGATGGCAGCATGCAGAGTTCAACGGTGTCGCCTTTGCTCTCGCGTCGGCAGGCGTCCACGGTTGTGCCGAAGGAAACCGGCCGGATCGATGACGCATCGTCGGGAGATTTGCCGTCTTCTTCCCGTTTGCCAACAAGCGAGTCGGCCGATTTATCTGCCCCTTCTGCTCTGTCTGCGGCGAGCGGCGCGGTATATCTGACAAATACGGAGGTCGCCGCGATAAGAAATATCGTCAAAGAGCGGGCTATTCCCCATTTGACTCATTTTACCCGTGCTGAGAACCTTCAGAGCATCCTTCAGCATGGGCTGTTGTCGCGAGCGATGGCGCAATCAACGGGCGTTGACCAACCGAAAACCGATGGCCTGAGGCTTGACCGCCGACTGGATCGTATCTCAACCTCCATCGCGTTCCCGAATTTCAGTATGTTCTACAAGTACCGTGCGGAGGACGCAGATTGCCAATGGGTGGTGCTTCTGCTGAAGAAAGAGATACTGTGGACGCTCGATTGCGTATTCACGACGCATAACGCAGCAGACGCACGTGTTCTCCATATGGATGAAGAGGACCTCAGAGGTGCAGCCGCGCTGGAACGGCTCTTCGTATCGAGCCCGAGGCCTGACTATTTGAGGCCGTGTGACCCAACCGATCCGCAAGCAGAAGTGATGGTCAAGTCGCGCATCGGTCCGGAATTGATCGAAGCGATTGCATTTGAAACGACCGAAGCGATGCGAAAACATTCAAAATTTGTTGTCGGTGCAGAAACCTTTAGTTGCGGTTCACAGTCAGGGCTTTTTGCGTCACGACAAACTATGCTTGAGGGGCGGAGGTAAGTTATGGCGGTAAGGCCGCTTTACATTGCGGAAGTCGAAGGGCCGGCATTTGTACGTACTATACTGGTAAATTTTCAATGGCACTCTGGCATGGCTGCAACTCAACGCAAGAAGAGCTTGGCTGAACTCCATACTGCCGCACGCGCCGCCTACCCCGATCTGCGGGTCATGGAAGTGTCTCGCTTTGCCCAGTCTGAAGCCGGTGTTGCTCTCAGCGCGTTCAACCTGACGTTTGTCACCAAACCCCGCCAACGGGAGATCGCAGTTGAGTGCGCGTTTCAAGGTAGCAAAGTCTTCGCGGGGGGCGGGCCCTTCAGCGACTTGCTCGACGCGACGCCCTTGGAAGCGAAGCGAGATCCGCGGCTCGTAAATTCGGGTCGGCTCATCGGCTTTCGCTTCTTTGGCACGGACTGGCCTATAGAGCCGCAGACGGCCTTTTATGACTGGATATATCTCAATGCTCTTAGGAAGCGCCCGGATCTTTCCGAGATCGTCCTTGCACATGATGCTTTCACGGATATCGCATTTAACCCAGAGAAATCCATCAACTGTCAGGCCGGCGCGGTGGCGCTTTTTGTCTCTTTGATGCGGCGTAACCTATTGGCGCAGGCCCTCACAAGTCGGGAATCCTTTCTTTCAATTATGGAATCCGCACTTGTCAGCAACGCGCGGCAGGATGATTTGAACCAAGGACGGCTTCTTCTCGATTGATGTGCCTGATATCTTCCGAGACGGCCTTGTTTGTTGTGCGATCTCCAGTTCCAGAGCCTGCGTCTTCACCGTAAGCGATGGGGTTGACGCCCCTCGGAGGCATCGATTGTGCCATGGTGAGGGGACACCGCTTACTCTTCACGGGGGCCGAAGCGTAGAACGTTTTCAAATGCCACAACGGAGAGCTGGCTGCCATAATTCGGAAAACGCAGGAAAGGTGTCAGTGTAGCCGATGCGGGTAGCGCTCATACGTCACCCACAAACCGCCCAGACGCACCGGACTACCTCTGCTGCGGTCAATTCGAAAATGCTCACGGTATTTTCTATCCCGCGCATTGGTGAACTCAGCTTTCATACAACTCGATCAGCAAGTTAGGATTGCCACCGTGCCCTTCGAGTTCATCAAGCAGCTGACGCATAAGCGGTGCATACCTGTTCACTGCTCTGAGGAAGGTAACATTCCGGTTTCTTTTTCGTTCGAAGTCCGCAAGGGTGTTTTCAATGGCAGCGCGCAACTTATCAGCCAGAGGGTCGACACCCACTACGAGAGCGTTCCGTTCTTTGATACGACACCTCAACAGGCCACCCAGCAGAAAAGGCGCATAGTTGAATTTCGTATAGTTACCACCAAGCTCGGACTCAAACTCAAGAAGAACCCGGGAAACCAGTTTTTCCACGTCTTCACGATCCAAGAGTAAAGGTGCCGTGTCTGACCTTGACAACAAGAAAGCTGCCGCTGCCGTCTCTTGACGATACGACCATTGCGTTATTGTTCGTCGGAACATTCGCCGAAACGCTTCTCGTTCATGCTGCTCATCGCGGCAGATCCGCCCAAAGCCTTGATAAACGAGAACCCAACTCATTGGATGAGTTATTAAGGCAGGCCGACTTTGCAGTGCTTGTACCTCGAAGGTCGTTAGCAAGATATCTTGAACAATTTCAGGTGCACGGCGGAATTGCCAGGTCAGGAAGCGTAGCGACTCATTGTCATCCACCAATCTTCCAGCGATCCGATCTTGAACATGGGTAAGGGCCCGCTCGGTCAAATGGTCCAGTTTGGCAACAAGATCGCGTGAAATGCTTGCAGGAATTTCTCCGTCGCTGGAAATGCAATAGTGCCCCTGAGATCGCTGTGTCATCTTGTTTGCAAGACTGTCCCAATCGACCGATTTGCGACCGACGTTCGCTTCAAGCAAGCTGGCCAAACCTTGTCCACTTGGGCTGTCTTCCCAAGGTTCTATTCCGCAAGGAAGAACCATTCGTGCCGGTATCGTCGCATTCGAAACGTCGAGTTCGGCAATCACCTCGTCCCAAGATTTACGAATCTCTTCAGCCTTATCCCAGTTGACGAGGAACTGCCGCGACAGTGCAGGCGCTTCAATGATCAACTGCGCACGGCCAGCGGCGGGAGCCTGCTCGACGCTCAGCGCAACTGGAGTAGCCGATCCTACCTTTTGGCCAAGCTCTACGACTGCTTTCCTTGGCCAGTCCGCCAACTCTTTGCGCAGATGGATGGAGAATTGGGATTGCCCCCCTTGGATCGCGAATCGCGCTGGCAGCGGCGATCGATACACCCGGCCGGCGGGAAGAGTTGCATCGGCGTCAATCAAATCAAAGTTTGAGGGCCCATCGTCGCCCCACACGATTGTCGAGATTTGCGGTAGGAAGTCAAAATAGACCGGTTCGCCTTCGGCATGCCGCCGTGCGGCCTCGAGGGCCCCACGCGCCACGATGTCGGGTGGAAGGTCAATTATAGGAAAACCACATCGCACAGAAAGCGTAGATATCAGTGATGTGCGCAGTTGGCCTTGCGCAAGGCTTTCGAAAACCAAGAGATTACAATCTGAGACCCATTCGGTGAGGGATTCGGGCAGATCGGTGAAATCAGCGTCCAAAGCGCTCGCCGCGGTCACCCGAAAGAAATCTCCACGGTCAGTACGCAAGAGTTCCGGAAGCGGTTCGTAACCAAGTGCAAGTGCATGGGGCGTTTGCGCATGGTCTACCCAGTTTCCCCGTTGATCCGGGTTGGCTTGAGCGACAATCCTGCGCGCCTTGTCGGCAAGGCCTTGGTACCCCAACGATGACGGGATCGGTTCCGCTGGACGCCGTCTCTCTGGCGCAAAGATCTGCCTACGGTGGCCACTTTCACGCCGAATGCGCAGGCGCTGGACAGTGAAGCCCTCTGCGACATGTCCCACGACCCCGACGACAAGATCATGACTGGCAGCAAAGAGCGGGGACTTCTGGGTAAGGCAACCAAGTACCGCGAGGACGGATCGCCAAACAAGCAGTCCTCGACCCAGCCGACCTTTTGCAATAGCGGCGAGCAAACGCTCCTGTAGAAATTCGGAACGTGCAGGATGGTCGTCGATCGAAACTGCGCAAATCCTTGCTCCGAAAGCAAGGCCGGACAGTGCCGCTGCGAGTTGGACGGCGGGCGAACCCTCTGAGGATAACAGGTCGGCCACCGACTGGCGCCTTGAGCGGTCTCCGATATCGCCCCAGCCGCCGCCCCTGCCGTGGGGGGCAAGTGCGGCCTGCGCTCCTCCGACCCATCTCAGGTTCTTGCCCTCTCCAGTCTGAACGACCGCAGGATGAACGACTGCACCGCTGACAAACTCTTCTTCGTTTCCAATAGTTTCTTCGCCGTCGGGTCCGATTATCCAGTTCCGTGCCGCTCGGTCGCACCAGCCATTCAGATCGTAACCGACGAGTTTTCGCATGCTCATTCTGTCACCAGATATCCCTTGCGAGGAAGTTCCGGATCGCAGCGCGACCAGCTGCCAAGGACTCACCGGCTGCGTCGAAGGCGACCGCCTCGACGAACTGCCCATTTCGTTGGCCAGCCACGCTTTCCGGCTGATGATGCCCCGGCGTTAGTATCAACCCGTGGCGTATGCGCTCTTGCTGTCCGGGAACGCGGGATAGCGCTTCTAATCTTTGGACTGCACCGTTGGCTGATAGATTAAGGTCAAGCCGTTCCATTGCATGTGGCGTCCATACGGCAACGCGATGAGGAAAGGCATTTCTGTCTAAGGGGTCAGAGATACGCAGAGCCACATGTGCGCGTGCCAATGTCAAAAGCGTTCCGGGTTTCTCAGGGCGCGCCATTACCTCGACGACCCGACCATTCCCTTTCAACCAGAATACCGCAATCGGCCGCTCTTGTTCGAACCAAAGACCACTCACGGACTCGGACAGAAACCGGATTGGTGACTGCGCGATTAGCTCAGCATCTTTGATATCGTTCAGCGACAGTACAATCGCCAAGACACAGAAGTCGGTCCATGTTTGGGCCTGCCATGCCCAAAGTTCGTCAAGGACTTTCTCTCGCTTTAGAAGTTCGACCCAGGCTTGCAGGATCTCCCGATAAGTTTGGTCTTCAAGAAGGACGTAGTTCGGGGTGATCCCGGGCTCTGCCAGGCCAACCTTTAAGTCAGCAAGATCACGGGCGATTGCTTTGCATCGCCTGATGTACTCTTCGACGAGTTGATATCGCTGGCTACCTTTCGCGCGCGGATGTTCCCGCAACCACTCTCTGCCCACGTTAGCAGCGAGAACCACATAGGAATGCACCACGCGGTTTTCGAGAGTGTCGAAGTTTTGGTGCCGAACGACCGCAAGAATACGCTGCGCAGATCCTGCGCGTTCCGCGATATTTCGACCTGGCTGGCGCGACAGCCAGCGCATCGAGGCGCGGTCCATCTCTTGGACACGGTCGAGCGGAGTCGCTTCCCGGTTTCGACGAAGCACCCTGCGCATTCTTTCGCGAAACGATTTCAGATGCTTGGTCAACTCTCGTGCTTGCCGAACGATTTCAGACATGCGCGGGTCTTCCGCGTGCTCCGCCCTATCCCAAGCAGCCCGAAGACGCTCCCAAAGCGCAGATGGGTCATCGAGCGCTTCACCAAGCTCCTGAACGCGGGCAGCCACTTCGTTCATTCTTGCAAGCGCATCGAGCGCCAAAGGATCGGCCTCGGCTTCCTTGCCTTTACGAGGCCGAGGGTAAAAGCCGCGTCGCTCAGGGTTCTTGCCCTGATCTCGTTTCGGATACGGATGCTGGATGAGAAGGCGCGGCTGCCCTCTTGCCTCTCCCCGCATTAACAATGCGTGCTCACCCGCCCCCTCAAGAGTTTGCGCCTCGCTTAGCAGGCAATGCCGTGGCCCAAATGCCTCATTCGCAGGGAGACCTTCATCGGCCCATGGACGCGGTATGCGCAGCATCAGCGTACGACGCCCTTCCAAACAAATTGGCCTGTCGTGGTACTGGCGGCTTCCACCGATTGGCCGATTGCTTCAGCAAGTTTCTCATCGCCAAATTCTGATGCTTTGCGGCGCAGCTGATCAAACTGCTGGCTTCGATCTTCGACTTCAACGCCGCGCAACTTCGGGAGGAGACGCATCTCGATTTGATCGGCCAATGCAACTGAAAGACGATCCGCAACACCCTCCGCTTCCGGATAAGCGCCGGCATAAGCCAGAATGGCTCGACCGAGACGATGGCCGAAGGGTTTGCCGAAATCCTGCATCAAGGTCAGCATCTCATTGACCTGCACCTCGGCACGAGACTGATCCGAGGCGTGCAGACCTCGACCGCACCAGCGCGCCCAAGTTGATCTGCTGAGCGCCTCAGGCGTTTGATCAGCACCTTCCACTGCAGTCTTGGCGATCGTTTTAGGAGCGCCAAATCGCATAACGTTCGCCCTGTCCACGACCTTGTCAGACAAAGACTGCGTGCTTTCGTCTTCGTTCATCGTTCCCGCGAACAACAAGTTATATCCGGGAAATAGGCGCATTTGTGCTTTGGGTATTTCCAACTCGATTTCTGCGTCTTTCCTTAAAGTCTGATCCGATTCACGGCCGCGCGCAGGGCGACTTTCCAAGCGGCTGAGGAAGTCGGAGAAGTAGTATTCAACGCGCGCAAGGTTCATTTCGTCCAGCAGAACCATCAAAAGTCGATCCTTGACGGCCTCTCTGTTGTTCTGTTCGTCCAGGGCGAACATCGCGCGAGCCAGATCGGTAGGACGGAAGCGTCCTTCGATATAGTTGTAGAACCCCATGAGATCCTGAGGACTGTCCCAGCGCGGTTGGACAGGAACTTGCAGGAAACCGATACCCATGCCAGCGGCGTACTGGCGGGGAAGCTGGCTTTTTCCCGTGCCGGAAATACCGGCAAGAACCGTCATCTGCGTCGTATCGTTGACCTTCATCGCAGTGTGGAAGGCCCGAAGCGTCCGGTCCGGATATTGTAGTCCGAAAGCTTCGAACCGCTGCCGAACTCTCTTGAGCGCATCTATCTCGGAGGCGATAGAACTCGGCCGCCATTCGATCAGTCGCTGGACGACCTGGGGTGCTTGTTTCAGTTCTCGAAGCGGGTCTTCCTCTGCTTCCCCTGTTCCTCCCGCAGCAATACCCTTCGTGCGTTCGATATCCCTTTCCAGTGAAGCTTTCCTGGCCTCCAGCATGGCAAGATGTTCTCGGAATTTCGCCTGCTCGAGCTCCGTATCAGACAAACGTTGACGCACGGCGGCCACTTCAGCGTTCAAGCGATCAAGGTCTTGACGCGCATCGGTCTGGGCCGCACGCGTTGCGGTGAGACGATCCTCAGTTTCATTCAATTCCGAAGTTTTTGCCGCGATCTTCCCCTGAAGGGCGCCAAGTTCTTGTTCTAACTGCTCGGCGTCTTTCCTTAGCGCAGCCACGCGGGTTGCGGCCTCTTCGAGGCTCCGACGCTCTTCGCGGAGTGCTTCAACATGGGCACTAAGCGCTTCAGCTTCTGAAGTGAGCGCTTCGATGCGTTGGACAAGATCCTCGGCCTTGGACAGCCGCGTCCTGACCTCATCGAGATCGGCCCTGGCTGAGGCAAGCTCGGCGTCGACTGCGAGCTTATCGGTACGCGCAGCCTCAGTTTCGTTCCGCAACGCAGATACTTCTGCGCGTCTGGCCTCCAGCTGGTTCCATTCCGTTTGAAGTTCGGCAAGCTTACTGACCAAAGCATCGACTTCAGCTTGAACATCTGCGAGATGGGCCAGGGCCTCGCGACGTTTTTTCAATTCGTCTTCGAGGTCGTCCAGAGTTTTTCTTTTCTCAGCGATACGAGCAGTCACCGCCCTCTCTTCTTCAATCGGGCCTGCCAGAGCGACGGCTTTGTCGTGGCGCGTAGCAAGAAAGAGAGTGACGAAGGAAAGGACAGTCAGTGAAATGGCCAGTGCGCCGAACAATAGCATGGGAGAAATGGTCATCGGATGGCTTCCCTATCTTCAGTTCTCGTCGGCGTCTGAATTGGCTGGGATCATCGCGTCGTTCGAGGCTCCGCGCCCTCCATCGATAAGGCTTTGCTCCACGCGCAACTTCTCCTCACGAAGCTCCATGACCTTGGCCTTCAGATCGTTTAGCTCGGCTTCTTTGTCGACGATTTGTTGGTCAACGGTGGCTCGTCGCGCCATTCGTTCGCTGAGGCCCACCTGCGCGGCGGCGAGATCGGACTGCGCATCTTCCAACGCGCGTCTTGCTTCGGCCAGCTCAGACTGTTTTTTCGTAATTGCAGATCCCATGCTCGCCTCTTGTGCCTGCAAATCAGCTACCTTAGCTGTCAGATCGGAGATTTGGGCCACCAACGCACTCCGCTCTGTAATGCGGGACTCAAGTCCAGAAAGCTGATTTATTGCATCGTCTCGGTCTGCCCGAGCGGTCGACAAGCTCGCTTGAACTTCGGTAAGCTTGGTAGTCTGCCCTTCGATTTGTTTCAAAATGTCTGCGAGTCTTGCTTCCGAACCGCTCACTTGCGAGGCCAAGTCCCGAGCCTTTATCTCCGCGGCTTGCACCGTACTGGTGAGCACAGTGTTTCTCGACTCCAAGTTTTTCACCTCAGCTTCCAGAGCAGCCTTGCGGCCTTGCAGCTCGGCGACTTGAGGGGTCAGTTGATCGAACCTGGCCTGCGCTTCAGTCAGCTTTGACTGCGTATCTCCTATTCGCGCCTCTATGTCGGACAGCTGAACACTGCGCGCCTCCAACCCGGCGATCTTGGCGCCAAGCGTCGAAGCTTTCTCTTCCAGAGGGGTCAAGTTTGCACGGGCTTCCGCCACACGCTCGTCGAGGTCTTGCCGATCTTCGCCAAGTGTTTTGATAGCTGCGATTAGATCCTCTCTCTCAGCGGTTCGCTCAGCCAACGCCGCTGCAGCGCTCTCCCGGTCCTTGGCCAGCTTTGTGATTTCACGTTCGAGCGCGCGCTGCTGCTCTTGCAAAGTGCGCACTTGACCGGACAACTCTTCGGCCTCAGCTATCCTTGCTTCCGCGGCGGACAAGTCCGCGGCGGCAGCATCTCGCTCCGAGATAGCCGCGTCACGATCCTTCACTGCCTGGTCCTTTAGCCTAACCGCCTCGTCTCTCTCGGCTACGACCAGCAACCTTTGCTGTCTGAGTTCCGCAACTTGGTTTTCCAGTGTCGTGTACTCCGCACTGAGTTTATCTCGGATATCGCGCAGCCGCGCCTGTTCGGATGTAAAGTAGTCAATATCATCAGCTACCTGACCAAAGCGCTGGTTCAAGTCGTTCATCTGTACACCAAGGCCCACCAACCCCAGCACCGAGACGACCGACAGGGTCGCGGCAATGATCGTATGGGTCCGCGATCTACGAAAGGTCTCGTTCGACGAGGTCAAGGCAAGCCTCCATGTTACGTGCAAGTTCATCCACCCAGAACCGGCGCACACGCCAGCCAAGTGATCTCAATTGATGGTCACGCCAATAGTCAGACTGCTTGCGTCGCCCATCTGCGGTTTCGTGGAATTGTCGCCCGTCCACTTCCAGGTCGAGTTTGATCTCACCGGGCCCAAACAAAGCGAAATCTAATCGGCGGCCCGCTATGTCGTACTGGGGCATCGGGTTAAGCCCGCGCTCTTTCAACGCGTAAAACAGGACCCGTTCCCAATCGCTATCGAACGTTCCTTCTCCCGTCCGTTTGCGAGGTTCCGTCGCGGCAGCGGCCAGTGAGGCGAGCGTTCTGACTTTTCGCGATCTCGCAAAATCCAAGTCTCCGAACACATGTGCAATGGCTCGCGCTCGCGAAATTGCAACGTTCAGCCTGCGATGATCCTTCTGAACAAAGGTGATCGACGTCAGTCGGCTGGTATTTGTGAGCGTCGGCGAAAACAAGATCACGTCGCGCTCTTGGCCTTGGAACCCGTCAACCGTAGCAACGCGGAAGTCGGCAGCCTCCAGTTTATGCAAGGGCACAGTTGTGCGAACTGCCTCCTCGATTGCATGGACCTGTCCACGGAAGGGGGAGGTGACACCGATGGTACCGGAGTAGCCCTCGTTCACCAAAAGCTGCTGAACATGGGCCGTTATGGCCGCGACTTCGGCGCGATTGACGTTGTTAGCGTCCACTGATGCCGGCCCAGGAACATGGGTCCAAGCGATCCCGGTCTTTTGGCCCGTCGGTGCATTGATCGTTTTGGGATCATAAGCAGTTTTCAGCTCCGATCCGTAAAACTCGCGGCTTATATACTCTACGATCGGCCCGACGGACCGATACTGCTGCCTCAGCAGGATTCGCTCGGCGCCTGGCGTTCTGTGTGCAAAATCGAACAAGGACTGTCGGCTCTGAGCGAAACGGCTCATCCGCATAACAGGGAGGTTCTGCGCCTGCATTAGATTGCGGTCTTGAGCTTGTCCCAACTGGGGGATGAAGCTGAGCTGACGATTGTCACCTACGATAACAGCGCGTCTCGCTCGGGCCAATAAAGGTAGTGACGATGCGATATCGCATTGACTGGACTCGTCGAAGATAACCAGATCAAACAAACGATCTTCCAATGGCAGGCGTTTTGGAGCCCCGAGGATTGAAGCGAGCCAAAGTGGCCTGTGTGCAAGCACTGCCTGGAGAATATTTGGTGGCAGCTGCGCCATTGGCCCGCCAAACTCGAGATCGGCTTTGGCCAGATCAAGAGCCTCTCGCACATCGTGGCTGATTGTGGTCCTTGCTTCGAGATTGGCTGCCAACGCCTTGCGAGCTAACTCCCCGATCTCCTGCGTCAGTTCGACGATATCAGGCGGGTCCATCACATCGTCTCGTTTTGCCCGCAGCCTTGCGAGCTCCGCGCGAAGGCTGGTCAGCCCGGACGGAGCGGCGGGACCGGTCGAGAACTCTACTTTTTTCCAACGAAACAAACGGTTGAGAAAATTTGCCAAACTGGCCAAGAGGCCAAGAGTTACTTTGGCGTCGTCGGGCTGCACCCCAGTTTCGTTTTCGGATACGAGCTCACGTGCCTTGATGCGCTCGAGCACATCGGCAATTTCACATTCCAGCTCAGACCGGAGAGCATGTGCATCCAAGCCACGCTCTCGGCTCGTAGCCAACTCCGACAATCGTTCCCTGACAAATTCATCGACCTTACGCGGTCTGCCTGCGTCTCCTTGTACCAACTCAGTCAGCACTGATTTGAAGGAACGATCGAGTTCACCCGATGGGTCCAATGTACGGACCACAAATGGCGCGTCAGGGGCCAGCCCACCCAGCCTTTCTTCGACGGCATCGAGTGCCTGATGGTTTTTCGATGCGACTAAGACAGATCCACCTGCGAGCAACACCGAGGCAGCCATTGACACAATCGCTTGTGATTTTCCTGTCCCTGGTGGGCCCGTCACGACTGTCAGCGGCGCTGCGCATGCGGCCCTTACGGCAGCTATCTGCTCCGCATTCAATGACCCGACATTGATCGCTGGCACGTGGACCGCCGGTTGCTGAGTTTGGAGGCCCAACATCGGGGCCAGGGCTGTTCTCGCAAGCTTCGCCTCAGGCCATTCAGCTATCGCATCGAGGTCTCGAACTGCGCCTGCCGTAAAGCTGCTATCTTCGGGAAGGAAAATAGCAGCAGCGTCAAAGATTCCTTGAGCGCTCGGATCAAGCTCAGAAGTGATCCATTCACCCGTTATCTTGCCTCGGATCTGGGTAGCTGCCGCATCCCTCAGCCGAGACAGAAAATCTTCTGTGCCCAGCCCGACGCCATCCGCTTCGGCAAACACCGCTTCGAGGTCTTTTGCTTGCCATCCTGCCATTCTTGCCGCTCCGCGCAGCCAGTCAGGGTTTACCAGAATGTCGTCAGCAGAGATTTCGATCTCAAGGAAACCTGAAGCGCGCCGCCATTCGGCGGCAATCAGTCCTACTGGCCATATCGCCGGTACGCCGGAACGACGTCCAAGTGCAAGAGGCCAACCTATCGCGAGACTGTTCTCATTCGCCTCGCGCTTGATCAGCGCAGCACGAAAGTCAGGTGCGAGGGCGTCCAACTCGATCGTCAAACGGATGACCGAAGCCTCATCCGGAGCCAAATTGCCTTGGCCTGAAATGAGATGCCAAACCGTTCCATGGCGATCAAAGGCCTCGGTAATTGTCCCGCGCGGGTCAGCGCGGAGGGCTGACCTCCAATAGCGTAGCAGCGACTTCGGATCGATCTTTTCGACCTCGGCCTCGTTACTCTCCGGCAAAGCGGGTGCGGGCACGACCGCCCGACGGAAAGGCGCCGCAACGATTTTTTCAACATCCTGTGCCTGCAATCCGGCTCCAGGCCCTGGCGCTTTGGCTTGCGAAGACGTCGCGGGCGGTTCTATCGGAACCCAACGCCCGTTTCTTTGAAGCTTTACACTCCCGCGAGCCGACAGCGCTTCAAGCTCAGCAAGCAGAGCGACACGCTCTTCATGCCGGAATGTCGTACCAAGAAGCGCGTGCAACTCTTCCGTTGTTCGACCTCTCGGAAAAGCCTGGATCGTGCGAAGGACAACCGACATAGATGCTTAAATCCAAATGTACAGAGGCGACGCGCTTCAGAAGTCAAGCATGTTGTGGCCGGCGATACTTGTCTTTGGAACGAGTTGATTCTTCATCATTTTCAAAGGTTTCAACTTTCTGCTGGCTTCGCAAGTGGGCGATGTAATTTTCGTGGCGACAGCGTCGTCTTCGAGGTAACGCTGAGCCCGGCCTCCGGTACTGTCTGGAATGGCGCAGCGTGAAGACATGAAATTTAACCCGCTGAACGCACATCATAATCAGCACCCAGCTCAGAAACCGCGCACTGGACGTGCACGGCTTCCAGCGCTTTCATATGGCACACTAAGTACACGTCCATGCCGCCATATCTCGCTTGCCGCTTTGCCATACAGGTTAGGCCACATGCGGTGAACGCTAAAGCGCAGAAAACCAAACCTTTAATTTTGCCGCCATAAGTTTTCTGCGGGTTTCCAGAAAGTCACCGAAACTCGGAATGTCACCATCAAGAAGTTCATGGGGAATACAGTTCATATCAAAATTTCTTAGCATTTCTTCTCGGTCCGTTATCCCGCCATAGAGCTTGGTACCACCTGTACACTGTTCGGCCAACTGACGAAAATAGACTTCAGGAGGTTTGGCGCCAATCTGTATGTTGATTTCGCTCTGCGCAAGAACAAAGTTAGCGATCTGGTTATAGCGACCTCGCTCCATTCCTTGGTTTTTCAAGTATTGGCGCGGATAGATATGGTGTACGTCGCTCCTGTTCATAATTAGGTCCCAGACCTTAATGTCACGTGATAGGAAACCAAGATCACCCATCTTAGCCTGAGCAGCCTGGTAAGCAATAAAGTACGGGCTGATTGCTGAGGATGTCTCCATCTCTTGCGGCAGAAGTACATCCCAGAAGCTATCAGGCAACTCTGCGTCAATGACAGAATTGCAGAAATGAGAGAGACCGCGTGTCTCAATTGCCCTAATATCTGTATCGAAAGCGGTTTCTGGATTACTTGAATACCTGCCGCGCAATACGCACATGACGTACCAACGCCGCACCAATCTTTCAAGCTCGTCAGCCGCCACTTTTTCGTCTCGCCCGCGCAAATAAATGATGTACGCAAAGTTTATAGCGTTTTGCGAGCGCGTAAGCGCTGATGTAGCGAAACCAGCCGAACGCAAGATCATCGTCATGCGCTCAAAGTGCGTCTGATTCATAAAGTTGACGATTCCGGTCTTCAGGCGATGAAATGACTCTTCAGCTACCGATGCTTCAAAGGTTTTCGTTTCGAAGTTGCGCCCTGATAAAAGCGCAACAAGGTCTTGAAGTTTACCCCGCCTAAACTCCGACGTAAATGCCACCCTAAGCATGTCTGTATAAGTTGGGTCATATAGGTCATCATTGGCATCCTTTAGCCATTTCATCTTTGGCATGAACTCGGATGCGGAAAAGGCTGGATCGTTATGCTCGATTTTCACAAGGAACTCGGGCGACACTGACAGATGGCAAAAGTAGTCAATAGCCTTGCGCAGCAGATTGCCACCGTAAAGATCATTTGCAGCAATCTTGGACATTACAAAGTCCGCTTGATTAAGCTGCGCTCCCGCAGAGTTCACTCTGATGAAAATCTCTGTGACTGTCTCGATATCCAGATCTTCTGCAAGTTCGATGATGCCGACATGGTTGTTCACAATCATGCGCACGCGCTCGATAACGGCCGATACTTTGTCGGCGTCAGCTTGGGGGTTTCGCTTGAGGTAATCAGTTATTGCCTTCATCAGGCTGGCGCCTGGCAAGAAAAGGTTTGAGACGTCTGAAATCCAGGCTGCGTCTTTCTCGATAATTGGTGTAGTTACCTCAAACTTTTCTTCGAGCGGATGGAATGCGATCCGGATCTTGACGGTCTCATAGTCCCTGGTCAGCACTTCCCTGCCCAGCAAGGCAGCCATGAGGGCAGTGACGCGCTGCTGACCATCAATGAGTATGCGCTTACCTGAAGATGTTGTCCCATCCTTAAGGCGCACAGTTGGGTTGCGCCAGGCGATCAGATATCCAACGGGAAACCCTTTATAGATCGAGTCTAAGAGGTTTCGGACCTTTGTTGCTTCCCAAACAAAAGGCCGCTGAATTTCGGGAATGGCTATCTCTCCGGACTTCACCCATGTCAGCAACGTTTCGATCGGATGTGGCGTCACGGAGTAGCGCTGTGTCGACATTTGAACCCTTAAGACTTCATTGGGAAAGTGGACCTTGTTAGGGCGACGAGCCTTCGCTCAGATCGCCAATCGCGTCATCGTAGGTTGCGAGGAGGTCACCCATCCCAGCGATAATTCGTTCGACGGTCGCGCGACGCCGCAAGATGGATGGTGGCTCGGTCATGGCTGCTACGACTTCGTCGCCAAGTGGTGCCTTTCCCGAGTAGATCATTCTGCCGAGCAAATCACCGAAGGCCACCGCATCCAGTTTTTCCGCAGCACAGAAGCGGGCAAATGCCGCGTCGCGTTCTGCGGTCCAATAGGCTGCGAACACCGCACTTACGTCTTCGTTCGGGCCAAGCATCGGCATCTTCTCGTCGATGAACCGGGCGATCAGGTCCCGCTTGTCGCGCAGCTGGGTTTCAGAGAGCAGGAGGTCGAAGATCCGCTTGCGTTGCGCTTTCGCCTTGCCCGCGGAAATTTCGCCTTCCTGTTCAGCTGCGTTCAGAGTTGCGAGGAGTGCCACGATATAGGCCACGTTGATCTCGTCTCGCCGGATCAGTTCCAATTCGAAATCGATGTCTTCGAGGGGCGAGGGCTCGTCGTCCCCTTTCGGCTCCTTGGTCTTCTGCGCGATATCAAGGTACTTCGACTTGAAGTCCTCAAAGTCTTGGGCCGGCATCGCAAGGTCGTCCGGCTTGAACTCGCTGTAGCTGGCCAGCACGTTGCGGATGCGGATCAACTCGCGGAACAGCTTCACGAACTCTGCTTCGGCGTTTTCGTCCGGAAGGCCGTCCACATCGTCCGGCGTCGGGGTGAGGGCGAGCAGGTTCTGTACTGCAGCCTTGAACTTTTCAAGCTGCTCTTCGTAGGTGCCGACGAGGATGGTCTCGCGCGCGTTCTTGTCGGCAAAGAGGGCGATGGCCTCGTCCGTCCGCTCCTTGAGGTCGCGGAAGCAGACGATGTTCCCTTGGCTTTTCTCCTGCCCAAGGATGCGGTTGGTGCGGGAGAACGCCTGGATCAGACCATGGAATTTCAGGTTCTTGTCGACGTAGAGCGTGTTCACGGTCTTCGCGTCAAAGCCGGTCAGGAACATGTTCACGACCAGCAGGATATCGACCCCCTGGTCCGGCGCGAAGCCTTTCCGGTCGCGAGATTTCACGCGCTTTGCGAGGGCGCGGTAGTATGTGTAGAACCCACCACCATCCATGATGCTTTCGTTGGTGCCGTAGCGGGCGTTGTAGTCCGCCACATACTCGGCCAACTTGTCGCGGCGGGGCAGTTGGGCCGGCGTCGCAGATCCTGACGGAAAGCTGGTTTCCGGGATCAGGTCGTCGGCGTCCGGGTCTTCTTCATTCGCGGCATAGGTGAAGATCGTCGCCAGTTTCAGGTCGTGCGCGCCCGCTTTGCGCTTCGCCTCGAAGCAGTCGTAATACTTGATCAGCCCATCGACGGACCCCACGCACATCATCGCGCCGAACTGGCGGCTGCGCGTCTTGCGGTCGTGGTTCTCGATCACCCAATCGACCACGGCCTCAACGCGCCGCGGGTCTTCCATGACCTCGCGTGATGCCAGCAGCTTCTCTCGTGCGGCCTTGGCTTCCTCGCTCTCACCCTCGATCGGCGGCGTCGTGGACATGTATTCGACCGAGAAGCGAAGCACATTCTCGTCGCGGATGGCGTCGGTGATGACATAGGTGTGCAGCCGCTGGCCGAAGAGGTCAGCCGTCGTGCGGCGCCCCACTGCGTTGTCGGCAAAGATCGGGGTGCCGGTGAAGCCGAACATTTGCACGCGAGTGAAGAACTCACGGATCTTGCGATGCGCATCGCCAAACTGGCTGCGGTGGCATTCGTCGAAGATCATCACGACACGGCTGTCCTTCACGGCCTGAAGGGCAGGGGAGAAGCTTTCCCGCGTGATTGCCGTGTTCAGCTTCTGGATCGTGGTGATGATTAGCTTCCGCCCGGGTTCGAGGAACTGCTTCACCAGCGCTCTCGTATCATCCGTCCCGTCCACCGACCCCGGCGAGAAGAAGTTGAATTCCTGGGTGGTCATGTAGTCGAGATCGGCGCGGTCCACGACGAACAGCACCTTTTCCACCTTGGGGTTCTCGCACAGGTTCTGCGCCGCCTTGAAGCTCGTCAGCGTCTTGCCCGACCCCGTGGTGTGCCAGATGTAACCATTTTCGCGGCCTGCCTTGACCCGTTCTGTGATCGCCTCCACCGCGTAGTATTGGTAGGGCCGCAGGACCATCAGGATCTGGTCGCTTTCGTGCAGCACCACGTATTTCGCGATCATCTTCGACAGGTGGCACTTTTCGAGGAAGAAATCCGCGAAGGGTTCCAGCCGGTTCATCGCCTTGTTGTCGGGGTCAGACCAGGTGAAGGTCTGCTTGAAGCTTTGACTGCGGTTGTTGGCGTAGTAGCGCGTGTTCACGCCGTTCGAGATGACGAAGATCTGGACGAACTGGAACAGCCCACCGGCGGCGGCAAAGCTGTCGCGCTGATAACGGTTGATCTGGTCGAAGGCGGCTTTCAACTCCACCCCGCGCCGTTTCAACTCGATCTGGCAAAGCGGCAGGCCGTTCACCAGCAGCGTCACGTCATAGCGGTTGGCGCGGCGGCCCTGAATGCCGATCTGGGTCGCCACCTGATAGCGGTTGCGGCACCAGTGTTCGAGGTTCATGAACTGCAAATAGTGGCTGCTGCCATCGTCGCGGGTCAGGTGGAAACGGTCGCGCAGGGTATGGGCCTTGTCGAAGACATTGCCCTTTTCCAGATGGTTGCGGATCTTGCCGAACTCGGCGTCGGAATAGGTGGTTTCGTTCTGCGCGCCCAGCTCGGCGCGCAGGTTCGCCCAGAGTGCGGCTTCGTTGGGCAGGCTGACCGGTGCCCAGCCCTTGGCCTTGAGCCGTTCGATCAGGATCGCTTCAAGCTGGGCTTCGGACTGGATAGACATCGGTCACCGTTACACGAACATCTGCTGCAGGAGACCCTTCTTGAAGGTCTCCATTTTGGAAATCTGGCTGCGGACGGTGGTAATTTTTGAGTCCATAGCCGAGAGGGCGTCGGCAATCTTGCGTTGCTCGTCGGGGTGAGGCAGGGGCACGGTGATCTGCTCGAAAAAATCGACAACACTGACGTTCAAAAGCCCGTGGTTTCGCGCGCCTTCTTGTGCAATGAGGCCGATCTCCGCGTTCATCAAGCCCGAGTCAAAATACTGCTCAAAGAATGGCGCCGACGCTTCAACACGCGCTGCAAAGCAGATGTACAGGGCAGAAACGACGCCTTCGTCATACATCTTCAAGCGCTTGATCGCTCCCATAGGATAACCGTTTGAATAGCTTTAATTATACGCAAAATCCCCGCGCATAAGATGATAGTAGTTGCTTAGATCTGTGGCCGCGACCGATTTGCTGAAGAAGTCCGTCTGGCTTACAAGTCCATGCTGTGCAGAGATGGTGAGAACATTCTGCACACCAGCAACGTTCTTGCGCTTCACTCGCACAAAAGCTTCTTCGAACGGTACAAGATCCCACTCCGGAAACGCCGAACCATCATCGCGGGTGAAGCGGAGTTTTTGCGAGAAGAGCTTTTGCATCAGCCCCGCCTTGAACCGCACCAGCGCCGCCTCTTTCCGCCGCAGCCCGGAAATCTTGCCATCCACCGCGCCAAGAAAGGACGCGATTTTCTGCTGTTCGGGGAGGGAGGGTATTGTTACGCGGAAGGACCGAATATTCTCAAAATTCAGTCCCTCGCGACCGCTGCCTCCTTGCGATTTCACAATTTCCTTTTGGCCCAATGGTCCAGACAGGAATTGTTGAAGCAAGCTCGGATCGAGAGTGCTATTTGTCCTAATGATGCACACGTGCTGGTTCACATTTGCCTCACCAAGGTGGGGCGGAATAATGCAAGAACGCCCAATCGAAGCGCCCGTTATGTTTAGCAGAACGTCGTTCGGCATAACCCGCGAACCGCTCATACTCATGTGAGTGCTTTCAGAAATAAAAGCTACATCAGCAAGGTTAAGCTCGTTGTCGCGGACGTTTTGGCTTCTAATCAACGGAATTCCGTCACGTTCATAGGAGGAAGCACCGCCTGTCGGCGTCACACCGCTCCCGACTTTTACTGTCAGCGTGCCGAGCCGGGTTTCTGTCCAATCTCCCGCAAACTCTGGAAATCGGAGCTTCGGAACCGCCCCGCTCATACCGGCGACTCCAGCCCAAGCTCGGCGCAAAAGGCGCGGATTTGCGCGTCGATGGGGGCCATGTCCTTTTCGACCTGTTCCAGCTCGCGGGCGACGGCGGCCAGATCAATTTCGGCCTCGGCCTCGAACGTATCCACATAGCGGGGAATGTTCAGGTTGTAGTCGTTCGCTGCGATCTCGGTCAGGCTGGCGCGGTGGCTGAACTTCGCCTCTTGGGCCCGCGTGCGATAGGCTGTGACGATGCGGTCCACATCCTCGTCCCGCAGGCGGTTTTCGTTCTTGCCCTTCTCGAAGCAGGTGGAGGCATCGACGAACAGCACATCATCCGTCTCGCGGCATTTCTTGAAGACCATGATGCAGGTCGGAATGCCGGTGCCGTAAAAGATGTTGGCGGGCAGGCCGATGACGGCATCCAGCCAGTTCTTTTCGCGGATGATGTATTCGCGGATGACCCCTTCGGCCCCGCCCCGGAACAGCGCGCCATGCGGCAGGACAACAGCCATCGCGCCGTTGTCGTCCAGATGGGCCAGCATGTGGGTGACAAAGGCATAGTCGGCCTTCGAGGACGGCGCGAGCTTGCCATATTGGGCGAAACGGTCGTCCTGCAGGAACAGCGGCCGTGCCGACCACTTGGCCGAGAAGGGCGGGTTGGCAACGATCGCCTCGAACTGCATCCCTTCGTGCTGGGGATGTTCCAGCGTGTCTTCCTGTTTCAGGTCGAAGTTGCGGTAATGTACCCCGTGCAGGATCATGTTCATTCGCGCGAGGTTGTAGGTCGTGCGGTTCATCTCCTGCCCGAAGAAATCCCCCACATCGCTGACCTCACGCGCCACGCGCAGGAGCAGGGAGCCCGAACCGCAGGTCGGATCGTACACCGATTTCAGCCGCGTCTTGCCGGTTGTGACGATGCGGGCAAGGATCGTGGACACCTGTTGCGGGGTATAGAACTCCCCAGCCTTCTTGCCCGCGCCGCTGGCGAACTGGCCGATGAGGTATTCATAGGCGTCCCCCAGCACGTCGGCTTTGGCGTCATCCAGTCGGAAGTCGATGGCATCGAGGTGCGTCAGCACGCGTGAGATGAGCGCGTTCTTGGCCTCTTCGGTGCGGCCAAGCTTGGTTGAGGTCAGATCGAGGTCCTCGAACAGGTGGTCGAAATCCTCCTCCGACGCCGTGCCCATCGTGGAGCGTTCGATATTGGACAGGATCGTGGAAAGATCGCCCAAGATGAACGCCCCTTGCTCGCCCCGCTTGGCGACGGCGGAGAACAGTTCGGACGGTTTCAGGAAGTACCCGAGCGCTTCGACCGAAGCGTCCTTGACGGCATCGAGGACGGCGGCGCCTTCGGGCGAGTCCTCGTTGATGTCGGTGAACTCGATGTTGTCCGGCTCAAGGATGCGGGCGGCATAGGCATGCATCCGCTCTGACAGGTATTTGTAGAAGATGAAGCCGAGGATGTAGTCGCGGAACTCATCCGCATCCATCTTGCCACGCAGGGTGTTAGCGATGTCCCACAGCTTCTGTTCAAGTTTCTTCTTCTGCTCGTCGGTCATGCCGTCCCTCGGTTTATCTGTCTTGCCAGGGAAATGGGTCTGCGCCCCGGATCGCGGAAAGATTATGTCATGGTTTTTCCCTACGCCTGCAACCCTTTGTTGCACGCTGCGGTGACGAAAGCTGTCACCTTGGCGGGCTGATTTGGAGACGGATCTCCGGCGCCCGCCCCCTGTCTTGGCCGGGATGGACCTGAACATCCGAGCTGCCCCAATCACCCCCCGCACCGTTCATGAAAGCTTCAATTACCGGCATGGGGGCCTTCACGATGCTGCTGCCGCCGCGCTCCAGCCAGCGTTCCGCCGCCTTTACGGTCTGAAAGGTATGCGGCGCGTCTTCATGCAAGCCCTTGGCGGTCAGGCGAAGGGCCCGGCTTGCGTTGGTGGCTTCCATCAGTGCGCGGATAAAGCGCGGGGGCTCAAGTTCACTCAGCGTGCAAAGGCGATCGACGGGCAGGTCGGGGACCGGCACTCTGGTCAGGAGCAACATGCGCTTGGGTCGGTCTGCGCGGCTCAGGCGCAGTCGTTCGAAGGCTTGGCGCATGCCGGTTTCGCGCATCTGCTGCAGCAGCGCGTCACAGCGCGGATCAACGTGGCGGGTGACCATGGCGGCATTTCCGCTGCCATCCGCCATGAGGAAGGGCGTCAGGCTTTCTGGGAGCCGTGCATCCTGTGTGCCGTCCAGCAAATTGAGCGGCACTTCACCATCCCCGAAGACCGCGCGAGCCTGAGTTTCGAGACCTCCCAAGCTCGGCTCCTCACGGCCGATCACGATGACCGTTCCGAAGTCTTTCCAGTTGTTCAGCCCGCGACTGCTCGGCCCAAACCAGATCCATTCCGCTCCAAAGATTTGCTGGCCATTGGTTTTGCTCGCCTGAGCAAGGCCAGCATCGAGGCGGAAGAGGTCGACGATGGGCTTGTTCGTCACGACCAAGACACCCCTCCCGCCTGCCAATTTGTCCCGGAAGACTTCGGCTTCGATGATCCCACGCAAACGGGCCCGGACGGCGTCCCGTTTCAACATGGTCCTTGAGTGGAGATGATCCACTGCCTGAATGATCTCCGCGCGAGGGCGAAGTAAGACGCGTTCAACTGGTCCGGGATTGAAGAACTGGGACAGGATGAGCGGATCGGCGTCCGCATCCAGAAGAAGCGTTGGAATATCATCTTTGAGCTCGGTCCGGTCGGTCAGGATGAACGTCGGGTGGTCAGAAGCCGGATCGCGCGGCCTGACGGCCAGCCGCTCGGGTCGATCCTTTCCGGCCTCCATGCAATCCGCAATGATCTCGAGAATGCGTGCCGCGTGGCGGTTCTGTCTTTGATCGGGGGCGGCTCGGATCTGCCGCTCCAGCGTGTCGACGGAAGAACCTGGGCTGGTATGTGCCAAACGCAGCCTGCGAAGTTCCTCCGCCAAGTGCCGGAGCTCATGCGGTGAAGCCGTCAGCGAGGAGACCGGTACTTCCGTTGACAGAAAGCGGACGAGTTCTTCCGTCACCTGCGGTGCCTTTGCCTTAAGGGTTTCGCGGATGAAGTCTGGGCGATGCTCCGAAATCTCGATCAGTGCGGAAAGGGGCGACTCGTCGATCACGCGCAAACCGGGTGCAGTTTCGTCGTCCTGTAGGTCATGGACCAGCATGGCGTGCGTTTTGATGACGACGGCCCCGCTTTCTGGCATTCCAGCGAGTTGGTTCAGATAAGCACAGTCGTCGAAGTGGGGACACGCACCGTACCGGTCACTGCCACGACGTCTGCAGCAGAGCGCGTCAAAGACCGAAAGTCCTTTTCGCCCGGCGGCTTCAGCAAGCTTGTGCCGCTCACACATCCGGAAATTTCCATCGTCCGGTCTCGGTGCAGAGCGTCCCCTCCAGACGAAGGCAGCGACACCGAGCGTACGGAAATGCTGCGCCGCTTCATCTGCGAGCTGAAGGGTCGGAGTGTAAAACGCAATGTTCCCGGAAAGACGTGCAAATCCGCCCGATGCAATGAACTCGCGGGTCCGGACGCTTTTGCCAGCTCCGGGGCTTGCCGCAATGGCCAGAAAGGGAGCCATCCTCTGGCTTGGGTCATACATCAACGTCGCAAAACCTGTGAGCAGTTCCCAAAGCCGTGCCTCTGCCGTCTCTGGCGAATCAAAGTCTGGCTGGGGCAGGGGCTCCGCGGCGATCGCGCCGTGACCGGTAAAGCGGCCGTTTGCTGCGCGCGGAGAAATTTCTGCATCATCATGGGGTTCGGGCTGGCGGTAGTCGTCCAAATTCTGTCCTCCTGAGGTCGGGGAGGAGGTCGGGCGGCATGGACAGATCGAATGATTGGTTTGACCTCGTCAGCATTTTGTCGGACGCGCCGGTGAGGTCCGGCTACGCATCGACCATGGACAGCGAAGCGACGGCGAAACGCCGAACTCAAACCTTCTCGCTCTTCGCAGGATCGTTCGCATGTCCGCAGCACGGCAGCGACGTATCGGCATGCAGCCGATACGCGGGATACACTTGATACACTTTGATACACCGCAGCCGTGGGGGGTTGAGGATTGAACATGACGAACAAAGTCACCGCCGAAGAAGTTTTCGCCGCAGCAGATGCCTTGGTGGCAGCGGGGCAGGAGCCAACGCAAGAAAAGGTCCGCGCGCTGCTGGGGGGCCGCGGATCAATGTCGACCATCAGTAAGAATCTCCGGCTTTGGCGCACGAAACGAGACAACGAAGTGCAGGCGATCGCTGCCGAACTCACCCTCGAACAGCAGCAAAGTTTCCTTTCGGTGCTGGCCGACGTGGCGAAAACAATCCGCCACGAGTTCGAAACGCAACTTGCAAAGCTCAGGGCCGCACAGAGGCACCAAGAGGAAACCAATGCCGCTGATCTCACGGCGGCCTGCGATGAGGCGGATCGGCTGGCCGAAGAACTCTCCGCCAGCAAGGAAGCGACACGGATTGCCTGCGAAGCCCTTGCAGCATGCAAGGCCGGCTTTGCTGCCCTCCAGGCCGAACAGGCGCATCTTTCCGCCGAACGGCTTCAGGATAAGGCTGTCATCGCCGAACTCCGGAGCGCAGTTGCAGAGTTCTCGAAGATTCGTGCTGAAGATCTGGATGCAGCGATCGAACGGCGCGTAAGGGAAGCTGCCCATTCGAGCGGGCGGCAAGCAGTCTGACGCGGGGACAGATCAAAGACCGACAGGTCCGGCCGGCGGGCCTGTCGTGGTTTTAGCCAGTTTTTCTGTGTTATTATTTTTTAATTTTGGTTTTCGAACCCAGCTCCCTTGAAAGGAGCTGGCTATGTCCGAATACACTGTATCCGTAGCAAAAATCGCGTCCACGCTGCGAATTGGCGTACGGCTTGCCAAAGCTATTGCAAGAGAAAACTTTGCTCTACTCCCCGACGGCACTGTGGATGCATCGAAGCTTTTTGAGCAGCTCGCTATTCCATCTGAGTCACTGGCAGAACTAAGCGCAAATCTTCCCGTCCTCTTGACCGTGCGTGAAGTTGCGATGCGGTCTGGGGTGTCCATGCGCACAGTTCACAGTTATTTGGCGAACCATGAGCGACCCTTTCAATTCCCCCGCCAAATAGTCCTTTCTCCGCACCATCGTCATTTCGTAGCGTCGGAGATCGCGGCATATGAGTTCGGAGTTTCAGAACGCATGGCGTCGGAAGTTGTCTTGGAGAATGCGGGCGGCACCGTCTCAGATACCGGAATTTGCAGCACAACCAAAGCAGGTTCTGGCAATCCTCTTGAGTTTCTGGAGGCCATTATGCCGCCCGCCCCGAGGCAAAAACAGGTCCGGAAAAAATGACAAACACCCACAATCTTTCGGGGCCGGAAATAATATGGGTGCCTGTCATTTTCTCACTTCTTAACCACAAAAAACGGCCAACCTGTCATTTGAACGGAGGAGAGTGCACATGATGAACATCGTTCCCGGCCAGTCCATCACATACGCCGACGTTCTTGAATGGGCGGCTATGAAACGCCAGGCTGACGACCAGCGGGCCTTGGCTCGGGTCGCCCAGCTTTGGGACAATGTCCCGCTTGCTGCGCGGAAGGCCGATCTTGCGGCCTTTGAGCGGAAATTCCCGCTGCACGGGTTCGAACCAAATTTGCACAAGTCTGAGGCGGCGTACAAAGCCTGGCGTCGCAAGGTCATTGCCGTCCTCAAGGCTTACGCCGCCGACAAGGCGCCGCAGCCTGTCCGGCCTATCCACTTGCAAGCTCGGGCACAGGTCTCGGGCTGGGATGACCTGCTGGCGGAGATTGACCGGGTTACTGACAACGAGACTGGAGCTGCCCTCTATAGACATCAGCGCGCAATCCCGATCCGTACGCTGGCGCGGTTGGCAAAAGCGCAAAACTTCGGCCCCAAGGACCTGACCGTCGATACGCTGCGAGCATTGGCAAAACCCCTGATCGCACCAGAGAGGGACAGCCTCATCCGCGCACTGCGGAACCTGAACATGATGCGCGCTGTGCCTGCGATCGCCGCGCAACTGCCTGAGGCCGCTTATCCCCTGGATATCCTCCCTCGACGTGGGGCGATCGAGGAACTGCCACAGCTTATCGCGCAGGAGATCGAAGGCTGGCTCGACGTGTCCTGCGGCGGCAAGTGGGATCCCGTCGCTCAAGTTAAGATTAACGGGACTTCGACGCACGATCGCGCCAAGAAGGGTATTGCGATGCGGCGGTTCTGTGCGACTGCGTTCAAGGAAACCCCGGAACTTATGAACCTGGGCACCATCGCGGAACTGCTCACGGAAGAAACCGTGACTTTGGTCCTCCGCGCTTGGATGCGGGAAGAACACAATCCTTTGTCGGCCCGGTCGATCACAAGCTACTTTGTGAGTATCAAAGTGGTCGCCGCGCATAACGGACACGATGTTTCGGTTTTCGACAACCTCAAGGAAACCGCAACGGTTCTGAAAGAGGGAAAGACCGCAGACAAATCGATGTCGCCGAAGACCAGAAAGTTCTGTGCGTCCATGCTCGACAACCCGGCTTTGCAAACGAAGCTCTTGACTTTGCATATCCGTGCCCGCCGCGTCGCAGAGATGATCTTCGATCGTGCAGAGAAAGAACAACGCAAACTTTCGACGGCGGAAGTCGGCCGGATCCGGCAGTTGGGAGCCGTGGCGGCGTTCTCGGCAATCGAGACCTGCGCTGCACCATATCGGATCGAGCGAATGACGCAGTTCCGACTGAGCGGCCCGAAGGCCGACGTTCTCCTGCCATCCAAAGGCATTCCCGCGGCACGGTTTCTGCTGCCGGAAGTTCAAAACAAAAACAAGCGTGTGGTCGCCGTTTCGATGAAGCAAGACAAACGGAACGGCCTCGATACGCTCCTGTGGTACGTCAAACGCGTCCGACCGTTGTTCGACGAAGCGGGCGGGTCAGAGTATCTCTTCCCCGCAGTCCAAAGTCCTGGCCCGATGCGCAAAACCATGCTGACCGGGTGGTTCAAGAAGCTGAGCCGGCAGCTTGGCGTTCCCATGACGCCTCACAACTTCAGGCATGCGATCGCCAGCATGTTGATAAAGCGGCATCCAGGACAATACGAGGCGGTCGCTGTGCTCTTGGGCGACACGGAGAGGACGGTCCGCACGTATTATGCATGGGTCAACGCACGCGTGCAGGTTGAAGCTGCGCAGTCACTCGTGCTGGGGCTTGCCGATGCAGCCTGATCGACGAACCGCAGACGCGATCCTTGCCGAAGCTCGCTGGCAGCCGCTCCGGCATCTCGTTCCGCAGCTTTCGGTCGAGCAGCTACGCTGCGTGGATCGTCTCCTGAAACTCTGCGAAGCGAAGGGCATCGTCCACATCGATGACGTTACTGAAGACCTGATCGACGCTGTCGATGCCGGAAACACGTCGCATGGTTATCAAGGCCAGCTCTCAAGAGCCCTGTCGATGATTCTACCAGGGACAATCTTGGCTTACCGTGCTGGACGCGTTGCCATGCGCCGGCAGCAGAAATGGACGAACGCGAGGAACCGTCCGAAGAAAGGCAGAGCCCGCGTCGCCACGACAACTGTACCAGAAGCGAACCTGCCCTTGGCGTGGCAACGCGCGCTGGCAGACATGCGACTTGGCCTCGGCTCCAAGAACTGTCGGGCCCCGGCTCTAAAAACCACGGCACTCAGCGCGATGAAGCTTAGGCAGTTGGCAAAATCGGCTTTAGATCGCGGGTTGCCGGTGGAACTCTCCCTCGCCGCGCTTGCTGCGGTGCATGCCGACATGAACGCGCGGGGTGTGTCGAGCGCTACCAAGTGTACGACGACGGCGGCACTCGGACGAGTTGCGAAGTACACGGGCGCACCGGAGGCAATCCAGACCGAGCTTCGCCGTCTGACAGCCTATCACGACGGGCTGGCGAAATTGGCGCCGAAGCGCAAGGAAAAGAAACTCGCGGAGGTTGATGTCAGCCCCGCCAGAGTGCTTGCCACGGCAAAAGAAATTCTCGAAGAGGCAGTCGCGACGAGAAACCCCCGCTCAGCCTTGTCGCGGCGCAATGAAGCATTTTCTTTGGCTTTCTTCATGCCGTTGCCACAGAGACTTAACGATACCCGGCTGGTCTTCGGGGAACACCTGACGTGGGACGGCCATCGCTGGCACTTCAGGGTTGTGACGTCGAAGACACGTCATCTGATCGAAGGGCGTGTCGACGAGTACCTGACCCCCTACATCAATGCGTTGATACTGGATGGACTCGATCCGGCGTACCTTGAGATGGCGCGCGCGGATTGCCTGTCACAGAAACGCCCCGCATTGATCACGCGTTCGGGCAAGCAGGTCGGCTACAATTACGTCTCCGCCCAGTGGCTGAAGTATTTTGGCATCAGCGAGCACATCGTCCGCACGGAGATCCATGAAATCTTCGCCAGCGCTCTGGGCGCGGAAGGAACCGAACTCGCCCTCGCAGCGTGCGGCCAGCGGTCGGCTCGGACTGCCCAGCATTACCACACTCAGCGCGTTTACAAAGCACGGCTGACAAAGATGCAGGTCAGCATGTTGGAGCTTGCGGAGGATCTGCCGGAAGGGGCGTTTAACTCGTGATCCGATGCGCCGGTTGCAAACCCTTAGACCGCCTTTAGGACAGATGCAGTCAGTCCACCTTGCCCGCCATTTTGATTGCCGTTCGATGGGTCGTCACCTAACACTGTGACAACCTGCGGATTAATTGACTGGCCGGAATGCCTTTTCTCAGCTTTTTGCGTCCAAGAACCGAGGACCGGGCGCCCCTGCTGGAGCGGTGCCTGTCCGTCGATCTGGAGGTGGATCCCAAGCGAGCCGAGATCTTTGATCTGGCGGCTGTGCGCTACGGGACGGGCCCGGCGGTGGTGGCCAGTAAGGGACGGTTGCCGCAATCGCTCGACAAGCTCGAAGCGGCTCTCACGACGACGAGCCATATCATCGGCCACAACATCCTGCGCCACGATATCGAGCATCTCCTGGCAAAGCGCCCGAGACTGCGCGACAAGATGCTCGCGCCCATCGATACGCTTTGGCTGAACCCCTTGGCCTTCCCGCGCAATCCTTACCACCACCTCGTCAAGCACTATCAGGACGGGCGCCTGCAGGCGGGCCACGTGAACAACCCCGAACTGGATGCCCGTCTGGTGTTTCAGGTGCTGGAAAACCAGATTGAGGCACTCAGGGGCCAATCGCCGGATCTGCTGCTGGCTTGGCATCATCTCGTCACCCGCACGGATCGGTCGGACGGGTTCGATGCGGTGTTCCAGCATGTGCGAAGCGAGAAGGCACCGGAAAGGGCGGCGGCCCTTGTCGCGATCCGGCGATTGCTGAACGGGCAGGCCTGTAGCGCCCAGGTCGGTCCGGCACTCGAAGCGCTCAGCGACGTGAAGATGGCATGGCCGATGGCCTATGCCCTTGCATGGATCTCGGTGTCGGGCGGCGAGTCGGTCATGCCGCCCTGGGTGCGCGTCTCCTTCCCCGAGGCGGCATTGATCGTGCGGCAGCTGCGCGACACGAATTGCGGTCTGCCGTCCTGCACTTGGTGCGCCACGATGAACGATCCCAAGGGCGCGCTGAAGAAGTGGTTCGGCTTTCCTTTCTACCGCCCGGAGCCGACCGATGCCGCAGGCCGCCCGTTGCAAGAGGTCATCGTCGAACGGGCGATGGGCCACGACCACGTGCTTGGCATCCTGCCCACCGGGACCGGCAAGTCGGTGTGTTATCAGGTGCCCGCGCTCAGCCTTTACGACAAGACGGGGGCGCTGACGGTCGTCATCTCTCCCCTTGTCGCGCTGATGGCCGATCAGGTGCAGGGAATGGAACGCGCGGGGATATCCTCGGCGGTCACCATCAACGGCATGTTGTCGATGCCCGAACGGCAGGAGGCACTGGACCGGGTCCGGCTGGGTCAGGCGGCGATCCTGTTGATCTCGCCGGAACAATTGCGCTCCGTCTCGGTCCGGTCAGTGCTGAAGCAGCGCGAGGTCGGGTTCTGGGTGCTGGACGAGGCGCATTGCGTGTCGAAATGGGGCCACGATTTCCGGCCCGACTACCGCTATATCGGGCGTTTCATCCGGGAGTTCTCCGGCGACGCGCCGCCCGCGCCGGTGCTCTGCCTGACCGCCACGGCCAAACCCGAGGTGGTGCGCGACATCACCGACCATTTCCGCGAACGGCTGGGGATCGAGTTGGGCCTGTTCGACGGCGGGGCGACACGGGCGAACCTGACCTTTTCGGTGCTTGAGACGACGAAAACCACGAAAAACAACGACATCCTTCAGGCGATCACGGACCATCTTCCGCCAGAAGGGCGGTCAGGCGCGGTGGTCTATTGCGCGGCGCGGAAGGCGACGGAAGATGTTGCAGAGTTTCTGCGCGGTCAGGGGCTGGCCGCAGCGCATTTCCATGCAAAGCTGACCGCAGAGGAAAAGCGGGCCGTGCAGGAGGCTTTCCGCGTGGGCGACCTGCGCGTCATCGCCGCGACCAATGCCTTCGGGATGGGGATCGACAAGCCCGACATCCGTCTGGTCGTCCATGCCGACATCCCCGGATCGCTCGAGAACTACCTGCAAGAGGCCGGACGGGCCGGACGCGACCGCCAGCCGGCCGATTGCGTGCTGCTCTATCACAATGACGATGTGGAGCGGCAATTCACCCTGACCGCCCGCTCCCGTCTGGAACGGCACGAGATCGGCGCGATCCTGAAGGCACTGCGCCGCATCGACGAACAGGGACGCAACGGCGGCAAAGTCGTGGCCACCACCGGCGAGATCGTGCGCGAGGAGAAAGAGCACGAATTCCTGCGCGACAGCGCCACCGACGACACGCGGGTCAAGACCGCCGTGTCCTGGCTGGAAGAAGCCACCCTCGTTTCACGCGAGGAGAACCGGGTGCAGGTGTTCCCGTCCTCTCTGCTGGTCAGCACGTTTGACGGGGCGGCGGCGCTGCTCGCCCGGCACGAGATCACCGAGAAGCGGCGGCGGCAGCTTCTGGACATCATCCGCCACATGATGAATGCCCCCGCCGATATGGGGATTTCGACCGATGAATTGACCGGCGTCGCGGGGCTGACCCATCGTGGGCTGGCAAAGGCGATGGCGGACCTTGAAATGCTGGGCCTTGCCCGGAATGACATCGCCCTGACGGCGCAGGTTCATGTCGGCATCGAGAATGCCTCGCGCCAGCGCTTCGCGGCGGCGCGCGCGATGGAAGGCGCACTTCTGACCGCGATGCGCGAACTGGCGCCCGAGGCCGATGCCGGGGGCGGTGGCCACCTTGACCTGACCATCGCCAGCCACAAGCTGCGCGAGATGGGCCATGCCGGGGCGAGCCCCCACATCCTTGAACGCCTGCTGCGCAGCATCGAACGCGACGGGCGCGATGAGGATGGGGCGCAGGGCAACATCCGGCTGCGCAAGCTTTCGGCCAAGACACTCGACATCGTGCCGCAGCGCACATGGCGCGTGGTCGAACAGACTGCCGACCTGCGCTGGATGGGAGCGGAAGCGCTGCTGGAGTTCCTGATCGGCAAGGTGCCCTCTGGCACCAAGGGCAAGGACATTCAGGTCGAAACGACGCTCGGCGCGCTTCTGGGCGTGCTGAACGGCGATGCGATCCTCAAGGCATCCGGCGTGCGCGACATGACGAAGCTGATGGAGCGCGCGCTCTTGTGGCTGCACGAACAGCAGGTGCTCACCCTCGGCAAGGGGCTGACCGTGTTCCGCTCGGCCATGACGATCCACCTGAAGCCGGAACGGACGCAGTTTCTGGCCAGGGACTACCTGCCCTTGCAGGAACATTACCGCGAACAGACGCTGCAGACCCATGTGATGGCCGCCTATGCCGATACGGGGCTGGAGGACATCGGCAAGGCCCAGCAACTGGCGCGGGACTATTTCGAACTGGATCAGGATCGCTTCCTGCGCCGCTGGATGCCCGGGCTAAACGTTGAGATCCGTCGGCAGACGACGGGGCGGGCGTGGAAGCAGATCGTCGAAGACCTCGGCAATCCGGTCCAGCAGGAAATCGTCGCCGATGACCGTGAGGAGACCAACGTCCTCGTGTTGGCCGGACCCGGATCGGGCAAGACGCGGGTGCTGGTCCACCGCATCGCCTATCTGCTCCGCGTCCGGCGCGAGGACCCGCAGCGCATCCTTGTGTTGACCTACAACCGCCATGCCGCGGCAGAAATCCGCGCCCGGCTGCGCACCTTGGTGGGTGACGATGCCGCATGGGTCACCGTCTCCACCTGTCACGCGCTTGCCATGCGCATTGTCGGCGCAAGCTTTGCTGGTGGAGCGACCGAGACCCGCGACTTCGACGCCATCCTGCGCGACGCCGTTGCTCTGATCAACGGCGAGGGCCTCACCCGGGCGGAAGCCGAGGCGCAGCGGGAGGCGCTGATCCAGGGCTACCGCTGGATATTGGTCGACGAATATCAGGACATCGGACCTGAAGAATACGCCCTGATCGCCGCCGTCGCGGGGCGGTCGCTCGATGATCCCGACCAGCGCCTCAGCCTCTTTGCGGTGGGCGATGACGACCAGAACATCTACGCCTTCACCGGGGCGTCGGTGTCCTTCATCCGCCGGTTTGAAGAGGATTACCGCGCCAAGCCGAAGTTCCTGACCGAAAACTACCGCTCCACCCGCTACATCATCGACGCCGCCAATCAGGTGATCGAACCCGCCGAAGGCCGCATGAAGGCCGGCCATCCGATCACGGTGGACAAGCTCCGCAGCCTGCACCCCGGCGGCGGAGTCATGGCCGCATATGACCCGGTGGCCAAAGGGCGCGTGCAGTTCCTTGACGTGCCGGGCGATGATATCGCGCAAGCCATGGCGGCGGTGGACGAACTGGTCCGCCTGTCGCATCTGGACCCGGATTTTGCATGGTCGCGCACCGCCATCATCTCACGCGATTGGCGGCGACTGGGGCCCGTGCGGGCCTATGCGGAAAAGCTGGGCCTTCCAGTCGAGATGGCCAACGAAAAGCTGCCCAGCGTCTGGCGCATGCGCGAGATGCAAAAGCTGGTGGCGGGCCTGCGGAGACGGCCTGCGGCCATGCTGACCATTCAGGACCTTCTCGACCTCCTCAACCAGCAGCGGCAGACCAAGTGGACCGACCTGATCGCCGAAGGCATCGCGGATCTTGCCCGCGAACTTGGCGCCAAGACCATCCCCGTGCCAGACGCGATCGATTGGCTGGCCGAATGGGCGCAGGACGTCAGGGCGGCGCAGCGGGGATTGCTTCTGCTGACGGCGCATCGGTCCAAGGGTCTCGAATTCGACCATGTGGTGATCCTGAACGGCGGCTGGCAGGCGCTATCAAAGGGAGAGGATGGCGAGGCCCCGCGCCGCCTCTTCTATGTCGCCATGACCCGCGCACGGCGCAGCCTCGCCGTGGTAACCCGAGGTGCCCACGCCTTTGTTCGCGCCGACAGCGAAAGCGAGCTTTTGCGCCCGATCGAAGCACCGCGAGCATCGGAACTGCCTGAACCAGACCAGTATCAGTTGCCCGACATGGGGGCGGTCGATCTGTCCTATGCCGGTCGGCTTTCGGATGCGAGCCCTACGCATCAGGCAATTGCCGAGGCAGAGATCGACGACCGGGTGTCGCTGGAGCAGCGGGAAGGAAAGTGGCTTCTGCTCGATGCGAAGGGGCGGGTGTTGGGTCGGATGGCCGGAAACTGGACGCCGCCTGAAGGCACAGATATCGTCTCGGCGCAGGTCGGTGCCATCGTCCACTGGCGCAAGGCGGACAATGAGGAACGGTTTCAAGTCCACGTGAAGCGGGCGGAATGGCAAACTGTCCTGCCGGAGCTTGTGTTCCGGAGGCGAAACGAGAGTAGAACTTGAGGCCGGGTGGGCATTCAGCGGAGATAAATCGAGTATTGCGACCCATTGAATTCCCCCCACTAAAGAGGAAGCTCTCAAAGCGTCCGGCGCGGAGCACTGAGCCAAGCTCGTCCCAACCTAAGCAATGGGCGGAAAGCCGACTGATGGCCGCGCAGCATTGTGCTAATGGGATTTTCTCTAAGCTGCCATTCGTGCAGGCTGTAAAGGTGAGAAAATTTGGAATTGGGTCAGCACAACCCGAGCACCCTCGTTTCACGGAAGAGGTCAGCGGAAAACCATCGTAACGGTCCGTCTGAACCGTAGCCAGCAATCGGGTTTGCCACAGCTTGCACAGCAAAGGGCGCACGCACCGCAGGCCGAAGTCGACCTGCGGTGCGCCTATCTCAACGCAACTCGGTCACTGTCAGCTTGCCATTGACGCGTTCAGCGACGAATTCGATCTCGTCCCCCACAGTGAGTTGCTGTGCCATGGATGGATCCGCAAGAACGAACACCATCGTCATTGCGGGCATTTCCAGATCGACCAGCTCTTCGTGGATAAGGGTGACTTTACCCGCCTTCAAGTCGATCTTCTTTACAGTGGCCTTTGTGAAGGTGGCGGCCGACGCTGCGCCTGCTACTGCGATGGCAAGGATTGCGGCGGACAATATTTTGCGAATGTTCATGATATTTTCCTGCGTTGATGTTCAGTTGACGGTGACAGGGCTATGCATTCCGGCATCGTAGTGGCCAGGAATCAAGCAGGCGAACTCGAAGGAACCTGAATTGGCAAAGGTCCAGATGATGGTTCCCTCTTTGCCCGGTTCAAGTCGAACGGCATTCGGGTCCTCATGTTCCATCTCGGGGAACTTCTCCATCAGAGCCTTGTGCTCTGCATTTTGCGGCATTGTGTCGAGCACGAATTCATGGGGACTTTCGCCATCGTTGACGATGACAAAGCGGATCGTCTCTCCTGCTTTGATCGCCAAGTCCCTCGGCTCATAGAGGTATTCACCATCCTCCGTTTCATACATCCGGACATTGATCGTACGGGTGACTTCGGCTTCGATTCCGGGGCGGCCCACTTCCATTTCATCGTGGGAATGTTCACCGGTTCCGGCAGCGAAAGCGGCGCTCGCAGTCATTAGTGTAGCAACAATAAGTGACAGAGATTTCATCGATGTTTCCTTGGTCTTGTTTGCTCGAGATTGTTTCAGGGCCTGCGCATAGCGGCAGGACTTGGTGTCAGGACAGTCTCGCCGCTGTCTCTGATGACGGGGGCCGGTACAGCACCGGTCCATTCGTAAGCCTCAGTTCCAGGCGGATTTTCATACCAGCCAGGGTCCGAGTAATCGTCGGGGGCAATGCCTTCCCGCACCTTAACAACCGAGAACATGCCACCCATTTCGATGGGTCCATGGGGGCCCCAGCCGGTCATCATCGGCACGGTGTTGGCTGGGATTTCCATAGACATCTCCCCCATGTCGGCCATCCCTGCTGTGCCCATCGGCATGTATTCGGGCTGGTGCTTCCGGATCAGTTTGGTCAGTCGGGACTTGTCTGCACCGATGAAGGTGGGCACATCGTGACCCATGGCGTTCATCGTATGGTGTGACTTGTGGCAATGGATTGCCCAGTCTCCAGGGTATTTTGCATCGAACTCATAGGCCCGCATTGCTCCGACCGGGATGTCAATCGACACTTCAGGCCAGCGCGCTTCGGGACGGACCCAGCCGCCATCGGTGCCGGTCACCTCAAAGTCGTAACCGTGCATGTGGATCGGGTGGTTGGTCATGGTCAGGTTGCCGACCCGCACGCGGACCCGGTCCCCTTTGTTCACCACCAGCGGGTCGATGCCGGGAAAGACCCGGCTGTTCCAGGTCCAAAGGTTGAAGTCGGTCATTTGCATGACGCGTGGCATGTAGGTGCCGGGGTCGATGTCATAGGCGGCCAGCAGGAAACAGAAGTCCCGATCCACCCGCATGAAGGCCGGGTCCTTGGGATGCACGATAAAGAGGCCCATCATGCCCATGGCCATCTGCACCATCTCGTCGGCATGCGGGTGGTACATGAAAGTGCCGGACTTCACGAGATCGAACTCGTAGACGAATGTCTTGCCTGGCGGGATCTGCTTCTGGCTCAGCCCGCCCACGCCATCCATGCCCGAGGGCAGAATCATGCCGTGCCAGTGGATCGTGGTATGTTCGGGCAGTTTGTTGGTGACGAAAATCCGCACCCTGTCGCCTTCGACCGCCTCGATGGTCGGGCCGATGGACTGGCCGTTATAGCCCCATAGGTAGGCGATCATGCCCTCGGCAAGCTCGCGCTCCACCGGCTCGGCGACCAGATGGAATTCCTTGATATTGCCGTTCATCCGATAGGGAAGCGTCCAGCCGTTCAGCGTGACGACAGGGTTGTAGTCCGGCCCCGACTGGGGGACGAGCGGTTTCTGGGTCTTTGCATCCGTTGCAATCGGAGCTTCCGGCAGACCCATGTTGCTGGTCTGCGCCCAAGCGCCACTGGCGACCAGAGTCGCACCGGCGCCAAGAAGTTGGCGTCTGTTCATCTGAAGTCTCCTCAATGACCTGCTGGTTCTTCGGCAGCGGCAGTTGCGCCGCCACCGCCCGACGGCGCAGTCGCACCGCCACCGCCGTAAAGAACGGCGGTCATGTTCGCATCCGCGAGCCAGAAGTCCCGCCGAGCCGAAGCTTCGAGCAGGTTCGACTGCATCCGCGCCCTTGTGTCTGCCAAGAGTTCAAAGGTGTTGGTGATCATGCCGTTGTAGGACAAGAGCGCTTCTTCCTCGATCGTCTTGCGTAGCGGCAGAACCACGTCCCGATAGTGCCGAGCTATCTTGTGGGTGCCAGTCCAGGCGAGATGCGCGGCCCGGGCCTCTGACCTGACGTCGACGGCCTTTTGCGCCAGTTGATGTGCAGCCTTCATGTAGGCCACTTCGCCCTTGCGCAGACGGGCAGCGCCGCTGTCAAAAATCGGAATCTCGAAAGCCACTTCGAGGTCAAGGCTGTCGGTCCGCGCACTGTGACGCGCGCCATCCTCCAATTCTCGTTCGATCTCAGTGCCTGCCGCAAGGGCGATATCAGACACAACGCGTGTCCGATCGCCCAAGCGGTAGTCCAGAGCCACAGCCTCCAGTTCGAGCTTTGCTGCCGCCAGGTCAACGCGGCCCGCCAAGGCTTCACTCTCAAAGGCTTTGCGATCCGCAATCCTAGGCAGGCCAGGCAGGGCGTTCGGCACGAAGTAATTCAGGTCGGCCCCAAATAGACCCATGATCCGGGTCAGATCCTCTTTGGCCAGTTTGGCGGCAAGGTCGGCCTGCGCCCGCTGACCCGCCAGTTCGGCGGCAAAGGCATGTTCTCGGGCTTGGTCATCGCGCCCCAGATAGCCGGTCTTTCCCAGTTCCGCTGCCAGTTCAGAGGCGGCATCGGCAGTCTCTTGGGTCTGCCGGACAAGGCTCGCCGTCTCGAATGCCGCAACGGTCGTGATCCATGCCTTGCGCGCTTCGGTGGCCACGCGCAGGGTCTCCTCTGCCGCCACAAGTTGCGCCTTTCGGAACCTGACATCTGCAATCCGGTTGCGGCTTTTCTGCGTGGTTAGGGCCAGAAGATTTGCAGCGATACCGCCTTCCAGAGTACGGAAGCCATCAAGGCTTTGGGTGCCGAGGCCGAGCACGCCCAGATGAAGCGACGGATTAGGAGCAAGCGCCACCTGCCATGCATCGGCAGCCGACAGGCCAAGATCGGCATAGGCCGCCTGCAGGCCGCGATTGTTCAGCAGCGCGACCTGAACGGCAGTATCCGCAGATATCGTTTTGCCGGAAACCAGTGCCGAGACCTTCTTGGCATTGGCCGAAATGTCTTCGGCAGATTGTAGCCAGACGGTTTCAGCGCCGGTCGCTGTACGTGCAGTTGTCGCTACACTTTCGAAGCCCGCGGAAGGCGACGATAGTCGCTCGAGATCTGATGCGGGCGTACAAGCCGCCAAAGCCAGAGCGCTGGTGACCCCTAAAGCAATCCCGCGAGGATAGTCGGTACGAAGGACTTTCATTCCTGCCCCTCCTTACCTGGCGCTTGTGAGTCATTAACTGCCTGCCAATTGGACGGCTCGGTAACCGGGCGTAAGGTGTGGACGACAGTCACAGCCGGAAGTGGCGAAGGGGTGACGGTTGCCAAAGACGCAGGTGCGACATCAGCCGCCTTTGGCAAGACGATGGCTTGGGCACATGCGCCCAAGGCAAGCGGCAACGCGGCCGCCGAAAGTTTGAAAAGCATGGGGTTTCCTGATCCAGTATGTGCTTTTTGATCCCCGACAGATTGTCAGGGTTTCAGGCAAACATATCCGCGCACTGGGCGCGGGGATCAGGCGATGGGAGGACGATAAAGATTCACCACCCTAACGAAGGGTGTCAAAGAATGATGGCCATTACTGTTCTCAGCCAAGGCAACAGACAGCAAGCCATCCGCAATGAAGCGTGAATTGAAAACTGCGATACAACTGTGTTGCACACAGGTTTTTTCCCCGTTTTCGGGATGCTCCGTATCGGTATCGGAAGTTAAATGCTGATGTTCAGTCGAAACCTCGTCAACAGCGATACAGTGTTCCCCATGCGATCCACCATGATCTGCAAAGGCAACCCCTGAAGTCCCAGTCGCAATGACCAGGACAAGGGAAAGAACCTGTAGCAGGTTGGGGATAAGGGACCGCATCATGGCTCGACCAATGATGCAGCCCCAAAGTCCTGTCAATTGTGGCAGCACTGTCCGACTGGTGTTGAACTTCACAATTGCGTCAGAAGGTATATCATGAACGCAGGTATTTGATCAGCGCGGCGATGATCAGCCCCACCAGGACCGCTACCACCAACATCCATAGCCAACCAAGCCCCATTCCAAAGCCGGTCATCATATTTCGTCTCCTTGATTTGTCTGGAGTTATGGAGTGCTTCAGATCCGCGCCGTCCGCAGTCGCAAGGCGTTCAGAACGACCGAGATCGACGAGGCACTCATGGCAAAGGCTGCAAACATCGGGCTGATGAGCATTCCGGTGAATGGGTAAAGCAGCCCTGCGGCCACTGGCACGCCTGCCGCATTGTAGATCAGTGCGAAGAACAGGTTCTGGCGGATGTTGCGCATTGTGGCCTGCGACAGCCGCCGCGCCCGCACGATGCCGTCAAGGTTGCCCTTCACCAACGTAAAGCCCGCGCTTTCGATGGCGACATCCGCGCCCGTGCCCATGGCAATGCCGACATCGGCCTGCGCCAATGCTGGGGCATCGTTGACGCCATCTCCGGCCATGGCAACCCGATGCCCCGCCTGCTGCAATTCGTGGATAATGCGCGCCTTGTCCTGCGGCAGCACATCAGCCCGGATTTCATCAATGCCAAGACGGGCGGCGACGGCGCGGGCGGTGCGTTCGTTATCGCCCGTGGCCATGATGATCCGCAGGCCAAGGTCATGCAGCGCCTTCAGCGCGGCGGGCGTGGTTTCCTTCACCGGATCGGCGACGGACACCATGCCAGCGATAGCCCCGTCCAAGACCACGAACATCACGGTTTCGCCTTGGTCGCGGCGCTGATCCGCCCGCGCCACCAGATCGGCCGCGTTCAGGCCCATATCCGTGACCAATCGGAGGTTGCCAAGAGCCACCGCGCGGCCATCAACAGTGCCGCGAACACCCTTGCCGGTGATCGCCTCGAAATCGGCGGTGGGGGCAAGGTCAACGCCCTTGTCTTCCGCCCCGCGCACGATGGCTTCTGCAAGGGGATGTTCCGACCCGCGCTCCAGCGAGGCGGCAAGGCGCAACACTTCGGCCTCGTCATGACCCGCCTCGGGGAGCACAGCGATCAGGCGGGGTTTACCTTCAGTCAGGGTGCCGGTTTTGTCGACGATCAGCGTGTCGATCTTTTCGAACCGCTCCAGCGCCTCGGCGTTTTTGATGAGAACGCCTGCCTGCGCGCCCCTGCCCGTGGCAGTCATGATCGACATCGGAGTTGCCAGCCCCAGGGCGCAGGGGCAGGCGATGATCAGCACTGCGACGGCGGCGACAAGGCCGTAGGACAGGGCGGGGTCCGGCCCCCAGACTGCCCAGCCGACAAAAGACAACACAGCAATCGCGATCACCGCGGGCACGAAGAGGCCTGAGACGTGATCAGCATATTTCTGGATCGGTGCCCGCGACCTTTGGGCCTTGGCCACCATCTCGACGATCTGGGCCAGCATCGTATCGGCGCCCACCCGGGTTGCCCTGATGACCAGCGATCCGGTGCCATTGATTGTGGCCCCCGTCACCGGATCATCCGCCACCTTTTCGACCGGAACAGGTTCACCGGTAATCATGCTTTCATCGACCGATGAACGCCCCTCGGTCACGACGCCATCAACTGGAACTTTCTCGCCCGGCCGGACACGGATCAGGTCGTCCACCTGCACCGCTTCCAGTTCCACCTCCTCTTCGTGGCCGTCGGGCCGTATGACGCGCGCGGTTTTGGCTGCCATGTCGAGCAGCGCCCTGATCGCCCGTCCGGTGCCTTCACGGGCATGCAGTTCCATCACCTGACCCAGCAGGACCAAGGTGACGATCACTGCCGCCGCCTCGAAATAGACGCCGACCTGACCATGTGCATCTCGGAAACCGTCGGGGAAGATTTGCGGCGCGATCACCCCAGCGACGCTGAATCCCCATGCGGCCAGGACGCCCATGGCGATCAGGCTGAACATGTTCAGCTTCCAAGTGACGAAGGACACCCAGCCGCGATGAAGGAAAGGCCAGCCGCACCACAGAACAACGGGCGTTCCCAGCACCAACTCGATCCACATCGTCTGGCGTTCGCCAAAAATCTCGCGTAGCCAGCCAAGGCCGACCAGCGGCCCCATGGTCAACACCAGAAGCGGCAGGGTCAACACGATGCCGACCCACATCCGCCGAGTGAAATCCACCAGTTCGGGGTTTGGCGCATCCTCGCCAGTGCTGGCCGCATCACGTTCCAGACCCATGCCGCAGATCGGGCAAGAACCGGGCGTGGTCTGTCGCACCTCTGGATGCATCGGACAGGTGTAAACCGGGCCGGCCCACGCCTTTGGCACCGTATCGAAGCTGGCCTTCGGCGCGGGCCGCGGCGACGCGGTATGGTGGTGGCCGGTATGGGCATGGGTGCCATGGCCGTGGCTGCCCTGTTCGGCGGTCCCTTCGGGAACCAGAGTCATGCCGCATTTCGGGCAGGTTCCCGGAGCGGTCTGTCGCACCTCGGGATGCATCGGGCAGGTGTAGACCGTGTTGCCTGCGGAAGGGTGGGTTTCGTGGGCCATGTTGGAAATCCGGATTGGGGAAGAACGTGCCCGAGGTGTCGGGAACTAGAAGCTGGCACTTCGCCCCCTTGGGGCGCGCAGCCGTGCCGATTGGATGTTCAGATCAGCTGAGCGGTCTTCGGAGGGTGCTGACCGGGATCGACCGTGCAGCCATGTGAAGGCAGCGCATCCGCGAGAATAAACTCAGCAGGACCCCAAGTTTTCGCGGCAAGACTGAAGGCTGGCGCAATACCAACAAACACCGGGGCGCAATGCCCCGCACTTTGACACGCGCCATCGGAATGATGGTGGACACCGTCCGCCTCAGCGTCAACCGAGGCAGACATGATGGTTTTGTGGTTAATTTCAGAATCAAAGGCATGATGCGATTGCGTCGAGACCACGGCCAGCACCGCGCAGACAAGCAGCCAGCGCAAAAGCGCCGGACCTGTTTGCCGCCCTATGCTGGCAAAAAACCGCATGAAACCCTTCCCCAACTTCACATTCACTTTGGGCCAGTCGTTTGCGTTCGACTTTGACTTGCATCAAGGCTGCAGCACAACCACTTTCCTAAGGCTAGAGCGTCTATCATTTCAGGAGTGCCGTCCGGTTCATGCGCGGTTGGGTCAACATCTTGGTGCGGATTACAGCGGTTTGCCTGCTGTTGATCGCTGGCGTTCAGGCCGGTGCAGCATGTCCCGTGCCGAATCCTGCGCCGGGTCACAGCATGTCTCACGCACCCACGGCGCACAGTCAAAACATACACATGGGCGGCCATCGTCCTGTGGCAGGACATCCCGCCGGCGGCATGCTCTGCATGCAGGGTTGCCTTTCGTGGATCGACGAACCAATCGTTGCTGAGAAAAATATAAGCTTTTCAAAGATAGCCGTTCTGCGCCCAGATGATGAGACGCAACCGGCCTCTTTGCGGCCAGACTTGGCCGAGCGGCCTCCGAAGCCGCTGGTCTGATCGCCGGGTGCCGCGCCGCACCCGATCCCAGACCGACGCGCCTTGCGTCTTATTCGGAGTTCAATGACATGACACTGCTTTCCCGCCGCGGCTTTCTGGCCGCAAGTTCCGCTGCAGCCTTGCCGCTTTTCCCGCCCCTTTCCGCCATGGCCGCACCGCTGCGCCAATTGCGTGCCACCAACCGCACGCTGGATATTGGCGGGCGCGCCATCACCGTGAAGGGCATTCTTGATGCCAATGGCCGCAGCGGCGTGATGCTGGAGCCGGGCGAGGCCTTTCGGCTTGATCTGGTCAATGAGCTGACCGAGGACACCATCCTGCACTGGCACGGCCAGCACGCGCCGAATGCGCAGGACGGGGTGCCGGATATGCCGCAACCCGCACTGAAGCCGGGCGAGACGCGCAGCTTTGATTTCGCGGCACGTCCGGGAACCCACTGGATGCATTCCCATATTCCGGTGCAGGAAATGGACTTGCTTGCCGCGCCTCTGATCGTGCGCAGCGCCGACGATGCCACGCAGGATCGGCAAGAGGTCACGATCCTGCTGCATGATCTCAGCTTCCGACCGGCCGCCGAAGTGCTGGCCGAAATCACGGCGGGTGCCGCGATGGGTGGGCATGACATGTCCAACATGGGGGGTGGTGCGGGGTCTGACGGCGGGGATATGGCTATGCCTGGAATGGATCACGGCACTATGCAGATGGGCGGCATGACCATGGGGGCGATGGACCTGAATGATTTCGCCTTCGACGCCTATCTGGCCAATGACCGCACGCTGGACGACCCCGAAGTTGTGACTGTTGACAAGGGTGCCCGCGTACTTTTGCGCATCATCAACGGCGCTGCGGCGACGGTGTTCTGGGTTGATACCGGTGCCTTGCCCGGCCAGTTGGTTGCCACCGACGGGAATGCGGTGCGGCCCGTCGCGGGCGGCCGCTTTGGGCTGGCAATGGGGCAGAGACTCGATATCGAGGTGACCGTACCGGCAGAAGGAGGCGCTTTCCCGATCCTTGCCTTGCGCGAAGGCGCGGTCGAGCGGACCGGAGTTGTGCTGGCAACCAAGGGCGCCAAAGTTGAAAGGATTGCGCTGGTCAGCGACGCCCCGCATCCGGCTTTTTCCACCGATCTGGCACAAGAGGCGCTGTTGCAGGCCGCAAATCCGCTGACGGATCGCCCGGTGGATCGCAGCGACAATCTGATGCTTGGCGGGTCCATGATGCCCTATCTTTGGACTATCGATCGCCAGACTTGGGGCAAGCACCGGCCGATCCTCGCCAAGACCGGTGAACGTGTGGTGCTGACGTTCCACAACATGTCGATGATGGCGCATCCGATGCACCTGCATGGCCATGTGTTTCAGGTGGTGGCGCTGAACGGGCAGACGGTGAACGGGGCCTTGCGTGACACGGTGCATGTGCCGCCGATGAGCATGGTCAGCGTGGCGCTGGATGCGGGCGAGGCCGCGCGCTGGATGCTGCATTGTCACCACATGCCGCATTTGTCGACCGGCATGATGACCGAATTTGCGGTCTCGGCCTGAGATTAAAAAGGGCTGGCGTCGCCGCCAGCCCTATGTCGCACAAGGGAAAACCAATATGATCCGCATACTTGCCGTTGCAGCCTTTGCGCTGCCCATGGCGGCGCAGGCGCAGGAGACCCTGCCACTGGCAGAGCTTCTGTCCAACACTCACATTCACGGTATCGCCGAAGGGCCGTCGGGCCACGAGAGTGTAACTCTTGCCACCCATCACGGCATCTTCACAATCGATCTGTCAGCACAAACTGCCCGACTGATGGGCAGCAGCCGTGATGACTTCATGGGCTTTTCTCAGGTGCCGGGCGGGCCGGGCAAAGCCTTCGCAAGTGGCCATCCGGCAAGCGGCGGCAATCTTGGGGTGATCCGCACCGAGGACGGCGGTGCAAGCTGGCTGCCAGTGTCAGAAGGCATCGGCGGTCCGGTGGATTTTCACAATATGGAGGTCAGCCGCGCCGATGCCGGGGTGATCTACGGCATCGGCCATGACGGCGCAGTGCAGCGCGGCACGGATTCCGGGGCGACTTGGGCAATTACCGGAACCGCGCCCGAAAAGCTGATTGATGTGGCCACCTCTGCCCGTGATCCGAACCGTATCTTCGCCGCAACCGAAGGCGGGCTTTTCGTAAGTGCCGATGCCGGGGCCACATGGCAATCCCTTTTGCTGACCGCAGCGCCGGTCAGCACCGTTGATATGGGCGCTGATGGCAAGCTCCGGGCCGTGCAACTGGGGCGAGGGTTGATCGAGCTGGATGAGGCTACAGGCGCTGTCACTTTGGTCACAGCCGAGCTGCCCGGGGGGTATCTGCTTTACCTTGCTGTCACGCAGGCGGAGCCGCTGCGCCTTATGGCCTTGTCTGGCGACGGCACGCTAGTCGTTTCAGATGATGGCGGTGCGCGCTGGCGTGCAGCGGTTGACTAAATGGCTACGGCGCGGGGGCCAATCGCTGCTCCCGCGCCTGCCGGATGCGCTCTGGCCATGTCGATTTGATGAAATCAAGGATCGCTGTGATCTCATCGGCAGTCAAAGTCTCGCCAAAGGCAGGCATGGCAGAGCGGAACGACACCCCCATCTCGTCCAGAACTGCCTGCCCGCCGCGCGCCACGTAATCGGTCAGCATGGCATCATCATGGTGCCAGGTATGGCCTTCGGCGTCGTGCGGCGGCGCGGGATAGCTGCCATCCGCCTTCGGGCTGCGCCACTCGGGCTGACCTTCCAGATTGGCCCCATGGCAGGCTGCGCAATGCCGGGCATAAAGTGCAGCCCCGGTTTCGGCCGAGGCGTCAGAGGTAAGCCCCCACAGGCAAAGGATCATAGTCAGATGGCGCATATGTTCCTGGTTCAGGATTTGAAAACTTTCGGATAAAATCTGGCACAGATTGAACTCCTCTGAAAGCCAAGGAGCCATGCCCGATCCGCTTCTTCTGACTGCCGTAACAGCGTGGCAGGCCCTGTTGCGCTATGTGATTGCGAGTGGTGTGCTGAACCTGATCTGGGAAATCGCGCAGATGCCGCTCTACACGCTGTGGCTGACGGGCAGCTTCCCGGAGATATCTTATGCCATATTGCATTGCACTGCCGGAGACATTCTGATCGCCTCTCTCAGCCTGACTGGCGCTCGCGTCATTCTTCGCGCGCGAAACTGGCCCAGGGATCGTTCCGTTTCCGTGGCTGTCGTCACCATTGCCTTGGCGCTGGTCTATACGGTGTTTTCCGAATGGTGGAATGTCGAGGTTCGGCAAGCATGGGCCTACCGCGACATCATGCCGAGGCTTCCCGGCATTGGAACGGGTCTTAGCCCGCTGTTGCAATGGCTTGTCGTGCCGCTGCTGGTGTTCTGGATCGTTGCACGTCTGCCAGGGCGATCATCGTCGCGGTGATCAAAAGCCAAATTGAGGTCACCGGTTTGTGATCTGCGTTTGCTTTTGGCTTGATCCTGATCAAGGCTGCTTTCGGCGTATCCGGCAGAATGGCCGGTGAGAAGGAGGCCTGCTTTGGTAGCCCTGCGGACGCTGTTCATGCTGATCCTGCTGTCGCCTGTGTTTGCAGGCATGTCAGGATTTGTGCCGCACGCCGAGGCCGCGCAAGACCATCTTCTCGTCCAAACTGTGGTAGCGGTCGGCCACACGGCATGTGCAGATCACGACGCCGGATGCCTCGGCGATAGCTGCTGTCTTGTTGGAAACTGCCTGAGCTGCACTGTTTTGCCGAGCGGGCCTGAGTCCTTCTTGCCGACCAAAACCAGCGCGGCATCGCTCGTACCCGGCTTCGTGCCGCTTTGGGCCGGCCGCAGCATTCGACCTGCACAGCAACCTCCACGACAGATCTGATCGGACGGACTGACGGCCCGCAAAAGGGCCGACCCACCGCGTCATGATCTGGAGGTTTTCCATGGAACATCATGTTCCGAGCAACTCTGCACAATTGTCCGGGGAAAAAATCAGCGCATGCTGCCCCCCATTTCCAGCGCATCTGCAACAGCCCGCGCCGCGCCGCGACAGGAGGGTCTGAGATGTTCCGCTGTTTCAGCAATCCGAAGGGGCTTTTCCTGCTTGGCCTCGTCACGGCGGGCGCGGTTTATCTGGTCGTCTGGCATGGCACGCATTTGGCCGCAGTGGCGCCGCTGCTGCTCGTCCTCGCTTGCCCGTTAATGCATCTCTTCATGCACGGGGGGCATCATGGACATCACCATCAATCACCAAGGCCCACGGATGGCCCGAAAACCCCCACGAAGGAGGATTGAGATGACACCCCTGAAACCTGCCGCCTTCGGCCTTTCGTTGGCCATCTCTCTGGCCGTTCTCACGCTGCTGTGCTGGCTTGCCGTTCTCCTGTTGCCGCAAGTCCAGTTGGCGCACAGTTGGTTGGGCCTGTTCACCGCAGCCCCGGTGAATTCGGTCCGCGCGGGTGGAACAGCGATCGCCGTCAGCTTTGCCGCAGGCTGGTTTACGGCCTTTGTCATGGCCGTCACCTACAACCGCCTCGTCAAAACCGGAGTTTGAAAATGCAGATGAAATCTTTGCTCGCCCTGTCGATTGTTGCCCTCGCCCTTCCGGCAAGCCTTTTGGCCGAAGATGCCCATCATCCCAAACCGGCAGAAGAAACCGCTCCTGCTGCCACCCAAGCGCCGGAAATGGGAATGGGGATGATGGCGATGATGCCGGACATGATGCGGATGATGCAGGAGATGGGGGATCCGACGCGTCATGTCGAAGGCCGTATCGCTTTCCTGCATGCAGAACTTGCCATCACCGAGGCGCAAGAACCGCTTTGGGCATCCCTCGCTGATGCGCTGCGCCAGAACGCAGCCGGGATGGCGCAGGCCGCACCTGCCGATCATGGGCACGATAACAGCAGCGTGGTGGTTGGCCAGTTGCTCGATCAACAACATGCGCTGGAGACCCGACTTGACGGGCTGCGGGCAGTCAATGCGGCGCTGAAGCCTCTGGCTGACGCGCTGTCCGAGGAGCAGCGCGCCACGCTGGATGCGCTGTTCCCGCATGTTTCGGGCATGATGGGGATGGCAGTCATGATGCCGTTGCAGGGGATGATGCCCGCTCAGGAAATGCCCGACACGGCGACACCCGCACCCTAAAATGCAGGGTCGCGCGCGGGTTTCCCCGCCTTGCGCGCAGACCTGCCGGGTCTGCGCACAATGACAATTCGCCGCCCCTGCTGGACGCTGGTGCGGTCAGACCGAGGATATCAAAATGAAATGCTCACTTCATTGCACCCTTGTCGGCACGGCTTTTGTCGGCTTTCTTTTCAGCACATCGGCGGCCCCCGCCGAGGTATCTGGCTATGTCTTCACCGCCAATGAGGCCGCCAATTCGTTGAGCCGGATCGACCTGTCTTCGGGCCAGATAGAGACCGTGCCTCTGCCGATCGTGCCGCACAATGTCGACGTCATGGGCAAGGGCCAGCCCTTGCTGGTCGTCGGACCGATGGCGGATCATGGCATGGCCGGTCAGGATATGGCCGGGATGGAGGGTCATTCCGAGGCCGGGCTGTTGGCGGTTCTGGACCCGCTTGACCTTGCCAAGCCACCCCGCGCCCTGATCGAAGTTGGCGAGCATCCGGCGCATGTGGTGGCATTGGCTGATGGCAGCATCGCCTTCGTCACCAATGCGGGCGAAAACACGGTCGGAGTGATCGACCTCAAGGCCGGTCAGATGGTGGCGCGAATCCCGACCGGCACCTATCCGCACGGCATGCGGCTTAGCCCCGATCAGAGCCTGCTCCTGATTGCCAATGTCGAGGATGGCAGTGTCTCGCTGATCGATGTGGCCTCCCGGACCGAGACCGCCCGCATTCCGGTCGGCAAGGCCCCAGTGCAAGTCGGCTTCCTGCCCGACGGCAGCCGCGCTTTCGTCTCTTTGCGCGACGAGGACGCGGTGGCGGTCATCGACCTTGCCGAACGCAAGGTGATGGTGCGCATCCCGGTCGGACGCGGGCCGATCCAGCTTCATGCCAGCACCGATGGCCGCTATGTCTTTGTGGCCAATCAGGGCAGCAAGGATGAGCCGGACAACCGTATCTCGGTGATCGAGGTGGCCAAAGGAACGGTCGTCGCCTCCATCGAAACCGGCACGGCAGCGCATGGCGTGGACATCAGCGACGATGGCCGGTCGGTCTTTGTCACCAATGTCGACGACGACACCGTAACTGCAATCGATATCGCCACACTGAAGGTCACTGCGACCTACGAGGTTGGCGATGGCCCGAACGGGATCACCTACTTAGAACCGTGACTTTGGGTTGAACCTGTGGGGGCCCAACTGCGGGCCCCACTCAGACCGAATGTTTTCCCGGAACCGTAAGGGTTTGCAGATGCCCGTTTCCTTCAGCTTCTTCGGCACCGCTGGCACCGTCAACCTGCCGATGCTGTCTGCCGATGCCTACAAGTTTCTGCGCTGGCTCGTTGGCTTTCGCCGCCGCCCGCCCGCCACATTCATCGTCCATGGCAAGCCTGTGGAGGCAGCAGCGTTGCAGCAGCGGATCGCAATAGAACCCGGCTGGGCGTGCCACCTTCCGCCGCCCATAGAACGGGTGGTTCCGGCATGAGCGATGTTCATTCGAACCACGGTCTCAAGGCGCGCCGTATGGGAATTGTAACGGCGGACGAGGCCGTGGTCTTCATGCGCGAAGATTGCCACGTCTGCCGCGCCGAGGGTCTTGGCTCGCGCGCTCGGGTGCTGCTCCGTGCGGGCGGCAACAGCGTGGTGGCGACGCTTTATCAGGTGACGTCGGACTTGCTCGACCAAGGCGAGGCGGGGTTGTCCGAACTGGCCTGGCATAAGCTGGGTATCGTCGAAGGCGCGCGGATCGCGGTTTCGCATCCGCCGCCGCTCCATTCCTTCAGCGACGTCCGGGCGCGCATCTTCGGCAAACGGCTGGACGAAACCCAATACGCCGGGATTATCGCGGATGTGGCAAGCGGGCGCTATTCGGTGATTGAAACGGCCGCTTTCCTGACCGCCGGCTCTGCCTTCCCGCTGGATGAGGCCGAGACCACCGCGCTGACTCGCGTGATGGTCAAAGCCGGACAGCGACTTGACTGGGGCGTCGGGCCGATTGTCGACAAGCATTGCATCGGCGGCCTTCCCGGCAACCGCACGACCCCAATCGTGGTGGCCATCGTCGCGGCGCTTGGCCTTACCATGCCCAAGACATCGTCGCGCGCGATCACCTCGCCCGCAGGCACTGCCGACACGATGGAGACACTGGCACCGGTCGACCTCGATCTGCGCGCCATCCGCCGCGTGGTGGAGCAGGAGGGGGGCTGCGTCGTCTGGGGCGGCGCCGTCAACCTCAGCCCGGCGGATGATCTGCTGATCCGGGTCGAGCGGGTGCTGGATCTGGATTCCGAGGGGCAATTGGTCGCCTCGGTCCTTTCCAAAAAGGTCGCCGCCGGTGCGAGCCATCTCGTCTTGGACCTGCCGGTCGGCCCAACCGCCAAGCTGCGCAGTTTGGCTGCGGCAGAGGTCTTGGCGGCGCGGTTGATCGCGGTTGCCAAGTCCTTTGGCATTACCGCTCGGGCCCTGATCTCGGATGGCAGCCAGCCGGTCGGCAGCGGAGTTGGCCCTGCGCTGGAGGCGCGCGACGTGCTGGCGGTGCTGCGGCAAGACCCCGGGTTTCCGGCAGACTTGCAGGCCCGCGCCTGCACGCTGGCTGGGGCTGTGCTGGAACTTGTCAATCATTGCGTGCCGGGCGCGGGCGAAGCGCTGGCGCTTGCGACCCTGCGCAACGGTCAGGCCTGGGTCAAGTTCCAGCGCATCTGCGATGCACAAGGCGGCATGCGCCAGCCTGCAGTCGCCGCCCAGCGACGGCCGTGGCTGGCCCCCGCTGCCGGGTGGATTACGTCGGTGGACAACCGCGCGCTGGCCAAAGTGGCGAAACTTGCCGGAGCGCCCGCCCAGAAATCCGCCGGGATCAGGCTTTTGGTCAGGCAGGGCGATCGGGTGACAGCGGCTCAGCCGCTGTTCGAAGTCCATGCCGAGACGCCAGCTGAACTTGATTACGCCTTGGCTTATGCGAACACGGTTGCCGCGCCAATCTTGCTCAAAGCGAAGGAACCAGTCCAATGATCCCTCTGATCTACGCGCTTCCCGGCAACGAAGCTTTCGCCGGTGCGCTGGCCAGGCACCTCGTTGCCGAGACCGGCCATATCGAAACCCGCACCTTCCCAGATGGCGAGACCTATCTGCGGCTCTTGACCGAGCCAATGGAGCGCGACGTCATCCTGGTTTGCACGCTTGACCGGCCCGATGCGAAGCTCGCCCCCTTGATCTTCGCTGCGGATACCGCCCGTTCACTGGGCGCGCGCCGCGTCGGATTGGTTGCGCCCTATCTGTGTTATCTCCGGCAGGACAGTCGCTTTCATTCCGGCGAAGCCATCACCTCCACAAGCATTGGGCGTATTCTATCGGCAAGCTTCGACTGGCTGATCACGGTTGATCCCCACCTCCACCGCTATGCTTCATTGGGCGAGGTGTATACCCTTGCAAGCCGGGTGGTTGCCGCCGCCCCACGCCTTGCGGACTGGATTTCCCGCGACGTGCCCAATCCGGTTCTGATCGGGCCGGATGTCGAAAGTCAGCAATGGGTGGCTCAAGTCGCGAAACTGGCTGGCGCTCCTTGGCAGGTGCTGGAAAAAGAGCGTCTCGGCGACTTTGATGTGCGGATTTCCTTGCCCGACCCGGACCGGCTGAGAGGCCGGACGCCAGTGCTGGTCGATGACATCATATCTTCTGCGCGCACCATGATCGCGGCCGCGCGCCATGTGACCGAACTCGGCCACCCGCCGCCCGTCTGCCTTGCCGTTCACGCGATTTTCTCCGCGGAAAGCCACGCGCTTCTGACTGCCGCTGCAGGTCGGATCGTGACAACAAATACCGTTACGCACGGGACCAACAAGATCGACATGGCGGCCGATATTGCCACCGCCATCGCGGGTCTGTTGCGAAAAGAATAGGCCAAACTGGACGGCACTGGAAATTTGTGTTCTGGCAACGCCCGAGCCAATTCTTCAAGATATTCTGACTTGGCGTGGAGGACATTATTTCTAGACTTGCGCGTCACATGGATGATTGCGAACAGCCCAAAAAGAAGGTTTCGCGGCATTGCTGCGATCGCCGCTGCGCGTCGTAAAAATGACTGCTTTACCGTCGCCTGATGAGCCGGGCCGAACGGCAGGTAAGGGCCGTTCACGTTGCGTCGCCTTGAATTTCAGGGACAAATGTTGAACAGACGTTCAGAGGAATTGGCTGTCGTGAAGGCTGCCGCTTAAAGTGGCTACCCCACTTTTGAACTCTGCGATGTGCGGCGCACGGTATAGGCCGCGCTGTTGCCCTATTGTTGTGACAACGTTGCCTTTCGGAGGTTGTCGGCGGTCCAGGGTTTGCCGGTGGGGCTGGGCAGGCCCTCGGTGTTCAGGGTGGCGGCGGTCTTGGAGAGGCTTGCGCCGGCGGCCCGCAGTTCGGCGGCGCGGGCCAGTGCGGTGGCGAGGCGGGTGGATTTGGCTGCGCTCCAGTCGGCCTGCCTTTTACGCCAGTCTTCAAAGTGCAGGGCCGGGTCGAAGGGTCTGCCGTCGATCGTGATCTCGTCGGGGTAGACCATCTCCACTGTCAGGCCGAAGTCGCCCGCCTCATCGCGGAGCGGCCGATGGCTGCGCCAGTTCTGCACCGCGGCGAAGTCGACCACCAGCACGATGGCCTCGTTTGCCTCGGCCACGGCGGCGATGGCCTGCAGCGCCTCTTTCACCGCAGCGCTGCCGCGGTCGGGGGAGATTTCCAGAAACACAGCTTCATGCACGAGGTCCATGCGGTTTTCCTTGGCGTGGCGGCGGATCAGGGCGCGTTGATAGCGGATGGTGCGGCTTTGCGTGGCTGCTTGATCGACGTTGGCGGACAGCGTGGTGAAGCCCGCCCAGGGCACCGGAAGGGTCCAGTAAAACCCGATCGCCTTGTCCATCCTTCCCCCCAGATGCGGAAAATTCCGAGCTTTCCGCAGCGCCCATTGGCCCATGCCATTCTGGGCCCATCGAAACAGATGAGGATGCCATGATCCAGACCCAGATTGCCCCCGCCGGCCTGTTGCCCTTGGTGATCGACGCCATTGCCGAAGCGGGCGCCATGATCCGGGCCGAGTTCCACCGCCCCGGCGGCCCCCGCGGCGCGGGCAGCAAGGCCGCGATTGATACCGAAGTGGAACATCGTCTGAAGGCGCGGCTCTTGGCGCTTTTGCCCTGTGGGTGGCGCGGCGAGGAAACCGAAGCGCTTGCCAGTCGTGACGGGTGGGACTGGGTGGTGGATCCGCAGGATGGCACGGCGGATTTTCTGGCCGGGCATCGCGGATCGGCAGTGTCGGTGGCGCTTTTGCGGCAGGGTGATCCGGTGCTGGGGGTGGTGCATGCGCCGCTCTGGCCGGATGACGATGGCGAGATGATCGCCTGGGCCGAAGGCGCGGCCCTGTCCCGCAACGGCCGCCCGGTGGTGGCAGATGCGGGCTTTGCCGCGCCGGTGGTGGCGGTGGGTCTTGCGGGCCTTGTCTCGGCGCCCGGCCTGCGCGCCCTGCCGCTGCCCAGCCCGGCCTTCCGGTTGGCCTTGGCGGCGGTGGGCGAGGTGGCCGCCGCGACCAGCCATACCCGTGGCCTTGCCGCCTGGGATATCGCCGGGGGGCTTGCGCTGCTGAAAGGGGCGGGACAGATCGCCGTCGATCTGCGCGGCCAGCCCATCGACCTGCGGCGCGCGGCGTTTTCCGGCGTTATCGGCGGCGATGCCGCGGTGGTGGCGCGGCTGCTGGCTGACCCGCCGCGCCACGTGGCGGCCCCCGCCCGCCCGGCCTTGCTTGCCGCGCGGGTGGCCGATGCGGGCCGGCTGGCGAAGGCGCAGGGCTGTCTGCTGGGGCTTTTGGCGGGCGATGCCTTGGGGTCGCAGGTCGAGTTCCAATCGGCCGCGGAAATCGCCCGGCGCCATCCCGGCGGGCCGCGCGATCTGATTGATGGTGGCACCTGGAACCTGATCGCCGGGCAGCCGACGGATGACGGTGAAATGGCACTGTCCCTTGCGGGCGCCCTGCTGGCGGCGCGCGGGTTTGAGGCGCGGGCGGTGGCCGCGGCCTATGTCGGCTGGCGGCGATCGGGGCCGTTCGACATCGGCTCCACCACCTCGGGCGGGATCGCGGCGCTGGCGCGCGGCGGACGCTCGGTGTCAGACAGCCAGGCCAATGGCGCGCTGATGCGGGTGGCGCCAATCGGCATCGCCTGCGCCGGTCATCCGGCCCGCGCGGCGGATTGGGCGGCGGAGGACGCGGGGCTGACCCATCCAAGCCCGGTGTGCCGGGCCGCCTCTGCGGCCTTCGCCGCAGCGATTGCGGCGGGGATTGCCGGGGCGGATGGCGCAACCATGGCCGAGGTCGCCCTGCATCACGCCAGCGACCCTGCGGTGCGCGCCTGTCTGCAAGCTGCCCGTCACGCGCCACCGGCAGAGTATCAGCGCAACATGGGCTGGGTGCTGATCGCGCTGCAGAACGCCTTTCATCAGTTGGCGGCGGGGCAGGCGCTGGAACCGGCGCTGCGGGCGACCGTGGCGGCGGGGGGCGATACGGATACCAACGCGGCCATCTGCGGCGCCTTGTTGGGCGCGGCACAGGGCCGGGCGGCGGTGCCGCTGCGCTGGCGGCATGCGGTGCTGACCTGCCGCCCCGGTGGCCCGCGCCCGCGCCCGGCCACGCTTTGGCCCGACCGGGCCCTCCCGCTGGCCGAGGCCCTGCTGACCCTTGCAGAGGAGAACTGAGATGACACCCGATACCTGGGGCGGGCTGCTGATCCGCCAGAACCAGCAGATCCTGATGCGCGAATCCGCCGGGCATCAGGGCGGCTATGTCTGGACCTTCGCCAAGACCCACTCTGCCCCCGGCGAGAAACCCGAGGAAAACGCCCGCCGCGCCGTACGCGAGCGCTTGGGGTGGAACAGCATGGTGCTGGGCGCGCTGGAGGGAGTGTTTCCCGGCACGGCGTCCTCAACCGGGTTCTTCGTGCTGGGTGCGCTGGGGCGGCCCGGCAAATACAGCGCCCGCACCGCGGCCACCCGCTGGGTCGATCTGGACGCGGCCGAGGATCTGATCCGGCAAAGCTGGCACCCGGTGGCGCGGGATCGTGACCTTGCGGTGATCGCCGCGCTGCGCCTTTGGCTGTCGCGCAGCACATGGGCCGACCGTGCCCCGGCCTGCGCGCTGGATTGGGAAATTCACCCGCTGCCCAAGACGCGCCGTAAGCTGATGTTGGATCGGACCTATAACGCCCTTGCCGTCGCCCGCATCGCCAAAGGCTATATCCCCGCTGCGATGGAGGAGAAATGGTTCGCCTGGTTTGATGGCACCGTGCTGCATCTGCACCGCAGCTGGACCGGCAATTGCATCTATCGCGTGACCTTCGCCCCCGATCCGGCCGGGCTGCGCGCGGTTTTTGCCTGGGCCAACCACGATCCCACGCAATTCACGGAAACCGATGATGTGGCCGATGCGGCGCAGGTGATTGCCTTGATCGACGACCTGTTCATCCATGCCCCGGACGCCCCGCCCGGCGATGCGTTCCTTGAGGCGTTCCAGGTGCTGGCCAAGCCGAATTACCTTGGCGCGCCCCCGGTGGTGCGCGATCTGCTGCAGGGGGTATTCACCGCCGCCGTGGCCTTTGCCAAGGGCGAGGGCAGCTATGACAGCCTGCAAGACGTGCTTGCGGTGACTGCGCATCAATTCACTGGCGATGACAGCTATACCCGCACCGACGGCTGGCACTGCGCCGAGGGGCTTGGCCGCACTCTGACTCGGGCCTTCCTGATCGGCAAGGCGCCGGAGGGGTTGGACGCAACCGTTTCCGAGGCGCTGTTCGCGCTGTTCCTGAAAGCCCGCGATCTGGTGATGGCCTTTGAAGCCGACCCCGCCGCCGATTGGCACGGCCATGCCCTGCCACAACTGAACGCCCTACATGAATGGGCGGTGACGGTGTTTCTGGGCAGTAATGAGGTGCTGCATCCCGGTACCACGCTGGCCGATTTTGCCTGGCAGGCAGCGCACGAATGAACATGAAAACTATCAAAAGGAAACCGGAGAACTGAGATGATCCATGACATCATCCCCGACATTCACGCCGATCTTTCACGGTTGGAAAAGACATTGCTTGCCCTTGGCTATCGCAAGACCACCATCGCCGGCGAAACACGCTGGCGTCCGCCCTTGGGCCATCGCGCGGCATTTCTGGGGGATTTCATCGACGCAGGCCCACAGAACCGCGAGGTGCTGAAGGTTGTCCGCACCCTTCATGATGCGGGCGATGCCATCGCGGTCATGGGCAATCATGAATTGAATGCCATTCTCTACCATACAAGGGGCACGGCCTGGGGGGCCGAGCAGGATGGCTGGATGCGCGCCCATACCGCCAAGAACCGCCAACAACATGGCAGTTTTCTGGCCGAATATCCTGACGATGACGATGCCCGCCGCAGTGTGCTTGCGTGGTTTCTCAGCCTGCCGCTGGCGCTGGATCTTGCCGATTTCCGCATCGTGCATGCCTGCTGGTCGGCGCGCGCGTTGTCGGTGATTGCCGCGCGTCGACCCACCCTGACCTTGACAGAGGCGGATTTGCAGGAAGTCGCGCTGGAAGAGACGGACTTTGCTGGCGCTGTCGCAACGACCGTGAAGGGCCCAGAGATCGACCTGCCGTCCGGCGCAGGCTTTCGCGATTTTCACGGCACGTGGCGCGGGCAGATGCGCCTGTCATGGTGGCAGAGCGGCGGTCCCCAGACCTATCGCAGCGCGGCCCTGTCGGTGCCCGATCCGATGGAACTGCCCGATACCCCGATCCCCGCAAGTGACCGGGTGGAGTTCTACCCGGACGCCGCGGCGCCGGTGTTCTTTGGCCATTACAAACTGCAGGGCGAACCGGGGGCGGTCCTTTCTCGGCCGGGGAACGCCGTCTGCCTTGATTGGCCAGACTATGCGGTTTCGTGGCGTCTGGGCAGCGGCGTATCGCAGGGTTTCATCCATGACTGGGGCGTGCGCTGAAAAACCTGTGCCTTTTCAGCAACAAAAGGGCCGCAACCACCGCGAAGGTGTAAATTCAAACCGCGCTGGCGGGAAACCTATGGGGAAAGCGAAAGGAACGGCGAATGACAACCACTTTTGAACGGCGACTGAACGCCAAGCTGTTGACCGAGGATGTTCTGGGGGTGACGCCTCTACTGCAGCATCTGCTGGCGCTTTGGGCTCCCGCGGGTACCGATAGCCAAGATGGGCAGCGTCTGCGGCTTGCGATCCGCGACACCTATGTGAATTTCTATGCGCAGGGTCAGTCGCTGGCGCGGGTGAAGTTCTTTCAGTTGGAAGACAAGATCACCTTCGAAGTTCACAAGAAATACTGTGGGAGGACGGAGCACCCAAAGGAATATGTTTCGGTAGATCTTGGAACCCCTGCCGAGGAGTTTGAGACGTGGCGCGCGACGGCGGTGTCCCATAAAAGCAAGAAGTCCGAAAAGGTGTTTGTCGATGCGCTGGTTGGGGCCAATGCCACGGCCATCGACATGGAAATGGCCTTTCCGGGGGCGGTGAATGACGATGGGAACAAAGCGGCACCGCGGGCTGATCTGGTTCTGCTGGAACCCTGCGCAGGCGGGCATCGCATCGTGTTCTGGGAGGCCAAGCTTTCGACCAACCCCGAGGCCCGGGCCAAGGGCGAGGCAGAGCCCGAAGTTGTGCGGCAATTGAAGAAGTATCGCGACTGGTTTTCCGACACGCGGCAGGCGGAAGTCATTGCAGCCTACCGGAATGCCTGCACACTTTATGTGCAGTTTCATCGGCTTGCCAAGATGGATGCACCTTTGGCCGAGGCGATCACCGCGGTTGCGGCAGGAGAAGGTGGCCTGTGGGTTGATCCGGTCGTGCGTCTGGTGATCGACGATCGGGGGCTGGACAAGAAGGGAAACCCTGCCTCCCTCTCCCCCTCCTTCCTGACCAATGGCCACGAGGCCAAGCTGCGTGACGCCGGAACCCCGCTGCAGGTGATCCGCCCAGGTGACAGCCTGCGGCTTCCGGTGCGCGCATGACGCTGACCGCCACCGTCCACCGCGGCACCCGCCAGATCGGCGGTAGCGTCATCGAGATTGTCCATCCCGAAGGCGAGCGTCTGCTGCTGGATGCCGGGCAGGCGCTGGATCTTGGCGAGGGCGAGGAGGATCAGCTTCCGCCTACCCTCGACCTCAGCCGTCCGGCCGAGGTTCTGCTGACCCATGCCCATTTGGACCATTGGGGGCTTGTCCATAAGCTGCCTGCGGGCTGGCGGGTGCATTGCGGCCCGGCCACGGCCAAGCTGATCCAAGCTGCGCCTTTTGCGGCCGCCGGATTGCCGCATGAGTTTCAGACTTGGGGTCCTTCCGGTACGGCCGTGCAAATCGGCGCTTTTCGCGTTACCCCCTATCTGACCGACCATTCCGCCTTTGACGCCCATATGCTGCAGGTCGATGGGGCGGGGCGGCGCGTCTTTTACACCGGCGATTTCCGCCGCCATGGCCGCAAATCCACGCTTGTGGACAAGCTGATGGCCAATCCGCCTCGATATGTCGATCTGCTGATCACCGAGGGCACCAACCTTGGAACTGACAAGCCAACTGTCACCGAAACCGAACTGGAGGCCGATCTGGTTACGCGCGCGGCCCGGGTTCCTGGGCGCATCTTCGTGGCCTGGTCTGGACAAAACATCGATCGCACCGTCACGCTTTACCGCGCGGCTAAACGGACAGGCCGGGATCTGATCATCGACCTTTATACTGCGGACATTCTGGACCAGATCGCAGAGGGCACCCGCCTGCCGCGACCGGGGTTTCCGAATTTGAAGGTGGTGATCACCCGCGCCTTGCGCCGCCACTATGGCGAATTGCGCGGCGAGGCCTTCATTGAACGCCTGCTTCCCCATGCCGTTGCCGCCAATGAACTGCAGGGCAGCCGCGGGATCATCATCCTGCGTCAGGGGCTGGTAAAGGACTATGACGCCAAAGGCGTGGTGCCGACGGCGCAAGATCTGTTCCTGTGGTCGATGTGGGACGGCTATCTTGCCAAGGGCGACAAGGCCTATGACTGGTGCAAAGCGGCTGGCACGCGGTTTGACAAGCTGCACACCAGCGGCCACGCCGCCACGGCAGATCTGATGGCTTTCGCCGCCGCCCTTGCTCCCAAGGCGATTGCTCCTGTGCACGGGCAGAACTGGCACGCCCCTCCAGAGGGTTTTGGCCCGATACTGAACGCCACCGATGGCGCCCCGATCGTCTTGCCATGACGCCCACCATCCTGATCGGTGACATTCACGCAGATTTCGCGGCCGCAAAGCGGCTGATCGCACACGAGGAGGCCCGCGCCGGGCGGCGTCTGCCCTCGGTCCAGGTCGGCGATTACGGCTTTGGCCATTGGTCGCCGGCCGAAAGACGCGAGGTGGGCATGTTCCATGCCCGCAACCGTCGCCACCGCTTCCTGCGCGGCAACCATGACCGTCTGGAGGACGCCCAGGATTGCGCTGGTTTCCTGCCGGATGGCACGGTCATAGGCGGCATCCTGTTTCTGGGCGGTGCCGACGGTGCCTTCCCTGGGATCGGAGACACAGAAATCGGCCAGGACGAAATGGACCAGATCCTGCGCGACCTGCAACAGGCTCAATCAAGGCCCAGCGTGATCATCTCGCATGATGCGCCACAGTTCATCGCAGAGCGTATTGCGGCGGAGATCGCCCATGCCTCAACCGGCTCCGGATCCGTTGCGCGTCCCGCCATGGCGGAGGCGCTTTCCACCAGCCGCACCCGCGCCTTCCTGACCGAGGTCTTCGCCATCGTCCAGCCGCGCCTCTGGATCTTTGGTCATTGGCATCACGCCTGGGCCTATGACGAAAGCAATACGCATTTCCGTGCGATGGGGTTTCAGGAGGCCTTCACCGTATCTCTGCCCTGGCTTGAAACCGAGTAGGACGATTTCGGCCGTTTGAGCTTCTTACAGCATTCATTCTCGCCGACGACAGGACATGAAGTCTGAGGTGCATATTTCGAAATGCTTGGTGCAGCACAGCAGCAAGAGACGAACGACTGCGTCCGAGGAAGGCACGGTACTGGTCGAGCGTCTGGTATGGGCCGAAATCAACTGCCGACTAGATCGGCCACGTGCAGACAATCGCCCAGCCCCGCCGTCCCAAACCGAGCCATTCCCGCCCTGGCGGTGTTCACGACTACCCTCAATCCTCAATAACTGTCAGGTCGTCTCCTCCCGTGGATGATCTTCTTTGCCGTCGGCTTCTGCTGGGCCATTTGGGTACCTTCGCTTCATGGCCTCCGGTCAGGGCGTGCTCGATCAGCCATGTCGCCGGATGTCCCGGAAATCCCTCTCCGAACCTCCGAATGAGCCTGATGTAACGAAACCCGAGTTTGGACAGCTTGCAGATGGTATGGCCCGTCGTCGTATCGACGACGACAAGTCCGCCGCCCTTCGGCGCAAGCGTCAGCCCTTTTGCTTCGACGGCTGCAATCAAGGCGCTCCAGTTTTCGGCGCCGGATAGGGCTTCAAGAATTGCCTCTTTGACTGCGGCAAGGTTCTCTGGAGTCTCGTCGATAGACTCATCATCCAAAGCGAGCGGCGGGGTGGCCTGAGGATCGACACGGGGACCGATCGCCGCGCTTGTCGTCTTTTCAGTAATCATAGGTGCGCGCGCCGACTGATCCAGCGGTCTGAACACCATCTCGGGCAGGACAGTTTCCCAGCTCTCGCGGCGAAGACTGCCCTGAAACTCTTCCTTGTTGTCGATCCTGCGCCAGTTGACGATGGCACCGACCTGTCCCCCGTCGAAGACATGGCCCGGCGGCGGCTTCCATGTGGTCGCCATTCTACCCAGAAGACGACCGGAGGCATCGAGGAGCTCCCATTTCCCGCTGCGCTCCACAAGCGTCAGCCGGTCGCCGACCTGCGCGTCACCAATGGCCTTCAGAATCTCGTTGCCGGAGGAGAGACGCCCTGCGAAGGAAAGGTCGACCAGGCGCAGGTTCGGCAGGATGTAGATGTCGGCGGGCGGCAATGCCTTGGCCGCATCGGCCCCAATCCGGCGACAGAGAACCGAGAGCGCGCCTGCCTCCAGCAGATGATGCGGTCCGCTGGTCAGGACCGTGAGGCTTTGCCGGGCCCGGGTCATGGCGACATAGAAGAGGCGGCGGGGCGCATCGGCGTCTTCGGTCTTTGATGGGTTCCGCCAGTCGCCATTCAAGATCACCACATGGTCGAACTCGAGCCCCTTGGCGCGGTGCGCCGTCAGCAGCATGAGGCCGTGCTGTTGTCCACGGGTGTCGCGGGCCCATTCCGCGATCCACTCGACGATCTCGGGCACGGGCATGGTGCCAGTCTTCAGTTCCCGGGCCAGGTCGGCAATTCCCTCAGCCAGCAGGTTGACCCATTTGTTCGAGGTCTGCCGGTTGAGTACCTCGAGAATGTCCCGGATGCCCAAGAGCGCGCCCTTCTTCTCACGCAACCCGGCAACGAGGCGCTGGGTTTCCCGCAGCCGCCAGACATTGGGCATATGCTCATTGGCCATTTCGACCTTTATGCCCTGCGCCTCGGCATAGGCGCGCACGGCGTTCAGGGCGTGCCATGTCCGCGAAATCACGGCGGTCCGTGACCAGTTCCATTCCGGGTCGAGGCGGGAGAGGCGACTGAGTTCGTCAATCGCGGTGGCCGCCTGCGCCATCGCTCCCGACGGTACATCCAGAAGCTGAACCCTGCCTTTCGCTACCGGATCAGCCTGCGCCAGACGCCCCCCCGCCGGCAGGCCAGACCTATCCTGATTAATCCGGATCGGGTGTTCAAGCTTCATGCGGCCTGGCGCCCCGGCAATCACGTGATTGGAGGCCTCGATGATATAGGCCGTCGATCGGTAGTTCTCCACGAGGAAGGCTGGCCTTGCCTTGTAATCTTCCTCGAACCTGCGGATGTAATCGACCGACGCGCCGGTGAAGGCGTAGATGTTCTGATCGTCGTCTCCCACGGCGAAGAGGCTCAGCTTCAGCTCGGCATCTTCCAAAGTGCGTCCGGCTACGGCAGCGATCAGAGCGTATTCCTGGGGGCCGATGTCCTGGTACTCGTCCACAAGGATCCAGCGGAACCCCTGGATCAGGCTTTCCCTTTGGGCTTCGGCCTCGGATTTCGTAAGGCCTTCCGGGGTCAGCAGCCGGACCGCCTCCATGACGACAGTGTCGAAGTCTTCAGACGCCGCCTGCGTTCCGGCAAAGCTCGCGCCGACCAGCCTCATCGCAAGCGCGTGGCACGTGGAAATGGTGACGCCGACAGCATCATCGCCCACGAGCGCGCGCAACCGCGCACGGATTTCGACCGCGGCGTGCCGGTTGTAGGCCAGCACCAGAATGCCTCGCGGGTCTTCGCGTTTGATGCGCAGCAGATAGGCGATCCGATGAACCAGAACGCGGGTCTTGCCTGACCCAGGTCCGGCGAGGATGAGAACATTGGTGCGGTCTCGATCGTCGGTCACGATGTCCTGCTGGACCTTGTTGCCAAGATCCTCGACGATCGCATTCCAGGATTTGCCGGTGGTCTGCCTGCGGATTTCGCGGGCCTTTCCTGGCATCCACCGTTTCAGGAACTGGTCCTTGTTAAGCAGGAAGTAGTCCTCCGACAGCCGCATCGCTTCAGTCATCGAAACCAGACCGGTTTCGGCATAGGTGGCCATCACATGGGTTTGGAGCGTCTGTTCGGCATAATGATCTTCGAGGGGGGCAAAATCGGCCTGGGTGAAGGTCCCGCCCCTGGGGTTTAGGCAGATCGTCATCGCGGGGCGGAACACCGTGAGTCCTTTTCCCAAGGTGACGACCTCTTGCTCGTGCAGCCAAAGCAACGAACGCTCGAGAAGCCGGGTCATGTCGCGGAGGCCACTGCTCTTTAGGAACGCATCCTGGGTCAGCTGGGCAAGGAGCTCCCCGACAGTGGTATCGACCTGCAAATCCTTGCCGCGTGCCCCCTTGTCGAGTCGCCCGGTCAGGTGCGCCAGCAACAGACCGGCTGCAGTTCGACGCAGCTCGGCCGTTTGAGCGATGGTGCGCCATGGTCGTTCCAGCCTGACCAGCAGGGTGTTGCGACTTACCGTGCGCAGGCTGATGTTGCCCTTGCCGCCATCCTGCCCCCGGCCATCGCGCGAAATGCCGCGCAGCAGTTTGTCGACGATGTCAGGGCGTGCATCCGCATGGCCCTTGTCCCGCAAAAGTTGGCATGTCTCGGCGAAGTGCAGGGGAGTGGGCGTGCTGTCTTGGGCCTCGGGTGCCAGCTCCTGCATGAGCTGGATCAGATCCACCTCCAACTGCGCCGCCGATGAAAGACGGGCCGCAGATGCATGTGCAACGCCGACATGGATGAAGACCGTCATCGCCACGTCGTTCCGCGCAAGTCCAAGGGATTCGAGATCGGCCATTGCCTTGGAAAGGGCACCCGGCGAAAGCCCGCAGACCGCAGAGAGGTCGTCGGTCGACACACCTTCGTCTGCCGGGCTCGACATCAGGTGCGCGATGATGTCGAGAAGTTGCTTGCGGTAGGTGTCGGTGATCGCAGCCGTGGCCAGACGTTCACGGGCCTCGTCGAGCGTGCGGGTTCGGAGCGACGAGGCAAACACCCGCACGCGGTTCTCCTCCCGTGAGACGAGGGTGGCCTCTTCCAACCAGGACACCGCAGTTTTGATGCGCGTGTCGTCTGTCGCGCTGTCCCTTTCGAATTCCCGGTCCTTCTCCGACCGGACGATTTCACCTGTGGTCGCGACGATCGTGCCCGTTTTTTTGGTTTTCTCGTCGATCCGCCGCAGCGCCTTGAGAATTGCGCCGATCTGGTGGCGCTGAAGACGTGAACTGGCGGACAGGCGGAACTGGTTCTCGATGTCATCCGCCGCATAGAGCAAGACGCAGTGGGCATCCTTGCGGTCGCGCCCGGCGCGACCCGCTTCCTGCAGATAGTTTTCCAGCGACCCGGGAATGTCGGCATGGACCACAAGGCGGATGTCGGGCTTGTCGATGCCCATGCCGAAGGCGTTCGTCGCTGCGATGATGCGGAGCTCCCCCACCCGAAAACGCTCTTGCACCTCCTTTTTTTCGTCCGCTCCGAGCTTCGCGTTAAAGGCCGCCGCATCCATGCCCTTCTCCGCGAGAAAATCAGCCACACGGTGCGTTTCCGATCGAGACGCGCAATAGACGACAGCTCCCGACCGCCCCTCGGCCGGCAGGAATTCTTCGAGGGCAGCGAGAATATGCGAGAGTTTCTCTGTTTTTGACGTCGACCTCACCATGAATGTCAGGTTCGGCCGGGATGCCCCGCCATCAAGCGTCAATAATTTGACACCTGTGCGCGTTCGGAAATGGTCGACGATATCGTCTACCACTTCGGGCTTGGCGGTGGCGGTCAGGCACGTGATGGGCGCCGGCGGCTGGTCGCCGGAATACTCGCGGATGAAACGGCCAAGATATCGATAGTCCGGTCTGAAATCATGGCCCCATTTCGAGACGCAGTGCGCCTCGTCGATCACCCAGAGCCCGACCTCCCTCTGGGCCAGTACCGAGCGGATCGAGGTACTTCGCAGTTGTTCCGGCGAGATGATGAGGATGCCAGCATCCCCCATCCGGACCTTGTCGAGCGCGTCCTGCCGTTCGGGCATCGACATCATGCCGTTAATCGTCACGGCGCAGGAGATACCGGCCCGCGCCATGCCGTCAACCTGATCGGCCATGAGCGCAACAAGGGGCGAGATCACAACCGTCAGGGCGCCCGTCTTGTCGTAGCGCGACAAGGCGGGCACCTGATAGCACAGCGATTTCCCGGTACCGGTCGGCAAGATCCCGAGAACGCTGGTCCCGGACATGCCTTCGTCAACGATACGTTCCTGCAGCGGGCGGCCATCGGGGTCGACAGGTTCGGGCCGGAAGCCATCGAACCCGAACCATCTCTTCAGTGCCTGGACGGGATCGTTCTGCTCGGCACACCAGCTGCATGCGGAATCCCGGCAGGACGTGTCCCTCAGATGGCGCACGATGAGGGAGGCTTCCCTGAACTGGGCGCGGACCCAGGGCGGCATGACGGAATCGCCGCCCGCGACCGAGATCCAGGACAGCGCGTAGGCCATCGGCCAGCCATTGCGGGGATTGGCAAGGCGGCCTAGGGTCCAGACTCATTGATCGTCAAAGCCAGAACAGTACGGTTGCGGCCAGTGCGACGGCGGAGAGGAAGGTCTTCGCACATCTATCGTAGCGGGTGGCGATGCGGCGCCAGTCCTTCAACCTGCCGAACATGATCTCGATGCGGTTGCGGCGCTTGTATCGGCGCCTGTCATAGCGGACGGCCTTGCCTCGCGACTTCCGGCCCGGGATGCATGGGCGTATCCCTTTGTCTTTCAACGCATCCCGGAACCAGTCGGCGTCGTAGCCTCGATCGGCGATCAGCCATTCCGCGGCCGGTAAGCTGCCCAGGAGGGCCGCGGCGCCGGTGTAGTCGCTGACCTGGCCTGCTGTCATGAAGAACCGAAGCGGGCGGCCCTTGGCATCGGTCACGGCGTGCAGCTTCGTGTTCAGCCCGCCCTTCGTGCGCCCGATCAGGCGCCCGCGCTGGTCGTCGGTCCCCCCTTTTTCGCCCGCAGGCTCGAGGCCGTGCGGTGCGCTTTCAGATAGGTTGCATCGATCATGACAACCTTCTCCTCGCCGCCCTCGGAGGCCAGCCCCTCCATCATCCGGGCGAAGACGCCCATGTCGCCCCACCGCTTCCAGCGATTGTAGAGGGTCTTGGGCGGGCCATACTCCCTCGGCGCGTCGCACCATCTCAACCCATTGCGATTGATGAAGATTATGCCGCTCAGGACCCGTCGATCATCGACCCGCGGCTTGCCATGGCTCTTTGGAAAGAACGGCTTCAACCGCTCCATCTGCTCGTCGCTCAGCCAGAAAAGGTTGCTCATCATCACCCCCGTAAGTTCGGGAGCTTGAATCACGCAGACCGGGCGGCCTCAAGCAGATCAATGGGTCCTGACCCTGGGACGCCTACGAAACCTCTTGGGATTTCACCACGCTGCCGCTCCTCGCGCCAGAGCATCGGGATCAGACGCTGGCGGGCTCTTATGCCCAGGTTCGTGCCCATTGGCAGGGCATGACGGACGAAATGCAACGGCTGGAGGAAGAGAACAACCGCATCTTCATCGACGCCTATGGTCTGCAAGACGAGCTGACCCCCGATGTGCCGCTGGAGGAGATCACCCTCACCTGCAACCCCGCCTATCGCTATGGCGGCAAGGCCTCAACCGAAGAACTGGAAACCCGCCTGCGGGCCGACACCATGGCAGAGTTCCTGCACTATGCCGTGGGCTGCATGTTCGGCCGCTACAGCCTCGACGCCCCCGGCCTGATCCTTGCGAATCAGGGCGAAGGTCTGGCCGATTACCTCGCCCGCATTCCCGAGCCCAGCTTTGACGTCGATGCCGACAACGTCATCCCGGTGCTGGAGGGCGACTGGTTCGCCGATGACATCACCGAACGCTTCCGCAAGTTCCTGCGGGTGACATTCGGCGAGGCGAAGTTCCAGGAAAACCTCGCCTTCATCGAGGCTGCCTTGGGCAAGGACATCCGCAAGTGGTTCACCAAGGATTTCTTCGACTACCACGTGCGGCGGTATAAAAAGCGCCCGATCTACTGGATGTTCTCCAGCCCCAAGGGCACGTTCAACGCCCTGATCTACATGCACCGCTATCGGCCCGACACCGTGTCGGTCGTGCTGAACGATTACCTGCGCGAGTTCATCAGCAAGCTGCAGGCCGAACGTGGTCGGCTGGAAAAACTGGTCGATGACCCGAGTGCCATGCAAAGCCAGCGGGTGAAGGCACAGAAGGATGTGGCGGTGGTGATCAAGCAGATCGCCGAGCTGGAGGAATGGGAGCGCGAGGTGGTCTTCCCCTTGGCGCAGGCGAAGATCGAGATTGATCTGGATGACGGGGTAAAGCGGAACTACCCGCTATTCGGCGCGGCACTGCGGCAGATCAAAGGGCTGGAGGCCGCGGATGAGTGACCGCATCGCCGCCAGCCTGCGGCGTCTGTTCGAGGAGCACCGGATCGTCTTCTGGTATGACGCCGACCGCGATATGCGGGCCGAGTTCGATGCCGTGGACCTGCCGGGCGTGACCAAGCTGGAGATCGCGAGCAACGAGTTCGGGCTGAAACTTCGGATCCTGCGGCGCGAGGCCGAGGGGAAGTTCCTGCTGTTCAAGGACGGCCCTGAACCGCCGATGACCGAGAACTGGCTGCTGGACGTGCAGCTGGCGACGGCGGTCTTCAAGGCCGATCAGGCGGCGATCTGGCTGGCAGAGCTGGGCCTGCCCTTGCAGTTCGAAGCTGTGGTCCGCGGCCATATCGAGTTTTTCCGCTCCAAGACCCGCGTTGATGCGCTGAAGCGGCTGATGCAGCCATCCGACACCCAGACCCAGATGCGCCTGCGGATGCTGGCTGTCTGTGCCGGGGCCGAGGGTGGGCTTGATACGGTGATCGAAAGCCTGCTGGGCGAGCTGGCCTCGGGGCGCGACGACGCCCTGCGCCTGATCCAGCGGTCGGATTTGACCGGGTTCCTCTGGACGCAGGTGGCGCAGGCCTATGGCTATCAATCGCCCGAGCCGGATTTCGAAGATTTCGCCATCGCGCTGTTCCAATCCGCCTATGCCCGCGCCTTGGGCGAAGAGGGTGCGCTGAACGCCGAGGCGCTCCTGGTCTTCCGCCGCTGGAAGAACAACCGCCATTGGGCCGAGGCCTTCGAGGAACTGTCCGCGCGCTACCGCGATCTGCTGAACATCCCGAAGGATCTGGCCAAGCGGGATTTCCGGACGCTGGTGGCGATCGACCATTTCGAGGAGATCGACCGCCATATCATCCGCCAGATCGTGCAGGCGATGTCCTCGCAGACCGTCAGCGCGCCCGAGGTTCTGACCTGGGTGCGTGAGCGGCGTCAGAGCCACTGGTATCCGACCTATGAGGATATCTATCAAGCCATCGGCTATGCCACGGAATTTCAGCAGGCGCTGGCCGAGGCAAACCTTGGCATGACCAGCCCAGCAGAGGGCGTGCGGCGCTATGTGACGAGCTGGTACAAGCTGGATCAGTTTTACCGCAAGTTCATCTATCACATGCAGAAAAGCGGGCAGGCCTCGCTTCTCGCCGATCTCTACACCTCGGTTGAGAACCGCTACACCAACAGCTTCGTGCTGGCCATGAACGACGCCTGGCAGGATCAGATCGCGGGTCTTGCCGAATGGAAGATCCATGGTTTCGCAGCGCAGGCGGATTTCTATCGCGATCAGGCGGCGGAATACCGGCGCAAGGATCAGAAGGTGGTGGTGATCATCTCTGATGCGCTGCGCTACGAGGTGGCCGAAGAATGCCTGCGCCGGATCCGCGCGCTGGACCGCTTCGATGCCGACCTGAAGCCCATGATCAGCGCGCTGCCGAGCTATACCCAACTCGGAATGGCGGCCTTGCTGCCGAACAACGGCCTTGCCATGGCCGAAGACGGCAGCGGCGATATCCTTGCTGGCGGCGAGAATACCAAGGGTCTGGTTGCCCGGGAAAAGCTGCTGGCAGCAGGGCGGGTAGGCGACAGCGCCAAGGCGCTGAAGGCCGAAGATGTGATGAACATGCGCACGGAGGACGGCAAGGCGCTCTTCCGCGACAATCATATCGTTTATGTCTATCACAACCGTATCGATGCGATCGGCGACAAGCTGCAGACCGAGGACAAGCTGCCCGAGGCCGCAGAGGACGCGATCGAGGATCTGACCAAGCTGGTTCGAAAGCTGACCTCGGCCAATTTCTCGAACATCTTGATCACCGCAGACCATGGTTTCCTCTACCAGCACCGCGCGCTGGATGACGCGGATTTCGCCATCGCCGATCCGCAGGGGGAAGAGATCCTGTTCCGCAACCGCCGTTTCGTGATTGGCCGCGGCCTCGCACCGACCCCTGGCATGAAACATTTCCGGGCGAGCGCTCTGGGGCTTTCCGGTGATCTGGATGTCCTGATCCCGAACTCGATCAACCGCATGCGCGTCAAGGGCGCAGGCAGCCGCTTCGTCCATGGCGGCGCCTCGCTGCAAGAGGTCGTGATCCCTGTGATCCGCGTCGGCAAGCAGCGTGAAGCCGATGTCGGGCAAGTCGAGGTCCAGATCTTCGTGACCGGAAAGAGCCTGATTTCCTCAGGCCAGATCGCGGTGACCCTCTATCAGGCCCAACCGGTCTCTGAGAAGATGCGGGCCCGCGAACTTCTGGTGGGGATTTATGCCCTCGATGGCACGTTGATTTCAGATGAGTATCCCCTGACCTTTGATTTCCGCTCGGAAAATGCCCGTGAGCGCGAAATGCCGCGCAAGTTCCTGCTCTCGCGTGAGGCGGATCGCTTCAACAATCAGGACGTCGTTCTCAAGCTGCGCGAGCGGGTCGGCAAGACCAGCCATTACCAGGATTATGCCAGCCACCGATTCCAGCTGCGGCGCGGCATCACCACCGACTTTGATTTCTGAGGAGCCCGGGCATGAGTGACCTTGATGCCAAGATCAACGAACATTTCGCGGGCTTTGTCGTCCGGAAGGACCTGGTGAAGGCCGTCAAGGGCAACGCCATCGTCCCGACCTATGTGCTGGAATATCTGCTGGGCCAGTATTGCGCTACCGATGACGAGGCCTCGATCCAGACCGGGATCGAGACGGTGAAGGACATCCTGCGCAAGCATTACGTCCATCGCAGCGAGGCAGGGCTGATCCAGTCGACCATCAAGGAGAAAGGCCGCTACAAGGTCATCGATCAGGTCAGCGTTTCGCTGAACGAGAAGACGGACAGCTACGAGGCGGTCTTCGACAATCTCGGCATCAAGAAGGTTGCGGTCGACAGCGGCACCGTAAAGCAGCACCCCAAGCTGCTTGTAACTGGGGTCTGGTGCATTGCCGATGTGCAGTATGAGTTCTCGGAAGATGCCCGGATCTCACCCTGGATCCTGGAATCGATCAAGCCGATCCAGATCGCCAAGGTCGATTACGACCATTTCCGCGAGGTGCGCGGGGCCTTCACGACCGAGGAATGGATCGACCTTTTGATGCAAAGCATCGGGTTCAAGCCCGAGGCCTTTGGTCGGCGCAGCAAGCTGCTGCAGCTCTTGCGCCTGATCCCCTATGTCGAGCGCAATTACAACCTGATTGAACTGGGCCCCAAGGGCACCGGCAAGTCCCATATCTATTCGGAATTCTCACCCCATGGTCAGCTCATCTCTGGCGGCGAGGTCACAATCCCAAAGCTCTTCGTCAACAACTCGAACGGCAGGATCGGGTTGGTCGGCTACTGGGACGTGGTGGCGTTCGACGAATTCGCCGGGCGCGAAAAGACCGCGAACAAGGCGCTGGTCGACATCATGAAGAACTACATGGCCAACAAGTCTTTCTCGCGCGGGGTCAACCCGATGGGAGCCGAGGCCAGCTTCTCCTTCGTGGGCAACACCGACCACAATGTCCCCTTCATGCTGAAGAACAGCGACCTCTTCGAGGCGCTGCCCAGCCAATTCCACGACTCGGCCTTCATCGACCGCCTGCACGCCTATCTGCCCGGCTGGGAAATCGACGTCATCCGCGGCGAGATGTTTTCCAAGGGCTACGGTTTCATCGTCGACTATCTGGCCGAGATCCTGCGCCATCTGCGGTCCGAGGATTTCTCGAACCGGCCAGACCAGTTCTTCAAAGTGAGCGAGAAGATTTCGACGCGGGATCGGGATGCGATCTACAAGACCATGTCCGGCCTGCTGAAACTGCTCTTCCCGGATGGCAGCCAGACCGAGGCCGATGTCGAAGAACTGCTGCGCCTTGCGATGGAGAGCCGCAAGCGCGTCAAAGACCAGCTTGCCCGCATCGACAGCACCTACCCGGAGGTTGATTTCCACTACGTCGGCTCAGACGGCGCAAAGCGCTATGTGACCACAGTCGAGGAAGAGGAATACCCGCAGTTCTACCATCTGAAGCCTGCCCTCGATCCGCACGGCGAGGCGCCAGCGAGCACAGAGGCCGTCGTGGAGGAAACGCGTGCCAGCGCACCTCAGACCACGGAAGAATCCCCAGACCGCAAGGCACCAGCACCGCAGCCGCCGGAGAGCAGCAAAACCAAGGCTCTACCCGCCGAGGGCCATCACGTCTTCTCGGAAAACCGCAAGGGCATCAGTTACCAGACGCTGTTTGGCCCTTACATCGCAGGCGCCAGCCGTATCGTCGTGACCGATCCCTACATCCGGTATTTCTACCAGATCAAGAACATGATGGAATTCGTCGAACTGGTGATCCGCCAAAAGGCACCGGAAGATCAAATAGCCATCCATCTGGTGACCGGTCCTGACGACGGCAACATCGCCAAGCAGCGGGAACTCCTGGATTCAATCGCTACCGCCTGCGCCGGGACCGGGGTCGACTTCACCTGGGCCTACGACGGAACCGGCACGGCCCATGCCCGCGATATTGCCACAGATACCGGCTGGAAAATCGTCCTCGACCGCGGACTGGATATCTTCCAGGCGCCGATCAAGACTGAAGGGTTTTCCTTGGGGGACCGGATGCAGGAGCATCGGATGGTGAAGGGGTTCTATGTGACTTATGTTAAGCAGGTCGGATGACGGCAAGCGGCGGGCGTCTAAGCCCTTGGTCCGATCAAGGCGAGCGGTCAGGAAACAAGCCCGTGGGGCTCCACATGAACACCGAGCGCGGCCTTGAACAGGTTCACGATCCGCAACAGCCCACACTAGCCACCGACGCCCCCGCGTGATCTCGCGGCGCGCATCGACATTGAACGAAATTGACGCCCCAGGCTTTTGATTGCAGTACGGCCGCCCGACGTATTCTAGCGTCGGGCGGCAGTTTCAGTTTGAGTTACCGGATGAGCCCTTTCGGAAAATCCGGAAGATTGATGAGAGAAGGCAGACGATCGATTGCCGCCTTCAAATCGCTCATCGGGCACTGGTCGCCATAGACTGTGGAGTGCACATCCGTGCCTTCGTGGCCCATTATCTCGCGGGACACTTTTTCCGGAACTGATTTATCCAGATCCAGTACGTGCTGAACATAATGCCGGGTGCTTTGCAGGGACAGACCTTCGCCTGTCGCGCCCCAAATTTCGGCGATCATTTTCTCCATGAAGCGTCCGACTTTCCTGCCAAAAATCTTGGAACTCGGTTCCCGCAGGTCGGGAAAGAGCAGCGATTGGCGTTTCTTTTGTGCCTGCTGAACTACATCCACCAGCCCGAGGGAAATCAGGTCAGCGTGCACAGGAATCCGGCGCGCCGAAGCTGCAGTCTTCAAACGACGCGTTGAAGTTGGCACCAGTTCAAAATACCAGATGCCCTCTTCTTCTTTGAAGTGTTCAGGGCTGAAGCCAGAAATCTCCTCGCGCCGCATACCCGTGTAAGCGCAGATCAGCGGCACCCAATACAATCCGGTCGTGCGCCTCTGATCCAGGGAAGGAATGCCGGTTTCACTCGTCCAGAAGTCATGCTGGAACAGGGCCCGAAGTTCGGCACGCGTAAAGGTTCTTTTCTTGTCGCGCTGCCGGACGCGTTCTTTCCGACGCAAAGCGCCTGGGGACAATTTAGGATCAATATCAATGCCTTCCGACTTGGCGCTGTTCACCAGTGCACTGAAATGATCGAGATAGCGATTGACGGTGCCGATTGCCATCCCGACCTTTTCCTTCGGCAGGGTCGACGCTTTTGCCAAGATTTCCTCGATGCTCGCGGTATGATCAGACGGGCTCTTCCCGAAGGATTTCGGCAGTCGGAACAGGACTGCCCGAAATTTCACCACATCGGCCTGAACCAGACCCCGGACGTCGGACTTCGCGATGACTCTTTGAAGCAGCGCACCGAAGGCTTGGTATTGACGTGCTGTCTTCTCCTCGAATCCACCGTCGTCATGCCGTTTGCATTCGATCATGCGATCAATGACGGCAGAGATGGATGGATCGAGGCTGGGCGCTGTGGGAGCGACCGCCAGAATGGCGGCAGGTTCAGGCCGTAGAGGAACCACAGCCGCTTGCCATGACGGGGGACGAGGGGCAGGAGCCGTTTCGATCGGCAGGGGCGGGGCGGTGGGGTTCATGTCCTGCACCACCTCGGCGGCCAGAACTTCCACGGAGGTGTTCCGGATTGCCGTCTGGGCTGCCCGTTTCCCCTCGATGTGCAGCTCGAGCAGTTGTAGATCTTCAGCATCCGAAGCTGGAGCACGGCCGTTAATGCGTTCGAATTGCATTGCGCGATCCTCGGCTTCGCGATCCGAGGTCAGGCTGGGCTTGATGATCTGTTCCAGGACAAGTCCCAAGATCCGAATGTCATCGGCACTCCGACCTTGCGCGATCAACTCGTGTTCCACCTGTTCTGTGATCGTGGCGCCCGTTCCCATGCGGGCAAGCAGTTCCCAAGATTTGGCCTTCGCCCATGCGAACCGGTCCTGCATGTCGCAACTCGGCACGCCGTAGCGCAGACGCAAGTTGCGCCGCAGATCGGCAGCATTTTCCGTATGCGACCTCACCACATGATGCAGGTAACGCTTGGCCTCGTCCAAGGTGATCCGGCTTTGTTCCAAGGCTGGCATGAGCGTCTCGCTGTCTGCACTCAACACCCTTGCAAGGGTAATCGCGCGGCTGCGGTCTGTCGTGCGTAGCGAGACCCTCAGGTCGATCGAACCTGTGGATAACCGGCGCGACTTCCGGCGCCAGTAATAGACCCCGTCACGGCGGGTCAGATGGGGCAGGGCGGTCATGTTTCCGGGCTCCTTGAAGGAGACCGACGCCATCCACCACCGAAGTGGTGTCACAGTCTGGTGTCACAGCAACGGACCCCCGAAGGGGAACCGCTGTGATTTCAGTAGCTTAAGGAAGATTTGGCTCCGGCGGTAGGGATCGAACCTACGACCAATTGATTAACAGTCAACTGCTCTACCGCTGAGCTACGCCGGAACACGGGGGGTCTATAGCAACGGGTTCGGGGGGCGTAAAGGGGGAAAGCGCAGAAAAATCGGGTCGGGGTCAGATCGGGTGAAAGATTGCGTCGGGGCCTGGGATTTCGGGGGTGGAGATACAGCCTTTTGCCTGTAAATCAATGAGATGGGCCAGAACATTGCGGCGGGCGGCAGGCAGGAGGCGGGGCGGGATGTCCTTGTAGATTCGGGCCGCCAGCGCTGCGGAATCGGCCGCGCCTTCGGCGAGGGCGGCGAGGATCTGCGCCTCTCGATCCATGCGGTGGTCCAGCAGTTCCCCCAGTCGTGCGGCGGGTGCGGACACCTCATCGCCGTGGCCGGGGAGGAAGCGGTTCCAGTTGCCGGTCTGCAGCCGGCGGAGCGAGGCCATGTAATCGGTCATGTCGCCGTCGGGAGGAGAGACGACGCTCGTCGACCATCCCATGACGTGGTCCCCGCTGAACAGCACCTCGCCCGCGTCGAAGCACAGATGCGCGCCGAGGTGGCCGGGGGTGTGGAGGGCGCGCAGGCTCCAGCCGCCGGAAGCGACGATGTCGCCATCGGTCAGGACAAGGTCGGGGCAAAAATCGTGGTCCAGCCCCTCGCCGCCGCTGGTCATCCCGGCGGAGGCGAGGGCTGTCATGCGCGGGCTTCGACCCGACGTGGCCGTCCCGAAGCCGAGGACGGGCGCACCGGTTGCCCGCGACAGGCGGGGCGCGAGGGCGGAGTGGTCGAGATGGGGGTGGGTGACGAGGATATGGGTGATGCGCTCGCCCGCATCGAGGGCCGCGAGAATCGCGTCGAGATGCCGGTCGATCGCGGGGCCGGGGTCGATCACGGCGACTTCGCCCTGTCCGAGAAGGTAGGTGTTGGTGCCCGAACCCGTCAGGGGCGAAGGGTTCGGCGCGCGCACGGTGCGGATCGGGGGCATCGTTCGGTCGGACATGGGACGGGCGGCTTTCCTTGCGGGCGGTGAGCAGCTAGTGTGGCAGGTGATGTCGCTGAAATCCATCATGCCGCGCGGGCTATACGGGCGTGCAGCCCTGATTCTGATCGTGCCGATCGTCACGATCCAGCTTGTGGTTTCCGTGACCTTCATCCAGCGCCATTTCGAAAAGGTGACGAAGCAGCTCACCGCAGGCGTCAATTCCGAGCTACTGCTGATCCTGAGCGAGATTGACGGAGCCGACAGTCTGAAGGCGGCGCAGGCGCGGCTGGCCGGGCTTTCCGAGGCGCTGAAGATCACGGCGGAACTGCCCTCGACCCAGCCGGACATCCCCGAGGACCGGCGCGAATTCTATGACCTTTCGGGGCGGGTCGTGATCGACACGTTGCGCGCTGGTGTGCCGGTGTCGGGGGGGATCGACCTTGTCACGCAGAGCGATGTGAACCTGCACCTGCCGAGCCGCTGGGGAACGATGGCGCTGCGCTTCGACCGCAACCGCTTTTCCGCAAGCAATCCGCATCAGTTGCTGGTCCTGATGATCGTGGCATCGGTGCTGCTGACGATCATCGCGTTCCTGTTCCTGTCGAACCAGTTACGGCCGATCAAGCTGTTGGCCGAGGCGGCGGAGGCTTTCGGCAAGGGGCGCGTCGTGCCCTACCGCCCGCGTGGCGCGGCGGAGGTGCGGGCGGCGGGGACGGCCTTTCTTGACATGCGGGCGCGGATCGAACGGCAGATCGAGCAGCGCACGCTGATGCTTTCGGGGGTGAGCCATGATTTGCGGACGCCGCTGACGCGGCTGCGGCTTGGCCTGTCGCTTCTGCCCGAGGACGAGGATACCGCGGCGCTGCTGGAGGATGTCGCCGCAATGGAGCGGCTGGTCGACGAATTCCTGTCCTTTGCCCGTGGCGATGCGACCGAGGCCAGTGCCGAGGTGGATGCGGCCGCGCTGGCCCGCAAGGTGGCCGAGAATGCCGCCCGCACGGGCCGCGAGGTGGCGGTGGTGCTGGATGGTGCGGTGCCGTTGATGGTGCGCTTGCGACCGCAGGCGATAACGCGTGCGCTGGAGAACCTTGTCGGCAATGCCCTGCGGCACGGCAAGCGCGCCGTCGTCACGGTCGCTGCCACGGAGCGGACGCTGCGCTATGTGGTCGAGGATGACGGTCCGGGCATTCCGGCGGAACGGCGCGAAGAGGCGCTTGCCCCCTTTGCCCGTCTGGACGATGCGCGCGATCCGAACCGCGGTGGCGGGGTGGGGCTTGGTCTGGCCATCGCCTCGGACATTGCGCGCAGCCACGGAGGCTCGCTGCGTCTGGGAACGAGTGAAAGCCTTGGCGGGTTGCGGGTCGATCTGGTTCTGGCGCGGTGATCAGTCTGCGCGGCCAAGGTCCATCGTCCAGTAGACCTGACCATCCTGCCCGACTGCAACGCCGATGCCGATGTCGCGCAGGTTCCGGCCGAGGATGTTCTTGCGGTGGCCTTTCGACTGCATCCAGCCGGACATGACCGAGGGTGCGTCAAAGAAACCGGCGGCGACGTTTTCTGCTGCTTCCCGAAAGGCATAGCCTTCGCGGCTCATCCTTTTTGGCAAGGATGAGCCGTCGCTGCCCTGATGGCTCATCCTTTGGACGGCGGCGTTGTCGCAGGCATGGGCTTGGGCCGCGCGGGAGAGGGCCGGATCTTCCGCCAGCGGGGCCAGCCCCTTGGTCTTGCGCTGGTGATTGGCGAGGGCGATGACCTCGGCCCGCATGGCTTGGGCATTGGCCGGTTCGCGGCAGGGTGCGGCCATCGCGGCGGCTGGCATGAGGGCGAGGGCGAGGGCGGCGGCGAGGGCGGCGGAAACAAGGGACAAGGGACGCACGGGGCACCTTTCATCGGGCTATCGGGCAGGAAGGCCCAGGGGGGTAAGGACCGGCCCGCCAGCGGCATCCGCGTCCTGCGCGTCATGGGTGACGAGCAGGACGGGAAGGCCGAGGTTTCGGGCACGGTCGAAGACAAGGCTGCGCGTGCGGTCGCGCAGGGCGGCGTCGAGGCGGGAGAAAGGTTCGTCGAGCAGGAGCGCTTCGGGTTCGGCAAGAAGGCAGCGCAGCAGGGCAACGCGGGCGCGCTCGCCCCCCGACAGGGTCGCAGGATCGCGGGGCGCGTATCCGTCTAGCCCGACGGAGGCGAGAGCGGCCGCGATCCGCTTCGTGCGGTCGGGACCGGAGGGAAGCGCGAAGCCGAGATTGCCCCCGACGGACAGGTGCGGAAACAGCAGATCGTCCTGAAAAAGAAGGCCGATGCGACGCAGTCGGGTCGGCAGGCGGGTCAGGTCGCGCCCGTTCAGCAGGACGCGGCCGGATCGGGCGAAGCCCTGCGGCAAGGTGCCGATGATGGCGTTGAGCGCGGTGGATTTCCCGCTGCCCGAAGGGGCCATGAGTGTGGTGATCTCACCGCCTTCGATCCTCAGGTCAAGCGAGACGAGGCGGCGGTCGCCGTGATCGACGGTCAGGTTTTCAAGGACCAGCGTCACGTCTGCATTCCCCTGCGGTTCCGCCAGACCATGCGCGGCAAGGCGATGGCAAGCCAGAAGCAAAGCGCGGGCAGCAGCAGTTGCAACAGCGCGAAGGTGCCGATCACACGGCGGTTGCCGCCTGAGGAAAGGGCCACCGCTTCGGTCGTGAGGGTCGTGACGCGACCCCCGCCGACAAGCAGGGTCGGCAGGTATTGCCCGATGGAGACGGCCATGCCGACGGCGCTTGCGGTCAGGACGGGTGCCAGCAAGAGCGGCAGTCGGAGACGCCAGAAAACCCTCGCCTCGGTCGCGCCGAGCGCGCGGGCGGTTGTGGCATAGCGCGGGTCGAGGGTGCGGTAGGCGGGGGCCAGCGAGAGAAAGACGTAAGGCAGCACGAAGACCAGATGCACGGCCGCGACGGCGGGCCATGTTCCCTGAATTTGCATCGTGAGGGCAAGGGTTTGCAGGCCGGGAAGGAAGACGATCTGCGGTACGAGCAGCGGCAGGTACAGCAGCAGCATGGCGCGGGGCGTGGCTGTGAGGCCGAAGCGGGTCTCGGCCTCGAGACAGGCGAGGGTGAGCATGGCGGCGGCGAAGGTTGCGGCAAGCGCAATGCCGAGGGTGAGTGCCGTCGCAGGCAAGAGGTCGGGCGAAGCTATGGCCCATGCCGAGAGCGAGATGCCGTGCGGGAAAGCCTCGGGAAAACGCCAGTCCGCGGCGACGGACCAGAGGGCAAGGGCCGCAAGACCGGCGAAAAGGCCGAAGCCGAGGGTGCCTGCGGCAAGGAGGGCCAAAAGGCGCGAGGGCAGGTCCGCCCCTGCGGCGCGGTGGCCGAGTGCGGCTTGACGGGTCAGGAAGCGGCGCGCGCCGACCTCGACCGCGCGCCAGAGGGCGAGGGCCACGAGGACGAGGCCGAGTTGCAGGATCGCGCCGGCGGCTGCGGTGCCCTGCTTGGTCAGGCTTGGAGCCATTTGCCATGCGGCGATCTGTTGCGACAGGGTCGGGGGCAGGGTCGGCCCGAGGATCAGCGCCATGTCCACCACGGTCATCGCATAGGCGAGCACGGCATAGACCGGCAAGCGGATCAGCGGATAAAGCGTCGGAAAAACCGTGAGTACGAAGGCCGCGACCCGTCCGTAACCAAGCGTTGCGGCGGTTGTCAGGCGACGGTCCGGGTCGGTCTGGTTGATCGAAGACAGCGCCATAAGCAGCAGAAAAGGCACCTCTTTCGCCACGAGGCCAAGGGTGAGCGAGAGGCCATAGGGATCGTTCAGGATCAAAAGGTCGGGCGGCGCGGTCCAGCCCGTTGCCCAAGGCGAGAGGGCGCGGGCGATCCAGCCCGACGGGGCGATGAGAAAGGCGATTCCGAGCGCTGCGGCGGCATGGGGAACCGCGAGGAGCGGGGCGAGCAGGCTGCGGATGCGGGCAAAGGTCGGCGTGCCGTGAAGAGCGGCGAGAACGAGCGTGCAGAGGAACAACGAAAGAGCGGTCGAGGCGAGGCCCGTGCCAAGCGACAGGGCGGCGGCGCGGGGCAGGCCCGTCCATGCGGCAAGGTCGCGGAAAGCCCGCGCCCCGTCGCGGAGCGCGGGGTAGGCCGTCCCCGCCAGCCCCGCCAGCACCGGACCCGCCATGAGGGCGAGCGTCAGGCGTGGCAGGGCGCGCAGGATCACTCGGCCACCCCGAAGCGTTTCACCCAATCGTCGGAAAGCCGCGTCATCCAGCTTGCATGGGGTTCGAGCAGCACGGGGCCAAGCCGGTCGGGCGGCAGGGTGGCGACTCCGAGGTCGAGCGCGTCGAAGCGGGATTTATCCGCGGGTGCAAGGGCTTGCAGGTTCAGGACGGTCTGGAAGCCGAGGATGGCGGGGTCTTGGGCGCGGGCCTGCACCTCGGGGTCGAGGAGGAGGTTGGCGATGACCTGAGCGCCTTCGCGGTGGGCGGCGTTGAAGGGGATGGCGACGAAAGAGGCGTTGCCGATGGTGCCGCCCTGCAGGGTGAAGGTGCGGATCGTGTCGGTCAGGTTTCCGGCGGCAATCTCGGCGCTGGCGCGGCCGGGGTTGAAGGCGAAGGAAATCAGGATTTCACCGTCGGCGAGGAGTTGGCCGAGGGCGGGTTCGTTGGCCGGAAAGGCGCGGCCCTGCCGCCAAAGGGCGGGGTGGATGCGGTCGAGAAAGGCCCAGAGCGGGGCGGTGAGATCGGTATAAGTGGCATCCTCCACCGGCTTTTGCAGCAGGGCGGGGTCGGGGATCGTGCCGTAGAGCACCTGTTTCAGGAAGGTCGTGCCAAGGTAGTCGGGCGGCTGCGGATAGGTAAAGCGGCCCGGATTGGCGACGATCCATTCCCCAAGTGCGTCAAGGGTTTGCGGCGGTTCCTTCACCGATACGCTGTCGTATTCGAAGACGAGTTGGGCCATCGCCCAAGGGGATTCGAAGCCATCGGTCGGCAGGGTGAAGTCGGTCACGGTGGCGGGTTTGCCCGTGGTGTCGACCAGCGGCCAGTTGGGCAGGCTTTCGGCGAAGGGTCCGAAGAGGAGGCCTGCGGATTTCATGGCGGCGAAATTCTCGCCGTTGATCCAGATGAGGTCGACCGCGCCGCCCGTGGTCTGGCCTGCGGCCTGTTCGGACTGGACGCGGGCGACGGCTTCGGTGGTGGCGGCGAGTTTGACCTGTTCGAGGGTCACGCCGTAGCGGTCCTGCGCCTGTTCGCCGACCCATGCGATGAAGGCGTTGATCTTGGGATCGCCTCCCCAGGCGTGCCAGTAGACGGTCTGGCCACGGGCGGCGGCAAGGATGCTATCCCATTCGGCGGCAAAGGTTTTTCCGGCCAAGGCGGGGGTCAGGGCAAGGCCCGCGAGGAGCCGTCCGAAGTCGCGTCTTTGCACGGGGTCTTTCCTTTTCCATCGAGGTCTGGTGGCTTGGATATGCAAGGCAAGGCGGGTGTGGCAACAGCGAAGTGGCGGGGGCTACGGAAAGGTGAAGCATGCTGGACGGGGTGATGCGGCGGGTGATCGACCCGCCGGTGAATGCGGCGGGGCGCTGGCTGGCGGGCAAGGGGGCCACGGCCAACGCGGTGACGCTGGCAGGGCTGGCAGTGGGGCTGGCGGGGGCGGGGGTGATCGCCGTGGCGGGGCCGTGGTGGGTGGCGCTGGCGCTGGTGCTGACAAGCCGTGTGCTGGACGGGTTGGACGGGGCCGTGGCGCGGGTGCGGGGCAAGACGGATTTCGGCGGATACCTTGATATCGTTGCGGATTTCGCCTTTTACGCCGCTGTCCCCTTGGCCTTTGTGCTGCGCGATCCGGTGCTGAACGGGGCGGCGGGGGCGTTCCTGCTGGCAACGTTCTACATCAACGGGGCCACCTTTCTGGGCTATGCGGTGCTGGCCGGGAAGCGGGGGATGGAGACAGTGTCGCGGGGCGAGAAGTCGCTTTATTTCACCGCCGGATTGCTGGAGGGGACCGAGACGATCGGTCTTTTCGCGCTGCTCTGTCTTTGGCCCGAAGCCTTCGTGCCGCTGGCCACCGGCTTCGGCGCCTTGTGTCTGGTGACGGCGGGGGCGCGGGTCCGGCTGGCCTTGGGGGTGTTCGGGGGCCGCGGCGGGGCGGAATAGGAAGCCGCTGGAATCGTTAAGGAAAAGCCCTGTTTCGTAAATGCGCTGAAAGCAGCCGGAATGCACAGGTGATGCACGCTTTTGCGCGAAGGGTTACTGCGGCCTTCATCTTTGGCCGTGCCAATGCTTTCTTCATTCTTGGCGCTTAATCTTGGCGCGAGCCTGCCGTTCAGGGGCATGAAGTCCTGCCCGTGCCGGAACACGAAAAAGGGGGGTGCCCTTGCAGCCCCCCGCGACCACCACTAAGACTCACCCTACCAAGGTGACGTCATACCCAGAAAGAGGCCGGAGCGAGATGCGCGATCCTGTTGATCACTACATGAACACCCTCGTCCCGATGGTCGTCGAACAGACGAGCCGCGGGGAACGCGCCTATGACATCTTCAGCCGGATGCTGAAGGAGCGGATCATCTTCATGTCCGGCCCCGTGCATGACGGCATGTCCTCGCTGATCTGCGCGCAGCTTCTGTTCCTTGAAGCGGAAAACCCGTCCAAGGAAATCAGCATGTACATCAACTCGCCCGGTGGCGTGGTGACGTCGGGTCTGTCGATCTATGACACGATGCAATACATCAAACCCAAGGTTTCCACGCTGGTGATCGGGCAGGCGGCTTCGATGGGGTCGCTTCTGCTGACGGCGGGCGAAAAGGGGATGCGGTTCAGCCTTCCCAACAGCCGCGTCATGGTCCACCAGCCGTCGGGCGGCTATCAGGGGCAAGCGACGGATATCATGATCCACGCCCGCGAAACCGAAAAGCTGAAGCGCCGGTTGAACGAGATTTACGTCAAGCACACGGGCAACGACCTTGCCACCGTGGAAGCCGCGCTGGAGCGGGACAATTTCATGTCGGCGGAAGATGCCAAGGCATGGGGTCTGATCGACGAGATCGTCGAAAGCCGCGGCAAGGCGGACGATACGTCGAAGTAAGAAACCGCCCCCCGCCGACCGGTTCGGCGGGGGGCGATTTGGCATTGTGGGGGGGAAGGGCTTGGCCTAGACTTTCCGCTGTAACGATCCTGAAAGCGGACCTGCGGGTTCGCGGACGCAGAGGAAAACGATGGCGAACAACACTGGCAGCGACAGCAAGAACACCCTCTACTGTTCGTTCTGCGGCAAGAGCCAGCATGAGGTCAGGAAGCTGATTGCAGGCCCGACCGTGTTCATCTGCGACGAATGCGTCGAACTCTGCATGGACATCATCCGCGAAGAGACGAAATCGACGGGGCTGAAATCCAGCGACGGCGTGCCGACCCCGCGGGAAATCTGCAAGGTTCTGGACGATTACGTGATCGGGCAGATCCACGCCAAGCGGGTGCTGTCGGTCGCGGTGCACAACCATTACAAGCGCCTGAACCATTCGTCGAAAACCGATATCGAACTGTCGAAGTCGAACATCCTGCTGATCGGCCCGACGGGTTGCGGCAAGACGCTGCTGGCGCAGACGCTGGCGCGGATTCTGGACGTGCCCTTCACCATGGCGGATGCGACCACGCTGACCGAAGCCGGTTACGTGGGCGAGGATGTGGAGAACATCATCCTCAAGCTGTTGCAGGCTTCGGAATACAATGTGGAACGGGCGCAGCGCGGCATCGTCTATATCGACGAGGTCGACAAGATCACCCGCAAGTCGGACAACCCCAGCATCACCCGCGACGTGTCGGGCGAGGGGGTGCAGCAGGCGCTTCTGAAGATCATGGAAGGCACGGTCGCAAGCGTGCCGCCGCAAGGGGGCCGCAAGCATCCGCAGCAGGAATTCCTGCAAGTGGATACGACGAACATCCTGTTCATCTGTGGCGGTGCTTTCGCGGGTCTGGAAAAGATCATCGCGCAGCGCAACAAAGGGTCGGGCATCGGCTTTGGCGCCGATGTGAAGGACCCCGATGCGCGCGGCGTGGGCGAGCTGTTCAAGGAGCTGGAGCCGGAAGACTTGCTCAAGTTCGGGTTGATCCCCGAATTCGTGGGGCGTCTGCCGGTGATCGCCACCTTGACCGATCTTGACGAGGAAGCGCTGGTCACGATCCTGACCGAGCCGAAGAACGCGCTGGTGAAGCAGTATCAGCGGCTCTTCGACATCGAAGGCGTGAAGCTGACCTTTGCGCCGGATGCGCTGACGGCGATTGCCAAGCGGGCGATCAAGCGCAAGACGGGCGCGCGGGGTCTGCGGTCGATCATGGAGGATATCCTGCTTGATACCATGTTCGAATTGCCGGGCATGGATGGCGTGGAAGAGGTCGTGGTGAACGAGGAAGCCGTGAACGCGGCGGATGCGAAACCGATGCTCGTCTATACCGAAGCGAAGAAGAAAGAGCCTGCCACGGCGGGCTGACCCTTGGGGTCAGGGAATTGCAGGGGGCGGGCCTATGGGTCCGCCCTTTTGCTATGGCGGGCCTTGAACCCTTTGGCCCTGCGGGCGTAATCTTCGGCATCTGCGCCCCAGCGGTGCGTCGAAGGCCCGCCATGTCAGACCCCCAGATCACGCCGGAATTGTTGCTTCGCGGCTATGCGGCGGGGATCTTTCCGATGGCCGAGGGGCGGGACGATGCGGAAATCCACTGGATTGATCCGCGGCGGCGGGGGGTGTTTCCGCTGGAGGGGTTCCATATCTCGCGCAGTTTGCGGCGGCGTATCCTGACCTGCGGCTGGGAGGTGCGGGTGGATACGGATTTCGCGGGCGTGGTGGCGGGCTGTGCGGCGCGGGAGGAGACGTGGATCAACGGCGAGATCTTCGCGCTTTATGACGCGCTCTTTGCCGCCGGTTTCGCCCATTCGGTGGAGGTCTGGGAGGGGGAGGCGCTGGTCGGCGGGGTTTACGGGGTGACGCTGGGGGCGGCGTTCTTTGGCGAGAGCATGTTCTCGCGCCGCACGGATGCGTCGAAGGTGGCGCTGGCCTATGCGGTGCACCGTCTGCGGGCGGGGGGATTTGCGCTGTTCGACACGCAATTCCTGACGCCGCATCTGGCGAGCCTTGGCGCGGTCGAGATCACGCGGGGCGAATACCGGCGGCGGCTGGCCGAGGCGCTGGAGAGGCGCGGGGTCTTTGCGCCGGAAGGTTACTGCCCGTCGCCTTCGGATGTGGCGGGATCTTCGGCAGGAGCTTCGGCGGGGGCTTCGGCGGGGGGCAGTTCGGGCGTCACGCAGCGCAGCACCCAGACGTCATAGCGCGGGTGTTCGAGCGCCGAGAGCGCGGGGGAGGAGGCGATCATCCAGCCGTCGAACACGGGCTTTTCGATGCCCTGTTCGGTGATGGTGAGATGCGCTTCGGCATCGGACGCGGGGTTGTCGGCGGGGTAGCGGCAGGCGTCGAGCCGGATGGTGAGGCGGCCGCTTTCGGCCTCTTGACCCAGTGTCAGTTCGATGTCTGCGGTTTCGCCCGTCAGCTTGTCGAGCCAGCGCAGCACGCCCGAGTCGGCGTCCGCATAATCCTGCGCCCATGCCAGTTGCGGCAGGGCGATCAGCACCGCCGCGAGGGTCTTCATGGGGTCGGCTCCGCCGAAGGGGCGGGGGTTTCGGCACTGTCGCCGCCGCCTGCGAATTTCATCATGAGCGAGATGACCGAGACCGCGCCCTGCGTATCCTCGATCTCGGCCCCTGCGTCGTAGTTTTCGGGCGAGCCGCCTGGGACGAGTTCGACGAAATTGCCGCCAAGCAGACCTTCGGAAGAGATGAGGGCGGCGGAATCGTCGGGAAGCTGGACCGTGTCGCGCACCGAGAGGGTGGCATCGGCGAAGAAGGTCTGCGGGTTGAGGTCGAGCGCCGTAACCGTGCCGACCTTGACCCCCGCAAGTCGGACATCGGTGCCGACCGTCACGCCCTCAACCGAGCGGAAGGAGGCGCGGAGGTCATACTGGCCCGCGCTGTCCCGACCCGCGCCGGTGATCTGGCCTGCATAGAACAGGAAGCCCACGGCTGCGGCCAGAACGGCAGCGCCTGCGGCGACCTCGGCTTTCGATCCGGCCATCAGAGCGCCCTCATTCCGGCTGCCACGCCTCGTAGTCCTTGCGGGCGACTGGCTCGCTGCGGCGGATGGAGCCGGTGGGGGCATAGGCGGCCATCGTGCCGGTCAGGTTTTCCTGATGCGGCTTTTCCCAGGCCTTGTGCGGCAGGGGGGATGTCGTCGGCGGGGCGTCCCATGTGTGGTGCAGCCAGCCGTGCCAGTCGGGGGAGACGCGGCTTGCCTCGACCTCGCCGTTGAAGATCACCCAGCGGCGTTTGGCATCGCGGGTTTCGTAATAGATGTTGCCCTGCGCATCCTCGCCCACCTTGACGCCGCGACGGGCGGTGAAAAGCTGGGTGCCGAGGGTCTGGCCGTTCCACCACGTCACGAGCCGCTTGAGGAAATCCATGATCCGCCTCTTTGAAAACAATCGCCTTCCCTATGCCGGAAAGGCGGGGCGAGGTCCAGAGGTTAGCGGGGGGTGTCAGTCAAGAAGCGGGGGGCCAGCCCCCCGCGCCCCCCGGGATATTTTGGGCGAGAGGAAGCGGGGGGCGGGGCGGACGGGGGGAGGGGGAGGGGGAAGGGCGCGCGGGCGGGCTTTACAGTCGGGGCGGTTCGGTTCCCAATGGGGGCAGGTTTTGGCGAGGGGGCCGGAATGGTTGTGAAACATCCGCGGTTCTTGCTGTTTCTGGCTGTGGCGGCCCTGTCGGGGCTGGCGGCGGGGATGGTCATGCCGCTGTCGGAGGCGGTGGTTCTGGGCTTCGATCTTGGCGCGCTGGCCTTTCTGGGGTCGTGCCTGCCGCTGTGGCTCGCTGACCATCCCGATGCGATCCGGCGGCGCGAGACGCGGGATGACGGGGGGCGGGTGCTTCTGGCGCTGGTGTCGCTGATGGTGCTGGTGTCGGTGCTGCTGGCGCTGGCCTTGATGATCCGCGCGCGGTCGGCCATCGACGGGGCGGATGCGGGCATCATCCTTGGCACGCTGGTTCTGGCGTGGCTTTGCGCCAATCTGGTGCATGCCTTCCATTACGCGAACCTCTATTACGTGCCGCCCGCGCGGGCGCGGCAGGGGGGATTGCGCTTTCCGGGCGAGGGGGAGCCGCTGTTCGCGGATTTCGTCTATTTCGCCTTTGTCATCGGCATGACGTCGCAGGTGTCGGACGTGGTGATCGAAAGCCGCCCGATGCGGCGGTTGGCGACGCTGCACGGGTTGCAGGCGTTCTTCTTCAACCTTGGGGTTCTGGCGCTGGTGATCAACATGCTGTCGGCCGCGCTGTAAGGGGGGGCCAGCCCCCCGTCCGGCCTAGGCCGGACTCCCCCCCGGGATATTTGGCCCCGGGATATTTGGGGCGAGAGGAAGCGGGGGGCGGAAAGCAAAAGGGGGGCCGCAGCCCCCCTTTTCAGGTCATTCCGCGAATTGCGCGGCGAGCCATTTTTCCAGCCAGTGGATGTTGTATTCCCCGTTCTGGATATCGGGTTCGGCCAGCAGCATGTGGAAGAGCGGGACCGAGGTGTCGATGCCGTCGATGATGAGTTCGCCCAGCGCGCGCTTGAGGCGGGCGAGGGCTTCGGGACGGTCGCGGCCATGCACGATCAGCTTGCCGATCAGGCTGTCGTAATAGGGCGGGATCGAATAGCCGCCGTAAAGCGCCGAATCCATCCGCACGCCAAGCCCGCCGGGGGCGTGGAAGACGCGCACCTTGCCGGGGCAGGGGGCGAAGTTCGGCAGTTTCTCGGCGTTGATCCGCACCTCGATGGCGTGGCCGTTGATCTCGAGGTCGGACTGTTCGAAGGACATCGGCAGGCCTGCGGCCACGCGGATCTGTTCGCGCACGAGGTCGACGCCGAAGATGGCTTCGGTGACGGGGTGTTCCACCTGAAGGCGGGTGTTCATTTCGATGAAATAGAACTCGCCGTCCTCGTAGAGGAATTCGATGGTGCCTGCGCCGATGTAGTTGATCTTGGCGACCGCCTCGGCGCAAATCTTGCCGATTTTGGCGCGCATGGCGGGGGTGATGGCGGGGCCGGGGGCTTCTTCGAAGACCTTCTGGTGGCGGCGCTGGAGCGAGCAGTCGCGTTCGCCGAGGTGGACCGCCTTGCCCTTGCCGTCGCCGAAGACCTGGATCTCGATATGGCGGGGCTTCTGGAGGTATTTCTCGATATAGACTTCGTCATTGCCGAAGGCGGCTTTGGCCTCGCTGCGGGCGGTGCGGAAGGCGACTTCGAGTTCTTCGGCGTTCCTTGCCACCTTCATGCCGCGACCGCCGCCACCTGCGGTGGCCTTGATGATCACGGGGAAGCCGATCGCCGCCGCCGTGCCGATGGCAGTTTCGAAATCAGGCACGCCGCCGTCGGAGCCGGGGACGACCGGAATGCCGAGCGCCTTGGCGGTTTCCTTGGCGGTGATCTTGTCGCCCATGATGCGGATATGTTCCGCCGAGGGGCCGATGAAGGTGAGGCCGTGGTCTTCGAGCGCCTGCGCGAAGGCGGCGTTTTCCGACAGGAAGCCGTAGCCCGGATGGACCGCTTGCGCGCCCGTAATCTCGCAGGCGGAAATGATCGCGGCCTTGTTGAGATAGGAGTTGGTCGAGGAGGCGGGGCCGATGCAGACGGATTCGTCGGCCATGCGGACATGCATCGCATCGGCGTCGGCGGTGGAATGCACGGCGACCGACTTGATCCCCATTTCCCGTGCCGCACGGATCACGCGGAGCGCGATCTCGCCGCGGTTGGCGATCAGGATCTTTTCGAACATGGAGTGCCCCTTATTCGATGATCAGGAGCGGTGCGCCGTATTCGACGGGAGCGCCGTCGTCCACGAGGATGCGCTTCACGGTGCCCGCTTTCGGCGCGGGGATGTGGTTCATGGTCTTCATCGCTTCGATGATGAGGACGGTCTGGCCTTCGGCCACGGTGGCGCCCACGGTGACGAAGGGCGAAGCGCCGGGTTCGGCGGCCATGTAGACGGTGCCGACCATCGGCGAGGTCACGGCGCCCGGATGCTGGGCGGGGTCTTCGGCGGGGGCTGCGGCCGCGGCCGCGGGGGCGGCATGGGCGGCGGGGGCTGCGGCATAGGCCACGGGGGCGGGGGCCGCCACCTGCGTCGTGACGATATTGGCCTGTTTCACCACGCGCACTTCGAGGCTGTCGTCTTCGCCATATTCGCGTTTGACCGAAAGCTCGGTCAGGTCGTTCTTGTTCAGAAGTTCGGCCAGTGCCGAAATGAAGGCGACGTCCGCGTCGGAGTTCTGTTTGCTCATGCCGTCCTCTGTTGGCGTTTTCGCCATTGGTTCTGCCATAGGTCAAACCCGCGGGCCGCTCGGGCCGCACGGGGTTCCGGCGCTTATACGCCACCCCGTTCGGGGTGAAAAGCGCCGATGTTCGCCCGCTTTTGTGGCATTCAAACCGTGTTGAGACGGGTTGCGGTTGAAAAATCGCCGGCGAGGTTATTTTACCATTTGATAAAAAACGGGACCTGTGCCAGCCTTTTTCCCAACGAGAAAAGCAACAGGGAGCAATGCCTTGTCCAACAGCCCGCTGACCCCCGGCATCGTGCCGCACCGTCTGTCCGATGCCGCCTTGGCCGAGAATTTCGGCGACCATGTCCCGCCCTTTGACCGCCACGAGGCGCGGGTGGCGGCGGATCGCTGCTATTTTTGCCACGATGCGCCCTGCATGACGGCTTGTCCGACGGGAATCGATATTCCGCTGTTCATCCGCCAGATCGCCACGGGAACGCCCGAGGCGGCGGCAAAGACGATTCTGACGCAGAACATCCTTGGCGGCATGTGTGCGCGGGTCTGCCCGACCGAGACGCTCTGCGAAGAGGTCTGCGTGCGCGAGGTGGCCGAGGGCAAGCCGGTCGAGATCGGGCGGTTGCAGCGCTATGCGACCGATACGCTGATGGAAAAGGGGGTGCATCCCTTTGCCCGCGCGGCGGCGACCGGAAAGCGCGTGGCGGTGGTGGGGGCGGGGCCGGCGGGTCTGGCCTGCGCGCACCGTCTGGCGATGAAGGGGCATGAGGTCGTCATCCTTGACGCGCGGGGCAAGGCGGGCGGGCTGAACGAATACGGCATCGCAAGCTACAAGGCGGTGAACGATTTCGCGCAGGCCGAGGTGGAGTGGTTGCTGCGCATCGGCGGGATCACCGTGCGGCACGGGCAGGTCATGGGGCGCGATTTCGCGCTGGCCGATGTGCAGCGGGAGTATGACGCGGTCTTCCTTGGCTTCGGGCTGGCGGGCGTGAATGCGCTGCGGGCGGCGGGCGAGGAGCGGTCGGGGGTGATGGATGCGGTCGATTTCATCGCGGGGCTGCGGCAGGCGGGTGACAAGGGGGCAATCCCCGTGGGGCGCGATGTCGTGGTGATCGGCGGCGGGATGACGGCGGTGGATGCGGCGGTGCAGTCGAAGCTCTTGGGGGCCGAGAACGTCACCATCGTCTACCGGCGCGGGCAGGAGAAGATGAGCGCCTCGACCTATGAACAGGAGCATGCGGCGGCGGCGGGGGTGCGGATCATCCACAATGCGGCGCCGGTTGCGGTGCATGGCAACGGTGCGGTGGCCGAGGTGGAATTCGCCTATACCGAGGACAGCGCCGACGGGTTGAAGATCAAGGCCGAGACGTTCCGGCTGAAGGCGGATCAGGTGTTCAAGGCCATCGGCCAGACGCTGAAGGGTGCGCCCGAGGGGTTGATGGTGCAGGGCGGCAAGATCGCCACCACGGGTGCGGGGCGAACGAGCGTGGCGGGCGTCTGGGCGGGCGGCGATTGCGCCACGGGGGGCGAGGACCTGACCGTCACGGCGGTGGCCCAAGGGCGCGATGCGGCGGAGGATATCCACGCCGCGCTGGCCGCGAAAGGATAAGCGATGCGCGGCGGCACTTCACAGGGGCTATCCGCGTTCCCATCTAGGGGGCGGGCAACCTGTGCGGGGGATGATGTCGGTCGACGCGGTTTTGCAATTCCTCGAACGGCATCAGGATTGGTCGTTTCTGGTCGCCCTTGTCTTTGCCCTGGCCGAGACGCTGGCCTTTCTGTCGCTGCTGGTGCCGTCGACCGCGATCCTTGTCGGGGTCGGGGCGCTGATTTCGACGGGGGCGCTGGCGTTCCTGCCGATCTGGGCGGGGGCGGCTTTGGGCGCGGTGATCGGCTCGTCGGTGAGCTGGTGGTTGGGCTATCGCTACGGCGACGCGATCCTGAAGCGCTGGCCGATGAACCGCGAGCCGCATCTCGTGGAGCGCGCGACCGAGGCGTTCCGGCGCTGGGGGCTGCCTGCGGTCTTCATCGGGCATTTCTTCGGGCCGCTTCGGGCCATCGTCTTTCTCTTTGCCGGAATGACGCGGATTCCGTTCTGGCGGTTTCAACTGGTGAACCTGCCCGGCTGTCTGATCTGGGCATGGTTCGTGCCGAAATCGGGCGAGATCGGCGGCGAGATCATCGGCTGGCTTTGGGGGCTGTTCGGGTTCTGACCCGCGCCCTGCCTTGCCCCCTTTTCACACACAAACACGACCGCGCGGCACGGACCGCGGCGGCGCTTCAACATGGAGGTTATCATGGCTGACCTTTCCGCCAATTTCATCGGGATCAAGTCGCCCAACCCGTTCTGGCTGGCCTCGGCCCCGCCGACGGACAAGGAATACAACGTCCGCCGCGCCTTTGACGCGGGCTGGGGCGGGGTGGTGTGGAAGACGCTTGGGTCCGAGGGGCCGCCGATCGTCAACGTCTCCGGCCCGCGCTACGGGGCGATCTGGGGGGCGGACCGGCGGCTCTTGGGGTTGAACAACATCGAGCTGATCACCGACCGCCCGCTTCAGGTGAATTTGGATGAAATCCGGCGGGTGAAGAAGGATTACCCCGACCGTGCGGTGGTGATTTCGCTGATGGTGCCTTGCGACGAGGAGTCGTGGAAAGACATTCTCATGCGGATCGAAGATACGGGCGCGGACGGGGTGGAGCTGAACTTCGGCTGCCCGCATGGCATGGCCGAGCGGGGCATGGGATCGGCCGTGGGGCAGGTGCCGGAATATATCGAGATGGTCACGGCATGGGTGAAGCATTACTCGAAGATGCCCTGCATCGTGAAGCTGACGCCCAACGTCACCTCGATCCTGCCGCCCGCGATGGCGGCAAAGCGCGGCGGGGCGGATGCGGTCAGCCTGATCAACACGGTGAAGTCGATCACCAACGTGGACCTCGACCATTTCTCGCCCTTTCCGATGATCGACGGCAAGGGGAGCCACGGCGGCTATTGCGGGCCTGCGGTGAAGCCCATCGCGCTGAACATGGTGGCCGAGATCGCGCGGCACAGTGAAACGCGGGGCTTGCCGATTTCCGGCATCGGCGGCGTGACCACCTGGCGCGATGCGGCGGAGTTCATGGCGCTTGGCGCGGGCAACGTGCAGGTCTGCACGGCGGCCATGACCTATGGTTTCAAGATCGTGCAGGAGATGATTTCGGGCCTGTCGCAATACCTTGACGAAAAGGCGATGACGCTTGACCAACTGGTCGGGCGGGCGGTGCCGAATTTCGTGGAATGGCAGCATCTGAACCTGAATTACGTGACCAAGGCGCAGATCGACCAGGACGCCTGCATCCAGTGCGGGCGCTGCTATGCGGCCTGCGAGGACACGAGCCATCAGGCCATCGCCATGTCGCCGGAGCGGGTGTTCACGGTGAAGGACGAGGAATGCGTGGCCTGCAACCTGTGCGTCAACGTCTGCCCCGTCGAGAACTGCATCACGATGGTGGAGATGGAGAAGGGCGCGCTCGACCCGCGCACGGGGCGCACCGTGGGCGATTACGCCGACTGGACGACGCATCCCAACAACCCGTCGGCGCAAGCGGCGGAGTGAGGCTGACCCTTACGGGACGGCGGGGCGGGCAGGGGCGACCTGTCCGCCCTTTCGTTTGAACCACGCCATGCAGGGGCGTTCCACAAGGCGGTTGATGGCGAAGGCGAGGGCAAGGGAGAGCGCGAGGTAGGGGAGGAGTGCGAGATTGCCTGCGGGAAGGCCCAAAACCTCGACGATGAGGAAGATGCAGAGGGGGTGGATGAGGTAGAGCGGATAGGAGATGTCGCCGAGGAGCTCGCCTGTCCTGCCGGACGTGAGGCGGTAGAGCGCACCGTCCCGTTGGGCGAGTGCGAGGACTAGACCGGCGAAGAGCCATGGGGCGATGAAGTCGAGGCGGCGGTCATAGTCGGGCGGGACATAGAGAATGAGCACGGCGCCGATGCAGGCCAGTTCCAGCGCCGAGGTCAGTCTTGGGCCGGGCCGAGGCAGGCGTGAGACGAGCATGAAGGTCAAAATGCCGAGTGCGTAGTCCATGACGCAGCGGACAAGACCGAAGGCGAGCGAGGGAAGTATCCACGCGTAATGGACGTCAAGAAAACTGCGTGACGCTGCCACGATCATGGCCAGCGTCACGAGATAGAGCAGGACGAGCAGCGTGGCGGCAAGCGCCGCGAACCGCCTTGCCAAGGCCATCGCCGCGGGAAGCAGGAGAACACCCGCCCAAAGTTCGGCCGAGATTGACCAGGCGATGCCGAGGGGTTCGACCTCCACGAAGTCCGAACCTGCCCGCCAGGGCAACATCTGGCCCATCAGGATGACAGTGACGAGATCGCCGGTCGATGGCCCGGAAATGTCGCGCCACCAGATCACGCAGGGGACGGTCAGTCCGACGCAGGCGAGGTATACAGGCACGAGGCGCAGGTAGCGCTGCGCAAAGAAGCGCGCGACCGGCAAAGGGCGCGCCCGAAGCGATGCCGCGAGGACGAAGCCGCTGAGGACGAGGAAAAAATCCACGGCAAGGATGAAGGCGATCGAGACGGTCTGGCGGTCGTTCCAATAGAAGAAATGTCCGATGCAGACCATCAGCGCCATGACGCCACGGAAGAAATCGAAGCTGACATTCCGGGTCATCACGCGCTTTCGCTGCGCCTTTGCGGCGTTGTGTCAAGGATTCCTAACGGAGCGGGGGTAGGGCAGCAAGTCTTGTGACATGGGTCACGGGGCGGACAAACTTGTGCCGCTGCGGAGGCGGGCCTATGTTGGGGGGATGCAGCATTATTCCATCCTCGACCTCTGCCCCGTGCCCGAAGGGGTGACGCCTGCGCAGGCCTTGGCCAACAGCGCCGACCTTGCCCGCCATGCCGAGGGCTGGGGGTATCACCGCTACTGGCTGGCCGAGCATCACAACATGCCGGGCATCGCCTCGGCCGCGACTGCCGTGGTGATCGGGCATGTGGCGGCGGCGACGAAGACCATCCGTGTCGGGGCGGGCGGGATCATGTTGCCGAACCATGCGCCTTTGGTCGTGGCCGAGCAGTTCGGCACGCTGGAGACGCTTTATCCCGGTCGGATCGACCTTGGCCTTGGCCGTGCGCCGGGGACGGATATGGCCACCGCGCGGGCGCTTCGGCGGCATATGGAGGCGGGGGACGAGTTCCCGCAGGATGTGCTGGAGTTGCTGGGCTATCTTGGCCCCGACGACCCGCAGGCGCGCATCCGTGCGGTGCCGGCCACGGGCACGCAGGTTCCGGTCTGGATCCTCGGCTCGTCGCTTTATGGCGCGCAGCTTGCGGCCTATCTGGGGCTGCCCTACGCCTTTGCCTCGCATTTCGCGCCCGCCTTGCTTGGCGCGGCCTTGGAGACATACCGCGCCACCTTCCGCCCGTCGCAATGGCTGGCGAAACCCTATGCGATGATGGGGGTCGGGGTCTGTGCGGCCGAGACGGATGCCGAGGCGGAATTCCTGCGGTCGTCGCAAATCCTCGCCTTCGCGCGGCTCAGGACGGGGCGGCCGGGGTTGCTGCCGCGACCGACGGGGGATCTGTCGGAGGTGACGCCGCAGGCGATGGCCGAGGTGCGGCAGGCGATGTCCTGCGCGGCGGTGGGAAGTCCCGATACGGTGCGGGCGCAGATGGCGGCGCTGCTGGCGGAATACCGGCCCGACGAGGTGATGCTGACGGGGATGATCCACGACCATGCGGCGCGGCTGCGGTCGTTCGAGATCGCGGCGGAGGTCATGGCGGAGCATACGGCGCTTCAGGCCGCCTGACGGGGGGATTGCGGCCCGCGCCGGGGGTTTTCCACCCCCGGACCCCCGGAGAGTATTTTTACAAAGGTGAAAGGGCAGGCGGACCTAGGGGGCCAGCAGCTTGCGGAAGAGCATGTCGAGATAGGCGCCCGCTTCCGAGAAGGGATCGTGGCCGCTGCCCAGAACGGCGCGGACCTGCGCGTCGAAATCGGCGTAATGCTGGGTGAGCGCCCAGATCGAGAAGATCAGGTGGACGGGCGGCATCCTTGCGATGCGGCCCTGATCCATCCAGCCTTGCAGCACGGCGGCCTTTTCGTCGACGAGGGATTTCAGCTCGCCGTTGAGGGCGTCCTGCATACGCGGCGCGCCCTGGAGGATCTCGTTGGCGAAAAGGCGGCTTTCGCGGGGGAAGTCGCGGCTCAACTCGACCTTGCGGCGGACATAGGCGAGGATTTCGGACAGCGGGTCGCCCTTGGCGTCGAGGTCGCGCAGAGGGTCGAGCCACGTGGCGAGGAGGCGGGTGAGGAGTGCCTGATGCATCGCCTCTTTCGAGGGGAAGTAATAAAGCAGGTTGGGTTTCGACAGGCCCGCCACCTCGGCGATCTGGTCGAGGGTGGCGCCGCGGAAGCCGTAGGTCGAAAACACCTCGAGCGCCGCTTCGAGGATGGTTTCCGAGTTCTTCTGCTGGATGCGGGTACGGGGTTTGTTGTCTGCGGCGGGGGTCATTTCGGGCCTTCGGGTCGTCCGCAGGGCGGCGATTGGGATGGCTTTGAAATGTGACGGAAAAACAGGCAGGATGCAAACGGTTGAATACGTCGGTGCGCGGTTCGGGGGGGCAGGATGGGGCCGGTGGTGCGTGGCGGGCGCGAGATGGTGGCGGGCATGTCGCCACGGCTTCTGGACGGGAGCTATGCCTTCGTGACCGGAGGGGCGGACCTGCTACCCGATGCGCTGGCGATGTTCCGGGAGGCGGAGGGGATGTCGCTGGTGGTTCCCGCCGCGCTGGCCCCCGAAGCGATGGAGATGCGCTGCATCACGCTGGAGGTGAACTCGGCGCTCGACGGGGTCGGACTGACGGCGGCGGTGGCGACGGCTTTGGCAGGGGCCGGTATCCCCTGCAACATGGTCGCGGCGCATCACCACGACCATGTCTTTGTTCCTGCACCGCTTGCCGATCACGCGATGGCGGTGCTGCGCGCCTTGCAGGCCGAGGCGGCCCGCGGCTGACGGATCATTCGATCAGCAGCATCATCCCCGCCGGAACGGCGGTGAGCATGGCGGTGACGATGAGCATGGCGGTGGTCAGGCCTTTGAACATGTATCCCTCTTTCATGTTTGGTTCTTATCCCACCGAGATAGGCGCAAGCGGGCCGGAAGGAAGGGGGCGGGGTGGAAAAACCTAAACCCCGCCCAGGCGGTCGAGGACGCCGTCGAGTGCTGCGTGCCATGCGTCAAGCGCATCGGCTTCGCGGAGTCTTGCGACGAGGGCTTCGGTGATGCCGCCCCTGGTCGCCACGCCAGGGGTGATGGCGGCAAGGGGCAGGTCTTCGCGCAACACCACGGTCGCGTTGCCGATCAGGGTTTCGGCGATGAGGCGGCGGGCTTCGGCCTCGGGCAGGCCGTTTCTGGTGAACCAGTCGGCGAGGGTTTCGATGAGGAAGAAGCTGGCCCCCGACAGCGCGCCGAAGGCGGTGGCGGTGACGAAGGGGGCTTCTTCGGTAAAGCTGTGGACGGGGCCGAGGGTGGCGAGGAAGGCGTTCCACGCGGGGTCGGGCGGGTAAAGGAGCGAGGGGCCGACGCCATAGGCGTTGGCGTGGCCGGGCATCATGGTGCACCGGGCGCGGGCGGGGGCGACGGCTTGCGACAGGGGCTGAAGGCGGGTGCCCGCCATCGCCGAGAGGACCGAATGCTCGGGCCGGAAGCGCAGGGTTTGCAGGATCGAGAGGCCATCACGGGCGGGGAGGGCGACCACGATCAGGTCGGCCTGGTCGAGCACCGTCTGGTTCGAGGGGGCGAGGGTGACGTGATCGCAGACGAGCGAGGCCGCGCGGCGGGAGGGCGAGACGATGAAGCGGTAGCCGTGGGGCGCCGCGCCGCGGATCAGGAAGTCGGCGAGGTGGCCGGTGCCGAGGATGCCGATGGTCGTCATGGATGGGCCTCGGGGGTGGGGTTGGGGTTGGGCGAGACGCGAAGCGGGTGAGGAGGGCGGTCGGGGGCAGGTGCGCAGCGAGTGCGCACCCTACGTCACTTTGCGCGGCACCGGCGCACGGGGGCGGTGGACGGGTAGGGTGCGCACTTGCTGCGCACCTTGGCCGCTCCGGTCCTCACGGCATTTCGTCCAGCACCTCGGCCACGGCCTTGGCGGTGGCTTTGATGTCGTCCTCGGTATGCACGATGGCCGAGAGGGAGTGCAGCGTGGCCGAGGGGTTCATGTAGATGCCCTTGTCGAAAAGGCGCAGCACGAAGTTGCGGAACTTCACGCGGTCGACATGGGTGCAGAAGTCGCGGAAATCGTTGATTTCGGGCTGGTCGGTGAAGAAGATCTGGAACATGGAATTGACCGATTGCACCACCATGCCGTGGCGGTTCGAGGTTTTCGCCACGCGGGTCAGCTCAGTCGCCATCGACTGGCCGAGCTGCTTGATGCGTTTGAAGCCCGCCTGATCGTTTTCAAGCATGGTTTCCAGCATCGTCTTGGTCACATGCAGCGCAAGGCGGCCCGCGTTATGCGTGCCGAAGTGCAGCACCTTGCCCCATTCGAGACCCGCCATCACCTCGGCCCGCCCGCCGATCATCGCCATCGGCAGGCCACCGCCGAGCGCCTTGCCATAGGTGACGATATCGGGCGTGAGACCGTAAAGCTCGGCGCAGCCGCCTGCGGCGAGGCGGAAGCCGGTGACGGTTTCGTCGAGGTAGAAGAGCGCGCCGTATTTCCGGCAGAGGTCCTGGATGTGTTTGAGGTAGCCCGCTTTCGGGGGGATGACGCCCATGTTGGACATGACGCCTTCGGTCACGACGCAGGCGGCATCGGCCCCGTGGAGTTTCATCGCCTGTTCGATGGCGTCGAAATCGTTCCAGCGGACGACGACCGTGTCCTTCCACGCCTCTTCGGGGATGCCGGACGAGTCGGGGATGCGGATCGGATCGTTCGGGTGGCCGAACATGGTGGGGGGGAGGGGGTTGGTGTTGACGAGGACGGCATCCCACCAGCCGTGGTAATGGCCTTCGAATTTGATGATCTTGCGCCGTCCGGTGTGGCCGCGGCAGAGGCGGAAGGCGGCCATCGCCGCCTCGGTCCCGGTATTGGCGAAGCGGACCTTGTCGACATGCGGCAGGAGGGCGACGAGCATTTCGGCGACCTCGACCTCGACCTCTAGTGCCGTGGCGAAGTGGGTGCCGCGGGCGACCTCGCGCGTGACGGTTTCGACGATGCGGGGGTGGGCGTGGCCAAGCGGGAGCGCGCCGAAAGCCATCATCCAGTCGATGTATTCGCGCCCGTCGACGTCATAGAGGCGCGATCCCTGACCGTGGCTCATGTAGCGTGGCGCGCCGCCGAAGGTGGCGGGGCCGCGCGAGGCGGAGGAGACGCCTTCGACGAGCACCTTCATGCCGCGGTCGAAGAGAGATTGCGAGGTGTTGGTCATGGGGGCGCTCCGGCAAAGGTTCGGCGGAAGGGTGTCGCTTGGGCGGGGGGCGTGCAAATCCGGAACCGACAGGGAATGTCGGGGCGGGGGATTTTTCTGCGAAAAATCGTGGCGCGTCAGTCGGGCAGCAGCGTGCGGATGGCGCGGACGGCCAGCGCGTGATCCTCGGCCTGCGGCAGGCCCGAGACGGTGAGGCAGGCGACCATGCCCGCGCCCCTCACGCAGATCGGGACCGCGCCGCCTTGCGGGGCGTAATCGGTCGTGTTCAGCCCGTGTTTGGACAGGTCCTCGTCCTTGGACTTCATCGCGTGCTGCGCGTGGAACGAGGCCTTCTGGAAGGCAAAGGCGGTGTTCGACTTCCGCCGCGCCCAGTTGTCATTGAGCGGGGCGGAACCGGGGAGGGCGGCGTGAAAGAGCGTGCGGTCCTGCGTGCGGATGTTCACGACGATGGGCATCTTTTCCAGCTTGGCCATGTTCACCACCGTGAGGCCGAGGCGCAGGGCGGTTTCCTCGGTGAATTCGGGCAGGATCAGGCTGGCGGCTTCGGCTTCGAATTCGGACAGGTTCATCGCGGGTTCCAATGGTCAGGCGGCGCCGATGCCGCGGAGGATGATGGCTTTGACAGAGGCCTTGGCGTCCGACCATTGCCGGTCGGAGAGGGGCTTGCCGTGGTTCAGGGTTTCGATCTGGTGGCCGAAATCGGCGTAATGCTGCGTCGTGGCCCAGAGCATGTAAAGCAGGTGGCGCGGGTTGATCGGGGCCATTTTGCCGGCGTCGATCCAGCCCTGTATCACGCGGATGCGGCCATCGGTCCAATCCTTGAGCGTGGTCTCGAGGTAATCCTGTATGACGGGCGCGCCCTGCATCACCTCGGCCGCCCAGACCTTGGAGCCAAAGGGATGGCGGCGCGAGATTTCCATCTTGGCGTCGATATAGCCGCCGATGCCCGTGGCGGGGTCGTCGGCCCCGTCGAAGGAGGAGGCAGCGTCGAGCCAGATTTCGAAGATGTTCTGCACCACGCGGCGGTAGAGCGCCTCTTTCGTGGGAAAGTAGTAATGCAGGTTTGCCTTGGGCAATCCGGCAAGGTCGGCGATGAGCTGCATCGTGGCCCCGCCGAAGCCCGCCTCGGCAAAGACGCGTTCCGCCGCGTCGAGGATCAGGCGTTCGTTTTCGCGCCTGATTTCTGTGCGGCGGGCGGTCTTGATGCGCGTGACTTGGGCAGACGGGGGCATGGCACCTTTGGCAATTTTCGTTGACCAAGTGGTCAGGTTGTGTTGCGCTGCGTCTTGACCATACGGTCAGAAAACGAGTCGTTCAACTTGTCGCTGCGGCGGCGTGGAGAGGGTCCGTGAGAGACCCCGCCACAGGGAGACCATCTGATGTCGGCACCGGGGCAGAACCTGCGGATCAATTCGGCGCGTCTTTGGGACAGCCTTATGGAAATGGCCCTGATCGGGCCGGGGATTGCGGGCGGCTGCAACCGGCAGACGCTGACAGATGCGGATAACGAGGGGCGGCATCTCTTCAAGCGCTGGTGCGAGGCGGCGGGGATGGTGATGGGCGTGGACAGCATGGGCAACATGTTCTTCACGCGTGAAGGCACGGACCCGAAGGCCTTGCCCGTTTATATGGGCAGCCATCTGGATACCCAGCCCACGGGCGGGAAATATGACGGGGTGCTGGGGGTTCTGGGCGCGCTCGAGGTCGTTCGGACGATGAACGACATGGGGGTGAAGACGAAGCACCCGATTGTCGTGACCAACTGGACCAACGAGGAAGGCGCGCGCTTTGCGCCCGCGATGCTGGCCTCTGGCGTCTTTGCGGGCATCCATACCGAGGACTACGCCAAGGGACGGCGCGATCCGGATGGCAAGCTTTTCGGCGAGGAACTGGCGCGGATCGGCTGGGTCGGCGCGGAAAAGGTCGGCGCGCGCAAGATGCACGCCATGCTGGAATTGCACATCGAGCAGGGGCCGATCCTCGAGGCCGAGGGCAGGACCATCGGGGTCGTCACCCACGGGCAGGGGTTGTGGTGGCTGGAAATCACCTTGACCGGCAAGGACGCGCATACCGGCAGCACGCCGATGAACATGCGGGTCAATGCGGGGCTGGGCATGGCGCGGATCACCGAGCGGGTGCATCAGATTGCCATGAGCCACCTGCCCAATGCCGTGGGGGCGGTGGGGCAGGTCAAGGTCTTTCCCAACAGCCGCAACGTCATCCCGGGCAAGGTGGTCTTTACGGTCGACATCCGAAGCCCCGAGCAGGCCAAGCTCGATGCGATGAAGGCCGAGGTGATGCGGGCCGCCCATGCGGTGGCGGCGGAACTGGGCCTTGGCTGCGGGATCGAGGAGGTCGGGCATTTCGACCCCGTGACCTTTGACCCCGCGCTGGTCAAGGTCGTGCGGGGTGCGGCGGAGCGGTTGGGGTATAGCCACATGGATATCGTGTCCGGTGCAGGGCATGACGCCTGCTGGATCAACCGCGTGGCCCCCACGGTGATGATCATGTGCCCCTGCGTGGACGGGTTGAGCCATAACGAGGCCGAGGAGATTTCCCCCGAATGGGCGGCGGCGGGGACGGATGTTTTGCTTCATGCGGTGCTCGAGGTGGCGGAAGTGGTCGCCTGACCCCGCCCGCCGGGGGTTTTGCACCCCCCAGTCCGTCGGTTCTCGAACCGATGGCGAACACGACAAACTACCACGCAGGATTTTTGAGAACAGATGAAGGCCGCAGAGGTCTTTTGCAGGGAGAGAAGAGATGGCTTCGACGATCATCAAGAACGGCACCGTGGTCACGGCGGACCTGTCCTACAAGGCGGATGTGCGGATCGAGAACGGGGTGATCACCGAGATCGGGCAGGGCTTGACGGGGGGCGAGGTGCTGGACGCCACGGGATGCTACGTGATGCCCGGGGGGATTGATCCGCATACGCACCTCGAGATGCCGTTCATGGGGACTTACAGCGCGGATGATTTCGAGAGCGGCACGCGGGCGGCGCTGTCGGGGGGGACGACGATGGTCGTCGACTTCGTCCTGCCGGGGCAGGGGCAGGGGCTGATGGATGCAGCCGCGATGTGGCACAACAAATCGGGCCGCGCGCATTGCGATTACAGCTTTCACATGGCGGTGACGTGGTGGGGGCAGAAGGTCTGGGACGAGATGGAGGATACGGTGAAGGCCGGCATCACCTCGTTCAAGCACTTCATGGCCTACAAGGGCGCCTTGATGGTGAATGATGACGAGATGTTCCATTCCTTCCGCCGTGTGGGCGATCTGGGCGGGGTGGCGCTGGTCCATGCCGAGAATGGCGATGTGGTGGCGGAACTGACCGCGAAACTGCTGGCCGAGGGCAATACGGGACCCGAAGCGCATGCCTACAGCCGTCCGCCTGCGGTGGAGGGCGAGGCCACGAACCGCGCCATCATGATCGCGGATATGGCGGGGGTGCCGCTTTACGTCGTGCACACCAGTTGCGAGGAGGCGCATGAGGCGATCCGCCGCGCGCGGCAGGCGGGCAAGCGCGTCTGGGGCGAGCCTCTGGTCCAGCACCTGACGCTGGACGAGACGGAGTATTTCAACGCCGACTGGGACCATGCCGCACGGCGCGTCATGTCGCCCCCGTTCCGCAACAAGCAGCATCAGGACAGTCTTTGGGCGGGGCTGCAATCGGGCAGCCTGTCTTGCGTCGCGACCGACCATTGCGCCTTTACCACCGCGCAGAAGCGGTTCGGGGTGGGCAATTTCTCGAAAATCCCGAACGGGACGGGGGGGCTTGAGGACCGTCTGCCCGTGCTCTGGACGCATGGGGTGGAGACGGGGCGGATCACGCCCGAGGAATTCGTCGCCGTCACCTCGACCAATATCGCCAAGATTTTGAACATGTATCCGAGGAAGGGCGCGGTTCTGGTCGGGGCGGATGCGGATCTTGTGGTGGTCGATCCGAAGGCCGAGAAGGTGATTTCGGCCAAGACGCAGCAATCGGCCATAGACTACAACGTCTTCGAAGGGATGAAGGTCAAAGGGTTGCCGCGCTTTACCCTCACCCGTGGCCGCGTGGCCGTGGAAGAGGGCAAGGTCAAGGCGCAGGAGGGCTGGGGCCAGTTCGTGCGCCGCGACCCGCGCCCGAGCGTCAACCGTGCGCTGGCCAAGTGGAAGGACCTGACCGCGCCGCGTCCGGTGGTGCGGACGGGGATTCCGGCGACGGGGGTGTGAGGCTGCGCAGGGCGGGGACGGGGGGCGGAACGGTCCTCCCCGTCCCCCTCGCAGGGGCGGACTGTGGGGGTGGCGCTGGGCGCTGCTTTGCGGTCGGGTGGAATTGGTGAGACCCGTTCCGCAGGGATGGGTTGCAGGGGACGGCGCGGAAATCGCGGCGGAATATGGGACGAGATGAAGGATACGCTGAACATGGCGCCGGTGATCGAGGCGAAGGGGCTGGATCTGGTGTTCCAGACCGCCGACGGGCCGGTCCATGCGCTGAAGGACGTCAACCTGACCGTGGGGAAGGGGGAGTTCGTGTCCTTCATCGGGCCGTCGGGCTGCGGCAAGACCACCTTCCTGCGCTGCGTGGCGGCGCTGGAGCATCCGACGGGGGGCACGCTGACGGTCAACGGCATGACGCCCGATCAGGCGCGGCAGGCGCGGGCTTACGGCTATGTGTTCCAGGCGGCGGGGCTGTATCCGTGGCGGACGATTGCGGGGAATATCCGGCTGCCGCTCGAGATCATGGGGTTTTCCAAGGCGGAACAGGCCGAGCGGGTCGAGCGGGTGCTGGAGCTGGTCGAGCTTGCGGGGTTCGGGAAGAAGTTTCCGTGGCAACTCTCGGGGGGGATGCAGCAGCGGGCGAGCATCGCGCGGGCCTTGGCCTTTGACGCCGATATCCTGCTGATGGACGAACCCTTTGGCGCGCTCGACGAGATCGTGCGCGACCGTCTGAACGAGGAGCTTTTGAAGCTTTGGGCGCGGACGGAAAAGACCATCGGTTTCGTCACCCATTCCATCCCCGAGGCGGTCTATCTGTCCACCAAGATCGTGGTCATGTCGCCGCGTCCGGGGCGGATCACGGATATCATCGACAGCCCCTTGCCGAAGGAGCGGCCCCTCGACATCCGCGACAGCCGCGAATTCATCGAGATCGCGCATCGGGTGCGGGAAGGCTTGCGCGCGGGGCATGGCGATGAGGTTTGAGCGGATGAAGGCGGGTCTTGTGCGTTTGGCCCCCCCGCCCCGTCCCTCACCGCAAGGGGGAGTGAGGCGTTCGGGCGTCGAGGCGGCGTTCGTGGCTTCGGGGCAATTCGAGTATTTGGGCAAGGGTGAAGCGGCATGAGCGGCGGTGGGCTTTTGTGGCTGGGGGCGGCTATGGCGGCCTTTGTCGCGGCCAATAGCGTGCTGCGGACCTATGCCCATTCGGGCGTGGCGATGACGCTGGCGGGGGCGCTGGGGCTGTTTCTGGTCGGCAACCTGATCATGGTGCGCGTGATGCGCGAGGGGGGGCTGGCGCTGGCGGTGGCGATTTCCTCGGTGGTGCAACTGGTGCTTCTGGCGCTGATCGGGGTTCTGTGGTTCGGCGAGAAGCTCACGCCCGTGCAGATGGCGGGGGTGGTGCTGGGCATCGTGTCGGTCGCGCTGATCGCCTGGCCGCAGGGGGCGCGCCCATGAACCGCGTGCTTCCGGTATTGACCGTGATCGGGGTGATCGTGGTGCTGTGGTATGCGGCGGCGGTCTGGATGAACCGCACTTGGGTCTATGACCAGGCCGCGCGGGACGGGGCAACGGTGAGCTTTGCCGAAATGGTCCCCGCCACGCTGAACCAGGAGCGGCCCGTGCTGCCTACGCCGCATCAGGTGGTGACGGAGCTGGTCAAATCGACCTTCGGCATGAAGGTGACGTCGAAGAAGTCGCTCGTTTATCACGGCTGGGTGACGCTGTCGGCGACGCTTCTGGGTTTTGCCATCGGGACGGGGGCGGGCATCCTGCTTGCCGTGGGGATCATCCACAACCGTGCGATGGACCTGTCGGTGATGCCTTGGGCGATTGCGAGCCAGACCATCCCCATCCTTGCCATCGCGCCGATGATCATCGTGGTGCTGAATTCGATCGGGGTTCAGGGGCTGGTGCCGAAGGCGATCATTTCGGCGTACCTTTCGTTCTTTCCGGTCGTCGTGGGGATGGTGAAGGGGCTGCGCTCGCCCGATGCGATGCAACTCGATCTTCTCAAGACCTATAACGCCACGGGGGGCGAGGTGTTCGGCAAGCTGCGTTTGCCCTCGTCCATGCCCTATCTGTTCGCCAGTCTGAAGGTTGGAATCGCGGCCTCGCTTGTGGGCGCCATCGTGGGTGAATTGCCCACGGGGGCGGTGGCGGGGCTTGGTGCGCGGCTGTTGTCGGGGAGCTATTACGGCCAGACGGTGCAAATCTGGGCGGCGCTGTTCGCGGCGGCGCTGGTGGCGGCGGCCTTGGTCGCCATCGTCGGCGTGATCGAGGGGCGGGTGCTCAAGCGGATGGGGATGGCGCGATGATCTGGGTCGTTCTGGCGCTGGCCTTCTGGGCGGGGGCTTGGGCCACCAATGTGTGGCTGTCGCATTCGGTGGTGGTGCAAAGCCGCGCGGGGCGGCTTCTGGTGCCTGCGCTCTTCGGGGTGACGATCCTTGTCGTCTGGGAGGGGCTGGTGCGGGGGCTTGGCGTGCCGGGGGTGATTTTGCCACCGCCCACGGCGATTGCCGCGCGGATCGGGGCCGAGGGGCCGACGCTTTGGGCCGATTTCCGGCAGACCTTCGTCAAAGGCGCGCTGTCGGGCTATGTGATCGGCTGCGGGGCGGCGTTCCTGACGGCGATTGCCATCGACCGCTCGCCCTTCCTGCAGCGCGGGTTGCTGCCTGTGGGGAATTTCGTGGCCGCCCTGCCCATCGTGGGGATCGCGCCGATCCTTGTGATGTGGTTCGGTTTCGACTGGCAGTCGAAGGCGGCGGTGGTCGTGGTCATGGTCTTCTTCCCCGTGCTGGTGAACACGGTCGCGGGGCTTGCCGCATCGGAGCGGATGCAGCGCGACCTGATGGCGACCTGGGGGGCGTCCTACTGGCAATCGCTGCTCAAGCTGCGGCTGCCTGCGGCGATGCCCTTCGTCTTCAACGGCTTGAAGATCGCCACCACCTTGGCGCTGATCGGGGCCATCGTGGCCGAGTTCTTCGGCAGCCCCATCGTGGGCATGGGCTTCCGCATCACCGCAGAGGTGGGGCGGTTGGGGCTGGACATGGTCTGGGCCGAGATTGCCGTTGCGGCCTTGGCGGGTTCGGCCTTCTATGGGCTGGTGGCTTTGGTGGAGAAGCGGGTGACATTCTGGCACCCGTCACAACGCGTTCGGAATTAACCAAGCGGCCGCGGGAGAAACCCGTCGGCCATTCAACAAGGAGGCTCTGACGATGAAGAAATTCGTGACCGCGGCGCTGCTGGCTTTGGCCGCAGGGACCGCGCAGGCGGCGGATGACGTGACGCTGCAATTGAAATGGGTGACGCAGGCGCAATTCGCCGGTTACTACGTCGCCAAGGACAAGGGCTTCTATGACGAGGAAGGGCTGAACGTCACCATCCTTCCGGGCGGGCCGGACGTGGCACCGACGCAGGTGATCGCGGGCGGCGGCGCGGATGTGGTGGTGGACTGGATGCCCTCGGCTTTGGCCGCACGGGAAAAGGGTCTGGCGCTGGTCAACATCGCGCAGCCGTTCAAGTCGTCGGGGATGATGCTGACCTGTCTCAAGGAATCGGGTGTGGCGACTCCGGCCGATTTCAAGGGCAAGACGCTGGGCGTGTGGTTCGGGGGGAACGAATACCCGTTCCTGAACTGGATGAACAAGCTGGGGCTGAAGACCGATGGCACGGATGTGACCGTTCTCAAGCAGGGCTTCAACGTCGATCCGCTGTTGCAAAAGCAGGCGGCCTGCGTGTCGACCATGACCTATAACGAATATTGGCAGGTGATCGACGCGGGTGTGAAGCCCGAGGATCTGGTCGTCTTCAAATACGAGGACGAGGGCGTGGCGACGCTGGAAGACGGTCTTTATGTCATGGAAGACAAGCTTGCCGATCCGGCCTTCGAGGAGAAGATGGTGAAATTCGTCCGCGCCTCGATGAAGGGGTGGAAATGGGCGGAAGAGAACCCCGACGAGGCGGCGATGATCGTGCTCGAGAATGACGAGACGGGGGCGCAGACCGAAACCCACCAGAAGCGGATGATGGGCGAGATCGCCAAGCTCACCGCAGGGTCGAACGGCGCGCTGGACGAGGCCGATTACAAGCGCACCGTGGCTGCGCTGATGTCGGGCGGGTCGGACCCCGTGATCACCAAAGAGCCGGAGGGCGCATGGACCCATGCGATCACCGACAAGGCGCTGCAATAAGCATTGCCTTGACGGAAACGGGGAAGGGCGCGGCGCAGGCTGCGCCCTTTTCCTTTGCAAGCAGGGGGGCTTTCCGCCCCCCTGACCCCCCGAGGATATTTGGACCAGCATGAAAGCCGCTTTCGCTTTTTCCCTTTCACCTTTGCCCGAATACTCTCGGGGGTGAGCCGCTTGCGGCGAGGGGGCGGAAGGCCCCCTTTACAGCGGTTGTAAACGGCGCTGCGGCTTGTAAATTCGCGGTGGACAGCAGCGAGGAGCGACCCATGCCGATGCAGGCCCTGACCGGAACGCGGCTGCGCGAGCGGCGCTTGGCGCTGGGGTTGCGGCAGGCCGAGATTGCGGGGCAGGCGGGGATTTCGGCCTCATACCTCAACCTGATCGAACATAACCGGCGGCGGGTGCAGGGGGAGGTGCTGGTGGCGCTGGCGGGGGCGCTGGGCGTGCCGGTGGCGCAGCTTGCCGAGGGGGCCGAGGGCGGTCTTGGCGACGATCTGCGGGCCGCGGCGGCGACGGCGGCGGCCTTGGGGGCGGAGGCGGCGGAGGTGGGCCGTGTCGAGGAATTCGCGGGGCGCTTTCCGGGCTGGGCGTCGGTGGTGGTGGCGATGCACGGGCGGATGCAGTCGCTGGAGCGGGCGGTCGAGGCGTTGAACGACCGCATGACCCATGACCCGCATCTGTCGGAATCGCTGCACGAGGTGTTGTCGGCGCTGTCTTCCGTCCGCTCCACCGCCGCGATCCTTGCCGAGACGGAGGATATCGAGGCCGAGTGGCGCGAACGTTTCCACCGCAACCTGCACGCGGACAGCGAGCGGATGGCGGCGGGGGCCGAGGCGCTGGTCGCCTATCTCGACGGGTCGGAGGCGGCGGCGGAGGCGGGGATCGCGGCGCCCTTGGAGGAGATGGAGGCATGGCTTGCGGGGCGGGGCTGGGTCTTGCCGGAGCTTGAGGCGGGGCAGGGCGCGGTTCTGGCGGCCGAGGTGGAGCGGCTGGCATCGGGGGCGGCGCGGGAGTTGGCGCGGGGCTGGCTCGCGCAGGCCGCGCGGGATGCGGCGGCCTTGCCGATGGCTGATCTGATCGCGGCGCTCGACGGGGGCGCGCCCGATCCGCTGCTGCTTGCGGCGCGGTTCGGGGTGGGGGCGGATGTTGTCTTCCGCCGTCTGGCGCTTGTGCCCGAGCGGGTGTTCGGGCTGGTCGTCTGCGATGCGTCCGGCACGCTGCTGTTCCGGCGTCCAGCCGAGGGCTTCCCCCTGCCGCGCTTCGGGTCGGCCTGTCCGCTTTGGCCGCTGTTCACCGCCCTTGGCCATGCGGGGCGGGCGGTGGTGGCCGAGGTGGCGGTGGCGGGGCAAAGGCTGCGGCGCTTTCGCGTCATGGCCCATGCGGCGGCGGAGCATCCGGCGGGATTCGGCGGGGTGGAGTTGCGCCATGCCCATATGCTCGTCATGCCCGCCGAGGCTGTGGCGGGTACCGCCGCACAGGTCACGGTTGGCCCGACCTGCCGCATCTGCCCGCGCGGCGACTGCCCGGCGCGGCGCGAGCCGTCGATCGTCAGCCTTGGCTGAACGCCGCTTTTGACAGGACGGGCAAGGATGGGGCATCGTTCGGCCACAGGCGGGCGCATAGACCCGCTGCGGGAACCGTCGGGGGGTAGACTATGGCGCGTGTCGTTCTGATCGAGGACGAGCCGAACATCGCCGAGGCGATCCGTTTCCTGCTGGCCCGCGACGGCTGCGAGGTGCATGCGCTGCCCGACGGGCTTGGCGGGGTCGAGGCCGTGCGGGCGGGGGCGCCGGACCTTGTCATCCTCGATCTCATGCTTCCCGGCGTGTCGGGGCTGGACCTTCTGGCCGCGATCCGCGCCGATGCGGGGCTGGCCGCCGTGCCGGTGCTGATGCTGACCGCCAAGGGGCAGGGCCGCGACCGCGAGGCCGCCGAACGGGCAGGGGTGAGCCGTTTCATGACCAAGCCCTTCGCCAATGCCGAGATGCTGGCGGCGGTGCGCGATCTGGTCGGGCAACAGGGGTAGGACGGATGGCGAAGCGGCGGGCACCGCTCTTTCTCAAGCGCAAGAGTTACCGCCTGCGGCGTTTGCGCGATGCGGCACGGCTTTTGCCGCTGGTGGGCGGATTTCTGGTGCTTTTGCCGATCCTGTGGAGCCCGAGCGGGTCGAGCGGGGCGGATACGGCCTGGGACGGCATCTATCTTTTCGTGGTCTGGTTCGGTCTGGTTCTCGTCGCGGCGGCACTGGCCCCCGGGCTGGTGCATGACGCGCCAGAGGGCGATGGCGGCGACGGGGAGCCGCGCTGATGCCGTTCAACCTGCTTGTCCTCTTTTGCCTTTGCTACGTCGTCATGCTGTTCCTTGTCGCCTTTCTGGCCGAGCGGCGGGCGGCGGAGGGGCGGATCGGGTGGTTGCGCTCGCCGCTCATCTATACGCTGTCGCTGTCGATCTATTGCACGGCGTGGACGTTTTACGGTGCGGTCGGCTATGCGGCGCGGTCGGGGCTGGAGTTCGTGACGATCTACCTTGGTCCCACACTGGTCTTCATCGGCTGGTGGTGGGTGCTGCGCAAGCTGGTGCGGATCGGGCGGCAGCAGCGGGTGACGAGCATCGCGGACCTAATCTCCAGCCGTTTCGGCAAGTCGAACCTGCTTGGCGTGGTGGTGACGCTGATCGCGGTGGTGGCGGCGACGCCCTATATCGCGCTGCAACTGCAATCGGTGACGCTGTCCTTTGCGGTCTTTGCGAGCGGCACGCCCGAGGGCTGGGCGCTGCCCAACCGTGACGCCACGGCGGTCTGGGTGGCGGGGGGGCTGGCGCTGTTCACCATCCTGTTCGGGACGCGCAATCTGGACGCCAAGGAGCAGCATCACGGTGTTGTCCTTGCCATCGCGGTGGAGGCGGTGGTGAAGCTGGTCGCCCTTTTGGCGGTGGGTGCCTTTGTGGTCTGGGGGATCGGCGGGGGGATGGCGGCGGTCTTTGCGCGGATCGAGGCGGCGAGCGTTCCCGACTGGGTGATCAAGCCGGACCGCTGGTTCGGGATGATCGCCGTGTCCGGGGCCGCTGTGATCTGCCTGCCGCGGATGTTCCAGGTGATGGTGGTCGAGGATGGCGACGAGCGGCACATGGCTTTGGCAAGCTGGGCCTTTCCCGCCTATCTGATGCTGATGAGCCTGTTCATCGTGCCCATCGCGGTGATCGGGCTGGAGCGGATGCCCGAAGGGTCAAATCCCGACATGTTCGTGCTGACCCTGCCCTTGGCCGAGGGGCAGGCGGGGCTTGCCATGCTGGCCTTTCTTGGCGGCTTCTCGTCGGCCACGTCGATGGTGATCGTGGAATCGATCGCGCTGGCGACGATGGTGTCGAACCATGTGGTCATGCCGCTCTGGCTGCGGCTGGCGCCGCAATCGGCGATGACGGGGGATGTGCGGCGGATCGTGCTTCTGGCGCGGCGGCTGTCGATCATCGCCGTGCTGGCGCTGGGCTATGTCTATTACCGCATGTCGGGCGGGTCGGTGGCGCTGGCGGCGATGGGGCTGATCGCATTCGCCGGCGTGGCGCAGGTCCTGCCGGTGCTGATCGGGGGCATCTTCTGGCGGGGGGCGACGAAATCGGGGGCGGTCGCGGGGCTGGCGGTGGGGTTCTGCGTCTGGGCCTTTACGCTGCTCTTGCCGTTCTTCGGGCCGGACACGGTGCTGAGTGCGGCGGTCTTCGATCACGGGCTGTTCGGTCTTGGCTGGTTGCGGCCTCAGGCGCTGTTCGGGGTGACGGGGATGGACCCGCTGGTCCATTCGCTCTTCTGGTCGGCGGCGCTGAATACGGCGGCCTTTTGCCTTGTGTCGCTGTTCACCTTTCCGGGGCCGGTGGAGCGGATGCAGGGCGCGGCTTTCGTCAATGTCTTCGATGCCGATGCGGCGGGGCCGCAGGGATGGGCGCGGGGGCGGGCGGAGCCGGAGGCGCTGCTGGTGATGGCGCAGCGCATTCTGGGCGAGGAGGCGGCGCTGTCGCTGTTCGAGGGCGAGGCGCGGGCGCAGGGAAAGGGCGGCTACCTGCCCGATGCCACCCCCGATTTCGTGGCGGGCCTCGAGCGGCGGCTTGCCGGATCGGTGGGGGCGGCCACGGCGCATGCGATGATCAGCCAGATCGTGGGCCGCGCCACGGTGTCGGTCGAGGACCTGATGGCCGTGGCGAACGAGACGGCGCAGATCATGGAGTATTCCGCCGAGTTGGAAGCGCAGCGCGAGGAGTTGACGCGCACGGCGGGCGCGCTGCGCGAGGCGAACGAGAAGCTGAAGCAGCTTTCGGTGCAGAAAGACGCTTTCCTGAGCCAGATCAGCCATGAACTGCGCACGCCCATGACCTCGATCCGTGCGTTTTCCGAAATCTTGACCGAGGGCGACCTGCCGCCCGAGGTGGTGGCGAATTACGGGCGGATCATCCATGACGAGGCGATCCGGCTGACGCGGCTGCTGGACGATCTGCTTGACCTGAGCGTGCTGGAGAACGGGTCGGTGCAGTTGAATATCGGCCTCGTCAATCTGCAGCAGCTTCTGGACCGTGCGCTGGCGGCGGCCTCGCATACGCGGCCCGAGCGGGATTTCACGGTGCTGCGCGATCTTCCGGCGGAGAGCCTGTTCCTGCGGACGGATGGCGACAGGCTGGTGCAGGTCTTCATCAACCTGATTTCCAATGCGCGGAAATACTGCGACGCGGCGCAGCCGGAGCTGAAGATTTCGGTGCGGCAGCGGTCCGGGCGGGTGATGGTGGATTTCGTGGACAACGGGTCGGGCATCGCCAAGCAGAGTCAGGGGATCATCTTCGAGAAATTCGCCCGTCTGACGGACCAGAGCCGTGCGGGCGGGGCGGGGCTTGGCCTTGCGATCTGCCGCGAGGTGATGGCGAACCTTGGCGGGCAGGTGACATATGTGCCCGGGCGCGGCGGCGCGGCGTTTCGGGTGACGCTGCCGTTCCGGCTGGAAAAGCGGGCGGCTTAAGGATTTCTGAACCGTTGCGGGGTGATGCTGGCCGGGGCAGGAGGGCTGGCGATGGATGTCTTGCGGCGGAAGATGGGGGCGGAGCGGTCGGCACAGGGCGGGCAGGCCGCGGCCTTGGGCGCGGAGCGGGCGTGGCGGCTGGCGCTGGCACGGGCGGCGCGGGACGAGGTGGGCGTGCCGCTCGAGGTGGCGGAGATGCGGGACATGCGGGTGTCGCTGGCCGAACTGGTCGAGATGCCTGCGGAGCGGTCGCTGCTGGCGGTACTCGACACCGGACACGAGGGGTTGGGGCTGCTTGCGATGGAGCCTGCGGTGCTGGCGGGGCTGGTCGCCATGCTGACCACGGGGCGCGTGGCGGCGGACGCGGGCGAGCGGCGGCCCACGCGGACGGATGCGGCGATGGTGGCCCCGATGCTGGATGCCGCCCTTGCCGGACTGGCTGAGGCCCTGGCGGGGCAGGAGGAGGCCGATTGGGCAACCGGCTGGCACTACGCAAGTTTCCTTGAGGAGGCGCGGCCCCTTGCGCTGCTTCTGGAGGATACGGGTTTTCGCGTCCTGCGGGCGGAGGTGAGCCTGATGCGCGGGGCGGTGACGGGGGCGGTCCTGCTTGCCCTGCCCGCGACGGCGCGGGTGCGGGTGGCCGAGGCCGCGCCTTTCGACGATGCCGCCTTTCGCGCCGCCTTTGCGCGGCAGGTGGAGGCGGTCGCGGCGTTGATGGAGGCGGAACTGGTGCGGCTGACCCTGCCCCTGTCGCGGGTGATGGGGTTGCAGGTTGGCGAGGTGCTGCCCTTGGGCGAGGCGACGCTGGCGCGACTGGTGCTGCGCGGGCGCGACGGGCGGCCGCTGGCCGAGGGACGGCTGGGCCAGATGCGCGGGATGCGGGCGGTGCGGCTGGCGCTGCCGGTGGAGGAGGATTTGCGGCTGGCGGGGTGAGGGTTCCGCCGTGGCGCGCCGACCCCGGGCTTCGGTGGTCGGTGGCGGTGCGGGCGGTGCGGGCGGTGCCCCTATCGGGCGTCAGACGTCAGACGCCAGACGTCGGACATCAGCCCAGCCGCCCCATGCGGCCACCGCGGCGCTTGGCAAGGCGGGGGGCGCGGGTGGGCAGTTCGGCCATGACGCTGCGGCGCTGTTCGGTCGACATGCGCGACCATTGCGAGATTTCGTCGATCGTGCGGTAGCAGCCGACGCAGATGCGTTCGGTCGGGTGGACGGTGCAGAGTTTGATGCAGGGCGACTCGACCTCGTCGCGCTTCCAGACATCATCCTTCACGGGGCTGCTCCATTCTGGCCATGTGGCCGAGACGGTCCAAGGCTCCTTGCAGGATATAGCCTGCGGCGACCTGGTCGATCACCTCTTTCCGACGCTTTCGCGACGTATCCGCCTCGAGCAGTGCCCTTTCTGCCGCAACGGTGGAGAGACGCTCGTCCCAATAGGTGATGGGAAGGTCGGTCAGGCGGGTCAGGTTGCGGGCGAAGGCGCGGGTGGCCTGGACGCGCGGGCCTTCGGAGCCGTCCATGTTGAGCGGCAGGCCGAGGATGAGGCCATGCACCCCGCGCTTGGCGCAGAGGTCGAGCAGGGCTGCGGCGTCGAGGGTGAATTTGACGCGGCGGATCACCTCGATGGGTGTGGCGACGGAGCGGCGGAGGTCGGAGAGGGCGACGCCGATGGTCTTGTCGCCGAAGTCCAGCCCCGCGATGGCGCGGTTGGGCGGAAGGCATGCTGCGAAGCTGTCGAGGGTTTCGTGGATCATGGGGTGAGGCCCGCGTTCAGCGCAGCCTCTTTCAGGAAGCCTTGTTCGGAGGGGCGGCCTTCGAATTTCGCCAGCGCCTCGGTGTAGATCTTCTGCGCCTCGTCCTTGCGGTTCAGGACGCCGAGCGAGGTGATGAGCTTGGCCCAATCCTCGACGGGGCCGCCTTCGGTTGCGAGGCGGTCGCCGAGTTGGGCGACCATGCCTTCGATCATCGACTGGCGGTCGGTGGCGGACATTTCGCCAGCGGCGGCGACGGCTTCGGCATCCGGCCCTTTGCCCGCGGCGGGGGGCAGGGTGAAGTTGATGCCGGCGCGCATGGCGACATCCTCGATCTGGGCGCGGACGGGGGCCATCCACGGGGCGTCGGCGGGGCCGTCGAGGAGCGGGCGCCAGAGTTCGAAGGTGCGGTCGAAGCGGCCGACCTGCGCTGCCATCAGGCCGTAGTAGTAGCGGGCGGTGGGGTTCGTCGCGTCGAGGGTGAGGGCGGTGCCGAAAGCGGCCTCGGCCTCGGCCGACACAAGGCCGCCTGCGGCCATGACCATCACCTCGCCCAAGGCGGCGTGGTCTTCGGCGGTGGCGTCCTTGCCTTTGACGGCAATCAGCTTCTCCATCGCCTCGCGGGAGGCGGAGAGGTTGCCGAGGCGGGCTTCGTTGGCGGCGAGGAGTTCGAGACCCTGCCGGTCGTCGGGGCGCGATTTCATCGCGGCGCGGAGTTCGTCCATCAGCTTGGCGAAGGCGGGGTCGACGGGGGCGGCGTCTGGTTTCGGGGCTTTCGCCTCCATCTCGGCCTGCGGGGGGCGGTTGGCGCGCATCTCGTCGGACATGGCGAGGCGTTCGGACAGGGGCAGGTCGGGGTAGCCGGGGGTGCCGAGGCGGTCGTAAAGCAGCCACGAGGCGGCGAGGACGGGCAGGGTGAGGACCAGTGCCGCCGTCCGGGCGGTGCGGGCGGGGGCGGGTGCGGTCCCCCGCGTCTGACGGTCGGCGTCGAGCAGGCGGCGGGAGATTTCGGTCCTGAGGCGGGCGGCTTCTTCGGGCGCGATGGTGCCACGGGACAGGTCACGCTCCACCTCGGCCAGTTGGTCGCGGTAGACTTGCAGGTCGTAGGAGGCGGCGGGGGCGACATCGCCCGTGGCGCGGGACATGGCGCGCAAGAGGCTTGCGGCCACGGCGATGACCAGCGCCCCTGCGGCGAGCCAGAATTGCCAGTTTTCCATAGGCGGTCCCGTTCCCTGTCCTGCGCCCGCTGGGGCTGCGCCTGCCCATGTAATGCTTTCCGGCAGGGGGCAAAAGCGGAAGAAACGGGAAAGTGAGGCGAAAGGCGGCCCGCGCTGCGCTTTGTCGCGGAGCGTGTCGCAAAATTCCCGTTTGCGCCGCTTGCAGGGATGGTCCATTCCCCTCAGCCGGGACAAAAGAAGCGCCAAGGTTTGCGCCATCGGAGTTTGACCATGAAACGCTATTCCGTCTTTGCAATCGCCCGAGAGGCGTTGCGCTATCACACCGGCTGGGAGCGGGCTTGGCGCAGCCCCGAGCCGAAGAAAGAGTATGACGCCATCATCGTGGGTGCGGGCGGGCACGGGCTTGCCACGGCCTATTACCTTGGCAAGAATTTCGGGATCACCAATGTGGCGATCATCGAAAAGGGCTGGCTGGGCGGCGGCAACACGGGCCGCAACACCACGATCATCCGGTCGAACTATCTGCAGGACCCGTCGGCGGCGATCTATGAAAAGGCGCGGAGCCTTTATGAGACGCTGAGCCAGGACCTGAACTACAACGTGATGTTCAGCCCGCGTGGTCTGCTGATGCTGGCGCAGACGCATCACGAGGTGCGCGGCTATCTGCGCACGGTGCATGCCAACGCGCTGCAAGGCGTGGCGACCGAGTGGATCGAGCCTGCCCGCGTGAAGGAGCTGGTGCCGATCATCAACATCGACGGGCCGCGTTATCCGGTTCTGGGCGCGCTTTATCAGGCACGCGGCGGCACCGCGCGGCATGACGCTGTCGCATGGGGCTATGCGCGGGCTTGCAGCGCGATGGGGATGGACATCATCCAGCAATGCGAAGTGAAGGGCGTGCGGTCGGAAGGCGGCGTCGTGAAGGGCGTCGAGACCTCGAAGGGCTATATCGGCTGCAAGAAGCTGGGCATCGTCGTCGCGGGCCATTCGGGGCAGGTTGCCGATATGGCGGGCTTCCGTCTGCCGGTCGAAGCGGTGGCCTTGCAGGCGCTGGTGTCCGAGCCGATCAAGCCCTGCATGGATGTGGTCGTGATGGCCAACACCGTGCACGGCTACATGTCGCAATCCGACAAGGGCGAGATGGTGATCGGCGGCGGGACCGACGGGTTCAACAACTTTACCCAGCGCGGCAGCTTCCACCATATCGAGGAAACGCTGCGCGCGCTGGTCGAGACCTTCCCGATGATCAGCCGTTTGAAGATGCTGCGCCAGTGGGGCGGGATCGTGGACATGACGGGGGACCGTTCGCCCATCATCTCGAAAACGCCGCTGGGCAACTGCTTCATGAACTGCGGCTGGGGCACGGGCGGGTTCAAGGCGATCCCCGGTTCGGGCTGGGCGATGGCCGAGCTGATGGCGAAGGGTGAGCCGGGGCCGTTGGCGGCCGATTTCAGCATGTGGCGCTTCAAGGAAGGCCAGTTCATCGACGAGTCGGTGGCGGCAGGGGTGGCACACTGATGGGCCGGATCGAAACTTTCGGAAATGTTTGCGGCAGCGCCGCGGAAATGGAGCGCGACCATGCTCATTCTTGAATGTCCCTATTGCGGCGTGAAGGCCGAGGAGACGGAGCTTTCGCCGGGTTACGAGGCGCATCTCAAGCGTTTCGGGCCGGGTTCGACGGACGAAGAGTTCGAAAGCTACATGTTCGCCCGCAAGAACCCCAAGGGCGTGCATTTCGAACGCTGGCGCCATGTCTATGGCTGCGGGAAGTGGTTCCTTGCCGCGCGTTGCACCGCGACGCTCGAGGTGTTCGGCACCTATCCTGCGCAAACCTCGGAACCGCCTGCCGATCTGGTGGCGAAGATCAAGGCCAAGCGGCCTGACTGGAAGGGCTACAAATGAGCACCCGTCTTGCAAAGGGCGGCCGGTTGATCGACCGGGCTGCATCACAGGAATTCTCTTTCAACGGCAAGCGGTTGAAGGGTTACAAGGGCGACACGCTGGCCGCAGCTTTGCTGGCCAACGACCAGATGCTGGTGGGGCGTTCGTTCAAATATCACCGTCCGCGCGGCATCGTGGCCGCAGGGCCGGAAGAGCCGAACGCGCTGGTCAACCTTGGCAAAGGCGGGCGGTTCGAGCCGAACCAGCGCGTCACCACGACCGAGCTGTTCGAGGGGCTTGAGGCGACCAGCCAGAACCACTGGCCGAGCCTTGAATTCGATGTGGGCGTGGTGAACAACTATGTCGCCCGCTTCCTGCCCGCCGGGTTCTATTACAAGACCTTCATCCATCCGCGTCCCTTCTGGAAGCACGTGTTCGAGCCGATCATCCGCCAGTCGGCGGGGCTTGGTGCGGCACCCAAGGACCGTGATGCGGACCGTTACGAGCAGGCCTATGCCTTTTGCGACCTGCTGGTCGTCGGTGGCGGCGTGGCCGGTTTGCAGGCGGCGCTGGTCGCGGGCCGTGCCGGAGCGCGGGTGATCGTGCTGGAGCAGACCGCACAATTCGGGGGCCGTGCGGTCGTCGATGGCGAGGTGATCGACGGCAAGCCTGCGGATGATTTCGTGGCGGCGGCGCTGGCCGAGCTTGGGTCCATGTCGAACGTGACCGTCAAGGCGCGGACGATGGGCGCGGGGGTCTATGACCACGGCTATGTGCTGGCCGACGAGAAGGTCGCGGACCACACCCCCGGTGACGGGCGTCCGAAGCACCGTCTGTGGCGCATCCGTGCGGGCAAGATCCTGACGGCGACGGGCGCGATCGAGCGGCCGCTGTCATTCGCGGGCAACGACCTGCCGGGCGTGATGCTGGCGGCTTCGGTGCGCGATTATGTGGTGAACTTTGCGGTGTCGCCGGGGGATCGCACGGTTGTCGTGACGAACAACGACGACGCCTATCGCACCGCGATTGCGCTGAAGGAGGCGGGGCTGTCGGTTCCGGCGATCATCGACGCGCGGACCAATGTGACGGGCGAGTTGCCTGCCAAGGCGCGGGCCTTGGGCATCCGCATCGAAGCGGGGCGCGGCGTGGCCAAGGTGCTGGGCGGCAAGCGGGTGACGGGTGTGTCGATCTGCCTGCAGGCGGGCGAGGGCGCGGTGATCGACGAGATCGCCTGCGACGCGGTTGCCATGTCGGGCGGCTGGTCTCCGGTCGTCCACCTGTGGAGCCATTGCGGCGGCAAGCTGACGTGGGACACGACCAATGCCCATTTCCGCCCCGACGCGGCGCGTCCGCCGCTGAACCATGACGGCGGCGCGATGGTCTATGCGGCGGGCATCGCCAATGGCGCGATGACCACGGCGGCGGCCTTGGCCGATGCCGATGCCGCGGCGCGGGCCGCGCTGGAGGCTTTGGGGATCAAGGCCAAGGCGGGCAAGGTGCCGGAGGCGGCCACGGTCGTGGAAGCGCCGATGGAAGCGGTCTGGATCATGCCGCAGGGGGCAACGCCTGCGCTGAAGGCCAAGATGTGGCTCGACTACCAGAACGACGTGAAGGTTTCGGACGTCCAGCTTGCGGCGCGCGAAGGCTACGAGTCGGTCGAACACACCAAGCGCTACACCACGCTCGGCATGGCGACGGATCAGGGGAAACTGTCCAACATCAACGGCTTGGCGATCCTTGCTGGCGCGTTGAACGAGGATATCCCGCAGGTCGGCACCACGACCTTCCGTCCGCCCTATACGCCTGTGACGCTGGGCGCTCTGGCGGGCGAAGCGCGGGGGGAGATTTTCCAGCCGCTGCGCCGGACGCCGATGCATGGCTGGCACGAGAAGGCGGGTGCCTATATGGAGCCTGTCGGTCTGTGGCGGCGTCCCTATACCTTCCCGCGCACGGGCGAGACGCATGAGCAGGCGGTGCACCGCGAGGTGATCAACACCCGCGAGAAGCTTGGGCTGCTCGATGCCTCGACCCTTGGCAAGATCATCGTCAAGGGGCCGGATGCGGGGCGTTTCCTCGACATGCTCTACACGGGCGTGATGTCCTCGCTGCCGGTCGGCAAGTGCCGCTATGGCCTGATGTGCAACGAGCAGGGCTTCCTGTCGGATGACGGTGTGGTTGCGCGGATCGACGAGGAGACGTGGCTCTGCCACACCACCTCGGGCGGGGCGGATCGCATCCATGCGTGGATGGAAGACTGGCTGCAATGCGAATGGTGGGACTGGAAGGTCTATACCGCCAACGTGACCGAGCAATATGCCCAAGTCGCGGTCGTCGGCCCCAATGCGCGCAAGCTTTTGGAGAAGCTTGGTGGGATGGATGTCTCGAAAGAGGCGCTGCCCTTCATGCAATGGGCGGATGGCACGCTGGGCGGGTTCCCCGTTCGGGTCTACCGCATCTCGTTCTCGGGCGAGTTGTCCTATGAAATCGCGGTTCCGGCCTCGCTCGGCCTTGCGTTCTGGGAGGCTTGCCACAAAGCGGGGGCGGAGTTCGGGGCGATGCCTTACGGCACGGAAGCGTTGCACATCATGCGGGCCGAGAAGGGCTTCATCATGATCGGCGACGAAACCGACGGCACGGTCATTCCGCAGGACCTGAACCTTGACTGGGCGATTTCCAAGAAGAAGGAAGACTTCCTTGGCAAGCGCGGGCAGATGCGCAACCACCTTGCCAGCCCCGACCGCTGGAAGCTGGTGGGCTTCGAGGCGCTCGACGGGTCGGTCATTCCGGACGGGGCCTATGTGGTCGATGCCGGAGTGAACGCCAACGGGCAGCGCAATGTGCAGGGGCGCATCACCTCGACCTACTTCTCGCCGACGTTGAAGAAGGGGATCGCGATGGGGCTTCTGAAGCATGGTCCCAAGCGGATGGGCGAGGTCGTCGAGTTCGGCACGTTCAAGAACGGTGTCAAAGGCACGCTGAAGGCGCGGGTCGTCGATCCGGTCTTTTTTGACAAGGACGGAGTGAAGCAGAATGTCTGATCCGGTCAGCGCGCTGGGTGGCGCGGTTTTCGAAGGCTTTGCAAAGGTGCGCGAGATCGGCCCCGTGGGGATGATCACGCTGCGGGCGAAGGCGGATGTGAAGGGGCTTGCGGCGGCGGTGAAGGCCGCCGTGGGGACGGCCCTTCCGGCGGTGCGCAAGATCGAGGTGGCGGGCGACCGCGCCTGCGGCTGGATGAGCCCGGATGAATATCTGCTGGTCCTGCCCTATGCGCAGGTGGCCGAGGCGATGGCCGCGCTGAACAAGGGTCTGGCGGGGCAGCATTTCCTTGCCGCCGATGTGTCGGATGCGCGGGCGGTGTTCCGTGTCGAGGGCGCGAAAGCGGTGGAGGTGCTGGCCAAGCTGTCGCCCGTCGATTTCGCCAAGATGGAAGCGGGCGAGCTGCGGCGCACCCGTGCCGCGCAGGTCGCGGCGGCCTTCTGGGCCGAGGACGTCGGCTTTACCGTCGTCTGCTTCCGTTCGGTCGGGAAATATGTCTTCGACCTGCTCGCATCGAGTGCCGCGGCGGGGTCGGAGCTGGCCTGAGCCGGGGATTTCCCCGCGAAACATGACGACCGGCGCGGGGGTGATCCCGCGCCGGTTTTTCTTTTTGCATCGCTTCGCGTTCAGGTTGTTGACGGGGCGCGGGGTATTTCGCAAGGTCGGGGGTGTGTCGGTGCAAAGGACGAGTGATGCGGTTTTCTGTCTGTGTCTTGGCCGGTTTCGGCCTGTTTTTGGGAAGCGTGGCAGCCGAGGCGGCGGTTTTCGAGTGCAAGCTGGAGCAGTTGGGCGCCAATATGGGGTGGGTGCCGCCCGTGGTCGCCCTGACCCATCCCGAGGGGGAGCAGACCGCGCAGGTGAGCGACGGGATCATCCTTGCGATCGTTGGCAAGCCGGTCGAGGCGAAGGTCGAGACCGACAATGCCAAGCGCACCACCTATAGCTGGGTGGTGATGGGGCGTGATAGCGAGGCGCAGAATGCCAAGATGATCTATCGCCTGACGGTGATGAAGGCCGATCTTTCGGCGCGGATGAAGATGATCCCTGCGGGCTATGCCAACAATTTCGATGCGGGCGGGCAGTGCCGGAAGGTCAAAGGCTAAGCGATGTTATTCGGAACGCATGAGGGCCGCGCGGGGTTGACCTTGGCGCGGGTTGCACCCTTATTGCATATCGAAACGCTTGTCCGAACAGGAGAACTCCGATGGCCTTCACCCTTCCCGATCTTCCCTATGCGCATGACGCTCTGGCCGCGCTCGGCATGTCGAAGGAGACGCTGGAATATCACCACGACCTGCACCACAAAGCCTATGTGGACAACGGCAACAAGCTGATCGCGGGCACCGAGTGGGAGTCGAAATCGCTCGAGGATATCGTGCGCGGCACCTATAAGGCCGGTGCGGTGGCGCAGAACGGGATCTTCAACAACGCGTCCCAGCACTGGAACCACAACCTGTTCTGGGAAGTGATGGGTCCGGGCGAGGGCAAGAAGATGCCGGGCGCGCTGGAAAAGGCGCTGACGGAAGGCTTCGGGTCGGTCGCGAAGTTCAAGGAAGATTTCGCCGCCGCCGGTGCGGGCCAGTTCGGCTCGGGCTGGGCCTGGCTGGTGAAGGACAAGGACGGGTCGCTGAAAGTGACCAAGACCGAGAACGGCGTGAACCCGCTTTGCTTCGGCCAGACCGCGCTCTTGGGCTGCGACGTGTGGGAGCATTCCTACTACATCGACTTCCGCAACAAGCGTCCGGCTTACCTCACCAACTTCCTTGAAAAGCTGGTGAACTGGGAAGCGGTGGCGGCGAAACTCTGATCTTCGCCTGACCAATTGGAAGGCCCGTCGCGGGGGACCGCGGCGGGTCTTTTTGTTTTTGAGGGCCCGCGCGACGGGACCGTCGCACGGGGGGCCGTCTGCCCCCCGCGCCGCGCCTGGGCGCGGCTCCCCCCGAGGATATTTCAGAACAGATGAAGCGGGGGGCGGGAATGGGGTGCTTCGTGTCGCGGGGTGGCTTGCGGCGGGTGGGGCGGGGTGCGAGGGAGGGGGCGTGCAGCGGAGGGGCGGGCGTGAGCGAGGCGGCGAAGGGAATCGGGGCGATCGTGCTGGCCTGTCTGATCTGGGGCCTCGCGCCGATCTATTACCGGCTGGTGGCCGTGCCGCCGATGGAGATGCTGTCGCATCGCACGCTGTGGACGCTGCTGTTCTTTGGCCTTTTGCTGGCGGTGCAGGGGCGGTTTCGGGCCGTGCCTGCGCTGGTTTCGGGGCCGCAGCGGGGGCGGGTGTGGCTGGCGGCGGGGATCGTCTGTTTCAACTGGGGTTTCTTCATCTGGGCGGTGAAGAGTGGCTATGCGCTGGAAGCGAGCCTTGGTTACTACATCTTTCCCTTGGTCGCCGTGGTGCTGGGTGTCGTGGTGCTGCGCGAGCGGTTGAGTGTCGGGCAGGGGGCGGCGGTCGCGCTGGCCGCGCTGGCGGTGCTGGTGCTGACATGGGGGCTGGGGGTGGCACCCTGGGTGGCGCTGGGGCTGGCCTTTTCCTTTGCCCCTTACATGCTGATCAAGAAGCGGCTGGAGGCGGCGGCGGTCGTGTCGGTCACGGCGGAGGTGGCGTTGATGGCACCCTTTGCGGCGGGCTGGCTGGGATATCTTGCGCTGCAAGGCGCGGGGGCGTTCGGGCATGATCTGGTGATCAGCCTGCTTTTGCCCGTCACGGGGTTGATCACGGGCGGGCCGCTGATCCTGTTTTCATGGGGCGCGAAACGGGTGCGGCTGTCCACGCTGGGGCTGGTGCAATATCTGAACCCGACCTTGCAGATGTTCTCGGCGGTCGTGGTCTTTGCGGAGCCGTTCACCTTTTGGCACCGCATCGCCTTTGGCATGATCTGGGCGGGGTTGGCCTGTTACAGCTTCGAGAGCTGGCGTCAGGACAAAGCCTCGCGCAGTGCGGCGGCGAGTGCGCTGGCGTCGGGTACCGCGGTGTAGAAGCCGCGCATGGAGGATTCCGCGAAGCCCTGGGCGATCACATGGTCGATCAGGCCCATGAGCGGGGTCCAGTAGCCGCCCGTGTTCAGAAGGTAGATCGGTTTCGTGTGCAGGCCGATCTGGCGCCATGTCAGCACCTCGAAGAACTCGTCGAGCGAGCCTGCGCCGCCGGGGAGGACGACGATGGCGTCGGAGTTCATGAACATCACCTTTTTGCGTTCGTGCATGTCTTCGGTGATGACGAACTGGCCGAGGTCGCGCTTGCCCTTTTCGCGTTTCAGGAGATGGGTGGGGATGACGCCCAGCGTTTTGGCCCCGGCGGCGAGGGCGGCGCGGGCGGTTTCGCCCATCAGCCCCACGTCGCCCGCGCCATAGACGAGCCGCCAGCCGTTTTCCGCGATGGCCGTGCCGAGCGCGCGGGCTTCGGCGGCATAGGCGGGGTCGTTGCCCGAACGTGAGCCGCAGAAGACACAGACGGAGCGGAGCGTGGTCATGGGCGCGGGTTTCCTTGGCTGCGAATATCTTTGATCGTGCTATCGGGAATTGGCTACAAAGGAAAGACAGGGTCCGGAGACAGGACCCATCGGTCGGGGGGTGTCATGGCGGCTTGGTCTGAGATGTCGGTGGGAGCGCGTGCGGGTGCGGTGGTCGGGGTTGCGGCTGTGGTCGCAGCGCTGCTTTGGGGGGCGTGGTCGGTCAGGCCGAAGCCGGAAGAGGCGGCGGCGGTGACGGAACCGGCGGCGGAGCCTGCGGCGGTGGAAGCACCGGCGGTGGAGGCGGCGGCGACCGAGGCGGCGGCTGCGCCGGAGCCTGCGGCGGCGGAAGCGCCTGCGGCGGGGGGCGAGACTGCGACCGAGACTGCGACCGAGACTGGGGCCGAAACGGGGGCCGAGACTGCGACCGACACTGCGACCGGGGACGGGGCTGCACCTGCGGAAGACGCGGTGGAGGCGGAGACCACGCCTGCGCCGGAGGCTGCGGCGGTGCCTGTGACTGCGCCGCCTGTCTTCGATCTGGTGCGGGTGGAGCGGGACGGGGCGGCGCTGGTGGCCGGAACGGGGCTGCCTGCGGCGGAAATCTCGCTTCGCATCGACGGGGCCGAGGTGATCGCGGTTCCGGCGGACGGGGCGGGCAAGTTCGTGGCGCTGTTCAACCTTGCCCCGAGTGCCGCGCCGCGGATGCTGGGGATGGTGATGCGTCTGGCCGACGGGACCGAGATCGCGTCGGAGCAGACGGTCGCGATTGCGCCGACCCTTGCACCCGAGGTGGCGGTTGCGGCGACTGGAGCGGGGACTGGCGGTCAGGCGGCGGCATCGCCCGAGCCGGTGGCCCCTGCGGCGCTTTTGGTGACGGAGGAGGGGGCAAAGGTCCTGCAAGCCCCCGATGCGCTGCCCGAGATGGCGGCGAATGTGACGGTGGACAGCATTTCCTATACGGCGCAAGGCGACGTGCAGCTTGCGGGGCGCGGTTTCGGCGGGTCGCTGGTTCGGGTCTATCTCGACAACCGGCAGGTCGGGGACGGGGTTGTCGATGCGGGCGGGAACTGGGCGCTGACGCTGGGCGGCATCGAACCCGGTGTCTATACGATGCGGGTGGACCAGCTTGACGGGGCGGGCAAGGTGACGAGCCGCTTCGAGACGCCGTTCAAGCGCGAGACGCTGGAGGCTTTGGCGGCGGCGGCGGGAACGGAACAGGCGGCGGCTGCGGCAGAGGCGGCGGCCTCGGAGGGCGGCGAGGCCACGGCGGACGCGGGCAGCACGGCGGCGAAGCCTGCGGCGGCGGAGGGTCCGGTGTCGGTGACGGTGCAGCCGGGCTTTACGCTCTGGCGCATCGCGCGCGAGGCTTTGGGCGAGGGGGTCATGTATGTGCAGGTCTTCGAGGCCAACAAGGAGCAGATCCGCGATCCCGACCTGATCTATCCGGGGCAGGTCTTTACGATCCCGAAGCCATAGTGCGGGAGCGCAGGGCGCCTTGTGCCTTTGGCCGTCTGGTCAAAGGCGGGGCGGAGGTTTAGGTAGGGCGGTCGAAAGGGAGCCTTGCCCATGCGCCGCCTGACCATCACCACCGAAGAGAAACCCGCCAACGGGATGCAGACCATCCGTCGGGTGCTGCCCTATCTTTGGCCGAAAGGCGAGACATGGGTGAAGCGGCGGGTCGTGATCTCGCTTCTGATGCTGGTGGCGGCGAAGCTCGTGTCGGTGTCGACGCCCTTCCTTTACAAGGAGGCGGTGGATGCGCTGGCGGGGGACAAGCCCACGGGGGCGGCGCTGATCGGGCTGACGGCGGTGGGGTTGACCATCGCTTACGGTGTGGCGCGGCTGGGGACCACGGCGTTTCAGGAATTGCGCGATGCGATCTTTGTCCGCGTGGGACAACGGGCGCTGCGCAAGCTGGCGCTGGAGACGTTCGAGCATATCCACGCGCTGTCCTTGCGCTATCACATCACGCGCAAGACGGGCGGCCTGAGCCGGATCATCGAGCGCGGGGTGAAAGGCGTCGATTTCCTGTTGCGCTTCATGATCTTTTCCATCGGGCCGCTGATCCTTGAACTCGGGATGGTGGCGGCGATTTTCGCGGTGGTGTTCGGCTGGCAGTATTCGGTCGTGGTGATCGTGGTGATCACGATCTACGTCACCTTCACCTTCCGCGTCACGGAATGGCGGGTGAAGATCCGGCGCGAGATGAACGAGCAGGATACGGATGCCAACCAGAAGGCCATCGACAGCCTGCTGAATTACGAAACCGTCAAGTATTTCAACGCGGAATCGCGCGAGGCGGCGCGGTATGACTATGCGATGGAGCGCTATGAGACGGCGGCGGTGAAGACGGGGCAGTCGCTGTCTTTCCTGAACGGCGGACAGGCGTTCCTGATCACCACGGGGTTGGTGATCGTGATGGTCATGGCCGCGCAGGGGGTGCAGGCGGGCAAGTTGACGGTGGGCGATTTCGTCATGGTCAACGCCTATATGATCCAGATCACCATGCCGCTGAACTTCCTCGGCACGGTTTACCGCGAGATCCGGCAGGCGCTGGTGGATATGGGCGAGATGTTCGGGTTGCTGTCGCAGCCTGCCGAAGTGGTGGATGCGCCGGATGCGAAGCCTTTGGTCGTGACGGGCGGGGCGGTGGAGTTCGACGCGGTGGAATTCGGCTACGAGGCGGCGCGGCCGATCCTGAAGCGGATCAGCCTGTCGGTTCCGGCGGGGCATCGGGTGGCGCTGGTCGGGCCGAGCGGGTCGGGCAAATCGACCATCGGGCGGCTTCTGTTCCGCTTCTATGACATCGACGCGGGCGCCATCCGTATCGACGGGCAGGATCTCCGGTCGGTGACGCAGACGAGCCTGCATGCGCAGATCGGGGTGGTGCCGCAGGATACGGTGTTGTTCAACGACACGGTGCGCTACAACATCGCTTACGGCCGTGACGGGGCATCGCAGGCCGAGATCGAGGCGGCGGCGAAGGCGGCGAAGATCCATGACTTCATCGTCTCGCTTCCCGAGGGTTACGAGACGAAGGTGGGCGAGCGCGGGTTGAAGCTGTCGGGCGGCGAGAAGCAGCGTGTGGGGATCGCGCGGACGCTGCTGAAGAACCCGCCGATCCTGATTCTGGACGAGGCGACGAGTGCGCTGGATACGCAGACGGAGCGGGACATCCAGGACAGCTTGCGCGAGATGGGGCAGGGGCGGACGGTGATCACCATCGCGCACCGGCTGTCGACCATCGCGGATGCGGACCAGATCGTGGTGCTGGAGGCGGGGCATATCGTCGAGCGCGGGACGCATGACGATCTGCTGGCCGCAGGCGGGCGCTATGCCGCGATGTGGGCGCGGCAATCGGCCGAGGAAGAAGACGAGACGCTGGCGGCGGAGTGATCCGCCGCAGCCTCAGCCCGTCTTGACGATTTCGAAATCCGAGGCCGAAAGGCTGGAGGTGCCGTTGACCACGCAGACCTGCTGGCCGTCGATCAGGATGGCCACCTGATTGGTGGCGGGGTTCGACAAGGTGGTGACGGCGGGTGCCGTGGTCCCCTGCCATTCGATGCGGATGAGGTCGCCCGTCTGCCAGTCGGTGATGCCGGAATTGCCCGAGATGGCGGCATCGTCGTCCAGAACGAAGATGTCGTTGCCCGTGCCGCCTGTGGCGATGTCCGTCTCGCCGATCAGGATGGTGTCGTTGCCCGCGCCGCCGAGCAGGGAATCCGTCCCGTCGGCCTGTGTCGCGCCGGTGGCGGCGTTCTGTTCGAGCGCGTAGCCGGAGAGCAGGTCGTCGCCATCGTCGCCGTTGATGAGGTCGGCCCCGCCGCCGCCGATGATCGTGTCGTTTCCGGCGCGGCCTGCGAGAACGTCGTTGCCCGAAGCGGTGCCGACGGGGTCTTCGCCCGTGCCGTCGCCGGAGATGCGGTCGTCGCCTTCGTCGGCATAGAGCGAGTCGTTGCCCGCGCCTCCGAGCATGACGTCATTGCCCGTGTTGCCGTTGGAGATGTCGTTGCCGGCACCGCCGATGATCGTATCCGCCCCGCCGCCCGCGATGATGTTGTCGTCGTCGTCGCCGGCGTTGAGGATGTCGTTGCCCTCGCCGCCGTCGAGGCTGTCGTTGCCCGTGCCGCCGAGGAGGCTGTCGTTCTCTTCCCCGCCCGAGATGCTGTCGGCCCCCGTGCCGCCGTCGAGCAGGTCGAGCCCGCCGAGCCCGAGGAGGATGTCGTTGCCCTCGCCGCCGAGGAGCGTGTCTTCGCCCGCGCCGCCATCGAGGCTGTCGTTGCCCGCGTCACCGCCGAGCGCATCGTCGCCGGTGCCGCCGGTGAGGGTGTCGTTGCCGGTGCCGCCGAGGAGTTCGTCATCGCCGTCGAAGCCGGCGAGCAGGTCGTCGCCATCGTCGGCCTGCGCCGAGTCGTTGCCTGCGCCCGCGTTGATGCTGTCGTTGCCCGCACCGCCGACCATGAGGTCGGCCCCGTCTTCGCCGAAGATGTTGTCCGCCCCCGCGCCGCCGCCGAGCGTGTCGTTGCCCGCGCCGGCGGCGAGCGAGTCGTTGCCGTCGCCCGCACCGATCAGGTCGTTGCCGGTGCCGCCGTAGACGAGGTCGTTGCCGGTGCTGGAATCGAGCGTGTCATCGCCGCTGCCGCCGTGCAGGCTGTCGGCACCGCTGCCGCCGGAGAGGATGTCGTTGCCGATGCCGCCGTGGAGGAAGTCGTCGCCCGACTCGCCCGACAGGGAATCGTTGCCCGCGGCGCCGAAGGCGAAATCGTCGCCCCCCGCCATGGACAGGCTGTCGTTGCCCGCGCCGCCGCTTGCCCAGTCGTCATTGCCCGATGCGGTGAGGCTGTCGTCGCCCTGCTGGAGAATCCATGCCGTGTCCGGGGCATCCGCCGCGGCGGTCTGGGTGTCGCTGCCGGTGGTGCCTTCGATCACGGTGGCATAGCTTGCCGCGTCATAGAGCGCCGTCTCGTCCAAGGTGCCGGTTTCGCTTTTCGCCCCTGCCGTATCGGCGGTGGGGACATAGCCGTCATCGGGGGTGCCGGGCGTTGCCGTATCGTCTTCGGGGGCGTCCGAGAGGACGTTGTAACCCGCGACACCTGCAAAGAGCAGCGGCCAGATAAGGAACTCGAACATGACGGGCACAACCTTTGGCACTCGGACTGCGGATGGTTATACGGCAGAAATGGTGAAAGTTTGACGGTTTCGTGGTGCGGATCGGACGGGCGGGGCGATCATGGGCCGCCGGCGGGGCGGGGAGGGGTCCGCCAAGGGGGCGAGAAGGGGGCGAGAAGGGGGGGGCGACAGGTGTGCGGGCTTGGCAAGGAAACCCGTTTGCCTGTAAGACGGGGCAAAAGGACTGGAGAGGCCCGTGAGCAATCCCGATAGTTTCATCGACGAGGTGACGGAAGAGGTCCGCCGCGACAAGCTTTTTGCGATGTTCCGCAAATATGGCTGGATCGGGGTGATGATCGTGGTCTTCATCGTCGGCGGGGCCGCCTATAACGAATGGCGCAAGGCTTCGGAGCAGTCGCGGGCGGAAGCCTTTGGCGATGCGGTGCTGGACGCGCTGGACATGGGCGGCACCGAAGAGCGCCGCGATGCCCTTGGCGCGATTGACGCGGATGGCGACCAGAAGGCGGTGTTGCAGCTTCTGCTCGCCTCGGACCCCGAAAGCGACCGTGCGGCCACGCTCGAGGCGTTGCAGGCCTTGGCCGGGGATGCGAGCCAGCCGCAGAGCTACCGCGATCTGGCGGTCTTGCGGCGGGTGATGGTGCTGGGGCCGGAGGCTTCGGTTGCGGATCGCCGCGCGGCGCTTGATCCGATCGCTGCGGCGGGGCGGCCCTTCCGCACGCTGGCGCTGGAGCAGATGGCCTATCTGTCGGTCGAGGACGGCAAGACGGACGAGGCGATCAAGGCGTTCGAGGCGTTGATGCAGGATCAGGAATCCCCTGCGGGCTTGCGGTCGCGGGCGGAACAGATGATCGTGGCACTGGGCGGCGAAGTCGCGCCGCAGGCCGCGCCGCAACCTGCCGCTCCGGCGGATGCGGGTTGAGGTTTGGCCCTGCCGGTTTCACGGCGGGGCGGGCGTGACAATGGGAGCCGTGGCGTGAAGCACAGGGTTATCGGAACGGTCTCGGCGCTGGCGCTGGTCATGGGGCTTGGCGCTTGCGAGAGGGAACTGGTGCTCGAGGGCGAGCGGTTCCCCGTGCGGGCGGATCTGGAGGCGTCGGTTCCCGTCGAGGGGCAGCCCGCGCCGGTCGCCCCCGCGGATCGGGTGGAGAACCGCGCGGAACCGATCAGCCTGCCTGCGGCGGCGGCCAATGCCGACTGGACCCATCGGGCGGGCAATGCGCGCCATGCCGCCCCCCACGGGGCGCTTTCGGCCAGTCCGCAGCGGGTATGGACGGTGAACGTCGGGCAGGGCGACAGCCGCAAGAACCGGCTTTCGGCGGCGCCGGTCGTCGCGGGGGACCGTGTCTTCACGATGGATTCGGCGGCAAGGGTGCAGGCGACATCGACGCAGGGCGCGGTGCTGTGGGGCACGGACCTGACCGCGACATTCGACCGGGGCGGCGGGATTTCGGGCGGCGGCATCGCCTATGGCGACGGGGTGGTCTATGCCGCCACGGGCTATGGCGAGCTGGTCGCGCTGAACGCGGATGATGGCGCGGTGATCTGGCGGCAGCGGCTCGACAGTCCCGTGACGGGCGCGCCTGCCGTGGATGGCGGGGTTGTCTATGCCGTGGGGCGGGACGGGTCGGGCTGGGCGGTGAAGGCCGATACGGGCCGCGTCATGTGGACCGTGGCGGGGCCGGTGGGCATTACCGGCATGGTCGGGGCTGCCGGCCCGACGGTGAGCGATACGCTGGTGCTGTTCCCCTTTGCCAGCGGCGGATTGACGGCGGCGCTGAAGAAGAGCGGCGTGCAGGTCTGGCAGGCGCCCGTGACGGGGCAACGCGTCGGGCGGGCCTATGCCAGTGTGACGGAAGTGACGGGCGATGCCGTGGTGCAGGGCGCTGTCACCTTTGTCGGCACGGCCTCGGGGCGGACGGCGGCAGTGGATACGTCGAGCGGCGACCGCATCTGGACGGCTGTCGAAGGCGCGCTGAACCCGCCGCTGGTGGTGGGCGGGTCGGTCTTTGTCGTGAACGACGAGAACCGTCTGGTGCGGCTGGATGCGGCCACGGGCGAGGAAATCTGGGCGGTCGACATGCCCTATTTCACCAAGGGCAAGGCAAAGAAGCGCAAGGCCATCGTGCCGCATTTCGGGCCGGTGCTGGCGGGGGGGCGGTTGGTCGTCGCCTCGGGTGACGGGGAGCTGCGCTTCTTCAACCCCGTGGACGGGGCGCTGGTCGGCGGGGCCGAAGTGCCCGGCGGCGCGGCGAGCGCGCCTGCCCTGGCGGGTGGGGCGCTTTACGTCGTCAGCGCCAAGGGGCAACTTCACGCTTTCCGTTGACGGTCTTGCCGTGTATGGGGGCTGCTTCCTGAAGTAGGACTTGGAAGATGAGCTTCACTCTCGCCATTGTCGGGCGGCCCAATGTGGGCAAGTCGACGCTGTTCAACCGCCTTGTCGGGCGCAAGCTGGCGCTGGTCGATGACCAGCCCGGCGTGACGCGCGACCTGCGCGAGGGGGATGCGCGGCTGTTCGACCTGCGCTTCACCGTGATCGACACGGCGGGGCTTGAGGAAGTGACCGACGACAGCCTACAGGGCCGGATGCGGCGGCTGACCGAGCGGGCGGTGGAGATGGCCGATATCAGCCTCTTCCTGATCGACGGGCGGATGGGTGTCACGCCGAGCGACGAGGTCTTTGCCGATATCCTGCGCAAGAAATCGGCGCGGGTCATCCTTGGCGTGAACAAGGCCGAGGGCGCTGCGGGCGACGGCGGGGCCATCGAGGGCTGGAGCCTTGGTCTGGGCGAGCCGGTGCGGTTGTCTGCCGAGCATGGCGAGGGGATGGACGACCTTTACCGTCTGCTCCGCCCGCTGGTCGATGAATTCGCCGAGCGCGAGTCTGCGAACACGCCCGAGGTCGAGGTCGACATTCCCGAAGAGCTGGGCGACGAGGAGGTCGACGAGACCGCCCACCGCCCGACCGCGAAGAAGCCCTTGCAGATCGCCGTGATCGGGCGGCCCAATGCGGGCAAATCGACGCTGATCAACAAGATCATCGGCGAGGACCGTCTGCTGACGGGGCCGGAGCCGGGGATCACGCGGGATGCGATTTCGGTGCGGACCGAATGGCAGGGAACGCCGATCCGGATTTTCGACACGGCGGGGATGCGCAAGAAGGCGCGGGTGACGGAGAAGCTGGAGAAGCTGTCGGTCGCCGATGGTCTGCGCGCGGTGCGCTTTGCCGAGGTGGTCGTCGTGCTGCTCGACGTGGAAATCCCCTTTGAAGTGCAGGACCTGCGGATCGCGGATTATGCCGAAACCGAGGGTCGGGCGGTTGTCGTTGCGGTCAACAAATGGGACCTTGAAGACGAGAAGCAGGAAAAGCTGGCCGAGCTGAAAGAGATGTTCGAGCGGCTTTTGCCGCAGTTGCGCGGCGCGCCCCTGATCACGGTTTCGGCCAAGACGGGGCGGGGGCTGGACCGGCTGCATGATGCGATCCGGCGGGCGCATGACATCTGGAACAAGCGGATCACCACGGCGCGGTTGAATTCGTGGCTGGGCGCCATGACCGAGGCGCACCCGCCGCCGGCTCCGGGCGGGCACCGCATCAAGCTGCGCTACATGACGCAGGTGAAGGCGCGGCCGCCGGGCTTTGTCATCATGTGCTCGCGCCCCGACGAGATGCCGGACAGCTACAAGCGGTATCTCATCAACGGGTTGCGCGAGCATTTCGAGATGCCGGGGACGCCGATCCGGATCATGTTCCGCAGCCAAGGCGAGAAGAACCCGTTCAAGGACCGCAAGTTCCATACGCCGAGCCGGTTGAGGAAGCACACCGAGGGCGGGTGGAAGAAGGATTGATCGCTGCGCGGGGTGAGCGCGCCGGGGGTTTCACACCCCCGGACCCCCGTGGGATATTTATCGAACAGATGAAGGTAGGGGCGCGGCCTTTGGCTTGCGCCCCTTTCTTCATGCGCGGCGGGTGGTGGCGAGGGTGAGCGCCATGAGCGCCATGCCCGAGGCGGCGAGGGCGGCGGCGGTGGTGTTGGCGCCCCAGTTGACCGCGAGCACCCCGAAGAGCGCCCAGATCACCGTCAGGCCATAGACCGGCATGCGTGGTTGCTTGCGCTGGATGATGGTGGCGAGCACGAGGACAAGGCCGATCATCAGTGCGGCGGAGGCGGTGTCGGAGACGTAGCCGTAGCCCGCTATGACGACTCCGGTCGAGACGGCGGCGGCGGAGGAGAGCCAGCCTGCGAGGATGGCGATGGGGCCGGAGAGGAGCCAGCGGTCGGTGTCTGCATCCGCGCGGAGGAAGGCGGTCAGGGCGGCGGCGGCCATGATCCAGATGGTGACGGTGGCGGCGATCGGGGCCACGGGGGCGATGGAGAGCCATGCCGAGCCGAGGGCGACCGCGAGGGTGAGGGCCGCGCGCGGGTGGTCCCATGCGGCGTTTTCGCGGTGCTTCCACAGGCCCAGGACCGCGTGGGCAAGCAGCCAGAGGTAGATCACGCTCCAGATGCCGAAGGCGAAGCCTGCGGGCTGGATCGAGGGGCGGGCGATCTGCACCGGGAAGAGGGCGGGATCATAGCCACGGAAGGGCGGCGTGAGGAAAGGGGCCGCGCCGAAGGCGAGGGTGACGAGGAGGAGGAGGAGTGCGCGGGTTTTCATGGGGGTGCTACGCGGGCGGGCCAAGGTTGGACCACCCGCGTCTGCCATTCAGGCCAGCGTGCCATCGGCGGCGATCCGCGTCTTGCCGCCGAGATAGGGGTGCAGGACCGCCGGAAGGTCGACCGAGCCATCCGCCTGCTGGCCGTTTTCCAGCACCGCGATCAGGCAACGGCCCACGGCGAGGCCGGAGCCGTTGAGCGTATGCACGAATTCCGGCTTGCCGCCGCCTGCGGGGCGGTAGCGGGCGTTCATGCGGCGGGCCTGGAAGTCGCCGCAGACGGAGACGGAAGAGATTTCGCGGTAGCGGTTCTGGCCGGGGAGCCAGACTTCGAGATCGTGGGTTTTCTGCGCACCGAAGCCCATGTCGCCGGTGCAGAGGACGATGGTGCGGAAGGGGAGTTCCAGCTTTTGCAGGATCGCCTCGGCGCATTTCGTCATGCGGTCGTGTTCGGCCATGCTGGTTTCGGGGGTGGTGATGGAGACCATTTCCACCTTTTCGAACTGGTGCTGGCGCAGCATGCCCGTTGTGTCCTTGCCCGCCGAACCCGCCTCGGAGCGGAAGCATTGGGTGTGGGCGGTCATGCGGATGGGGAGGGCGCTTTCGTCGAGGATGTCGCCCGCGACGGTGTTCGTCAGCGTGACTTCGGAGGTGGGTACGAGCCACCAGCCGTTGGTGGTCTGGTAGCTGTCCTCGGCGAATTTCGGGAGCTGGTTGGTGCCATACATCGCGTCCTCTTTCACGAGGACGGGGGTCCACATCTCGGTCAACCCGTGGTCGGTGATGTGGGTGTCGAGCATGAATTGCGCCAAGGCGCGGTGGACGCGGATCACGGCGCCCTTCAGGACGACGAAGCGTGCGCCCGAAAGTTTGGCGGCGGTTTCGAAATCCATGCCGGGTTTGACGCCTGCGATGTCGAAATGTTCGCGCGGCGTGAAGTCGAAGGTGCGGGGGTTGCCCCAGCGGCGGATTTCGACGTTCTCATCCTCGTCGCGGCCCGTGGGGGCATCGTCATGCGGCAGGTTGGGGATGCGCATGAGCATGTCGCGGAGGGCCGCGTCCTGTTCGGCGGCCTCGGCGGTCAGCCGCGCGATTTCGGCTTTCTTGTCGGCCACGAGGGCGCGGAGGCGTTCGAATTCGGCATCATCCCCGCGGGCCTTGGCGGCGCCCACGTCCTTGGAGGCGCGGTTCTGGTCGGCCTGTGCGGTCTCGGACGCGAGGATCTTGGCGCGGCGGGATTCGTCGAGGGCAAGGATTTCGGGCGAGGCGGGGGGCAGGCCACGGCGGGCGAGGGCCGCATCGAAAGCGGCGGGATTTTCGCGGATGGCGCGGATGTCGTGCATGGACCTGACCCCTCAATTCTGACGGGGACGGTATGCCAGATGGGGGGAGGGAGGGGAAGGGGGCGGAACGGGCTTGGCAGGGCTGGTGTGACCGTGGGGGCGTGAGGCGGTCTGCTGATCACGCTTGCGTAAGGCGGGGCAGGGCGCTTCGGGGGCGGGGCGCTTGTAAAGGGCGTTTTGCTTCATATTTCAGGCTTTCGTGGGCTGCGCCGCGTGCCGTTGGCGCTGCCTTGCCTTCCATTGCCCCCGCTTATAGGGTGCGCGCCAATCCGCGGCGGGTTTCCGTCGCCCGAGTTGAGAGGACGATCCATGTTCGTAACCCCCGCCTTCGCCCAAGCCGCCGGTCCCGCCGGTGCCGGTGGCGCCTTTGCTTCCTTCGTGCCGCTGATCCTGATCTTTGCGATCATGTATTTCCTGCTCATCAGGCCGCAGCAGAAGAAGGTGAAGGATCACCGCGCCATGGTCGAAGCGCTGCGCCGTGGTGATCAGGTCGTGACCGCGGGCGGGATCGTCGGCAAGGTCGTGAAGGTTGGTGACGACGGCATCGTCGAGGTCGAGATCGCGGATGGCGTGAAGGTCAAGGTCGTGCGCCAGACCATCACGCAGGTGATGAACAAGACCGAGCCGGCCTCGGCCTAAGCTGCAACGATATCCGGAAGAAGCCCCATGCTGCACGCGCCGCTCTGGAAGAAAATCCTCGTCTGGGCGATCGTCGCCGTGGGCTTCCTCTTGGCCATGCCGAACCTGTTCTATGCGCAGGTCGAGGCCCGAAACGATGCTGCCGATGTCTCGACCAAGGCAGGGTTCGTGACCACCGAGCAGCAGGAGGCGTTGGATGGCTGGCCGTCGTTCCTGCCGAGCGGGCTTGTGAACCTTGGCCTTGACCTGCGGGGCGGGGCGCATCTTCTGGCCGAGGTGCAGGTTTCGGACGTCTACAAGGCGCGGATGGACGGGCTTTGGCCGGAAGTGCGCGATGCCTTGCGCGACAAGCGGGCCGAGGTGGGCAGCATCCGCCGCCAGCCTGCGCCCGAAGCGGGAACGCTGCGGGTGGAGTTGTCCAACCCTGCCGGAATGGCGGCGGCGGTCGAGGCGGTGAAGGCGCTTGCCTCGCCCGTCACGACGCTGTCGGGGGCGGGGCAGAGCGATCTGGAGGTGAGCGCGGATGGTGCCACGCTGGTCGTGCGGCTGTCGGATGCCGAACGCGCGGCGACGGACCAGCGGACCTTGCAGCAATCGCTGGAAATCATCCGCACGCGGGTCGATCAGGCGGGGACGCGAGAACCGACGATCCAGCGCGAGGGCGCGGACCGCATCCTGATCCAGGTGCCGGGCATCGGGTCGGCGGCGGAGCTGAAGGCGCTGATCGGGACCACGGCGAAGCTGACTTTCAACCCCGTGGTGCGGCGCGGCTCGGCCGAGGACAAGAACCCGGGCGTGGGCAACGTGTCGCTGCCGTCGCTGGATGAAAAGGACGTGTGGTATACGGTCGTCGAGGCCCCCGTCGTGTCGGGCGAGGACCTGACCAATGCCAAGGGTGACTTCGACCAGAACGGGCGGCCGGCCGTGGGCTTCAAGTTCGACGTGTCCGGCGCGCGGCGCTTTGGCGATTACACGGCGGCGAACATCGGGTCGCCCTTTGCCATCGTGCTGGACGGCAAGGTGATCTCGGCCCCCGTGATCCAGAGCCATATCGCGGGCGGGTCGGGGATCATCACCGGCAATTTCACCGTGGAGGAGGCCAACCGTCTGGCGGTGCTTCTTTCGGCGGGGGCGCTGCCCGCGACGATGAATTTCCTTGAGGAGCGGACCATCGGGCCGGAACTGGGGCAGGATTCGATCAATGCGGGACGGGTCGCCACGCTGATCGCGGCGGGGGCGGTGAGCTTGCTGATGATCGCCTCATACGGGTTGTTCGGGGTCTTTGCCGTGGTGGCGCTGGCCATCAACATGGCGCTGATCTTCGGGGTGATGTCGCTGATCGGGGCGACGCTGACGCTGCCGGGGATCGCGGGCCTCGTGCTGACAATCGGCATGGCGGTGGATGCCAACGTGCTGATCTATGAACGCATCCGCGACGAATTGCGGGCGGGGGCCAAGACGGCAGCGCGGGCCATCGAGCTTGGCTTCGAGCGGGCGCTGTCGGCCATCATCGACGCGAACGTGACGACGCTGATCACGGCGGGGGTGCTGTTCGTGCTCGGCTCCGGCCCTGTGCGGGGCTTTGCGGTGACGCTGGCCATCGGGATCATCACATCGGTCTTCACGGCGGTGAATGTGACGCGCCTCATCGTGACGATGTGGTACAATCGCCGTCAGCCCAAAACGCTGGTCGTGTAAGGAGAATTCATCATGGCATGGCGTTTCAAGCTTGCACCCGACAACACGAACTTCGACTTTTTCCGCTGGCAGTGGATCACCTTTGGCGGGTCGCTCTTCCTGTCGGCCATGGCGGTGGTGCTGTGGCTCGTGATGGGGTTGAACTTCGGCATCGACTTCAAGGGCGGGACGACGATCCGCACGGATTCGGCGGTGCCTGTCGATGTGGGGGCCTATCGGACCGCGCTGGAGAAGCTGCCCCTCGGCGACGTGTCGATCACCGAGGTGTTCGATCCGAATTTCACCGATGACCAGCATGTCACGATGATCCGCATCGCCTCGCTGGACGAGAAGCTGGCGGTGACGCCGGAAGAGGTGAAGGCGGTCGAGGAGGCGCTGAAGGCGGCGATCGACCCCGAGATGAAATTCCCGAGCGTCGAGACGGTGGGGCCGAAGGTGTCAGGCGAGCTGGTCTATACCTCGGTCCTGTCGCTGGTGGTCACGAGCCTGTTCATCATGGGCTACATGTGGCTGCGCTTCGAATGGCAGTTCGGCGTGGGCGCGGTGCTGGCGCTGCTGCATGACGTGCTGATCACCATCGGCATCTTCGCGCTGTTCCAGATCAAGTTCGACCTGACCATCGTGGCGGCGCTGCTGACGATCCTTGGCTATTCGATCAACGACACGGTCGTCGTCTTCGACCGGCTGCGGGAAAACTTGCAGAAATACAAGCAGATGCCGCTGCGGGACGTGATGAACCTTTCGGTGAACGAGACGCTGGCGCGGACGCTGATGACCTCGGTCACGACGCTGCTGGCGGTGGGGGCGATGCTGGTCTTTGGCGGCGACGTGCTGCGGGGCTTTTCGCTGGCGATCTTTATCGGGGTGCTGTTCGGGACCTATTCGTCGGTTTACGTGGCCAAGAACATCGTGCTGATGATCGGGCTGGACCGGAGCGAGAAGGCCAAGAAGACGGGCACGCCGGACAAGTTTGCCGGAATCGACGCGTAAGGGGGCGGGGGCGTGCGGCTGACCGAGATCAGTTACGGCACGGCCCAGCCTGTCGAGGGCTATGGACCCGGCTTTTTCCGAGTGGGCGGGCATGTGCTGCGCGGGGCTTGCCTGATCACCCCGTGGGATGCGGGGCTGTGGGGCGGGTTCGGGGATACCGCCGCCGTGCTGACGCTGGCGGGGCGGATCGACGTGCTGCTGATGGGGATGGGCGCCGAGATCGCGCATCCGCCGAAAGAGTTCGTCGCCACGCTGGACGCGGCGGGGATCGGGGTTGAGGTCATGGCCTCGCCCGCCGCCTGCCGGACCTATAACGTGCTGTTGGGCGAGGGGCGGCGGATCGCGGCGGCCTTGCTGCCGGTGGGCGCGCCGTGAGGGGCGGGCAAAATCCGCGGATGGGTCTTGCAGATTCCTTCAAGGGAATTGGGCCGTGGAGCTGAGCGTTTCGGGTCTGGCCGTGGCGCGCGGCGGGGTGCGGGTTCTGGAAGGGATCGCATTCACCCTGCGCGGCGGCGAGGCGCTGATCCTGCGCGGGCCGAACGGGGCGGGCAAGACCACGCTTTTGCGGACGCTTGCGGGGTTGCAGCCTGCGGAAGCGGGCGTGATCGCAGCGCCCCCCGAGGCCATCGCCTATGCCGCCCATGCCGACGGGATCAAGGCGGTGCTGAGCGTGGCCGAGAATCTGGAGTTCTGGGCCGGCGTTTACGGCACGGCGGGCATCGACGCGGCGCTGGAGGGGATGGACCTTGTGGCGTTGCGCGACCGGCGGGCGGCGCATCTGTCGGCGGGGCAGAAGCGGCGGCTGGGCTTGGCGCGGCTCTTGGTGACGGGGCGGCCGGTCTGGTTGCTGGACGAGCCGACCGTGTCGCTGGATGTGGCATCGGTCGCGCTTTTCGCGGGGGTGGTGCGGCGGCATCTTTCCGGCGGGGGCCTTGCGCTGATTGCGACCCATGTCGATCTGGGGCTGGGCGAGGCGGGGGTTCTGGACCTTGGCGGGTTCAAGGCCAGGGCGGGGGCCAAGGCGGGGGCGATGTCGGGTGCTTTCGACGAGGCCTTCGGATGAGGGCGCTTGTGGCTTCTGTCGCGGGGGGGCTGTCTGCCCCCCGTCGCCTGACGGCGACTCCCCCCGAGGATATTTCCGAACAGATGAAGGGGGCGGGGCGGTGCTTCGGCTTCTGACGCGCGATTTGCGGCTGGCGATGCGGGCGGGCGGGGGCTTTGGCCTTGGGCTGGCGTTTTTCCTGCTGGTGGCGGTGCTGGTGCCTTTGGGGGTCGGGCCGGAGGGGGTGGTGCTGGCGAAGATCGCGCCGGGGATTTTGTGGGTGGGGGCGCTGCTCGCCTGTCTTTTGTCGCTCGACCGGATCTTTGCGCTGGATTTCGAGGACGGGTCGCTCGATCTCTTGGCAACCTCGCCCATGCCGCTGGAGGGGGTGGTGGCGGTGAAGTCGCTGGCGCATTGGCTGGTGACGGGATTGCCGCTGACGCTGGTGGCGCCGGTGCTGGGGGTGCTGCTCAACTTGCCGGTGGCGGGCTATGGCTGGCTGGTGGTGTCGCTGGCTTTGGGGACGCCTGCGCTGTCGGTGATCGGGGCCTTCGGCGCGGCGCTGGTCGTTGGGGTGAAGCGGGGCGGGTTGCTTTTGAGCCTGCTTGTGCTGCCGCTTTATGTGCCGACGCTGATCTTTGGCGCGGAAGTGGTGAAGCGCGGGGCGGCGGGGTTGGCCGTGGGCACGCCACTTTTGCTGATGGCGGGGATCACGCTGGGCGCGGCGGCTTTGCTGCCCTTTGCCAGTGCGGCGGCGCTGCGCGTCAATTTGCGCTGAGACTTGACGGAGTGGTGAGTTGCGGCTGTCGCCGAGAGGTTTTAAGCGGGGAACCATGTCGATCTGGGAATATGCCAATCCGAAGAAGTTCATGCAGACCTCGGCCGCCGTGCTGCCGTGGCTGGCGGGGCTTTCGGCGCTGTGTGTGGCCGTGGGGCTGGTCTGGGGGTTCTTCCTGACGCCGGATGATTACCGGCAGGGATCGACCGTGAAGATCATCTATCTGCATGTGCCGAGCGCGATGATGGCGATCAACGCCTGGGCGATGATGCTGGTGACGAGCCTGATCTGGCTTGTGCGGCGGCATCATGTGAGTGCCTTGGCCGCGAAGGCGGCGGCGCCGGTCGGGCTGACGTTCACGGTGATCGCGCTGGTGACGGGGGCGTTCTGGGGGCAGCCGATGTGGGGGACGTGGTGGGCGTGGGACCCGAGACTGACCAGTTTCCTCATTCTGACGCTGTTCTATCTGGGCTATATCGCGCTGTGGCAGGCGGTGGAGAACCCCGATACGGCGGCGGACCTGACGGCGGTGCTGTGCATCGTGGGGTCGGTCTTTGCGGGGCTGAGCCGCTATGCGGTGCTGTTCTGGAACCAGGGGCTGCATCAGGGGGCGTCGCTGTCCCTGGACAAGGAAGAGAATGTGGCGGATGTGTTCTGGGTGCCGCTGGTCGTCTGCATCGCGGGCTTCGTGCTGCTGTTCCTGACGCTTGTCTTGGTGCGGACACGGACGGAGGTGCGGGCGCGGCGGCTTGCGGCGCTGCTGGCACGGGAGCGGCTGGCATGATGCCCGAGTTGGGGAAATACGCCTTTGCGGTGCTGGCGTCCTATGGCGTGTCGCTGGTGCTGGTGGCGGGGATCGTGGTGCTGAGCCTGTGGCAGGGGGCGCGGATGAAGCGGGCCTTGGCCGAGGTCGAGGCGCGTCAGGGGAAAGACGATGGCTAGGTGGTTGATGGCGATTCCGCCCGTGGTCTTTGTGGCCGTGGCGGGGCTGTTCTATGGGGGCATGTATCGGGAGAACCCGAGCGAGTTGCCATCCACCTTTGTCGGGCGTGAGGCGCCTGCGGTGCCTGCGGCGGCGCTTGAGGGCTATCCCGCGTTGACGGATGCCGATCTGCGGACGGGCGCCGTGACGGTGGTGAACTTCTGGGCGAGCTGGTGTCCGCCCTGCCGTGCCGAGCATCCGGTGTTGAAGAAGATGGCGGCGGATGGTGTGCGGGTTGTGGGCATCAACATGCGCGACGATGCGGCCAAGGCGGCGGAGTATCTGGCCGAGGAGGGGAACCCCTTTCTTGGCATCGGCTTCGATCCCAAGGGAACCACGGTCGTCGACTGGGGCGTGACCGCGCCGCCGGAGACGTTCATCGTGAAGGGGGATGGCACGGTGGCCTTCCGCTTCATCGGGCCGCTCGTTGGGACGGATTACGAGACGCGCTTCGTTCCGGCGCTGGAGGCCGCGCTGGCCGAGGGCAAGGCGGGCGGCTGAGCGGTCAGAGCGCCGCGAGGATCAGGAACAATACGGTCAGGGCCACAAACCCCTCGCCCCACGGGAGGGCGGGAAGGGGGGCTGCGGTGCTGTTCGCCTGGGGGCGGGCGGCGGGGTTCGTCATGCAGATCGTCCGGTTCGGCCCGTCGAACGTGGCGGAGCGCGTTGAAATCAGACCTGCATGATAGCAAAGAGGCCCGGAAAACCGGGCCTCTTTGTTGGAAACAATGGGTTTCCCGATCAGGCGATCAAGAAGCGGTCGTGGTTTGGCTGACCAAGGCTTGAATCGCTGCCCGCTTCGTCGAATTGGCGCGGTCGGCCAAGCCCGGGATGAGAAAGATATCCACAAGGCACCATATTCCGGAAATGACCAGCAATATGAGGCCGATGCCGAGGGCCGCTGTCAGGACGCCGAGGATCGTCAGGATCAGAATGGCAACACCTGATCCGGTCGCACCCAGATAAAAGCGGTGCACACCGAGCATACCCAGAAAGAACCAAATCAAATAAGCGATGCCCGTCGATTTCTTTTCGTTGGCGAGCCGCTGTTCAACCAGCATTTGTTGTTGGGTCGTCATAGCCATGTTTTTACTCGTTCAAGTTTGCGTGATGCAATTAACGGGTAATACTGCGGCGCGACAAAGGCAAACGCGCCCGGAAATCCGGACGCGTTCTGGTCTGTTGCAATGAAGTCGCTCAGGCGGAAGCGAGGTCGCGCAGGACGTAGTGCAGAACGCCGCCGTGTTCGACGTATTCGATCTCGATTTCCGTATCGATGCGGCACTTGATCTGGATCGTCTTTTGGGTGCCGTCGGCGTAGGCGATGGTGCAGGGGACCAGCGACAGAGGCTTGAGGTCGCCGTCGAGGCCTTCGATGCTGACCACTTCGTCACCCTTCAGGCCCAGCGATTTGCGGGTGTCGCCTCCGGTGAATTCGAAGGGGATCACGCCCATGCCGACGAGGTTGGAGCGGTGGATGCGTTCGAAGCTTTCCGCGATCACGGCCTTGACGCCGAGGAGCGCGGTGCCTTTGGCGGCCCAGTCACGCGAGGAGCCTGCGCCGTATTCGATGCCGCCGAAGATGACGAGGGGGGTGCCCTGCGCCTGATAGGCCATCGAGGCGTCGAAGATCGAGGTCTGCTTGCCGTCCGGCCCCTTGGTGTAGCCGCCTTCGACGCCGTCCAGCATCTCGTTCTTGATGCGGATGTTGGCGAAGGTGCCGCGCATCATCACCTCGTGGTTGCCGCGGCGTGCGCCGTAGGAGTTGAACTCGGACACCGGAACCTGCCGTTCGGTCAGGTAAGCCCCTGCGGGGGTGGTGGCCTTGAACGAACCGGCGGGCGAGATGTGGTCGGTGGTGATCATGTCACCGAGCAACGCGAGGACGCGTGCGCCGGAGATGTTCTTGATCGTGCCGGGGGTGGCTGCCATGCCGCGGAAGTAGGGCGGGTTCTGGATGTAGGTCGAGGAGGCGGGCCAATCGTAGGTTTCGGCCTCGGTGATTTCGACCGCTTGCCACTTTTCGTCGCCTTTGAAGACATCGGCGTATTTCTTGAGGAAGGCTTCGCGCGTCACGGTGGCGTGGACGAGGTCGGCGATTTCCTTGTTGGTGGGCCAGATGTCTTTCAGATAGACGGGCTTGCCGTCCTTGCCCGTGCCGAGCGGTTCGGTGGCGAGGTCGATGTTCATGTCGCCTGCCAGCGCATAGGCCACGACCAGCGGCGGCGATGCGAGGTAGTTGGCGCGGACGTCGGGCGAGATGCGGCCTTCGAAGTTGCGGTTGCCCGAGAGGACGGCGGTGGCGACGAGGTCGCCTTCGGCGATTGCCGCGCTGATTTCAGGCTGCAAGGGGCCGGAGTTGCCGATGCAGGTGGTGCAGCCGTAGCCGACGAGGTTGAAGCCCACGGCGTCGAGGTCTTCTTGCAGGCCTGCGGCGTTGAGGTATTCCGAGACGACCTGCGATCCGGGGGCGAGGGAGGTTTTCACCCACGGTTTGCGGGTGAGGCCCAAGGCGCGGGCTTTGCGCGCCACCAGACCTGCGCCGATCAGGACATAGGGGTTGGAGGTGTTGGTGCAGGAGGTGATCGAGGCGATCACGACTTTGCCCGACGACAGTTTGTAATCCTCGCCCTTGACCGCCACTTCGACACCCATCGGGCGCTTGAAGGAGGCTTCCATTTCCTTGGCGAAGGAGGCCTTGGCGTCGGTCAGCGGCAGGTAGTCCTGCGGGCGTTTCGGGCCGGAGATGGCGGGGACGATGGTGCCCATGTCAAGCTCGAGCGTCGAGGTGTAAACGGGGGCGTAATCCGCGCCGCGCCACATGCCGTTGGCTTTGGCATAGGCTTCGACAAGGGCGATGCGGGATTCGTCGCGGCCGGTCTGGCGCAGGTAGCGGATGGTTTCGTCGTCGATCGGGAAGAAGCCGCAGGTGGCGCCGTATTCGGGGGCCATGTTGGCGATGGTCGCACGGTCGGCGAGCGGCAGATGGTCGAGACCGGGGCCGTAGAATTCGACGAATTTGTTGACCACGCCGTGCTTGCGGAGCATCTGCACCACCTTGAGCACGAGGTCGGTGGCGGTGGTGCCTTCCATCATCGTGCCGGTCAGCTTGAAGCCGACGACTTCGGGGATGAGCATCGAGACGGGCTGGCCGAGCATCGCGGCTTCGGCTTCGATCCCGCCGACGCCCCATCCGAGGACGGCAAGGCCGTTGACCATCGTGGTGTGGCTGTCGGTGCCGACGAGGGTGTCGGGGTAGGCGACTTCATCGCCGTGCTGGTCGGTGTCGGTCCAGACGGTCTGGGCGAGGTATTCGAGGTTCACCTGATGGCAGATGCCGGTTCCGGGGGGAACGACGCGGAAGTTGTTGAAGGCCTTTTGTCCCCATTTCAGGAAGACGTAGCGTTCCATGTTCCGTTCGTATTCGCGGTCCACGTTGGCCTTGAAGGCGCGGGGGGTGCCGAATTCGTCGATCATCACCGAGTGGTCGATCACCAGATCGACGGGGACGAGCGGGTTGATCTTGGCCGCCGAGCCTTTCAGCCCGAGGATGCCGTCGCGCATGGCCGCAAGGTCCACGACGGCGGGAACGCCGGTGAAGTCCTGCATCAGCACGCGGGCGGGGCGGTAGGCGATTTCGCGCGGGTTCTTGCCACCCAGCTTGGCCCAGTCGCCGAAGGCGCGGATGTCATCGACCGAGACGGTCTTGCCATCCTCGAAGCGGAGCATGTTTTCCAAGACCACCTTGAGGGCGGCGGGAAGGCGCGAGAACTCGCCCAAGCCTGCCGCTTCGGCGGCGGGGATCGAGTAATAGCTGACGGTCTTGCCGCCTGCGGAAAGGGACTTGCGGGTCTTGGCGCTGTCGTGTCCGACGGTGACGGTCATGCGGGCCTCCTGACAGGGTTGGTATGGGCTGGCCCGTGGGGGCCGGATTTTCTGCCCCTTTGCCTGTGATTCATCAGTGTGGCAAGGGAGTCGTGCGCTTTGTATGCAATTGTATGCCAAAAATAAAGCCCTGTCTTGCGGGACGGGATGAAGCGGGAAACGTGGCCGATTTGCACGGGGCGGGGGGCGGACACTCGCAAAACCTTGATTGGCGGGGCGAAGCTTGGTTGATGTAGCAAGGTGGGGCGAATTCTCGGGAAGTGGGGCGGACATTGGGGCAGATGCGACAAATCGTCAGCGCGGTTTCCGATGTGCTCCGACGCGGTCGGTTCGTTGCGGTGGCGGGGGCGCTGGGTGCGCTTGTCGCCGGACAGGATGCGCGGGCGGACGAGGGCGTGGTGGTGGAACTATACACCTCGCAAGGGTGTTCGTCCTGCCCGCCTGCGGATGAATTCATGGGCGAGCTGGCGCAGGCCGGGGATGTGATCGCGCTGTCGCTGCATGTGGATTACTGGGATTACATCGGCTGGGAGGACAGCTTCGCGGACCCCGCCTTTACCGAGCGGCAGAAGTCCTATGCGCGGGCGGCGGGGAGCCGGATGGTCTATACGCCGCAAATGGTGGTCGGAGGGGTGGAGCGGGTCGAGGGCAACGAACCCGACGCGGTGGTGCGGTCGATCGGCAAGCATCTGGCGATGGCGCGGCCCGTGCGGCTGGAGCTGCGGCGCGAGGGCGAGCGGGTGATCATCCGCGCCGTGGCGGAGCCGCCCTTGACCCAGGGTGCGACGGTGCAGCTTGTGCGCTATTCGCCCGTCGAGACGGTCGAGATCACGCGGGGCGAGAATGCGGGGCAGGTGATCACCTATCACAACGTGGTCACGCTTTGGCAGAAGATCGGCGACTGGTCGGGGACCGAACCGCTCGACCTTGTCGCGGATGCGCCGGGGGACGAGCCTGTGGTGGTGATCGTGCAGGAACCGGGTCCTGCGGCCATTCTGGCGGCGGCGCGGCTGAAGTGATCAGGTTTTCCAGCGGTTGTGGATCCAGAGCCATTGCTCGGGATGCGCCCTCACTTGCGCTTCGAGCGAGGCATTGAGCGCCTGCGTCATGGTCAGCGGGTCGGAATGGGGGACGGGCGGTTCGACGATCAGCTCGAAGCCCGTGGGGCTGGCGGGGTTGCGGCGGCCGTAGACCGGCACGAGCAGGAGGCCGTATTTGAGCGCGAGGTCGGCTGCGGACGTGGCGGTGCGGGCGGGGTGGCCCATGAAGTCAAGCTGGGGGCTGCGGGTCATGTATTGGTCGATGAGCATGCCGACCATGCCACCCGCGCGCAGGAATTTCACCATCTCGGCCAAGCCGCGCCTGCCGCGCGGGAAGATCGGTGTGCCGATGGCCGAGATCGTGGCGCGGTAATGCGCGTCGAAATAGCCGTTGCGGAAGGGCCGGTAGAGCGCGCCCACCGGATGGCCGAGCGACGAGAGCACCGCGCGGGCGACATCGTAATTGCCGAAATGGCCGGAGATGAGGAGGACGCCCTGACCGCGCTCCTTGGCCGCGATGAGGGAGGCGACACCTTCGCCGAGGACGGGCGAGGGGGCCACGGCCTTGCGGAAGGCGGCGCCGGAGTAGACCTCGATCAGGGTGGCGCCGGCGTTGTGGCTGACGCGGGTAACGAGGTGTCGGATCTCGGCCTCGGTCAGGTCGGGCCAGACGAGGGCGAGGTTGGCGCGGATGCGGCGGTCGTAGCCGGCGAAGGGGGCGATGAGGCGGGCGGTGACAAAGCCGCAGAGGGGCGCACGCCAGCGGAAGGGGAGCAGGCGGATCGCGCCGATCAGGGCGCGGAGCGCGAGGTTTTGCAGGAAATCGACCGCGCCATAGCTGAGTTTGTCGTCGCCTTGCGCCGCCATCTGGAACCGTCACACCGTTGAACATACACGCGCCGGGGCGCAGGCAGAGACATAGACGCAGGCGCGGCCCTTGCCAAGCGGGCCTTAGCCGCGATGGGCGCGGGTTTCGCGGTGCCAGACGTAAAGCCCCGCGCCGACGATGATGGAAGCCCCGATGATGGTGAGCGCGTCGGGATATTCGCCGTAAAGCACGATGCCCCAGAAGGTGGCCAAGACGATGCCCGCATAGCCGAAGGGGGCGACCGAGGAGGCCTCGGCAATGGAGAAGCTGCGGATGAGGGCGAGTTGGGCGGCGGTGCCGAGGCAACCCACGGTGATGAAATAGGGCAGGTCCGAGAGCGGGATGGGCTGCCAGACGCCGGGGAGGAGGAGGCTGGTGGCGAGGGTGCCGAAAAGGGCCGCGTAGAACATCGAGGTCCATGCCGTTTCCTGCGCGCCGACGTAGCGGGTGAGGAGCGCGTTGCCCGCGTAGCAGACGGCGCAGCAGAGCGGCAGGAGGGCGGCGGGGGTAAAGACGCCGAGGCCGGGGCGGATGACGATCATCGCGCCGATCATCGCCGCGACCACGCCGATGATGCGGCGCGGGCCGAGCCTTTCGCCAAGGAAGAGCGCGGCCCCGAGGGTGATGAGGACGGGGTTGATGTCGGTGAGCGCCGTCGCCTCGGCCAGACCGATGTAGTTGAGCGAGGTGAAGAAGAAACCGGTCGCGCCAAGCTGGGTGGCCGAGCGGAGGAGGTGCAGCTTGGGATGGCGCGTGCGCAGGACGGGCGGCAGGCGGCGGTTGAGGATCAGCGCCACGAGCAGGAACTGCCCGAAGAAGCGCGCCCAGACCACCTGCGGCGTGGGATAGCGCTGCACCAGCCCCTTGGCCAGCGCGTCCATCGCGGTGAAGAGCAGGATGGCGAGGAGCATCAGGAGGATGCCCTTGCGGGTGGAGGCAGAGGTGGGGACGAGCATGGCGCGCCTGTATTGGGTCAGGCGGCACGCTAGGGGGGGCTGCGGTCGGGGGCAAGGGGGGACGGTGCGGGCGGTGCGGGGCTGGCGGCTCCCTCCCCCTTGTGGGGAGGGATGGGGTGGGGGGCTTGGTCGCTGGGGGTGGGGGCGGCGTCGGGGGAGAGGGGAGGGCGGTTCGCGGGTTGCGGCCCCCCACCCCTATCCCCTCCCCACGAGGGGGAGGGGAAGGACGGAGCGGGTGGCGGGGATTTGGGTGGCTGGTGGGTGGGTGGGGGCGTTGCGGTTGGTGCGTGCGGGGACTGACGATCGGGATGGATGGTGGGTAAAGGCGGTGGGGTCGGGTGACTGTTGGGGGAGTGGGTGCGGGTTACGTGGTGCAAGCGGTGCGGGGCTGGCGGCTCCCTCCCCCTTGTGGGGAGGGATGGGGTGGGGGGCTTGGTCGGATGGGGTGGCGGTGGCATCGGGGGTGGGTGGGGGCGGTTCGCGGGTGGCTCCCCCCACCCCTATCCCCTCCCCACGAGGGGGAGGGGAAGGACGGAGCGGTTGGCGGGGATTTTGGTGGCTGGTGTTTGGATCAGAGCCGCTTTGCGCAGCTCGCGGTGGCGGCGACAGGACAGGTCTTTCATCCCCTCGCCCCCTTGCCCCTCTCACCCCTCGTCGCGTTGCAGGGTGATTTCGCCTGCGCTTTCGAGTTGGCGGATGGCGGCGATGATGGCGGCGGTGGCGGCTTCGGCCTCGGCCGGTTTGACGGGACCGAGGCTCTCTGCCTCCTCTCGCAGGGATTGGGCCATGCGTTGCGAGATGTTGGCGAGGATGAATTCGGCCACGGCGGCGTGGCGCGGGTCGGTCGCGCCCGTGGCAAGGGCGGTGGCGAGTTGGGCGGGGTCGACGAGGCGGATGATCTTGGGCAGGTCGCGGGGGGCGATGCGGGCGGGGATGTGGGCATAGGTAAAGATGGCCTTGCGCACCTCGGCGGCGAAGGCGGGGTCCTGCTGGTCCAGCCCGTCGAGCAGGTCGTCGCGGGTGGCCGAGGGCGAGACGTTGAGGATCGCGCCGACGCGTTCGACCGGCCCCGCCTCGAAGGCGCGGGCGGGCTGGGCGTCGAGTTGGGCCGCGAGCGAAAGGCCGATGCGGCGGACGGTTTCGGGGTCCACCCCGCCGGTGAGCGAGATGGCATAGGCGATGCGCCGCGCCTGTTCGCCGGGAAGCTGGCCGAGGAGGCTTGCCGCCTTGGGCACGGGGAGTTTCGAAAGCATGACTGCCGCGACCTCGGTCGATTCGGTCGAGAGAACGGGGAGGAGGCGTTCGGGCGGCAGGCTGGCGAGCATGTCCCAGGGGTCGGCCTTGGCGGCGGTGCCTGCAAGGCGGCGGAGGCGGCTGGCGGCGGTGGAGGAGATGTGACCGTCCATCAGTCCAAGCGCCCCTTCGACGCCCGCGGGGAAGGCGAGGCCGGTGTCTTCGAGGAGCGCCACGAATTCATCGACCACGGCGGAGAGCGTGGCGCGGTCGACGAGGCGCATCTGGCCCATCTGTTCGGCAAGGGCGGCTTGCAGGTGGTCGGGGAGGGAGGAGAGCGGCAGGCGGCTGCCCTCGGCCAGCAAGAGGCGGACGATGATCGCGGCCTTTTCCCGCGGGCTGGGCAGGGGGCGGGCGGGGAGGTGCGAGGGGGCGAGGGTGAGGTCTGACATGGGGCCTTTGCGCGTTCGGGGCAAAGGCAGGATGCGGCAGGGCGGTTAAGGGCGGGTTAGCGGCGGGCGAAATCGGGGGGCTGTCTGCCCCCCGCCGCCGATTGGCCAAGGGGCCAATCGGCGCCCCCCGAGGATATTTGTGCGAGCGTGAAAGCAGCGGGGCGCGGTCAGCCCTCAGGACGAGGTGACGGGCACGCAGGTTCCGGATTTCGCGTCAAACATCGTGCCTTCGGCGCAGGCCGAGGCGGAGATGTTGGATTTCATATGGTCGCAGCCGCCTTCGGCGAGGGCGAAGGTGGGCGAAAGGCACAGGGCAATCACGGCGAGGGTCGTCTTGATCTTCATCGGGCGGTCCTCCTTTGGTTGCGGCGCGGGATGCGCAATCCGGAGGGTAGCACGGAATCGGACGGGGCAAGGCGGATTTTGCGCCGCCTTGCCCCGATGCACGGATTTCCGCGCGGATCAGCCGAAGACGCGCTTGAAGATCGTGTCGACGTGTTTGGTGTGGTAGCCGAGGTCGAATTTCTCCTCGATCTCGGCGGGGGTCAGGGCGGCGGTGACTTCGGCATCGGCGAGAAGCTCGGTCTTGAAGTCGGCGCCCTGTTCCCAGACCTTCATCGCGTTGCGCTGCACGAGGCGGTAGCTGTCCTCGCGGCTGACGCCCGCTTGGGTGAGCGCAAGGAGAACACGCTGCGACATGACGAGGCCACGGAACTTGTTCATGTTTTTCAGCATGTTCTCGGGGTAGATCACCAGCTTTTCGACCACGCCCGCAAGGCGGTGCAGCGCGAAGTCGAGTGTGATGGTGGTGTCCGGCCCGATGGCGCGTTCGACCGAGGAATGGGAGATGTCGCGTTCATGCCAGAGCGCCACGTTTTCCAGTGCTGGCACCACCGACATGCGCACGAGGCGGGCGAGGCCCGTCAGGTTCTCGGTCAGCACGGGGTTGCGCTTGTGGGGCATGGCGGAGCTGCCCTTTTGGCCGGGGGAGAAGAATTCCTCGGCCTCGAGCACTTCGGTGCGCTGCATGTGGCGGATTTCGATGGCGATGTTTTCGATGCTGGAGGCGATGACGCCCAGCGTGGCGAAGAACATGGCGTGGCGGTCGCGGGGGATGACCTGCGTGCTGATCGGTTCGGGCGTCAGGCCGAGTTGGGCGCAGACATGTTCCTCGACGCTGGGGTCGATGTTGGCGAAGGTGCCGACCGCGCCGCTGATCGCGCCGGTGCCGATTTCGGCGCGGGCCGCGACAAGGCGGGCGCGGTTGCGGGACATTTCGGCGTAGAAGCGGGCGAAGGTGAGGCCCATCGTGGTCGGTTCGGCGTGGATGCCGTGGCTGCGGCCGATGCGGACGGTGTCCTTATGCTCGAAGGCGCGGGTCTTGAGGGCCGCAAGGACGCGGTCCAGTCCGGCGAGCAGCAGGTCCGAGGCGCGGACGAGCTGGATGTTGAAGGTGGTGTCGAGCACGTCCGACGAGGTCATGCCCTGATGCACGAAGCGGGCGGTATCGGCGCCGATGATTTCGGACAGGTGGGTCAGGAAGGCGATGACGTCGTGTTTGGTCACGGCCTCGATCTCGTCGATCCGCGCCACGTCGAAGGTCGCGTCCTTGGCTTTCCAGACGGCGGCGGCATTTTCCTTCGGGATCACGCCGATCGCGGCTTGGGCGTCGCAGGCGTGGGCCTCGATCTCGAACCAGATGCGGAACTTGGTCTCGGGCGACCAGAGGGCGACCATTTCGGGGCGGGAATAGCGGGGGATCATGGGCAGCGCCTTCCTGAGCAGGGGATGGCGCGGCCTTAGACCGCTTGGGCGCGCAAGGCAAGGCGGGGCGGCCCTTTTGGCCCTTTCACACTGGCACAAATATCCTCGGGGGTGAGCCGCTTGCGGCGAGGGGGCAGAAGGCCCCCTCTTTCTTACGACAGGCGCGGGTCTACGACAGGCGCGGGTCGAAGGGGTAGCGGGTCAGGTTCTCGTATCCCGTTTCGGTGATGAGCACCTGATCCTCGAGCTTGATCGAGAAATCGCCGCCTTCGGGGCTGACCAGCGCCTCGACGCAGAGCACCATGCCGGGTTGCAGCGCGACGTCGAAGGCGCCTTCGACCCATGTGTCGGGATAGGGGACGAAGGGCCATTCGTCGCAAAGGCCGACGCCATGCATCTTGCAGGAGTATTTCTGTTTCCAGAAATTGGCCGCAAGCTGGTGGCCGCCGTGGGTGAGTTCCTTGATCGTCACACCGGGTTTCAGCATCGCCATGTTGGTGTCGATATGCTCGCGCGCGTGGGCGAAGGCAGAGGTCATGTCGGGGCGGGGTTTCTTGTCGCCCACCCACCATGTGCGGCTGATGTCGATGCAGATGCCGTAGCAGCCGATCAGGTCGGTGTCGAAGGCCACGATCTCGTTGTTGCCGATCAGGCGGGGGCCGCATTCCTGAAACCACGGGTTGGTTCGGGGACCCGAGGCGAGGAGGCGGGTTTCGATCCATTCGCCGCCACGTTTGATGTTGCCCTTGTGCAGTTCGGCCCAGACATCGTCTTCGGACATGTTGCCAAGGGGGATGCGGGTGCGGGCCTCGTGCTCCATCTCGGCAATCGCGGATTCGCAGGCGTGGTGGGCGCAACGCATGGCGAGGATTTCGTCGGGGCCTTTGATGGCGCGGGTGCGTTCGGTGACTTCTTCGCCTTCCATCACCTGAAATCCGGCGGATTCGAGGGCGCGGAGGCCGTTGATCATGATCTTGTCGACGGCGAGGCGGCGGTTGGTGCCGGCGTGGGCACGCATCACCTCGTCCACCTGTGCCGCGAAGGAGCGGGCGTCTTGCGCCACGGCATCGCCGCAGACGTTGTAGAAGAAGGAGGCGCCGGAGCGGAGTTCTGCGACCAGCGGGTTGAAGGTCACGAGGAAGGGGGAGTTCTTGTATTCCCAGACGACCATATGGCCATCGGCGCAGAGGAGGCAGGCGCGGAACGGGTTGTGGCTGTTCCAGAGCTGCATGTTGGTCGTGTCGGTGGCGTAGCGGATGTTGAGGGGGTCGAACATCAGCACGCCGCCGTAGTCGCGGTCGATGAGCGACCGGGTCAGGCGTTTCCAGCGGTATTCGCGCATCGCGGTCAGATTCGGGGGTGTCAGGCCCGCGGCCTGCCATTCGGCAAAGGCGGTCTGGGTGGGGCCGATCTCGACGCGGTCATTGTCGTTGGGGGTGCCGTCGCCAAGGGTTGCGCCGCGTGTCGGGTCGATCTTGCGGCGGTCGGAGTAGTGGTTGTTCATGGCGGCCCCCCTTTTCCAGCCAAGCGTCCGGCAGGGCGGGGCGGGGTGCTGGCTTGGCGGCGACAGGGGCGTGTCGTTTTGGTGCGGGCGCGGGCGGGGCGGGTTCCCTAGCGTGGCGGCATGAGCGCGCCGATCCTGCAAGAGAGACTGCCCTATGCCCCGTGGATGGAGGGGCGGACGTGGCGTTTGCCGGGGATCGTGCCCGCGGAGCCGGAGGGATGGCTGCTGCGGGACGAGGCTTTTGCCGCGCAGATGGCCGAGCGGGACAGGCTGATCGCCGGGCGGCCCGCGCTGGTGCATGACCTGCTCGAGGCGGGGCGCGGGGCGGCGGAGGAGCTTTGCGCGCTGGTGCTTGCGCGGTTGCGGGCGGATGCGGGCTATCGGGTCGGGGCGGATGCCGTGCTGCGGCCTGACGGGGTGGAGGTGGCGCTGGACGCCGGAGCGCCCCTGCTGACGCTGGGGCGGCTGGTGCAGGAGGACCTTTGCCTGATGCAGCCGCGGGGCGACGAGCATGTGTTGACGGGGGCGGTGCTGTGCTTTCCGGCAAGCTGGACGCTGGCGCAGAAGATCGGCAAGCCGCTGACGGGTATCCATGTGCCGGTGCCGCATTATGATGAAGGCATGGCGCGGCGGGTGCAGCGGTTGTTCGACGCGATACGGGTGGGTCAGCCGCTGATGCGGTTCAATGCGCTGATCTATGACGACCCGACGCTGCACCAGCCACGGCGCGAGGGGGAGGCGCGGCCAAGGCCGGTGGAGAAGATCTACCTACGGTCGGAGCGGCAGGTTCTGATGCGCCTGCCGCAGACGGGGGCGGTGCTGTTTTCGATCCATACCTATGTGGTGCGGATCGCGTCATTGACCGTGGCCGAGCGCGAGGGGCTGGCGGTGGCGGGGCTTTAGACCATCAGGCTCAGAAGGTTGTGCGCGAAGGGAAGTTGCGAGAGGCCGAGGATGGAGCAGGTCAGCGCCATGACGCGGGCCGAGGCGTTGACGTTGCCGCCCTTGAGCAGCGAATAGGTCAGCATCGCGGCCCCTGCGGGCAGGTAGACCACCATCAGCGTCATATCCATCGTCGAGGCGGCGAGGCGCAGTTTGACATTCTGCGGGGCTTCGCCCGTTTCGGGCATCGGGTAGAGCGCGGCGCGCAGGCGGGCCATTTCGGGATTGGCGTTGCGGATCGGGGTCGGCTGGCTGTTGGCGGGCTGCATGTCGGGTGCGGACTTGGCGGCAAGGGCGGCCGCGCGGGCGCGTTCGGTCTTGGCCGCTTTCAGCGCCTGCGCCTTTTCGGCGAAGCTGACCGCGCCGAGATCGTCGCTTTCGGGGAAGGCGCGGAGCACCCTTGTCGTTTCCGAGCGGACGGGGGCGGAGGCGGGTTTGGTCGTCACCTCGAAATCGGGCAGGCGGTCGAAGAGGTCGTCGATCAGGTCGGCGGTGACGGGGCCGGTGACTTGATGCCAGAGCATGCGTTCGGGGGCGAAGCGGGCCTTGAGACGTTCCGCGATCAGGTGGCAGAGTTCGTCATGACGGCGGCGGTCGGCGGGGTCGGCATAGCCGTTCGGGCCGGGGCCGACGGAAATCATCAGGCTCGCGGGGGTGTCCGGCTCTGCGCCGTCGCGGCAGTAGCTGAGCGAGAAGCGTGCGCCTTCGACATCGAGGAGGACGAGATCATCGCAATCCCATGTGATCATCCGCTTGCCCGCGCCCGAGCGTTGCAAGGCACCGTCGAGTTCCTTGACCAGAAGCGCGAGGTTGAGCGCGGGGTCGTGGTCGAAGACGAATTGCGCGATGGTGCTGTCTTGCGCCGGCGGGAAACCGGCGGCGGTTTCGGGTCGTTCCTGCACGATCATCATGGCGGCTGCCCCTCTGACATGTCCGTTCAGGATTTAGTATTTGTTAATTGTGCCCATATTCGGATTGATTTGTGATGATTGCGCGGAATTGTCCCGATCATTGCCGGATTGTCGCCCCGTTTCGACCTTGGGTTGATGGTGCCGGGTGCTGCTGTTGGGGGGGAGACCGGCCGTTGTGGCCGGTCACAGGAGATGGGCGAGGCCCGTGTGCATGAAGCCGAGCAGGCCCGCGACGACGGCCATCGCCTGCGTGGAAAGCCGCAGGTTTGCGCCGCGCAGGAGTGTGTAGGTTGTCACGGCGGCGCCCAGCGGGAAGGCGACGACGACCAGCGTCGCGTTCATCGCATGGGTGGCGAGGCGGAGCTGGGTCGAGGGCCGCTCCAGAATGCGGGCGTCTTCGTCCAGACCTTCGGCGTAGAGCGCCTGACGCACGCGGGCGAGTTGTTCGTGCAGCGGTGCGGGCAGGTCGGGCAGATCGTTTGCCGCGATCATGGCATCGCGGGGGTCGTTTGTGGACGGGACGGGCAGGTCGGCGATGGAGGCGTGCCAGAAGTTCGCCTCATCCGCGGCCAGAGTATTAAGGCTGTGGTCGAGCCGCATCCTTGCGCGGCGGCGGCTGGCGAGGATGCGCGGGTCGATGCCCGCATCGCTTTCGGCGACGGGTTCGGGATCGAAGACATCGGAGAAGATGTTCAGCGCCGCAAGGGGCTGGCGCGGGTCGGCGGCGGCGTCGTCGCGCATCGGCGACAGGCGCAGCGGGCGGCGCGGCGTGATGGTGCGGGGGGCTGCGGCGGGGACCGGAGAGAGGAGCAAGGCTCCGAGATCGCTTGCGGGAAGCGGGCTATCCAGAACGGGTGTGTGGCCTTCCAGATCGAGCATGGCAGGTTTCCAACTCATTAAAAACACAGGTATTGCCAGAGTCGGGTTTAAATGTGGCGAAAAGGGGGCCGGTTTTTCTGCTACTCGGGGTTGTTTTGTAAAATATCCGCAGCGATTGTTTCGCAACCTTGGGCTGATGAACGAAAAAGGCCGCCCGAAGGCGGCCTTTCCCGCTACCTGCCGAGCGATCAGCAGGAGTAATACATCGCGTATTCGACCGGGTGGGGCGTGTGCTCGAAGGCATACACTTCTTCCCACTTGAGGGCCATGTAGGCCTCGAGCTGGGTCTTTTCGAACACGCCGCCCTGAAGCAGGAAGTCGTGGTCTTTTTCCAGCTCTTCCAGCGCCTCGCGGAGCGAGCCGCAGACGGTCGGGATTTCGGCCAGTTCTTCGGGCGGCAGGTCGTAGAGGTCCTTGTCCGAAGCCGGGCCGGGGTGGATCTTGTTCTTGATGCCGTCAAGGCCGGCCATCAGGAGCGCCGCGAAAGCCAGATAGGGGTTCGCCGACGGATCGGGGAAACGGGCTTCGACGCGCTTCGCTTTCGGCGATTCCGTCCACGGAATACGGACGCAGCCCGAGCGGTTGCGGGCGGAGTAGGCGCGCAGGACCGGTGCTTCGAAGCCGGGGATCAGGCGCTTGTAGGAGTTGGTGGACGGGTTGGTGATCGCGTTCAGCGCCTTGGCGTGCTTGAGGATGCCGCCGATGAAGTAGAGCGCTTCCATCGAGAGGTCGGCATACTGGTCGCCCGCGAAGAGCGGCTTGCCGTCCTTCCAGATCGACATGTTGACGTGCATCCCCGAGCCGTTGTCGCCCTTCATGGGTTTGGGCATGAAGGTCACGGTCTTGCCATAGGCGGCCGCGACGTTGTGGATGACGTATTTGTATTTCTGGATGTTGTCGGCCTGTTCGACGAGACCGCCGAAGATCATGCCGAGTTCGTGCTGGCAGGTCGCCACTTCGTGGTGGTGCTTGTCGACCTTGATGCCCATGCGCTTCATGGTCGAGAGCATCTCGCCGCGCAGGTCCTGCGCTTCGTCGATCGGGTTCACCGGGAAGTAGCCGCCCTTGAAGCCGGCGCGGTGGGCGAGGTTGCCGCCTTCGAAGGAGGCGTCGGTGTTCCATGCGGCGGCTTCGGCGTCGATCTGGAACGACACCTTGTTCGGCGCGACCGAGTAGCGGACGTCGTCGAAGATGAAGAATTCGGCTTCGGGGCCGCAGTAGAAGGCGTCGCCGATGCCCGAGGATTTCAGGTAGGCTTCGGCTTTCAGCGCGATCTGGCGCGGGCAGCGGTCATAGGCTTCGCCGGTGTCGGGTTCGACCACGTTGCAATGCACGCACATGGTCTTTTCGGCGTAGAAGGGGTCGATGTAGACCGACGAGGCATCGGGCATCAGCTTCATGTCGGACTGGTCGATCGACTTCCAGCCGGCGATGGACGAGCCGTCGAACATGAAGCCTTCTTCGAAGAAGTCTTCATCCACGAGGTCGGCAATCAGCGTCACGTGCTGGAGTTTGCCTTTGGGGTCGGTGAAGCGGATGTCGACGTATTCGACTTCCTCGTCCTTCATCAGTTTCAGAGCATTCGCTACTGCGCTCATCATGATGCCTTTCGGGTTGAGTGTTTCGGGACGGTCGGGCCGCGGGGGCCGTTCCGGTGTATCAGACCGCGTCGTCGCCGGTTTCGCCGGTGCGGATGCGGATGGCCTGTTCGACGGTCGAGACGAAAATCTTGCCGTCACCGATCTTGTCGGTGCGGGCGGCGGCGATGATCGCTTCGATGGCGGTATCGACCATGTCGTCGGTGAGGACGACCTCGATCTTCACCTTGGGGAGGAAGTCGACGACATATTCGGCGCCGCGATAGAGTTCGGTGTGGCCCTTCTGGCGGCCGAAGCCTTTGACTTCGGTCACGGAAAGCCCCTGGATGCCGGCTTCCTGAAGCGCCTCTTTCACCTCGTCAAGCTTGAAGGGCTTGATGATCGCTTCGATCTTTTTCATGGGCCGACTCTCCCCCTTTGGTCTTCTTTGCCCTCTGACCACTTCTGCGGGGCAGGGACAATCTGCTAGGGTCAGGGAAGGGCGCGCTGCGGCGGGTTTTGGAAGCGGGCGATTAAAATTTGCGCATGTCGCGTAAATTTTGGGCAGTTTGTGAACGGATTGGGCGGTCAGGTGGCAAAGATTCTCACTTCTGCACAAATGCGCAGCATCGAGGCGGAGGCGATTGCCTCGGGCGCGGTGACGGGGCTGGAGTTGATGGAGCAGGCGGGGCGGGGAGTGGTGGCGGAAGTGTTCCGGCATTGGCCCGAGCTTGCGGCGGCGCCTTTCGGGGCGGTGGTGCTGTGCGGTCCGGGCAACAATGGCGGGGACGGCTACGTCATCGCGCGGGTTCTGCGCGAGTGGGGCTGCGCGGTCGCGGTCCACGCTTTGGCGCGGCCTGCAACGCCGGACGCGGAGCGGATGGCGGAACGGTGGGACGGGCCGGTTGCGGATTTTGCGGCACTGGACTGGGAGGCGCTGCGGAAAACCGATCTGGTGGTCGATGCGATCTTTGGCACAGGGCTGGCGCGGCCCGTCGAGGCGGGGGTCTGGGGGGCCTTGGTCATGGCGCAGGAGGCGGGCGCGCGGCTTGTTGCGGTCGATATCCTCACGGGGCTGGATGCCGACAGCGGTGCGGTGCGGGCCGAGGGGGGATTTACGGATCATCCGGCGGCCCTGACTGTGACCTTTCAGGCCGCGAAGCTTGGGCATCATCTGGGAACGGGTGGGGTTCTGACGGGGCCACTTACGGTGGTGGACATCGGCCTTGGGCGCGAGTTGGAGGCCGTTGCGGATGCGGTGGAAGAAACAGACTGTCCGGTCGAGCGGTTGCGGAAGGTCGAGGGGCACAAATATAGCCACGGTCACGCGCTGGTCCTTGGCGGAGGTGTCGGGCGGGGCGGCGCGGCGCGGTTGGCGGCGCGGGCGGCGCTGCGTGTGGGGGCAGGACTGGTAACGGTGGGTTGCCCGCCCGCGGCGCTGATCGAGAATGCGGCGCGGTTGGATGCTGTGATGCTGCGCAAGGTCAAGGACGGGGATGACTTGGCCGAAGTGCTGACAGACGGGCGGATCGGGGTGGTCTGTCTGGGGCCTGCGCTTGGAACGGGGGAGCGCGAAGCGGGGTTGGTCGCGGCGGCGCTGGCGGCTGAAGCGGGCGAAGGGGCCAAGCGGCGCGGTGCCGTTCTGGACGCGGATGCGCTGACGATCCTGTCGCAACGGGAGGGGTTGTTCGCGTCCCTGCATGACCGCTGCGTGCTGACACCCCATGCAGGAGAGTTCGCGCGCCTGTTCCCCGATATTGCGGAGAAGTTGGCTGCGCCTCCGGTCAAGGGGCCTGCCTATTCCAAGGTGGACGCAACGCGCGAGGCTGCTGCGAGGGCGGGGTGCGTGGTGCTGTTCAAGGGGGCGGATACGGTGATTGCCGCACCGGACGGGCGCTGTGCGGTCAATCCGGCCCATTGTGAGCGGGCGGCGCCGTGGCTTGCCACGGCAGGATCGGGCGATGTGCTGGCGGGGATCATCACGGGGCTGATGGCGCGGGGGGTTGCGCCGTGGAATGCCGCCTGCGCAGGGGCATGGCTGCATGTGGAGGCGGCGCGCGAGTTCGGGGCGGGGCTGATTGCCGAGGACCTGCCCGAGATGCTGCCTGCGGTGTTCCGGCGTCTGGGGGTTTGAGGGGCGATTTCTGGCGCAGAAATCGATACGGAATTTGACGCAAATTCCGCGCTGGCGGCGAAGTGCGGGCTTCGTTTCCTGCGTCAGGAAACGGGGCGAAATCTGCGCCAGATTTCGCTGGCATTTTCCTCTCGCATCCCCCTTTCCGCTTTGCTAGAAGGACGCGGAATTTTCAGGGCGCGTGCGGGCCGGACCTGAGGGGACGGACGGGCGGGCTTTGGGCAATTTGCGGGTGTGGCGAAACTGGTAGACGCACCAGATTTAGGTTCTGGCGCCGCAAGGCGTGGGGGTTCAAGTCCCTCCACCCGCACCAGTGGATGAAAAGAAGGACGGAAACATGCAGGTCACCGAGACCCTGAACGAAGGTCTGAAGCGCAGCTACACCATCACGGTGACGGCCGCCGAACTGGACGCCAAGGTTCAGGAAAAGCTGGTCGAGGCGCAGCCCGAGATCGAGATGAAGGGTTTCCGCAAGGGCAAGGTGCCGCTGCCGATCCTGAAAAAGCAGTTCGGCCAGCGCATCCTTGGCGATGCCATGCAGGACGCCATCGACGGCGCGATGAAAGAGCATTTCGACAAGTCGGGCGACCGTCCGGCGCTTCAGCCCGAAGTGAAGATGGTCGATGGCGAGACCTGGTCGGAAGGCAAGGATGTCGTCGTCGAGATGTCCTATGAAGCCCTGCCGCCGATTCCCGATGTGGACGCGTCGAAGGTCAAGATCGACCGTCTGGTCGTGAAGGCGACGGACGCCGATGTGGAAGAGGCGCTGAAGAACCTTGCCGGAACCGCGCAGTCCTTCGAGGACCGCAAGAAAGGCTCCAAGGCCAAGGACGGCGACCAGATCGTGATCGACTTCAAGGGTTCGGTCGATGGCGTGGAATTCGAAGGCGGCTCGGCCGAGGACTATGCGCTCGTGCTCGGCTCGAAGTCGTTCATTCCGGGCTTCGAGGACCAGTTGATCGGTGCCAAGGCCGGTGACGAGGTTTCGGTCAACGTGACCTTCCCCGAAGCTTACGGCGCTGCGCATCTGGCCGGAAAGGCCGCTGTCTTCGCCTGCACCGTGAAAGCGGTGAAGGAGCCGAAGCCTGCCGCCATCGACGACGAGCTGGCCAAGAAGTTCGGGGCCGAGGATCTGGCGGCGCTGAAGGGCCAGATTTCGGAACGTCTGGAAGCGGAATACAAGGGTGCCTCGCGCGCCGTGCTGAAGCGGGCGCTGCTCGACCAGCTTGACGCGATGGTGAAGTTCGACCTGCCGGCGAAGCTGGTGGAAGCCGAAGCCGCGCAGATCGCGCACCAGCTGTGGCACGAAGAAAACCCGCACGAGCATGGCCACAACCACGGCAATATCGAGACGACCGACGAGCACAAGCAGCTTGCCGAGCGCCGCGTGCGTCTGGGCCTCTTGCTGGCCGAAGTCGGTCGCAAGGCCGAAGTGACCGTGACGGACGCCGAAATGACCCAGGCCGTGCTGGCGCAGGCCCGCAACTATCCGGGTCAGGAGCGCGCCTATTTCGACTTTATCCAGAAGAACCCGCAAGCCCAGCAGCAGCTGCGCGCGCCGATCTTCGAGGACAAGGTCGTGGATCACATCGTTGCCGGAGCCAAGGTTGCGGACAAAGAGGTGAGCAAGGAAGACTTGCAAAAAGCAATCGAAGCGCTCGACGAGCTGTGATAAACGGAAGGCCGGAGAGAAATCTCCGGCCTTTTTGCCAAGACGGTCCGATGACGGACCGCGAGGGTAGGAATGGGGGACGGCCCGGTCCGGACCCTGTGAATGGCGGGCCTGCAAGGGGGGCCTTGGTAGATGGTGTTTGGGTTTCGACGTCTGAAAGCTGATCCGGTTGCCCTGGTCCGTGACGATGTTCCGGCGATGCCCGGAACCGAACGCGACCGCTTCATCTTCAGTGGCAAGCCCGCCTTGGGCGGACGGCCCGTGCCGTTCGAGCCGAAGGGTGACGCACTTCCCGTGTTTTTCCTGCATATTCCGCGCACCTCGGGCGGGACGGTGCTGAAATATCTTGGCAAATACTGGGGCCAGCAGGCCGTGGTGCAAGGCGTCGAGGGGATGTTGCCGCAGCTTCTGTCGCGGAAGTCCGAGACGCTGACCACCGATGTGGTGGCGGGCCATGTGCCGCTGGTGCGGTGGGAATTCTTTACCGGATCGTCGGCCTATCGCCGCGTGACGGTGCTGCGCGATCCTTGGGCGCGGCTGGTGTCGCATATCAACTGCATCGGGCGCTACAATGACGGCGAGCCGATCCCCGCCGGGCCGTGGGAGGCGTCGTGGCGCGTCATGGCCGATGCCGTGGCGCGGACGGATTTCGCCTCGCGCACGAGCATGGAGCGGCTGGTGCGGCTTTGGTCGCCGGTGGAGGGCGGGTTCGACAATCTTCAGGTGCGGATGCTGCTGACGGGGTCGATGGCGTCGATGGTCAAGGCGCTGGCACCGCGGGATGTGGAGCGGGCGATCCAGAACCTCGACACCTTCTCGGTCGTCGGGCTGTGCGAGGATCAGGCGGGGTTGCAGCGGCGGCTCGGAGCTTTGGCGGGGGCGGGCAAGACCGCGCCGCTGGTGGCTTTCGAGAATGCGGGCAAGCCGAGCGTGCTGTCGGTGCGCAACGAATTGGCGCGCGAGGTGCTGGAGCCGTGGTTCGCCGCCGATCTTGAACTTTACACGCGGGCCAAGGCGATCGCGGCGCGTCAGCCGGTCTGACGCCTGGTCGCCTGTTCGCGCCAGAGGACGTAGAGCCCCGCGCCGATGATGATGGCGATGCCGCCCCATGCGGTGGCATCGGGCCATTGCCGCCAGAACATCCAGCCGTAGAGCACCGACCAGATCATGCCGGTGTATTCGAAGGGCGTGACGACCGAAGCTTCGGCGATGCGGTAGGCTTGCGTCAGGAGCGTGAGGCCCGCGGCGGCGATCACGCCGCAGGACATCATCAGCATGGCGTCGAAGGCCGTGGGCATGACCCAGCCGCGCAGGAGGAATGCGAGGGAGGGATGCGCCTCGCCGCCATAGGCGCCGGAGCCGAGGATGGCCGAAAGGACGAGGGCTGCGGCAAGGAAGACGGCATTGCCCCAGAAGGCAAGGGCGGCGGCGCTTTCGGTGGTGCCGAGGCGGCGGGCCGAGATCATCGAGAGCGCATAGGCAAAGCCCGAGAAGACGGGCAGGAGGGCCGCCCATTCGAAGACCGCGCCCGTGGGGCGCAGCATGATGACCACGCCGACGAAGCCTGCAAGCAGCGCGAACCAGCGGCGGGGACCGACCTTTTCGCCCAGCATCAGCACCGAGAGCATGGTGATGAAAAGCGGCGCCGAGAAGTAGAGCGCGACGGTCGTTGCCATAGGCAGGGCGGGCAGGGCGAGGTAGTAGGAGGTATAGGCGAGGAACATGATGACCCCGCGCCGGATCATCGCCCATGTGCCTGCGGTGAAGAGCGATTTCAGCCCCGCCTCCATATGCACGAGGCCGAGCAGGAAGGGGATGGCGGTCAGGCTGCGCAGGACCATCGCCTGATGCAGCGGGTAGTCGCCCGACAGGAGTTTCAGGATCAGGTCCTGCAAGGAGAAGACCGCGACGCCCGCGACGAGGAAGGCGATGCCCTTGGCGCTTTCGCGGCGGAAGGGCGGGGTGATGGCGGTCATGGAAGCCTCGCTTTGGTCTGGGGTTAGCCTAGAGATTGCGGAGCATAGGGCTGGGCTGGGGGCGACATGCGGTGTCGCATCGGAGGGAAGGGGCGCGCTGCGGGAGGTCGGGGCGCGCACGCAGTTTTCTTCGAAGAAAATTGCATAATCCGTCGAAGGATCTTGCTGTGCGTCCGGGTCGGGGGGCGATCCTAAAGAAAAACCGCGCAAGGTTGCCCCTGCGCGGTCTTTTGGTTCTTGACCGATCCGGTGGGATCAGGCGTCTTCGGAGGCCGCAGAGCCCATGTCGTCGAAGAGTTCCGCGATTTCGAAATCGGCGGCGGCTTCGGCTTCGGCGGCGAGTTCCTGGATCGACTTGCCCGAGGCTTGCAGTTCGGCTTCTTCCGGCGAACGGGCGACGTTCAGCGTGACCTTGACGGTCACTTCCGGGTGCAGCACGACCGAGACGGTGTGCAGGCCGAGATCCTTGATCGGACGATCGAGGACGACTTGCGCACGGTTCACGGTGAAGCCGGCTTCGGTTGCCGCGTCGGCCGCGTCACGGGTGGTGACGGAGCCGTAGAGAGCGCCGGCGTCGGAAGCGGAACGAATCACCACGAAGGTCTGGCCGTCGAGCTTGGTGCCGACGACTTCAGCTTCTTTCTTGGTTTCGAGGTTCTGAGCTTCGAGTTGGGCTTTCTTGGCTTCGAAGGACTTGATGTTGCCTTCGTTGGCGCGGAGCGCCTTGCCCTGCGGCAGCAGGTAGTTGCGGGCGTAGCCGTCCTTGACGTTCACGACTTCGCCCATCTGGCCGAGCTTGGCCACGCGCTGAAGGAGGATGACTTGCATTGGGGTCTCTCCTTATTTCACGGCGTAGGGCAGCAGGGCGAGGAAGCGGGCGCGCTTGATGGCTTGCGCCAGTTCACGCTGCTTCTTGGCCGAGACTGCGGTGATGCGCGACGGCACGATCTTGCCACGCTCGGAGACGTAGCGCTGCAGAAGGCGCACGTCCTTGTAGTCGATCGCAGGAGCATTGTCGCCCGAGAAGGGGCAAACCTTGCGGCGGCGGAAAAACGGTTTGTTGGCCATGGTTTATCCTTTCCTACCGATCAACGACGGAAGCCGCCGCGATCACCGCGGTCGCCTGCGGGACGTTCGGGGCGGTCGCCGAAGCTGCGCTCGCGGCGTTCGCCACCGCCGAAGCCACCCTCGGGGCGGTCGCCGCGGTCACGGTCGTCACGCTTCTGCATCTGGACCGACGGGCCTTCGGCATGGGTGTCGACCTTGATGGTCAGCACGCGCATCACGTCGTCATGCAGGCGCATCAGGCGTTCCATTTCCTGCACGGCCGACGCGGGAGCGTCCGACTTGAGCAGGGCATAGTGGCCCTTGCGGTTCTTGTTGATCTTGTAGGCCATCGTCTTGACGCCCCAATACTCGTGCTCGACGACTTTGCCGCCGTTGTCCGAGAGGACGGTCGAGAAGTGTTCGATGAGGCCTTCGGCTTGCGTGTTGGACAGGTCCTGACGCGCAATGAAAACATGCTCGTAAAGCGGCATGTATGCTCCAGTTCATGTAAGCGCATTTCATAGGACGGGCATTTCGCCTTTCCGCCGCCCGTCCACGAGAGGCTGCGCCGGTTCGTGGTTATGCGGAAAGGATGCGGCCTTATACAGAAAGGCGGCGGGGATGCAAGCGCGGGCTCAGCGGGCGGAGGCGGGCAGGCCGAAGAGGCGGTCGAAGGCCCAGGTGAAGGCCCAGGTGTAGATCAGGAAGGCGATGATCAGCACCGCCTCAAAGGCGAGGGCTGTCAGGACCGGCACGGCGAACCACCATGCGGTGATGGGCAGAAGGGCGAGCAGCAGCCCCGCTTCGAACAGAAGCGCATGGGCGCTGCGGCGGGCAAGGCTGCGGCCACGGGTGGGCTGGCGGGCCTCCCACGCCTCGAACATGGCGTTGAAGGCGAGGTTCCAGAGCATGGCGACGGTGGAGCAGAGGGCGGAGAAGACGAAGGAGCCGCCCGCCGAGGTTTCGGCCATGAGGAGGAGGAGGGCGGTCGACATGAGGATGCCGCCGCCCTCGAACGAGGAGGCGTAAAGGATGCGGCGCAGGGCGGGGCGGTCGTGCAGGGCCATCGGGCGGGTGTTCCATGCCCGGTGGCCGCAGGCAAGCGGGTCAGGCGCGATAGGCCAGACGCAATCCGCCCCAGTGGCGTCCCTGCACCATGATCGGGGCGGAGACGTCCTTCATCATCACGAAGGTGCCGCCGCCCATGTCGCGGCGGTAGGCCTGCAAGAGGAAGGGCAGGGTGTGGCGGCCCGCGGCAAGGCCGACGCGATCGGCGAAGATGCGGCGGTTGCGGCAGTTGGCAAGGTTCCAGACCGGATCATGCGGCCGCGGCGGGGCCGAGAATTTGCGGTTGTGCGTGGGCAGGTAGCCGTTCGTGTCCACCGCCGCGCAGAAGACGACATCGGCGGACAGGTCCAGCGCCGGTTCGATCAGCGCGGGCAGGACGCGGTCGGTCACGGCGGTCACGGGAGCGAGGAATTGCTGCGGGTCGGTGTTCGGCACGGGGGTGAGGGTGCGGTCGAAGAGGTCGGCAAAGGTGATGCGCTGCGCGGCGATCTCCGCCTCGAACGCGGCGGAAATGGCGGCGGCGATGTCCTGTGCGGCGGCGATGTAGCGGCTGTCGACGGTTTCGACGCCGAGGCGGGCGCAGGCCCCCACGAGCTTTTCCCCCGCCGGAATGAGCGAGGCGATGCGGTTGCGTGCCCCGTGCAGGCTTTCGGCGGTGAGGGCCAGCCCTTGCGACAGCCCCTTGAAGCCCGCGTCGGCCTGGCGGATCGCGTGATCTGACCGGCCAACCGCTTCGGCGATGCTGTCCTGTTCGCCTGCCACGCGGTCGATCGCGCCGTCGATTTCCTGCATCGCGGCGGTGAGTTCGGCGGTGTCGCGCCGGACCTTGCCCGCCTGTTCGACGGCACTGGCACCCATTTCCGCCATCGCCTTGATCTGGCCGCCGAGGGCGTCGAGCGTCCGGTCGATTTCCCCGGTCGCTTCGGCGGTGCGGGCGGAGAGGCGTTTCACCTCTTGCGCGACGATCATGAAGCCGCGACCGGCCTGCCCTGCGCGGGCGGCTTCGATGGAGGCGTTGAGCGCGAGGAGGTTGGTCATGCGGGCGATGGCGTAGATGTCGGCGGCGACCCGTGCGACCTGATCGAGCGCGTCCGACAGCTTGCCCGTCCGGTCGCCGAAGCCCCCGACCGAGTCGGCGAGCGCGGCCACGTCGCGGATGGCGGCGGCGATCTTCGCCTCGCCCCCGCGGACGGTGGTGCGGGCGCTGTCGGTGGCTGCGTTGACGGTGCCCACGGCCGAGAGGACGGCACCGTTGACGCGGGCGATGATGGCGACCTGTTCCATCATTTCGGCCATCGTGCTGGCCTGACGCGTCAGGCTGGTGTCGATGTCGTCGATGTGTCCCGCGGTATCGGCGAGGTCGACGACCAGCGAGCCGGTGTTTTCCGCGATGTCGCGGATGGCTTCGCGCGACCTGTCGGGCTGTCGGGGAAGCGCAGGCCCGCCCGTGAGGGCCGCGCCGTGCGGGGCAAGATCGTTTGGATACATGGGCACTGGTCCGGAGTTGATACTTGCGCAAGAACGGATGGGCTTGGCTTGGCGTTTAGCCCCGAGGTCTTAGGAAAGCGTGAAGGGCGATCTTCGCCGCCCTGCGTTGCGCCTCTGCAACGCCCCGGTGCGGGCGGCGTTGCGCGGCGGGGCGGGGCGGGGTAATCCCTGTGGCACCAACAGGAGAGGACCGCATATGAGCCGCGCATTCGTTTTCCCCGGTCAGGGGGCGCAGACCATCGGCATGGGCAAAGCGCTGGCCGAGGCCTATCCGGCAGCACGCGCCGTGTTCGACGAGGTGGACGAGGCTTTGGGAGAGAAGCTTTCGGCCCTGATCTGGGAGGGCGGGATCGAGGCGTTGACGCTGACGCAGAACGCGCAGCCCGCGCTTATGGCCACGTCCATCGCGGCGGTGAAGGCGCTCGAGGCGGAGGGGATTACGGTGGCCTCGCATGCCGCTTTCGTGGCGGGGCATTCCCTGGGCGAATATTCGGCGCTTTGCGCGGCGGGGGCGCTGGGGCTGGCGGATACGGCAAGGCTGCTGCGGATCCGCGGGCTTGCCATGCAGGAGGCGGTGCCGGTGGGCGTGGGGGCGATGGCGGCGCTGCTCGGCCTCGATTTCGCGGCGGCGTCCGAAGTGGCGGCGGAAGCGGCGCAGGGCGAGGTGTGTCAGGCGGCGAATGACAACGACCCCGCGCAGGTGGTGGTGTCGGGCCATAAGGGCGCGGTGGAGCGGGCCTTGGAGATCGCCAAGGCCAAGGGCGCCAAGCGCGCGCTGCTTCTGCCCGTGTCGGCCCCCTTCCATTGCGCGCTGATGCAGCCCGCCGCGCATCGCATGGCCGAGGCCCTGGCGGCGGTCGTGGTGGAAAAGCCCGTCGTGCCGGTCGTGGTCAACGTGCGGGCCGAGGCTGTGACGGAGCCGGACCGCATCCGCGACCTTCTGGTCGCGCAGGTGACGGGGTCGGTGCGCTGGCGCGAATCCGTGATCTGGATGGAAGGCGCGGGCGTCACCGAATTCTGGGAGATCGGCGCGGGCAAGGCGCTGTCGGGCATGATCAAGCGCATCGCCAAGGAGGCAGTGACCCGTGCGGTCGGCACGCCCGAGGATGTGGTCGCGGCCAAGGGCTGACGATTTTTCTTGCGAAAAATCAGGGGGGCCCTCGGACCCCCCTCGGGGCTTCGCCCCTCACCCCCCGAGGATATTTGCCGAACAGATGAAGCGGGGCTGCTTTCATCTGTTCAATAAATATCCTCAGGGGGGAGGGCCGCTTGCGGCCCGTTGGGGGCGGAACGCCCCCTCGGCCTCGCGCCTCCGGCGCGAGGGGGTGGCTTGCGCGGCACGCGCGCGATCGGGTTCGGGTGGCAAAGCGCGGGGCTTGCTGCTAGGAGGGGGCAAAACCCCTTGAGTGGAGGAATATATGTTCGATCTGACGGGTAAGACGGCGCTCGTGACGGGGGCTTCGGGCGGGATCGGGGCCGAGATCGCACGGGCGCTGCACAAGGCGGGGGCTGTGGTCGGGCTTTCGGGGACGCGGGTGGAGCCTTTGCAGGCGCTGGCGGCGGAGCTGGGGGATCGCGTGCATGTGCTGCCCTGCAACCTGTCGGTCGCGGATGAGGTCGAGGGGCTGGTGAAGCGCGGCGTCGAGGCGATGGGGTCGGTCGATATCCTCGTCAACAACGCGGGCATCACGCGGGACGGGCTTGCGATGCGCATGTCGGACGAGGATTGGCAGTCGGTGATCGACGTGAACCTGACCTCGACCTTCCGGCTGTGCCGTGCCGCCATCCGCGGCATGATGAAGGCGCGTTGGGGGCGGATCGTCAACATCTCGTCGGTCGTGGGCACCACGGGCAATGGCGGGCAGGTGAACTATGCCGCGTCCAAGGCCGGCATGGTGGGGCTGTCGAAGTCGCTGGCGGCCGAGGTGGCGAGCCGCGGCATCACGGTGAACTGCGTGGCGCCGGGCTTCATCACCACGGCGATGACCGACAAGCTGAACGAGCAGCAGAAGGCCGGAATCCTTGGCGCGGTGCCTGCGGGTCGGATGGGCGAGCCTGCCGAGATCGCGGCGGCGGTGCTTTACCTTGCCTCGAACGAGGCGGGTTATGTCACGGGGGCCACGCTGCATGTGAATGGCGGTATGGCAATGGTGTGACAGGGGGCGGCTTTCCGTCATGGAAAGCGTTTGCCTTGTGATGCCGCCCTTGCTATAGGCGCGACGAACCGGCTTGGGAGCAAACCCGCGCCGTCCCGTGGAACGCGGGGTAGAGACCAAAAACGGGACGTTTCCCCGCAACGGAAAGAGGAAGAGACCATGAGCGACATCGCCGCACGCGTTAAGAAGATCGTCGTCGAGCACCTTGGCGTCGAAGAGGACAAGGTGACAGAGAACGCCTCGTTCATCGACGATCTGGGCGCGGACAGCCTCGACACGGTCGAGCTGGTCATGGCTTTCGAGGAAGAGTTCGGCATCGAGATCCCGGATGACGCTGCCGAAACCATCCAGACCTTTGGCGACGCGGTGAAGTTCATCTCGGAAGCCGCCTGATCCCATCGGGACAGGGTCTATAGCGAAGGGCGTCCCTCGGGGCGCCCTTTTGCTTTGCGGTTGTGGCTTGCGGGTGGCGGTTGGCGGGCGGTTCGGGGGGGAGGGCGGGTGGCGCATGTTGCGCGGGGGGAAACCCCCGTGTATCACCGCGGGAAAGAACGCCACTTGCCGGGAGAGACGGAATGCGTCGTGTCGTTGTAACGGGTCTGGGGATGGTCACGCCGCTGGCTTGCGGAGTCGAGGAAACCTGGAGCCGGTTGATTGCGGGCAAATCCGGTGCGGGGCCGATCACGCGGTTCGATGCGTCGAACGTGGTGACGCAGTATGCCTGCGAGATTCCGTTCGGGGACGGGTCGGACGGGACGTTCAACCCCGATGACTGGATGGAGCCGAAGGACCGCCGCAAGGTGGATGACTTCATCCTTTACGGCATGGCCGCCGCGGTTCAGGCGGTGAAGGATTCGGGCTGGGAGCCTGAGGACGAGGAAAGCCGCCAGCGCACGGGCGTGATGATCGGGTCGGGGATCGGGGGGCTGACCTCGATTGCCGAAACCGCCGTCCTGATCAAGGAGAAGGGGCCGAAGCGGGTGTCGCCCTTCTTCATTCCCGGCGCGCTGATCAACCTTATCTCGGGGCAGGTTAGCATCCGTTTCGGCTTCAAGGGGCCGAACCATGCGGTCGTCACGGCCTGTTCGACGGGAGCGCATGCCATCGGCGACGCGGCGCGGCTGATCCAGTGGGGCGATGCGGATGTGATGGTCGCGGGCGGGGCGGAAAGCCCGATTTCCGAGATCGGGATCGCGGGTTTCAACGCCTGCAAGGCGCTGTCCACCAAGCGGGCGGATGATCCGGCCAAGGCGAGCCGTCCCTATGACGCCGACCGTGACGGCTTCGTCATGGGCGAGGGCGCGGGCGTGGTGGTGCTGGAGGAATACGAGCACGCCAAGGCGCGGGGCGCGAAGATCTACGCCGAAGTGCTGGGCTATGGCCTGTCGGGCGATGCCTATCACATCACGGCACCGTCCGAGGATGGCGATGGCGGGTTCCGGTCGATGAGCGCCGCGCTGAAGCGGGCGGGGCTGCAACCGTCGGATATTGATTACATCAACGCGCATGGCACGAGCACGATGGCCGATACCATCGAGCTTGGCGCGGTGGAGCGGCTGATGGGCGACGCCGCGGGCAAGGCCACGATGTCTTCGACCAAATCCTCCATCGGGCATCTGTTGGGGGCTGCGGGCGCGGTGGAGGCGATCTTCTGCGTGCTGGCGATCCGCGATCAGGTGGCGCCGCCGACGATCAACCTTGATAACCCCGCGGTCGCGCCGAAGCTTGACCTTGCGCCGAACAAGGCGGTGAAGCGCAAGATCGACGTGGCGCTGTCCAATTCCTTCGGGTTCGGGGGGACGAACGCCTCGCTGGTGCTGGGCAAGGTGACGGGCTGATGTGGAAATCGGTCGCCTCGAATGCGCTGACGCTGTTCATCGTGGTCCTCGTGGCGATGGTGGTCGCTTTAGGCTGGGGGCGCGAGCAGTTCACGGGGCCGGGGCCGCTGGCCGAGGCGATCTGTTTCCGTGTCGAAAAGGGGGATTCGCTGTCGGCGGTGAGCCGGGCGCTGGAAGAGCGCGGGGCGGTCAGTGACGCGCGCATCTTCCGCATCGGGGCGGAGTATTCGGGCAAGGCGGGCGGATTGAAGTTCGGCTCCTACCTCATCGGGGCGAAGGCTTCGATGGAGACGGTGCTGGAGGATCTGACGTCAAGCGGGCAGTCGACCTGCGGGCGCGAGGTGAATTACCGCATCGGCGTGGCAAGCGCCGAGGTGGTGTTGCGCGAGCTGGATGCGGCGACGAACCGTTACGTCGAAGTGGTGAAGTTCGATCCCGCAGCCGAGGCCGCGCCGAGTGCCTATGTCGATGTGGCCGAAGCGGATGATATCCGCTGGCGGGTTACGCTGGCCGAAGGGGTGACGAGCTGGCAGGTGGTCGATGCCCTGAAGCGGGCCGATTTCCTGAGCGGCGAGATTGCGGCGGTGCCTGCCGAGGGGACGCTTGCGCCCGACAGCTACGAGGTGGAGCGCGGGGCGGACCGTGCCGAGTTGCTGGCCGAGATGGCCAAGCGGCAGGCGGCGGTGATGGCCGAGTTGTGGGCCACCCGCGCCGAGGGGCTGCCCTATGACACGCCCGAGGAGGCGATGGTCATGGCCTCGATCGTCGAGAAGGAGACGGGGATCGCGGAAGAGCGCAAGCGCGTGGCCTCGGTCTTCATCAACCGGATCGAGCAGGGGATGCGTTTGCAGACCGATCCCACGGTGATCTACGGCATCACCAAGGGCGAGGGCGTGCTGGGGCGCGGGCTGCGGCAGAGCGAGTTGCGGCGCGAGACGCCCTATAACACCTATGTCATCGACGGGCTGCCGCCGACGCCGATTGCCAATCCGGGGCGGTTGTCGATCGAGGCGGCGCTGAACCCCGAGAAGACGGATTTCCTGTTCTTCGTGGCTGACGGGTCCGGCGGTCATGCCTTTGCCAAGACGCTGGACGAGCACCAGAAGAACGTGGTGAAGTGGCGCGAGATCGAAGCCAAGGCGGGGGCCGAGGCGTCGGGCGTGCAGGACTGAGTTGACAAAGCGTTAAAGCTGCGTGCGGTAACGCGTTGTTAAAGAAGGATTTTCACCTTGACGCGGCGTGCGGTCCAAGGTATCTGTTGTGACATGCTGATAGAGGTGGGCAAGCGGCCAGGGGAAAACCCGGGGCCGCTTTTCCTTTTGCACCGCCTTGCGGCGCGGGGGGCTTGGGGACGGAACGCATGGATCATGGCGCGGAGGATGACGCGCCGGAGGCGCTGGATGCCCTGGTGGCAAGCCTGTTCGACAGGGTGGCCGCACGGATGGCGCTGGCGATAGAGCAGCTCGAGACGGGGCGACCTGCCGAGGTGCAGGCGGCGGAACGCGCGGTGCTGGAATTGCGGCGGGCGCTCTGGCTTTTGGTCGATGAAAGGACACGGGTTGACAGGCTTCGCAGCAAGATCGCCGGACTCGTCGGAAACGAGGGGGGCGGAAGGCTCGACCTTGACGCCGCGCGGGATGAGATCGGGCGCAGGCTGGCTGGCCTTAGAGCCGCAGGCGGTGGTGGATGAGTTCCTTGGCGGGCTGAGTGCGGAGGCGTTGCTGGCGCTGCCGTGGATTTTCGAATTCTGGGCGCTGCCGCACCAGTTGCCGCCCGAAGGCGCGTGGCGGACATGGGTGATCATGGGCGGGCGCGGTGCGGGCAAGACGCGGGCGGGTGCCGAATGGGTGCGGGCAGAGGTCGAAGGTGCCGGGCCGCGGGATGCGGGGCGGGCGCGGCGCGTGGCGCTGATCGGCGAGACGGTCGATCAGGTGCGGGAGGTGATGGTCTTTGGCGAGAGCGGGATCATCGCCTGCGCGCCGCCGGACCGGAAGCCCGTGTGGGAAGCCTCGCGCAAGCGGCTGGTCTGGCCGAACGGGGCGGTGGCGCAGGTGATGTCGGCGCATGATCCCGAAGGGCTGCGGGGGCCGCAGTTCGATGCCGCCTGGGCGGACGAGCTGGCGAAATGGCCGAAGGCGCGGGAAACGTGGGACATGCTGCAATTCAGCCTGCGTCTGGGGCCGAACCCGCAGGCGGTGGTGACGACGACCCCGCGCAATGTGGGGGTGTTGAAGGCGATCCTGAAGAACCCCTCGACCGTGATGACCCATGCGCCGACCGAGGCCAATCGCGCGCATCTGGCGGCGAGTTTCCTTGCCGAGGTGCAGGCGCGTTATGGCGGCACGCGGCAGGGGATGGAGGAGTTGCAGGGGCTGCTGGTCGAGGATGCCGAAGGGGCGCTCTGGACATGGCCGATGGTCGAGGCGGCACGGGTCGACGAGGCGCGATCCGATGAGGCGCGGGGGCTGACGCGGATCGTCGTGGCGGTGGACCCTCCGGCAGCGACGGGGGCGGGTGCGGATGAATGCGGCATCGTCGTCGTGGGGGCGCGGATGGAGGGGCCGCCGCAGGAATGGCGGGCGGTTGTGCTTGAGGATGCGAGCGTGCAGGGCAAGGGGGCTGCTGACTGGGCGGCGCGGGCGGTCGATGCGGTGCGGCGGCACGGGGCGGACAGGCTGGTGGCCGAGGTGAACATGGGCGGCGACATGGTGCAGGCGGTGGTCCGGCAGGTGGACCCGATGGTGCCGTTCCGCGCCGTCAGGGCCACGCGGGGCAAGGTGCTGCGGGCCGAGCCTGTGGCGGCGCTCTACGAGCAGGGGCGGGTGCGGCATCTGGCGGGCTTGGCCGCGCTGGAGGAGCAGATGGTCCAGATGACGGTGGGCGGATACCTTGGCAAAGGGTCGCCCGACCGAGTGGATGCGCTGGTCTGGGCGCTGACCGATCTGATGATCGACGCGGCGGCAGGCTGGCGCAGGCCGCAGGTGCGGACGCTTTAGGGTTTCGGGAAATGCGGAGGGTTCGGGTCCGTGGCTTCGGTCACGGGGCGGCGGAGCCTTGCGCGGGGAAAGGGTGAGCGATGGTCTGGAAATTCTTGCGCAAGGCGGCAGCGCCCGAGGTGAAGGCGAGTGCGGCGGGGCGTGTGGTCGCCTTTGGCGGGGCGGGGCGGGTGCGCTGGTCGGCGCGGGATGTCGGCAGCCTGTCGCGCAGCGGGTTCATGGGCAATCCGGTGGGCTTTCGCGCCGTGAAGCTGATTGCCGAGGCGGCGGCGGCCTTGCCCTTGGTCGTGCAGGATCAGGCGCGGCGCTACGAGGTGCATCCCGTGGCCGATCTGATCCGCCGCCCCAATGCGGGGCAAGGGCGGGCGGAACTGTTCGAGGCGGTTTACGGGCATCTGCTGCTGTCGGGGAACGCCTATCTGGAGGCGGTCGCGGGGGCTGGGGCTTTGCCTGCGGAGTTGCATGTTCTGCGGTCGGACCGGATGGCGGTGGTGCCGGGGGCGGATGGCTGGCCGGTGGCCTATGACTACACCGTGGGAGCCAAGGCGCATCGTTTCGACATGGGCGGAGAGGTGCCGCCCATTTGCCATATCAGGGCGTTCCATCCGCAGGATGACCATTACGGGTTCTCGCCCTTGCAGGCGGCGGCGGTGGCGCTGGATGTGCATAGCTCGGCAAGCGCTTGGTCGAAGGCGCTGCTGGACAATGCGGCGCGGCCTTCGGGGGCGATCGTCTATCGCGGGGCGGACGGGCAGTCGGCGTTGACGGCGGATCAGTATGACCGGCTGGTGAGCGAGATGGAAAGCCACCATCAGGGCGCGCGCAATGCGGGGCGGCCGATGTTGCTGGAAGGGGGCCTCGACTGGAAGCCGATGGGGTTCAGCCCCAGCGACATGGAGTTCCAGAAGACCAAGGAGGCTGCGGCGCGGGAAATTGCCACGGCCTTTGGCGTGCCGCCGATGCTTCTGGGGATACCGGGGGATGCGACCTATGCCAATTACGCGGAGGCGAACCGTGCGTTCTACCGGCTGACCGTGTTGCCGCTGGCGGCGCGGGTGACGGCTTCGGTGTCGCACTGGCTTTCGGTCTTTACCGGCGAGGCGGTGGAGCTGCGGCCCGATCTGGATCAGGTGCCGGCCCTTGCCGTGGAACGTGACGCCGCTTGGGCGCGGGTGGCGGCGGCGGATTTCCTGACCGCCGCCGAGAAGCGGGTGGCGCTGGGTCTGCCGCCGCTCGAGGGCGGTGCATGAAGCCGCCCTTGGGCGGGTCGCGGTTCCTGTTCGACAGTTTCGACGCGGCCACGGCGCGGATCGAGGCGAACGAGCGCGTGTCGGAAGAGCGGTGGAACGCGCTCGATTTCCGGTTGCGGCAGATCGAGACGTCGCTGGAGCGGCTGGAAAAGCGGGTCTGGCTGGGGGTTTACGGCGTGGCGGGGTTTTTGTTGGCGCAAGGGGTCGAAGCCTTGCTGCAAGCGGGGTTGAAGTGATGGACGGGTTGGAGCGGAAGTTCCATCGGCCTGACGCGGGGCTGGTGGTCGACGGGGCGCGGGTCGAGGGCTATGCCTCGGTCTTTGGTGTCAGGGATCAGGGCGGGGATGTCGTCTTGGCCGGTGCCTATGGCGCGAGCCTGAAGCGCATGGCACGCGAGGGGCGGAGGGTGCGGATGCTGTGGCAGCACGATCCCGCGCAGCCCATCGGCATCTGGGACGAGGTGGCCGAGGATGCAGTGGGTCTGCGGGTCAAGGGGCGCATCCTGACCGAGCTTGCGCAGGGGCGCGAGGCGGCGGCGCTGCTGGCGGCGGGGGCCATCGACGGGCTGTCCATCGGCTACCGCACCCTGCGGGCCGAGCGGGACGGCAAGGGGCAGCGGTTGCTGGCGGAGCTGGACCTTTGGGAAGTGTCGCTCGTGACCTTTCCCATGCTGGCCGAGGCGCGGGTTTCGGCCAAGGCGGATGAAGTCATGACAGAGATGGCGGCTGCGTTCAGACGCGCGCAGGCCGTGATGGCGGCGCGTTAGGCGCGATTTTTCCAAGCGAGGTGAGGAATGGGAACGACCACGGACGGGGCCGGCAGCGATGCGCTGCGCGGCATGATGGCGGCTGCCGAGGTGAAATCGGCGCTTGACGGTTTCTTGAGCGAATTCAGTACTTTTCGGGGAGATGTGAAGATGCGGTTGCAAGAGCAGGACGAACGGGTCGGCAAGCTGGGTGCCAAGATGGCGGGCTATGGTCGCCCGGTTCTGGCGGGGGGCGAGCAGGCCGCGCCGCACCAGAAGGCGTTCGACGCCTACCTGCGCTCGGGTGACGATGACGGCTTGCGCGGGCTGGTGCTGGAAGGCAAGGCGATGGGCACGGCGGTGGCGGCGGATGGCGGCTATCTGGTCGATCCGCAGACCGCCGACACGATCCGGTCGATGCTGGTCTCCACCTCGTCGATCCGCGCCATCGCGCAGGTGGTGCAGGTGGAGGCGGCGTCTTTCGACGTGCTGATCGACCGTTCGGAGGTCGGTTCGGGCTGGGCCACGGAAGCCGCGGCGGTGGGCGAGACGGCGACGCCGACGCTGGAGCGCGTGTCGATCCCGCTGCACGAACTGTCGGCCATGCCCAAGGCGAGCCAGCGTCTGCTGGACGACAGCGCCTTTGACGTGGAGGGCTGGCTTGCCGGCAAGATCGCCACGCGCTTCCTGCGGGCGGAATCGGCGGCCTTTGTGGGCGGGGACGGGGTGGACAAGCCCAAGGGGTTCCTGACGGCGGCCAAGGTGGCCAATGGCACTTGGGCCTGGGGAAGCCTTGGCTATGTGGCGACGGGGGCGGCGGCGGACTTTGCGGCGTCCAATCCGGCGGATTGCATCATCACCCTCGTCTATGCGCTGGGGGCGGAGTATCGCGCCAATGCGACCTTCGTGATGAACTCGAAAACCGCGGGCGCGGTGCGCAAGATGAAGGATGCGGACGGGCGCTTCCTGTGGTCGGACGGTCTTGCCGCCGCCGAACCGGCGCGGCTGATGGGCTATGCCGTGCTGATCTGCGAGGACATGCCGGACATCGCGGCGGGGGCTTTCGCCATCGCCTTCGGCGATTTCCGTGCGGGCTACACCATCGCGGAACGTCCCGACCTGCGCATCCTGCGCGATCCGTTCAGCGCCAAGCCGCATGTGCTGTTCTATGCCTCCAAGCGCGTGGGCGGGGACATCACCGATTATGCGGCGATCAAGCTCTTGAAGATCGCGGCGTCGTAAGTGCGGTCAGGCCCGGTCCCGTGCGGGGCCGGGCGGTTTTCATCAATCTTGGGGGCGCGGATGCGGCTGGATGAATTGGGGGCGGTGCCGGATGCGGCGCTGCCGGTCGCGGCGTTCCGCGACCATCTGCGGCTTGGCACGGGGTTCGGGACCGAGGGGTTGCAGGACGGGCTTCTGGCCGCGCATCTGCGGGCGGCGGTGGCGGCGATCGAAGGGCGGATCGGCAAGGTGCTGGTGGCGCGGCGCTTCCGGCTGGTGCTGGAGGCGTGGCGCGGGGCCGAAATGCAGGCCTTGCCCGTGGCGCCCGTGGCGGGGCTGGTCGAGGTGGCCCTCGTCGATGCGGAGGGCGTGCGGGTCGTGCTGCCTGCGGGCGGGTTCCGGCTGGTGGCGGATGCGCATCGCCCGAAGCTTGCGGCGCGGTCGGGGACCTTGCCCGCCATCCCCACTGGCGGGGCGGTCGAGGTGGTCTTCGACGCGGGCTTCGGTGCCGATTGGGCGGCGGTTCCGGCGGACCTGGGCCAGGCCGTGCTTCTGCTGGCGGCGGAGTTCTACGAGGCGCGGATCGAGGATGGCACGCGGGCGGGGCTGCCGCTGGCGGTGCAAAGCCTGATCGGGCGGTGGCGGATCGTGCGCGTTCTGGGCGGGGGGCAGGCATGAACCGTGTGCATCTGGGGCGGCGGTTGGTGCTGGAGGCTCCGGCACAGGTGCCGGATGGCGCGGGGGGCTTTGCGACGGTCTGGACGACGCTTGGCACGGTTTGGGCCGAGGTGGTCGCAGGTGCCGGGCGTGAGGCGGGCGGTGTGGAGACGGTGGTGTCGGCCACGGCCTATCGCATCACGCTGCGTGCCGTGCCGGTGGGCATGGCGGGGCGACCCGAGGCGGGGCAGCGATTGCGCGATGCAAGCCGCATCTTCCGCATCGATGCCGTGGCCGAGCGCGATTTGCGGGGGGTTTACCTGACCTGTCACGCCACCGAGGAGGTGCGGACATGAGCTATGCGGCGGCGGCGGCCTTGCAGGCGGCAGTGTTCCAGCGGCTGACGGGATGGCCGGACCTTGCGGGGGTAATGGTGCTTGACGCCGTGCCTGCGGGGGGCGGGGCGGGAACATTCGTCCTGCTGGGACCGGAAGAGGTGCGCGACGCGTCGGACCTGAGCGGGGACGGGGCGGAGCATCGGCTGGTGGTGAGCGTGATTTCGGATGCCACGGGGTTTCTGGCGGCGAAGTCGGTGGCGGTTGCGGTGTCGGAGGCTTTGGCGGGGGCGGACGTGCCGCTGACCGTGGGGCGTCTGGTCGGGATCGAATTCCAGAAGGCGGTGGCGCGGCGGCTGGAGGACGGGGAGGTGCGGCGCATCGACCTGACCTTCCGCGCGCGGGTTGAAGTGTAAGGAGGCGGATCATGGCGGTGCAGAACGGCAAAGACCTTTTGATCAAGGTCGATCTGACGGGAGACGGGCAGTTCGAGACGGTGGCGGGGCTGCGCGCCACGCGGATCAGTTTCAATGCCGAGACGGTGGATGTGACGAGCCTTGAAAGCGCGGGGGGCTGGCGCGAATTGCTGGCGGGCGCGGGCGTCAAGACGGCGGCGATCAGCGGGTCGGGGGTGTTCCGTGACGCCAATACCGACGAGCGGGCGCGGCAGATCTTTTTCGACGGGGAAGTGCCGCTGTTCCAGGTGGTGATCCCCGATTTCGGCGTGGTGGAGGGGGCGTTCCAGATCACCGCCATCGAATATGCGGGCAGCCACAATGGCGAGGCGAGTTATGAATTGTCGCTCGCCTCGGCCGGTGTGCTGACGTTCACGGCGCTCTGATGGCGAACGCTTGGGCGGGAGAGGTCGAGGTCACGCTGGATGGCGAGGTGCGGGTGGCCAAGCTGACGCTTGGCGCGCTGGCCGAGCTGGAGGCAGCTCTGGGGGCCGAGACGCTGGTGGACCTTGTGCAGCGGTTCGAGGCGGGGCGGGTGTCGTCGCGGGATGTGCTGGCGCTGGTCGTGGCGGGCCTGCGCGGCGGCGGGTGGCGCGGGACGGCGGCGGACCTGCTGAGTGCCGAGATCGGCGGCGGTGCGGTCGCTGCGGCGCGGATCGCGGCAGAGTTGCTGGCGCGGGCCTTCGGGCGGGCGGAATGAGCGGGTTCGACTGGGCGGGGCTGATGCGGGCGGGGCTGGGTGGCCTTGGCCTGCGGCCTGCCGAGTTCTGGGCGCTGACGCCTGCGGAATTGCGGATGATGCTGGGGGCGGAGCTTGCGGCTCCGCCCCTGACGCGGGCGCGGCTGGAGGAACTGGCCGCCGCATACCCTGACGGGAGGGGCGGGAATGGGCGAGATCGACACGCTGGCCGAGCAGATCGCGGCGCTCGAGGTGCGGATGGGCGCGGCGGCGGGGGTGACGGCAGCTTTTGACGCGGAAATCGCGCGGATGGGCGAGACGCTGGTGTTCACCGGGCGCGAGGTGAACACGCTTTCGGCGGGCCTTGCCGGCGGGTTGCGGCGGGCTTTCGACGGCGTGGTCTTTGACGGGATGCGGCTGTCGGATGCGCTGAAGCAGGTGGCGCAGACGATGGTCAATTCGGTTTACGGCATCGCGATGAAGCCGGTGCAGAACGCGCTGGGCGGGGCATTGGCGGAGACGGTGGCGGGTGCGCTTGGCGGGGCTTTGGGCTTTGCCAAGGGGGGCGCGTTTTCGGACGGGCGGGTGATGCCCTTTGCCAAGGGGGGCGTGGTGGCGCAGCCCACGGGCTTTGCCATGCGCGGCGGGCGCGGGTTGATGGGCGAGGCGGGGCCGGAGGCGATCATGCCGCTGGCCCGCGGGCCGGACGGGCGGCTTGGCGTGCAGGCAGGCGGCGGGGGACGGCCCGTCACGGTGGTGATGAACATCGCAACGCCCGATGTGCAGGGTTTCCAGCGCAGTCAGGCCCAGATCGCGGCGCAGGCCTCGCGGGCGCTGGCACGCGGGCAGCGGAACAGGTGAGGGGTGAGCATGGCATTTCACGAGGTGCGGTTTCCGGCGAACCTGAGTTTCGGGTCGACCGGCGGGCCGGAGCGGCGGACGCAGGTGGTGACGCTGGCGAACGGGTTCGAGGAGCGCAATACGCCCTGGGCGCATTCGCGCAGGCGCTATGACGCGGGGCTGGGGTTGCGCTCGCTTGACGATGTGGAGGCGCTGATCGCCTTTTTCGAGGCGCGGCGGGGGCGGCTTTACGGGTTCCGCTGGAAGGATTGGGCGGATTACCGCTCCTCGGCGCCGTCCAAGGCGATCACGCCGCTCGACCAGAGGATCGGGACGGGGGACGGGGTGGAGACGGTCTTCGGGCTGGCCAAGACCTATGATCCTGCGGGCGAGCCTTATGTGCGGCCCATCGTCAAACCCGTGCCCGGGTCGGTCGTGGTGGCGGTGGCGGGGGATGACAAGGTGGAGAGCCTTGAATTCAGCGTCGATTGCCAGACGGGGCTGGTGACGTTTGCCGTGCCGCCGGATGTGGGGGTTGCGGTGACGGCGGGGTTCGAATTCGACGTGCCGGCGCGGTTCGATACGGACTCGATCCAGGTTTCCGTCGCGTCGTTCCGTGCGGGGGATGTGCCGCAGGTGCCGGTGGTGGAGGTGCGGGTATGAGCCTGATCGACCATTTGGCGGGCGGGATCACGACAACCTGCCTGTGCTGGGCGCTGGTGCGCAGGGACGGGGTGGTGCTTGGCTTTACCGACCATGACCGCGATCTGACCTTTGACGGGGTGGCGTTCCGTGCGGGCACGGGACTTACGGCGCGGGCGCTGGAGCAGACGACAGGTCTGTCGGTGGACAATACCGAGGCCGTGGGTGCGCTGTCGGATGCCGCCGTGACAGAGGCGGATTTGCGGGCGGGACGCTATGACGGGGCCGAGGTGCGCTGCTGGCTGGTGAACTGGGCCGCTCCCGACGCGCGGATGCTGCGCTTTCGCGGGCATCTGGGCGAGGTGGCGCATGGCGCGGGCGGGTTCCGTGCGGAACTGCGCGGGCTGGCCGAGGCGCTGAACCGCCCGACGGGGCGGGTGATCCAGGCGGGATGCGATGCGGCCCTTGGCGATGCGCGCTGCGGGTTCGACCTTGGCTCGGCGGGTTATGGCGGGACGTTCACGCTGGAGGCTGTGCAGGGTGCCGTTCTGGTGCCGGGAGAGGTCGCGGGCTTCGAGCCGGGATGGTTCGAGCGGGGCACCTGCCTTGTGCTGGACGGGGCAGGCGCGGGCCTGCGGGGCTGGGTCAAGTCGGACAGGCTGGCGGGGGCGTCGCGTGTGGTGGAGTTGTGGCAGGAGTTCGGGGCAGCGGTGGCGTCGGGCGACCGCGTGCAACTGGTCGCGGGATGCGACAAGCGCGCCGAGACATGCCGCAGCAAATTCGACAATTTCGCCAATTTCCGCGGATTTCCCGATGTGCCGGGCGAGGATTGGCTTGCCGCCAGCCCGCAGCGGAGTGTCGGCTGATGTCGGCGGTCGTCATGGCAGCGCGGGGCTGGATCGGGACGCCCTATCTGCATCAGGCGAGTGTGCGGGGGGCGGGGGCGGATTGTCTCGGCCTGTTGCGCGGTGTGTGGCGCGAGGTGGTGGGCGAAGAGCCGGAACCCGTGCCGGCCTATTCGCCCGACTGGTCCGAGGCGGCGGGGCGCGAAGACCTGCATGCGGCCGCCTTGCGCTGGCTGCTGCCCGATGCGCGCTTCGAGGCGGGGACCGTGCTGCTGTTCCGCATGCGCGAGGGTGCGGTTGCCAAGCATCTGGGCATCCTGACCAAAGTGCAGGACGAGGCGGCGTGGTTCGTTCACGCCTATAGCGGGCACGGTGTCGTCGAAAGCCCGCTTTCGGCGCCGTGGCGGCGGCGGGTCGCGGGGATGTTCCGCTTTCCGGAAAACTGATTTCCCTTATTTCGAGGTGACGGAATGGCTACGCTTGTCTTGTCGGCAGCGGGGGCGGCGGTCGGTGCCGGTTTCGGCGGCACGGTTCTGGGGCTGGGCGGGGCCGTGATCGGTCGGGCCGTGGGGGCCACATTGGGCCGCGCCATCGACCAGCGCATTCTGGGAGCGGGGGCGGAACCCGTGCAGACGGGCCGTATCGACAGGTTACGGCTGATGGGGGCGGGCGAAGGCGCGAGCCTGCCGCTGGTCTGGGGGCGGGTGCGTCTTGGCGGGCAGGTGATCTGGGCTTCGGATTACACCGAACGTCGGGTGGGGCGCGGGGGCGGCGGATCGGGCAAGGGGACGCCGCAGCCGTCCTCGGTCGAGTTCAGTTACAGCGTCAGCGTTGCGATTGCGCTTTGCGAGGGCGAGGTGCTGCGCGTGGGGCGGGTCTGGGCCGACGGGGTGGAAGTGGATGCCACGCGCCTTGGCATGCGGCTCTATCCGGGGACCGAGACGCAGATGCCCGATCCCGCAGTTGCGGCAGCCACGGGGGGCGAGGCCGCACCCGCCTATCGCGGAACGGCCTATGTCGTGTTCGAGGACTTGCCCTTGGGCGAGTTCGGCAATCGCGTGCCGCAATTCTCGTTCGAGGTGTTCCGGCAGGCGCAGGGGGCTGCGGTGGACGGGCTGCCTGCCTTTGCGCCTGCGCTGTCGGGGGTCGCGCTGATACCGGGGACGGGGGAATACGCGCTGGCGACGACGCCCGTGCGCTATGCCACCGGGCTGGCTGCCGGGCGGACGGCCAATGTGAACACGCCGACGGGGCTTACCGATTTCGCGCTGTCTTTGGCCCAGTTGCGCGAGGAGGTGCCTTCGGTCGGGTCCGTCTCGCTCGTGGTGTCGTGGTTCGGGGACGATCTGCGCTGCGGGTCCTGCACGGTGCGGCCCAAGGTGGAGCAGCGCGCCATCGACGGGAAGGGCATGCCGTGGCGGTCGGGCGGGATTGCCCGCGCCGCGGCGGCAGAGGTGCCCAAGGTCGGGGGCAAATCGCTTTATGGCGGAACGCCCGCCGATGCGGCGGTGATCGAGGCCATCCGCGCCATCCGCGCGGGCGGGCAGGAGGTGATGTTCTATCCCTTCGTGCTGATGGACCAGATCGCGGGCAACAGCCTGCCTGATCCGTGGACCGGTGCCGAGACGCAGCCCGCGTTGCCCTGGCGCGGACGGATCACGCTGTCGCTTGCGCCGGGCCGTGAGGGAAGTCCTGACCGTACGGCTGCCGCAGAGGCAGAGGTCGCGGCCTTTTTCGGGCAGGCACAGGCGGGGCAGTTCGGAGTGTCGGGCGGGGCCGTGACCTATTCCGGTCCGGCGCAAGACTGGGGCTTTCGCCGTTTCATCCTGCATTACGCGAAGCTTTGCGCGCTGGCGGGCGGTGTCGATGCCTTTTGCATCGGGTCGGAGTTCCGCGGCCTGACCGCCATACGCGGTGCGGGTGACAGCTTTCCCGCCGTGGCCGCGCTGCGCGACCTTGCTGCGGATGTGCGGGCGATCCTCGGCCCTGCGGTGAAGATCAGCTATGCGGCGGACTGGTCGGAATATGCAGGTCTTTCCGAAGGCGGGAACCGCTACTTCCAGCTTGATCCGCTTTGGGCGGACGCGAACATAGATTTCATCGGGATCGACAATTACATGCCCGTGTCCGACTGGCGCGAGGGCGAGGCGCAGGCGGATCGGGGCGGACCGTACGACCTTGGGTATCTTGCGGCCAATATCGCGGGGGGCGAAGGGTTCGACTGGTATTACGATTCGCCCGAGGGCGTGGCGGCGCAGCGGCGGTTGCCGATTGCGGACGATCAGGGCGAGCCGTGGGTCTGGCGGGTGAAGGACCTGCACGGGTGGTGGTCGCATGCCCATCACGAAAGGATCGACGGCCAGCGGTCGGAGGTTCCGACTGCCTGGGTTCCCGCGTCGAAGCCGATCCGCTTCACCGAATACGGCTGCGCGGCGCTTGATCGGGCGACGAACCAGCCCAACCTTTTCCTCGACGCGAATTCGTCCGAATCCGCGCTTCCGCGTGCAAGCCGCGCCATGCGGGACGATCTGGCGCAGATGCAATACTACCGGGCGATGGCGGCCTATTGGGCCGATCCCGCGCACAATCCCGTTTCGGCGCTGTATGGCGGGCCGATGGTGGATATGGACCATGCGCATGCCTGGGCCTGGGACGCGCGGCCGTTTCCGTTCTTTCCGGGGCGGAGCGACCTTTGGGGGGATGCGGGGAACTACGACCGCGGGCACTGGCTCAACGGGCGTGTCTCGACCCAGCCCCTTGCGGCGGTGGTGGCGGAACTGGCCGAGAGGGCGGGGATCGGCGATGTGGACCTTTCGGGGCTGAACGGGCTTGTGCGGGGCTATGCGCTGGATGCAGGCGGGACGGGGCGGGGGGCACTGCAGCCCTTGATGCTGGCGGCGGGGTTCGACGCGTATGAACGGGACGGCACGCTGGTGTTCCGCAGCCGCGACGCGGGGGTGAAACGGGTCTTGACGGCGGAGCGCCTTGTCGACGGCGGCGAGGAGGATTTCGACATCACGCTCGGTTCGGCGGCAGAGATGATCGGGCGGCTTCGCGTCAGCTTCGTGGAGGCGGAGGCGGATTACGCGGCACGGGTGACAGAGGCTGCGCATCCCGCCCTTGCCGAGGGGCGGGCCGCCGATCAGGAGGTTCCGCTGGTGCTTCTTGCCGCCGAGGCGCGGGGGATCGCGGAACGCTGGCTTGCGGAAAGCAGGGTCGGGCGCGACTCCCTGCGGCTGACGCTGCCGCCTTCGCTTGCGGCGCTGGGCGCGGGAGATGTTTTCGGATTCGCCGGCCAACGCTGGCGCATCGACCGGCTGGAGCAGGCCGACGCCCTGGGCGTTGAGGCGGTGCGGGTCGAGCCGGGCGTCTATGTGCCGGCCCCGACGACGGCGGAGGCTGCGACCCTTGCGGCCTTTGCGGCACCGGCGGAGGTTTTCCCGCTGTTTCTCGACCTGCCGTTGCTGAAGGGAAGCGAGGTGCCCCATGCACCGCATGTCGCGGTGGCGGCGGACCCCTGGCCCGGGCGCGTGGCGGTCTGGGTTTCGGGGGGCGAGGACGATTTCGCGCTGGAGTCCATCCTGACCGCCCCCGCGACGATCGGGGTGACGGAAACGCCGCTTCTGGCGGCGCGCAGCGGGCTTTGGGATCGGGGCGAGCCGTTGCGCGTCGCCTTCGAGGGCGGGGCGCTGGCGTCGGCTCCGGCGCTTTCGGTTCTGAACGGGGCGAACCTTGCCGCCATCGGCGACGGCAGCGCCGACCGCTGGGAGGTGTTCCAGTTCGCGGCAGCCGTTCTGGTGGCCCCCGACACATGGGAGGTGTCCTTGCGTCTGCGCGGGCAATGCGGGACCGATGGCGTCATGCCGGCGGTCTGGCCTGTGGGAAGCAAGGTGGTGCTGATCGACCGCGCCTTGCAGCAGCTTGACGTTGCGCCGGAAACGCGGGGTCTGGCGCGGACGTGGCGGATCGGCGCGGCCTTGCGCGGATATGCCGATCCGTCGGTCGTCACGCGTTCCGAGGCTTTCGCCGGAAACGGCCTGCGCCCCTATCCCGTTGCCCATCTGCGGGCGGTGGCGTCCGGTGGGGACCGGTCGATCACCTGGGTGCGGCGCACGCGGTTGGATGGCGATTCCTGGATATCTGCCGAAGTGCCCCTGGGCGAAGAGCGCGAAGCCTATGTGCTGAGGGTCACGGCGGTGGACGGGTCGATCCTGCGGCAAGTCACGCTTGCCGAGCCGCGTTGGACCTATGGCGCGGCGATGCGTCTGGCCGACGGGGCAGGGGCAGTGCTTTCGGTGGCGCAGCAATCCGACCGTTTCGGCACCGGCCCCTTCCGCGGGATTGCGGTGTTCTGATGCGGCGGGTTCAGGCGGGCGACGTGCTCGCCCTTGCGGGTGCGGTGCGGGGGCGGCACGACGGCTTCTGCCGCGCGCTTCGCCTGTGTCACGAGGCGCATGCGGCGCATTCCTTCATGAAGCGGCATCACCGCCTGCATCCGCGCTGGGGCAATGGCAGCCTCATGTCGCGGGCCTATGCCGAGGGGGCGGTGATGCTGTCGGACTGGTCGCCCGATGGCCTTGCCGCGCTGGGCGTGGCCTGTGCCGCGCTTGCGCATTGGCGGGCGGAACGCTTGGACTGTCCTGCGGTCCCGCTATATGGTAGAATGAATTTCCTGAACGCGGAGGCAGCACATGGCCGAAATCCAGCCGAAACTGAGCACGATAGATCCGGTCTGGGCCCGCGTCTGCACCGAGGCGCATGAGGCGATCCGGCAGGAACCGCTTCTGGGCGGGTTGATCCATTCCTCGCTTCTGCACCATTCCTCGATGGAGCGGGCGCTGGCCTATCGCTTCTCGCTCAAGCTTGCGAGCGGAGAGATGAGCGAGCAGATCCTGCGCGAGATTGCCGACGAGGCCTATGCCGTCGATCCCGAACTGGGTGCTTCGGCGCGGGCCGACCTGATGGCGGTTTACGACCGCGACCCCGCATGCCACCGCTATCTGCAGCCGATCCTGTTCTTCAAGGGCTATCAGGCGGTGCAGGCTTACCGCGTCGGCCATTGGCTTTGGCAGCAGGGGCGGTCGGACCTGTCCTATTTCGTGCAGATGCGGGTGTCCGAGGTGTTCGGCGTCGACATCCACCCTGCGGCAAAGATCGGCAAGGGGATCATGATCGACCACGCTCATTCCATCGTCATCGGCGAGACGGCGGTGGTGGGGGACAATGTCTCGATGCTCCATTCCGTCACGCTGGGCGGGACGGGGAAAGAGGATGGCGACCGCCACCCCAAGATCGGCAATGGCGTGCTGATCGGGGCGGGGGCCAAGGTTCTGGGCAATATCCACATCGGCCATTGCACGCGGATCGCGGCGGGGTCGGTGGTGCTGGCCGATGTGCCGCCGTGCAAGACCGTGGCGGGCGTGCCGGCGCGGATCGTGGGCGAGGCGGGCTGCGACCAGCCTTCGGTCAGCATGGACCACCGCTTCGCCGCCGTTCAGGGCGAATAATCCGATCACATGAAGAAGCCGCCGGAAGCTATTGCTTCCGGCGGCTTTTTTGTTTCTGGCCTCTGGATCAGGCCAGCATCGCCATCGGGTTTTCCAGATTGTCGACGATCGCTTGCAGGAACTGCGCGCCAAGCGCCCCGTCGATCACGCGGTGATCGACCGACAGCGTCATGGACATGACCGTCGCCACGCCAAGCGAGCCGTCCTTCAGCACCACGGGCTTCTTCACCCCTGCACCCACGGCCAGAATCGACCCGTGCGGCGGGTTGATGACGGCGTCGAAGTTGTCGATGCCGAACATGCCGAGGTTCGAGATCGCGAAGCTGCCGCCCTGATATTCATGCGGGGCAAGCTTCTTGGTCTTGGCGCGAGTCGCCAAATCCTTCATTTCCGCCGACAGCGTCGACAGCGACTTCTGATGTGCGTCTTTCAGAACCGGCGTGAACAGCCCGCCGTCGATGGCGACAGCCACCGCCACGTCCGAAGGCTTGATCCGCAGGATGCGGTCGCCCGCCCAGACGGCATTGGCATTCGGCACGGCTTGCAGCGCCAAAGCGCTCGCCTTGATGATGAAGTCGTTGACCGACAGCTTCACGCCCCGCGCTTCGAGTTGCTTGTTGAGCTGCTCGCGGAAGGCCATGAGGTTGTCGAGCTTCACATCCCGACGCAGGTAGAAATGCGGGATGGTCTGCTTCGCTTCAGTCAGGCGGGCCGCGATGGTGCGGCGCATGCCGTCGAGGGTGACTTCCTCGTAAGCGCGGTCGGCATACATCTTCATCACGGTTTCCGCACCCATGCCCGTGGGCATGGAGGCCGCGGGAGCCGCCGCAGGTGCGGGGGCCGCCGCTGCAACGGCAGGCGCCGCCGCCACGGGCTTCGCCCCTTCGACATCCGCCTTGACGATGCGGCCATGCGGGCCGGAGCCTTGCACCTTGGTCAGGTCCAACCCTTTTTCCGCCGCGATGCGACGGGCGAGGGGCGAGGCGAAGACCCGCGCGCCGCCAGCCGCCACGGGGGCGGCGGGGGCAGGGACCGCTGCTGCCGCAGGCGCGGCAACAGGAGCTGCCGCTGCGGGGGCCGCAGCCTTGGCGGGGGCAGGGGCCGCGTCGGCGGCATCGCCCTCTTCCAGAAGCACGGCGATGGGGGTGTTCACCTTGACCCCTGCGGTGCCCTCGGCGATCAGGATGCGGCCGATCTTGCCCTCATCCACCGCTTCGAACTCCATCGTCGCCTTGTCGGTCTCGATCTCGGCGATGATCTGGCCGGATTTGACCACATCACCCTCTTTGACCAGCCATTTCGCCAGCGTGCCTTCCTCCATCGTCGGGGAAAGCGCGGGCATCAGGATTTCGGTTGCCATGATGCCCCTCCTTAGCGGTAGCAGACGGATTTGACGGCGGCGACCACTTCGGCGGTCGTCGTGAGCGCGAGCTTTTCAAGGTTCGCGGCATAGGGCATCGGAACGTCCTTGCCGGTGCAGTTCACGACCGGCGCGTCGAGATGGTCGAACGCCTTTTGCATGATGGTCGCCGCGATATGGTTGCCGATGGAGCCGACGGGGAAGCCCTCTTCCACCGTGACGCAGCGGTTGGTCTTCATCACCGAAGCCAGCACCGTGTCATAGTCGATGGGGCGCAGGGTCCGCAGGTTGATCACCTCGGCGCTGATGCCCTCTTTGGCCAGCTCTTCCGCCGCTTGCAGCGAATAGGTCAGGCCGATGCCGAAGGAGACGATGGTCACATCCGTCCCCGCCCGCAGGATCGACGCCTTGCCGAAGGGGATGGTGAAATCGCCCTCTGCCGGCACCTCGAAGGAGCGCCCGTAAAGGATCTCGTTTTCAAGGAAGATCACGGGGTTCGGGTCGCGGATCGCCGATTTCAGCAGACCTTTGGCATCCGTCGCCGAATAGGGCATGCAGACCCGGATGCCCGGAATGGCGGCATACCACGCGGCGTAGTCCTGGCTGTGCTGCGCACCAACGCGGGCGGCGGCACCGTTCGGGCCACGGAACACGATGGGCGAACCCATCTGCCCGCCCGACATGTAAAGCGTCTTGGCGGCCGAGTTGATGATGTGGTCGATGGCCTGCATGGCGAAGTTGAAGGTCATGAACTCGACGATCGGGTTCAGCCCGCCCCAGCTTGCGCCCACCGCGATACCGGCAAAGCCGTGTTCGGTGATCGGCGTGTCCACCACGCGCTTCGGGCCGAATTCGTCGAGCAGCCCTTGGGAAATCTTGTAGGCGCCCTGGTATTCGCCGACCTCTTCCCCCATCAGGAAGACGTTGGGGTTGGCCCGCATCTCTTCGGCCATCGCCTCGCGCAGGGCTTCCCGCACGGTCATGGTCTTCGTCGGCACGCCTTCGGGCAGGTCGCTGTGCGGCCAGCCAGCCGCCGCCACGGGGGCGGGGGCAGGGGCGGCGGCAACGGCGGGGGCCGATGCCGCAGCAGCCACGGGGGCAGCCGCGGGGGCAGTCGCCACGGGGGCCGCATCGGCGCTTTCGCCGTCTTCGACCAGCACGGCGATGGGGGTGTTCACCTTCACGCCCGCGGTGCCTTCGGCGACGAGCAGCTTGCCCACCGTGCCTTCATCGACGGCTTCGAATTCCATCGTCGCCTTGTCGGTTTCGATCTCGGCGATGATCTGGCCGGATTTGACCGTATCGCCTTCCTTGACCAGCCATTTGGCCAAGGTGCCTTCCTCCATCGTCGGAGAAAGCGCGGGCATCAGAACTTGGGTTGCCATGTCTTTCTCCTCCCTTACGCGTAGATATCCGTCCACAGCTCTTCGAGCGGCGGTTCGGGGCTTTCCTTGGCGAAATCGGCGCTTTCGTTGACGATGGCCTTGATGTCGCGGTCGATGGCCTTCAGCTCGTCGTCAGACGCAAGTCCGCCGGTCAGCAGCAGGTCGCGCACATGTTCGATGGCGTCCTTTTCCGAGCGCATCTTCTCCACTTCCTCGCGGGTCCGATACTTCGCCGGGTCCGACATGGAGTGGCCGCGATAGCGGTAGGTCATCATTTCAAGGATATAGGGGCCCTGACCCGCGCGGCAGGCGGCAACCGCCTTTTCGCCCGCAGCCTTGACCGCCAGAACGTCCATGCCGTCCACGGCTTCGCCCTTGATGCCATAGGCGGCACCGCGTTCCCAAAGCGAGGGCGACTTGGTCGAACGCTTCACGCTCGTCCCCATCGCATATTGGTTGTTCTCGATGACGAAGACGACCGGCAGGTTCCAAAGCTCGGCCATGTTGTAAGTCTCGTAGACCTGCCCCTGGTTGGCCGCACCATCGCCGAAATAGGCGAAGGTCACGTTGTCGTTGCCAAGGTATTTGTCCGCGAAGGCCAGACCCGCACCCAGCGGCACCTGTGCGCCGACGATGCCGTGACCGCCGTAGAAGTGGCGCTCCTTGCTGAACATGTGCATCGAGCCGCCCTTCCCCTTGGAATAGCCGCCGATGCGCCCCGTCAGTTCCGCCATGACGCCCTTGGCATCCATGCCGCAGGCCAGCATATGCCCGTGGTCGCGATACGAGGTGATGCGCTTGTCGCCCTCTTTCGTCGCGGCTTCCAGCCCCACGACCACCGCTTCCTGCCCGATGTAAAGATGGCAGAAGCCGCCGATCAGACCCATGCCGTAAAGCTGGCCCGCCTTTTCCTCGAACCGGCGGATGAGCAGCATCTCGCGGTAATATTTCAGCAACTCTTCCTTCGAGGCGTTCGGTCGATCCGGCGCTTTCTTGGTGGCCATCTTGGGCTCCTCCCATCGTTGGCAAAATAGTTCAACGTTAAACGACCCATACAATATCGGAGATTATTGGGTCAAAACAAAAAACCGGCCCTTGGGCGGGGCCGGCGCATAGCTGCCATGCGGTTTCGGAAGGGCTTAGCGGATCACGATCTCGTCGGCGCGGACATAGCCCAGAACCTCGCGCGCTTGTTCGTCGAGCAGGTCGAGGTCAAGATAATCGTCGGACAACCGCTTGGTCTTGTTCTGCATTTCCGCAAGATCGGAGGCGAGCTTGTCGCGCTCGGCCTTCAACGCTTCGGCTTCGGCGGAAATCTCGACCTGACGGAACACACCATAATCGCCCTGCACGGCGGCAAAGGTGAAATAACTGCCAAGCGAAAGCGCCATCAGGAAATAGATCGTTGCGCCAAGTGAGGTGCGCGCCGTCTGGGTGCTCATCTGCCTGCCTTCGTTCCGTTCGGTCTCCGCCTTCTGCGGGCGGGTAGGGTGAATCTTCCACAACCGAATCGGGCTGTGAATCCCCAATCGAATCACTGGCTAAGGCACAAGCGCGGCTGAGTCTTTCGCGCCACAGGGCAAGCATTGCCCACCCTGCCGATTCCGTCAACCCGAAGGGGGTGGGGCGGCCACCACAGGTAGCCGCCTGCGGGTGGGTCAGCCCCGTCCCTTGTAGATGTCGACCAGTTTCGACAGCATCGCCAGCGCATCGGCACGCGGGCGCTGGAAGCTGTTGCGCCCGATGATCGACCCGTTGCCGCCACCGTCGCGGATGGCGCGGGCGTCGTCATAGACCGCATCCTCGCCCTTGGCCGCGCCGCCCGAAAAGACGACGATCCGGCGACCGGCGAAGCAGGCGTCGACGATGTGGCGCACGCGGGCGGGCATGGTCGACCCGTCGATCTGCTGCTTGAGATAGACCTTCTTCGCCTCGTCCTGTTCAAGGAAATCGGTCGGCAGCTTCACCTTGATGATATGCGCGCCCAGCATGGCGGCGATATGGGCGGCATAGGCGGTGATGTCGAAGGCCGTCTCGCCCTCTTTCGAAATCGCCTCGCCGCGCGGATAGGACCAGATCACCGTGGCGATGCCGCAGGCGGCGGCTTCGGCGCGCAACTCCTTGATCTCTTCATACATATCAAGCGCCATGTCCGACCCCGGATAGATCGTGAAGCCGATGGCCGAACAGCCCAGCCGCAGCGCGTCCTGCACCGATGCCACCACCGCCTGGTTCTTGCCCGCCGTGTTCGACATCAGGCTGTTGGCGTGGTTCATCTTGAGGATCGTCGGGATTTGCCCCGCAAAGGTATCCGACCCCGCCTCCAGATTGGCGAGCGGTGCGGCATAGGCCGAAAGGCCTGCGTCGATGGCGAGTTGATAGTGGTAATGCGGATCATAGCCGCCCGCGTTCACCGCGAATGACCGCGCGGGCCCGTGTTCGAACCCTTGGTCCACCGGCAGGATGATCATCTTGCCCGTGCCGCCCAGTTTCCCCTCCATCAGCATGCGGCAGAGGTTCGCCTTCACGCCGGGGGTTTCGCCTTCGTAATTCGAAAGGATCTTCTGGACGGTTTTCGACGCACGCATATCGGGTTCCTTTTGCTGGACGGGCCTGCAAAGCCCATAAACGAAGCGCGAAGGCAGGCGCAAACCTGTTAGCGCAATCATCGGGCGAAAATCCCGCCCCGTCCAGCATTCGCGCCCCGTTCCACACGAATTGGTCACGGGGTAGGGTGCGCACTCGCTGCGCACCATTTCGTCACGGGCCAAGGTGCGCAACGCGTGCGCACCCTACGAAGGCGCCGCCCTCACCCCATCAGGGCCGCGACACCGGGCAATTCCTTGCCCTCCATCCATTCAAGGAAAGCCCCGCCCGCCGTCGAGATAAAGGTGAAATCCCCCGCCGCCCCCGCAGCGTTCAGCGCCGACACCGTATCGCCGCCCCCCGCGACCGACACCAGCGACCCCGCCTTGGTCAGCCGCGCCGCAGCCTTCGCCGCCGCATTGGTCGCGGCATCGAAGGGCTTGATCTCGAAAGCCCCGAGCGGCCCGTTCCAGATCAGCGTCTTGGCACCCGCGAAAACGCCCTCCAACTCGGCCACAGTCTTCGGCCCCGCATCGAGGATCATCGCATCCGCCGGACAGGCCGACACGGCCACCGTCTCCGATGCGGCACCCGCCTTGAACTCGCGTGCCACGACCACATCCACGGGCAGGTGGATGGTGCAGCCCGCCGCCTTGGCCTTGCCCATGATCTCGCGCGCCGTATCGGCCATGTCGCGCTCGGCCAGCGATTTGCCCACCTCGACCCCTTGCGCCACAAGGAAGGTGTTCGCCATCCCGCCACCGATCACCAGATGGTCCACCTTGGTCACAAGGTTGCCAAGCAGGTCGAGCTTGGTCGAAACCTTCGCCCCGCCAACCACCGCCACCACGGGCCGCACCGGCGCGCCAAGTGCGGCTTCCAGCGCACGCAACTCCGCCTCCATCAACCGCCCCGCCGCATTGGGCAGCAACCCCGCAAGAGCGGCGGTCGAGGCATGGGCGCGGTGCGCTGCCGAAAAAGCGTCGTTGACGAAAATGTCGCCAAGGGCGGCCATGCCCTTGGCCAGTTCGGGATCGTTCTTTTCCTCGCCCGCATGGAAGCGGGTGTTCTCCAGCAGGACCACATCCCCCGCCCCCGCCTCCGCAATCGCGGCCCGTGCAGGTTCACCCACGCAATCGCTGCCGAACACCACCTTGCGCCCCGTCGCGGCCTCCAAGGCACCGACGACATGGGCAAGGCTCATCTCCGGCACGACCTTGCCCTTGGGCCGGTCGAAATGCGCCAGAAGCACGACCTTGCCGCCACGGGCGATGATATCCTCGACCGTGGGCACGATCTTTTCGATCCGCGTCGCGTCCGTCACGCGGCCGGCTTCCATCGGCACGTTGATATCGACCCTGACCAGCACCGTCTTTCCCGCCAGCGCCACATCGTCCAAGGTTTTCCATGCCATGATAAGCCTCCGCTTCTGCTTTGCCCCTCTTTCCGCGCATCGGGGCCGTTCGTCAACCATGCCGCAGGGTTTTGCCCTTTCCATGACGCCCCCGCGACATTAGGTTCCCGCCAGCGATTTTTTAAGGATTCCGTCATGGCCGAGATCAAAGACCCCGAAAACACCATCATCCTGACGCTCAAGGACGGCGAAGTGGTGATCGAACTGCTTGCCGACATCGCCCCCAAGCATGCCGAGCGGATGAAGACGCTGGCCCGCGCCAAGGCCTATGACAACGTCGCCTTCCACCGCGTGATCGAAGGTTTCATGGCCCAGACCGGCGACGTGGAAAACGGCAACATGGAAAACAACTTCAACCTGCGCCGCGCCGGCACGGGCGGCTCCGACCTTCCCGACCTGCCCGCCGAATTCAGCCGCATCCCGCATGACCGCGGCACGCTCGGGGCGGCCCGCTCGCAGAACCCGAACTCGGCCAACAGCCAGTTCTTCATCAACTTCTCGAACAACCATTTCCTGAACGGCCAATACACCGTCTATGGCCGCGTGATTTCGGGGATGGAGCATGTGGACAAGATCACCCGCGGCGAACCCCCGCAGACCCCCGACCGCATGATCACCGTGCGGGTGGCTGCCGATGTCGCGTGACGCGTTCATCGCGGGCGGGATCTTCGCACTCGGCCTTGCGGCGCTTGGCGGCTACGCCATGTCGCAATCCGCCGCCGTGGCGCAGGACACGACCGACGGCCCCGGCCCCAACCTCGTGATCGAGGTTGCGGGCGCGACGACGGGAGCCGTGACCATCGACCTCGCCTCCGACGTGGCCCCGAACCATGTGGCGCAGATCGTGGCGCTGGCGAAACAGGGCGCTTACGATGGCGTGGTGTTCCACCGCGTCATCCCCGATTTCATGGCGCAGACGGGGGATGTGCGTTTCGGCAAGCAGGGCACCGACACCACGATGGCCGGAACCGGCGGGTCGGACCTGCCCAACCTGAAGGCCGAATTTTCCTCCGTCCCCTTCGACCGCGGCGTGGTCGGGATGGCGCGGTCGATGGACCCCGACTCGGCCAACAGCCAGTTCTTCATCATGTTCGCCGCCGCCCCGCATCTCGACGGGCAATACACGGTGGTCGGCCATGTGATTTCCGGCATGGAGGTCGTCGATGCGATCAAAAAGGGCGATGCAGCCGCCAACGGCGCGGTGATCGACCCCGATTACATGGCCAAGGTCACGGTTCAGGAATAAGCGGGCAGGGGGGCTTCGGCCCCCCCCTTTCCTTTGGGTGCAGGCCAATTCCCTACCCGATCACCACCAGCGCATGGCGCTTGCGCCCCGCGGTCAGCTTCAACGGCTCGGCCAGTTCCCCCGCGCCATAGCGCAGACCCGCGTCCATGACGATCTCGTCATTCACCCGCGCACCACCCTCGGCGATCAGGCGCTTGGCGTCCTTGCCGCTGGCCGCAAGGCCCGCACGGACGAACAACTGCACGATGCCCACGCCATCGGCCACCTCGTCCACAGAAAGCGCCACGGTGGGCAGGTCGTCGCCGATCCCGCCCTTTTCGAACACTTCCCGCGCGGTCGCCTCTGCCGCCGCCGCAGCCTCGGCCCCGTGCAGCAGGGTCGTCACAGCATTGGCAAGCACGATCTTGGCCGCGTTGATCTCGGACCCCGCCAGCGCCCCCAGCCGCTCGCATTCCGCAAGCGGGAGTTCGGTGTAAAGCTTCAGGAACCGCCCCACATCCGCATCGGTCGTATTGCGCCAGAACTGCCAGAATTCATACGGGGACAGCAGATCGCCGTTCAGCCAGACCGCACCGTTCTGGCTTTTGCCCATCTTCTTCCCGTCGCTCGTGGTCAGAAGCGGTGAGGTCAGCCCATACACCTCATGCTCGATCACCCGCCGCGTCAGGTCGACCCCGTTGACGATGTTCCCCCACTGGTCGCTGCCGCCCATCTGCACAAGGCACCCGTAGCGGCGGTTCAGCTCGAGGAAGTCGTAAGCCTGCAGGATCATGTAGTTGAATTCGAGGAAGCTCAGCGACTGCTCCCGATCCAGCCGCGATTTCACCGATTCAAACGACAGCATCCGGTTGACGGAAAAATGCCGCCCGATGTCGCGCAGGAAACCGATGTAGTTCAACTGGTCCAGCCATTCGGCATTGTTGACCATGACCGCATCGTTCGGCCCGTCACCAAAGGTGACATATGGCGAGAACGCCCGCTTGATGCCCGCGATGTTGTCGTCGATCTGCGCATCCGTCAGCAGGGGCCGCTCGTCGGCGCGGAAACTGGGATCGCCGATCTTGGTCGTCCCGCCCCCCATCAGCACGATCGGCTTGCCGCCGCATTTCTGCAACCAGCGCAGCATCATGATCTGGATCAGGCTGCCCACATGCAACGACTTCGCCGTCGCATCGAACCCGATATAGCCCGGCACCACGCCCTTCAGGAAAGCTTCGTCCAGCGCCTGATAATCGGTGCAATCGGCCAGATAGCCGCGCTCGATCATCGTGCGCATGAAGTCCGATTTGGCATGGTAGGTCATGTGTCACCCGTGCTTTAACTTGCGGTCTGCGGTATACTCGGCACATGGGGTAAGGGGAAGATGCGAAGCGGTGCGACCATAGGCGGGGCGGTCTGGGCGCTGGGGACCATGTCGGGCACCTCGCTCGACGGGGTGGATGCCGCGATGGTGCTGACCGATGGCGAACGAATCCTCGACTTCGGCCCCACCGCCTATCGCCCCTATACCGATGCCGAACGCGACACGATCCGCGCCGCCCTCGGCCAATGGCCCGACGATCCGCTGGTCAAACCCGCCGCCGAGGTGGTGGAAAATGCCCATGCCGAAATCATGTCCCGCTTTTCGGGGGCCGAGATTGCGGGTTTCCACGGCCAGACCCTTGCCCATGATCCGCGCGGGCGCGGCACGCATCAGGCGGGGAATGGCGATCTTCTGGCCCGCACGCTCGGGCTGCCGGTGGTGTGGGATTTCCGGTCGAGCGATGTGGCGATGGGCGGGCAGGGCGCACCGCTTGCCCCCTTCTTCCACTTCGCCTGTGCGCGGCACATCGGGGCGGAGATGCCGCTGGCCATCCTCAACCTCGGCGGGGTGGGCAATGTCACATGGATCGACCCGCGCCACACCGCCCCCGAACACGAAGGCGCGTTGCTGGCCTTTGACACCGGCCCTGCCAATGCACCCCTGAATGACCTGATGCAGCGGCTGACGGGCAGGGCGCAGGACGAAGGCGGCGCCTTCGCCGCACAGGGCCGCGTGGACGAGGCCCTGATCGCCCGCTTCCTGTCGCACCCCTATTTCTTCCGCATGCCGCCCAAGTCGCTGGACCGCAACGATTTCCACGCGGCCCTGCCCACCGGCCACCTGTCACCGCAGGATGCCGCAGCCACCCTCACCGCCGCCGCCGCCGCCGCCGTGGCGCGGGGGGCCGAACATTTCCCCACCCCCGTCTCGCGTCTTCTGGTCACGGGCGGCGGGCGGCACAACGCCACGCTGATGGAGGAACTCTCCAACCGCCTCCACCTCGCCGCCGAACCGGTCGAGGCGGCGGGGCTGGACGGCGACATGCTCGAAGCACAGGCCTTCGCCTTCCTCGCCGTGCGCGTGGCGCGTGGCCTGCCGACCTCCGGCCCGCGCACGACGGGCGTGTCGGCCCTGATCGGCGGCGGCAAGATCAGCCGCCCCGATTGACGCCCCCCGATTGGAAAAAGGGGGGCGCAACCGCCGCCCCCTTTCACCCTTGCCCAAATACTCAATTCCGACCGCTCCGCACCTGTGGCGGGCATCACTTCCCGCGCAACAGCGCCACGGTATAGATCGCCAGCGCCGCCCAGATCATCGGAAAGGCAATCGCCCGCGCCATGCCGAAGGGTTCGCCGAACCAGAACACGGCGGTCAGGAAGATCATCGTCGGTGCCGTGTATTGCATGATCCCGATGGTCGAAAGCCGCAGCAACTTGGCCCCGTTGGCGTAAAGCATCAGCGGCACGGCGGTCACGACCCCTGCCGACAAGAGCAGCGCGACAATCCCCGCATCGCCGGTGAAAAGCACATTCTCCGGCCCGCGCCAGACCAGATAGGCCAGCGCAAAGGGCGACAGGATCAGCACTTCCAGCATGAAGCCCTGATTGGGTCCGATGGGCAGCATCTTCTTGAAATAGGCGTAAGCCCCCCAGGTCAGCGTCAGCCCGAGCGCGGCAAAGGGAACCTGTCCCGCCTCGACCGTCAGCACCACCACGGCAAGCGCCGCCAGCCCGATGGCCGCCCATTGCGCGGGGCTGAGCTTTTCCTTCAGCAGGACCGAGCCGAGGAAGATCGAAAACAGCGGGTTGATGTAATAGCCCAAAGCCGCGTCGAGCGCGTGGCCCGACTGGATCGACCAGACATAGATGCCCCAGTTCACCGTGATCAGCGCCGCCGTCACCGCCCCCATCCCCAGCATGCGCGGCGTGCGAAGTGCAGCCTTCAACTCGGCCGTCCGGCCAAGCACCAGCAGTATCACCCCCGCCACGGGCACCGACCACAGGATGCGATGCGCGATCACCTCCCACGTCGGCACATGGGCCAGCGCCTTCATGTAAAGCGGAAGGAAGCCCCACAGCAGATAGGCGGAAAGGGCAAAGGCAAAGCCCTGCGGCGTGTCTTGGTTCGGTTTGGCGCTCATGGCCCTTGGCATAGCGCGGCCGCACGGCGCGGACCATGCCCAACTTGTCACCGGCACAATGCGTTCACCGTCGAAGACAAGGGGGGCCGTCTGCCCCCCTCGCCTCCGGCTCACCCCCCGAGGATATTTGGGGCAAGAGGAAGGGGACAGGCAAAGCCGACCCGTCAGGCGGAGCACCTCCCTCCCCCTTGCGGGGAGGGATGGGGTGGGGGGCGGGGCCGAAACGAAAACGGCCCCCGATCATTCGGGGGCCGTTCGCGCACAAAACTGTGCATCACCTGTGCATCGCGACTGTTTAACAGCGCACTTACGCCCGAAGGATCGACCGCCCCGCATATTCCGCAGTCGCGCCAAGGATTTCTTCGATGCGGATCAATTGGTTATACTTCGCCAGCCGGTCCGACCGCGACAGCGAACCCGTCTTGATCTGGCCGCAGTTCGTCGCGACCGCCAGATCGGCAATCGTGGCATCCTCCGTCTCGCCCGACCGGTGCGACATGACGTTGGTATAGCGCGCGCGGTGGGCCATATCGACGGCTTGCAGCGTCTCGGTCAGGGTGCCGATCTGGTTGACCTTGACGAGCATCGAGTTGGCGCAGCCCTTGGCGATGCCTTCGGCCAGACGGCGCGGATTGGTGACGAAAAGGTCGTCGCCGACAAGCTGGACCTTGTTGCCCAGAGTCTCGGTCAGCAGTTTCCAGCCGGCCCAGTCGTCTTCCGAGCAGCCGTCCTCGATCGAGATGATCGGGTAGTCGCGGGCGAGACCCGCAAGGAAATCGACGTTCTCTTCGATGGAGAGCGATTTGCCTTCGCCCTTCATCTCGTAACGGCCGCCCTTGAAGTATTCGGTCGCCGCGCAGTCGAGCGCGAGGTAGATGTCCTCGCCCGGTTTGTAGCCCGCTTTTTCGATGGATTTCAGAATGAAATCAAGCGCGTCACGGGCGGAGTTGAGGTTGGGGGCAAAGCCGCCCTCGTCGCCGATGCCGGTGTTGTGGCCCGCCGCCTGAAGCTCTTTCTTCAGGGTGTGGAACACTTCCGACCCCATGCGGATGGCGTCGCGGATGTCTTCCGCGCCGACCGGCATGATCATGAATTCCTGGATGTCGATCGGGTTGTCGGCATGTTCGCCGCCGTTGATGATGTTCATCATCGGCACGGGCAGGACGCGGGCCGAGGTGCCGCCGACATAGCGGAAGAGCGGCTGTCCGGTGACTTCGGCGGCGGCTTTCGCCACGGCAAGCGAGACGCCGAGGATGGCGTTGGCGCCAAGGCGGGATTTGTTCGGGGTGCCGTCCATCTCGATCATGGTGCGGTCGATGCCGACCTGTTCGGTGGCGTCGAAGCCGACGATCTCTTCGGCAATCTCGCCGTTCACGGCGGCGACGGCTTCCAGAACGCCCTTGCCCATGTAGCGCGACTTGTCGCCATCGCGGCGTTCGTTCGCCTCGTGCGCGCCGGTCGATGCGCCCGAGGGCACGGCGGCGCGGCCCATGGCACCGCTTTCAAGGGTCACATCCACCTCGACGGTGGGGTTGCCACGGCTGTCGAGGATTTCGCGGGCGTGGATGTCGATGATCGTGCTCATGGGCAGGAGGCCTCCTTGGGCTGACGAATGGTGCTCTCGGCCCGTGCTTTAGCGCGATGGGCCTTATATGGAAAGTGCGCGTTTGCGGGCGCGTTCGCGGGCAAAGGTGTATAGGCCCGAGCCGATGATGATCAGCCCGCCGAGTAACGTCAGCATGTCGGGACGTTCCGAGAAGACGACGACGCCGAGCGTGACGCCGAAGACCAGGCGCGAGTAGCGGAAGGGCGTGATGACCGACATCTCGCCCAGACGGTTCGCCGCCGTCAGCGCCCAATAGGCCGCGATGCCGAAGGCAAGCGCCCCGCCGATGTAACCCGCCTGCGCCCCCGTGGGCAGTTTGCCCCCGCCCGAGGTCAGCAGCATCCCCGCCCCGAGCAGCGCCACGGCAAGGAAGCCCCAGACCGAAAGCTGCATCGTGGTGATGCTGGCGGGCATCTTGCGGGTGAAAAGGTCCCGCGCTCCAAGGCCGAAGACCGCAAGCACCGCCCAGAGCGCGTTGGGGTCGAAGCCGTCGAAGCCGGGCCGGATGATCAGGAGCACGCCGAAGAAACCCACGGTGATCGCCGTCCAGCGCCGCCAGCCGACACGCTCGCCAAGGAAAAGCGCGGCCCCCATCGTCACCGCAAGCGGCATGGCCTGCGCCACGGCCGAGACGGTGGACAGCGGCGCGAGGGTAAGGGCGGTGACAAAGCCGTAGGTGCCGATCATCTCGCCCGCGTTGCGGCCCAGCACGGCGGGGTGCAGCGCCGCAGGCGTCAGGGTGCGCTGGCCCTGCATCCGCGCGAAAAGCGCAAAGACCGCTCCGCCCGCAAGGCCGATGAGCAGCAGGATCTGGCCTGCCGGCAGGTCGGAGGCCGCCCATTTGATGAACATGTCCTCGGCGGCAAAGCCCGCCATAGACGCGATCATCAGGACGATGCCGCGCAGGTTGTCGCGTGGGTTGGACATGGCTCAGCTTTTCTTGAAAGGGGTCCCGAGCAGTTCGAGCCGGTGGCCGACCAATTTATATCCCAGCCGTTCGGCGATCTTTTCCTGAAGCGCCTCGATCTCGGGGTCGACGAATTCGATGACCTCGCCGGTATGGACGTCGATCAGGTGGTCGTGGTGGTCGCGTTCGGCGTCTTCGTAGCGGGCGCGGCCATCGCCGAATTCGAGCCGGTCGAGGATGCCCGCCTCTTCGAACAGCTTCACCGTCCGGTAGACCGTGGCGATGGAGATGCGCGGGTCGAGTTTCGAGGCGCGGGCATAGACCTCTTCGGTATCGGGATGGTCATCGGCCTCGGTTATGACGCGCGCCACGATGCGGCGCTGGTCGGTCATGCGCAGGCCCTTGGCCTCGCAACGAGCAATGATATCGGCCATGACCCGTGCCTTCGGACAGTCTCTTTATGGGCGTTTAGGACATATGGAGGGGCGGGGCCAGAGCTTTCCCCCGCCCTGTGGTGCGGCATGGGGCGGCCGACGCAGGGTTGCGCTATATATGGTGTCGGCGCGTCTGCCCGTCCCGCATTGTGGGGTGGCCCTCATGGCGGCGAGTCGCTGGCCGAGGGTGCACGATGGGTAAGATGATTCTGGATGACGCTCCGGTGGAGTGTGCCGCATCGTCGCGTGCCGGACAGGGGAACCGCCGACCGCTGGCCCCGTGGAATCGATGACTTCCGGCTCCCGCAAGAGCGCCGGAATTCATGCACCAATTCAACGCCTGCGCGTAAGCTGCCTGCTTATCAGGGGATTCCGCAGCGCATCCTTTCCTGCCCACCGGCTGTCCGCAGGCTTTTCCACAGACCCGTCCACAAGCGCGCCGGACAGGGCTGGTCGCACAACCCTGTGACGAGTCTGCGACACAGTTTCCGTCAAGCGGAAAATCCACCCCTCACGACAAATAAACCGTTTGAAATCTGGCGTGAGTTACGACACCTTGACGGGGTAAGCGGTGAAGCCACAAGATTTAGTGGCAGGTTCAAGAAACAGGCAGGACTTCAAACCCAAATAGCACAGGCATCAGCCAGATGCCGGAACCTGCCCATCCGGGCTGGGCGATGGGGTTTTGTCCGCAGGTCAGTCAAGCAAACGACGGGCGCAGCCCGCGGCAGATGAACGGGAGACGGGGCAGATGAAAATCGAACGCAAGTTTACCACCGAAGCAACCGGCGCCTACGGGGCGATGGGCTTCGCGCTCACCACTTCTGAAATCCGCAATCCGGACGGCAAGATCGTCTTCCGCAACGATCAGGTCGAAGTGCCCGAAGGCTGGAGCCAGGTCGCCTCTGACGTGATCGCCCAGAAATATTTCCGCAAGGCAGGCGTTCCGGCCAAGATCAAGCGCGTGAAGGAAAAGGGCGTGCCCGAATTCCTGTGGCGCTCGGTCCCCGACGAGGCTGCCTTGGCCGCGCTTCCCGAAGCCGAACGTTTCGTTGGCGAAACCTCGGCCAAGCAGGTCTTCGACCGTCTCGCAGGGGCTTGGGCCTATTGGGGCTGGAAGGGGGGCTATTTCACCACCGAATCCGACGCGCGCGCCTATTACGACGAAATGCGCTACATGCTGGCCCGCCAGATGGCCGCACCGAACAGCCCGCAGTGGTTCAACACCGGCCTGCATTGGGCTTACGGGATCGACGGCCCGTCGCAGGGTCACTACTATGTCGACTACAAGACGGGCGAGCTAACCAAATCGGCTTCGGCCTATGAGCATCCGCAGCCGCATGCCTGCTTCATCCAGTCGGTCAAGGACGATCTGGTCGGTGATGGCGGGATCATGGACCTGTGGGTGCGCGAGGCGCGTCTGTTCAAATACGGCTCCGGCACCGGCACCAACTTCTCGTCGCTGCGCGGCGAGGGCGAAAAGCTGTCGGGCGGCGGCAAGTCGTCGGGTCTGATGGGCTTCCTCAAGATCGGCGACCGTGCGGCGGGCGCGATCAAGTCGGGCGGCACCACGCGCCGCGCGGCCAAGATGGTCATCGCCGACATGGACCACCCCGATATCGAAGCCTTCATCAACTGGAAGGTGATCGAAGAGCAGAAGGTTGCCTCGCTTGTCGCGGGTTCCAAGGCGCATGAGCTGAAGCTGAACGAGATTTTCGCGGCGATCCGCCAGTGGGACGGCTCGGCCGAGGATTCGGTCGATCCGGCCAAGAACGCGGCGCTGAAGGCGGCGATCAAATCGGCCAAGAAGGCCATGATCCCCGACACCTACACCAACCGCATCCTGCAATATGCAAAGCAGGGCTTCACCAGCATCGAATTCCCGACCTATGACGTGGATTGGGACTCCGAAGCCTATATCACCGTGTCGGGCCAGAACTCGAACAACTCGGTCCGCGTGACCGATGCCTTCCTGAACGCCGTGAAGAACGACGAGGATTGGGCGCTGATCCGCCGTACGGATGGCAAGACCGCCAAGACCGTCAAGGCGCGCGATCTTTGGGATCAGGTCGGCCATGCCGCATGGGCCTGCGCGGACCCCGGCATCCAGTTCCACGACACCGTCAACGCATGGCACACCTGCCCCGAGGACGGGGCGATCCGCGGATCGAACCCCTGCTCGGAATACATGTTCCTTGACGATACGGCCTGCAACCTTGCCTCGATGAACCTGCTGACCTTCTACAAGGACAGCAAGTTCGACGCCGAAGCCTACATACACGCCACGCGCCTCTGGACCGTGACGCTGGAAATCTCGGTGATGATGGCGCAGTTCCCGTCCAAGGAAATCGCGCAACTGTCCTATGATTTCCGCACGCTGGGCCTTGGCTATGCCAATATCGGCGGGCTGTTGATGAACATGGGGCTTGGCTACGACTCGAAAGAGGGTCGTGCGCTTTGCGGGGCGCTGACCGCGCTGATGACCGGCGTGACCTATGCGACCAGCGCCGAGATGGCGGGCGAGCTGGGGCCGTTCTCGGGCTACAAGCGCAACGAAAAGCACATGCTGCGCGTGATCCGCAACCACCGCAACGCCGCCCATTCGCGCGACGATTTCGACGGGGTGAACGTCAAGCCCGTCTTGCTTGACCACGCGAACTGCCCCGACCAAAGCCTTGTCGCCCTTGCGAAATCCGCTTGGGACGAGGCGCTGGCCCTGGGTGAAAAGCACGGCTACCGCAACGCCCAGACGACCGTGATCGCCCCCACGGGGACCATCGGTCTGGTCATGGATTGCGACACCACGGGGATCGAGCCGGACTTCGCGCTGGTCAAGTTCAAGAAGCTGGCCGGTGGCGGCTACTTCAAGATCATCAACCAGTCGGTTCCGGCGGCGCTTGAAACGCTTGGCTATTCCTCGTCGCAGATCGCGGAAATCGTGGCCTATGCCGTGGGTCACGGCAGCCTTGGCAACTGCCCCGGCATCAACCACACCGCGCTGATCGGCCACGGCTTCGGCCCGCGCGAGCTGGAAAAGATCGAAGGCGCGCTGCCCTCGGCCTTTGATATCCGCTTCGTCTTCAACCAATGGACGCTGGGCGAGGATTTCTGCAAGCACACGCTCGGCATCCCCGCCGAAAAGCTGGCGGACCCGACCTTCGACCTTCTGAAGCACCTCGGCTTCACCAAGGCGCAGGTGGATGCGGCGAACGACCATGTCTGCGGGACGATGACGCTGGAAGGCGCGCCGTTCCTGAAGCCGGAACACTACCCCGTCTTCGACTGCGCCAACCCCTGCGGCAAGAAGGGGACGCGTTACCTGTCGGTCGAGAGCCACATCTACATGATGGCGGCGGCGCAAAGCTTCATCTCGGGCGCGATCTCGAAGACGATCAACATGCCGAACTCGGCCACGATCGAGGAAACGCTGGCGGCTTACGAGCTGTCCCACAGCCTCGGCATCAAGGCCAACGCGCTGTATCGTGACGGCTCGAAACTGTCGCAACCGCTCGCTTCCGCGCTGGTCGAGGATGACGAAGAGGCCGAAGAAATCCTCGCCACCGGTTCGGCGCAGGAAAAGGCCGCCGTGCTGGCCGAGAAGATCGTGGAAAAGATCGTCTACCGCGACGTGATCCGCACCAACCGCGAAAAGCTGCCCGAGCGCCGCAAGGGCTATACCCAGAAAGCCATCGTCGGCGGTCACAAGGTCTATCTGCGCACCGGCGAATATGGTGACGGGCGACTGGGCGAGATCTTTATCGACATGCACAAGGAAGGCGCAGGCTTCCGTGCGATGATGAACAACTTCGCCATCGCCGTGTCGGTCGGTCTGCAATACGGCGTGCCGCTGGAAGAGTTCGTGGAGGCCTTCACCTTCACCCGCTTCGAACCGGCTGGCATGGTGCAGGGCAACGACTCGATCAAGAACGCGACCTCGATCCTCGACTACATCTTCCGCGAACTGGCGATCAGCTATCTGGATCGCACCGACCTTGCCCATGTCAAACCCACGGGCGCGGCCTTCGATGACCTTGGCCGCGGCGATGACGAGGGCAAGCGCAACTTCGGCGAGGTGACGGACAATTCCGCGTCGAAGTCGGTGGAGCTGCTGAAGTCGATCTCCTCGACCGGATACCTGCGCAAGCGCCTGCCGCAAGAGCTGGTGGTGTTCCAGGGGGGGCTGACCTCGGCCTCGCTTGCCACCGGAACCGAAGGCATGGGGAACCTGTCGGGCTTCGTGGCCGAAACGACGACCACGGCCATCGCCACCGGCACCGTCAGCATGGACGCCCGCACCAAGGCGAAGATGCAAGGCTATGAGGGCGATCCCTGCGGCGAATGCGGCAACTACACGCTGGTCCGCAACGGCACCTGCATGAAGTGCAACACCTGCGGCGGGACGAGCGGCTGTAGCTGATCGGCGCGGCAGCCAAAACAGGACGGGGGGCATATCGCCCCCCGTTTTCGTTCATGGAACCAAGTGCTTGGCCTTCAATCCTCATCCGACGCAAGCTGCGCCAGAACGGCACCCTTGCCCCGTATCCGCATGATCCACGGCACGACCAGTGCAAGCGTGGCAGCCGACAGGATCGCCGCCGCCACGGGGGTCGAGACGAGCGTGCTCCAGTCCCCCTGCGAAATCGCCAAGGCGCGGCGCAATTGCTGCTCTGCCATTGGCCCGAGGATCAGCCCGACCACCGCAGGCGCGATGGGATAACCGTAAAGTCGCATCAGAAACCCGAGGAGTCCGAAGACCAGCAGCATCGAAAGCTCCACGGGCGAGGGGTTCATCCCGATCGTCCCGAGCGTGGCGAAGAGCAGGATGCCCGCATAGAGCCAAGGGCGCGGGATCATCAGCAGCGATACCCAGAGACGGATCAGCGGCAGGTTCAGCACGAGAAGCATGACATTGGCGATCAGCAGGCTCGCGATCAGCCCCCAGACGAGCTGCGGTGAAGTGGCGAACAGCAGCGGTCCCGGTTGCAGCCCGAATTGCTGGAAACCCGCCAAAAGGATCGCCGCGGTGGCCGATGTGGGCAGCCCCAGCGTCAAGAGCGGCACAAGCGTTCCCGCAGCCGAGGCGTTGTTGGCGGCCTCTGGCCCCGCGACGCCTTCGATGGCCCCATGCCCGAATTCTTCGGGGTGACGGGTCAGGCGTTTTTCAGCGGCATAGGAAAGGAGCGTGCCGATCTCGGCTCCGCCTGCGGGCATGGCACCGATGGGAAAGCCGATGGCGGTGCCGCGCAGCCAAGGCTTCCATGACCGTGCCCAGTCGGCCTTTGTCATCCAGACCGACCCCTTGATCGCGGTGATGCTGTCCCCCGCCCTGTTTCCCTGGCTTGCAGCGAAGAGCGCCTCGCCGATGGCGAACAGCGCCACGGCCAAAGTGGTGACTTCGACCCCGTCGAGCAGTTCCGGCAAGCCGAAGGACAGACGCGCCTGACCCGTCAACTGGTCGATCCCGACCAAGGCAAGTGCAAGCCCGATGAACAGCGATGTCAAACCCTTCATCGCGCTATCGCCGAATGCGGCGGACACGGTGACGAAAGCCAGCATCATAAGTGCGAAATACTCGCGCGGACCGAAGACCAGTGCCAGTTTCACCACATAGGGCGCAAGGAAGGCGAGGGCGAGGGTCGCAAGCAACCCCGCGACGAAAGAGCCGATGGCCGCCGTAGCCAGCGCAGGCCCGCCACGCCCCGCTCGTGCCATCTTGTTTCCTTCGAGCGCGGTGACGATCGAGGCGCTTTCCCCCGGCGTGTTCAGCAGGATCGAGGTGGTCGAACCTCCATACATGCCGCCGTAATAGATTCCGGCGAACATGATCAGCGACCCCGCAGGATCAAGCCCGTAGGTCACGGGCAGCAAAAGCGCCACCGTCAGCGCAGGCCCGATGCCGGGCAGCACGCCCACGGCAGTGCCAAGCGTCACGCCGATCAGCGCATACAGCAGGATCATCGGGTCCGAGGCGACCGCCAGACCCTGCAACAGAAAATCGAAGGTCGTCATGGTCTAGCCCCCGAAGATCAGGGTTTCCAGCAACCCTGCAGGCAGTTTGAGGTTCAGCAGCCGGTCGAACACGCCGTAGATCACCAAAGCCAGCCCGACCCCGAAAGGGACCGTCACCCATAGCTTGCGCTTGCCGAAGCCTGCCGCCGTCAGGGCGAACAAAAGGCCCGAGGCGAGCGAGAAGCCCGCCAGTCGCAAGAGCAGGATTTGCAGTGCCAGCCCGCCCGCGACCCAAAGCACCGGTCCCAGATGCGGCCGGGCGATCGGCTCGGCTTCGGTGCGGAAGGCGGTCCAGACATGCCCCGCGGCCAAGGCGAAAAGACCAAACCCGATGAAGCAGGGCAGGGTGCCGGATCCGATTCCGGCATAACCGCCCTTGTCGGGGATGACGGCATATTCCCGGACGAGCACGGCCCCAAGCGCCGCCAGCCCCGCGGCGATGATCAGCGCCGCCCCATCGGGGCGGCGCTTGGTTGCGGTCAGGACCGGTATCATTTCACCAGTCCGATGTCTTTCAGGATCGCGGTCGTGGTTTCGACCTCCTTGGCAAGTTGCGCGTCGAACTCCGCGCCGGCGAGGTAGGTGTTCGCCCAGCCCTTTGTTTCCAGCAACGCCTTCCAGCCCGCCGAATTCGCCATCTTGTCGATGTCGGCGGCCACGGCTGCCTTTTGCTCGTCGCCGAGGCCCGGTGCCGCGGCGACCATGCGCCAGTTCTGCACGTTCACGTCATAGCCCGATTCCACCAGTGTCGGCGCATCCGTCCCTGGCCATTTCTCGGCCGTCGATACGGCGAGCATCCGCATGGTGCCCGCTTCGACCTGCGGCAGGAACTCACCCACGCCCGAGATACCCGCCGTCACCTGATTGCCCAGGATCGCGGCCAGCGCCTCGCCTCCGCCCGAAAAGGCGACGTAGTTGATCTTGGTCGGGTCGATTCCTGCCGCCTTGGCCAGAAGGCCCACGGTGATATGGTCGACCCCGCCCGCCGAACCGCCTGCCCAGCTTACCGCACCCGGATCGGCTTTCATCATTTCGACCAGTTGCTTTATGTCCTTGATCGGGCTTTCGGCAGGCACGGCGATTCCGACCGCTTCACCCGTCAGGCGCGCGATGGGTGTGACGTCGGCCAGCGACACGGGCGAGGCGTTGGTCAGGATCGCACCCACCATCACGTAGCCGCCGACGATCAGCTGGCTTTGGTCGCCCGAAGCGGTCGAGGCGAATTGCGCAAGACCGACCGTCCCGCCCGCGCCGGGAACGTTCTGCACCTGAACCGAACCCGCGATGCCTTCGGCCTGCATCACCTCTTGCATGGCGCGGGCGGTGCTGTCCCAGCCGCCACCGGGGGCGGCGGGGGCCATGATCATGTAATCGTTGGCGAAGGCGGGCAGGGCGACCGCAGCCGCAAGGACCGCGCCCAATAGCGTGTGTTTCATTCTGTGACTCCTCCCAGAGCATTGTCGGAACAGGCGGCACCTCCCCGTGCCGTCCCTGAGTGCAACCTGCGCAGAGGAACCTGTCAGGAAGCTGACAAGTTCCGGTTGCGCCTAGCGGTCACGCAGCGCCTCGTGCCAAAGCCGGATCAACCGCCGCCGCTTCGCCTGATCGAGATAGACCAGCACCCCTGGGCTGACCGCGACGGGGCGAAGCTGGTCGCCCAAGGCCGCCTGCATCGCCTGCGCCGTGTTCGCGCCCGAAACCCGCAAGCTGACCGCCGGAAGGCGCAAGCGCTCGGACAAGAGCGTCTGCCCTTCTTTGCCCATCAGGAAGCCGAGGAAGGCCCGCCCCGCCGCCGCATTTCCCGCCGCACGCGGCACCAGCGCCACGCGCGAGACGACGACGGTGAAATCCTTGAGCAGCACCAGCCCGAGGTCGGGTGCATGAAGCGCCCTGTCGGCGGCATATGAGCCGAGGATGTTATACCCCAGCACAAGCCTTCCGTCCGCCACGCGGTCGATGATGTCCTGACTTGTGGGAAAGGTCTGCAATCCCGCACCCGCCATGCCTTGCAGCAACGACCAGATGTCGGGGAAATGTTCGGCATCCCGGGCCAGAAACAGGTATCCCACCGCCGACCGTTCGATGTCATAGGTGCCGATCCTGCCCCGCAGGTCCTGCGGCGCGCTGCGCAGCCAGTCGAGCAGTTCCAGCCGCGATTGGGGCGGGCCGGCGGGAAAGCTTGGCTTGTGATAGACCAGCACCGCGGGTTCGAAAGTCAGGGCAAATGCCGTGTCCTGCCATGCGGCCCAATCCGGCCAACCCCGTGCTTCCGCAACATCGACCGGCTGCGCGTATCCGTCGTTGGCCAGCTTCAACTGCATGTCCATCGCCGAGGAAAAGACGAAATCCGCCGTTGTCGTCCCGCGCCGGGTCTCGGCCACCACGCGATCGGCGATTTCGCCTGCAAGCAGGTCCTCGTAGCGCACAGAAACCTCGGGGTGGCCCGCCTGGAATGCCGCGATCAGCGGTTGGGCAAGGGGCGTATCCAGCGTGGAATAGATGACAAGTTCGTTCCCCGTCGCGCCATTTCGCGCGGGAAAGGTCGCCACCTCCGCCACGGCCATGCCGGACAGAGCCACAGAGAAGCAAATCGCCAGGGACGCCCGCACCATGTTTTCCACGATGCCCGATGCAAGGGCGGTTCACAACCGCAAGTCCAAGCCCTAGCCTGACGGGGCGGAGGATGTGATGCGCCTGCTTCTGGTCGAAGACGATCTGCCCTTGGCAGAATCCCTTCTCGCCCTGCTGACATCGGCGGGCTATGCGGTCGATTGCGTGCATGACGGCGCGTCGGCGGAAGCCTTGGTTGCCGCCGAACAGTTCGACCTCGTGATCCTTGATCTGAACCTGCCGCAGATGGACGGGCTTGCGGTTCTGCGCGCCATGCGCAACCGCTCGAACCTTGCCGCCGTGATGATCCTCACCGCGCGAGGCGCCGCCGAGGACCGCGTTCGGGGGCTGGACCTTGGCGCGGACGACTACATGGCGAAACCCTTCGACGTGCGCGAGTTCGAAGCCCGCGTCCGGTCTCTCCTGCGTCGTCAGGCGGGGCTGCGGTCGGCCACGGTGACATTGGGTGCGCTGACGCTCGACCTGACGAGCCGTCAATTTTCCCTGCATGGGCAGCCGCTTGATTTGCCACCCCGCGAAAGGGCGCTGCTCGAGCTTCTCGTCGTCCGTGCGGGGAAGGTGGTGACGAAAGAGGCGATCGTCCAGTCGCTGACCACGCTTGACGACATCCTGTCCGACAATGCGATCGAACAGTATATCTCGCGCCTGCGTCGCCGGATCGCGCCCGTGGGGCTTGGCCTGAGGACGGTCCGCGGCATCGGGTATCTGCTTGAAAAGGTGGCCGAGGGCGGATGAGACATTATTCCCTCCGCCGCCGCCTGTTGCTCTGGCTGTTTCTGGCCACCGTCCTGATCGGGATCGCCGCCCTGTTCGACACATGGCGCGAGGCGCTGCGCACCGCCCAAGGTGTGTCCGACCGCGTGCTCGTCGGCTCGGCCCTCGCCATCGCCGAACGGGTGACGGTGGATGAAACCGGCGTGCTCGAGGTGGACATCCCCTATTCTTCGCTGGAAATGCTCACCTCCACCGCGCAGGACAAGGTCTTCTACCGCGTCGATGGCCCCGTCGGCCGCTTTCTGACCGGATATGACGACCTTGCCGTCAACCCTGCGCCTGCGGGTGGCGTCGCCTTTGCCGACGGGCGCTACAACGGCGTGGGAATCCGCAGCGCCACGTTGATGCGAGAGGTGTCGACCGGCGAACGCTCCATCCCCTTTGCCGTGACGGTGGCGGAATCGACGCTGGCCCGCGCCGCACTCGCCCGTGCCATTCTGGTGCGTTCGGCCCTTCGACTTGCGGTGCTGACGGCGGGGGTGGCGGTCATCGTCTGGGTTGCCGTCACCCTTGCCTTGCGCCCGCTGGACCGGCTGGGTGCGGCCATCGCGGATCGCTCTCCTGACGATCTGCGCCCCGTTCGGGCTGACCTGCGTTCCGATGTGCCGGACGAGGTGGCTCCCCTGATCGCCGCGATCGACAGTTTCATGGCGCGGCTTGACAACGCATTGGCGGCACTGCGGAATTTCACCGGAAACGCCAGCCACCAGTTGCGGACACCGCTTGCCGTCGTCCGCACCCAGCTTGCGCTTGTGGACCGCAGCCCCACGCCGCAACAGGCGGCAGCCGCCACCGCCAAGGCCCAGATCGCACTGGAACGGGCCGAGCGTGTTCTGGCGCAGCTCCTTCTTCTAGCGCGGGTCGATGCTGCGGCGGGCGGGGCCGCGCTGCAACGTGTAGATGTCGTTGCCATCGCCAAGGATCTTACGGCAACCTTGGTCCCGCAGGCGCTGAGCCGCAGGATCGACCTTGGCTACGAAGGTCCGGCCGAGGCTGTCGCACTTGCCGAGCCTGTGCTGCTTTCGGAAATGCTGCGCAACCTGATCGACAACGCCTTGGCCTATGCGGGCAAGGGGGCGGTCGTCACCGTCCGCATCGAAGAGCGCCCCGTCGGCCTTGTTCTGGAGGTGGAGGACAACGGCCCGGGCCTTCCGAAGAACCTGCTGTCGACAGAACGCCAGCCACGGCGCGGCGCATCGCACGGACAGGGCGGCGAGGGGCAGGGCCACGGGCTTGGCCTTGCCATCACTGCGGAAATCGCAGCGCTTTTCGGGGCCAAGCTCGACCTGTCCACCGGAGCCGAGGGCCGTGGTCTTCGCGCCTCGGTCACGTTGATCCGTACGCTCTGACCCTTCTTTTCCGGCAAACGCCCAAGGATTGCGCGGCTGGTGTTGTGCAAATCGGTGCGAAATATTCACTCAGGGAAAAATATTTGACAGTGAATATGCCCCGCCGTTAGCGTTCGGGCAAACAGGGCAAGGGGTTTGCACAAAATGACTGAACACGCGAAAAATCCGTCCAAGAAGCGCGTCGCGGTGATCGGCGCGGGGCCGTCCGGCCTTGCGCAACTGCGCGCCTTCCAGTCGGCCAAGGCGAAGGGGGCTGAAATTCCGGAAATCGTCTGCTTCGAAAAGCAGGCGAACTGGGGCGGGCTGTGGAACTATACGTGGCGCACCGGCCTCGATGAACATGGCGAGCCGGTCCATTGCTCGATGTATCGCTACCTCTGGTCGAACGGGCCGAAAGAGGGGCTGGAATTCGCCGACTATTCCTTCGAGGAACATTTCGGCAAGCAGATCGCCAGCTACCCGCCGCGCGCCGTGCTCTTCGACTATATCGAAGGGCGCGTGAAGAAGGCGGGCGTGCGCGACTGGATCCGCTTCTGCACCCCCGTGCGTTTCGTGAAATACGACGACAAGACCGGCATGTTCACCGTCACCGTCCATGACCTTGTGGCGGACCGGATGTACGAGGAAATCTTCGACAACGTCATCGTCTGCTCGGGCCATTTCTCGACCCCGAACGTGCCGGAATACCCCGGATTCTCGCAATTCGGCGGCCGCGTTCTGCACGCCCACGATTTCCGCGACGCGATGGAGTTCAAGGGCAAGGATATCCTGATCCTCGGCTCCTCCTATTCGGCGGAAGACATCGGCTCGCAATGCTGGAAATACGGGGCGAAGTCGATCACGGTGGCCTACCGCAACGCGCCGATGGGCTTCAACTGGCCCGACAACTGGAAAGAGGTGCCGAAGCTCGAACGGGTGGATGAAACCACCGCCTATTTCGCCGATGGAACCTCGAAGAAGGTCGATGCCATCATCCTTTGCACCGGCTACAAGCACCACTTCCCCTTCCTGCCCGACGACCTGCGGCTCAAGACCGCGAACCGTCTGGCGACCGCCGACCTCTACAAAGGCGTGGCTTGGGTGCATAATCCGAAGCTGTTCTATGTGGGCATGCAGGACCAGTGGTTCACCTTCAACATGTTCGACGCGCAGGCCTGGTGGGTGCGCGATGCGATCATGGGGCGGATCGAGATCCCGAAGGACAAGGCGGTGCTGCTGAAGGACGTCGCCGACCGCGTGGCGGGCGAGGATGCGGGGCAGGACGCGCATGATGCCATCCACTATCAGGGCGACTATGTGAAAGAGCTGATCGCCGAGACGGATTACCCCTCCTTCGACGTCGACGGCGCCTGCGAGGCCTTCTTCGAATGGAAGGACCACAAGAAGGAAGACATCATGGGCTTCCGCAACCACGCGTACCGCTCGGTCATCACCGGAACGATGGCGCCGATCCATCACACGCCGTGGAAGGACGCGCTGGTGGACAGCATGGAAGCCTATCTGCGCAACTGATCCGCAGGGCAGGAAACACCGGGGGGCCGCGGCGCGAGTCGCGGCCCCTTTGCTTTGGCGATTCGCCGTGGTTCGGCCCCGGATCACGCGCAGATGCGCCGGAACTAACGCGCGCCTGACGCCTGCTTTCACGGCATTTCCTGCGCGTTTTCTGGTTCAAGAGAATATTTTTTGCCCTAGGGTGAAAAAATGCTTTGAGCCAGCCGCTCCCTCGCACAATCTGGCCGCAGGCGGGCCGCTCTGCCCCGTGCCGCTCGGGAACGGGTGCAGGGCGCGCGCCACAAGGAAAGACGACCCTGCGGCAACGACCGGCAGGGGCCAGAACAACCGCAGACCGGAAAGCCGAGGGGAAACCGGCAGGGGAACTGCGGCCAACAGGGAACAAGGGAGTTCTTATTCATGTCTTCACAGGAAAACGCGGGCGGGTTGCACCGCGCGCTTGACTGGAAGGGGGCCTTCTGGGTCGCCGCCGGTGTGCCGCCGCTCGTCCTTTTCTCCATCGGCGGGATCGCGGGTGTTGCGGGTCAGGCGGCCTTCGTCGTCTGGATCATCTCGATGTGCATGGGCTTCGTGCAGTCCTTCACCTATGCCGAAATGGCGGGGATGTTCGGCAACAAGTCGGGCGGCACCTCGGTCTATGGTGCGACCGCATGGCTGCGCTATTCCAAGCTGATCGCGCCCCTGTCGGTGTGGTGCAACTGGTTCGCATGGTCGCCCGTGCTGAGCCTGGGCTGCGCCATCGCGGCGGGCTACATCCTGAATGCGCTTTTCCCGATTCCGGCGGCGGAAAGCCAGATGGTGCTCGACTGGGTCGCGGCCAACCTTGGCAATTACACCGAAACCACCCAGGCGGTGGTGGATTACATGGCCGCCAATGCGGGCACCGCGCCTGCTGACGCGATCACTGCCGTCGCCACGGCCGATGCCGTCAGCGCACTGACCCCCGCCTTCCGCGTCTGGGAAGCGGCGGCGATCAGCGTGCCGGGTCTGGGCACCCTGCACATCAACTCCACCTTCGTCATCGGCGTGGTGATGATGGCGATCATCTTCGCCATCCAGCACAAGGGCATCGCCTCGACCGCCTCGGCGCAGAAGGTGCTGGCCATCGTGGTGCTGGTGCCGCTGCTTGCCGTGGGGATCGTGCCGATCCTGACGGGCCAGATCGACTATATGAACGTGACCGACATCGTGCCGCCTTCGGGGGCCTATTCGGGCACCAATGGCGCATGGGACATCGGGGGATGGACGCTCTTCCTCGGCGGTCTCTACATCGCGGCCTGGTCGACCTATGGCTTCGAAACCGCTGTCTGCTACACGCGCGAACTGCGCGATCCGAAGACCGATACCTTCAAGGCGATCTTCTATTCGGGCCTGCTCTGCGTCGTGTTCTTCTTCCTGATCCCCTTCTCGTTCCAGGGGGTTCTGGGGCATGAGGGCATGCTGGCCACCGGCATCGTCGACGGCACCGGCATCGCCGAGGCGCTTGGCGGCATGCTGGGGTCGAGCAAGATCGTCATCCAGATCTTCGTCGTGCTGATGATCCTTGCGCTCTTCCTTGCCATCATGACCGCGATGGCGGGTTCGTCGCGCACGCTCTACCAAGGGTCGCGCGATGGCTGGCTGCCGAAATACCTGTCGAAGGTGAACGAAAACGGCGCGCCGACCGGGGCGATGTGGACGGACTTTGCCTTCAACGTGATCCTTCTGGCGCTGGCCTCGGATGCGGGCGGGTATTTCTACGTGCTCGCCATCTCGAACGTGGGCTACATCCTGTTCAACTTCCTCAACCTCAACGCAGGCTGGATCCACCGCATCGACAGCCCCCACATGGAACGCCCTTGGAAGGCTCCGATGTGGCTGATCTGGATGAACGGCGGTCTTGCCTTCGTCAACGCGCTCTTCCTTGGCGCGGGAGCAAAGGTCTGGGGCTATTCCAACGCGCTCTGGTCGGGGCTGATCTTCGCCGCGCTGATCCTGCCGGTCTTCTACTGGCGGCATTACATCGTGGACAAAGGCCATTTCCCGAAAGAGGCGATGGAGGATCTGGGCCTGACCGATCACGGCGACCTGGGTCCGCGCCGCGCGGGGATCTGGCCCTATGTCGCGCTGGTCGCGGGGGCAGGTGTCGTGCTCTGGGCGAACTGGTTCTTCGTCCTTCCGGGTTGAGCCTTGATTACAGAACGGGGGAAGGGCGGCTTCGGCCGCCCTTTTCCTTTTTGGGGACTCCCCTTGCTGCGCCCGCGCGGGGGGGGCTTTCTGCCCCCCTGACCCCCCGAGGATATTTGAGCGAGCATGAAAGCATGCCGCGCTGCTTTCACGCTCGCACAAATATCCTCGGGTGAGGTCCGGAGAGGGCAGACGGCCCTCTCCGGGGTCGGGCAGGGGCGTGACGGTGGAGCGTCGAGAATCGCCCCGCTGCGCTACGGCGCGGCGCTGACCAAAAGGCGGGCAGTCGCGGGTCGAGGAGCGACGAAAATCCCTCCGTTAGCGTTAAATATTTTCCCTGAGAGGAAAAACTTTTGCACTTGAATGTTGATTTCTACGCGGCTTCGCGGAACACTCGCTTTCAATGAGAAATCCTACAGGGGGGATGACATGACGAATTCGTGGCGATTTTCGACGCTTGGTGATCGGCACCGTGCCTTGGGGTCCAACCTCGAGGATTGGTCGGGGATGGGGACCGCGTGGTCCTATGACGGCGATCCCGATGCCGAATACATGGCGATCCGCACCAAGGCGGGGCTGATGGATGTTTCGGGGCTGAAAAAGGTGCATATCACCGGACCGGCCGCCAGCCATGTGATCGAACGCGCCACCACGCGGAACATCGAAAAGCTGATGCCGGGGCGGTCGGTCTATGCGACCATGCTGAACGATCAGGGCAAGTTCATCGACGACTGCGTGATCTACCGCATGGGCCCCAACGCCTTCATGGTGGTCCACGGCTCGGGCGGCGCGCATGAGCAGCTGACGATGGCCGCCACGGGGCGCGATGTGTCGATCCGCTTCGACGACAACCTGCACGACCTGTCGCTGCAAGGGCCGCTTGCCGTCGACTACCTTGAAAAGCACGTGCCGGGCATCCGGCAGCTTCCCTATTTCGCCCACATGCAGACCAGCCTTTTCGGCAAGCCCGCGATGATCTCGCGCACCGGATACACGGGCGAGCGTGGGTACGAGCTGTTCGTGCGCGGTCAGGACGCGCCGATGATCTGGGACCGCATCCTCGACGAGGGCAAGTCGATGGGGATCATCCCCTGCCGCTTCACAACGCTCGACCTGCTGCGGACGGAAAGCTACCTCCTCTTCTTCCCCTATGACAACTCCGAGATGTATCCGTTCGAGAACGAAGGCCCCGGCGATACGCTGTGGGAGCTTGGTCTCGACTTCACCGTGTCGCCCGGCAAGGTGGGCTTCCGTGGCGCGGAAGAGCATTACCGGCTTAAGGGCAAGGAACGCTTCAAGATCTGGGGTCTGAAGATGGAAGGCACCAACGCCCCCGGCAACGGCGCGCCGGTGTTCCGCGATGGCAAGCAGGTCGGGCTGGTGACGCAGGCGATGTATTCGCCGCTGAACAAGCACAACATCGCCATCGCCCGCCTGCCGGTCGATTGCGCCAACAACGGCACGAAGCTGACCGTCAACTGCGCCACGCATGGCGAGATCGCGGCCACCACCCATTCCATGCCCTTCTACGACGTGGAAAAGAAGCGCCGCACCGCCAAGGACTGAACGCATGGGGGCGCGCTTCCGGGCGCGCCCTTTCCCCCTGCCTGTTCGCCGGACATCATGACCAAGACCCTGTTTGAACCCTCGATCCGCTCGCGCCCCGTCTATGGCGAGCTTTCGCCGCGCGCGGGAAGTGCGCATCTCTTCATCGCCGATGGCGAAGGGGCAGAGGCGATCACCGACATGTTCGCCAAGGCGGGGGCGGATGCGCCCGCGCTGCTGGCCAAGTCGCATATCATCTACATGCCCGGTCCCTATGGCACCGACCTGAGCGCCGCCTTGCAGGCGCTGGGGGCCGCGCAATTCCACCGCGCGCCCAGCTTCAACGCCGCCGAGCTGCGCATCCGCAAGGTGCTGACCGATGCGCATATGGGGTTGCAGGTCTATCTGGCGGGGACCGAGACCGTCATCGGCCTTGCGCAGCGCGAGGTGATGATGGCGGGCCTGCCCTTCGAGGCGGTCCAGACCGAACACCGCGGTTCCCTCTCGCGCCGCGTGCAATGCGTCCATTGCAAGGGCGTGACCGAGAATGTGACGACCGATCCCTTCGTCTGTTCGCATTGCGGGCTGAACCTTTTCGTGCGCGACCATTACTCGCGCCGTCTGGCCGCCTTTCAGGGCGTGAATATCGATGCCGAGGACCCCGGACTGGTGCCTGCGGCGGTGGAGCGTTTCAAATGAGTGTCGGGGCACCCAAGATCGACGTGACCGTGGCCGAGGTGGTCGAGGTCAATTCCCTGATCAAGCGCTTCCGCTTCGTCCGCGCCGATGGCGGCGCGATGCCGCCCTTTTCCGGCGGCGCGCATGTCGTGGTCGAGATGGAGGAGAACGGCACCCGCCGTCTGAACCCCTATTCCCTGATGTCCGACCCTTCGGATACCTCGGGCTATTCCATCTCGGTCCGGCGCGACGATCTTGGCCGTGGCGGGTCGCTTTACCTGCACAAACAGGTAAAGGCCGGCATGCGGATGCAGATCAGCCATCCGGTCAACCTGTTCCCCATCGACGCGCGGGCCAAGAAGCACCTGCTGCTGGCGGGCGGGATCGGGATCACGCCCTTCATGTCGATGATGGGGCAGTTGCAGAAGATGGGGCAGAAGTTCGAACTGCACTATTCCGCCCGCAGCCCCCAGCTTGGCGCCTATTGCGAGACGCTCGCCGCCACCTATGGCGACCGCGTGCATCTTTACTATGACGAGGCAGGGCAGGCGGTCGACCTCGACCGTCTGTTGCAGGGCCAGCCGCTTGGCACGCATCTCTACATCTGCGGACCCAAGGGGATGATCGGCTGGGCCAAATCGCGGGCCGAGGCGGCGGGATGGCCCAGGAACACCGTCCATTCCGAAGAATTCCTTGCCCCGCCCGTGGGCAACCCCTTCGATGTGGAGCTTGCCGCCTCGGGCGTCACCGTCACCGTGGGGGCCGCGCAATCCATCCTCGAGGCGATGGAGGCGGCGGGCGTCGATGCCCCCTACCTTTGCCGTGGCGGGGCTTGTGGACAATGCGAAACCGCCGTCATCCGCTGTGACGGCCATATCCACCACCACGATCACTGGCTGACCCCCGAAGACAAGGCCAGCAACCGCAAGATCATGCCATGCGTTTCGCGCTTCGAGGGCAAGTCCCTCGTCCTCGACCGCTGAAGGAGGCCGCGATGGGTCTGGAATTCAACACCGAAACCTTCCGTAACGATTTCACCTTCAAGAACTCGCCCCGTGCGATCCGGCGGTTTCCCTTCCCCTTCGACCGCGACGACTACATGTATTCGGTGAACATGGAGCCGCATGTTCCCGGCCGCCCCGGTTCGGTGTTCGAGCATATGTTCGACGTTGACGAACATTACGTGGCCGAAATGCGCGACCGTGCGCAGGTGCTCGCCGACGATCCGCTGCGCTGCCAGTCGCTGCCGCATATGGAGCTTGCCGGTTGGGACCTGCTCGAACTGATCATGGAGAGCAAGGCGCGGGATTATCCGCAGTGGTTCGAGTTGCACAAGAACGGCAACCGCTGGCACTGGATCAACCGCCCGATGGAGATCGAGCAGAAGTTCACCTTCCTTGACCCCACCACCCTGCCTTGCGGCCCGATGGAATACATCACCCGTCAGGCGCAGGGGGATTTCACGCTGCAAGACCAGCGCGACGACAACCTCTGGATCGAAGCGGGGATGGTGACGACCCAAGCCGACTGGTCGCTCGACTTCGACATCGGGATGAGCTTTCACGAATGGCACGCCCCCGTGCCCAAGGCGCACCAGATGGGCGTCTTTGACCGGGCGCTGAAATTCCTGCTCAAGCTGCAACACGGCGCACCTGTCCGCCGCTTCAACTGGACCATGACGGTCGATCCGCTCTTGGACACCAGCCCCGAGAATTACCCGAAATGGGGGCCGACCAAGACCACGCTGACGCCCGAAAACATCGGGAACCGCCAGCATCTGCGGGTGGAGTTGCAGACCCTGCACCGCCTGCCGCGCTCCAACGCCATCGCCTTCCCGATCCGCTGCTACCTGATCAAATTCGAGGAGCTGGTGACGATCCCGAAATGGGCGCGCCGCCTGCATCGGGTGATCCGCGACATCGACCCCGAGCTTTCGACCTACAAGGGGTTCATCCGCAACCGCGAGCTGATGGTGCAATATCTCTCGCAATTCGACGATGGCGCCCCCACCTCTCCCGGGTGGTGGCCGGACGAATAGGAACCGACATGCTCGACTATCCCCGCGTGATCTCCGGCCCTCCGCGGCCGAGCCGTATTCTGACGCCTTCGACGCTTTCGCCCCATGCGGGGGTTGAGCGGTACGAGGTGGCGGGGGCGGGG
>JAIXZW010000005.1 GCA_027489375.1 Paracoccaceae bacterium | reverse complement strand
TTCGACCGTAACGCCGCCGTCATCCTGAACAACCAGGGCGAACCGGTCGGCACCCGTATCTTCGGGCCGGTCGTGCGCGAGCTGCGTGCCAAGAACTTCATGAAGATCATCTCGCTGGCGCCGGAGGTGCTCTGATGGCTGCGAAACTCAAGAAGGGTGACACCGTCGTCGTGCTCACCGGCCGTGACAAGGGCAAGAAGGGCGAGATCACCTCGGTCAACCCGTCCGAAAACAAGGCCGTGGTCGAAGGCGTGAACGTCGCGATCCGTCACACCAAGCAGACCCCGAACTCGCAGGGCGGCCGCATCCCGAAAGCGATGCCGATCGACCTGTCGAACCTCGCCATCCTCGACAAGAACGGCAAACCGACCCGCGTCGGCTTCCGCGTCGAAGGCGACAAGAAGGTCCGCTACGCCAAATCCACCGGGGAGGCGATCTGATGCTTGACACCGCGAAATACACCCCGCGCGCCAAGGCCGACTATCAGACCCGCATCCGCGCTGCTCTGAAAGAAGAGTTCGGCTACAAGAACGACATGCAGATCCCGCGTCTGGACAAGATCGTCCTGAACATGGGCGTCGGCGAAGCCGTCAAGGACACCAAGAAGGTGAAAGCCGCAGCCGAAGAGCTGTCGCTGATCGCCGGCCAAAAGGCTGTCATCACCCACGCCAAGAAGTCGATCGCCGGCTTCCGCGTCCGTGAAGAGATGCCGCTCGGCTGCAAGGTGACGCTCCGTGGCGACCGTATGTATGAATTCCTCGACCGTCTGATCACGATCGCCCTTCCCCGCGTCCGCGACTTCCGCGGCGTGAAAGGCAACTCGTTCGACGGCCGCGGCAACTACGCGATGGGTCTCAAGGAACATATCGTGTTCCCGGAAATCAACTTCGACAAGGTCGACGAAGTGCTGGGGATGGACATCATCATCTGCACCAACGCCAAGACCGATGCCGAAGCCAAGGCACTGTTGAAGCACTTCAACATGCCCTTCACGTCGTAATCGCGAGGAACCTAGATATGGCAAAGAAATCCATGGTGAACCGCGAAGTGAAGCGCGCCAAGCTCGTGCAACAGCACGCAGGCAAGCGCGCCGCTCTCAAGGCGGTGATCAACGACCAGTCGAAACCGGTGGAAGAGCGCTTCAAGGCGACGCTGAAACTGGCCGAACTGCCCCGCAACTCGTCGGCGACCCGGCTGCACAACCGCTGCCAGCTCACGGGCCGTCCCCATGCTTACTACCGTAAGCTCAAACTCTCGCGGATCATGCTGCGCGAACTGGCCTCCTTCGGCCAGATCCCCGGCATGGTAAAGTCGAGCTGGTAAGGAGGTCGAGAAATGTCGATGAACGATCCTCTCGGCGATATGCTGACCCGCATCCGCAACGCGCAACTGCGCGGCAAGTCCACCGTTTCCACCCCGGCTTCCAAGCTGCGGGCCTGGGTTCTGGACGTTCTTGCGGGCGAAGGCTACATCCGTGGCTACGAGAAGAACACGACCGAGAACGGCCAAGGCGAACTGGTCATCTCGCTCAAGTACTTCGAAGGCACCCCTGTCATCCGTGAAATCAAGCGCGTCTCGAAACCGGGCCGTCGCGTGTACATGGGCGTCAAGGACATCCCGACCGTGCGTAACGGTCTTGGCGTCTCCATCGTCTCCACGCCCAAGGGCGTGATGTCGGATGCAGCGGCTCGCTCTGCCAACGTTGGCGGCGAAGTCCTCTGCACCGTATTCTAAGGGGGGGATGAAATGTCTCGTATTGGCAAAAAACCGGTCGAACTCCCCAAGGGCGTCTCGGCAACCGTGTCCGGTCAGGCGATCGAAGTGAAGGGGCCGAAAGGCACCCGCAGCTTCACCGCAGGCGACGACGTGACGATCACGATCGAAGGCTCCACCGTCTCGGTGACGCCGCGCGGCACCTCGAAGCGCGCGCGTCAGCAGTGGGGCATGGTCCGTTCGATGGTCGCCAACCTCGTCGAAGGCGTGACCACGGGCTTCAAGAAAGAGCTGGAAATCCAGGGCGTGGGTTATCGCGCCGCGGTGGCCGGCAACGTTCTGAAGCTCTCGCTCGGCTACTCGCACGAAGTGAACTTCGAAGTGCCGAAGGGCGTGACCGTCTCGTCCCCGAAGCAGACCGAAATCGTTGTGGAAGGCATCGACCAGCAGCTCGTTGGTCAGGTGGCTGCGAACATCCGCGACTGGAAGCGCCCCGAGCCCTACAAAGGCAAAGGCATCCGGTACAAGGATGAGTTCGTCTTCCGCAAGGAAGGCAAGAAGAAGTAAGGAACGCGATCATGGCGAACAACAAGAGAGAGCTGTTCCTCAAGCGCCGCCTGCGCGTCCGGAACAAACTGAAGGCGATGTCGAACGGGCGCCTGCGCCTGTCCGTGCACCGCTCGTCGAAGAACATCAGCGCCCAGCTGATCGACGACGTGAAGGGCGTGACCGTCGCTGCGGCCTCGACCCTCGAAAAGGACTTTGGTCTGGTCGGCAAGAACAACGTCGAGGCTGCGGCCAAAATCGGCGCTGCGATTGCCGAGCGTGCCAAGAAGGCCGGCGTGGAAGAGTGCTACTTCGACCGCGGCGGCTTCATCTTCCACGGCAAGATCAAGGCCTTGGCCGATGCTGCCCGTGAAGGTGGCCTGAAGTTCTGATCACAGCGGGCGGCGTGCAAACGCCGCCCCGATGATCCCGGCCCCGCATCGCGGCGCACGAGGATTGGATACAACGGCGCTTTGCCGCGCCACGATACAAGGAATGCCTCATGGCAGAACGTGACAACCGCCGGGAAGGCCGTGGCAACGACCGCCGCGACAACCGCCCGGAAGAAACCCCGGAATTCGCCGACCGTCTGGTCGCGATCAACCGCGTCTCGAAAACCGTGAAGGGCGGCAAGCGCTTCGGCTTTGCGGCACTCGTCGTGGTCGGCGACCAGCGTGGTCGCGTCGGCTTCGGCAAGGGCAAGGCGAAAGAAGTGCCGGAAGCGATCCGCAAGGCCACCGAACAGGCCAAGCGTTCGCTCGTCCGCGTGCCGCTCAAAGACAGCCGCACCCTGCACCACGACATCGAGGGCCGTCATGGTGCCGGTAAGGTCGTGATGCGCACCGCCGTTGCCGGTACCGGCATCATCGCGGGCGGCCCGATGCGCGCCGTCTTCGAAATGCTCGGCATCCAGGACGTTGTGGCGAAGTCGATCGGTTCGGCCAACCCCTACAACATGATCCGCGCCACCATCGACGGCCTCAAGCAGGAAGCCTCGCCCCGCCATGTCGCGAACCGTCGCGGCAAGAAAGTGGCCGAGATCCTGAAGAAGCCCGAAGCTGAAGCAGTGGAGGCCTGATCATGACCGCCAAGAAAACCATCGTCGTCAAGCAGGTGGCCTCGGCCGCCCGCCGCCCCGCCGTCCAGACCGCGACCCTGAAAGGGCTCGGCCTGAACAAGATGCACCGCACCCGCGAACTCGAAGATACCTCTTCGGTCCGTGGCATGGTCCGCAAGATCCAGCACCTCGTGCAGATCATCGAAGAGCGCGGCTAAGCGGTCCGCGCGCAAGCGCCGGAACGGATGCAAACGCCCTGTCGCAAGACAGGGCGTTTTGCTTTTCTACGGTCGGTCGAAAATCATGAAAAATGTAGGGTGCGCACTTGCTGCGCACCACGCCGCCTTGACCGCGCCGCCTTGACCACACCGCCTTGACCACACCGCCTTGACCAAACGGGCGCAACGAATGCGCACCCCGCAACTCTTCCCATGTCGCACTTCGGCCCGCTCATGTCGGTAGCTGATACTATGCGTTCGGTCTGTCGCGGGTTAGCTTTCGTATAGGCCGCGCCGGAGTCGCGACCGTAAAGAACGGGAGGAGACACGATGTCCAAATATTCAGGCGGCTGCTCGCATGTGCATGTGACGACCGACGCCGAACCCATCGACAACCACGAATGCCATTGCAACGTCTGCAAATCCGTCACCGGACAGCAGCACACCCATGTCGCCTTTTTCAACCACGGCGACCTCAAGGTCGACCACCCCGAAAAGATCAAGCGCGTCCCCTTCAACGCGCAGAACCCGAACGGCCCGCTCGAAATCTGCCTCTGCACCGATTGCGACGCCGTTCTGATGCTCGACGACAAGCAAAAACGCATCCGCGTGGCCGTGCCGAACGTCATGGGCTATGATGACGCCAAATTCCCCAAGGCGACCTACCACGCCTTCTGGGACGAATCGAAAGGCTACGCCAAACCCTCGGATGGCCGCCCCGTCTACGAAGGCCTCCGCCCCGAATTCCACTGGCCTGCGGGCGCGTGACCGCCTCTCCCCCTGTTCCGCAGTTGTGGGGCAGGGGGGCTAATCGAAGCCTTGCCCTGCGGGGCCTGCGGGGCTATACGCCCCCGGTGGCGCATTGCGTCACAGAATCAAGAAACGCCGTGTTGCCCAACTTCCGTCGCAGGATGGGTATTCCGGCCTAGGAGTATGCGACATGAAACTGAATGAACTGCACGACAATCCCGGCGCCGCCAAGAAGCAGAAGCGCGTGGCGCGTGGTCCGGGTTCGGGCAAGGGTAAAACCGCCGGCCGCGGTATCAAGGGTCAGAAATCGCGTTCGGGCGTCGCCATCGGCGGCTACGAAGGCGGCCAGATGCCCCTCTACCGCCGTCTTCCCAAGCGCGGCTTCAACAAGCCGAACCGCATGGAATACGCCGTTGTGAACCTCGGCCTGATCGAGAAATTCATCGGCCTCGGCAAGCTCGACGCGAAATCGGAAATCACCGAAGACGTGCTCGTCGCCGCCGGCCTGACCAACCACAAGCGTGACGGCATCCGCATCCTCGCCAAGGGCGAAATCAAGACCGCCGTGAAGCTGAACGTCACCGGCGCTTCCGCCTCGGCCGTCGAAGCCGTTGCCAAGGCGGGCGGCACGCTCACCGTCAAGGCGGCAAAGGTTGCAGCCGAATAAGGTGTTGTGAGCGGCCTCCATACCGCTTACATCACAAGGCGAAGTTTTCCCGCGCCGCCGACCGGAAAACGGTTCGGCGGCGTTTTTCTTATGAAAGAGTCTGGGCATGGCATCTGCTGCAGAGCAAATGGCGGCGAACCTGAGTTGGGCCGCCCTTGGCAAGGCGACCGACCTTCGCCAACGCATCTTCTTCACCCTCGGCCTGCTGATGGTCTACCGTCTGGGGACCTACATCCCCGTTCCGGGCATCGACGGCACGGCGCTGCGCGAGTTCATGGACAGCGCGGGTGCCGGAATCGGTGGCATGCTCAATATGTTCACCGGCGGCGCGATCAGCCGCATGGGCATCTTCGCCCTCGGGATCATGCCCTATATCTCGGCCTCGATCATCGTCCAGTTGCTCACCTCGATGATCCCGCACCTCGAACAGCTCAAGAAAGAGGGCGAGCAGGGTCGCAAAAAGATCAACCAGTATACCCGCTACGGCACCGTGGTGCTGGCCACCTTCCAGGCCTGGGGCATCGCCGCGTCGATCGAGTCGGGCGGCCTCGCCCATGATCCGGGCCTGTTCTTCAAACTCGCCTGCGTGATCACCCTTGTCGGCGGCACCATGTTCCTGATGTGGCTGGGCGAACAGATCACCGCGCGTGGCATCGGCAACGGCACCTCGCTCATCATCTTCGTCGGCATCGTGGCCGAAATCCCCCACGCCTTGGCGCAATTCCTCGAAAGCGGCCGTGCCGGCGCGGTTTCGACCCCCGTCATCATCGGCGTTTTCCTGATGGTCGTCGTGGTCATCACCTTCGTCGTGTTCCTTGAACGGGCGCTGCGCAAGATCCACATCCAGTATCCCCGCCGTCAGGTCGGCATGAAGATCTATGACGGCGGCTCCTCGCACCTGCCGATCAAGGTCAACCCCGCGGGCGTGATCCCGGCGATCTTCGCCTCGTCGCTGCTCTTGCTGCCGACCACGATCTCGACCTTCTCCGGCCAGCAGACCGGCCCGGTCATGTCGACGATCCTCGCCTATTTCGGCCCCGGCCAGCCGCTTTACCTGCTGTTCTTCACGGCGATGATCGTCTTCTTCAGCTACTTCTACACCCACAACGTCGCCTTCAAGGTCGATGACGTGGCCGAGAACCTGAAGAACCAGAACGGCTTCATCGCGGGCATCCGCCCTGGCAAGAAGACCGAGGAGTATCTGGAATACGTCGCCAACCGCATCCTCGTGCTCGGCTCGGGCTACCTCGCCCTCATCTGCCTTCTGCCCGAGATCCTGCGCAACGAACTGTCGATCCCCTTCTACTTCGGCGGCACCTCGGTGCTCATCGTGGTGTCGGTGACGATGGACACGATCAACCAGATCCAGTCGCATCTTCTGGCCCACCAATACGAAGGCCTGATCGAAAAGTCGCAGCTCCGCGGCAAGAAGCGCACGGCACCGCGCGCACCCGCACGGCGCTAAGGGGGCGGCATGACCAACATCATCCTCCTCGGCCCTCCCGGCGCAGGGAAGGGCACTCAGGCCAAACGTCTGGTCGACGGTCGCGGCATGGTCCAGCTTTCCACCGGCGACATGCTGCGGGAAGCCAAGACCAGCGGGACCGAGATGGGCAATCGCGTGGCCGAAGTCATGGCCAAGGGCCAGCTTGTCACGGATGAAATCGTCATCGGCCTGATTGAGGAAAAGATCACCGGCCATGCGGGCGGCGGCTTCATCTTCGACGGCTTCCCCCGCACGCTGGCGCAGGCCGATGCGCTTGGTGCGCTGCTGTCCCGCACGGGGCAGACGCTGGATGCCGTGATCGAGATGCAGGTGGATGACACCGCCCTCGTCGCGCGCATCACGGGCCGCTTCACCTGCGGCTCCTGCGGCGCGGTCTATCACGACCAGACCAAACCCACGGCCAAGGCGGGCACCTGCGATGTCTGCGGCGGCACCAGCATGGTCCGCCGCGCCGACGACAACGAAGACGCGCTCAAGCAGCGGCTGATGGAATACTACAAGAAAACCTCGCCCCTGATCGGTTACTACTACGCCAAGGGCAAGCTCGCCTCGGTCGATGGTCTGGCCGAGATGGACGCGGTCGCAGCGGCCATCGCCAAAGTCCTTGACAAACGCTGATCTTCCCCTTGCCCGTTCCGCCTTCGGGCCTTGACGGGCGGGGGAAAACCCCATACAGCACGGCGTCCCGCAAGGGAATCGTCCGGCCTATTTGATGCTTGGCCAGACAGATTGAATCGGCGTCGAACCTTCGGCGTCAAGTTGTGAAAAAAGGTTCTGGCATCACGGAACCGCAACGAAAAGGAAGACACGCTTTGGCACGTATTGCTGGCGTCAACATCCCGACCGCGAAACGGGTTCCGATCGCGCTCACCTACATCACCGGTATCGGTTCGCATAACGCCGAAACCATCTGCGCCGCGCTGAACATCGACCGCGCCCGCCGCGTCAACCAGCTGTCGGACGCCGAAGTGCTCGCAATCCGCGAATACATCGACGCCAACTTCACGGTCGAAGGCGACCTGCGCCGCGAAGTCTCGATGAACATCAAGCGTCTGATGGACCTTGGCTGCTACCGTGGCCTGCGTCACCGCAAGAACCTTCCGGTTCGCGGCCAGCGCACGCACACGAACGCGCGCACCCGCAAGGGTCCTGCCAAAGCCATCGCCGGCAAGAAGAAATAAGAGGGGCATAGATCATGGCACGCGATACCAAGAACGCCGCCCGTCTGAAGAAAAAAGAACGCAAGAACATCGCCGCTGGCGTTGCTCACGTGAACTCTTCCTTCAACAACACCAAAATCCTGATCTCCGACGTGCAGGGCAACGCGATCTCGTGGTCGTCCGCCGGCACGATGGGCTTCAAGGGTTCGCGCAAATCGACCCCTTACGCCGCCCAGATGGCCGCCGAAGATGCGGGCCGCAAGGCGCAGGAACATGGCGTGAAAACGCTCGAAGTCGAAGTGCAGGGCCCCGGTTCGGGCCGTGAATCGGCTCTGCGCGCTCTGGCTGCCGTCGGCTTCAACATCACCTCGATCCGTGATGTGACCCCGCTCGCGCACAACGGCTGCCGTCCGCCGAAGCGCCGCCGCGTCTAAGCTATTTCTATCCGGTCGGGCCGTGCGATTCCGCGCGGCCCGATTTCCCTATTTCTGATCCTCGGGCGTCCGCTGCTTATGGACATGGGCAGTGGGCAAGTATGGAGGCGACAGCATGATCCACAAGAACTGGCAAGAACTCATCAAGCCGACGCAACTGGTGGTGCGCCCCGGCGCCGATCCGGCCCGCGTGGCGACCGTGATCGCCGAACCGCTGGAACGCGGCTTCGGTCTGACCCTCGGCAACGCGCTGCGCCGCGTGCTGATGTCCTCGCTGCAAGGCGGCGCGATCACGTCGGTGCAGATCGACAACGTCCTGCACGAGTTCTCCAGCGTGGCGGGCGTGCGTGAAGACGTCACCGACATCGTGCTGAACCTCAAGGGCGTCGCGCTCAAGATGGAAGTCGAAGGGCCGAAACGCCTGTCGATCTCGGCCAAGGGTCCGGGCGTCGTCACCGCTGGCGACATTTCGGAATCCAACGGGATCGAGGTTCTGAACAAGGACCACGTGATCTGCCACCTCGACGATGGCGCCGACGTGTTCATGGAACTCACCGTGAACACCGGCAAAGGCTACGTCTCGGCCGACAAGAACAAGCCCGAAGATGCTCCGATCGGCCTCATCGCCATCGACGCCATCTTCTCGCCGGTCAAGAAAGTCAGCTACGAAGTCACCCCGACCCGCGAAGGTCAGGTTCTCGACTACGACAAGCTGACCATGAAGATCGAAACCAACGGCGCGCTGACGCCGGATGACGCCGTGGCCTATGCCGCGCGCATCCTTCAGGACCAACTGTCGATCTTCGTCAACTTCGACGAGCCGGAATCGGCGCTGAAGGGCGAAGTGGACGCAGGGCTGGAATTCAATCCGCTCCTGCTCAAGAAAGTCGATGAGCTGGAACTGTCGGTCCGTTCGGCCAACTGCCTCAAGAACGACAACATCGTCTACATCGGCGATCTTATCCAGAAAACCGAAGCCGAGATGCTCCGCACCCCGAACTTCGGCCGCAAGTCGCTCAACGAGATCAAGGAAGTGCTTTCGGGCATGGGCCTCCACCTCGGCATGGAAGTCGAGGATTGGCCGCCGGAAAACATCGAAGACCTCGCCAAGCGCTTCGAAGACCAGTTCTAAGCGTTGGTGCGCATTCATTGCGCACCATCACACGATCCCGCGGTGCGCGGCCTTCGCGCACCTTTCACCACCCGGGCAATCCCGCCCCAACGAAGCCAGCCCCAACGCAGGGTCGGCAACACAAAGTATAAACGCTAGGAGACTACCATGCGTCACGCACGTGGCTACCGCCGCCTGAACCGCACCCACGAACACCGCAAGGCGCTGTTCGCCAACATGTCCGGCTCGCTGATCGAGCACGAGCAGATCAAGACCACCTTGCCGAAAGCCAAGGAACTGCGTCCGATCATCGAAAAGCTGATCACGCTGGCCAAGCGCGGCGACCTGCACGCCCGCCGTCAGGCTGCGGCCCAACTGAAAGAAGACCGCCACGTCGAGCGTCTCTTCGCAATCCTCGGCCCGCGCTACCAGTCGCGTCAGGGCGGCTACGTCCGCATCCTCAAGGCCGGTTTCCGTTACGGCGACATGGCCCCGATGGCGATCATCGAATTCGTTGACCGCGATCCGTCGGCCAAAGGCGCCGCTGACCGCGCCCGCGTAGAAGCGGAAGAAGCCGCAGAAGATTGATATTTCGGGCATCTTTGCCCGACCCGCTTGAAAAGCCCGCTTCGGCGGGCTTTTCTTTTGCCCGTGTGCCGCGACTCGGCTTGTCAGCGGAATGGGAACGTGTGCAATCTGGACGTGTGGAGTTGTATTATCCGCAATCCATACTGGTAATCGGGGGGCCCTGTTCGGGCAACATATGGCGGAACGTAAAGCCATCATGGTTTTGTTGGACCAGCTGAACGACCTTGCCCCCTTGGGCTACACGGTCGGTCTTCACATCCGCTTCGCCACCCCGCTGATCTACCGAAGTTCCTATCCCGCCGCATGGGTGGAGCAATACAATTCCCAGTCCTACTACCTCCGGGATCCCCTCGTGTTTTGGGGCGTCGGGGTCGAGGGCACGACGCGCTGGAGCGCCATCCCCCTGCCTGACCCTTTCAGCGTGATGAAGAAAGCGGCGGGCTACGGGCTGCACTACGGCGCGGTGTCCTCCTATGGCCCGATCACCTCGCGCTCCATCGTGGGCATCGCCCGCGGGGACCGCGAATTCACGGACCAGGAACTGGACCGCCTGCGCGAAACCACGATCCAGCTCCATATCGAGGCAAAGCCGCCATCCGATCTGACACGGGCCCAGATCGAGGCGCTGCGATGCCTTGCCAACGGGGACAGGCACGTGGCGGCGGCAGAGAAACTGGGGATCACCGAAAGTGCGTTCAAGGCGCGGCTGAAATCCGCACGCATCCGGCTCGAGGCCCGGACCACGTCCGAAGCCATCCGCAAACTGCGCGAATACCGACAGCTCGATTGACCGTGCCAGTCCCTTCAACCCAAATGAAGGAGACCAATGATGCAAGTGACGACCCTGTCTTTCGACAACCTCCACCAGCACGGCACGCTGTTCGCAAGCCTCCTGCGCGCCCGCCACCACACCTTCATCACGACCGCCGGATGGGACCTGCCACAGGCCGACGGGATGGAGTTCGACCAGTATGACACCCCCGCCAGCCGTTGGGTCGCCGTCCACGAACGCGGCGAAATCCTTGCCGGAGTCCGCCTGACGCCCACCATCCACCGCTGCGGCATCTACAGCTACATGATCCGCGATGCGCAACTCGGCCTTCTGCCCAGCCTGCCGCGCGACCTGCTGTCCTTTCCCGCGCCCGTCGCCGCCACCGTCTGGGAATCGAGCCGCGTCTTCGTCGCCGAAACCGTCCCCGCCGCGAATCGCCTTCGCGTGCAGATGCAACTCATCCACGAAATGGTCATCTCGGCCCGCACGCTGGGTGCGGCGACCCTGCTCGGCATCATCCCCGAACATTCGTGGCGTCTTGCCCGCCGCGTCGGTCTGGACTGCATCGCCTCCGGTCCCGCCTTCGGCGCCGATGGCCAGCGCTCCATCGCCGTGACCATCTCGATGCAGACCAAGCTGCACTGACCGCGGACCCGAGCGCACCTGCTTGTGAACGGCCCACCCTTGCGCGGGCCGCCCTTGGCTTCCATACCCAAGGGCGGCCCCGCGTTGCCAGAGGTTGCCCATGTTCCGCACCGTCGCCCGCCCGCTCTGCCTGATCGCGCTCTGCCTTTTCCCCCTCACCGCAACAGCCCAGACCGTGCCGGACTCGCAGGCGCAGATCGCCCAAAGCTTCTCGCCCGTCGTCAAAGCCACCGCCCCCGCCGTGGTGAACATCTACGCATCGCGTGTGGTCGAAGACCGCGCCAGCCCCTTTGCCGGCGACCCGATCTTCGAGCAATTCTTCCGCAATTTCGGCCCCGCCCAACCCCGCGTGCAGAACTCGCTCGGCTCGGGCGTGGTGCTGTCGGCGGACGGGATCGTCGTGTCCAACTTCCACGTGGTTGGCCAAGCCACCGAAATCCGCGTCGTCCTCAACGATCGCCGCGAATATGCGGCAAAGGTGATCCTCGGCGACGAAGCCGCCGACCTTGCCGTCCTGAAACTCGAAGGGGCGAGCGACCTCCCCTTCATCCCCCTGCGCAACTCGGACGAGGTCGAGGTGGGCGATCTCGTCCTCGCCATCGGCAACCCCTTCGGCGTGGGGCAGACCGTTTCGTCGGGCATCATCTCGGGCCTTGCCCGGTCGACCATGCAGCTTGGCAACGGCTCGGGGTATTTCATCCAGACCGATGCGGCCATCAACCCCGGCAATTCGGGCGGTGCCCTTGTCGATACCCAAGGCCGCCTTGTCGGCATCAACACCGCGATCCTGTCACGCGGCGGCGGCTCGAACGGGATCGGCTTCGCCATTCCCGCCAACCTTGTCGCCAGCATCGTGAAACAGGCCGAATCCGGCGCAAGCCTGTTCCAGCGCCCTTGGGCGGGGATTTCGGGGCAGGCGATGGACGCCAGTCTGGCCGAATCGCTTGGCCTGCCGCGCCCCGACGGGGTGCTCGTCTCGGCGCTCCACCCCGCCAGCCCCTTTGCCGCCGCGGGGCTGCAAACGGGCGACGTCATCCTGTCCATCGGCGGCGAACCGACCAATACCCCGCAGGAAATCATGTTCCGCCTCGCCTCGCTCGGCCTCGGGGCCAGCGCCCGTGTGGACTGGCTGCGCGGCGGGCAGGCCATGTCCGAGGAAGTGACCCTTGCCACCGCCCCCGACACCCCCGACCGCGAGGCGCTGACCATCACCGAAGACGTGGCGCTCAACGGTCTTTCCGTGGCCCGCATCAACCCTGCGGTCATGGCGGAATTCGACCTTCCCTTCGATGCCGAAGGGGTCGTCGTCACCGATGCGCAATCCCTTTCGGCCCGCGCCGGATTGCAGCGCGGCGATATCCTCATGGCGATCAACGGCGTGTCCATCGCCACCACCGCCGATGTCGCCGCCGCCGCACAGGAGCCGACCCGCATCTGGGCCGTGGACCTGATCCGTGAAGGCCGCGCGATCCGCCTGCGCTTCCGCTTCTGACCTTTCCACCCCCCGGCCCTGCGGCTAATCTTGTCCGCATGGCCGACCTGTTCGACACCACCCCCAAAGACACGCCCGAAGGCCCGCGCCCTCTGGCCGACCGGCTGCGTCCGCGCCGCCTGTCGGATGTGATCGGGCAGGGCCATGTGCTTTCGCCCGAAGGCCCGCTTGGCGCGATGCTGGCGGCGAAAAGCCTGTCGTCGCTCATCCTCTGGGGACCACCCGGCGTGGGCAAGACGACCATCGCCCGCCTTCTGGCCGATGAAACCGACCTCGCCTTCGTGCAGATCAGCGCCATCTTCACCGGCGTGCCGGACCTGAAGAAGGTGTTCGAATCCGCCCGCATCCGCCGCCAGAACGGGCAGGGGACGCTTCTGTTCGTCGACGAAATCCACCGCTTCAACAAGGCGCAGCAGGACGGCTTCCTTCCGCATATGGAGGATGGGACCATCCTCCTTGTCGGCGCGACCACCGAAAACCCCAGCTTCGAGCTGAACGCAGCGCTTCTGTCGCGCGCGCAGGTCATCGTGCTGGAACGGCTCTCGCTCACCGACCTCGAACATATGGCGCAGCGGGCGGAAAAAGAGATGAACCGCAACCTGCCCCTGACGGGCGAGGCGCGCGAGGCGCTGCTTGAAATGGCCGATGGCGATGGCCGCGCGCTTCTGAACCTGATCGAACAGGTGTCCGCGTGGCGGATCGACCGCCCGCTCGACCGCAGCCAGCTTTCCACCCGCCTCATGCGGCGGGCCACGCGATATGACAAATCGGGGGACGAGCATTACAACCTCATCTCCGCGCTGCACAAATCCATCCGCGGATCGGACCCCGATGCCGCACTTTACTGGTTTGCGCGCATGCTCGAGGGCGGCGAGGACCCCCGCTTCCTTGCCCGCCGCCTGACACGCATGGCGGTCGAAGACATCGGCCTTGCCGATCCGCAGGCGCAGGACGTCTGCCTGCAAGGCTGGCAGACCTATGAACGGCTTGGCAGCCCCGAAGGCGAACTCGCCCTTGCGCAAGCCGTCGTCTACCTCGCCCTCGCGCCGAAATCGAACGCGGTCTACACGGCCTACAAAGCCGCCCGCGTCGCCGCGCGGGAAACCGGCAGCCACCCGCCGCCCAAGCACATCCTGAACGCCCCGACGCGCCTGATGAAGGACATCGGCTATGGCGCAGGCTATGCCTATGACCATGACCAAGAGGACGCCTTCTCGGGTCAGGACTACTTCCCCGAGGGCATGAAGCGCCCCGTCTGGTATGCGCCCCCCGAACGCGGGTTCGAGCGCGATCTGAAAAAACGCATCGAGTATTTCGCCAAACTCCGTGCCAAACGTCAGGGGCCGTGACCGCACCTTTGCCGGGATGCGGACCTGCCTTGCCCCGAATCTGGCAGCAAAGGATGAACGTGGCGTTAAGCCATCGCTCCAATCGTCTGCATCACCTGTGCATCCGGGAGTCGCCGTTTCAACGCTCTGCCGGACCCCGCCCGGCCGCATTCCCTCGGCATCGGCTGTGCATCGCCGCAGGGCCAGCAAAGGTTGACAAATCCGCCCCGTGGGCCGACAGACGGGGGATGATCTCGACCCTGTTCCAAGTCGCCCTCGGCGGTGCCATCGGCTCTGTGTTGCGCTACCTCACCGTGCTCGGCGCGGCGCGGATCGCACCTGCTTGGCCGCTTGGAACCCTTGCGGTGAACGTGGCGGGCTGCTTTGTGATGGGCGTCTTCTTCGCCCAGTTCGGCCCGCGCAACCACCCGCTTCTGATGACCGGAATCCTTGGCGGTTTCACCACATTCAGCGCCTTCTCGCTCGACGCCCTCAAGCTGTGGCAGGGCGGTCAACCCGCGCAGGCCGCGCTTTACGTGGGCCTCTCAGTCGTCCTTTCCCTTTCCGCCGTCGCCCTCGGCGCGGCCCTTGCCCGCGGAGCCTGACCATGAGCGGCGTGAAACTTCTGACCGTCTCCGAAGACGAGGGCGAACAGCGCCTCGACCGCTGGTTCAAACGGCGCTTCCCCCAGATCACCCAGGGTGCCGTCGAAAAGATGTGCCGCACGGGTCAGGTCCGCGTCGATGGCGCAAGGGCCAAGGGGTCCGACCGGATCGTCCCCGGCCAGACCATCCGCGTCCCCCCGCTGCCCGACGAAAAGGCCCCCTCGCGGCCCAAGACGGATGGCGTAAGTGCCGCTGACACAAAGATGATTCAGGACTGCGTCATCTTCAAGGACGAGCATATGATCGTCCTGAACAAGCCCCCCGGACTGCCCAGCCAGGGCGGCTCCGGCCAAGGCGACCGCCATGTCGACGGCCTGACCGAGGCGCTGAAGTTCGGCTACAAGGACCGCCCCAAGCTGGTCCACCGCCTCGACAAGGACACCTCCGGCGTCCTGATGCTGGCCCGCACCGACCGCGTGGCGCGCGCGCTGTCCGAAGCGCTCCGCCACCGCAATACGCGCAAGATTTACTGGGCCGTGGTGGCAGGTGTCCCGAACCCGCGGCAGGGGTCGATCAAATACGGTCTTATGAAAGCCCCCGGCCACGGCAAGCGGGGCGAGGGCGAGAAGATGGTCTGCGTCCATCCCGCCAAGATGGCCGATTACCCCGATGCCAAGCGGGCGCATACCGATTACTTCACGCTCTGGTTCCTTGGCACCCGCCTGTCGTGGATGGCGCTGGAACCCGTCACCGGCCGCACCCACCAGCTTCGCGCCCATATGTCCGAAATCGGCCACCCGATCCTTGGCGACGGCAAATACGGCGGGTCCGAGCAAGAGAATATGGGCGATGGCTGGGGCGCCTCCATCGGTGGCGACCTGAGCCGCAAGCTGCACCTGCACGCCCGCATGCTGACCGTCGAACACCCGATCACGAAGAAGCTGATGACCTTTACCGCTCCGCTGCCCGACCACATGGCCCGCACGTGGAAAACGCTCGACTGGAAGGAAACCGACGTCCCCGCCGACCCGTTCGAGGTGTTCAAGTGAGTGCATGGAAGGCCAAGCGCTTCTGGAAGCAAGCCACTGTAGAAGAAGCGGAAAACGGTTACACCGTCCAGCTTGACGGCCGCGCCGTCAAGACTCCGGCCAAGACCTTGCTGGTCGTGCCGACCCGTGCGCTGGCCGCGGAAATCGCCGCCGAATGGGACGCGCAGCAAGGTGCGGTCAAGCCCGAGACGATGCCGTTCACGCGCTCTGCAAACTCGGCGCTGGACAAGGTCGTTCCGCAATTCGACGCCGTTGTCGGGATGCTGGCCGAATACGGCGGGTCCGATCTGCTGTGCTATCGCGCGACTGGCCCCGAACCTCTGGTCGAACGGCAGGCACGGGCTTGGAATCCCTTGCTGGCTTGGGCGGAAACCACCTTTTCGGCCCCTCTGACGGTCACGGCGGGCGTCATGCATATCGCGCAACCCTCCGCTTCGCTCGCCGCCCTGCGTGCGCCGGTGGCGGCAATGACGCCGTTCCAGCTTGCGGCCTTCCACGACCTCGTCGCCATTTCGGGTTCGCTCGTCCTTGCACTTGCCGTGACCCGTGGGCGCATTTCGACGCCCGAGGCATGGGCACTGTCGCGCATAGACGAGGCATGGCAAATCGAGCAATGGGGCGACGACGAGGAAGCCGCCGAACTCGCCGCCCGCCGCGAGGCCGATTTCCTGCAAGCAGGCCGATTCTACGCATTGTGCGGGTGACAATCGCGCTTCTTTTTGCGGCAAGCCTTGTCCTGCCAGTCTTTGATCATACCTAAGCAATTGGTTCGGAATTAGCTTTTCGGGACCGATATGGTTTGGCTTGACCTGTCAAACCGATTTGAACAAGTTGGTCGGACCGGTAAGGTTGAGCCGTCAGAGGGGAGCCTCGCCAGGCCGGCTAGAATAAGAACAAAGCACTGCTTGATGCAGTCCAACTCAGGAAGAGGTAAGAATGAAGAAATCCGTATTCCTCGGTGCCGTTGCCGCTGCTGCCCTTTCGGCGGGCGTTGCTTCGGCTGCGACTCTGGATGACGTCAAGGCCCGTGGCGAACTGCTCTGCGGTTCGAACACCGGCCTGACCGGCTTCGGCGCACCCGATGCGAACGGCAACTGGGTCGGCTTCGACGTGTCGCTCTGCCGCGCCGTCGCTGCCGCCGTTCTGGGCGATCCGGCCAAGGTGAAATTCGTTCCCACCACCGGCGAAACCCGTTTCACCGCGCTGGCTTCGGGCGAAGTCGACCTTCTGGTCCGCAACTCCACCTGGACCTACAGCCGTGATACCGACCTGAAGTTCGACTTCGTCGCCGTCAACTACTACGATGGTCAGGGCTTCATGGTCAAAAAGGACCTTGGCGTTTCCTCGGCCAAGGAGCTCGATGGCGCGACGGTCTGCATCCAGACCGGCACGACGACCGAACTGAACCTCGCCGACTTCTTCAAGTTCAACAACATCAGCTATACCCCCGTCACCGTGCAGGACGACTCGGAAGCGCAGCGCCAGTATCTGGCCGGTGCCTGCGACGCCTACACCACCGACGCTTCGGGTCTGGCTGCCTCGCGCGCAACGATGGCGGATCCGGAAAACCACATCATCCTTCCCGAGATCATCTCGAAAGAGCCGCTCGGGCCGGCCGTTCGCCACGGTGACAACCAGTGGGGCGATGTTGTCCGTTGGACCTTCTACGCACTGCTGATCGCCGAAGAGAAAGGTATCACCAAGGCGAACATCGAAGAGGTTGCCGCCTCCTCGACCGACCCCGAAGTGCGCCGTCTGCTCGGCCTCGAAGGCGATGCCGGTGTGATGATGGGTCTGGACAACAACTGGGCCAAGAACGCCATCGCCGCCAACGGCAACTACGGCGAAATCTTCGAAGCCAACATCGGGACCGCTACCCCGATCGGTCTGGCCCGCGGCCTGAACGCGCTGTGGACCCAGGGTGGTCTGCAATACGCGCCGCCGCTGCGCTGATCCGAAAACCGGGCGCGTGGGCCTCCACGCGCCCGACTTCTACCTTTCGAATGAACTCCGACCTGCGCGGCGAACCGCGGCATAACTGGCAAAAAGCCGGAAATCAGGCCGGAAACAGGGGAATATAGACGATGGCGATGGCCTCCGAGGCGCCGAAAGATGGCTTTCGGCTTTCCATGCTCATTTACGATACGCGGTTCCGGTCCTTCACCATTCAGGTGATCGTCCTGATCCTCGTTCTTCTGGGCATTGCATGGCTGGTGGACAATACGATTGCGAACCTTGCCGCCAAGGACAAGGATATCAACTTCGGCTTCCTCTGGAACCGCGCCGGATATGATATCGAGCAGCAGCTCATCCCCTATACCAACGACAGCACGCATGGCCGCGCCGCGATCATCGGGCTTTTGAATACGCTGGTGGTGGCCTTCTGGGGCTGCATCTTCGCCACGATCATCGGCGTCTTCGCGGGCGTGCTGCGTCTGTCGAAGAACTGGCTCGTGGGTCGGCTGATGACGGTCTATGTCGAGGCTTTCCGCAACGTGCCGCTGCTGCTCTGGATCATCGTCGTCTTCGTCGTCACCTCGGAAACCGCGCCGCAGCCCAAGGATTTCAAGGTCACGGCGGATATGGTGCAGAACGGCACCGAACCCGCCGCGCAAAAGCTCCTGTTCGACACGGTCGCCATCACCAACCGCGGCTGGAACATCCCCGCCCCGCTGTTCGAGCGGCCTTTGGGGGTGTTGCACCTCGGCTCGGTTCCGGTGAACCTGTCCTTCCTTGCCATCCTGGCCGTGGTCGTGGGGTCGATCCTCGTCAACCGCGCGATCCGTCGCAAGGCGCGGCTGGTGCAGGAAGATATCGGCATCCGGCCCGTCACGTGGTGGAAAAGCCTTGCCGTGCTGGTGCTGCCCGTCGTCCTGCTGCTCTTCGCGCTTGGCTTCCATTTGGACATCCCCGCCTTCCCGACCGACGAGAATGGCGTGTCGAAGGGCTTCAACTTTCAGGGCGGCATCCTTGTGATGCACTCCTTCACCGCGCTGCTGATCGCGCTTTCGCTCTACACCGGCGCCTTCATTGCCGAGGCGGTGCGTGGCGGCGTCATGGCCATCAGCCGTGGCCAGACCGAAGCCGCCTATGCGCTCGGCCTGCGCCCCGGTCGCACGATGAACCTGATCATCCTGCCGCAGGCGTTGCGGGTCATCATCCCGCCGCTGATCTCGCAATACCTGAACCTCACGAAGAACACCTCGCTCGGCATCGCGGTCAGCTACCTCGACCTGCGCGGCACGCTGGGGGGGATCACGCTGAACCAGACGGGGCGCGAGCTTGAGTGCATGCTTCTGATGATGCTGATCTACCTGACCATCAGCCTGCTGATCTCGTCGCTGATGAACGCCTTCAACTCTGCCGTCAAACTGAAGGAGCGTTGAGCATGTCGGAAACCGATGCCCAAACCGCCTTCATCCGGTCCGAGATGCTGGCCCCGCAACTGCCCCCCGTCACCGAACGCGGGGTGATCAAATGGCTGCGCGAGAACCTGTTCGCCGGTTGGCTGAACAGCCTGCTGACGCTGGTTTCGCTGTTCGTCGTCGTCTCCATCATCGTGACGGCGCTGCCGTGGTGGCTGAACGGGGTGTGGAACGCCGGTTCGCTGGGCGAATGCCGCACCATCGCAGGACCCGAAGGCGGGGCCTGCTGGGCGGTGATCAAGGCCCGCTGGCACCAGTATATCTTCGGCTTCTACCCGCAGGACGCCTATTGGCGGCCGATCCTTGCCTTTGGCATGATGTTCGTTGCGCTGGCCCCCGTGCTCTATTACGGGCTGCGGGCGGGGGCGAAGCTGATCGGCGTGGTGGCGGTGCTGACCGTGCTGTCGCTGGCGGCGCTGGACCACAACATCGCCCATGTCGGGGCCATCGCCGTGCTGATGGCGGGGCTGTTCGCCTTTTCCGTGATCGCCCCGAAACGGCTGGTCTATGTGACGATCCTTTACCCCTTCATCGCCTTCTGGCTGCTGTGGGGCGGGTCGATCTGGAAGCCGGTGGCAACGCTGCTCGGTTTCGGTGTCATGGTTCTGGTCTATCGCCTGATCCAGCCGCGTCTGGGGGTCATCATGGGCACGGCGGTCGGTTTCGTTGCCGCCTGCCTGTATTGGCTGTTCGTTCAGGGCGCCATCACCGGCGCGCTGGGCGATGCGTGGCCCACCCTGACGGCGGTGAATTCCGACCAGTTCGGCGGCTTCCTTCTGGCCTTCGTCATCGGGGTCACGGCCATCACCTGCTCGCTTCCCATCGGCATCCTGCTGGCTTTGGGGCGGCGTTCGGACATGGTGCTGATCAAGACGCTGTCGGTCGGTTTCATCGAATTCATCCGTGGCGTGCCGCTGATCACGATGCTTTTTACCGCGTCGCTTCTGCTGCAATACTTCCTGCCGCCGCAGACGAATTTCGACCTGATCCTGCGCGTGGTGATCCTCGTCACGCTCTTCGCCGCCGCCTATATCGCCGAGGTGATCCGTGGCGGCCTCGCAGCCCTGCCGCGCGGGCAATACGAGGCGGCCGATGCGCTCGGCCTCGACTACTGGCAGGCGCAGCGGCTGATCATCATGCCGCAGGCGTTGAAGATTTCCATTCCGGGGATCGTCTCGACCTTCATCGGGCTGTTCAAGGACACCACGCTGGTCAGCTTCGTCGGCCTTCTCGACCCGCTGCGTGGCGTCACGCAGATCGTCCGCGCCGACATCAACTGGAAGGGCATCTACTGGGAGCCCTACATCTTTGTCGGCGTCATCTTCTTTCTCATCTGCTTCGGCATGTCCCGATACTCCATGTATCTGGAACGGAAGCTGAAAACCGACCATCGCTGAGGGATCATTATGGCTGAAGCACAAAAAATGCAGGTTTCGGACGAAGTCGCGATCCGCATCAGCAACATGAACAAGTGGTATGGCACCTTCCACGTGCTGCGCGACATCAACATGACGGTGAACCGGGGCGAGCGCATCGTCATCTGCGGCCCGTCCGGTTCGGGCAAATCGACCCTGATCCGCTGCATCAACCGGCTGGAGGAACACCAGCAAGGCCAGATCGTGGTGGACGGGACCGAGTTGACGAGCGACCTGAAGAATATCGACAAGGTCCGCTCCGAAGTCGGCATGGTGTTCCAGCACTTCAACCTGTTCCCGCATCTGACCATTCTGGAAAACTGCACCCTCGCCCCCATCTGGGTCCGCAAGATCCCGAAGCGCGAGGCGGAAGAGACGGCGATGCACTTCCTTGAAAAGGTGAAGATCCCCGAGCAGGCGCATAAATACCCCGGCCAGCTTTCGGGCGGTCAGCAGCAGCGCGTGGCGATTGCCCGCTCGCTTTGCATGAAGCCGCGGATCATGCTGTTTGACGAGCCGACCTCGGCCCTCGACCCCGAGATGATCAAGGAGGTGTTGGACACCATGATCGCCTTGGCCGAAGAGGGGATGACCATGCTCTGCGTGACGCACGAGATGGGCTTTGCCCAAGCCGTGGCAAACCGCGTGATCTTCATGGATCAGGGTCAGATCGTCGAACAGAACGAGCCGAAGGAGTTCTTCAACAACCCGAAGAGCGACCGCACGAAGCTGTTCCTGTCGCAAATCCTTGGCCATTGAAAGGGATGCGCCTTTGGCGCATCCCGCAATGATCTTCGAAGATCATTGCAAATTCCTTCGAAGGAATTTGCGCAGGGTCAGGCGACGATCTCGCTCGGGATGATGAAGTCGACAGTGGTCGCCTGACCGAAGGCGGCATCGTCCCAGATGTCGATCGAGAAATCGCAGACCAGCGTGGCCCCCGTGGGGTAGCGGTGGAATTCGGGATTGTTCGGTTCGCGCGCCACCAGTTTGCGCGCGAATTCCGAGATGCCGGGGTTGTGGCCGATCATCATCACCGTATCGGCCTTGGCATGGCGCAGCACGGCCAGCATCACATCCGGTCCCGCGTGGTAGAGGGCGGGTTTCAATTCCAGAACCGGCGTGCCGGGCAGGGCGGGGGCGATGCCGCTCCATGTCTTGCGGGTGCGCAGCGCGTCGGAACACAGCACCTCGTCCGGCACATAGCCGCGCGAGGCGAGCCAGACGCCAAGGTCCGCCGCCGCCGCCTTGCCGCGTTCGTTGAGCGGGCGGTCATGGTCGGGGGTGAGCGGATCGTCCCAGCTTGATTTGGCGTGCCGGGTCAGGATCAGACGCTTCATTTCGTGGTGCCCCCCAATTTGGCGGGGCGTTAGCTCGCCCCGTGGAATCGGCTCATATGGTAGGCCGATTGTTCGCCAAGTCTTGCATAGCCTTGCGAGACCGGGCAAGCGCGACGGGGGTGGCAACCTTGATTAAGGCAGTCGGGTTTGGTGTCGAGATAGGCGTGGCAGGCGGGAACGTCATAGCCGCCCGCCCCGATGGCCCCGACGGGGCAGGCGGTAAGGCAGGGCTTGGCGGTGCAGGTGTCACAGGGCTTTGTAGCGGCGGGCGGAAGGGCGATGCGGTCGGGCAGGGCAAGCGCCCCGCGAAAGCTGACCATCAGCCCTTGGTGCGCGTGGACAAGCAGGCGGATCGGGCTTTCCCAGACACGGCCCGTGCGTAGCGCCCAGCGGTAGAACGGGTGATAGGGCGGCCCGCCAAAGGGATACAGGGCGGTTCCGCCGTGGGCTGCGGCGATACGGTCAAGGACGCGTTTCGACCAGCGGTCAATCGGGTCGGGCTGGCCGTCCTGCCATTCGGCCTGGGCGGTGACATGCGCCCAGAAGCCCGGTTCGGCGGGGCCGAGCATCAGCAGCGTCCCGGTCCCTTCGGGCAGGCCATCGCCCGCATCGGGGTGAAATCCGCCCAGAATTTCAAGGTGATGGACGGACAGGTCGCGGTCCAGCGTCACCGCTTGACGCGCGGTTTGACGCGCGGTTCGGTCGAACGGATCTGGCTGCCCGCGCCGTGGTCGGTGAACAACTCCATCAGGCAGGCGTTGGCGACGCGACCGTCGAGGATGGTCACGGCACGGACGCCTTCGGCCAATGCGGCAAGGGCCGTTTCGGTCTTGGGGATCATGCCGCCCGCGATCACGCCATCGGCGGTCATCTGGCGGACCTCTTCGGGGGTGATGGCGGTCATCACCTCGCCCGCCGCGTTCTTGACGCCGGACACATCGGTGAGAAGGAGCAGGCGGTCGGCCTTGAGCGCGCCGGCGATGGCGCCGGCGGCGGTGTCGCCGTTGACGTTGAAGGTTTCGTTGTCGGCCATGCCGGTTGCCACGGGGGCGACGACGGGGATGATGCCGGCGTTGTAAAGGTCGCGCAGGACCTGAACGTTCATTTCGACGGGGCGGCCGACGTAGCCGAGTTCGGGATCATCCGCCTCGCAAACCATGAGGTCGTCGTCCTTGCCCGAAATCCCCACGGCGCGGCCGCCTGCGTCCATGATGGCCTGCACGATGCGCTTGTTCACAAGGCCCGACAGGATCATCTCGACCACCTGCACGGTGGCCTTGTCCGTCACGCGCTTGCCGCGCACGAAGTTGGATTTAATGCCAAGCTTATCAAGCATTTCGTTGATCATCGGCCCGCCGCCGTGGACCACGACGGGATTGACCCCGACCTGCCGCATGAGCACGATGTCGCGGGCGAATTCGGCCATTGCGGCGTCGTCGCCCATGGCGTTGCCGCCGAATTTCACCACGACCACCGCGCCGGAATAACGCTGGAGGTAGGGGAGGGCTTCGGAGAGCATCTTGGCGGTGAAGGCTGCGTCGGACATGGTGCTCGTCTGCGGTTTCATGGGGAGCCTTTGGACAGGGCGACTGGGGGTCCTGATTAGACCGATGTGACGGGTCTGCCAAGCGGGTTTGAACGGCTGCGCTTTCCTTTCGGCAAGGCGTGACTTAGGCTGCGGGCCAAGACGGGGGATGACCATGACGGCACAGAAAACGCTTGTACTTACAGGGGCTTCGCGGGGGATCGGGCACGCGACGGTCAAGCGGTTCTCGGCCGAGGGGTGGCGGGTCCTGACCTGTTCGCGCCAGCCCTTCGACCCGCGCTGCCCCTGGCCGGGGGGCGAGGAGAACCATATCCAGATCGACCTTGCCAGCCCCGACAAGACCATCGCCGCCATCGAGACCATCAAGGCCAAGGTGGGAGGCAGGGTGGATGCGCTGGTCAACAACGCCGGTATCTCGCCCAAGGGTGAGGGGGGTAAGCGGTTGAATACATTGGAAACCGACCTTCGGACATGGGGTCAGGTGTTCCATGTGAACTTTTTCGCGTCGGTCATTCTGGCGCGGGGGTTGAAGGACGAGTTGACGGCGGCGAAGGGGGCGATCGTCAACGTGACCTCGATCGCGGGTGTCAGGGTGCACCCCTTTGCGGGGGCGGCCTATGCCACGTCGAAGGCGGCTCTGGCGGCGTTGACGCGGGAAATGGCCCATGATTTCGGGCCATTAGGGGTTCGGGTCAATGCCATAGCACCCGGCGAGGTGGAGACGGCGATACTGTCGCCGGGGACAGACAAGATCGTGGAAAAGTTGCCGATGCAGCGGCTTGGCCAGCCCAAGGAAGTGGCCGATGTGATCTGGTTCCTGTGTTCGGACCAGTCGTCCTATATCTCGGGCGCGGAGATCGAGGTGAACGGGGCGCAGCACGTGTAGGACGGTGTCGCGCAATGCACAGGTGATGCAGACGGAAGAGCGCACAGGTTAACGCGGCGGTAACATTCTGGCCGTGCGGAATTGCCATGCCGCAATGCACAGGTGATGCAGACGGAAGAGCGCACAGGTTAACGCGGCGGTAACATTCGGGCCGTGCCGAATGGCCATGCCGCAATGCACAGGTGATGCAGACAGAAGAGCGCACAGGTTAACACGGCGGTAACATTCTGGCCGTGCGGAATTGCCATGCCGCAATGCACAGGTGATGCAGACGGAAGAGCGCACAGGTTAACGCGGCGGTAACATTCGGGCCGTGCCGAATGGCCATCCCGGAATGCACGGGTGATGCACAGGGGATGCAGAGAGGGCGTGGCGAGGGGGCGTGCCGAGGGGGTGCGCGGCATCACCCCCTTTTTGTGGCGGGCGTCAGAGACCCTGCTGCGTCTCGACGCTTTCCTGCTGGATCGTCTCTCCGGTCGTTTCGACATCGCGGCCCAAGCCTTGCATCATCTCGCAGGCGGTCAGGGTCATCAGGGCGGCGAAGGTCAGGGCGATGCGGATGGTCATGGTGCTCTCCGGTGTTGGGTCCGGCTTGCCAACGCGGGGGGCTGCGGCTGGTTCCCGTTAAGGAAAATGACCAAAGCCCGCGATGCCGCAGATGCAAAGGCATCTATCGGTGTTACGCTGCGCCGCAGCATCGGGGGATTCGCATGGGACAGGTCATCACCGTGGCGCAGCAGAAAGGCGGGTCGGGCAAGACCACGCTGGCGGCGAACCTTGCCGTGGCCTTTGCCGCCGAGGGGTTGCGGGTTGCCGTTCTGGACACGGACCCGCAGGGGTCGCTTGGGCGCTGGTTCATGGCGCGGCGCGAATCGGGGCGCGAATCGGGGCGCGACGAGATCGAGTTTTCCACCGCGAGTGCGTGGGGCGTGGCCTATGAATGTGAAAAGCTGCGGCGGGTGTCGGATATCGTGATCATCGACACGCCGCCCAAGGTGGACGCCGACCTGCGGCCCGCGCTGCGCGAGGCCGATCTGGTGCTGGTGCCCGTGGCGTCGAGCCATGTCGATCTATGGGCGCTGGACGGTGTGCTTGACCTGATCGCGCGCGAGGGGCGGCGGGCGGTGATCGTGTTGAACCAAGCGCGGGCGGGAACGCGGCTGACCGCCGAGGTGGCCGAGGCCGCCGAGGGGAAGGCGGCGGTTGCGATGGCGCGGTTGGGTCAGCGGGTCGGCTATGCCGAAAGCCTTGGCAAAGGGTTGGGCGTTCAGGAAATGGGCCGCAGCCCCGCACGGGACGAGGTGCTGGCGCTGGCGGCAGAGGTGAAGGCGCTGCTTATTCCGGCTTCCTGAGGATCAGGACGTAGCCTGCATAGGCCCCCGCCGCCCCGAAGAGGATGCCCCAGAAGGGATTGCCGAGCGAGAATTCAAAGACGCCCCAGCCGAGGGGGGCGAGGGTCGTCACCCAACGCACCCAAGCGCGACGGAACATCGGGTGGTTGGGGTCGAGCATCTTCTGTTTCATCGGGCGGCCCTTTGCTGCGCTTTGACCGAGATAGGCATTGGCGGGCAAAGCGCAACGGTCATTTGTAGCGCCGCTTGTTGCCGCCGCGCTGGCCTGCGCGGCCTGCGGTGGAGCGGCCCGAGGATTTGACCGCAGCTTCCGCCGCCTCTTCCACCACGGATTGGCGGGCGAGCGGGTCGTCGGAAATGGCAAGCTCGACGGCTTCGAGGCGCTTCACCTCGTCCCGCAGCCTTGCCGCTTCCTCGAATTCGAGGTTTTCGGCGGCTTTGCGCATTTGCAGGCGCAGCGCGTCGAGATGGGCGGCGAGGTTCTGGCCGACCATCGGCTTGTCGACCTTGGCCGTGACGCGGGCCATGTCGGTGTCGCCCTGCCAGAGGCCGGAGAGGACGTCTTCGACGTTCTTCTTCACGGTCGTCGGGGTGATGCCGTGTTTGGTGTTGTAGGCGATCTGCTTTTCGCGGCGGCGGTTGGTTTCGGCCATCGCGCGTTCCATCGACCCCGTGATGCGGTCGGCATACATGATGACGCGGCCTTCGGCGTTGCGGGCGGCGCGGCCGATGGTCTGGATGAGCGAGGTTTCGGAGCGCAGGAAGCCCTCTTTATCCGCGTCGAGAATGGCGACGAGGCCGCATTCGGGGATGTCCAAGCCTTCGCGCAAGAGGTTGATGCCGACGAGGACGTCGAAAGCGCCAAGGCGCAGGTCGCGCAGAATCTCGATGCGTTCGATGGTGTCGATGTCGCTGTGCATGTAGCGGATGCGGATGCCCTGTTCGTGGAAATATTCGGTCAGGTCTTCCGCCATGCGTTTGGTCAGCGTGGTGACGAGGACGCGCAGGCCACGGGCGGCGACGCGGCGGATTTCTTCCAGAAGGTCGTCCACCTGCATGTCGACGGGGCGGATTTCGACCTGCGGGTCGATGAGGCCGGTGGGGCGGATGACCTGTTCGGTGAAGACGCCGCCTGCCTGTTCCAGCTCCCATTTCGCGGGCGTGGCCGAGACGAAGATGGATTGCGGGCGCATGGCATCCCATTCCTCGAATTTGAGGGGGCGGTTGTCCATGCAGGAGGGCAGACGGAAGCCGTGTTCGGCAAGGGTGAACTTGCGCCGGAAGTCGCCCTTGTACATGCCGCCGATCTGCGGGACCGAAACGTGGGATTCGTCGGCGAAGACGATGGCATTGTCGGGGATGAATTCGAACAGCGTGGGCGGCGGCTCGCCGGGGGCGCGGCCTGTCAGGTAGCGGGAATAGTTTTCGATGCCGTTGCAGACGCCGGTGGCTTCGAGCATTTCAAGGTCGAATTGGGTGCGCTGTTCGAGGCGCTGGGCTTCGAGGAGTTTGCCTTCGCCCGTTAGCTGTTTCAGGCGGTGGAAGAGTTCGTCTTTGATCCCCTTGATCGCCTGCGCCATCGTCGGGCGCGGGGTGACGTAGTGGCTGTTGGCGTAGATGCGGATCTGTTTGAACGTGTCGGTCTTGGCCCCTGTCAGCGGGTCGAATTCGACGATGGCCTCGAGTTCTTCGCCGAAGAAGGAGAAGCGCCAGGCGCGGTCTTCGAGGTGGGCGGGCCAGACTTCGAGGCTGTCGCCCCGGACGCGGAAGGAGCCGCGGGCGAAGGCGGCATCGTTGCGGCGGTATTGTTGCGCGACAAGCTCGGCCATGACTTGCCGCTGGTCGTAAAGCTGGCCGACGATCAGGTCCTGGGTCATGGCCGAATAGGTTTCGACCGAGCCGATGCCGTAGATGCAAGAGACGGAGGCGACGATGATGACGTCATCGCGTTCCAGAAGCGCGCGGGTGGCCGAGTGGCGCATCCGGTCGATCTGTTCGTTGATCTGCGATTCTTTCTCGATGTAGGTGTCCGAGCGGGGGACGTAAGCCTCGGGCTGGTAGTAGTCGTAGTAGGAGACGAAGTATTCCACCGCGTTGTCGGGGAAAAAGCCCTTGAATTCGCCGTAAAGCTGGGCGGCGAGGGTCTTGTTCGGGGCAAGGATGATGGCGGGGCGCTGCGTTTCCTCGATGATCTTGGCCATCGTGAAGGTCTTGCCCGTGCCGGTCGCGCCCAGAAGCACCTGATCGCGGTCGCCCGACAGGACGCCTGCGGCCAGTTCCGCGATGGCGGTCGGCTGGTCGCCCGCGGGCTGGAAGGGCGAGGCGAGCACGAAGCGGCGGCCGCCTTCCAGCTTGGGGCGGGTCAGGACGTCGGGGCGTTCGGTCAGGGCGTTGCTGTTGTTGTGGGGCATGATTCCCTCCGGCCCCTTAAGATGGGCCGTTCGGAGGGGGCTGCAAGGCGGAAGGCGGGGGGGACCTGTGGCTTTTGTGTTGCGTTTTTGCGTTGCGGACAATTTTAGCAAATTTGGCGAAGTTCATCATCATCTTTGGGTTGTGTTGCGCTGCGCTGCGTTGCATGGTGCCTCTGCAAGCAGCAAGCTGCCGGTTGGTCGCAACACACACCCCACCCACACTCCCCGTGGCCAGCCGGCAGTCCTTTTCCCGAAGGACAACCTGTCGCTTGCACTTTTCCACCGTTTTGGACCATAACGGCGCTGAGATTCAGGAGAGATTTCCATGCGCGCTCGCATCTACCAACCTGCCCGCAATGCCATGCAATCGGGCGTCGCGAAGACCAAGGGATGGGTGCTGGAATTCGCGCCGGCTTCGGGACGCGAGGTCGATCCGCTGATGGGCTGGACGTCGAGCGGCGACACGCAGGCGCAGGTGAAGCTGCGCTTCGACACGCGCGAGGCGGCAGAGGCCTATGCCGCGGCGAAGGGCATCGAGTTCGAGGTGCTGGAGCCGAAGTCGAGAAAGCCCGTCATCCGCCCGCGCGGATATGGCGAGAATTTCGCGACCGACCGCAAGGGCGTGTGGACGCATTGATCACGATCACGCAGGAAAGCCCGCTGGGGGCGGACCTCGGCCTGCTGTTCGCGCGGCATACGGCGGATATGCATGCCGATACGCCGCCCGAAAGCATCCATATGATGGACGCGGGGCAGCTTGACTCGCCGCATATCCGGTTCTTCGTGATGCGCGACGGCGGCGTTCCGGTGGGGATGGGCGCGTTCAAGCGGATCGACGCGGGCCATGCCGAGATCAAGTCGATGCATGTGCTGGCCGAGAATCGGGGGCGCGGGCTGTCGAAGGCGATGCTGGAGCATCTGGTGGCCGAGGCGCGGGTGGACGGGTTCAGGCGGCTGAGCCTCGAGACCGGGGTGCAGCCGACATTCGTGGCGGCGCGGGCGCTTTATGCCAAGGCGGGATTCGTGGATTGTGACCCCTTTGAGGGATATAGACCCGACCCCAACAGCGTGTTCATGACGCTGCACCTTTGACCCGCTTGCGCCCGTGGCGCGGTTGGCAATAAACAAAGACAACGGTTCCGTAGCTCAGCTGGATAGAGCAGCCGCCTTCTAAGCGGCGGGTCGGGGGTTCGAGTCCTCCCGGAATCGCCAAGTTTCCTTGAATTCGGTGCGCGACCCAAGCGCACCCTACGCCGGGGCAGGCTGCCCTGCGGATGGTTCGGCCCCGTAGCTCAACCGGATAGAGCGCGGATCTTCTACATCCGGCGTTGGGGGTTCGACTCCCTCCGGGGTCGCCAAGACGATATGCGGCGGTGGTATAGGGGTTGTGCCCGAGGTTTCCACCCTCGAGAGGACGGTTCGACTCCGTTCCGCCGCTCAAGACGAAGGAAGCAGGGATGGGGCGCGATCCGGCGCGGTTCAGGGATGAGATCTACGGCTGGGATGCCGTGACGCTGGCGCGCGCGCTGGTGGGGGCGGTGCTGGTCGTGCGCGGCGCGGGCGGCGTGGTGATCGAGACGGAGGCCTATGGGCGGGACGATCCGGCGTCGCATTCCTTTCGCGGCGAGACGGCGCGGAACAGGACGATGTTCGGGCCTGCGGGTCATGCCTATGTCTACCGCTCTTACGGTATCCATCTGTGTCTGAACGTGGTGGCGCGGCGGGGCGAGGCGGTACTGATCCGTGCGATTGATCCGCTTGTCGGGGTCGAGGTGATGGCGGAACGGCGGGGGGCTGGCCCGCTGTGCAGCGGTCCGGGGCGGTTGGCGCAGGCGCTGGGGGTGACGCTGGCCGATGATGGCGCGGCTTTTGATGGCGGAGATTTCGCGATCACCCTGCCCGAGGGCGCGGTGCCGCTGGTGGCGGGGCCGAGGGTCGGGATCAGCAAGGCGGTCGAGGTGCCTTGGCGCTTTGGTCTGCGCGGGGCGGCGGGGGTGAGCCGCCGCTTCCAAGGGTAGGGACGCAAATTCGTTCGAACGAATTTGCAAATTTCTTCGAAGAAATTTGTGGGGGGGCGCTGTCGCGCCGCCCGCTATTTCTGCTCCATCGTCGCGGGGGCGCCGCCTTCGAAGCGGTTGCCGTTGGAATAGTCGCAAGGCGCTTCCTGCATTTGCAGGTGCAGGCCCGTTCCGGTGAAGGGGTGGGCGCGGGCGACATCCTCGTCGAATTCGATCCCGAGGCCGGGGGCGTCGGGGGGGAGGATGTAGCCGCCCTCCCATTTGATCGAGTTCTTGATGAGCTTGAGGTGGAAGGCCCCGCCCGTCTCGATCGTCTCAGCAATGAGGAGGTTGGGGATGGAGGCGGCGAAATGGATGTTGGCGGCCCATTCCACGGGGCCTGCGTACAGATGCGGGGCCATTTCGGCGTTGAAGATTTCGGCCATCGCGGCGATTTTCTTCGCCTCCCATATGCCGCCCACGCGCCCGAGGGCGGGTTGCAGGATTTTCACCCCGCCGTGGCGGAGCAGCGCGCCGAATTCGTATTTGGTCGTCAGCCTTTCGCCCGTGGCGAGGGGGACGCGGACGGATTTGGCGACCTCGGCAAATTCCAGAAGGTTGTCGGGCGGGATCGGTTCTTCATACCAGAGCGGGTTGTAGGGTTCGAGTTCGCGACCCATGCGGATCGCACCGGGGGTGGTGAATTGCCCGTGCGTGCCGAAGAGGAGGTCGACGCGGTCGCCCACGGCTTCGCGGATCGCCTTGCAGAAGGCGACGGAGCGGGTGATGTCGGACATGGCGGGTTCGTGGCCGCCGCGGATGGTGTAGGGGCCGGCGGGGTCGAATTTGACCGCCGTAAAGCCGAGGTCGGCAAAGCGCAGGGCGGCGGCGGCGGCGGCATCGGGGTCGACCCAGAAGTCGGGGGATTCGTTGCCCGGTTCGGGGTAGAGGTAGGTGTAGCTGCGGATGCGGTCGTTCATCTTGCCGCCCAAGAGCGCCCAGACGGGGCGGTTGCGGGCCTTGCCCAGGATGTCCCAGCAGGCGATTTCGAGACCGGAGAAGGCACCCATGACGGTCGGGTCGGGGCGCTGGGTGAAGCCCGAGGAATAGGCGCGGCGGAACATCCATTCGATGTTCTCGGGCGATTGGCCGAGCATGTGACGCTCGAACACATCCTCGATCACCGCGATCATCGCCTTTGGCCCGACGGTCGAGGCGTAGCATTCGCCGTAGCCGGTGATGCCGTTGTCGGTGGTGAGCTTGGTGAAGATCCAGTAGCGCCCGCCCCAGCCGGGGAAGGGCGGGGCCACGACGAAGATTTCGAGGTCTTTGAGTTTCATGGACGCCTCCGCTCTGGCGGAAAGGCCGGGGGGCCGTCTGCCCCCCGGACCCCCCGAGGATATTTGTCGCAAGAGGAAGCTAGGGGGCGGATCAGCGCGGGGCGCGGGTTTTTGCGACCTGTCGGTGACGCTTTCAGGTCTTGGTGCGGCCTGTGAGGTGGATGGCGAGCGCCGCGACCATCAGCGCCGATGCCAGAAGGAAGGGCGCGCCGGGGGCGTAGACGGGGGCGGTGGGGGCGGTGAAGGCCGAGAAGATCGAGGTCATCACCAAGGGGGCGGTGATCATGGCGATGGCGTTGAGCGAGGCGAGGACGCCTTGGAGTTCTCCTTGGGCATCGGCGGGGGCAGCGCGGGAGGCGAGGGCTTGCAGCGCGGGGGTGACGGCCCCGCCGAGTGCCGTGATGGGGGTGATGATGAGTGCGGCGGTCCCCGAGGTGACGAGGCCGAGGGCGGCGAGGGTCGTGATATCGACCCACATGCCGTAGTGTGCTGCGCGGTGTTCGCCGAAGCGGCGGATCATCGGGCCGACGAGCAGGGCTTGGCCCACGGCGAAGGAGACGCCGTAGATGGCGAGCGAGATGCCGACCATGCGGCTGTCCCAGCCAAAGCGGGCCTGACCGAAATAGGCCCAGATCGCGGGGTAGACGTTCATCGCGATGCCGAGGATGAGGAAGGTCGCGAGCACGCGGCGCAGGCCCGGCAGGCGGGCGACGGCGCGGAGTGCGCCGAGCGGGTTGGCGCGGGAGAGGGCGAAGGGGCGGCGGGTTTCGTCCGTCACTGTTTCGGGGAGGACGAAGGTGCCGAGGGCGAGGTTGGCGAAGGCGAGGGCGGCTGCGGCGAAGAAGGGGGCGTGGAGCGAGACGGTGGAGAGGAGGCCGCCGATCAGCGGGCCAAGCACGAAGCCCACGCCGAAGCAGGCCCCGATCAGGCCGAAGCGCGCGCCGCGTTGTTCGGGCGGCGTGATGTCGGCGATGAAGGCGGTGGCGGTGGAATAGGTCGCGGCGGCGATGCCCGCGACGATGCGGCCTGCAAGCAGCAGCCATATCGTGGGGGCGACGGCGAGGACGAGGTAGTCCAGCCCCATGATCAGGAGCGAGATCAGCAGGATCGGGCGGCGGCCGTAGCGGTCGGAGAGCGAGCCGATCACGGGGCCGAAGAGGAATTGCATCACCGCGAAGGAGGTGGAGAGGATGCCGCCCCAGATGGCGGCCTGTGACAGGTCGCCGTGGGTCACGTTGCGGATCAGGTCGGGCATGACGGGGAAGATCAGGCCGATGCCGATGGCGTCGAGCGTGACGGTGAGCAGGATGAAGATCAGGGGCAGGCGGTGTTGCATCGCGGGCTTTCGGCCCGTGGGTCGGGCTGGCGGGACCGTAGCGCGGTCGGGGCGCGGTTTACAGGGTGGCGCGGGCGATATCGGCCAGCCGTTGCGCCAGTGCTTCGGGGGCGGAGAGGAAGGGGGAGTGGCCGGTGGGCAGGTCGGTGAGGGTGCAGCCCCTTGCCATTTGCGTTTGCAGGGCGGGGGGTATGGCGCGGTCTTGGGTGGTGCGGATGTAGTGGCGGGGTAGGGCTTCGGCGCGGAGGGTGGAGGGGAGGGCGGTTTCCTGCGTGGCGAGGGGTTGGGGGGTGAGGCGTGACAGGGCGGCGGCGGCGGTTTCGGGCGGGCAGTCGTGGAAGAAGACGCCTGCGGCGCGGTCGGGGTGGAAGGTGAAGGTGAGGCGGTCGGGGCTAAGGCGGAAGGCGTGGCGGAGTGGAGGGTCGGGGAAGCTGCGGCGCATGTCGGCGAGGGACCTGCCCGCCTGTGGCACCCATGCGGTGAGGTAGACGAGGGCGGTGATTTTGGTCGGGTCGATCTCGGCGGCGAGGGTGGCGGGGAAGCCTGCGGCGGAATGGGCGACGAGGATCGTGGGGGTGGTCACTGCGGTCAGGATGGCTTCGGCGGTGGTTTGCAGGGTGACTTCGGCTGCGGGTGTGGGGTCGGAACCGCAGGCGGGGAGGTCGATGACGCGGGCGGTGAGGCCGAGGGCGGCGAGGGCCGTGATCGTGGCCTCCCAGCACCATGCGCCGTGGCAGGCGCCGTGGATCAGGAGGAGGTCGGGCGGGGCGTCAGGCATGGCCGATGTCCGTGAGGAACTGGCCGATCAGGGCGGCGTATTCAGCTGGCTTTTCGACGGGCGGGATATGGCCCGTGCCGCGCATCAGGGCGAAGCGGTGGCCGGGGATCAGGTCGGCGGTTTCGCGCACCAGATCGGGCGGGGTGGAGGCGTCGTTGGCCCCCGCGATCACAAGGGTCGGCAGGCGCAGGGTGGCGGTGGTCTGGTAGAAATCGGTGCCCGAGATGGCGGCGGCGCAGCCGATCCAGCCCTGCGGGTTCGCTTGCAGGAGCAGGGCGCGGAGGCGGGGTTCGGCGGGGTGGGTGGCCCAGTTGCGGCCCAGCCAGCGTTCGAGGGTGGGGGCGGTGATCGCCGCCATTCCCCCCGCCGCCACGGCGTCGATGCGGGGTTGCCATGTCTCGGGGCGGCCGATCTTGGCCGCGGTGTTCGACAGGATCAGGGCGCGGACGAGGTCGAGGCGTTTGACGGCGAGGCCTTGGGCGACAAGGCCGCCGATGGAGAGGCCGAGGAGGGCGGCGTCCTTCAGCCCGAAATGGTCCATCGCGCGTTCGGTATCGCGGATCAGCGCGCCCATCGCATAGGGCGGGGCGGGGGTATCCGAGCCGCCGTGGCCGCGCAGGTCGAGGCGGAGGATGCGGAGGGTGTCGGGCAGGAGGGGGAGGAGGTCGTCCCAGATCGTGGCATCAAGCCCGAGGGCGTGGAGGAGGACGAGCGGCGCGCCGGTTTCGGGGCCGGAGATGTCGGCATGGAGGCGGAGGTCGGGGAGGAAGATGTGGGGCATTGGTCGGGTTTTCTGGCGGTTCGGGCGCGTTCGGGCGGCGGAATGTTCGGAAAGCTCAAGCAGGGAAGCGGTCGAGCGTCCTGCGGAAGGTGGCGGGGTCGACGTTGCCGCCCGAGGCGGTGACGATCACGGTATCGGGCAGGTCGGGGGTGAAGAGGGCGGCGGCGAGGGCGACCGCGCCGCCCGGTTCCAGCACGATGCGGAGGTGGGCGAAGGCGAGCGACATGGCGTGCAGGGCTTGGTCGTCGGTGACGGTCAGCCCGCGTCCGGCAAGGCGGTGCAGGATGGGAAAGGTCAGCGCGCCGGGCGTGGGGGTGAGGATCGCGTCGCATAGGCTGCCCGTGGCGGCGGGGTTGGTCTGGCGTTCGCCGCTGGAAAGAGAGCGGGCCATGTCGTCGAAACCTGCGGGTTCGGCGGTGTGGAGGCGGAAGCCCGCGTGGGGTTCGAGCGCGAGGGCGATGCCCGAGGACAGCCCGCCCCCGCCGCAGCAGGCGATGACGGCGGCCTGAGGGATGCCGAGGGCGGTGGCTTGCGCGGCGATTTCGAGGCCGATGGTGCCTTGGCCCGCGATGACCTGTGGGTCGTCGTAGGGTTTGATCAGGGTCAGGCCGCGTTCGGCTGTCAGGGCTGCGCCTAGGGCGTCGCGGTCTTGGGTGGCGCGGTCATAGAGGATCACCTCGGCCCCGTAGGCGCGGGTGTTGTCGATTTTGACGGCGGGGGCGTCGGCGGGCATGAGGATCACGGCGGGGATGCCGTGGCGTTTGGCGGCGAGGGCGACGCCTTGGGCGTGGTTGCCGGAAGAGAAGGCGAGGACGCCTTTGGCGCGGGTTTCGGGCGGAAGGGCCGAGATGGCGGACCAGCCGCCACGGAATTTGAACGAGCCTGTCAGTTGCAGGCATTCGGCTTTGACGTGGATGCGGCGGCGGGCGATGGCGTCGAGGAGGGGCGCGTTCAGAAGCGGGGTTTCGCGGGCGTGGCCTTGCAGGCGCTGGGCGGCGGCTTCGATCAGGGCGAGCGAGGTCATGCGGCGCTGGCTTTCAGGAAGGCGTGGATGGCCGCGAGGGATTCGGCTTCGTCGAGGAAGGGGATGTGGGCGCGGTCGGGCACCGAGGCATAGATCATGTCGGGGCGGCGGCGGCGCATCTCGGCTGTGGTTTCGGGGGAGAGGAGGTCGGAGTTCGCGCCACGGATCAGGGCGAGCGGCAGGCCCGCGCAGGCGTCGAAGAGCGGCCAAGCGTCCGTTGCGGGGGCGGAGAGGCTGGCGGTGAAGCCGTCGCGCAGGGCGGGGTCGTAGGTGATGCGGAGGCCTTGGGGCGTTTGGGTGTAGTGCCTTTCAGCCTCCTCGCGCCAGCGGGTGGCGGGGACGTTGGCGAAGCCGGGCATGGAGCGGGGGTAGCTTTCGGTCAGGGCGGCGTGGGTTTTGGCGGCGGGGTTGCGGCCAAGGTAGTCGCCGATGCGGATCAACCCCTCGCGGTCGATCACGGGGCCGATGTCGTTGAGGCAGAGGCCGATGAGGCGGGGTTTGGCGATGGCGGCAAGGACCATGCCGATCAGCCCGCCGCGCGAGGTGCCGAGGATGGCGGCGCGGTCGATCCGCAGGTGGTCTAGGAGGGCTATGGCATCGGCGGCCTCGGTCGGGATGGTGTAGCTGTCGGGGCCGGTCCATGCGCTTTGGCCGCGCCCGCGATAATCCATGCGGATCAGGCGCAGGGGGGGCAGGTGCGGGGCGAGGTAGTCGAAATCGGCCATCGTGCGGGTCAGGCCCGAGAGGCAGAGGAGGGGCAGGCCCGCCCCTTCGTCGCGATAGGCGAGGCGTGCGCCATCGGGCGCGGTGAAGAACTGGGTCATGACAGAAGCCGTGGCAGGTGCGAAAGGTCGGGGATCACATGCGCGGGGCGCTGCGGCAGACGGTCCACGGGGGCGCTGTCGCGGTTGACCCAAGCGGTCCAGAGGCCGAAATGGGCGGCCCCCGCGATGTCCCACCCGTTCGACGAGACGAAGAGGGTTTGCGCGGGCTTCGTGCCGAGGTGGGTTTCCACCATGCCATAGACATGGTGCGAGGGTTTGTAATGCCGCACGGTTTCGACCGACAGGATCGCGTCGAAGGCATCGGCCAGACCCGCGCTTTGCGTGGCGGCGTCCAGCATGGCGGGGGTGCCGTTCGACAAGATGGCAAGCCGGTAGCCGGAGGCTTTGAGGTTGGCCAGAACCTCGGCCACTTCGGGGAAGGGGACGAGGTGGTGGAAAAGGTCGAGCAGGCTGGTTCGCAGGGCGGGGTCGGTCTGGTTATGGGCGTCGAGCGCCCAGTCGAGCGATTGCGCGGTGACATGGTCGAAGGGGGCGTAATCGCCCGTGATGGTGCGCAGCCATGTGTATTCGAGCTGTTTCCTGCGCCAGTCGGCGGCAAGGCGGGGCCATGCGCTGGCCAAGAGGCTGTCTCCTGACGCCTGCGCCGCGCGGCGGGCGGCAGAGGTGACGTCGAAGAGCGTGCCATAGGCATCGAAGACGAGGGTGGTGATCATTTTCGGTCTCCTGCACGGTATCGTGACACAGGCGCGGGCTGCGGGGTAGGGGCTGCGGCACAGGGGGTGCTTGCCCGTGCGCTTTTGGGTGATAAACCCCAGACGGCAATCAGGATGGACAGCGCGCATGGCCCGTGGGGATGACAAGTTGATCGACCGCCCGACTTCGAAGCGGGTGGGGGCGTTGCGCGGGCTGGTGCCGTTCATGCGGCCCTATCGGGTGATGACGGCGCTTGCCTCGGTCGCGCTGGTGGTGACGGCGGGGATGAGCCTTGTGTTGCCCATCGCGGTGCGGCGGGTGGTGGACGGGTTCAATCAGGATGTCGGGCTGCTCGATCAATATTTCGGCGCGGCGCTGGTGATCGCGGCGCTTTTGGCGCTGGGCACGGGGGTTCGGTATTACTTTGTCACGCGGTTGGGCGAGCGGGTGGTGGCCGATATCCGGCGGGCGCTGTTCGACCGTGTGATGGGGATGTCTCCGGCCTTTTACGAACGCCTGCTGACGGGCGAGGTGCTGAGCCGGATCACCACGGACACGACGTTGATCCTGTCCTTGATCGGGTCGTCGGTGTCGGTGGCGTTGCGCAACCTGCTGATGCTGGTCGGGGGGCTGGCGCTTCTGATGTATACCTCGGCCAAGCTGACGGGGTTGGTCTTGCTGATCGTGCCGGCCATCGTGGTGCCCATCGTGGTGCTGGGGCGGCGGTTGCGGGTGCTGTCCCGCGAGAATCAGGACTGGATCGCGGCGTCGAGCGGGTCTGCGTCCGAGGCGCTGTCGGCGGTGCAGACGGTGCAGGCCTTCACGCATGAGGGCGAGACGCGGGCGGCTTTCGCCCAAGTGACGGAGAAGGCCTATCAAAGCGCGCAGACGCGGGTGAAGGTGCGGTCGCTGATGACGGTGATCGTCATTTTCCTGACCTTTACAGGGATCGTCGGCGTGCTGTGGATCGGCGCGCGGGACGTGCGGGCGGGGGTGATGAGCCCGGGCGAGCTGGTGCAGTTCGTGATCTATGCCGTGATGGTGGCGGGGTCGGTCGGTGCTTTGTCCGAGATTTGGGGCGAGGTGCAGCGGGCGGCGGGCGCGACCGAGCGGCTGGTCGAGATGCTGGGGGCCGAGGATTCGGTGAACGATCCGGCACGGCCCAAGGCGCTGCCGCGTCCGGTGCGGGGCGAGATCGTGTTCGACGATGTGACCTTCCGCTATCCGGCGCGGCCCGAGGTTTCGGCGCTGAAGGGCGTGTCGCTGACCGTCAGGCCGGGGGAAACCGTTGCGCTGGTCGGGCCTTCGGGCGCGGGCAAGACGACGATCCTGCAACTTCTGATGCGGTTCTATGATCCGCAATCGGGGGTGGTGCGGTTCGACGGCGTGGACCTGAAGGAGATGGAGCGCGCCGATTTCCGCCGTGCGATTGCGCTGGTGCCGCAAGACCCCGTGATCTTTGCCGCCAGTGCGATGGACAACATCCGCTTCGGTCGCCCCGATGCCACGGATGCCGAGGTGGAAGCGGCGGCACGTGCTGCGGCGGCGCATGATTTCCTGACGGCCCTGCCGCAGGGCTACGGGTCGTGGCTGGGCGAGCGGGGGGTGATGCTGTCGGGCGGGCAGAAGCAGCGCATCGCCATCGCGCGGGCGATCCTGCGCGATGCCAAGGTGCTTTTGCTGGACGAGGCGACGAGTGCGCTTGATGCCGAAAGCGAACGGGCGGTGCAGGCGGCGGTTGAAAGCCTGTCCGAAGGGCGCACCACGCTGGTCGTGGCGCACCGTCTGGCCACGGTGAAACGGGCGGACCGGATCGTTGTCTTCGACGGCGGGCGGATCGTGGCTACGGGGACGCATGAGGAACTGGTGGCCGAAGGCGGGCTTTATGCGCGGCTGGCGCGGCTGCAATTCACGGACGGGCAGGTTTAAGGCTGCGAAATTCCCGTCCGCGCCTTGCGGCAGGGGCTCTTTGACCCCATCCTTACGCAACGGCACCTGCGGGAACATGCGGGGCCGAAAGGGGGGTGCGTCTTGGGGTCTTTCCAGAATCTCGCGGATTTGAAGGCGATCGAGGCGGAGATGCCTTGGGACCGGCGCGATGTGGCGCGGACCATGCACGAATTCCTGACCCGCACGCGGGATGCGCATGGGACGCGGCCCGCGATCAGCTACCAGATCCTGTCGGGGCCGAAGGACAAGGCGGTCACGCTGACATGGGCCGCGCTGCACCGGCAGGTGACGCAGGCCGCGAACATGCTGCGGGCGCATGGCGTGGGCGAGCGGGACGTGGTCGCCTATGCGCTGCCCAATTGCCTCGAGACGGCGGTGGTGCTGCTGGGCGGGATGGTGGCGGGGATCGTCAACCCGATCAACCCGCTGCTGGAGGCAAGCCAGATCAGCGCCATCCTGCGCGAGACGGGGGCCAAGGCCGTCGTCACGCTGAAGGCTTTTCCCAAGACCGATGTGGCGCAGAAGGTGGCCGAGGCGGTGAAGCATGCGCCCTCGGTCCGGCTGGTGCTGGAAGTGGACCTTTTGCGCTACCTGACCCCGCCGAAGTCGTGGATCGTGCCGCTGGTCCGCCCCAAGAACCCCGTCACACATAGCGCCGTGGTCAAGGACTGGCAGGCCGAGGTGGCGCGGCACCGTGCCGATGCGCTGGACTTCACCGAAGGGCGCGAGGATCGGGTTGCCGCCTATTTCCACACCGGCGGCACCACGGGGATGCCCAAGGTGGCGCAGCACAAGGTTTCGGGGATGGTCTACAACGGCTGGCTCGGGCAGCGGTTGCTGTTCAAGCCGGAAGATGTGGTGATGTGCCCGCTGCCGCTGTTCCATGTCTTTGCCGCCTATCCGATCCTGATGTCGATGATCGCCTCGGGCGCGCATGTCGTCTTTCCCACGCCTGCGGGCTATCGCGGGGCGGGGGTGATGGACAATCTGTGGAAGCTGGTCGAACGCTGGCGCTGCACTTACCTCATCACCGTGCCGACGGCCCTTGCCGCGCTGATGCAGCGGCCCATAGATGCCGATATCGGCAGCCTGAAAAGCGCCTTTTCGGGGTCGGCCGCGCTGCCCGTGGAGCTTTACAGCCGTTTCAAGAAGGCCACGGGGATCGACATCATCGAAGGCTACGGGCTGACGGAATGCACCTGTCTGGTGGCCGTGAACCCGCCCGAGGGCGAGAAGAAGATCGGCTCGGTCGGGCTGCCCTTTCCCTATACGCACCTGCGGATCCTGCAAAAGACGCCCGAAGGCTTCCGCGAATGCGCGGTGGATGAGGTGGGCGAGATTTGTGTCGCCAATCCGGGGGTTTACGAAGGATCGACCTATACCGAAGTGGACAAGAACCGCGACCTCTTTGCCGAGGGGCGGTTCCTGCGGACGGGCGATCTGGGCCGCGTGGATGCGGACGGGTATGTCTTCATCACGGGGCGGGCGAAGGATCTGATCATCCGTGGTGGCCACAACATCGACCCCGCCGTGATCGAGGAGGCGCTGATGAAGCACGAGGCGGTGGCGATGGTCGGCGCGATCGGCCAGCCCGATGCCCATGCGGGCGAGCTGCCTTGCGCCTATGTCGAGTTGGTGAAGGGGCATGAGGCGAAGGTGGCCGAGCTGCTCGACTTTGCCGGCCAGCATATTGCCGAGCGGGCGGCGGTGCCGAAATACATCGAGGTGCTGGGCGAATTGCCGAAAACGGCGGTGGGCAAGGTGTTCAAGCCGGACTTGCGGCGGTTGGCGATTGCGCGGGTCTATGACGCGGCCCTGTCGGGGGCGGGTGTTCCGGCCCGTGTCGCGGCGGTGGTCGAGGACAAGAAGCGCGGGCTGGTGGCGCAGATCGCCTGTGACGCTGCGGTGGAGGATGCCGCGTTGCGGGCGGTGCTGGGGGCGTTCACCCCCGCTTGGGAACGGGTCTAAAGCTCGACCCAGATCGTCACGGGGCCGTCGTTGACCAGTGACACGGCCATGTCGGCGGCGAAGATGCCGTTGGCCACGGGGATGCCCTCGTCCCGCATGGACTGGCTGAACAGCTCGTAGAGGCGGCGGCCTTCGTCGGGTTTGGCGGCGGTGGAAAAGCCGGGGCGGTTGCCGCGCAGGTCGGCGGCGAGGGTGAATTGCGAGACGATGAGGGCGGCTCCGCCCACGTCGCGGACGGACAGGTTCATCTTGCCCTGATCGTCCTTGAAGATGCGCATCTTGGCGATCTTCGCGGCCATCTGGCGGGCCTGCGCGTCGGTATCCCCCTCCATCGCGCAGATGAGGATGAGGAGGCCCGCGCCGATTTCGCCCGTCACCGCGCCATCGACGGTGACGGAGGCCGTGCTGACGCGTTGGAGAAGCGCCCTCACAGCTCCTGTCGCCAAGGCGGGTTCGCGCCGGGGCGCGAGACGGTCACGGCAGCGGAGCGGGTGCCGAGGGTCAGGGCAGCGTCGAGCGTTTCGTCCGACACGTTCGCAAGGGCGGCTTTGGTCAGGACGCCCGCTTCGTGGAGCGCGCAAAGTGCGCCCGCGTTGAAGGTGTCACCCGCGCCGACGGTATCGGCGACGGTCACTTTCGTTGCCGCGACGAAGCGGTTTTGCGTGGCGGTGATGGCGCGGGCCCCCGCGGCGCCTTCGGTGATGAAGACGAGTTTCGGCCCGGTTTCAAGGATTTGGCGGGCAAGGGTAGCGATGTCGCCCGCCCCCATCAGCCAATGCAGGTCTTCGTCCGACAGTTTCACGATATCGGCGCGGGCGATCATCCGTTCGATGCGGGCGCGGTATGCGGCCTCTTTCCCGGCGATGAAACCGGGGCGGATGTTGGGGTCGATCATCGTCACGCGGGTCGCGGATTCGCGGGTTTGCAGCGCCTCGTAGGTGCTGGCGGCGGGGTCGTTCACAAGGGAGATGCCGCCGAAGAAGAGCGTGCTCACGCTGGCGGGAAGGTCGGGAAGCTGATCTGGCGACAAAAGCCGTCCGGCGGTGTTTTCGTCATAGAAGGCATAGGTCGCCTGACCATCGACCAGCTTGACGAAGGCCACGGTGGTGGGCCGGTCTGAGCGGGCGCAATATCGCGTGTCCACCTTGGACGCTTCGAGCGTCTCGGTCAGGATCTGGCCGAGCATGTCGTTGGAAATGCCGGAAAAGAGGGCCGAGGGCGCGCCAAGGCGACCAAGCGCGATGGCGGTGTTGAACACGGCCCCGCCCGCATAGGGCGAAAAGGCGGGTTCGCCCAGCGTGGTGGTGCGGGGCAACATGTCGATCAGGGCTTCGCCACAGCTGAGAATCATTTCCGGCTCCTTTCGGTTGCGGCGACCTTAGCGCATCGGGCCATGTTAGCGCAAACAGTCAGCGGAAATACGGTGTCAGGTTCGCACGCACGCGGTCAAGCGGGGTCGCTCCGCTCGTGTCGGGGACGAAGGTCTGGCCGGTGATCGCCTCGAAGGCGTCGATATAGACCTGCGCGGTGCGGGCGATCATCTCGGCGGGGATTTCGGGGATCGGGTCGTGATAGGGGTCGCAGCGGGCGGCGACCCAGGCGCGGATCACGTCCTTGTCAAAGGAGGGCGGGCGGGTGCCTGCGGCAAAAGCCTCGGCGTAGCCGGAGGCGAGCCAGTAGCGGCTGGAATCGGGGGTGTGGATTTCGTCGGCGATCAGGATGTTGCCCGCCGCGTCGGTGCCGAATTCGTATTTCGTATCGACGAGGATCAGCCCCCGTTCGGCGGCCATCTTCTGCCCGCGGGCAAAGAGGGCGAGGGCTTTCGCAGACACCTCGTCCCATTGGGCTTGGGTAAGAAGCCCTTGCGAAACAATTTCTTGCGCGGTCAGGGGTTCGTCATGGCCACCGTCGAAGGCCTTGGAGGTCGGGGTGATGATCGGCTGCGGCAGGGCCTGATTGTCGCGCAACCCGTCGGGCAGGACATGGCCGTACATCGCCCGCTGCCCCTGTTTGTACAGCGTCAGGACCGAGGTTCCGGTGGTCCCCGCCAGATAGCCGCGCACGACGATTTCGACGGGCAGGATGGTCAGGCGCTTGCCGATCACCACATTGGGGTCGGGGTAGGAGAGCACGTGGTTGGCGCAGATGTCGGCGGTCGCCTCGAACCAGAATTTCGCTGTTTGGGTCAACACTTGGCCCTTGAACGGGATGGCGGCGAGGATGCGGTCGAAGGCCGAGATGCGGTCGGAGGAGATCAGGATGCGGGTGTCGTCGGGCAGGTCGTAGCAGTCGCGGACCTTGCCGAAATAGGGGTTCGGCAGTTCGGGAATCCGGGCCTCGGTCAGGACGCGCGTCAGGTCGATCATCGGTTTTCCCCCGTGTCTGGCGATGGCGCGTGATGCGGCGCAAGGGGGGCCATGTCAAGCGCCGCAAGGGCGAAACCGCGATGCACGGATGATGCAGACGCGCTGCACGACAGGTTGACAGCGCGTTAAGGTTAACGCGCGCTCCCTTCGCTCCCTTCGCTCCCTTCGCCCCTTTCACGCTTGCCCAAATATCCTCGGGGGGAGGCCGTCAGGCCGTGGGGGGCAGACAGCCCCCCGTGCGACCGATGCCGCAGGCGCGACCCTAGCGGTTCTGGTTCAGCGCGAAAAAGACACCCGCCGCGATCAGGACGAGCAGCACGGCGAAGGCGATCTTCCACTTGGACCACGGGCGTTCGCCCTGCACCTTGCCGGTCTGGCCGTTCACGACGAAGCGATAGGCGCGGCCATTATAGCGATAGGCGGCCATCCAGATCGGCAGCAGGATGTGCTTGAAGGTTTCCGCCGACCAGTCGGTGTCCACGTGGTCGACGCGCTGTTCGTCGCCGCCGATGTCGCGGCGCACGTCCCTTTCGATCACGCCTTCCATCACCTCGCGGCCGATGGCGTGGCCGTCGGCCAAGGGAACAGTATAGCCCTCGGCGGTGAAACCGGCGAGGTAGTCGGCGTCATAGGGTTCGAGCGCCGACAGGTCCCAAGGGGCGAGCGCGTCGGTGTAGTCGCGCGGCAGGCTCTGGCTGGCGAGCACCAGCACATCGTCGAAATCCCGCGCCACGCGGCCCGAAGCGGCGGACCAGCGGGTGTGCTGGACTTGCCGCGTGCGGGTCTTGCCGTCCGAGACATAGGTTTCGGTGGTGTAATAGTGGTCCCCCCGCGCCCCGCGATAGCTGGAGCGGGTGTCCGCATCGAAGGTCCAGTAGGGGACATAGAGGCCCGACAGCGCCCGCCCCTTGCGGGCATATTCCTGCAAGCCGTTGGGTGCGAACCAGAGCGAGCCGAGCCAGTCGGTCATCGCCTGCCGCGCCTGTGCTTCCGACAGGACGAAGGGCAAGACGGCTTGCGGTTTGATCTTGCGCGTCTCTCCGGTCGTGGTGACGACGGGGGTGGCGCAGAAGGGGCATCGGGTGGCGTGTTCCGCGCCCTTGAATTCCACCAGCGCCCCGCAATTCGGGCAGGGCGTGGACTGGACGGATTGGGTCTGCGCCTCGGTCAGGTCATCGGCCAAGCCGCGGGACAGGGCGATTTCGCCCAAGGCCCGTGCCTTGGGGCGGGCGGGGATCGGCTGGATGTGGCCGCAGTGGTCGCATTTCAACTCGGTCGCGCCCGGAACGAAGCGCAGGTCGGCCCCGCATTGCGCGCAGGGCCAGTGCTGGTCGGGCATCCTTAGGCTCCGGGCGGCGGCGGCGGGGTGGTGCGGAAGAGCGACGCGAGGTCGGTGTCGGCGGCGGGTTTCCAGCCCTCCATCCCCTCGGACCAGACCATGCTGGCGCGGGTCAGGGTTCCGGCGGCAATCATGGCGGGAAGGTCGGCTTCGGCGAACGGGCCGGTGGTGGCGCCATCCTTGGCGATGTGCCATGTGCGGCCCGTGGTTGCGGGGGGCGGGGGCGGGGTTGCCCCTGCGGCGGCGGGTTTCGCGCCCCACGGGCCGAGGTTCTGCGCCATTTGCATGCCCATCGCGGCACCGATGCCCGCGGTCATGGCGTCGCCGCCCGAGCCGCCCTTGCCCATCGCCTCGGCCGCGGAAAACTGCATGTATTTGTTCAGATCGCCCGCGATGCCGACCGAGGTGCGCTTGTCGAGCGCGGCTTCGACCTCTTCGGGGAGCGAGATGTTCTCGATGTAGAATTCGGGCAGGGTCAGGCCGTAGCCCGCGATGGTGGGGTTGATCGCGCCTGCGACAAGCTTGCCAAGCTCGCCCGTGTTGCCCGCCATGTCGAGCACGGGGATGCCCGCCTTGGCGATGATCTGGCTGAAGGCTTGCACGATCACGTTGCGGATCTGGTCCGACACCTCGTCGGCGGTGAATTCGCCATCGGTGCCGACGATTTCTTTCAGGAACACGGCAGGGTCCGAGACGCGCATGGAATAGGTGCCGAAGGCGCGCAGGCGCACGGGGCCGAATTCGGGATCGCGGCAGATGATCGGGTTTTTCGTGCCCCATTTCAGGTCGTTGAAACGGGTGGTGGAGACGAAATAGACCTCGGATTTGAAGGGCGAGTTGAAGCCGTGGTCCCAGTGCTGGAGCGTGGTGAGCAAGGGCAGGTTGTTGGTTTCGAGCATGTAAAGGCCGGGGCCGAAGGTGTCGGCAAGCTGGCCTTCGTGGATGAAGACGGCGGCCTGCCCTTCGCGCACGGTCAGCTTCGCGCCGTATTTGATCGCGTTGCCGTGGCGTTCGAAGCGCCAGACCATCGTGTCGCGGGTGTCATCGGTCCAGTCGATGACGTCGATGAATTCGCCGCGGAGGAAATCGAAGACCATTCCCTGACCCTACCTTATGGAAACCTGCACGTTTGCCAGCATAAGCCTGCACGACCGGCAACGCACGCATGAGATGTGGCGCGGGGCCATGAATTCTGCGTGACGGGCTGGCCGCAAATTCGTTCGGACGAATTTGCGAATTTCTTCGAAGAAATTTGCCCCTGCGGTCAGCTTTCGCCCCCTGTCAGCCGTGTGGCGAGTTGTTCGATGACGGGGCGCGCCTGATCTTCGGACATGCCGGGGCGGAGGGCGGGGTTGTAGAGGATGCGGAGCATCAGTTCGTCCTGTTTCGTCAGCAGGGCGAATTCCTCGTCATCGTTGAAGATCGAGGGGCGGGCGAGCGGGCTGTCGTTGGCAAGGCCAAGGCCCTGGGCGATTTCCTCATGCACGCAGGAGAGGCGCAGGAGGTCGGGGTGTTCGGACCGGATCACCGCATAGGCGCGGGTGTAGCTGGCGTTTGCGCCTTCGGACATGGCGTAGACGAGGCAATAGGTGGAGCGGGGCATCTGGGTGATGCCCGCGACCTCGGACGGGGAGAGGCCGGGAAGGAAGCTGCGGATTTCGGGACCCAAGGCTTGGCGTTCGTCTTCGGAGACGATCTGGACGATGAAATTGGGGCCGGCGTCCGACAGGCCGATGGGGTGGCCGGTGAGGCGCGAGAGGCGGGCGAGGAAGGAGGCGATGCGCGCGGTATCGGCGGCGCGGCGGTCTTGCGGAACAGAGGTGCCGAAGCGCAGGCCGACGCGGACGGGGGCTTCCCATTTGCGCAGGCGGCTGGCCGTGGTGCGCTGGACGGGTCCGCCTGCGGTGCGGGCATATTCGTCGTAGAGCGCCACGCGGATGAAGTTTTCGGCCAGCATCCGGTCGGTGAAGGGGCTGTCGGGGCCGCCGCCATCGGTGCGCAGCAGGCCTTGTGACAGAAGCTGCGCCTGCACCCGCGCGTAATGGGCGCGGGCGGCGGCGGAGGCGGGCGTCTCGGCGCTGGCTTGCACGCTGTCGGGGCGGGCGGCGGGCGGCCTGCCGCTGCCGGGAAGCGGGCCGGTCGCGGGGCTACAGGCGGCAAGACCGGCGAGGAAGAGGCCGGTCAGGTGCAGGCGGGGGGCGAGGCGCGTGGACAGGATGCGTTCCTTGGGTAAGTCAGGAGGTGGGCGGTATGGGGCGGGCGCGGGCGGCGGCAAGGGTGTCGCGCAGATCGGCTTCGAGCTTTTGCAGATCGCTTTCGGCGGCGGCGCGGCGGGTCTTGCCTTCGTCGGCGATGCGCAGGGAGTCTTCGATCGTGGCGATGAGGGTGGCGTTGGCGGCTTTCACCGCCTCGATGTCGAAGACGCCGCGTTCCATTTCCTGCCGGACGATGCTGTTGGCCTGCCGCAGGTTGTCGGCATTGGCTTTCAGGAGTTCGTTCGTCAGGTCATTGGCATCGCGGACCGCTTCGGCGGCGTCCTTGCTGCGCTGGATGGTGACGGCTTGGGCAAGCTGGGTTTCCCAAAGCGGGACGGTGTTGACCAGCGTGGAGTTGATCTTGGCGACAAGGCTCTTGTCATTTTCCTGCACCAGCCGGATCGAGGGCAGGGATTGCATCGTCACCTGCCGCGTCAGCCGCAGGTCATGCACGCGGCGTTCGAGATCGTCGCGGGCGGCGCGGAGGTCGCGGAGTTCCTGTGCCAGTTTCACCTGATCGGCTTCGGGCGCTGCGGTGACGGCCTTTTCCCTGGCGGGGATGGTGGTCGCATCGGCTTCGGCAATCTTCGCCTCGCCCGCCGCGATGTAGAGGGCGAGTTCGTCGTAGAAGGCCAGCGTCTTGGCGTAGAGGTTGTCGAGCGCCTTGATGTCCTTCAAGAGCGCGTGTTCGTGCATCAGCAGGTTTTCGGTGATGCGGTCGATCTGGCCCTGCACCTGTTCGTATTGCGCGACGAATTTCGCCACCGGCTTGGCGCGGCCGATCAGTTTCTCCCACCAGCTTTGATCGCGGCCAAGGTCAAGCTCGCTGGCCGAAAAACCGCGGATGGTGGTGACGATCTCGCGCAGGCTGTCACCCGCGGGGCCGACATCCTTGTTTCGCACGCCGGTCAGCATTTCCTGACTGATCACCTGCAATTCCGATTGCGCGGCGGAGCCAAAGGACAGGATCGACTGGGCATCGGCCAAATCCACCTCGGCCATCCGCTTCCTGATCTCTGCCGCCTGCGGGGCGGGGGCGGCGTCGAGCGGGACGACGGCGGCCACGGGTTCGGGCAGCAGGGCGGAGGTGACGGCTTCGACCTCGGCCAAGGCGGTGGCGGCGGCGGTGCGGATGGAGTCTGGCATGGCGGAAACCTTTACGACTGGGACGCCCCTTGGAAAACGGGCGCGGGTTGCGGTTCGGCGGGGGGCTTACCCCTCGCGCTGCAATCTTTCCCGCAGGACGCCGATTTCGACATCGAGGTCGCTGCGGTTGTTGGTGAGCAAACTGCGGGTGCGGCTGGCGAAATTGGTTTCGAGATCGTCGAGCAGGCCAAGGTAATCGGCCCGCGCCGGGGCATCGCGGGTGGTGGCGTAGAAATCGGCGAACTTGACCGTCGCGTCCCGCGCCCCTGCCAGATAGACGGACAGGTATTTGCGGGCGGCGGTCAGGTCGCCGGGGTCGTTTTCGACGGTGCGGAACAGGGCGCGGGCGGTGCTGGCAAAGGCATCGACGCGGGCTTCGAGCGTGCGGTCGCCTGCGCGGAGGATGGCATCGCGCATCTCGGTCAGGCTGCGTTCGGCTTCGTCCACCGCACGGGCCACGCGGTCGGTCTGGAACGCATCCAGCCCCGCCGCACCTTTGTCGCGCAGGGGATCGGGACCGAAGGAGGCGAGGTGCAGCGCCGCCCCCGCAAGGGCGAAGAGGGCGGGGTAGAACTCCGGCTGGCTGATCGCCGCGCCAAGGCCGAGGCCCGCCCCCGTCAGCACGCTGGCAAAGAGCTTGCGCGGAATGGCGGGGCGGCGGGCGAGGGTGCGGGCGGCATAGGCGTCTTCGGCCAGAAGCCCCTCGCGCGTGAGCCATGCGGCGGCGAGGAGGAGGAGGGTCGCGCCAAGCCCCTTGAACAGCGCCTCTGGCCCGCCGGTGAAGGCGGGGATGAGCATGAGGAGCGAGGCCACGAACAGCATGTTGACGCGGCCCCCTGCGGGCGAGGGGCGCTTGCCGTCGAAACGGTGGGGACGCGGGTTTGTTTCCGGGGGCGGGGTGGGGCTGTATTTGCCGCCGTAGCGCTGGGCCATGCTCAGTGGCTCCCCGAACCGGCGACGTAGACGATCAAGGCGAGAAGCAGGAAGAAGGCGAGGTTGCGAAGCCCTTTGCCCGACATCTGCCCGATCCACCTTTGCCTGCCCTTTTGACAGACTATAGGCGATGGGTCGTGGCCTTGCCAGTGCTGCGGGTGGTCCGCCGCGCAAAAGGTGGTCGGGAAATACCTTAACGGTTATTGGGTTTGCGCGGCGGGGCTTTGGGCTTGCCGCCCGCGGGGGCGGGGCTGCGCGGTTTCGCAAAGGGTGCGGCGGGCTTGGACGATTCGCGTTTGGGTTGCGCGGCGGGTTTGGCCGTTGCCGTGCCGAAGCTGCGCGGCTTTGCGCCCGTGGCGGGGCTGCGCGGGGCGCTGTCGCCCTTGGCCGCGGCCGTGCCGAAGCGGCGGGGTCCACCCTCGCCGCGCGGTCCGTCGCCCTTGGGCGCGGGGCGGGCGCGTTTGGCCGGATCGCTGTCGTCCATGCTGTGCGGTTTGGCGGCGGTGCGGGTGCGGACGGGTTTCGGGCCTGCTTTCGGCGCGGGGCGGGGGGCGGGCTTTGCGGCGGCGAATTCGTCCGACGCCTCGCCCGTCAGGCCAAGCTGGTCGCGCAGCACGCGGGGGCGGATTTCCTCGACCTCGCCGGGTTGGAGTTCGCCCAAGCGGAAGGGGCCGTAGCTGATGCGGATGAGGCGGTTGACGATCAGCCCGATCTCGTTGATCGCGCGGCGGATTTCGCGGTTGCGCCCTTCGCGCAGGCCGATGGTGAGCCATGCGTTGGCGCCCTGGTGACGGTCGAGCACGACCGACATGGGCTGGAATTTCTCGCCGTCCACGACGATGCCCTTGCGCAGGGGTTCGAGGTCGGGATCGGTCGGGTTGCCCTTGACGCGCACACGGTATTTCCGCAGCCAGCCGGTGGAGGGCAGTTCGAGGCGGCGCTTCAACTCGCCATCGTTGGTGAGCAGGAGCAGCCCTTCGGAATTGAGGTCGAGCCGGCCCACGGACATGACGCGGGGCATATCCTCGGGCAGGTGGTCGAAGACCGTCTCGCGGCCCTTTTCGTCGGAGGCGGAGGTCACGAGGCCTTCGGGCTTGTAGTAAAGCCACAGGCGGGCGGGTTCGGGCTGGCCCACGGGTTCGCCGCGCACGGTGATGCGGTCCTTGGGGCCGACGTTCAGCGCGGGGCTGTCGATGGTCTTGCCGTTCACCGCAACCTCGCCCGCCGTGATCATCCGCTCGGCCTCGCGCCGCGAGGCGATGCCGGCGCGGGAGAGCACCTTGGCGATGCGCTCGCCCTCGGGGGTGGCGGCGGCAGGTCCTACGGGTTTGGTGGGGGCTTTGGTCATGGCGGCCTCGCGGAGTAAGGGGCGGTGATAGCGGAAAGGGGCGGGGTTGGGAAGGGCGGGAGGCGGATGGGGCGGCTTTGCGCAACGCTTGCGCGAAACGGGCGGAGAGGGCAGGAAGGGCGGATGCAGTTCACCACCTTCATGGATGCGGCGCTGGATGAGGCGCGGGCGGCGGCGGCGCGGGGCGAGGTTCCCGTGGGCGCGGTCGTGGTGAAGGGCGGCGTGGTCGTGGCGCGGGCGGGCAACCGGACGCGCGAGATGAACGACCCCACGGCCCATGCCGAAATTCTGGCGATCCGTGCGGCTTGCGCTGCGGCGGGGTCCGAGCGGCTGGCGGGGCATGACCTATACGTCACGCTGGAGCCTTGCCCGATGTGCGCGGCGGCGATTTCGGCGGCGCGGATCGGGCGGCTTTACTATGGCGCGGCGGACCCGAAATCGGGCGGGGTGGCGGTGGGGGCGCGGGTGTTCTCGCATCCGCAATGCCACCATGTGCCCGAGGTTTATGACGGCATCGCGGCGGGCGAGGCGGAGAACTTGCTCAGGGCGTTCTTTGCCGGGCGTCGCTAGGGGGGCTGTCTGCCCCCCTCGGGCCTGCGGCCCTCACCCCCCGAGGATATTTCGGGCAAGAGGAAAGAGCCGGACCCCCTGCTTCCTCTTGCCTCAAATATCCTCGGGGGTGAATTGGCCGGAACGGCCAAGAGGGGGCAGACGGCCCCCTCGGCCCTGTCCGCAGGCGAGAGGTGGCCTGCGGACGTTCCGTTTGGTCAGGGGCGGAAGGGCACCAGCACTTCGGGGTCGATCACCTGCACGCCGGGGAGGGCGTCGCGCAGGGGTTGGGCGCTTTGGGCCAAGGCGCCGAAGGTGCGGTAGTGGCAGGGGATCACGGTCTTGAAGTCGAAGTAGCGTTTCGCGGCATAGGCGGCGCGGGCCATGTCCATCGTGTAATGCCCGCCCGCGCAGAGGATGCCGATGTCGGGTTTGTGCAGGTCGCCCATCCAGTCCATGTCGGCCATGATGTCGGTATCGCCCGAGACGTAGACCGTATGCCCCTCGCCCGCGATCATGAAGCCGCATTCGCTGCCCACCGGCACCGCGCCGAGGCTGGAGGAGTGGCAGGCGTTGACGAGGGTGGCTTTCGCGCCGTTCAGGTGCACCGTGCCGCCCTTGTTGTAGCCGATGATCTTCAGCCCTTCGGTTTTCTCGAAATGGGCGGCGAGGTCGTAGATGGCGACGAGGGGGATGTCGCGTTCCTTGCAGATTGCCGCCACGTCGCCCGAATGGTCGCCGTGGCCGTGGGTGAGCAGGACATGGGTCGCGCCCGCGATCGCCTCGGCCCGTCTTTCTGCGGGAAACATCGGGTTGCCGGACAGCCACGGGTCGATCAGCAGGACCGCCCCTTCGATTTCGATGCGGAAGCCGGAATGGCCGAGCCATGTGATCTGCATGAGGGTCCTCCAGAAGCGTGCAGAAGCACAGTTAGCACGGGTGGCCGCCAAGGAAATGGGGCTTGGCGGGGCTTGCGGGGTGGCGGGGCGGGGGCTAAACGGGCGGGGAAACATTCGGAGCGAGACATGTCCATCGACATCGACACCGCACGGCGGGTGGCCAAGCTGGCACGCATCCGCGTCGAGGAAGCCGATCTGCCCAAGCTGGCAGGGCAGCTCAACGATATCGTGAGCTTCATGGAGCAGTTGAACGAGGTCGATGTCACGGGCATCGAGCCTATGACCAGCGTCACGCCGATGCGTCTGAAGCGGCGGGCGGATGTGGTGACGGATGGCAATATCCAGAGCCAGATCCTGAAGAACGCGCCGGATGCGCGGGAAGGGTTCTTTGCTGTGCCGAAGGTGGTGGAATGAGCGCGAACACTTGGACCATCGCCGCAGCGCGGGATGCGCTTCGCAAGGGCGAGATTTCGGCGGTCGATCTGACCATGTCGTGCCTGACGGCCATCGACGCCGCCGATGACCTCGGCGCTTTCGTGCACAAGACGCCGGATATCGCGCTGGATCAGGCGCGGGCGGCGGATGCGCGGCTGAAGGCGGGGGATGCGCCGGACCTGTGCGGGATTCCGTTGGGGATCAAGGACCTGTTCTGCACCAAGGGCGTGCCGAGCCAAGCTGCGTCGAACATCCTGCGGGGCTTCAGGCCCGAATATGAATCGACCGTCACCACCAAGCTGTTCGATGCGGGTGCGGTGATGCTTGGCAAGCTCAACATGGACGAGTTTGCGATGGGGTCGAGCAACGAGACAAGTTGCTATGGCAATGCGGTGAACCCGTGGAAGATCGACGACCGCAAGCTGACCCCCGGCGGGTCGTCGGGCGGGTCGGCGGCGGCGGTGGCGGCGGACCTGTGTCTGGGTGCCACGGGGACGGATACGGGCGGGTCGATCCGGCAGCCTGCGGCCTTTACCGGCATCGTCGGGATCAAGCCGACCTATGGGCGCGTCAGCCGTTGGGGGGTGGTGGCTTTCGCATCATCCCTCGACCAAGCGGGGCCGATGACCAAGAGCGTGCGGGATGCGGCGATCTTCCTTGCGGCCATGTCGGGGCATGATCCGAAGGACAGCACCAGCGCCGAACTGGCGGTGCCGGATTTCGAAGCGGCGCTGACGGGCGACATTCGCGGCAAGAAGATCGGGATTCCAAAGGAATACCGCATGGACGGCATGCCCGCCGAGATCGAGGCGCTTTGGGCCAAGGGCGCAGAGATGCTGCGCGATGCGGGGGCGGAGATCGTCGATATTTCCCTGCCGCATACGAAATATGCGCTGCCTGCCTACTATGTGATCGCGCCTGCGGAGGCGTCCTCGAACCTCGCCCGTTATGACGGGGTGCGGTATGGGCATCGTGCCACGCTGTCGGCGGGGGACGGCATCACCGAGATGTATGAAAAGACCCGCGCCGAGGGCTTCGGCCCCGAGGTGCAGCGGCGGATCATGGTCGGCACCTATGTGCTGTCGGCGGGGTTCTATGACGCCTATTACAACCGTGCGCGCAAGGTGCGGGCGCTGATCAAGCGCGACTTCGAACTGGCTTTCGCCGCCGGGGTCGATGCGATCCTGACGCCTGCCACGCCGTCGAGCGCCTTCGGCCTTGGCGAGATGGCGAGTGCGGACCCCGTGGAAATGTATCTGAACGATGTTTTCACGGTGACGGTGAACCTTGCGGGGCTTCCGGGCGTTTCGGTTCCGGTGGGTCTGGATGCCAAGGGTCTGCCGATGGGGCTGCAACTGATCGGGCGGCCCTGGGAAGAGGGCGAGCTGCTCAATCACGCCTATGTGCTGGAGCGGGCGGCGGGCTTTGTGGCCAAGCCCGCGAAATGGTGGTAAGGGCGCGAGCCAAGAAACGGAACCGAGGCAGACCGATGCGGACCCATGCGATTGTTGCCCTGAGCCTTCTTGGGCTGGCGGCCTGTTCTCCGCCCGTGCCGGATTCGGCGGCGGGTGTCGGCTTCGGCGATTACAACAGCTACATGCGCGAACAGACGGCTTCGGCCCCGCGCACGGGGGCGATGGGGGCCACGGTCGACGCGCCGGTGACGGGCGCGCCCGCAGGGGGCTTTTCGCCCGAGGCGGCGGCGGCGGCCATCGACCGTGCGACGGGCGTGCCCGCCGCGACCGACCCGAACCAGCCGGTTTTCGCCGGGACACCCACGATTGATCCGGTGAACACGCCGCTGACGACCCAGCCGCAGCCGGTCTATACCGCGCCCGCGTCGACGGACCCGTTGGACCCGAACCGTCCGCGGGGCGATGCGCCGAGCAACATCAAGGTCGAATCGGGCGAGATGGCGCATAGCAACACCGGCATCTCGGACGAGCAGGATTTCAACGCGGTGTCGAGCCGCGAGACGATCGAGAGCGACAAGGAACGTCTGGCGCGCAACCGTGCGCAGTATCAGGTGATCCAGCCGACGGCGCTGCCGGAGCGGACCGAGACGGGCGCGAACATCGTGGAATACGCGCTGAAGACGACCAACGATCCGGGCACGCAGATGTATACGCGGTCGGCCTTGCGGCTGACGGACCCGCTGGTGGCCTGTGCGCGCTATGGCTCGTCGGACCTTGCCCAGCAGGCGTTCCTCGAATCGGGGGGGCCGCAGCGGGACCGCAAGGGGCTTGATCCTGACGGGGACGGGTTCGCCTGCACTTGGGACCCGCGTCCGTTCCGGAACTGACCGTGTTCCCCTCGCCGAACTTTTCCGAGCGGCGGGGCGGGGTGCGGCCCGATCTGGTGGTGATCCATTACACGGCGATGGCGAGCTGCGCCGAGGCGCGGGCGCGGCTGTGCGACCCGACGGTCGAGGTCTCGGCGCATTGGCTGGTGTCGGAGACTGGCGAGGCCGAGGCGCTGGTGGACGAGGCCATGCGGGCATGGCACGCGGGTGCCGGTCAGTGGCGCGACGTGCGGGATGTCAATTCACGCTCTATCGGCATCGAGCTTGCGAATGACGGACGCTCGCCCTTTCCCGAGCCGCAGATGGCGGGGTTGGAGCGGCTGCTGGCGGGGATCATGGCGCGCTGGGGAATCGGCCCTGCGGGGGTGATCGGACATTCCGACATGGCGCCCGAGCGCAAGGGCGATCCGGGGGCGCGGTTCGACTGGCAGAGGCTGGCGGTGCAGGGTCTGTCGGTCTGGCCTGTCGCGGGCGCGGCGGAGGAGGCGGAATTTGCCCCTGCGGCGCGGTCCTTCGGCTATGCCGTGGCGGACGACGGCCTGCTTCTGCGGGCGTTCCGCCTGCGGTTCCGGCCGCATGCCACGGGGCCGCTCGACAGGGTGGATGCGGGCATGGCGGTCGATCTGGCGCGGCGCTTCGCTGTTGACGGGGCGGGGGCGGGGGCGTAAGCCGCCCGTTGCGCGGATGGCCGGATGACCGCGGGGGGGAACCTTCGAGGAAAGTCCGGACTCCATGAAGCAAGGGTGCCGGGTAACGCCCGGCGGGGGCAACCCCAGGGAAAGCGCCACAGAGAAGAGACTGCCCCGCGTGCGGGGTGATGGTGAAACGGTGGGGTAAGAGCCCACCGCGGACCTGGCAACAGGGACGGCACGGCAAGCCCCACCCGGAGCAATGCCGAATAGGGGCCTCGCGCGGAAAGGTCTGGCCAATGCCTTCGGGCGGCCAGAGACCTCCGCAGGGACGCTTCAGCCCAGAGGCCCGGGTTGGCAGCTTGACCGTCGCGGTAACGCGAACGGCAGAGGAATGGTCATCCAGAGGGGGCAACTCCTTGGACAGAATCCGGCTTACAGGCCATCCGCGCAATTTTCGGGCAGGGCAGGGAGGCGCTGCCCCCTTCGCCCGCGGGGCGGGCTTGGGCCTGAGTATTTGGGCCAAGGTGAAGGGGCAGGGGGCTTTGTCTTTCTTTCTTGGTCCCGAAGGCTTGGGAGAAAGGCGCACCGTTTTGGCGCCGGGCGGGGTTATCCGCGCGGTGGCATGAGGCTTGCGCGGCGAGGTGGCCAATAAGATGGTGCGGCGGTTGGTTTGGCTGTTGACTCTGCCGCGTCCCCAAGTAAAAGGCGGGCTTCAAGAGATTTCGCGGGGGCGATGCGTTTCCCCGTTCTAGGAGAGACGACTATGGCGAAGCCGACGACGATCAAGATCCGTCTGAACTCGACGGCGGGGACCGGGCACTTCTACGTGACCAAGAAGAACGCCCGCACCATGACCGAAAAGATGTCGGTCCGGAAGTACGACCCCGTCAAGCGCGAGCACGTGGAATACAAGGAAGGCAAGATCAAGTAAGGTCTTGTCCTTTGCAGGAATGCCGTAAGGCCGCCCCTCGGGGCGGCTTTTTGCGTTTAGGGCTTCATGGTTGCCGACCTGCCGTTGACAGCGTCGCAAGGGGGGCTGTCTGCCCCCCACGGCCTGACGGCCTCCCCCCCCGAGGATGTTTGGGCGAGCATGAAAGCCGCAGGGCGGCAGGGGATGAGGCGCAGCGGTCCCAGCGGCGTGCAAAGCAAAAGGGCCGGTCTTGCGACCGGCCCTTTGTCTTTGGCGTCATGCCTGCGGCTTATTCGCGGTTGCCGAGGAATTGCAGCAGGAACATGAAGATGTTGATGAAGTTCATGTAGAGGTTCAGCGCCCCCATGACGGCGGATTTGCCGAGCCATTCCTGATCGCCGTGCTGGGCATGGGCGATGTAGTCGGTCTTGATGCGCTGGGTGTCATAGGCGGTGAGACCTGCGAAGATCAAGAGGCCGATCACCGACACGGCGAAGGCCAGCGCCGAGGAGGCGACGAAGATGTTGATGATCGACGCCACGATCAGCCCGACCAGACCCATCATCAGGAAGGTGCCGAAGCCCGACAGGTCGCGCTTCGTCGTGTAGCCGTAGAGCGACAGCGAGGCGAAGGCGATGGAGGTGACGAGGAAGGTCTGCGCGATGGAGATGCCGGTGAAGGCCTTGAAGATCCAGGCCAGCGACAGGCCCATCACCGCCGAGAAGGCGTAGAAGAAGAGCTGCGCTGCGGAATAGGACATGCGGTTGATCGCGGCCCCGAAGGCAAAGACCATCAGAAGCGGCGCGAACATCACGGCCCAGCCGAGGATGGTCATGCCGCCTTCGGCGGACCGCAGGAAGCCGAGCAGTTCGGACGTGCCGACGGCCCAAGCCACGCCGCCCGTCAGCAGCATCCCCACGGACATCAGCCCGTAGACCTTGTTCATATGGGCGCGAAGCCCCGCGTCGATCTCGGCGGTCCGGGCGCCTGCGCCGACCGTGCGGATCGTGGAAAAGTCAGCCATGTAAGCCTCCGATATTGACCCCCGGCTGCGGATTGTCTCGCCCCGCAGTCCGTATGCCTGTGAATATCGGCATCGCGAATGTCTATTTCAAGACACCCGATGTCGAAAACGGAACGGGTTTTTAGCGGCGAATCCAGTGGTCGGGGGCGTCCCAGACGGGGCGGTCGGCTTCGGCCAAGGCCTTTTCCCGCGTCAGGCCGATGTCGGCGAGAAGGTGGTCGTCGAGCGTGGCAAGGCGGGCACGGCTGCGGGCGAGGCCGAGGCGGGCGGCGAGGAGCCGCGAGAGCGAGGGCAGGCGGGGCAGGGCGCGGCGGAGGGTATGGGCGAAGGCGGGCATGATCATTCCTTTCTGTGATGGGATGGCGGGTTTCCATCGGGATGCTTGAAGAATGTGCCGAAAAGTTGTATTCGGGAAATGAATGATTGTGCGGGATATCATCAGGAGGTGTGATGATGGGGCGGGTGCTGGATCTGGTCGCCTTGCGGTCCTTTGTCGCCGTGGCCGACAGTGGCGGGGTGACGCGGGCGGCGGGGCTTTTGAACCTGACGCAATCGGCGGTGTCGATGCAGCTCAAGCGGCTGGAAGACTCGCTCGACCTTGGCCTGTTCGCGCGGGCGGCGCGGAAGCTGACGCTGACGCCCGAGGGGGAGCAGCTTCTGTCCTATGCCCGCCGGATGCTGGCGCTGAACGACGAGGCGATGGCGCGGCTCACCTCGGCAGGATACGAGGGGGAACTGCGGCTGGGTGTGCCGCATGACATCGTTTACCCCGCGATTCCGGGGATATTGAAGCGGCTGGCGGCGGCCTATCCTCGGGTGAAGGTGACGCTGGCGTCAAGCTTCACCATCCTGCTGCGCGAGGGGTTCGCGCGGGGGGAATATGACGTGATCCTGACGACCGAGGATGTGCCCGGACCGGGGGCCGAGGTGCTGGGGGCGCGTGATCTTGTCTGGGTCGGGGCGGAGGAGGGGCAGGTCTGGCAGAAGCGCCCGCTGCGGTTGGGGTTCAAGGATTCCTGCGTGTTCCGGTCCAAGGCGATTTCCGCGCTCGAGGCGGCGGGGATCGCATGGGAGTTGGCCGTGGATGGCGAGAGCGAGCAGGCGATCGAGGCGACGGTGGCGGCGGACCTTGCCGTATCGGCGCGGCTGACCAATGCGATGCCGCAGGGTCTGGTGCCGGTCGAGGCGCGGGGGGCGTTGCCCGATCTGGGGCGGCAGAGCATCTGCCTTTATGCGGCGCCCACGCTCAAGGGCGAACCCGCCGAGGCGCTGCTTGCGCAGTTGCGGCAGGCTTACTGCTGCTGAGTGCGTATCACGACCTTGCCCGTGGCGGCGCGGCTGCGGAGGAGGTCGAGGCCTTGGGGCAATTCCTCCATCGGCAGGATGTGCGAGAGGTGGGGGGTGATGCGGCCCGCCGCCTGCCAGTCGAAGAGGGTGGCGAGGCTGCGTTGCAGGATATGGGGGGCGAATTTGGCGTAGCCGCCCCACCACATGCCGATGACCGAGAGGTTCTTGACCAAGAGGAGGTTGGCCGCGATCTGCGGCACCTCGCCGCTGGCGAATCCGATGGTGAGGAGGCGGCCTTGGGGGCGCGTGGCGCGGAGGGCTGCGTCGAAAGCGGGGCCGCCGACGGGGTCATAGACCACATCGACCCCGCCGAGGGCTTTGAGGGCGGATTTGAGGTCGGGCGTGTCGCTGTCCAGCGTTTCGGCGGCTCCGGCTTTGCGGGCGATCTCGAGCTTTTCGGCCCCGCGGGCGCAGGCGATGACGCGCGCGCCCATGAGCGCGCCGATTTCCACCGCCGTCAGCCCGACCCCGCCTGCCGCGCCGAGGACGAGCAGGGTTTCGCCCCGTTGCAGGCGGGCGAGGTGGTCGAGGGCGAGATGCGAGGTGCCATAGGCGATCTGGAAGCCTGCGGCCACGTCATAAGGCGTGGCAGCGGGCAGGGGTGTCAGCGTTCCGACAGGGAAAGCGCCGTATTCGGCCAAGCCGCCCGTTCCGGCAAAGCAGGCGACGCGGGTGCCGGGGGCGGGGCCGGTGGTGTCCGGCCCGAGGGCCACCACCTCGCCCGCGCATTCGAGGCCGGGGATGAAGGGGAGGGGCGGCTTTTCCTGATAGCTGCCCTTGGCCATGAGGAGATCGGCGAAGTTGAGGCCGGCCGCATGGATGCGCACCAGCGCCTGACCCTTGGCGGGGGCGGGGGCGGGCACATCGCGCAGGACGGGTGCGGTGTCGAGGGTTTCGATTTGCCAAGCGCGCATGAATTTCCCCTGCTGCGTGTTCATGGGTCCGGAAAGTTCTGTTCTGGGCTGCAAAGCCGCCGCGGTTCGTTGCGTTTTGCGAGTGTTTCGGAGGTGTCTTTGCAAAATGCGGCGCAATATGCGAGACACGCAAAAGGTGAGTCAATCAAAGTGAGAAACCGTGCAGGGTGATTGCCCGCTTTTGTGGGGCTGTTCTTGTCCGGATGTATAAAGGGACATATCCGAAAAGACAGGTTTTCGGGACTTCGCGGTTTTTTTTTCGGTTTCGCTGCGCTTCGATGGGTTTGGCATGGATTATGCTTGTAGAATGTCAGGGACAGGCAGGCTTGGAGTTAATATTTATGAAGCATCCGGTTGACGCCCATGTGGGCAAGCGTATCCGCCATCGTCGTTGGATGGTGGGCATGACGCAACAGCAATTGGCCGACAAGGTCGGGATCAAGTTTCAGCAGATCCAGAAATACGAGACGGGTATGAACCGCGTTTCGGCATCCCGTCTTTGGGATGTGGCGGATGCGCTGGGCGTGACCATCGGCTTCTTCTTCGAAGGGCTGGACGACGCGCGGGAAACGGCGCGGGCGGCGGAAGGCGACTTCATGGCCGACAAGGAAGCGCTGGAACTGGTGCGGTCCTATTACGCGATCCCCGAGGCGCAGCGTCGCCGCCTTTTCGACCTTGCCCGCGTGCTGAGCGACGCGGCCTGAAAACGGCCAGTCCGGCTTGACCCGCACCCTTCCGCCGCTTAGGCGGAAGGGGAGCGGATCGGAGGGTCGGGCATGGCAGGAATTTCGTCACGGATTTCGGCGGGCGAGGCGGAGGATATCTTCGCGACTGCCGCCGAACTGGCGGATGCGGCGCGCGAGGCGACGCTGATGTATTTCCGCAAGACCGACCTCACAGCCGAAAACAAGGAAGCCGCGCGGTTCGATCCCGTGACCGTGGCCGACCGTCTGTCGGAAGAGCGGATGCGTGCCATTCTGGCGCGGCGGCGTCCGATGGACGGAATTCTGGGCGAGGAATTCGGACCCAAGGCGGGGACGAGCGGGCTGACATGGGTGCTCGACCCGATCGACGGGACGCGGGGCTATATCTCGGGCACGCCGACATGGGGGGTGCTGATCTCGGTCCGCGATGCTGAGGGGCCGATCTATGGCGTGATCGACCAGCCCTATATCCGCGAGCGGTTCGAGGGTGGTCTGGGGCGGGCGCGGGTCGTCGGACCTTCGGGCGAGGCGGTCTTGCGGGCAAGGGGGGCGAGGCCGCTGTCGGAGGCGATCCTTTATTCTACCTTCCCCGAGGTCGGCACGGCCGACGAGGGTGCGGCCTTCCGGCGGGTGGCGTCAAAGGCGAAGCTGACACGCTATGGCACGGATTGCTACGGGTACGCGCTGGTGGCGGCGGGGATGGTCGATCTGGTGATCGAGGCGGGATTGCAGCCCTATGACGTGCAGGCCCCGATTGCCGTGATCGAGGCGGCGGGGGGCATCATGACCGACTGGCAGGGCAACCCTTGCCACGACGGGGGTCGCGTGCTGGCGGCGGCCAACGCGGCGATCCATGCGGAAGCGCTTGCGCTGCTGAACGGCTGACCCATGCGGAGCGCGGGCCAAGCCCGCGCAAGCCACCCCCTCGCGGCGGGGCCGCGAGGCCGGGGGGGGCTTCACGCCCCCCACGGGGTGCGCGGGCGCACCCCTGCCCCCCGTGGAGTATTTGCCGCCAAGGTGAAGGGGGTTTGAGGGGCTTGGCGCTTTGCGGTAAGGTCCGGTTGCCTGCGACGAGTCCTTCCCCCTTCTGTCGCGCGGGTCCGCTTATGGCGCAACCGAAGGGTCGGCAAAGGGGTATTCCGATGGCAGAGGTTCTGATCCGTGGCGCGGCTGCGGTGGTGACGATGAACGGCGCGCGCGAGGAAATCGCGGGAGGCGACGTGCTGATCCGCGACGGGGTGATCGCGGGTGTGGGCAAGGGCCTTGCGACGGTCGGGGATGTGGTGGAGGCCAAGGGCTGCGTGGTGACGCCCGGTCTGGTGAACACGCACCACCACCTTTACCAGACACTGACGCGGGCGGTGCCGGGGGGGCAGGATGCGCTGCTGTTCGGTTGGCTGAAAACGCTCTATCCGATCTGGTCGCGCTTCGGGCCGGAGGAGATGTTCACCTCGGCGCAGGTGGGGTTGGCGGAGCTGGCGCTGTCGGGCTGTTCGCTGACGTCGGACCATCTGTATCTTTACCCCAACGGGGCGCGGCTGGAGGATACGATCCATGCCGCCGCCGAGGTGGGTTTGCGCTTCCATCCCACGCGGGGGGCGATGAGCATCGGGGAATCTGACGGGGGGCTGCCGCCCGACAGTCTGGTGGAGCGCGAGGCGGATATCCTGCGCGACATGGTGCGGGTGGTGGATGCGTTCCACGATGCGGCCGAGGGGGCGATGGTGCGGGTTGGCCTTGCACCCTGTTCGCCGTTTTCGGTGAGCCGCGACCTGATGCGCGAGGCGGCGGTTCTGGCGCGGGACAAGGGGGTGATGCTGCACACCCATCTTGCCGAGAATGACGAGGACATCGCCTATTCGCTGGCAAAGTTCGGCTGCCGTCCGGGGCAATATGCCGAAGACCTTGGCTGGACGGGGGATGATGTCTGGCACGCGCATTGCGTCAAGTTGGATGCGGGCGAGATTTCGCTTTTTGCGCGGACGGGGACGGGGGTGGCGCATTGCCCCTGCTCCAACTGCCGGCTTGGCTCCGGCATCGCGCCCTTGCGGGCGATGCGGGATGCGGGGGTGAAGGTGGGGTTGGGCGTGGATGGTTCGGCCAGCAACGATGCGGGCAACCTGATGGCCGAGGCGCGGCAGGCGATGCTTTTGCAGCGGGTGGCGCTGGGCGCGGATGCGATGGGCGCGCGCGAGGCGCTGGAGGTGGCGACGCTGGGCGGGGCACGGGTGCTGGGGCGCGGCGATTGCGGATCGCTCGAGGTTGGCAAGCGGGCGGATGTGGCGGTCTGGGACGTGTCGGGGATCGAGGCGGCGGGATCGTGGGACGCTGTCGCCGCGCTCGTCTTTTGCGGGCCGATGCGCGTGCGCGACCTGTTCGTCGAGGGGCGGCAGGTGGTAAGGGGGGGAGAGATGGCCACCATCGACCTGCCCCGCGTGATCGAGCGGCAGAACCGGCTGGCGGCGCGGCTGATGGCATGAGGACCGGCGATGGCACATAATTACGAGGCGCAGCGGCGCGAGACTTTTGAATCGTTCAAAGGGGTGAAGGGTCTGCCCGCGACGTCGGTCATCGACTTCATCTTCTTTCTGGAAGAAACGGATGCGAATTGGGGGGCGCTGGAGAAAGACCTCCGCGCCCGTGGCTTCAAGACCAAGCGCGAGGGCGATGGCGAGACGCTGATCGCAAGCTTCGGCCCGATTCCCGTGACGCCCGAGGCGATCTGGGAGAAGGAGCGGCTTTCGACGGAGATCGCGCTCAAATACGACTTCTATCCCGATGGCTGGGAACTCGCGGAATAATCCCTTTCACACTGGTCCAAATATCCTCTGGGGGAGGCTCGCTTGCGAGCCGTTGGGGGGCGGAAAGCCCCCCTCAGCCTCGCGCCTTTGGCGCGAGGGGGTGGCGTGGCGCGCAAGCGCCTCGGGTTAGTTCAGGGGGTTGCCGCCCAGCCAGACCGCGCGGATGGCGCGGTCGTCGCCCATCATGATGGTGGGGAACAGCTCTTCCCAGACGGTTCCTGCGCGGCGGGTGGCCTGTTCGATCGCGGGGGTGGAGGCGAGGTTCAGGATGGTGAGGTCGGCTTCCATCCCTGCCGCGATGTTGCCGATGCGGTCCTCGGCGTGGAGCGCGCGGGCGGAGCCTTGGGTGGCGAGCCAGATCAATTGCGACGGGTGCAAGGCTTGGCCGCGAAGCTGCGCGATTTCGTAGGCGGCGGCCATCGTGCGGAGCATGGAGAAGTTGGAGCCGCCGCCCGTGTCGGTGGCAAGGCCCACGCGAAGCTGCTGTGCGAGGCCCATGTCGAAGAGGCCCGAGCCGATGAAGGTGTTGGAGGTCGGGCAATGCACGAGGCTGGCCCCTGCCTCGATCAGGCGTGACCGCTCGCGCGGTGTCAGGTGGATGGCGTGGCCGTAGAGCGCGCCTTCGCGCAGGAGGCCTTGGGCTTCGTAGGTGTCGAGGTAATCGCGGGATTGGGGGAAGAGGTCTTTCACCCAAGCGATTTCGTCCACCTGTTCGGAGAGGTGGGTCTGCATCAGGCAATCGGGGTATTCGCGCCAGAGACCGCCGAGGGCTTCGAGTTGTTCGGGGGTGGAGGTGGGCGAAAAGCGGGGGGTGATGACGTAGGACAGGCGGTCCACGCCGTGCCACTTTTCCAAGAGGCGTTTGGAGTCGTCATAGGCGGATTGTGCGGTATCGCGCAGGCCTTCGGGGGCGTTGCGGTCCATGCAGGTTTTGCCCGCGTAAAGCCGCATCCCGCGATTTTGCGCGGCGGTGAAGATGGCGTCCACGCTTTCGGGGTGGATCGTCGCATAGGTGCAGACGGTGGTGGTGCCATGCGCGGTGGCGAGGGTGAGGTAGCGTTCGGCCACCTCGGCCGCGTAGGCGGGGTCGGAGAAGCGCATCTCTTCGGGGAAGGTGTAGCTGTTGAGCCAGTCGATCAGGCGCTTGCCCCATGAGGCGATGATCGCGGTTTGCGGGTAATGGACATGGGCGTCGATGAAGCCTGCGGTGATCAGGTCGCGGCCATAGTCGTGGATGCGGGCGGTGGGGTGTTCGGCGCGCAGGCGCGTGGCGGGGCCGGTGGCCATGATGCGCCCGCCTTCGACCAGCACCGCGCCCTGCGGTTCGAGACGGGCGGCGGCGTCGCCGGAAACGAAGGGATCGGCGGTGAAGCTGAGCACCTGTCCGAGGAGGAGGTCGGCCATATCTTGCTGTTCCCTGTCGTCTTGCCTGTCACGCGCATGTTAACGCCCGCTTGCAGGCTATGCGCAATTGGCGCATGGGTAAATTTCCCTGCGCCCCCTGTTTCGGTGAAACAGCTTTCGCTAGGTTCGGGGTAATCTGGAAGGGGGCGCGTATGGCGGAACTCGAGGCGGTGGCCGGAGACGAAGTCGAACTCGACGATACCCGCGTCGAGGCGATCCGCGAGGCGGTGGAGGCCCGCGACAGCGCGCTGATCAGCCGCCTGCTGGAGCCGCTGCACGCCGCCGATGTCGCCGACCTTCTGGAACAGGTCAGCCCTGGCGAGCGGCGGGAACTTCTGGAGTTGTGGTCGGGCGGGATCGACGGGGACGTCCTGTCGGAGCTTGACGAGACGATTCGCGAGGAGGTCATCGAAAGCCTGCCGCCCGAGGTGGTGGCGGAAGCGGTGCGCGACCTTGATACCGACGACGTGGTCGACATCCTCGAAGACCTTGAAGCGCCGGCGCAGGGCAAGATCCTTGACGCGCTTGAGTTGATCGACCGTGTCGCGGTCGAGCAGGCGATGAGCTTCCCCGAAGGCTCGGCAGGTCGCCTGATGCAGCGCGAGGTGGTGGTGGCGCCCGAGCATTGGACGGTGGGCGATGCCATCGACTTCCTGCGCGGGGCGAAATCGCTGCCGGACCAGTTCTACCATGTGATCCTTGTCGATCCGCGGATGAAGCCCTTGGGCTATGTGACGCTGGGGCGGCTGTTGTCGGCGCGGCGGGATGTGCGGCTGAAGGACATCACGGAAGAGAGTTTCCGCACCGTGGTGGCGACCGAGGAAGAGGAAGAGGTCGCCTATATCTTCAACCAGTATCACCTGATCTCTTGCCCCGTGGTGGACGAGAATGACCGTCTGGTGGGTGTGATCACCATCGACGACGCGATGAACGTGCTCGACGAGGAGCACGAGGAGGACATGCTGCTGCTGGCCGGTGTGGGCGAGGAGGCGAGCGTTCTTGACGGTCCCATCGCCACGGTGCGCCAAAGATTGCCGTGGCTGGTCGTAAACCTGTTTACGGCGTCGCTTTCGGCTTTTGTCATTTCGCGCTTCGAGGCCACGATTGCGGCGTTGGTGGCGCTGGCGGCGGTGATGCCCATCGTCGCCTCGACCGGCGGGATTGCGGGGACGCAATCGTTGGCCGTGGCGGTGCGGGCGCTGGCCACGCGGGATTTGACGAGTTCCAATGCCAAGCGCGTGGTCATGCGCGAGGTGATGGCAGGGGCGATCAACGGGGTGGCGCTGGCGCTGATCCTCGGGGTCGTCGGGTCGCTGGTGCTGGGCGATCCGTGGATGGGGCTGGTGCTGGCGCTGGCGATGATCACGAACCAGATCGTCGCGGCCTTTGGCGGGGTCATGGTGCCGTTGACGCTGGAACGCTTCGGCCTCGACCCGGCTTTGGCTTCGGGGACGTTCGTGACGACCTTGACGGATGTGATGGGCTATCTGGCGTTTCTGGGGCTGGCGACGATGGTGCTGCTATGACGATAGACGAGGTGAAGGCGGCGGCGCGGAAGGCCTGTTTCGCGGCGCGGGCCGAGGCTTTCGCCAAGGGGCAGGGGCAGGCGGCCGAGATTCTGGCCGATTACCTGTCGGCGCATCGTGGCCGCGCCTTGTCGGGCTATATGGCGATGCGGACCGAGATCGACCCGATGGCCGCGATGGCCGCGCATGAGGGGCCGGTGGGGGTTCCGGTGATCATGGCCAAGGACACGCCGCTGCGCTTCCGCGAATGGTCGCCCGGTTGTGCGCTGGTCGAGGGGACGTTCAAGGCGATGGTGCCTGCCGAGGGCGCGTGGATCGAGCCGGAGGTGGTGATCGTGCCGCTGGTCGGGTTCGATGCGCGGGGGTATCGCTTGGGCTATGGCGGCGGGTTCTATGACCGCACGCTGGCGGGGCTGCGGGCCAAGCGGCCCACGGTGGCGGTGGGCTTTGCCTTTGCCGCGCAGGAATTGCCCGAAGTGCCGATCGACGAATACGACCAGAAGCTTGACGCCATCGTGACCGAGCAGGGGTTGCGGGTGTTCTGAGGGGCGCCGCGCTCAGGGTTTTTCTGCGGGAAATCAGGCGCGACGATGGACGGGGGGCGACCGCGTCTTCGGTTGCATGAGTATTTGGGCCAAGGTGAAAGCAGGCGCGCCCCTTGGGCGGGGGCGGGATTTTCCGCAGAAAGATCGGGGCTGGCTACTTCGCGATCGCTTCCTGTTTCACGAACATGTTGGCCCAAGCGCGGTCGATGAGTGCGGGGGTCATCTGGTAGGGGATGCCTTCGAATTCGCAGATCGCGATCATCTGGTCGATGAGGTAGACGGGTTGGTAGTTCGCGTAGTTGTTGCCGATGGTGGGGTATTTCACCTTTAGAAGATGCACGAGCGCGGTTTCATCCAGCGGCATCTTTTTCTTGCGGGCGACGAGGGCGAAGATTTTCAGGAAGTTCTCCTGATTGGGGCCGTCGATCTTGATCTTGAAGAAGATCCGCCGCAGGGCCGCGCCGTCGAAGATTTCGTTGGGGTGGAAGTTGGTGGAGAAGATCACCAGCGTGTCGAAGGGGACGGTGAATTTCTCGCCCGATTGCAGGGCGAGGATGTCGCGCGATTCCTCGAGCGGGACGATCCAGCGGTTCACCAGCTTTTGCGGCGGTTCGGCCTGACGGCCAAGGTCGTCGACGATGAAGATGCCGCCCGTCGCCTTGAGTTGCAGCGGCGCGGTGTAGGTGCGTGCGGTGGGGTTGTATTTCAGGTCGAGCATGTCGAGCGTGAGTTCGCCGCCCGTGATGACCGTGGGGCGGTCGCAGAGCACGTAGCGGGCGTCGAAGCGGTTCGAGGCGCGGCGCAGCGCGGTCGGGTCGTCGCCGCTTTCGGCGGCGGCGGAGTGGACGATGGGGTCATAGACGGTGATGACCTGCCCCGAATATTCAATGGCGCGGGGCACGTGGATGCGGTCGCCGAGCGCGTCGCGGATACCGTTGGAGATGGAGGATTTCCCGTTGCCGGGGGGGCCATACATCAGGATGGAGCGGCCCGAGGTGACGGCGGGGCCGAGGTTGTCGATCAGGTCATCGGGCAGGATCAGGTGGCCCATACCCTTGAGCAGTTCAGTCCGCGTGAGGGTGATGTTGCGGATCGACTGGCGCTTGACCTGTTCCTTATACGCCTCGAGCGGGACGGGCATGGCGCCGTAATATTCGGATTGCGACAGGGCATCGAGGGCGCGGGATTTGCCCGCGTCGGTGAGCTGGTAGCCCATTTCGTTGGAAGAGGTGGCGTGCAGGGTGCCTGTCGCCTCGAGCAGTTTCTGGCCGCGGGCGGCGTCGATCAGTTCCTGGATCAACGGCGCGGGCAGGCAGCAGATGCGGGCGAGGCTGGAGACATGCTCGACGTTCATGCGGAACATGGTCTTCAGCAGGATGTCGCGCAGCATGACCGGCGCGAGGCCGGTTTCGGCCAGCGTCCGCGGCACGGGCGGGGCCTGGATCGCGGGGGCGGAAGGGGCGAGGGGTTGGGCTGGGGCGTTCATGCACGGCGTCCGGTTGGGGCGATCTTTGCAAGATGCCTACAACCGGATCGTGCAAAAATTCAGGCAGAGAAAAGGAGAGCCGCGACAAAGTAGAAGACGATTGTGCCCGAAAGCGCGAGGCCCATCGGAAAGTCCTTGTGCGTCCAGCTTTCCCAACCGGCCGTGGCGCGGCGGAAGGCGGGGATGCGGCCGAAGATGCGGTGGGTGGCGAAGGCGCCGAGCAGGCATCCGGCGAAAAGGGCGAGGATGAAGCGGGCATCGCCGCCGATGAAGAAGGGCGCCATCGCGGCGGCGAACTTGCTGTCCCCCGCGCCGACGAGACCCGCCGAGGTGGCGATGAAGCCCGCCACCAGCACGCCCGCGCCAAGCGCCCAGCCCCAGAGCCAGAGGTCGAAGGGCAGGGCAACGGGGCCGAAGACGAGATAGGCCAGAAGCGTTGCCATCACCGCCTTGTTCGGGATCTTCATCGAGCTGAGGTCGGACCATGACACCCAGATCGAGATGGGAAGCAGCGGCAGGAGGAACCAGAGCGAGGTCCAGACCGACGGCAGGGCGGATGCGGACATGGATCAGCCTCCCAATGCCTGAAGGCTGCGTTCGGCGGCCTCGAAATACTGGGGATTGGTTTCGATGGCGTCTTGCAGCAGCCCTTTGCCCACGGTCACGTCGCCCTGTTTGATGGCGGTGAGGGCGAGGGTGTAAAGCAGTTCGGCGCGTTCGGTCTGGGTCATGGAGATCACTGGTAAATCATACTTGCGCTGTGCCCCGCGGGCGAGGACGAGGTTGTTCTTGGCGGTGAAGAGCGAGGCGTCGAAGGTCAGCGCCTCGGTAAAGAGGCGTTCGGCACCGGCGTAGTCCTGACGGGAGAGTTTGGAGAAACCCCAGTTGTTCAGCACGCCTGCGGGTTTGGTGGTCAGGCCGGAGGCGATTTCGTAGAAGCTGTCGGCCTTTTTCCAGTTCTTCTGGCTGTCGGCCACCATCGCCTCGAGCCGGTAGCGGTCGAAGGTTTCGTAGGTCGGGGGGATGCGGTCGAGTTCGGCCTTGGCCGCAGTCCATTCGTTGGTGCGGATCAGCGCGTCGGCGAGGGTGACGCGGTCTTCGTCAGTCGCGTCCGGGGAGGCGACGATGGCCTTGAGGATGGTCGCGGCTTCGGCGGGCTTGCCCGCGCGGACCAGCGATTTGGCAAGGCCGCGTTTCAGCGCCGGATCGTCGGGCTTTTCGGCGCTGACCCGCGTGAAATAGGCCACGGCTTCGGCCGGATCGGCCATCGTCATCATGATCTGGTTCATGTTCGCGTCATCCGCCTCGGTTATGGAGGCGAGGGCGCGGTCGGAGGCTGCCTTGCCCGAGGGTTGGCAGGCGCTGAGGCAGGCCATGCCGACAAGGCAGAGGGCCGTCGTTAGGGCGGGGTGGCGCATGCGGTGGCGTCCCTTGCTGCTCGTATCCCGTTCCGTGGCCTAGAGTTGCGAGAGCAGGACGAACCGGCCCTGTCCGCGCCGCACGAGGTTGAAGGCGGGCTTTTCCTTGGGCGTATCATAGAGCGCGGATTCGCTTTGCGCGATAGCCAGCCGTAGATTTTCGCGGATCGAGTCGGAATCGCCACTGTCGAGGGCATAGGCCTGCTGGAAGACGACACGCGCTTCGCCCGCCTGACCCTTTTCCATCAGCACGCAGCCGAGGTTGTTGAGCGCGGGGACGAAGGTGGGGTCTTCGTCGAGCGCGCGGCGGAGGAGTTGTTCGGCCTGTCCCAGACGCCCCAGTTTGAGGTTGGCCGAGCCGAGGGCGGAGAGGATGTCGACGTTGAGGCCATCCTTTCCCGCGGCGCGGTAATAGGCGCGCAGGGCGAGTTCGTATTGCCCCGCCTCCATTAGCCGGTGGCCGACGATGAGGCCGTCTTCGCTGTCGCGGCGGCTGTCGATGCCGGGGGCGATGTCGCCGTTGCCCGAACGGGTCAGGCCGCCTGCGGAACAGGCGGCCATTGCGGGCAGGAGCGCGACGAGCAGCGCGGGGCCGGACAGGAAAGATCGCACGGGGCGGGCACCATCAGAACGAAGTGGCGATGCCGTAGAGCGAGGGACCGATCAGGATGACCAGAAGCGGCGGCACCGTGAACATCATTGTGCCGAGGGTCAGTTTCGTCGGCAAGGTGTTTGCCTTTTCTTCCGCCCGCATCACGCGCTTGTCGCGCATTTCGGCAGAATAGACACGCAAGGCATCGGCGATCGAGGTGCCGAAGGTGGCCGACTGGATCATCGTGGTGACGAAGGAGGTGATGTCGGGCAGGCCCACGCGTTCGGACATGTCGCGCAGGACGACGACGCGTTCCTTGCCCGCGCGGGTTTCCTGCGCCACGATGTCGAATTCCTCGGCCAGTGCGGGGTAGGCGTTGCCGATTTCCTTGGCCACGCGGCTGATCGACTGGTCGAGCGATTGGCCCGCCTCGACGCAGACGAGCATCATGTCGAGCGCGTCGGGGAAGCCTTCGACGATCTGCTGCTGGCGGGTTTGCAGGCGGCGGGCGACCCAGTAAGCGGGCAGGTAATAGCCGGCGGCGGCGGGAAGGATGGTCCACATGACCATGTTCTTCATCTCGACCGGCATGAGCTGGTTCATGGTGTAGGTATAGGCGCAGCCGATCAGCAGCGCGCCGATGCCGAGCACGAATTGCCAAGCGTGGAAGACCCGCACGGCGTTCTTCGAGCGGTAGCCCGCGCGCATCATCTTTTGCCGCGCGGCGGACATCTGGTCCTTGTCCTGCGGTTCGAGGAAATGCGCGAACCGTTCGAGCTTGTCGGCCTTGATGTTGCCGCCACGGCGCAGGGCGTCGGGCGATTTCTCGATCCGTCGGGGGGTGGCGGGCTTCTTGTCCTTGAGCTTGACGAAGGGGTCGGCGGGGCGGCGCAGCATGACAGGCAGCGTCGAGAGGATCAGCACCAGCCCGACGCCGCCAAGCGCCATGAGCGGGCCGAGCGGACCCATCAGGTCGGTCAGGGTGGAGGAGATACCGGAGAACAGGGACATGGAGAGCACCTAGACCTTGATGTTGACCATCATGCGCATGAAGAACACGTTGATGGCGAGGAAGACGCCGACGAAGAGCGCACCGGGGACGAAATACTCGGTGTCGATCACCGGATCGTAGAAGTCGGGTTTGAAGACCTGGATGCAGGCGAGCACGATCAGCGGGAAGCCCGACAGGAAGAGGCCGGAGAATTTTGCCTCGGCGGTGATGGCCTTGACGCGGCGGAAGAGTTTGAAGCGCGAGCGGATCACCTTGGCCAGACCTTCGAGGATTTCGGCAAGGTTGCCGCCCGACTGCTGCTGGATCGTCACCGCCACGGCGAGGAAGTGGAGGTCCTGGTTGTCCATGCGCTTGGCGAATTCGCGCAGGCTTTCGGCCACGTCGCGGCCATAGGCGGCCTCGTCGGCGATGAGGCCGAATTCGGAGCCGAGGGGGTCGGACACTTCTTTTGCAACGATGCCGATGGCAGAGGAGAAGGGGTGGCCCACGCGCAGCGAGCGGACCATGAGTTCGACCGCGTCGGGAAGCTGCTCTTCCAGCAGGGCCATGCGTTTCTTGGCCTTTTTGTTGACCCAGAAATAGACGCCGCCGACGCCGAAGCCCACCGCAAGCAAGAGCCGCACGCCGAGTGCCGCATTCGTGCCGAAGGTGAGGGCGACGAGGGCGATGACCGAGACAAGGCCCATGATGCCCATGAGCTGTCGCGGGGTGAAGGCGATGTTGGCCTTTTGCGCCTTCGAGGCGAGAAGCTGGTAGAGAGGGATGCCGCGGGCGTTCATGTGCTGCGTCATCTCCTTGCGGAGTTGTTCGAGCACCTGTTCGCGGTTCTGGTTCTTTTCCAGAAGGGCCAAGCGGCGGCTGACGCGGCTGTTGAGGCTGATGGATTTGCCGAAGACGGTCAGGTAAAGGCCTTCGACCAGAACGACGACCGCGACGAAGATCAGGATGTAGATGAGGGGGGCGGCGCTGATTTCCATGTCACTCACACGATGGGTTCGTAGATCGAGGCGGGCAGGTCGTAGCCCCATTGGCGGAAGCGGTCGGAATAGTGCGAGCGCACGCCGGTTGCGTTGAAGCGGCCGATGATCTTGCCGTTGGGTTCGACGCCGAGGCGTTCGAAGCGGAAGATTTCCTGCATCGAGATCACCTCGCCCTCCATCCCCGTGATTTCGGTGATGCTGACCATGCGGCGCGAGCCGTCTTGCAGGCGGGAGGCCTGCACGATCAGGTTGACGGCGGATGCGATCTGGGACCGCACCGCTTTCAGCGGCATTTCGATGCCTGCCATCGCCACCATGTTCTCAAGGCGGCTGATGCCGTCGCGGGCCGAGTTGGCGTGGATCGTGGTCATTGAGCCGTCGTGGCCGGTGTTCATGGCCTGCAACATGTCGATGACTTCCTCGCCCCGCGTTTCGCCGACGATGATGCGGTCGGGGCGCATGCGGAGCGCGTTGCGCAGACAGTCGCGCTGGGTCACGGCGCCCTTGCCCTCGACGTTGGCGGGGCGGCTTTCCATGCGGCCCACGTGGACCTGCTGGAGCTGGAGTTCGGCGGTGTCTTCGATGGTCAGGACGCGTTCGGTGTTGTCGATGAAGGACGACAGCGCGTTGAGCGTGGTGGTTTTGCCCGAACCCGTGCCGCCCGAGACGATGACGTTGAGACGGCAGGACACGGCGGCTTGCAGATAGGCCGCCATCTCTTCGGTGAAGGCGCCGAAGCGGACGAGGTCGGAGATGCCGAGCTTCTCTTTCTTGAATTTGCGGATGGAGACGAGGCTGCCGTCGACCGCCACGGGCGGGACCATGCAGTTGAAGCGCGACCCGTCGGCAAGGCGGGCGTCGCAATAGGGGTTGGATTCGTCGACGCGGCGGCCCACGGCGGAGACGATCTTGTCGATGATCCGCAGGAGGTGGCGTTCGTCCTTGAAGGTGATGTCGGTCAGCGTCAGCTTGCCGCCCCGTTCCACGAAGATGCGGTGCGGGCCGTTCACGAGGATGTCGGAGACGCTTTCGTCTTTCAGCAGCGGCTCCAGCGGGCCGAGGCCCATCACCTCGTCGTAGAGTTCCTGATTGAGGGTGGCGCGGTCTTCCTTGTTCAGCGCCACGGACATTTCGGTCAGCGCCTCGGAGGCGATGTCGGCGATTTCGGCCTTGAGGTTGGCTTCGGTCGCATGTTCGAGGGCGGCGAGGTTGAGGCTTTCGAGGAGCTTCTTGTGAAGCTCCACCTTCAACTCCATCAGGCGGTCCTTGCGCTTCTTTTCCTTGTCGGCGGCAACGGCTTCTGCCGAGGGCGGTGCCGCGACGGGGCGGACCGCGAGCGCGGGTTTCGGTGCCGCGACGGGCGCCGCGACGTGTGACGCTACGGGGGCCGCAGGGCGCGGGCCGGCGGCGGTAACGGGTTTGGCTTCGGTGCCGTCAGGCTTTTTGAAACGCGAGAACATGGGTCAGGCCCCCCCAGGCCCAGGGATCAGTTTTTGCCGGACTCGACGGCCTTGTTCAGGTCGAAGAGCGATTTGGCGAGTTTCTGGATTTCGCGGCGCACCGGACTTTTCGGCGCGATCTCGGCAAGCGGCTGGCCGTGGTCGTTCGCTTGCGTGACCTGCGCGCCGCCATCGGGGATCTGCACCTCGAGTTTGATGTCGAGGCTTTCGCCCATGCGCTTGACGCGGGCCTTGCCCGAGAGGTCGGTGAATTTCGGCGCGCGGTTCAGCACGTAGCGCAGCTTTTCATGCGGCAGGGTTTCGGCCTTGAGCGCACGCACGAGGCGCAGCACGTTCTGCGCCGAGCGCAGGTCGAGGTCGAGCGTGGCGAAGTAGACATGCGCCCGCGACAGGACCGTCTCGGTCCAGGCGACGATGGTTTTGGGCATGTCGATCACGACGAAGTCGAAATTGGTCTGCGCCATGTCGATGATGCGGCCGATGTCTTCGGGTGCCACGATGTCGAGCGGCAGCATGTCGGCAGGCGCGGTCAGCACATGCAGCTTTTCGTTGTAGCTGAGCATGGCGGCAAGGAAGGTGTCGCTGTCGGCGGCTGCGGTGTCGGAGAGGAGTTCGAACACCGCCTCTTTGCGCGGCAGGTCGAGGTAGGTTGCGACCGAGCCATACTGGAAATCGAAATCGAGCAGGCAGACGCGGGGGGCGTTGGTCTTTTCGACCGTGGCGAGTTCCCAAGCGAGGTTCGCGGCGAAGGTGGATGCCCCCGAGCCGCCCGCAAGGCCGTGGACCGGCAGGACGACACCGTTGCGGTCGCCCTTTGCCTTGAACGTGGGGGCATGGGGGGCGGCGGGTTCGGTCGGGACGGCGTGCAGATGCGTGACGGTCGCCGCAGTTGCGGCGGGGGCCGCCGGAACCGGCGCGGGCTTGCGGATGCGTTCGATGGCATCGTGCAGCGCGCCATCGGGCAGCGGATAGGGGACGAAATCGTCCGCGCCGAGCCGCAGGAGCTGGTGCAGGCCCGCCGGGCTGATCTGGTCGGCGATCAGGATGACCTTGATGTGGCGTTCCTTGGCCGAGCGGATGATGTCGGTGATGCGTGTGAGGTCGCCTTCGTCTTCGGCATTCACGGCGATGGCGACGAATTCCAGCGTTCCGGCATCGGGTTGGCCAAGGTATTCGCGGGCTTCGTCGAAGGAAAGGTCGCCCCAGCTTTCGCCGAGTTCGATTTCCATGTCGTCGATCAAAAGGTCGAAATTCTGCACATCCCGCGAGATCGTGCAGGCTTTGATGCTTGCCGGTTCCGGCTGGATACTGACTGCCGTGCTCATCGCCCCTGGTCCTTTACACCTTGCGGAAAGCCGGAGCGGGTGATTCGTGCCGCGCCGGAATCCGGCGCGGGAGAAGGCCCGCGCACCCGTTTCCTGACCACGCAAGGTGGTGGGCAATGGTGGCGATTCTTGGGCTAGAATTTCGTGATTGTTGGGTTTTACTGCGGTTTTGCCGGTCTGCGGCGGCTTTGGCCGCGGATCGTTTCGTCAGGGGAACCCATACGGATGGCGGAATTGACCGCCCTCCGAAAGAGAGCTGTCAGGGTGTGCCGCCCGTCGCCGCACCACCGGCCGCCTGCGCGCCCGCTTCGGCACCGGCCGCGCCGGGAGATGCCGCCTGCGACCCGCCCGAGGCGGGCGTTCCGGCCAGCGGCGTTGCCGAACCGATGTAGGAGCGGAAGATCACCTCGGCATATTTGCCGTTGAGCACGCCGGGGTGGTTCTGCACGAAGCCGGAAACTTCGGTCACGGTGCGGCGGTTCTGCTGTTCGGGACCGGGGGTCGGGATCGCGGGGCGGGTTTCGCCATAGGAGACGAGCGCCTCGAGCCGGCGGGGCGAGATGCCCTGTGCGGCGAAGAAGCTGACGACCGCCTGGGCGCGCCGCTTGCCGAGCGCCTTGTTGTAGGCGTCTGAGCCGACCGCATCGGTATGGCCGAAAACCGAGAAGCGCAGTTCGGGGAATTTGCGGATCCAGTCGGCCTGTTGCAGCAGGGTCTGGCGTGCTTCGGCCGAGAGTTCGGCGCTGTTGAAGGCGAAGGTGATCGTCGTGGGCACTTCGGAGGCGAAGCGGGTGCCGAGCGCGTAGGTGGCGTCGCGCTGGCCGGTCTGGACCAGCATGTTGTTCATGGTGGCGTTGCCGAAGCCGCCCTCGTCGACCTCGTGTCCCGCGGTGCGGTCGAGGTCGGGCGCCTTGCAGGCGGCAAGGCCGAAAGGCAGGCCGAAGGACAGGGCGAGGAGGAGCGGAAGGCTGCGGTTCATGGTCCGTCTCACTCCATCGTATAGCCGTAGGAACCGTTGAAGTCCTGTCGCGCCACTTCGCCTGCGGCGCCTTTGCCCGCGACCTTGCCGAAAAGGAAGAGGTCGCGTTCGGTCGGAAGCTTGATGCGGTCGGTGGGCAGGGCCAGCGCCTCGCCCCGCGTGGGGGTGACGAGGTGGGGGGTGATGATGATCACGAGTTCCGACTGGTTGCGCTGGTAGGAGGCGGAGCGGAACAGCGCGCCGAGGACGGGCACGTCGCCGAGCCACGGGATGCTTGAGGTGTTGTCGCGGAAGTCGTCTTGCAGCAGGCCCGCGATGGCGAAGCTTTCGCCGTCGCGCATCTCCACGGTGGTGGAGGTCTTGCGCGTCTTGAAGGCGTTGAGGGTGATGCCTGCGGCTTCCTGCGTGACGGTGCTGTCGATCGACGAGACGGTGGCGACGAGCTGCAGGTTCATCAGGTCGCCGTCGAGCACGGTCGGGATGAAGGTGAGCGAGACGCCGAAGGGTTTGTAATCGACCTTGATCCCCTGATCGTCGGCCACGGGCACAGGGTATTCGCCCCCTGCGAGGAACGAGGCTTCCTGTCCCGAAAGCGCGGTCAGGTTCGGTTCGGCAAGGGTGCGCACGACACCCTTGGCTTCGAGCGCTTCGAGCAGCACTTCGAATTCGAGCGAGCCGATGCCCGCGCCGATGGAGATGCCGCCTGCCGCGTCGGAACGCAGCACCTTGCCCGAACCGATCGAGTTGCCGAAGGGGTTGGTTTCGGTCGCCCCCTCGAGATAGGTGCCGGTCTCGCCGCCGATGCGGTTGCCCGCCACGGCGAGCGAGGAGGAGAGGTTCTTCGACACGGAGCGCTGCATTTCCGCGAAGCGCACCTTGAGCATGACCTGCTGCGTGCCGCCCACGGTCATCAGGTTCGAGACACGGTCGGGGGCGTAGCGGTCGGCAAGTTCCATCGCGGCGTCGAGCTTGACGGTCGACGAGACGGTGCCGGACAGGACGATCCCGTCATTGGCGGTCCTGACCTCGATGTTCTCGCCGGGGAGGATCTGTTTCAGGCGTTCCTTGAATTCGCCGATGTCGGGGGTGACGCGCACCTCGACGTTGGCGATCAGCTTGCCTTCGGCCGAGAGGAGGGTGAGCGTGGTGCGCCCCGGCGTCTTGCCGAGGACATAGATGGATTTGTCCGACAGGGTGGAGATATCGGCGATGCCGGGGTTGGCGATGGACAGCTCGGCAAAGGGGGTGTCGCTTTCGACGACGACGGCGCGGTTCATCGGAACGGAGAGCGGTTCGGAGTCCGAGCCGGTGAGGATGCGAAGCGTTTCGGCGCGGGCCGGAATGGGAGATGCCCATGCAAGGGCAAGGCCCAGCATGGCCGCTGTGGAAAGCAGTCCGATACGCATATGTGACCTGCCCTTTCGATCACTGCCTGACGGGTCTTGGTTGCCCGTTCTTTCACCGAATGTGCCCTAGAGGGGCATTTATTGCAAGAATCAAAACCTTGGCGGGTATTGCTGATGTTAAAAAGACGCGGTTTCCCGAAGCGGGAGAGCGGCGGCCGCCCGAAAGCGACCGCCGGTTGAACGGAGGGACCGGTCAGTTGGTGCAGGGGATCGGGATTTCGAGAACCTCGGCGCCTTTGCGGGTCTTGATGGTGCAGACCTGTTCGACCGGCGCCGCGACGGCGACCTTTTCCGGCTCCTGCGGGCCGAGGAGGGAGTTGGTGTTCACCTCGACCTCGGCCGAGACGCTGTCATCGTCCGAGCCGACGAGCGAGAGGGCGAGCCGTCCCGTGGCCTGGGCCTGCGCCAGTCGGGCGACCTGTTCGGGGGTGGCCGAGACGGTGACGGTCTGCGCCACGATGGCACCGCCGGTCGCATCGCCCGAAGCGGACTGGTCCACGGCGATGATGTCGACGTTGCTTTCGATCAGTCGCGTCACGTCGCCCTTGTCGGTGCTGCCGGTCCAGTAGATGTCGACCGAATTGCCGGGATAGACGAAGCCCGAGACGCCGGAGGAGACATCGACCTTGACGGTGAAGGCGCGCATGCCGCGTTGGAGCGCGCCGCCGAGGCCCGCCGGTTCGCCGGGTTTCGTGACCTTGACCGCGAGGATGGGTTCGTTGATCTCCATCGGGCGGAGGGCGTAGCGGGGTTTGTCGGTTTCCGGCGGGAAGAGCGCCGCCTCGTCGCCGAAGGTGCCTTCGGGGAGGGCGCTTTTCTGCCAGTAGATCTTCTGCACGTCTTCCTTGGTGATGGCGTCACCGAAGCCGAGCTGTTTGGTCACGACATAGACGGGAACCACCTCGCCCAGCTTCTCGCGGAAGCTGCGTTCGGCGTTGAGGGCGGTTTCCGTCTGGTTGATGTAGCCTTGGGCCATGTAGACGGCGAAGCCGGCGAGGGCCATGCCGACGAGGAGAACCAAGCCAAAGATCGCGCGCATCTGTCTTTTCCTTTTATCCGGCCCGCCTGGGACCGCTAGGAGCACTCGGTACGAAAACCGGCCACGGGGGCCGGCTGTCAGGGACTGGTTTCGATCTTGTTCGCGATGGAGGTCGCGGCGCCGTTCACAGGGTCCTGGAGGATCGAGAAGACCGCGCCGGCAAGCCCGACGACGGCCGCGGTGAGCACGACCCAGTCGACGGTGACGGCCCCTTCTTCGCGGCACAGGCTGCGTCCGAGCAGGCGGTTGATCAGGCGACGGGCAAACATGGTCGTCCTCCGGTTTACTGTCACGGGGCCGGGCGGGGTCCGCCGGGCGGGGCTTTCATGCGAGACCGCGGCCAAGTTGGGTTTCAACATGGCCGCGGGTCCCTTTTCGCTCGGTCGCCTTGCGATCAGTTGGTCGCGGCGATGGAGTTCGAGATCGCGTCGCCCTTGTCGTTGATCGCGGTCAGGACGGTCGAACCGACGACGGCCGAAAGGCCCACAACGGCGGCGGTCAGCACCACCCAGTCAACGGTCACGGCGCCCGACTCGTTCGACGAGAAGGCTTTGAACAGGTTTTTCAGCTTCAGCATGGTCGTCATCCTTTACACGGTTTGCTTCGAGTTTTCACAACCGCTCGGGTCTGTCCGGTCCGGCCTCTGTTCCGGTTCCGATCGCCGTTCGGTATGGCCTGATATGGCCCTCGAATCGTGGCGGCAGTTGGAACGCCCTCGGGCATTTTCCGAACACCGCAGGATTTTAACCATTATTGACGCAAGGGCTTGAAAAGTAAGGAGAGAAACTTTTCCGGCCCCTGCGTTTCGCTGTATTGACCCGTCTTTTGGCGGTAAATCTGGCAAGATTGCCATCTTTCGGCTGGGTTTCCGTGCCGAAGGAATGGGTTTCCAGCCGGGTCGGCTGCGGCGCGGGCGAAGGCCCTTGCGCAGCCGGCCGGTGATTCACCCGATTACTGCATCGAGGTCTGGATGGCGGTCGCTTTGGTCTGGATCGCCGAGCTGACGGTCGTGCCGACGACAGCGGAGAGGCCGACGACGGCGGCGGTCAGCACCACCCAGTCAACGGTCACGGCCCCAGCTTCGCTGAGCGAGAATTTCTTGAGGAGGTTTTTGATCTTCAGCATGGGTACACCTTTTACTAACTACGGTTAACTTTGGTCAGGTTTGTTCGGGTCTTCGGATGGCGGTGGCTTCGGCGGGTGGGGGCGTTCATCGGCCAGTGCGTCCCGTCCTTGGCTTGCCGCCGGTCAAGACAGCCCGATCATCTGCGGGCTGTCCTGATTTCGGGAAGGGGAGGGCGCTTCATGGCCCTGCCCTTTTCGCTTCGCTATCGCGGGGCGAGGATTAGTTGCCCGCCGGAGCGCCGTTCATCGAGGTGTTGATGGCGGTGCCCTTGGTCGTGATCGCCGAGCTGACGGTCGAGCCGACCACAGCCGAGAGGCCCACGACGGCGGCGGTCAGCACGACCCAGTCCACGGTCACGGCGCCAGCTTCGTTGGCGGAGAATTTCTTGAAGATGTTTTTCAGCTTGAGCATGTCGTTATTCCTACTGGTTAAGTTTCACTTCGGTTTCTGCGTCGCGGGGTCTGTTCCGGTGGCCTCTGTTCCAACCGTTCCCGTTCGGCATGTCCCTATATAGCCCCCTGATCGTGGCCCGAATTTGCGAAGGTCTGGGCATTTTTCGGAAGGGGCGGATTTTCTGCGGAAAAATCGCAAACCGCTGTAATGACGCGGTAATTCGGAAAATTAACTATACTTAAGTATGTAAAATCGCCGGTTTTGTTAATACCTTGGGCGAAACCGCCACGTTTCGGCGGGCTTCAGGTGGCAAATCGGTCGAATCCTTGCGATAGTCGGTGGCGTGCAACGGGGACGGGAATCGATGCTGCGGCAGGCGGGACTTCTGGCGGCTTCGGTGATTCTGTGGGTGTCCTTGCCGCTGGCGGCGCAAGAGCCGCCCGCGCCGCGCGATTTCACCTTCAAGCGGGTCAAGGTCGCGCAGATGCAGACGGGCAAGCGCATCACGGTGCAGATCGACCCCGTGGAACAGGCGGCGCTGCTGGCGGCCCTGCCGAAGGTGTCGCCGCTGCTGCCCGACCTGCCGGTGCCGGATTCCGGAGGGCGGCCGCTTGGTCCGATGCCGCAGGCGGCGGCGCGCTACGGCTGGTATTGGGAGGCTGTGCCCGCCGGCCTTGACCAGACGGACGGGCGCTTTGCGCTGGCGCTGGCAACGCTGGGGCAGGGTCCGAAGGGCGAGGTCGTGGATGCGCCGCGTCTGCAGGAGATGCAGCGGATCGCGGGGGACTGGGGGGTGGAGCTGCTCAAGGCCACGGTGGGGACGGATGTGTCGCCCGCGCTCGCGCTTGCGGTGATCGCGGTGGAGAGCGGCGGGGCGAGCGGGGCGCAAAGCGGCGCAGGGGCGCAGGGGTTGATGCAGTTGATCCCCGCCACGGCGCAGCGCTTCGGGGTGGCCGATGCCTTCGACCCCGTGCAGAACATAAAAGGCGGGGTGGCCTATCTCGACTGGCTGATGAAGCGGTTCGGGCGTGATCCGCTGATGGTGCTGGCGGCCTATAACGCGGGCGAGGGGGCGGTGGAGGCCAATCGCGGCGTGCCGCCCTATGCCGAGACGCGGGATTACGTGCCCAAGGTGCTGGCCGCGTGGCAGGTGGCGCAGGGGCTGTGCATGACGCCGCCCGAGCTGGTCAGCGATCCTTGTGTGTTCCGCATCGCATCGGCCGCGCCGTAAGTCAGGCGGAGAAGGCGTCGGCCCATTCGGGATGCTTGCGGCGCTGGGCGTTGACGAAGGGGCAAAGGGGGACGATGCGGAACGCTTCGGCCCGTGCATCGGCGATCATGCGTTCGAGAAGGGCAAGACCCGCCCCCGTCCCGCGCAGGGCGACGGGAACCGCCGTGTGGTCGGCGATGACGAGCTTGGGCGAGGTGATGGAATAGGTCAGTTCCGCCTGTTCGGCGCCGAAGGGGATGCTGTAGCGGCCCTTGGTCGGCCCCTGCTCGCGGAGGATTTCGAAAGACATGGGCGAAGGGTCGCGGGCCTTTGGTTTACGGCATTGACGATTGCGGGCGGGGCGGAGCGGTGCAAGCGGTTTCAACGGCGAGGCAGGGCTTGGCGCGGCAGTCCCCTTGTCGGGCCGTGGCCGGGGGGCTTTCCGCCCCCCGCGGCCTTGCGGCCTTCCCCCCGAGGATATTTGGGAACAGATGAAAGCAGGGACAGCGCCTGTCGGCTTCATCTGTTTTCAAATATCCTCGGGGGGAGGGGCGCGGCACGCGGCCCGTGGGGGGCGGAAAGCCCCCCATCTGCTGCCCGCAGGGATGCGGGTCAGTTGACGAGGGTCGCCTCGGTCGCCGCCCGCAGTTCGGCTTCGGTCACGCCATCGGCCAGTTCGACGATCTTCAACCCGCCTTCCACCACGTCGAGGACGCCGAGGTTGGTGATGATGCGGTTGACCACGCCTTGGCCGGTGAGGGGCAGCGTGCAGCGTTTCAGCACCTTCGATTCACCATGCTTGCTGGTGTGGTCCATGACCACGACCACGCGGCCCACGCCTGCGACGAGGTCCATCGCCCCGCCCATGCCTTTGACGAGTTTGCCGGGGATCATCCAGTTCGCGAGGTCGCCGTTTTCGGCAACTTCCATCGCGCCGAGGATGGCCATTGCGATCTTGCCGCCGCGGATCATGGCGAAGGAGGTGGCAGAGTCGAAGAAGGCGGTTTGGGGCAGTTCGGTGATGGTCTGCTTGCCTGCGTTGATCAGGTCGGGGTCTTCCTCGCCCTCATAGGGGAAAGGCCCCATGCCGAGCATGCCGTTTTCGGATTGCAGGGTCACTTCGACGCCCTCGGGGATGTAGTTCGCCACCAGCGTCGGGATGCCGATGCCGAGGTTCACATACCAGCCGTCTTGCAGTTCCTGCGCCGCGCGGGCGGCCATCTGGTTGCGGTCCCACATTATGCCTGCTCCTTCTTCCGCACGGTGCGCTGTTCGATGCGTTTCTCGTGCTGCCCTTGGACGATGCGGTGCACGTAGATGCCGGGGAGGTGGATGGTGTCGGGGTCGAGCGATCCGAGGGGGACGATTTCCTCGACCTCGGCCACGCAGACCTTGCCGCAGGTCGCGGCGGGCGGGTTGAAGTTGCGGGCGGTCTTGCGGAAGACGAGGTTGCCCGAGGGGTCGGCCTTCCACGCCTTGACGATGGAGAGGTCGGCGTTGATGGCGCGTTCGAGGATGTAGGTCTTGCCGTCGAAATCCTTGTGTTCTTTCCCCTCGGCGATCACCGTGCCCACGCCCGTGCGGGTGTAGAAGCCGGGGATGCCCGCGCCGCCTGCGCGCATGCGTTCGGCAAGGGTGCCTTGGGGGTTGAATTCGAGTTCAAGCTCGCCCGAGAGATACTGGCGCATGAATTCGGCGTTTTCGCCCACGTAGGAGGAGATCATCTTCTTCACCTGACGCGATTCCAGCAGCACGCCGAGGCCGAAGCCGTCGACGCCCGCGTTGTTCGAGGCCACGGTGAGGTTTTTCGTCCCTGCCTTGCGGATGGCGGCGATGAGGAGTTCGGGGATGCCGCAGAGGCCGAAGCCGCCCGAGGCGACCAGCATTCCGTCGAACAGCAACCCGTCCAGCGCGGCTTCGGCGCTGGGATAGACTTTCTTCATGCGTGCTCCCTCCCCGCAGGTTTCGGGCGACATATGGGACCGCGCCTTTGGCGCTGTCAATCGCTGCGCTGCGGCATCAGAGGCGGGCGAGGTGGTTGAGGTAGGAGGTGGCGTTGTGCTGGATGTAGTCGATCTGGACCTTGTCATCCTCGTCCGACTTGAGGAATTGGCCGTTCCGGTACCAGTCGAGTTGCAGGGTCAGGTTGGTGTCGGCTTCGCCTGCGGCGAGAAGCAGGGTTTCGCGGGGCAGGGTGCAGGCCGCGCCACGCCGCTTTGCCAGCAGAAGGATGCGTGTCAGCGCCTCGGTCCGGCAGGCGATGGGGGTGGAGGCGCGGCGGAGGCGGTAGTCGGGATGCGCGGCGATATGGGCGACGAGGCGGGCGAGGTAGGCCTCGCCGAAGGAGGCGTCGACGTAGCCGCGCTCGACGGCCTCGCAGGCGGCATAGGCCATCCAGTGGCTTTGGATGTCGACGCCGTAGTCGCGTGCCATCAGGGCGCGGGTCAGGGGGGCCACGGCGGCAGGGGGGGCGGAGGCGGCGAGGAGGCCGAGGAGAAGCTCGCCCGTGTAATAGTCGCTGCGGAAGGGGGTGGGGGTGCCGTCCCCGAAGCTGCGCTTGTGCAGCACGTCGTCGCCGGTGATCTGCGCGAGGCCGTAGGTGACGAGGCCCGCGATGGTGTCATCGAGGCTGGCGGGAAGGGCGGGGCTGGGAAGGCTGCGGCTGGCGGCGAGGTCGCGCCATGCGAGCAGCATCACGAGCGAGAGGCCGATGCCGCCGGTCTTCACCATGCCTTTGGTCACGAGGGCGAAGGCGGGGTCGGGGAGCCATGCGGGGCGATCCATCTTGCCCCCCGCATAGCCGATGGCGGCGGAGAGTTGCTTCCCTTGCGCTGCCGTCAGGCCGATATCCAGTTCGCGGATGGCGCGGAGCATGAACCAGAGCGTGCCGCAGTGGCGGAGCATGTTGTAGCCCTCGGTCGCCTGTGCGGGGTCATCGGCCTTGTGGGCGTAGATGAAGCGGCCCTTCTTGCCGATGAGGCTGAAGAGATGGGCGAGGCTGTCGCGGGTGACGGTTTCGGCGCGGGTTGCGGGGAAGGTCATCGGGAGGCTTTCAGGAGGGGGGCGCCATCGGGGGCGAGGAGGAGGAGTTGGCCCGCATCGTCGATGTCGAAGCGGGTGGCGGTGGAGAGGGCGGCGAAGAGGGCGGTTTCGGCTTCCATCTGCGGGGGCGGGCAGGCCATGCGGGTGGCGGCGGCGTTGCCCAAGGCGATGCCTTCGCCCGTGATCCGGTAGGTGCCGAAAAAGCGGTTGCAGGCCTGGCCGGTGATCTTGCCATCGGCGAAGGTCAGGGTCGCGGTGGCATTGCCGCGCAGGGGGCGGCCTGCGAGTTCGGTCGCGCTCCATGCGCCTGCAAGCAGGGTGGCGGGGTCGCCGCCGCAGCCGCTGAGGGCGGTGTCGCGGGTCAGGGTGGCGGTGACGGGGTAGGGCATTCCGGTCATGGCATCATGGCAGAGGGTGTCAGCAAGGGTGACGGTGAGGCCATCTGCGCGGAAGGTGAGGGTGCCGTTTCCGCTTTCGGCGGCGGGGAGGGGGTGGGTGACGGGGGCGGCGTCGGGCGTTTCGAGGCGGAGGTCTTGTGGCGAGAGGGTGAGGGACCAGAAGGGTTCCGTCCCGCGTGCGGTGAGCGGCAGGAGCGGGGCGGGGATTTGCGGGGTGCAATCGGGCAGGCTTTGACCGCGCAGGGTGGCGGTGATGCGGTCGGGCTGGAGGCGGAGCGCGGTTTCGGGGGTGGCGCCATCGGTGAAGCGTTTGCCATTGGCCGAGGGGGCGGCGGTCAGCGTGAGGCTTTGTCCTGCGCTGTGGAGCGTGGCGGTGCTGTCATTTACGCGAAGGGCGACGGGGGTGCCGCCGCAATCGAGCAGCGTGTCGGGGCCGAGGGCGATGTGGGGCTGGAGCGCGATCGTGCCGAGGTCGATGTCGTCCACGCCTTCGGGGATGGGCCGGGGTTGGGCGATCCAGAGGGCGCGGCCATCGAGGAAGAGTGCGGCGCGGAGGGTGAGTGGTCCTGCATCGTCGCTGCGCAGGGTGAAGGGGAGCGGGACCTGCGCGCCCCGTGTCGGCTGGCGGAGCGGGGTCGTGGCGGTGGGCGAGGAAAGGTCGAGGCCGAGTTGGGCATCGGGCGGGAGCGCGATGCGGAGGTCATAGGCGAGCGTTCCGGTGATTTCGCGTGCGGCAAGCGGGGCTGCGGAAAGCAACAGGGCGACGGCGGCGAGAGGGGCGGCGAGAGGGGCGGCGGGGCGGGCGGCGAGAGGGGCGGCGGGGCGGGCGGCGGGGCGCATCGGAAAACTCCGTTAACCAATGGCCCGAGCCTAGCGCGGCGGAACGCGCTGCGCCACGCCCTTGACGGGCGGGCGGGGTTTACCGCTGGCGCAAAGCTTGGTAGCGACCCGTTACGCCCGCCTGCCCGCGTGGTGGAATGGTAGACACAGGAGACTTAAAATCTCTAGGCCGAAAGGCCGTGCCGGTTCGAGTCCGGCCGCGGGTACCAAGGGAGCGCCGAGCCCCGATCAGGAGGTCAGCTCATAGGCGCGTTCGCCGTGGACCGAGAGGTCGAGGCCGTTGGTTTCGGTCTCGATGTCCACGCGGAATTCGGTCACTTTGGCGCAGAGTTTGGCGAGGGCGTAGCTGGCGACCAGCGTCCAGAGGCCGACCACGGCGAGGCCGCCGAGTTGGGCCGCCCATGCGCCGTGGCCGAAGGCCGCGACCATGATCGTGCCGAAGATGCCGCCCACGCCGTGGACCGCGAAGACGTCGAGCGTGTCGTCGATGTGCAGGCGGTTGCGGATCAGGTTCACCGCCTCTTGGCAGAGGATGCCGGCGATGGAGCCGATCACCAACGCCTCGACGGGCGAGACGTAGCCGGAGGCGGGGGTGATGGAGGCGAGGCCCGCGATGGTGCCGGTGACGAGGCCGACGAGCGAGCAGCGGCCGAATTTGACACGCTCCCACAAAATCCATGTGAGCGAGGCGGCAGCGGCGGAGAGGTGGGTGACGGTGAGGGCCATCGCGGCCTGACCGTTGGCGGCAAGGGCCGAGCCGCCGTTGAAGCCGAACCAGCCGAACCAGAGCATCGCCGCGCCGATCATCACGAAGCCGGGGGAATGGGGCGGGGTGTGCTTGTTCTTGCGCGGGCCGAGGAGCCAGGCGAGCAGCAGCGCGGCAAGGCCCGCCGTTTCATGCACGACGATGCCGCCCGCGAAATCGCGCACGCCGGTTTCGCCGAAGATGCCGCCATCGGCCAGCATCCCGCCGCCCCAGATCCAATGCGTGACGGGGGCGTAGACGACGAGCATCCAGAGTGCCGAGAACAGAAGGACGAAGCCGAAGCCCACGCGTTCGACATAGGCGCCGACGATCAGGGCGGGGGTGATGATGGCAAAGGTCATCTGGAAGGCGAAGAAGAGCACTTCGGGCAGGGTGCCGGTCAGGCTGTCGATGGTGACGTCCGCGAGGAACGACTTGCCCAAGCCGCCCCAGAGCGCGCCCTCACCGCCGAAGGCGATGGAATAGCCGAAGGCGAACCACAGCACGCTCATCAGGCAGGCGATGGCGAAGCAGTGCATGAACACGGAAAGCACGTTCCGCGCGCGGACGAGGCCGCCGTAGAAGAGCGCAAGGCCCGGCAGGGTCATGAAAAGGACGAGGCCCGTGGCCATCAGAATCCAGGCGGTGTCGGCAGCGTTCATGAAAACCCCCAATTGCGCATCGCGGCGGAGGGTAGAGGGGTGAATCGCTGCCCGTAAAAGCGCCAGAGGTCGGAAATGCTGCCTCTTAAAGGTGCGTTTTTCGGTTTGCCCAAAAAAGCGGCGATCCGGGTGGTGGTGCGGCTGTGATTTATGCGCCGTGCGAAGCGGGGCGGGCGGTCAGAAAAGGTCCTTCACCGCCTCCATCGCCACATAGGTCGAGGTGGAGGCGACATGCGGCAGGGCCGAGATGCGTTCGGCGAGCACGCGGCGGTATTCCTGGATATCCGCCGTGCGGACCTTGAGCAGGTAGTCGAAGCGCGAGGCGATCATGTGGCACTGCTCTACCTCGGGCACGGCGAGCACAGCCTTGTTGAAGGCTTGCAGGGCGGCTTCGCGGGTGTCGGAGAGGCGGACTTCGACGAAGGCGACATGGGCGAGGCCCATGCGGATCGGGTCGAGGAGGGCGCGGTAGCCGGTGATGACGCCCGCGTCTTCGAGCCGTTTCATCCGCGCTTGGGTGGGCGATTTCGACAGGCCGATGCGGCGGGCGAGTTCGGTCGCGCTGATGCGGCCATCGGTCGAAAGGGTGCGGATGATCGCCTCGTCGAAGCGGTCGAGATCGACGCGGACGGCGGGGCGCGGGGTGGGCGGGATGTTTGACATGGGGAACCCCTAAAGAACGGCCGATCCGGCTGCGGTTTTGGCCGCAATGGGGAAAACGGCCTGTGAACCTTGCGCTATCATAGGGCAAACAAAGGATGAATGCCATGCCCCGTGACGCGACCCAGACCCCGTGGACCATCATCGAGCGCGAAGCCCTGCGGGACGAGGCGGCGCTGGTCGCCGCGCTGATCGCCGAAGCAGGGATCGGGGCGGAGCAGCGGGCGCGGATTTCGGCGGCGGGGGCGGGGCTGGTGCGGCGCATCCGGGACTCGGTCAAGCCCGGCCTGATGGAGGTTTTCCTTGCCGAATACGGTCTTTCGACCGAGGAGGGGATCGCCCTCATGTGTCTGGCCGAGGCGCTGCTGCGTGTGCCGGATGCCGAGACGATGGATGCGCTGATCGAGGACAAGATCGCGCCGAGCGACTGGGGGCGGCATCTGGGCAAATCGGCCTCGTCGCTGGTGAACGCGTCGACATGGGCGCTGATGCTGACGGGCAAGGTGCTGGAGGACCGCGAGCCGGGGGTGGTGGGGCATCTGCGGGCGGCGGTGAAGCGGTTGGGCGAGCCGGTGATCCGGCGGGCCGTGGCGCAGGCGATGAAGGAGATGGGGCGGCAGTTCGTGCTGGGCGAAACCATCGAAGCCGCGATGAAGCGGGCCGAGGAGCTGGAGGGCAAGGGCTACACCTACAGCTACGACATGCTGGGCGAGGCGGCGCGGACCGAAGGCGATGCGCGGCGGTATCACCTGTCCTATTCGAAGGCGATCACCGCGATTGCGGCAGCGGCCAAGGGGTCGGACATCCGCGCCAATCCGGGGATTTCGGTGAAGCTGTCGGCGCTGCATCCGCGCTACGAGGTGGCCAAGCGCGAGCGGGTCATGGCCGAGTTGGTGCCGCGGGTGCGGGCGCTGGCGGGGCTGGCCAAGGCGGCGGGGTTGGGGTTCAACATCGACGCGGAGGAAGCGGACCGTCTGGCGCTGTCGCTTCAAGTGATCGAGGCGGTGCTGTCGGATGCTTCGCTTGCCGGATGGGACGGGTTCGGGGTGGTGGTGCAGGCCTACGGGCGGCGGGCGGGCGCGGCCATCGACTGGCTTTACGCGCTGGCCGAACGGCTTGACCGCAAGATCATGGTGCGTCTGGTCAAGGGTGCCTATTGGGATGCCGAGGTGAAGCGGGCGCAGGTGATGGGGCTGGAAAGCTTCCCCGTCTTCACCCGCAAGCAGGCGACCGATGTGTCCTATATCGCCAATGCCAAGAAGCTGCTCGGCATGACCGACCGCATCTATCCGCAATTCGCCACGCATAACGCGCATACGGTGGCGGCGATCCTTGACATGGCGACCGACAGGAGGGCCTTCGAGTTCCAGCGCCTGCACGGGATGGGCGAGCGGCTGCACGACATCGTGCTGACCGACAACGGCACGCGCTGCCGCATCTATGCTCCCGTGGGGGCGCATCGGGATTTGCTGGCCTACCTTGTGCGGCGGCTGCTGGAGAACGGGGCGAATTCGTCCTTCGTCAACCAGATCGTGAACGAGGAGGTCTCGCCCGAGGTGGTGGCCGCCTGCCCGATCACGGCGATGGAGGCCGTGGCGGTGGTGTCTTCGCCCGCGATCAAGACGGGTCCGGCTTTGTTCGGCGGGCGGGCGAATTCCAAAGGGTGGGATTTGACGGCGGCCCCCGATCTTGCGGCGATCGAGGCGGCGCGGGGTCCGTTTGCTTCCGCCCTGTTCGAGGCGGGGCCGATGCTTGCGGGGCGCGCTGCGGGCGGTTTGCGGCGCGAGCTGCGCAATCCGGCGAATGGCACGCTGGTGGGGCATGTGCTGGAGGCGAGCGCGGCCGATGTGGATACCGCGCTGCGGCTGGCCGAGCCTTGGGCTGCGGCTCCGGCCGAGCGGGCCGCCGTGCTGAACCGTGCGGCGGACCTTTACGAGGCCGAATTCGGGCGCATCTTTGCCGTCCTCGCCCGCGAGGCGGGCAAGACGCTGGCCGATGCGGTGGGGGAATTGCGCGAGGCGGTGGATTTCCTGCGCTACTATGCGGCGGGGGCTGCGTCGCTGGCCCAAGGGGCGCGGGGGGTGTTCACCTGCATTTCCCCTTGGAACTTCCCGCTGGCGATTTTCACGGGGCAGGTCGCGGCGGCACTGGCTGCGGGCAATGCGGTGCTGGCCAAGCCCGCCGAGCAGACGCCCCTGATCGCCGCGATTGGCGTGGAGCTTATGCTGAAGGCGGGGGTTCCGGCCACGGCCTTGCAACTGCTGCCGGGGGATGGGGCGGTCGTGGGGCGGGCCTTGACGTCTGACCGCCGCGTGAACGGGGTGGCTTTCACGGGGTCGACCGAGACGGCGCTCTTGATCCGCAAGGCGATGGCCGAACACCTTGACCCCACCGCGCCGCTGATTGCGGAAACGGGCGGGTTGAACGCGATGCTGGTCGATTCGACGGCGCTGCCGGAACAGGCGGTGCGGGATGTGCTGGCGTCCTCGTTCCAGTCGGCGGGGCAGCGGTGTTCGGCGCTGCGCTGCCTTTATGTGCAGGAAGATGTGGCCGAGGCGGTCGAGGAGATGCTGGCGGGCGCGATGGACGAATTGGCGCTGGGCGATCCGTGGCATCTGGCGACCGATGTGGGTCCGGTGATCGACGCCGAGGCGCAGGCGGGCATTGCCGCCTATGTCGCCAAGGCGCGGGCCGAGGGGCGTGTGGTCAAGGAGATGGCGGCCCCCGCAGGCTGCTTCGTCGGGCCGACCGTGATCCGCGTGACGGGAATCGCCGACCTGCCGGGCGAGATTTTCGGCCCCGTGCTGCATGTGGCGCGCTTCAGGGCGAGCGAGATCGACGCGGTGGTCGATGCGATCAACGCCACGGGCTACGGGCTGACTTTTGGTCTGCACACGCGGATCGACGACCGCGTGCAGAACATCATCAGCCGGATCAGGGTCGGCAACGTCTATGTCAACCGCAACCAGATCGGGGCTGTCGTGGGCAGCCAGCCGTTCGGCGGCGAGGGGCTGTCGGGGACGGGGCCCAAGGCGGGCGGGCCGGATTATCTGCCGCGCTTCACCAAGGGCGATGTGGCGGCGGTGACGGGCGGCACCCGCGTGGCGGGCGAGGCCGAGGTTCTGGCGGCACTGCGTGCGCCCCATGCTACGCCCAAGCCCGAAGGGCAGGACCTGCCGGGGCCGACGGGGGAATCGAACCGTCTGGGCACGGTGGCGCGGGCACCCTTGCTTTGCCTTGGCCCGTCCGAGGCGGCGGCGGTGGCGCAGGCGGAAGCGGTGCGTCGCCTCGGCGGGCAGGCGGTGGAAGCGCCGCTCCTTGCGCCCGAGGTGCTGGGCCGCATCGGTGGCATTTCCGGCGCGGTCTGGTGGGGTGATGCCGAAGCGGGCCGCGCCTATGCGCGGGCGCTGGCGGGGCGGGCGGGGCCGATCCTGCCGCTGGTCGGAAGTCTGGACGCGGGCCATGCGCGGCTGGAGCGGCATGTCTGTATCGACACCACGGCTTCGGGTGGCAACGCGCAACTGCTGGTGGCCGTGTCCGAGGGGTGAGGAGAGCCGGGGGCATTCTGCCCCCGGACCCCCCGAGAGTATTTGCGCCAAGGTGAAGGGCAGGGTTTCCGCTCCGGCTTGACGCTGGCGCGTGCTTCGGGAAGCGTGGGGGCATGTTTCCGATCCGTGACCATAACCCTTCGGGGCGCGTGCCGCATGTGACGCGGGTGCTGATCGGGCTGAATTGTCTGGTCTTCGTCAGCTATTGGTTCGGCTTGCCCTCGGACCTTGCCGTGGACCGGTTCTTCATGGAATGGGGGCTGGTTCCGGCGCGCATCGCCTATGGCGAGGGTTACGCGACGTTCCTGACGAGCATGTTCCTGCACGGGGGATGGCTGCATCTTCTGGGGAATATGCTGTTCCTTCATGTCTTTGGCGACAATCTGGAGGACCGGATGGGCCACGGGCGGTTCCTTGGCTTCTATCTTGCCAGCGGGATCGCGGCGGCGTTGGCGCAGATGGGGGCGGACCCGTCGTCGGTGGTGCCGATGGTGGGGGCTTCGGGCGCGATTGCGGGGGTGATGGGGGGATATCTTCTGCTTTACCCCAAGGCGCGGGTGGATGTGCTGTTCATCTTCGTCGTCTTCTTCCGCGTCTTTCCGATTCCGGCATGGATCGTGCTGGGCGTCTGGTTCGCGCTGCAACTGGGAAGCGGGGCGTTGACGCCTGTGGATATGGGCGGGGTCGCCTATTGGGCGCATGTGGGCGGGTTCGTCGCGGGGCTGGCGCTGGCGGTGCCGACCTTCATCTCGGCGGGCGGCACGGGGTTCTGGTCGGTGACGCGGGGGTTGCCGCCGCATCCGGTGGCGGAATATCCGCTCGTCCAAAGCCGCCTGCCGCGCGTGGTGCGGCGGCGTGCGCCGGTCGAACGGAGTCCTTGGGGCGGGCGGCGCTAGGGGGGCTGTCTGCCCCCCGTCAGGCTGCGCCTTCCCCCCCCGAGGATATTTGGGCAAGCGTGAAAGCAGGAAGAAGGGGCGGTTGGCCCCTTTCATACTCGGACAAATATCCTGCGGGGGGAGCCGCGCCGTGGCGCGGCGTGGGGGGGCTGCACAAGCCCCCCTTCTCGGGCGGGATTATTCGCGGATGATCTTGCGGAAGGGTTCGAACAGGGGTTCGTTGCCGCAGATGATCGCGCCCTTGACCAAGGGTTCGTCGCCTTCGCGGATGGCTGACACGAAGCCGCCCGCTTCTTTCACCAAAAGCAGGCCCGCGGCGATGTCCCATGCCTTGAGTTCGCGTTCCCAATAGCCGTCGTAGCGGCCAGCGGCCACATAGGCGAGGTCGAGCGAGGCGGCCCCCCAGCGGCGCACGCCGGCGCAGGCGGGCATGAGGCGGGCGAGGTCCTGCATCGTGGCGGGCAGGGTGGATTTGGCGCCGAAGGGGACGCCGGTCGCAAAGACCGCTTCCACCATGTTGCGGCGGCCCGAGACGCGCATCCGGCTGTCGTTCAGCCATGCGCCCGCGCCCTTTTCGGCCCAGAACATCTCGTCCTTGGCCGCGTCGAAGACCACGGCCGAGACGATCTCGCCCTTGTGCTCGAGCGCGATGGACACCGCCCAGTGCGGCAGGCCGTGGAGGAAGTTCGTCGTGCCGTCCAGCGGGTCGACGATCCAGCGGCGGGTGGGGTCGGCCCCGTCCGTCTCGCCGGTTTCCTCGCCCAGCCAGCCATAGGTGGGGCGGCCGCCCATCAGTTCTTCCTTGATGATGCGCTCGGCCTCGCGGTCGGCTTTCGAGACGAAATCGCCGGGGCCTTTGGCCGAGACCTGAAGGTTTTCGACCTCGCGGAAGTCTTTGACGAGGCTGCGGCCTGCCTTGCGGGCGGCCTTGATCATCAGGTTGAGGTTGGCGCTGCCTTGCATGGGAGGCTCCGGTCGGACGGTTTTGCTAAAGGGCGGGGATTACACGGGGGCGGGGCGGAAGGGAAGGGGGCATGGGAGGGGTAGGAATTTGTTGACTGAAACGCTAGGGTTTTGTATGGCGTCCCGATGAATATCGCTCTGCCCCAGATTGCGGCCGCCGTGTCGCCGCCCCGCTTTGCCTGCGGGTTGGCGGCGCGTGGGGATGCGGTGGCGCTGGTGACGGGGACGGCGGCCACGGGCTTTGCCGAGGTGAGCTACCGCGCGCTTGCCGCGCGGGCGGCGCGCTTTGCGGCGCGGCTCGGGGCGGGGCGGCTTGGGGCGGGGCGCAAGCTTGTGGCGCTGGAGGCGGCGGGGACGGTCGAGTTCGTCGCGGCCTATCTGGGCGCGCTGGGCGCGGGCCATGCGGTGGCGCTGGTCGATGCGGGCGGGGTCGAGGGCTTCCGGCAGCGGTTCCGGCCCGATGCGGTCTTTGCGCGGGTGGCGGGGCGGTGGCGGCTGACGCTCGATGCGCGGGGGGCGGGAGCGCTGCATCCCGATCTGGCGCTGGTAATGATGACATCAGGCTCTACGGGACAGGGCAAGGCGGTGCGGCTGTCGGCGCGGGCGGTCGAGGAGAACGCCGTGGCGATTGCGGCGTTTCAGGACTTGTCGGCGGGGGAGCGGGCGGCTTTGGTGCTGCCCTTGCATTACTCCTATGGCCTGTCGGTGCTGAACGCGCATCTGACGGCGGGGGCTTCGGTCTGGCTGGCCCCGGGCGGGTTGATGGCCGAAGGGTTTCTGGACGATCTGCGGGCGGTGGGCGCGACGAGCCTTGCCGCCGTGCCGCACGGGCATGAGGTGTTGGCGCGGATCGGGTTCGACGCGGCGGATTTGCCTGAGTTGCGGACGCTGACCTCGGCGGGCGGTGCGATGCCTGCGGCGCGGGTGCGGGCCCTGGGGCGGCTGATGGCGGCGCGGGGCGGGCGGTTCTTTGCCATGTATGGCCAGACCGAGGCCACGGCGCGGATCGCCTATGTCCCGCCCGAGCGGGCCTGCGAGGCGGAGCAGGGCTGGATCGGGGTTCCGGTGCCGGGGGGGCGGCTGTCGCTGCGCGGGAACGAGCTGGTCTATGACGGGCCGGGCGTGATGATGGGCTATGCGATGGGGCGGGACGATCTGGCGCGGGGGGCCGAGGTTGCCGCCTTGGCGACGGGGGATCTGGCCGAGGTCGGGCCGGACGGCATGTTCCGCATCACGGGCCGTGCGCGGCGCATGTCGAAGATCGCGGGGCTGCGCGTGGGTCATGACGCGGTGGAGGCGGGGCTGGCCGCGAAGGGCATCGTGGCGGCGGTCTGGGGCGACGATGCGCGGCTTTGCGTGGCGGTCGAAAGCGGTAGCGGCGATGTGGCGGCGCTGGTCGCGGGGCTGACGGGGCTGACGGCGCGGCATGTGGAGCTGCGGCACGGCCCCTTGCCGCGACTGCCGAGTGGCAAGGTGGATTATCCTGCGCTCGCGGCTGGGCAGGGCGATGCCTGCGCGGCGGGGATCGCTGCGGAATTCGCCCGCGCCTTCCATCCGGTGCGGGTGGCGGCGGGGGACAGCTTCGCCACGCTCGGCGGCGATTCGCTGCGGCATGTGGAGCTGGCGATGGTGCTGGAGGGGCGGCTTGGCCATCTGCCGGAGCGGTGGGAGGATCTGGCCGTGGCCGATCTTGCCGCGCTGGAAGGCAAGGCCGCGCCCCTGCCCGAGGTGGCGCGGGTCGATACGGCGCTGGTGATGCGGGCGCTGGCCGTGCTGGCCGTGGTGGTGACGCACGAGACGCTTTGGCCGCTTTACGGCGGGGCGGCGGTGATGGTGGTGCTGATCGGGCTGATGCTGGCGCGGTTCCAGCGGGCGGCGATGGCCGAGGGGCGGGTGGGGCATCTGATGCGACCGCTCGCACGGGTGCTGGTGCCCTATTACATGATCGTGGCGGGCTATGCGCTGGCTTGGGGGCAGGTGCCTTGGGGGTCGGCGTTCCTGATCTCGAACTTCGGGATCGGCGCGCCTGCGACCTTTGACCGGCTACCGTTCCTTTACTGGTTCGTCGAGGCCTTTGCCCAGATGATGCTGGTGCTGGCCTTGGCCGTGGCCGTGCCGCCCGTGCGGCGGCTGGTGGCGCGTGATCCGTTCCGTTTCGGGCTGTGGTTCCTCGGCGCGGCGCTGGCCTGTCGCTTCGCCTTTCCGCTGGTCTGGGACATCGGCGGGCAGCGTATATTCACGCTGGCTTGGGTGTTCTACCTTGCCGCTCTCGGCTGGTTGGTGGGGGTGGCCGAGGGGCGGCAGCGCCGGGTGGTGCTGGGGTTGGCCGCGCCCGTGCTGGCGCTCGTCGCGCTTTATGGCGGGAACTGGTATGGGGCATGGCTGAAATACGGGTCGGTCTTTGGCGTGGTGGCGCTGCTGCTCTACCTGCCCCAGATGCGGCTTCCGTCATGGGCGGTGCGGCCCGTGCTGGCCGTGGCGGGGGCGAGTTACCTGATCTACCTGACGCACCGCTTCGTGCCGAATGTGATCCTCGCGCCGTTTCTTGGCACGGTGCCGCCGTGGGTCTTTTCCACGCTTTCCATCGCGGGCGGGGTGGGGTTGGGGCTGCTTGTCTTTGCCGCGCAGCGTGCGCTGCTTCGGATGTGGCGCAAGACCCCTTTCCCCTTTCACGCTCGCGCAAATATCCCACGGGGGGTGCGGGGGGTGTGAAACCCCCCGCTGCCTTCAGCCGCGCTGGAGTTTGACGGGTTCGGACCGCGCAAGGCGCAGGAAATGGGCCATGTAAGGGCGGGTTGCGTCCTCTTCCCGCGTGGCGGCGTAGAGGCGTTTGGTGATGGTCCGGGGGCCGAGGGGGCGGGTGATGTAATCGGCGTTCGACCGCACGTCGCGCAGCACCCAGTCGGGCAGGACCGAGACGCCGCGGTTCGATCCCACCAGCATCAGGATCACGGCGGTCAGTTCGACGGGGCGTTGCCCGCGCGGTTCGACGCGGGCGGGGGTGAGGAGTTCGGTGAAGACGTCCAGTTTGTCGCGGGTGACGGGATAGGTGATGAGGGTCTGGTCGCGGAAATCCTCGGCCGCGATGAATTCCTTGGCAGCAAGGGGGTGGTCCTTGGCCGCGACGAAGGTGGGGTGGTAGTCGAAGAGCGGGTTGAAGGTGATCCCGTCAAGCGCCGTGGGGTTCGAGGAGATGACGAGATCGACTTCCTCGCGCAGAAGCGCGGGGAGGGCGTCGAAGGCGAGGCCTGCGCGGATGTCGACGTCGACATCGGGCCATGCGTGGCGGAACAGTTCGAGCACGACGAAGAGCCAGTCGAAGCAGGCGTGGCATTCGATGGCGATGTGGAGCCGCCCCGTCTTGCCCGATTTCAGGGCGCGGAATTCGTCTTCGAGCGCGTCGATCTCGGGCAGGATGCGTTCGGCGAGTTTGAGCATGCGCAATCCGGCAGCCGAAAGCCGCATCGGTTTGGCGCGGCGGACGAAAAGCTCGACGCCTGCCTGATCTTCCAGCCCCTTCACCTGATGCGACAGCGCGCTTTGCGTCATGTTCAGCATGTCGGCGGCGCGGGCGAGGCCGCCTGCCTGATGGATGGCGCGGATGGTGCGGAGGTGGCGGAATTCGAGATGCATGATTATGCGCAGCGCTCATGTTGAACGTGAATATTATGAATTTGTCTCAGAAAGCGGTTTCCTGCACAAGGGGGGCATCGAAAAGGAGACGATCATGTCCGTGACCCCGCGCATCAGCTTCGAGTTCTTCCCGCCCCAGACGCTGGATGCGTCTTTCCGGCTGTGGGAGACGGTGCAGATGCTGGCACCGCTGAAGCCTTCGTTCGCCTCGGTCACTTACGGGGCGGGCGGGACGACGCGGAAGCTGACGCATGAGGCGGTGGCGGCGATCGGGCGGAATTACGGGCTGAACGTCGCGGCGCATCTGACCTGCGTCGATGCGACCCGCGCCGAGACGCTGGAGATCGCGGAAAGCTATGCGGCGGCGGGTGTGACCGAGATCGTCGCCCTGCGCGGCGATGCGCCCAAGGGGGCGGAGCGGTTCACCGCACATCCGCAAGGCTTCGCCTCGTCGGTCGAACTGGTGGAGGCGCTGGCCAAGACGGGCAAGTTCAAGGTGCGCGTGGGCGCCTATCCCGAAGCCCATCCGGATGCCGCCCATGCCGGTGCCGATGTGGAGCATCTGAAGCGCAAGGTGGATGCGGGCGCGTCGAGTGCCATCACGCAGTTCTTCTTCAACGCCGACACCTTCTTCCGCTTCCGCGATGCCTGCGTGAAGGCGGGAATCGATGTGCCGATCATTCCGGGTATCCTGCCGATCATCAGCTGGGACGGGACGAAGCGTTTCGCCGCCCGCTGCGGGGCGCAGGTTCCGGCGAGCCTTGACGAAGCCTTCCGGCTGGCTGCGCGTGACGGGCGCGAAGACCTGCTTGCGCTGACGCAATGCACCACGCTGTGCGCGCGGCTGATCGAGGGCGGGGTGGAGGATCTGCATTTCTACACCCTCAACCGCCCGCATCTGACGCGCGAGGTCGTCCGCGCCCTTGGCATCACGCCGGAAGTGGCGCTGGAGAAGGTGGCCTGAGCTTACGCGATCCACGCTCCCCGAGAGATTGTGGCTGACTGGGCGCCTGCCGGTCCTTTGTTCCCTTCCGCAACCAACGGGCTCCCGCGGGGGGAGGGGAGGACCATCGAACAGGGCAGGCGCCCGTCTTTTTTCTTCTGTCAGACCAAGACGCGGGCTGTGGTGGCGTGACGCGGTGGCGGTTCGCCTCGCTGCCGCTTTCGGCCTATGCAGCCTGTCTGTGTCGTGCTATCGCTGAACCAAATGGTTCAGTATAAGCCCGCTTCCCTTGATGCCACCTTTGCCGCCCTTGCGGATGCCACCCGTCGTGGCGTGGTGGAGCAGCTTTTGCGGAGCGAGGCTTCGGTCGGCGAGTTGGCGGGGCGCTTCGGTATGACCGTGACCGGCATGAAGAAGCATATCGGCGTGCTGGAGCGGGCGGGATTGGTCGAGAGCGAGAAGGTCGGGCGGGTCAGGACCTGCCGCATCGGCGCGCTGCGTCTGGAGGCCGAGATGGCGTGGCTGTCGCGTCACCGCGCCTTGTGGGCCGAACGTTTCGCCGCGCTGGATGCGGTGGTGGCCGGGTTGGAAGCGAAGGAATAGGGCGATGGCGGACAAGCTGGTCGAGCGCGTGTCGGACTGTGAATTGGTGGTGCGGCGGGGTTTCGACGCCGGCGCGGGGGCGGTGTTCCGCGCCTGGACCGAGGTCGATCTGATGATGCGCTGGTGGGTGCCGAAAAGCTTTGGCATCACCGTGCTGTCGGCGGAAATGGATGTGCGGCATGGCGGGGGGTATCGTTTCGTCTTTCGCCATCCGGCGGCGCCCGAGCCGATGACCTTCTTTGGCCGTTATCTGGAGGTCGTGCCGGATGCGCGGCTGGTCTGGACCAATGACGAATCCGAGGACGGGGCGGTGACGACCGTCACCTTTGCCGAGCGGGACGGGCGGACCGAGGTTGTGTTGACGGACCGCTATCCGAGCAAGGCCGCACTGGATTTCGCCATCGAGTCCGGCTCCACAGGGGCGTTCGAGGAGCAGTTCGCCGCATTGGACGCCGAGTTGGCTGCGGCCTGAGGGGTGCGTCGCCTCAGGCATTTGGGCAACGGTTCATATTCGTAAAGGCCGCGTGCGGGCGGGAATCCCCCTTCGGGACTTGTGGGGCTGTCGGCTTGGCGGCTATCGTCCCGCAATGCGTTGTGACAGGATAGTCCCGTGCCCAAACCCGTTTTCATCCTGAATGGTCCGAACCTGAACCTGCTGGGTCTGCGGCAGCCCGAAATCTATGGGCGCGAGACGCTGGAGGATGTGGCGGATGCCTGTTCGGCGCTGGCCGAGGAATTGGGCCTGTCGATCCGCTTCCACCAGTCCAACCACGAGGGGGCGCTGGTCGACTGGATCCATCAGGCGCGGAACGAGGGGTCGGGGATCATCATCAACCCCGCGGCCTATACGCATACGTCGGTGGCGATCCTCGATGCGCTGAACGCCTTTGAAGGGCCGGTGCTGGAGGTGCATATCTCGAACGTGCACCGGCGCGAGGCGTTCCGGCATCATTCCTATGTCTCCTTGCGCGCCGAGGGGGTGATCGCGGGATTCGGGACCGAGGGGTATCAGCTTGCCCTGCGGCGCATGAAGACTCTGGTGGGCAAATGATGCTGCCCAAGAACCGCTTCAAGAAGGCGTTGCAGGAGGGGCGTCAGCAGATCGGGCTGTGGAACACGATCCCCGGATCGCTGACCGCCGAGATGCTGGCGACCTGCGGCTTCGACTGGATGGTGATCGACACCGAGCATTCGCTGACCGATGTGCCGGATGTTCTGCCGATGTTGCAGGCGGTGGCGCCCTATCGCACCGCGCCCGTGGTGCGGCCCGCGAACAACGATAAGGTGCTGATCAAGCGGCTCTTGGATTTCGGGGCGCAGACGCTGCTGATCCCCTATGTCCAGAACGCCTTCGAGGCGCGGGCGGCGGTCGAGGCGATCCGCTATGCCCCGCGCGGGGTGCGCGGCGTGGCGGGGATGATGCGGGCCTCGGTCTTCCAGACGGTGCAGGACTATCATCGCCGTGCGGAGGAGGAGCTGTGCCTCATCCTCCAGATCGAGACGATCGAGGCGGTGGACCGGATCGGCGAGATCGCGCGGGTCGAGGGGGTAGATGCGCTGTTCATCGGGCCTGCGGACCTTGCCGCGTCGATGGGGCATGTGGGGAACCTTGACCATCCCGACGTGGTGGCGACGGTGGAGCGGGCGATCCATGCCATCGTCGATGCGGGTCTGCCTGCGGGGATTCTGGTGACGGACCTCGAATTCGCGCGGCGCTGCATCGAATGGGGCACGACCTTTACCGCCGTGGGCATCGACATGACGCTTCTGGCGCAGGCGGCGCGGGGGCTGTCGGCGCGGTTCCGCGACTGAGGCAATCTGGACGAAGGGGGAGGGCGGAGCATGGCAAGCGATGACCGCTTCCGCCTGCACCGGCTGGCCGTGATCTGCGACGGGCTGGTGCCCGTGGCTGCGGCGGCGGACGACAGGGACGTTCTGGCCGAGGCGGGGGGCGGTGCCGCGCTTCTGGCGGCTTTGGCGCGGGCGGAGCGGGGATTGCCCTTCCGCATCGGGCTGGAAGAGGCCGAGGGGCCGGTGGCCGACAAGGTGCCTGTCTTTGAAACGCTCACCTCGGGGTCGTCGGGGCGGCCAAGGCGCATCTTGCGCACGCAGGCGAGTTGGCTGGCGAGTTTCGTGATCAATGCGGGGTTGTTCGGGCTGGGGCCTGCGGTGCGGGTCGCGGTGCTGGGGCGGCTGGCGCATTCGCTTTCGCTCTACGGCGCGCTCGAGGGGGCGCAGACGGGGTGCCATGTGCATCTGATGGGCGGCATGCGGCCCGACCGGCAGCGGGCGGCGCTGGCGGCGGCGGGGGTGGAGGTGGTCTATGCCACACCGTCCCAACTGCGGATGCTGGTCGAGGCGGGCGGGGCCGCCTTGCCCGCGCTGCGCGTGGTGCTGGTGGGGGGATCGAAGCTTGACGCCGCCCTGCGCGCGGCGCTGGCGCGGCTGGCCCCCACGGCGGTGGTGCGCGAATTCTACGGCGCGGCGGAGGCGAGCTTCATCACGCTGGCCGACGAGGCCAGCCCCGTCGATTCGGTCGGGCGGGCCTATCCCGGCGTGCGCCTGTCAATCCGCAACCGCGAGGGCGAGGTGTTGAAGGATGGCGCCGTGGGCGAGGTCTGGGTGCGGTCGCCCTATCTGTTCCGCGCCTATGCGGGGGATGATCCCGGCACGGGGAAGTGGAAGGCGGGCTGGCTGTCGGTGGGCGAGGCGGGCTGGATGCAGAAGGGCGAGTTGCATCTGGCCGGTCGCGTGGGGCGGATGGTGACGGTGGCCGACGAGAACGTCTTTCCCGAGGAGATCGAACTGTTCCTTGCCGCGCAGGAGGGGGTGTCGCAGGTGGCGGTGCTGCCCAGGCGCGATGCGCTGCGCGGGGTGGTGATGATCGCCGTGATGCAGGGCGATGCCGCGCGGGAAGAGGCTATGCTGCGCGCGGCGCGTGAGCGGTTCGGCGTGCTCAAAGCGCCGCGGGCGGTGATCTGGATGGAGCATTGGCCGATGCTGTCATCGGGCAAGACGAACCTGACGCGGCTGGCGGCGGAGGCGGGGCTGTGAGGCGGGCCTTCGTCATCGCGGCGCGGCGGACGGCGGTGGTGCCGAAGGGCGGCGCGCTGCGGGGGGTGTCGGTCGATGCGATGGGGGCCGCTGTGCTGCGGGCGGTGCTGGCCGATGCCGGAGTTGACGCCGGAGCGGTGGACGAGGTGGTGCTGTCCGAAGCGGTGGGCGAGGGCGGCAATCCCGCGCGGCGGGTGGCGCTGCTGGCCGGATTGCCCGAGCGGGTGGCGGGCCTGTCGGTGGACCGGCAATGCGCGGGCGGTCTCGACGCGCTGCTGATTGCGCGGGCGCTGGTGGCGGCGGGGGCGGATGTGGTCGTGGCGGGGGGCGTGGAGAGCGCCTCGTTGCGGCCCGAGCGGCGGCGGGCGGGAGAGGGGCTGCCCTATGGGCAGGCGCGGTTCACCCCCTGGCCCGGGCGCGACCCCGACATGGCGGAAGCGGCGGATGGACTGGCGCGGCGTCTGGGGATCACGCGGGGCGAGGCGGATGGCTGGGCGGTGGCGAGCCATGCCAAGGCGCTTGCGGCAACCGATGCGGTGCGGCGCGAGATCGTGCCCGTGGCGGGGGTGGCGGAGGATGCCTTTGCCCGCGCCCTGACGCCTGCGCTGGCGGCGCGGGCGAAGGTGGTCGCGGGCGATGTGACGGCGGCCAATGCGGCGGTGGCGGCGGATGCGGGGGCGCTGTGCCTTGTCGTTTCGGAGCGGGTCGCGGCGCGAGCGGCGCGGGCGGTCGAGATCGTGTCCGGCGTCACGCTTGGTGGCGATCCGGTGGAGCCGGGGCTTGCGCCGGTGGCGGCCATTGCTGTGGCCTTGGAGGCGGCAGGGATCGGGGCAGGGTTCGGGGCGGCGGCGCTGGAGCGGGCCGAGGTGATGGAGGCCTATGCCGTGCAGGCCATCGCCTGTGTGCGCGGTGCGGGGCTGGACCCGCTGCGCGTCAACCTGCGGGGCGGCGCGCTGGCGCGGGGGCATCCGATCGGCGCGTCAGGCGCGGTCCTTGCCGTGCGGCTGTTCCATGACCTGACGGGGGGGCACGGGCTGGCGGCGATTGCGGCGGCGGGCGGGATCGGGACGGCGCTGGTTCTGCGCGGGTAGGTCTTGCGGAGCGGGCGCGGGGGGCTGTCTGCCCCCCAAGGCGCGTGCCGCGCCTTTCCCCCCGAGGATATTTGTCGAACAGATGAAGGGGGGAGGCGCGGCGGTTCTTAGCCGCGCGAGAGCAGCGCGCCGGGGCGCATCTGCGCGATGCCGCGGGTGACGAGGGCGGCAAGGGCGCATTTGATCAGGTCGCCGGGGATATAGGCGGCGGTCAGGGCGGTGGCTTCGGGGATCGTTTTGCCGAGCATGATCGCCATGCCGGGGATGCCAAAGGCGTAAAGCACGATCACGCCGCCGAGGACCGAGCCGAGCAGGGCAGCGGCGGCCACGGGGGCTTGCCAGCGTTCCACGATCAGGCCCGCGACGAAGGCGGCGACGGGAAAGCCGATCAGGAAGCCGACCGAGGGACCGGCAAAGACGCCAAGCCCGCCGCGCCCGCCCGAAAGCAGCGGCAGGCCGATGGCCACGAGGAGGAGGAACAGGAGGACCGCCAGTGCGCCGCGCTTGGCCCCCAGAACCGTGCCGCAGAGCATGATGCCAAGGGATTGCGCCGTGATCGGCACGCCGAAAGGCAGGGTGATGGCGGGAACAAGGCCCAGGACCGCGATCAGCGCGGCGAAGAGGGCGATATGGGCGAGGTTTCGTTCCATCTGGGACTCCGGTTTTCAGATGCGGCGCAGTTAGCCCGCGCCGCCCCTTGCGCGCAAGGCCTCGGCCACGCGGTCGGCATCGTCGAGGGCGGCGAGGGTGGCGGGGATCAGGATGCGGTGGCCGGGGCGGCGGGGAGAGCGGGCGCGGAAGGCGTCGGTGATCTCGGCCACGCGCTGCGAAAGGACGGGGAGGAAGCGGACGGTCAGCGCGATGGCAAGGGCAAACGCGCGCGGCGCGAGGCCGATGTGGCGCAGGGGGGTGGCGAGGCGTTCGGTGAGGGCGAGCATGTCGGAAAGCCGCGTCGTCATGGTGACGAGGTTCGCGGCCATGACGGCGGCAAGGAGGCGGAGGAGGATGGTCGCGCCCCCCGCAGGGTCGCGCTGCCAGAGGTGCCAGAGCGCAATCACGAGGGCAAAGGGCCAGAGCGGCCGCAGGAGGCGGAGCGCGTGGGCCGCGAAGGTGCCGCCTTGGGTCAGGTGCAGCGCCGCGAGCGCGGCGAGGAGGGCCGCAAGGGGCAGGGGGGAGTTCAGGTGGAACAGGAGTGCCGTGAACAGGCAGAGCGCGCCGAGCTTTGCCCCTGCGGGCAGGCGGTGGAAGGGGGTCTCAACGGGAGAGGTCAGCGTCAGCATCGGCCTCTCCGATCCGGGCCATTTCGGCGGTGAAGGCGGGAAGGATCGTGGCGGGCGGGCCATCGGCGCGGATGCGGCCTGCCTCGATCCAGATCAGGCGGTCGGCGGTGGCGACGGCGGCGGGGTCGTGGCTGATGGTGACAAGGCGCTGCGGCAGGGCGGCGAAGCGGCGGGCAAGGCGGGCCTGCGTGGGCAGGTCGAGGCCCGCGAAGGGTTCGTCGAGCAGGATGGTTTCGGGCTGCATCAGCAGGACCGACAACAGGCACAGGTAATGGCGCTGGCCTTGGCTGAGCGTGGCGGTCGGGGCCGTGGCCCAATGGGCGCGCCCTTCGGCCAGAAGGCAGGCGCGCGCGGCCTCTTGGGCGTCGGCCTTCGACCGGCCCTGCTGGATCAGGCCGAAGGCAAGTTCTTCCTCGACCGTGGGAAACAGGATCATGTGGTCGGGGTTCTGGAACAGGATGCCCAAGCGGGACAGCATCGCCTTGCGGTCGGCGGGGTCACGGCCCGCGACGGTGACGCTGCCGCGCGAGGGGGCGATCAGCCCCGCCATGAGGCGCAGCAGCGTGGTCTTGCCCGATCCGTTCCGCCCGATGATGCCGATGCGGGATTCGGTGAGGGAGAGCGAGATATCCGACAGGATCTCGCGCCCCGTCACGGCGTAGGAGACGCCCGTAAGGGTGATGCCGTCCGTGGATGTGCCGCCCTGTGCCATGCTGCGCGATTAGCGCAATGGAAAGGGCCGTTCCAGAAGAAACGGCCCTGCCTTCATCTGTTCCCAAATATCCCACGGGGGGTGCGGGGGGTGTGAAACCCCCCGCTTCGCCGCCCTCAGCCCTGACGCGCTGCGGCGACCGAGGCTTCGAGGATGTCCATCGCCTCGGCGAAATGCGCGTCGGGGATGGTGATGGGGGCAAGGAAGCGGATCACGTTGCCGTAGACGCCGCAGGTGAGCAGGATGAGGCCGCGCTTGAGCGCCTCGGTCCGCACGCGGCCGGTGAAGCCTGCGTCGGGTTCCTTGTTCGACGGGTTGGCGAATTCCACGGCGACCATGAAGCCGGGACCGCGGATGTCGATGATTTCCGGCGTGGTGGAGCGGATCGATTCGAGGCGCTGTTTCAGGCGGCTGCCCAGTTCGTTGGCGCGGGCGCAGAGTTGCTCTTCCTCGATCACGTCCAGAACGGCGTGGGAGGCCGCGATGCCGAGCGGGTTGCCGGCATAGGTGCCGCCAAGGCCGCCGGGGTTGGCGGCGTCCATCAGTTCCGCCTTGCCGGTGACGGCGGCGAGCGGCAGGCCACCCGCAAGGCCCTTGGCCATCGTGGTCAGGTCAGCCGCCACGCCGTGCATCTGCATGGCGAAGAGGTTGCCGGTGCGGGCGAAGCCGGTCTGCACCTCGTCGGCGATCATGACGATGCCGTGCTTGTCGCACAGCGCGCGGATGGCGCGGATGAGGTCGGTCGGTGCCTCGTAGAAACCGCCTTCACCCTGCACGGGTTCGAAGATGATGGCGGCGACGCGGGCGGGGTCGAGGTCGGCTTTGAACAGCTTTTCGATGCCCTTCATCGAATCTTCGGTGGAAATGCCGTGCGGCCCCATCGGGAAGGGGACGTGGAAGACATCGGGCATCATCGCGCCGAAGCCTTTTTTATAGGGTTCGACCTTGCCGGTCAGGGACATGCCCATGAAGGTCCGGCCGTGGAAGCCGCCGCCGAAGGCGATGACGGCGTTGCGGCCCGTGGCGATGCGGGCGATCTTGATCGCGTTCTCGCAGGCCTCGGCCCCCGTGGTGACGAAGATCGTCTTCTTCTGGAAATCGCCCGGCACTGCGGCGTTCAGGCGTTCGGCGAGGCGGATGTAGTTTTCGTAGGGCAGCACCTGATGGCAGGTGTGGGTGAATTTCGCCATCTGCGCGGTCACGGCGGCCATCACCTTGGGGTGGCAGTGGCCGGTGTTCACCACGGCGATGCCTGCGGCGAAGTCGATGTAGCGGTTGCCTTCGATATCCCAGATTTCCGCGTTGAGTGCGCGGTCGGCGTAGATCTGGGTCATCATCCCGACCCCGCGGGAAATGGCGTCATCGCGGCGGCGGGCTACTTCGGCGTTCAGCATGGCAAGCTCCTGTTCGGACCCGCGTGAGCCTTGCGGGTCGGGTTTGGCGATATTTGATCAAACTTTGGTTCCGGCTTCAATCACGAAGGCGCGGGCGGTGCTGGCCATTTTGTCGCCCGTCCTTGCCTGTTCGCGACGTTTTCTCGGGGGGTGCGTGATTCACCCATTCTTAACCCTGTGCCGCAAGGATGCGAGTCGGCAAGGCGGAGGCGCGCATGGCGTTGGACGAGATGGCTATCCTGCGGCTGATCCGGTCGCGGCGGGTGGGGGCGATCACCTATCACCGGCTGGTCGCCGAACATGGCTCGGCCCGCGCCGCGCTCGAGGCGCTGCCCGGGGTGGCGCGGGCGGCGGGGGTGGAGAATTACGCCGTCTGTCCGGTGGAACTGGCCGAGCACGAGATGGCGCAGGGGCGGATCGCGGGGGCGCGGATGCTGTGCCACGGGGCGGCGGAGTATCCGGCGCTGCTGGCGGGATTGTCCGATGCGCCGCCGGTGCTGTGGCTGCGCGGGGATGCGGGGCTGCTGGCGCGGCCGATGGTGGCGATGGTGGGGGCGCGGAACGCCTCGTCGCTGGGCTTGCGGATGGCCAAGCGGCTGGCGCTGACGCTGGGCGAGGGCGGGCAGGTCGTGGTGTCGGGGCTGGCGCGGGGGATCGACGCCGAAGCGCATCTGGCGGCGCTGGAGACGGGGACGGTCGCGGTGATGGCGGGCGGGGTGGATGTGGTCTACCCCGAAGAAAACGCGCGTCTGGCGGCGGCGATTGCCGAGCGTGGGTGTCTTTTGTCGGAGCAGCCGATCGGATTGCAGCCGCAGGCGCGGCATTTCCCGCAGCGCAACCGCGTGGTGGCAGGGCTTTCGCGGGGGGTCGTGGTGGTGGAGGCTGCCGCGCGGTCGGGATCGCTGATCACCGCGCGCGAGGCGCTGGACATGGGGCGCGAGGTGATGGCGGTGCCGGGGCATCCCTTCGACGCGCGGGCGGCGGGGTGCAACATGCTGATCCGCGACGGGGCGACGCTGGTGCGGGGGGCGGCGGATGTGCTCGAGGTGCTGGGGGTAAAACAGGTCCGGCGGGTGGAGGAGGAACGGGACGCGCGCCCGCCCTTGCCCGGACCCGTGCCTGCGGCGCGGCCTCTGGCGCAGATGGCGGCGTTGCACGGTCAGATCCTGTCACGGCTGGGGCCAAGCCCGATGGCGGAAGACCAGTTGATCCGCGACCTCGCCCTGCCTGCGGCGCAGGTGGCGCCGGAACTGGTGGCGCTGGAACTGGAAGGGGCCATCGTGCGGCAAGCCGGAGGGTTGTTGGCGCGGGCGGTGTAGGTTGCCTCTGTGAAGAGTCAGGCGCGGGGCGGAACCGTTTACCGGGCCGTTGCGGGGCGGGGTGCGCAGGGCGGCGGGGGGAACCTTTGTGTCGGCCGGTGGAACGGGGGGCCGTCTGCCCCCCGCACCCCCCGAGGATATTTGTGCCAGTGTGAATGGGGGAAGGGTGCGGCGCCCCTCTCTTTCACCTTGGTCCAAATACTCGCGGGGGGAGACGCGCCTTTGGCGCGGCGGGGGGCGGCAGCCCCCGATTTTTCGCGGGAAAACCGGCTTCGGGGCAGGGGCCGCGCAAGGCTTTGTCGGGCTGCGCGGTCAGGGCCGATTGACAGCCGCGCTCTTCGCCCACATGTTGCCGCGCTATTCGTCAGGGCCAGAGGGGCAGGATTTTCATGGCAGTCGTCGTTGTCGAGTCTCCCGCCAAGGCCAAGACGATCAACAAATACCTCGGTCCGGATTATGTGGTTCTGGCGAGCTACGGCCATGTGCGCGACCTTCCGGCAAAGGACGGGTCGGTCGATCCCGAGCAGGATTTCCGCATGGAGTGGGAAGTCGCGCCCGAGTCGAAAAAGCACGTGCGGGCGATCACCGAGGCGCTGAAATCCGACGACACGCTGATCCTTGCCACCGACCCCGACCGCGAGGGGGAGGCGATTTCGTGGCATTTGCAGGAGGCGCTGGCGTCGAGCCTGAAAAAGGGCAAGACGGTGCGGCGCGTGACCTTCAACGCCATCACCAAGGAGGCCGTGACCAAGGCGATGCAGGAGCCGCGCGATGTGGACCTGCCGCTGGTGGAGGCCTATCTGGCCCGCCGTGCGCTGGATTACCTTGTAGGCTTCAACCTCTCGCCCGTCCTGTGGCGCAAGCTGCCGGGGGCGAAGTCGGCGGGGCGGGTGCAGTCGGTCTGCCTGCGGCTGATCGTCGAGCGCGAGATGGAGATCGAGGCTTTCCGCGCGCAGGAATACTGGACGGTGAAGGCGGTGCTTGCCACGCCGCGCGGGCAGGAGTTCGAGGCGCAGCTTACCGTCCTTGGCGGGCGGAAGTTGCAGAAGTTCGACATCCCGACCGCCACGGCGGCGGAGCTTGCGGTGCAGGCCGTCACCTCGCGCAGCCTGAGGGTGGCAAGCGTCGAGGCCAAGCCTGCCACGCGCAACCCCTATCCGCCCTTCATGACCTCGACCCTGCAACAGGAGGCGAGCCGGAAATACGGCATGGGGGCCAAGGCCACCATGAACGCGGCGCAGCGGCTTTATGAGGCGGGGCATATCACCTATATGCGGACCGACGGCATCGACATGGCCCCCGAGGCCGTGGCGGCGGCGCGGGCCGAGATCGGGCGGCGTTTCGGTGCGAATTACGTGCCCGACAGCCCGCGCCTTTACAAGAACAAGGCCAAGAACGCGCAGGAAGCGCATGAATGCATCCGCCCCACCGACATGGCGGCGAGTGCCGACAAGCTGCGGCTGGAGGAGGACCAGCGCAAGCTTTACGATCTGATCTGGAAGCGGACGCTCGCTTGCCAGATGGCCTCGGCCCGGATGGAGCGGACCACGGTCGAGATCGCGAGCGAGGATGCGCAGGTGGGTCTGCGCGCCACGGGGCAGGTCGTGCTGTTCGACGGGTTCCTTGCCGTCTATGACGAAAGCCGCGACGAGGCGCCGTCGGATGACGAGGACGCGGGCGGGCGTCTTCCGCAGATCATGCAGGGCGAGGCGGTCGAAAAGCGCCGCGTTGCCCCCGAGCAGCATTTCACCCAGCCGCCGCCGCGCTACACCGAAGCCACCTTGGTCAAGCGGATGGAGGAGTTGGGGATCGGTCGCCCGTCGACCTATGCCAGCATCATCGGCACGATCCAGGACCGCGAATATGTCAAGAAGGACAAGAACCGCCTGATCCCCGAGGACAAGGGGAGGCTGGTGACGGCGTTCCTGACCAACTATTTCCGCCGCTATGTGGAATATGATTTCACCGCCGATCTGGAAGCGCAGCTCGATGACGTTTCGGCGGGCGAGCGGGATTACAAGGAAGTGCTGGCGCGGTTCTGGCGCGATTTCTCGGCTGCGATTGCGGAAACCGCCGATCTGCGCATCGGCGAGGTGCTGGACAAGATCGACGAATTCCTTGCCCCCCATCTGTATCCCGCACGGGCGGACGGGTCGGACCCGCGCATCTGCCCGACCTGCGGGACGGGGAAGCTGCATCTCAAGACGGCACGGTCGGGCGGGGCATTCATCGGCTGCGGGAATTATCCCGAGTGCCGTTACACGCGGCCTATCGGCGGCAGCGAGGACGGGGCCGAGGGGGGCGGGGACCGTGTGCTCGGCCTTGATCCGGCGGGGCTGGAGATCAGCGTGAAATCGGGGCGGTTCGGGCCTTATGTCCAGCGGGGCGATGTGACAGCGGATGTGCCGAAGCCGCCGCGGGCGAGCCTGCCCAAGGGCTGGTCGCCGGAGAGTGTGACGCTGGAGCGGGCCTTGCAGCTTCTGGACCTGCCGCGCCCCGTAGGTCCGCACCCCGAGGACGGGCTGCTGGTCGAGGCGGGGATCGGGCGGTTCGGGCCTTATGTCAAGCACGGGTCGGTCTATGCCAATATTCCCGATGTGGAAGAGGTCTTTACCATCGGCATGAACCGCGCTGTCGAGGTTCTGGCGCAAAAGGCGAGCCGCGGGCGCGGGGCTTCGGCACCTGCGGGGCCGTTGCGCGTGTTGGGCGAGCATCCCGATGGCGGCGAGGTTCAGGTGATGCCGGGGCGCTATGGTCCCTATGTCAAATGGGCCAAGGTCAATGCGACCCTGCCCAAGGAACTGACGCCCGAGGCGGTAACGCTGGAAGAGGCCTTGGCGCTGGTGGCCGAGAAGGCGGGCAAGGGCGGCAAGAAGGCCGCGCCGAAGAAGGCGGCGGCGAAACCGAAGGCTGCGGCGAAGCCCAAGGCTGCCGCGAAACCGAAGGCCGCGGCCAAGCCGAAAGCGGCGACGAAGCCGAAGGTTGCCAAAGAGGCCTAGGCTGTGCAGGGCGGCGTAGGGTGCGCGTTTGATGCGCACCTTTCTTCGGTTCCCCGCGGGAGCGGTGCGCCACGTCTGCGCACGGGGGCTTCCGCTTAAGGGGCCGAAGCGCCGCGCGGGTTGAGGAGTTTCGCCATCACGGTTTCGGCGCGGATTTGCCCCGCCGGTTTGCCGCCTTCGGTCACGGAAAGTTCGGTGATGCCGTTGGTGAGGCGGGACATGATCTCTTTCACCGGCGTGTCGATGTCGACCGAGTCCTTGGCCAGCGAGTGGCCTGCCTGCATTACGTCACGCGCCGTGAGCACGCCGAGCGGGTTCATGTGGGCGACGAAATCGGCCACGTAATCCGAGACGGGGTTGGCGATGATCTCGCGCGCGGTGCCGCATTGGACGATGCGCCCGCCTTCCATCAGCGCGATGCGGTTGCCGATCTTGAACGCCTCGTCGAGGTCGTGGCTGACGAAGATGATGGTGCGCTTGAGCTTGGCTTGCAGGTCGAGAAGTTCGTCTTGCAGCCTTGCGCGGATCAGCGGGTCGAGGGCCGAGAAGGGTTCGTCCATCAGCAGGATCGGTGCTTGGGTGACGAAGGCGCGGGCAAGGCCCACGCGCTGCTGCATGCCGCCCGACAGCTCGCCCACCTTGCGGTCGGCCCATTGCGAGAGGTTCACGAGGGCGAGTTGTTCGTCGACGCGGTCCTTGCGCTGGGTGGGAGTCTGGCCCGCGAGTTCGAGGCCGAGGCCCACGTTTTCGCGCACTGTCCGCCACGGCAAGAGGCCGAATTGCTGGAACACCATCGCGATGCGCGAGAGGCGGAGTTTGCGCAAGGTTTCGGCATCGGCCTTCGTGACCGAGACCATGCGGTTGCCGTCGTTCACCCGCACCTCGCCCCTGACCACGGGGTTCAGCGCGTTGACACCGCGCAGCAGGGTTGATTTCCCCGAACCCGACAGGCCCATCAGGACGAGGATTTCGCCGGTCGCCACGGTGAGCGAGCAGTCGTGGACGCCGAGAACCTGTCCGGTTTTCTCCTGCACCTCGGCGCGGGACATGCCTTGGTCCATGAGCGGCAGGGCGCGGTCGGGGTTGTCGCCGAAGACGATGGAGACGCGGTCGAATTCTACGGCGATGGAGTTGGCGGCAGTCATCGCGTCACCCGAAGCATACGGTCAAGAAGGATGGCCACGACGACGATGATGAAGCCCGATTCGAAGCCGAGCGCCGTGTTGACCGAGTTGAGGGCGCGCACCACCGGCACGCCGAGGCCGTTTGCCCCCACGAGGGCGGCGATGACGACCATCGAGAGCGAGAGCATGATGGTCTGGTTCAGACCCGCCATGATCTGCGGGAAGGCGTAGGGAAGTTCGACCTTCCACAGCCGCTGGCTCGGGGTGGCGCCGAAGGCGGTGGCGGCCTCGAGCAACGGCAGGGGGGTGGTCGAGATGCCCAGATGCGTCAGGCGGATCGGGGCGGGAAGGACGAAGATCACCGTGGCGATCAGGCCGGGCACCATGCCAAGGCCAAAGAACACGATGGCGGGGATCAGGTAGACGAAGGTGGGCAGGGTCTGCATCAGGTCGAGCACCGGCACCATCGCCCGATACAGGCGCGGGCGGTGCGCGGCGGCGATGCCGATGGGCACGCCGAGGCCCATGCAGACGACGCAGGCCGACAGGATCAGGGTGAGGCTTTCGGTCGTTTCCTCCCAATAGCCCTGATTGAGGATGAAGAGAAAACCGAGCAGGATGCCGAGGCAGGTCTTCCACGAGCGTTGCAGGAACCACGTCAGCGCGATGAAGACCGCGATCACCAGAAGCGGCGGCGGTGTCTGGAGCACCCAGAGGATACCCGCGATCATGCCGTCGAGCAGCATGGACAGGAAATCGAAGAAGGGTCCGGCGTTGGTCTTGAACCAGTCGAAGATGTGCTTCGCGGTCTTGCCGACGGGGATCTTGTAATCGGTAAGCCACTCCATGCGCGGCCGTTCCCTTTCATCCTTGGGGAAATACTCTGCGGGGGGTGCGGGGGGCAGCACATGCCCCCCGCCCGTTTCCGCAAAAGCGCGGTTTACTGGAGCGCGGCCGTCACGGCAGCCTTGGCGTCGCCACCGTCCTTGGTCGTCACACCTTCGAGCCACGGCTCGATGGTGGCGGGATTGGCGGCGAGCCATTCCTTGGCGGCCTCTTCCGGATCGGCACCGTCGTCGAGGATCTTGCCCATGATCTCGTTCTCCATTTGGAGCGAGAAGGACAGGTTTTGCAGGAATTTGCCCGTGTTCGGGCATTCGGTCACGTAGCCCTTGCGGGTGTTGGTGTAGATGGTCGCCCCGCCGAGGTTCGGGCCGAAGTAGTCATCGCCCCCCGTGAGGTAGGTCATCTTGAAGTTGGCGTTCATCGGGTGGGGTTCCCAGCCGAGGAAGACGATGGGCTGGCCTGCGCCGTCATGTTTGGCGACTTCGGCGAGCATGCCCTGTTCCGAGCTTTCGACGAGCTGGAACCCGTCAAGGCCGAATGGGCCGTTGTCGATCATGTCGAGGATCAGGCGGTTGCCGTCATTGCCCGGTTCGATGCCGTAGATCTGGCCGGCGAGTTCGTCCTTGTGGGCGGCGATGTCCTTGAAGTCCTTGATGCCGAGGGCGGCTGCGGCTTCGTTGACGGCGAGCGTGTATTTCGCGCCTTCGAGGTTGGCGCGGACCGTGTCGACCGTGCCGTTGTCACGGTAGGTCGCGATGTCGGCTTCCATCGAGGGCATCCAGTTGCCGAGGAAGACGTCGATGTCGCCCTGGCTCAGGCCCGTGTAGGTGACGGGAACGGAGAGCACCTTGGTTTCCGTCTCGTATCCCAACGCTTTCAGCACGACCGAGGCGGCGGCGGTGGTCGAGGTGATGTCGGTCCAGCCCACATCGGAGAAGACGACTTTGTCGCAGCCTTCGGCCAAGGCGGCACTGGCAAGGGCCAACGTCGCGACGCTGGCAAGGAGGGTGGATTTGAACATGGATCGACTCCCTGTCGGTTTTTGTTGATTGACGAGTTAATAAACTTCACGCTTATTCGGTTTGGCAAGTTTTTTCTTGGACCGCACCGAAATGCCGAAGATTGGAATGGAACCTATCCGAAAGGCCGCGCTGGTCAAAGCCACGATCAGCGAGATCGGGCGTGTCGGCTCGCTTGACGTGACGGTCAGCCAGATCGCCAAGCGTGCGGGCATGTCGAGCGCGCTGGCGCATCACTACTTCGGGTCGAAAGACGATATTTTTCTAGCGGCTATGCGGCATGTGCTGACGCTTTACGGGGCCGAGGTGCGCGGTGCGCTGGCCGTGGCGCAGGGGCCGGAGCAGCGGCTGCGGGCGATTCTGGCGGCGTCCTTCACGGCCGGAAACTTCCGGCGCGAGGTGGTGGGGGCGTGGCTCAACTTTTACGTGCTGGCGCAGACGGTGCCCGAGGCGAAGCGGTTGCTTGCGGTCTACCAGCGGCGACTCAGGTCCAACCTGCTCGCTTGCCTTCGTCCGCTTGCAGGGGTGCGGGCCGACGAGATCGCCGAGGGGCTTGGGGCGCTGATCGACGGGCTTTACATCCGCGAGGTGTTGAAAAGCGGTCCGCCCGATACGGCGGCGGCGGTGGCGACGGCGGTTGCCTATCTGGACGTGCAATTGAAGGAAAAGGGCGAATGAGGGCGCAACCTGCGGGCAGCCATTTCGTCAATGGTGCCTATGTCGACGACAGGGCGGGTGCGCCGATCGAGGTGGTCTATCCCGCCACGGGCGAGGTGATCGCCGTGGTGCATGAGGCGACGCCTGCGGTGATCGAGGCGGCTTTGGCGGGGGCCAAGGCGGCGCAGGGCGCTTGGGCCGCGCTGAAGCCAGTGGAACGGGCGCGGGTTTTGCGGCGGGCGGCGGATATCATCCGCGCGCGTAACCCCGAACTGGCGCGGCTGGAGACGCTGGATACGGGCAAGCCGGTGCAGGAGACGCTGGTCGCGGACTGGCCGAGCGGGGCGGATGCGCTGGAATGGTTCGCGGGGCTGGCCCCCACGGTGACGGGGCAGACGATCCCGCTGGGCCGCGATTTCGTCTATACGCTGCGCGAGGCCTTGGGGGTTTGCGTCGGCATCGGAGCGTGGAACTACCCCAGCCAGATCGCCTGCTGGAAATCGGCGCCTGCCTTGGCGATGGGCAATGCGATGGTGTTCAAGCCGAGCGAGGTGACGCCGCTGGGGGCGCTGAAGCTGGCCGAGATTTTCGTGGAAGCGGGGCTTCCGGCGGGGCTGTTCAACGTGGTGCAGGGGCGCGGCGCGGTCGGCGGCGCGCTGGTGACGGACCCGCGCGTGGCGAAGGTGTCGCTGACCGGATCGGTCCCCACGGGGCAGAAGGTTTACGCGGCGGCGGCGGAGGGCGTGCGGCATGTGACGATGGAGCTTGGCGGCAAGTCGCCGCTGGTCGTCTTTGACGATGCGAGCGTCGAGGATGCGGTGGGGGCCGCGATGCTGGGGAATTTCTATTCCGCAGGGCAGGTCTGTTCCAACGGCACGCGGGTTTTCGTGCAAAAGGGCATCAAGGCGCGGTTCCTTGCGCGGCTGGCCGAGCGGACGGGGAAGATCGTGCTGGGCGATCCTTTGGACGAGGCGACGCAGATGGGGCCACTGGTCTCGGCTGCGCAGATGGACAAGGTGCTGGCATATATCGACATCGCCAAGCGCGAGGGCGCGCGGCTGGTCTGCGGTGGCGGGCGGGCGGCGCTGAACACGGGGTTCTATGTGGAGCCGACCGTCTTTGCCGATGTGACCGATGCCATGACGCTGGCGCGGGAAGAGGTGTTCGGGCCGGTGATGGCGGTTCTCGACTTCGACACCGAGGACGAGGTGGTCGCGCGGGCGAATGACACGGAATTCGGTCTGGCGGCGGGGGTCTTCACCGCCGATCTTGCGCGGGCGCATCGGGTGGTGGGGCAGTTGCAGGCGGGGACCACATGGATCAACGCCTACAACCTGACGCCGGTCGAAAGCCCCTTTGGCGGATCGAAGCGGTCGGGCGTGGGGCGCGAGAACGGCCATGCGGCCATCGAACATTATTCACAGGTCAAATCCGTCTACGTGGGCATGGGTCCCGTGGACGCGCCGTATTGAGCAAGGGTCAGCTATGAACGCGGAATTCGTGATCATCGGGGCAGGGTCTGCCGGTTCGGCGATGGCTTACCGACTGGGCGAGGCGGGGGCGAAGGTCATCGTCATCGAACATGGCGGCACCGATGCGGGGCCGTTCATCCAGATGCCTGCGGCGCTGTCCTATCCGATGAACATGGCGCGCTATGACTGGGGTTTCCATACCGAACCCGAGCCCCATTTGGGCGGGCGCGTCCTTGCCACACCGCGCGGCAAGGTGATCGGCGGGTCGTCGTCGATCAACGGGATGGTCTATGTGCGCGGCCATGCGCGGGATTTCGACACCTGGGCCGAGATGGGGGCGCAGGGCTGGGCCTATGCCGATGTGCTGCCCTATTTCCAGCGGATGGAGCAGTGGCACGGGCATTCCGACGGGGGCGACCGTGCCTTCCGTGGCGCGAACGGCCCCTTGCACGTCACACGCGGGGCGCGGGCCAATCCGCTGTTCGGTGCCTTCATCAAGGCGGGCGAGCAGGCGGGCTATCCTGTCACCTCCGATTACAACGGCCAGCAGCAGGAAGGCTTCGGCCCGATGGAGGCGACGATCTATCGCGGGCAGCGGTGGTCGGCGGCCAATGCCTACCTCAAACCCGCGATGCGGGCGGGGAATGTGCAGGTGGTGCGGGCCTTTGCGCGGCGCGTGGTGATCGAGAACGGGCGCGCCACGGGCGTCGAGGTGGAGCGCGGCGGCAAGGTCGAGGTGATCGGGGCAAGCCGCGAGGTGGTGGTTGCGGCCTCGAGCATCAATACGCCGAAGATCCTGATGCTGTCGGGCATCGGGGCTGCGGCGCATCTGCGCGAGCATGGCATCGCGGTGGTCGCGGACCGTCCCGGTGTGGGGGCCAATTTGCAGGACCATCTGGAGCTTTACCTGCAATTCGCGTCGAAAAAGCCCGTGACGCTTTACAAATACTGGAACCTTTGGGGCAAGGCGCTGATCGGGGCGCAGTGGCTGTTCACCGGCAAGGGCTTGGGCGCGTCGAACCAGTTCGAGGCCTGCGCCTTCATCCGCTCGAAAGCGGGGGTGGAATATCCCGATATCCAGTATCACTTCCTACCCATCGCCGTGCGCTATGACGGCAAGGCGGCTGCCGAGGGGCACGGGTTTCAGGCCCATGTCGGGCCGATGCGGTCGAAATCGCGCGGGGCGGTCACGCTGCGGTCGGGCGATCCGATGGACGCGCCGAAGATCCTGTTCAACTACATGTCGGACCCCAGCGACTGGGAGGATTTCCGCACCTGCATCCGCCTGACCCGCGAGATCTTCGGGCAGGAGGCGATGGCGGGCTTCGTGAAGCACGAGATCCAGCCGGGGGCGGGGGTGCAGACGGACGAGCAGTTGGACGATTTCATCCGCGAGCATGTGGAAAGCGCCTATCACCCCTGCGGCACGGCGCGGATGGGGCGGCGGGACGACCCCTTGGCGGTGGTCGATTCCGAATGCCGTGTGATCGGGGTCGAGGGGTTGCGGGTCGCGGACAGTTCGATCTTCCCGCAGGTGACGAACGGGAACCTGAATGGACCGTCGATCATGGTGGGGGAAAAGGCGGCGGATCACCTCTTGGGGCGGGGGCCGTTGCCTGCGTCGAACCTCGAGCCGTGGATCAATCCGAACTGGCGGGTGGCGCAGCGGTGACGCGGCACCCGCAGCGGCGGGTGCGTTAACGAAGTTTGACTTTTGCGCTTGAGGCTTGCGCCATTCCCCCCGATGAAGGGGCATGGCATTAATCTTTCGTTCATTCATCGTTCTTATCCTTTGCGCCCTGCCTGCGCTGGCCGAAACCATCGCGGGGCGGGCGGCGGTCATCGATGGAGACACGCTCGACATCGGGGCGGAGCGGGTGCGGCTGTTCGGTGTGGACGCGCCGGAACATGACCAGATGTGCGAGCATCGCGGCACGGCATGGCCTTGCGGGCAGGCGGCGACGCAGGCGCTGGCGGGGCTGGTCGGGCGCGGCAAGGTGGTCTGCGAGGTCGAGGACCGCGACCGTTACGGGCGGGCGGTTTCCACCTGCATGGCGGGGGGAGCCGATCTGGGCGAGTCGCTGGTGCGGCAGGGGGCGGCGGTGGCCTATCGGCGCTATTCGCTGCGCTATGTCGCGGCGGAGGTGGAGGCCAAGGCGGACCGGCGCGGCATCTGGGGCGGGCAGATGATGCAGCCCGAAGCGTTCCGCCACGGCACGGCGCAGGACGCCCCCGTGAAGGGCTGCACGATCAAGGGCAACATCGGCACGCATGGGCGCATCTATCACCTGCCCGGCCAGACGGATTACGAGCGCACGCGCATCAACGAAGGCAAGGGCGAGCGCTGGTTCTGTTCCGAGGCCGAGGCGCGGGCGGCAGGATGGCGGCGCGCGCAGCATTGATTTGACCGAGGTCAAGGTGCGGCACGTCGCGGGCGGCTAGGGTCGGGGCGCAATTGGAAGAAGGAGATGCGCCCATGTCGAACACGCCCCATGACCTTTACGAGGATTTCCCCGAAAAGGCGGCTGCGATCCACGCGCTGAAAGCGAAAGACGCCCATTTCGCAAAGATGGTCGACGAGTATCACGAGGTGAACCGCGCCGTGCATCGCGCCGAGACGCTGGTGGAACCCGTGACTCCGGAACACGAGGGCAGCCTGCGCCAGAAGCGGATGCGGCTGAAGGATGACATCTGGCACGCGCTCACCGCGGGCTAAGCGAGGGCGGGGGGCCGTCTGCCCCCCGCACCCCCCGAGGATATTTGGGGCAAGAGGAAGCGGGCGGTCCGGCAGGGTCGCCCGTTTTGCTTGGCCCCGTTTTGCTTGGCGGGGCGCGTTTACAGGTTTCACCCTTGCCCAAATACTCATTCCGCGCGGTCCGCCCGCGCGGCGGTTGTCATTCGGCGATTTCGTAGGGCAAGAGGCCACGGCGGTCGGGGTCGACGCGCAGTCGGCGTTCGAGGGGCGGGACGGAGCGCTGGTGGCAATCGCGCCGCTCGCAGATGCGGCAGGAGATGCCGATGGGTTCGAACCGGCCCTTGAGGTCCAGCCCGTCGGAATAGACGAGGGCGGGGGCGTGCTGCACCTCGCATCCCAGACCGATGGCGAAGCGTTTGACGGGGGCATGGAAGGCTCCGCCCGCCTTTGACACGTCGCGGGCGAGGCAGAGGTAGCGCACGCCGTCGGGCGTTTCGGCAAGCTGGCGCAGGAACTGGCCGGGGGTCTCGAAGGCGCGGTGCACGTTCCAGAGCGGGCAGGCCCCGCCGAAGCGGGCGAATTGCAGGCGCGTGGCCGAGTGGCGTTTGGTGATCGTGCCGGCCTGATCGACGCGGACGAAGAAGAAGGGGATGCCCTTTGCGCCGGGGCGTTGCAGCGTGGAGAGGCGGTGCGCGACCTGTTCGATGGAGGCACCGAAAAGGTCGGCCAGACGTTCGAGGTCGTGGCGGGTTTCGAGGGCTGCGGACTGGAAGGCGCGGTAGGGGAGGAGGGCGGCGCCGGCGAAATAGTTGGCAAGGCCGATCTTGGCGATGTCGCGGGCCTCGGGCGTGGTGAAGCGGGCGAGGTCGAGCGTGGCGTCGAGGAGTTCGTTCTGCGTGAGCAACGCCACCTGCATCAGGAGCTGGAAGCGCTGGGTCGGGCCTGCGCTGCGGTCCGACAGCGTGAGGCGGCGGGTGGCGGGGTCGTAGTGGCGCAGGTCGGGGTTTTCGGAGAAGGCGAGGGTGATGCCGCGTTTCTCAAGCGCCTCGGTCGCGGTGCGGGTGATGTCGCGGGATGTTGCGGAAGTGGCGAAATGTTCGGCGGCGCGGTCGATGGCGTCGATGTAATTGTCGCAATAGTGGAAGAAGTCGCGCACTTCCTCCCAAGGGGAGGCGCGCAGGGCGGCACCGTCGCGGCCCAAGGCTTCGTCGAGCGAGGCGAGGCGTTCGTGGGTCTGGCGGTAGGCGCGGTGCAGGTCGAGGAAGGCGCGGGCGAGGGCGGGCGCGTTCGAGGCGGCAAGGCGCAGGTCGGCCAAGGGGGGCGTGGATTTGGCGAAGACGGGGTCGGCCAGGGCTTCGCGCATGTCCGAGACGAGCCGTTCGGATTCGCCCACGGTGAGTTCGGTGACGTCGAGGCCGAATTCCTGCGCCAGCGCGAGGACGACCGCCGCCGAGACGGGGCGGTGGTTGTTCTCCATCTGGTTCAGGTAGGGCAGCGAGACGCCGAGTTTGTCGGCGAAGGTCTTTTGCGTGAGGGCAAGGCGGGCGCGGATTTCGCGGAGTTTGGCTCCGGCGTAGAGTTTCTGCGTGGCCATGCGATGCCCTTTGCAAACTTCGTTGCGGTTGGTTGCAAAGTTTCGTGGAATGGGTGGGGCGTCAAGTTTTATCCACGCAACGGTCGGGTTGGACCGTGGCCCAAAGCCACGGTCCGCGCACGACGCTCGTCGGGCTTACGCCGCGCCACTGGCGCGACGGTCCCTCCTCGCACCCCGCGGGGCGTCGCCAAGGCGCCCACCCCGCGGGTCGCGCGCGGACCTAACGGCAGAGGTGCAAAACGCTCCACTGGAGCCTTTCGCACCTCTTTATCCTGGAAAGTCAGCCTGCCAGCCCGATCGCCCTTGCGCGCCGGATCACCCAGAAGATCGACAGGAGCGAGGCGAAGGAGCTTGCGGATATGAGGAGGACGAGGGGAAGCTCGGTCGCGCCGGGGGGCAGCAGCGCGCCGGCGAGGGCGGCCAGCGCCGCGCCGCCGCCCACCTGTATCGCGCCGCCGAGGCCCGAGGCGGTTCCGGCAAGCTCGGGGCGGATGGAGAGCATGCCTGCATTGGCGTTGGGCAGGGTCATACCGTTGCCCGCGCCGACAAAGATGGTGCAGCCGAAGAAGACGAGCGCCGAATGGACGCCCGCGAGGGTGAGCAGGAGCAGGAGGCCGAGGCCGATAAGGGTGAGGGTCGATCCGGCGAGGATCATCCGGTTCATGCCCACCCGCACCGAGAAGCGGCCCGCGACGAAGTTGCCCGCCGCATAGCCCACGGCGGTGATCGCGAAAAGCACGCCGATATGCGAGGAGGAAAGGCCGAAGACGGTGTTCCCGACGTAAGGAGCGCCGCCGAGATAGGCGAAGAAGCAGCCCGAGGCGAAGCTTGCGCAAAGCACATAGCCCCAGAAACGCTGTGATTTCAGCAGCGCGGGATAGCTGCGGATCTGGTCCATCAGCGAGACACGGCGCAGGGTTGCCGTTTCGCCCAGATCGGCCCAGACGAGCGCAAGGGTCACGAGGCCGAGGGCAAGGAGGAGGGCGAAGTTGGCGTGCCAGCCGAACCATTCGTCCAGCACGCCGCCGATGACGGGGCCGATCATGGGGACGATGCTCATGCCCATCGTCACGTAGCCGATCATGCTCGCCGCCTGTGCATCGGGAACCATGTCGCGCACGACCGCGCGGGACAGCACCATGCCTGCGGCGATGACGGCCTGCGCCATGCGGAAGATCAGGAAGACGGTGGCGTTGGGCGCAAGCAGCGTGCCGATGGTGGCGAGCAGGAACAGGAGGAGCGCGCCGATGATGACGCTCCGCCGCCCGTAGCGGTCGGAGATCGGGCCGATGACGATTTGCAGCACCGCCGAGAGCGCGAGGTAGAGCGCCACGGAAAGCTGCATCAACGCGTAGGGCACGTCGAAATAGGCCGCCATGCCCGGAAGCGAGGGCAGGAAGATGTTCATCGTCAGCGCCGACAATCCGGCAAGCAGGATCAGCGTCGAGATGTGCGGGGCGGTGCGGCGGTCGAGGAAGCGGACTTGCATCGGATGTTTCTAGGTGCGGGGGGCGGGGAAGTCCACCTCAGCCCCATTTGTGGAAGATGAAGAAGGCGCCGAGCGCGATGAAGGCGAAGCCGAGGGCGTGGTTCCAGCCGAGCGGTTCCTTGAGATAGAGGACCGAGAAGGCGGCGAAGACGGCGAGGGTGATGACCTCCTGGATCGTCTTGAGCTGGGCTGCGCTGAAATACCCGTGGCCGATGCGGTTGGCGGGGACCTGAAGCACGTATTCGAAGAAGGCGATGCCCCATGAGACGAGGATCACGAGATAGAGGGGGGCCGCTTTGAACTTGAGGTGGCCATACCACGCGAAGGTCATGAAAACGTTGGAGGCGAGGAGGAGGCCGATGGTGACGAGGGGGGCGGGAAGCTGCGACATGTTGACCTGTGCTGGTTCTGCAAGCGGGGCGGGGGTGGCCGAGGCCGGGAGGGCCGTCTGCCCTCCCGGACCCTCCCGAGGATATTTGGGGCAAGAGGAAGCTGGAAGAGCAAGGGATTACCGGCGCGGCTGGTGCCGTTCTAGGGTGCGGGCGGCGCTGTGGCGAGGGGTTCGCTAATTTGCAATTCGCGGCGGGCGCTCTGCCAATTATTTGCAAATATGCGAGGTTCCGTTTTGCGCGCTGGCGGCGGGGCGATATGGTCCGCCGAAATCGGGGGAGAGGTCTGCCATGAAGGATATCCTGCAAGAGCTGGAAAGCCGCCGTGCCGTCGCGCGGGCGGGCGGGGGCGAGAAGCGGGTCGCGGCCCAGCATTACAAGGGCAAGCTGACGGCGCGGGAGCGGATCGAATTGCTGCTGGACGAGGGCAGCTTCGAGGAATTCGACATGTTCGTGCAGCACCGCTGCACCGATTTCGGCATGGAAGAGACGAAGACCCCGGGCGATGGCGTGGTGACGGGCTGGGGCACGGTCAATGGCCGGATGGTCTATGTCTTTGCGCAGGACTTCACCGTGCTGGGCGGGTCGGTGTCCGAGACGCATGGCGCGAAGATCTGCAAGATCATGGATATGGCGATCCAGAACGGCGCGCCTGTCATCGGGATCAACGATTCCGGCGGGGCGCGGATCCAGGAGGGCGTGTCCTCGCTTGCCGCCTATGGCGAGGTGTTCCAGCGCAACATCCTGGCCTCGGGCGTGGTGCCGCAGATTTCGCTGATCATGGGGCCTTGTGCGGGCGGGGCGGTCTATAGCCCTGCAATGACCGACTTCATCTTCATGGTGAAGGACAGCTCCTACATGTTCGTGACGGGGCCGGATGTGGTGAAGACCGTGACGAACGAGCATGTCACGGCCGAGGAGTTGGGCGGCGCTTCGACGCATACCCGCAAGTCGAGCGTGGCGGACGGGGCCTTCGAGAATGACGTGGAAGCGCTGGCCGAGACGCGGCGGCTGATCGATTTCCTGCCGCTGAACAACCGCGAGAAGGCGCCGGTGCGGCCCTTCTTCGACGATCCGGCACGGGTGGAAATGTCATTGGATACGCTGGTGCCGGACAATCCGAACCAGCCCTATGACATGAAGGAACTGATCCTGAAGATCGCCGACGAGGGCGATTTCTTCGAAATCCAGAAGGACTTTGCCGCCAATATCATCACCGGCTTCATCCGGCTCGAGGGGCAGTCGGTGGGCGTGGTGGCGAACCAGCCGATGGTGCTGGCGGGGTGTCTGGATATCGACGCGAGCCGCAAGGCGGCGCGCTTCGTTCGCTTCTGCGATGCTTTCGAAATTCCGATCCTGACGCTGGTTGACGTGCCGGGCTTCCTGCCCGGTGTGACGCAGGAATATGGCGGGGTGATCAAGCACGGGGCGAAGCTCTTGTTCGCCTATGGCGAGGCGACGGTGCCGAAGGTCACGGTGCTGACGCGCAAGACCTATGGCGGGGCTTACGTGGTTATGTCGTCGAAACACCTGCGCGGCGATTTCAACTACGCATGGCCCACAGCAGAAGTGGCCGTGATGGGGGCCAAGGGGGCGGTCGAAATCCTCTATCGCAGCGAACTTGCCGACAGGGAGAAGATCGCGGCGCGGGTGAAGGATTACGAGGACCGCTTCGCCAATCCCTTCGTCGCGGCGGAAAAGGGCTTCATCGACGAGGTGATCATGCCCCATTCCACCCGCCGCCGCGTGGCGCGGGCCTTTGCCAGCCTTCGGACGAAGAAACTGGCGAACCCGTGGAAGAAGCACGACAACATTCCGCTGTGATGTGATGCCGCACGCCGCCCTTCCCCTTGCCGTTGCCCTGCCTGCCGCGCTTTGCGCGGGGCTGGCGCTTGGGCAGGAGGGGCCGCAGGTGGTGGAGGGCGACGGCGTCGCGGTCGCGGTGCCTTCGGGCCAGACGGTGACGCTGCAGGATGTGATCTGGAACGTGCCGGGGCCGGACGGGATGACGACGCGCTTCCGTTTCCTTGCGCCCGAGATCGCGGGGGCGGTGGATTTCGATACAGCCTCGGCCGATATGCAGTTCCTGTGCGACCAGTTCGCGCTGCCGCGCCTGTCGGAGTTCGGTCCGCAGCCGGAGGCGGTGGTGATTTCGCTTTCGGACCGCGCCCTGCCCTTTGGCGATGCGGCACCCGATGCGGTGCAGTTCTTCGAATCCTATCGGGTCGAGAACGGTTCCTGCCAATGGGAGATGTTCTGATGGTGGTGCGCAGCGTCCGATTTTTCGTTGCCGATCACGGGCTTCGTGATGTAGCTGTGCCACAGGCCGCGAACTTGGGTCGGTTTGCATGTCCTTTCGGAAGGATTTCCGTTAAGGTTGCAGAGGGCCGTACCCAAGCGGCCTGCACCTCGCAACGGGGGCGGGTAAGGGAATGTTCCTGCGCCACGACCCTCCAAGAAAATAGGAGTAGAGGATGTCGACGAGCAAAATCGTTTTCGCACTGTGCATGGTTGCCTTTGTCGCTGGCTGTGCCGCGAAGAAGGAAGAAGTCGTTTACGTGGACGAAGCAGCAGTTTCGACCGAGCCGACCTACACCGGCAAGTACAAGTAATCGACTGGGGCGGGCCAACGGGGGCGCGTGCCCCCGGCCCGCCCTTATTCTGTGTGGCGTTTCGTTTGACGCCCCGCCCCCGATGCGGCATCACGCGCCCCTTGGCATGCAAAGGGGCAAGACATGTTGAAGCATCGCGGCTTTCCCGGCCGACTGACGGGGACCGATTTCCAATTCACCATCCGCCGCGCGAACAAGAAGGACGGGCCGACCAAGATCGTCCGGCGCGAGCGCTACAAGGACCGCAAGCACGCGGACCGCATGGCCGACCAGGGGTTCATGGCGGCGCTGTGGGCCTGTTTCGGCGAAGAGCCGTTCGAGCGCGGCAATCTGGATGCAGGGCGGCTGAGCTGGCTGTTCGGGCGCGAGGTCGTGCCCGCCGAGGACCCGTTCGATCCCGAAAGCTATGAAGCGCTGTTGCGCATCGACGTGAAGCGGGCCGAAGCGTCCTTCCCCGAGGTCTTTGCCCCCGACGCGCCGCCCGTCGTCTTTGACGAAGACTGGGACGACGAGGACGAATAGGCATGAATCCGCCCGTCAAATTCCAGGTTCGGCAATCTGCCGCGCAAGGCGCGGGGGGGACGATTTGTGATTTGTCGGCGCGGAGGGAACCGTTCGAAGATACGCATGTTGCGGAATGCACCCCCGTTCGGGGTGGTCCCGATGTCTGCCCTTCCCAATACCTTGCGCCTGACCCCTTGGGGGTCGGGCGCCTTTTGGGCGATGCGCGTGCTTTTGCCGATTTGGGACTATCGGACCGGCGGAAAGCGTCTTTTCGCTTTAACCGCTTTCGCCTTTCGATAGACTGTGCGGCAAGAATAACCCCAGCACGAGGCAGTCTCAGATGCGCATTCTTCCTTTCGTCCTTCTTTCGGTCGCCGGTCTTGGCCTTGCGGCCTGTGCCCCCGGCACGTCGCAACTCAACTGTGGCACGGGTGATGGTGGCCGCGCGGCCATCGGTGCCGTCACCGGCGCGCTTGCGGCCGATATCCTTGACAAGAACGCCCTTACCGGCGCGGCAATCGGCGCTGGTGCCGGTGCGCTGGCCGACGACGCAGGGCTGTGCAACTGATCTGACCGCCGCCTTCGGGCGGACGGTTTCCATTGAGGAAAGGCCATCCGGGGCGGACCCCCGGGTGGTCTTTTGCATTTCTGCCGCTCCCCGGCCCGGGTGCGGCAGTCCGTTCAAATCAGCCACGCGGCCTTTGCCGCGCGGCGCTGGGGGAGAGCCATGTTCGACAAGATCCTGATCGCCAACCGCGGCGAGATTGCCTGCCGTGTCATCAAGAGCGCGCGCAAGATGGGCATCAAGACGGTTGCCGTCTATTCCGATGCCGACCGCAACGCGCTGCATGTGAAGATGGCGGACGAGGCGGTGCATATCGGCCCCGCGCCTGCGGCGCAGTCCTATATCGTGATCGACAAGATCATGGCGGCGATCAAGGCGACGGGCGCGCAGGCGGTGCATCCGGGTTACGGCTTCCTGTCGGAAAACCGCGCCTTTGCGGCGGCGCTCGAGGCGGCTGGGGTGGTCTTTGTCGGCCCGCCCAGCCCGGCCATCGAGGCGATGGGGGACAAGATCACCTCGAAGAAGATCGCCCAAGGTGCCGGGGTTTCGACCGTGCCGGGCTATATGGGCCTGATCGCGGATGCCGAAGAGGCGGTGAAGATTTCGGGCGAGATCGGCTATCCGGTGATGATCAAGGCATCGGCGGGCGGTGGCGGCAAGGGGATGCGCATCGCGTGGAACGATGCCGAGGCGCGCGAAGGCTTCCAGTCGTCGAAGAACGAGGCGGCGGCGAGCTTCGGGGATGACCGGATTTTCATCGAGAAATTCGTCACGCAACCGCGCCATATCGAAATTCAGGTGCTGGCCGACAAGCATGGCAACTGCGTCTATCTGCACGAGCGGGAGTGCAGCATCCAGCGGCGGAACCAGAAGGTGATCGAAGAGGCGCCTTCGCCGTTTCTGGACGAGGCGACGCGCAAGGCGATGGGCGAGCAGGCCTGCGCCTTGGCGAAGGCCGTGGGCTATACGAGCGCGGGGACGGTGGAGTTCATCGTCGACGGGAACCGGAATTTCTACTTCCTCGAGATGAACACGCGCTTGCAGGTCGAGCATCCGGTGACGGAGCTGATCACGGGTGTGGACCTTGTGGAGCAGATGATCCGCGTGGCGAATGGCGAGCCTTTGCCGTTCAAGCAGTCGGACCTCAAGATCAACGGCTGGGCGATGGAAAGCCGGTTGTATGCGGAAGACCCCTACCGGAACTTCCTGCCCTCCATCGGGCGGCTGACGCGCTATCGCCCGCCGGTCGAGGGGCCGACTGCGGGCGGGGGGATCGTGCGCAACGATACCGGCGTCTTCGAGGGCGGCGAGATCAGCATGTATTACGACCCGATGATCGCGAAGCTTTGCACATGGGGGGCCACGCGGGAGGCCGCAATCGAAGAGATGCGGCTGGCACTCGATACCTTCGAGGTCGAGGGGATCGGGCATAACCTGCCCTTCGTCGGTGCGGTCATGGACCATCCGCGCTTCGTGTCGGGCAATATCACCACGGCCTTCATCGCCGAGGAATATCCCGAAGGCTTCCAGGGGGCTACGCTGGATGCGGTGACGCTGCTGCGGGTGGCCGCTGCGGCGGCGGCGATGAACCGTGTCGCCGAAATCCGGCGGACGCGGATTTCGGGGACGATGGACAACCACCAGCGCCGCGTGGGCGATGATTGGGTGGTGAGCGTGCAGGGCGAGGCTTTTGCCGTGACCATCGCCGCCGACAGGGACGGGTCGAGCGTGCGCTTTGCCGATGGTCAGGTGTTGCGCGTCACCTCGGACTGGACGCCGGGTCAGGCGCTGGCGCGGCTGGTGGTGGATGGCGCGCCCTTGGTCATGAAGGTGGGCAAGGTGCCGATGGGCTTCCGCCTGAGGCTGCGCGGGGCGGATCTGAAGGTGCATGTGAGAACGCCGCGCCAGCACGATCTGGCGTTGCTGATGCCCGAGAAGCTGCCGCCCGATACGTCGAAATTCCTGCTCTGCCCCATGCCCGGCCTGATCGTGAAGATCGCCGTGGCCGAAGGGGACGAGGTGCAGGAAGGGCAGGCGCTTGCCACGGTCGAGGCCATGAAGATGGAGAACATCCTGAAAGCCGAGCGGCGCGGGGTGGTCAAGAAGATCAACGCGGCGGCGGGCGCGAGCCTGAAGGTGGACGATGTGATCATGGAGTTCGAGTGAGGGTCGAAAGCCATATGCCGGTTTTGGCCGCGTGGGCTTGGCCGGCGCCGGGGCAGCAAGGGGGGCCAGCCCCCCGCCGCGCCCTTGGCGCGGCCCCCCCGGAGTATTTGGGCAAAGGTGAATGCAGGAACGGGGCGCTTTTGCCCTTTCATGCTCGGACAAATATCCTCGGGGGGAGTCGCCGGAACGGCGACGGGGGGCAGACGGCCCCCCTGCGACGGTGGCAGGCGGTGCGGGAGTGGTGGGTTCACCCCCCCGCTGCCGGACGCTCGTTCATCTCTTGCCGGCGGAGCGGAAACTTGTCGATGGCGTGGGTGATCTCGCGCACGCTCCACGGCAGGGGTTTGCGGATTTCGGGTTGCCAGTCCTTGTCCATCAGCACCACGCCGAAGCCGCGCGGGCGGAGTTTCTGGCGCAGTTCGGATTTGGCGGCGGGGTCGGTGTCGGTGACGACGACCACGTCGCGGGCGGCAAGGGGGGCGGGGTCGCGGGCGATCAGCTCCATCTGGCGCTGGAAGTTGGGATCGTTCGGGCTGTCGGCAAAGACCACTACGGGGCGCTTGAGGAACATGAGGTCGGAGACGACGACCTGCGCCGCCGGAACGGGGACGAAGCTTGCCACCTCGTCCGCCGCTGCACCGAAAGGCAGCAGGGCGGCGAGGGCGAGTGCGCTGAGCGGAGAGATGCGGTTGGCCATGCGCCAGATATAGGCGGGCCGAGCGAAAACGAAAGACTGCCGGACCCTGATCCGGCCAAGATGTGAAGGAATTGGCCCATGTCGGACAAGATTGCAGCATGGCGGGCGCTGGCCGCGAAAGAGATGAAGGGGGCCGACCCCGACAGCCTGACCTGGGACACGCTGGAAGGCATCGCGGTCAAGCCGCTTTACACCGCAGAAGATGCGGCGGGCCTGCCGCAGATGGGCGAATTGCCGGGGATCGCGCCGTTTACGCGGGGGGTCAGGGCCACGATGTATGCAGGCCGCCCGTGGACGATCCGGCAATATGCGGGGTTTTCCACCGCCGAGGAGAGCAACAACTTCTACCGCAAGGCGCTGGCGGCGGGGCAGCAGGGGGTGTCGGTGGCCTTCGACCTTGCCACGCACCGCGGCTATGACAGCGACCATCCGCGCGTGGTGGGAGATGTGGGCAAGGCCGGTGTCGCCATCGACAGCGTCGAGGACATGAAGGTGCTGTTCGACGGCATCCCGTTGGAAAAGATCAGCGTGTCCATGACGATGAACGGGGCGGTCATTCCGATTTTGGCGAATTTCATCGTCACGGGCGAGGAGCAGGGGGTTCCCCGCGCAGCCCTTTCGGGGACGATCCAGAACGACATCCTGAAAGAGTTCATGGTGCGGAACACCTATATCTATCCGCCCGAACCCAGCATGCGGATCATCGCGGACATCATCGAGTTCACCTCGAAGGAGATGCCGAAGTTCAACTCCATCTCGATCTCCGGCTATCACATGCAGGAGGCGGGGGCGAACCTTGTGCAGGAGCTGGCCTTCACGCTGGCGGACGGGCGGGAATATGTCCGTGCCGCGCTGGCGCGGGGGATGGATGTCGATGACTTTGCGGGGCGGTTGTCGTTCTTTTTCGCCATCGGGATGAATTTCTTCATGGAGGCCGCCAAGCTGCGGGCGGCGCGGATGCTGTGGCACCGGATCATGGAAGGCTTCGGGGCGAAGAAGGCGTCCAGCCTGATGCTGCGCACCCATTGCCAGACGAGCGGCGTGAGCTTGCAGGAGCAGGACCCCTACAACAACGTGATCCGCACGGCATACGAGGCGATGGCGGCGGTGCTCGGCGGGACGCAGTCGCTGCACACCAACGCGCTGGACGAGGCGATTGCCCTGCCCACCGAATTCAGCGCCCGCATCGCGCGGAACACGCAGTTGATCCTGCAAGAAGAGACGGGGATCACCAAGGTCGTCGATCCGCTGGCGGGGTCTTACTACGTCGAGAGCCTGACCAACGAGCTGGCCGAAAAGGCATGGTCCTTGATGGAAGAGGTCGAGGCGATGGGCGGCATGACCAAGGCGGTGGCCACGGGGATGCCCAAGCTGCGGATCGAGGAATCGGCGGCCAAGCGGCAGGCGATGATCGACCGTGGCGAGGAGGTGATCGTCGGGGTCAACAAATACCGCAAGGACAAGGAAGAGCCGATCGACATCCTCGACATCGACAACGTGGCGGTGCGCGAGGCGCAGATCGCGCGGCTCAAATCCACGCGGGCCAAGCGGGACGAAGCCGCCTGTCAGGCAGCATTGGCCGAAGTGACGCGGCGTGCGGGTGAAGGTGGCAACCTGTTGGAGGCGGCGGTTGAAGCAGCCCGTGCGCGGGCCTCGGTCGGGGAGATTTCTGACGCGATGGAAAAGGTGTTCGGGCGGCATCGGGCCGAGGTGAAGACGCTCGCGGGTGTCTATGGCGCGGCCTATGAGGGGGATCAGGGGTTCGCCCAGATCCAGAAGGACGTGGAGGCATTCGCCGAGGCCGAAGGGCGGCGTCCGCGGATGCTGGTCGTGAAGATGGGGCAGGACGGGCATGACCGTGGCGCGAAGGTGATCGCCACGGCATTCGCCGATATCGGCTTTGACGTCGACGTGGGGCCGCTGTTCCAGACGCCGGAAGAGGCGGCGCAGGATGCCATCGACAACGACGTGCATGTGGTCGGCATCTCGTCACAGGCGGCAGGTCACAAGACGCTGGCGCCGAAGCTGGTGCAGGCGCTGAAGGATGCGGGGGCGGGGGATATCCTTGTCATCTGCGGGGGCGTCATTCCGCAGCAGGATTACCAGTTCCTCTATGACAGCGGCGTCAAGGCGATCTTCGGGCCGGGGACCAACATCCCCGAAGCGGCAAAGCAGATCCTGACGCTGATCGGAGAGGCGCGGAAGTAAGCGGTCGTTAAGCCGAATCGTGCAGCCTGACCCACGGGTGACGATGGGGTCGGGTGATGCACGGGCTATGCTTGCGGGCGGCGCAGTCCTTTCTGCGCGACCGTTTCGGAGACGCGCTCTGGCGCGATGCGGCCCGCAGGGCGGGCGTGCCGGAGGCCGTTTGTGCCGACGGGTTCGATGCCTTTGGCACCTATGACGCGGCGCTTGGCGCTGCGCTGGTCGAGGCGGCCGCCACGCTGACGGGCCACGAGGCCGAGGCGCTGCTGGAGGACATCGGCACCTATCTTGTCTCGCACCCCTCCTGCGAGGCGATCCGGCGGCTTTTGCGGTTCGGCGGGCCGGATTTCGTGTCTTTCCTGCTGGCGCTGGGCGAATTGCCCGAGCGGGTGCTGCTTGCGGTTGGCGATCTGGCCCTTCCTGCGGTGCGGGTGCGGGGCGGGGCGGGGCTTTGGCACGTGTCGGTCGGCGCGGGGCTTGACGGGTTCGCCGCCGTGCTGACGGGAACGATCCGCACCATCGCCGACGATTACGGCACGCTGGTCGTGCTGTCCCGTGCGGGCGGATCGGTCGAGGTACGGCTGGTCGATGCGGGCTTTGCCGAGGGGCGGAGGTTCGCGCTTGCGGGTTGATCTCGATATCTCGGCGCTGCTGCGGCTGATGCCGATGGCGCTTTTGCTTGACGCCGCAGGGGGAATAAGGGCCGCGGGGCCGACCGTTGCGCGGCTGTCGGGTGCGGCGCGGTCGCTGGACGAGGCGTTTTGCGTCGAACTGCCCCATGCGGGCGCGGATGTGCCGGCGCTGGTCGCAAGCGGGCGCGTGCGGTTGCGTGCGCCGGACGGGACGGTGCTGCGCGGGCTGGCCGTGGCAGAGGGGGCGGGCGGGGCATTGGTGAACCTGTCCTTCGGGCTTGGCCTTGTCGATGCGGTGCACCGCTATGCCTTGACCGAAGCCGATTTCGCGCCGACCGAGTTGACGGTGGAGCTGCTTTACCTTGTCGAAGCGAAGACGGTGGTGACGGAGGAGTTGCGCCGTCTCAACGCGCGGCTCGACGGGGCGCGGATCAGGGCCGAGGCCGAAGCGCAGAGCGATGCGCTGACCGGCATCGGCAACCGTCGTGCGCTGATGGCGGCGCTCGAGCGGGCGGTGGCCGAGGGGCGGCGCTTCGGTTTGATCCATGTCGATCTCGATCATTTCAAGGCGGTGAACGACCGTTTCGGCCATGCCGCGGGTGATCATGTGCTGGCGGAAGCGGCGCGGGTGCTGTCCGCCGAGACGCGGGAAGGCGATACGGTCGCGCGGATCGGGGGGGACGAGTTCGTGCTGCTGCTGCCTTCGGTCGCGGACGTGGCGCGGTTGCAGGCGGTCGCGGCGCGGCTGACGGCGCGGCTTGGCGAGCCGTTGCTCTACGAGGGGCACGAATGCCGCGTTGCGGCCTCGCTTGGTCTGGTGCTGTCGGCGGATCATCGCGGCGCCACGGCGGAGGCGTTGCTGGCGGCAGCGGATGCGGCGCTTTACGCGGCCAAGCGCGCGGGGCGTGGCCGTGCCGTGCTGGCGCAGGGGGATGCAGACGGACCGGCGGGGTCATGAGCGGAAGTATGTGGGTATGGGTCCGGGCGGATCATCCGTTGGATGGGGTCGCAGACCTTGGCGGTCGCAAAGCCGCCGGATGCCAGAGCGACGAAGCGCAACCCAAGGGCTAAAACGAAGCCCAGACGAGCCGACGTGCCCGTCTGACCATTCGATACGCCACGACGCCAGAAGGCAGCGGGACGATCACCGAGAAGAGGAAAGCCGGGGCCGCCCCGGACAACGCGGGAACCCGGGTTCCTGTGCCGAAAGGATATTGCCATGCGTCTGGTCAAGATTGCCATTGCTGCCGCCCTGTCCGTGATCACGGCATCCTCTGCCGCCTTCGCCATCGACTCCTCGACTTCCGGAGGTGTGCTGCCGTTGAAGGCGGTCGTTTCGGCCCCTGCCGGTGCGACAGGCGTCTGCGCGGCATATGCCTGGGCCTGCGCGCCTGGCAATTCGAACAAGGCGCTGGGTGCGGCCGAGATGGAACTGATCTCGCAGATCAACCGCAAGGCGAATACGCGCATTCGTCCCGTGGGGGACATGCAGCAGTATCATGTGGCCGAGAAATGGACGCTTCCCACGGCTCGCGGCGGGGATTGCGAGGATTATGCGCTTTACAAGAAAAAGGCGCTGATCGAGGCGGGGATTTCGCCCGACCGCCTGCTGCTGGCTTCGGTGCTGGACCGTCAGGGCGGGTCGCATGCGGTGCTGGTGCTGCGGGCGGACGGGGCGGACCTTGTGCTCGACAACCTGCGCGGCACGATCAAGCGCTGGGACCAGACGGGCTATACCTTCCTGCGCATGCAGGACCCGCGCAATCCGCAACGCTGGGTCGCGACGATGGCCGGCGGCATCTTCCGCGGGGCGGGGAGCTGAGGGTTCAGCGGGCGAGGGCGAGAAGCCCCGCCACATCGAGATGCGCCTCGAGATGCGAGGCGAGGGCGTCGAGCGTGGCTTCGACGCCTTTTGCATAGTCGAGATCCGAGCGCGCCGCGCCGAGCGAGGCGAGAAAGGCGCTGCGGAAGGCGTCCGAGGCGAACATGCCGTGCAGGTAGCTGCCCATGACGCGGCCATTGGCCGAGATCGCGCCATCGGGGGCGCTGCCGATCATGGCGAAGGGGCGGGCGCAATCGGGGCCGGAGGTGCGGCCGATGTGGATTTCGTAGCCGTCCAGCGGCAACCCCGTGGGCTGATGCGTGGCCGTGGTGCGGGTCAGGCGCTTGTCGCCCTGCATGGTGGTGGCGACATCCAGATGGCCGAGGCCAGTGGTGCTGCCCTCTGGCCCTTCGATGCCTTCGGGATCGTCCACGGATGTGCCGAGCATCTGGTAGCCGCCGCAGATGCCCAGCACATGCCCGCCGCGCCGGATATGGGCGGCGATGTCGATGTCCCAGCCTTGGGCGCGGAGAAAGGCGAGGTCGGCACGGGTGGATTTGGACCCCGGCAGGATGATCAGGTCGGCAGGCGGGATCGGTTCGCCCGCGCGCACCATCGTCAGGGTGACGGCGGGTTCCTGCGCCAGCGGGTCGAGGTCGTCGAAATTGGCGATGCGCGAGAAGACGGGGACGGCGATGCGGAAGCCGCCGCTGCCGGTGCGGGCGGGAATGTCGAGCGCGTCTTCGGCGGGCAGGCGGAAGGCATCGGCAAAGAAGGGGAGCGTGCCGAAGCCCCGCCATCCCGTCAGGCTTTCGATCAGCCTGTAGCCATCGTCGAACAGGCTGACATCGCCGCGGAACTTGTTGATGAGGAAGCCCGCGATCATGGCGGCATCGGCAGGGTCGAGCACGGCCTTCGTTCCCACGAGCTGCGCGATCACCCCGCCGCGGTCGATATCGCCCACAAGGACGACCGGAACATCCGCCGCCCGCGCAAAGCCCATGTTGGCGATGTCGCCCGCGCGCAGGTTCACCTCGGCCGGTGATCCGGCGCCTTCGACAATGACGAGGTCATGGCTGGCGGAAAGGCGGCGGAAACTGTCGAGGACGGGTGCCATGAGCGAGGGTTTCAGCGCGGCATAGTCCCGCGCCTTGACCGTGGCGATGCGGCGGCCCTGCACGACGACCTGACTGCCCACCTCGGATTCCGGTTTCAGCAGGACGGGGTTCATGTCGGTATGCAGCTCCAGCCCCGAAGCGCGGGCCTGCAAGGCCTGCGCCCGCCCGATCTCGCCCCCGTCCACGGTGACGGCCGCGTTGTTGGACATGTTCTGCGGCTTGAACGGGGCGACCGAAAGCCCGCGCCGTTTCGCGGCGCGGCAGAGACCGGCGACGAGGAGCGACTTGCCCACGTTCGAGCCTGCGCCCTGGATCATCAATGCTGGCATGGCGGCACCTTTGGCTGGCCGCGATTTTTCTGCGAAAAATCTGGCGCTTGTTCTGCGATGTTGCGCGGATGGAGGGTGCGGGAGCCTTCGGCGAGGATATTTGTCGCCAGCATGAAAGCAGGTCGGCACCGCACTTCGGGCCGCCGGAGCGGGGGAAGCGCGGTGCTTTCACGCTGGACGGTCATCGGGATCCCTCCCTGTACCGTAAGACCTTCTTGGCAGGTAAACCCTAACACTTCCTTACCTTCCGGCTTTCATGCTGGCTCAAATATCCCGGGGGGTGCGGGGGGCTGGCCCCCCGTTGTCTGGGGCGTGGTGCGGGAGGCTGGCCCCCCGCTTCGGTTTCAGAACTCCACCCCAGCCTGTGCCTTGATGCCCGAACGGAAGGGGTGTTTCACCAGCGTCATTTCGGTGACGAGGTCGGCGGCGTCGATCAGCGCCTCGCCCGCGTTGCGGCCGGTCAGGACGACATGGGTCAGGGGCGGCTTTTCCTCGCGCAGGAAGCGGACGACTTCGGCCACGTCGAGGTAGTCGTAGCGCAGCGCGATGTTGATTTCGTCCAAGAGGACGAGGCGGATGTCGGGGTTCAGGATCAGCTCCTTGGCCTTTTCCCAGCCCTTTTGCGCCATCGCGATGTCGCGGGCGCGGTCTTGCGTTTCCCAGGTGAAGCCTTCGCCCATCGCGTGAAACTGGCAGAGGTCGGAGAAGTGGCCTTCGATCAGGCGGCGTTCGCCGGTGTCCCAGGCGCCTTTGATGAATTGCACCACGGCGCAGGGCATGCCGTGCGCGATGCAGCGCAGGATCATGCCGAAGCCCGACGAGGACTTGCCCTTGCCCGCGCCGGTGTGGACGATGATCAGGCCCTTTTCGCCCGATTTCGTCGCCATGATCTTGTCGCGGGCGGCTTTCTTCTTGGCCATCTTGGCGGCGTGGCGGGCATCCGCGTCGGGGGGCGCGTCCTGCGGGTTGGCTCCGATGTCGCTGTCTGCGCTCATGGTGACGGTCCTTGTCCTTGACTCTGGCAGGGCTTCTGCCAAGAGGGTCGGTGAAGCGTTGGTGCCTGTCCTACGGCAGGCCAAGAGGGAATGCGACAGGTTTTGCGACCCAACGGGGTCAGGGACCGAAGCGCAGCCGCCCCCGCGACCGTGACCGGAAAGCTTTGTCCGGTGCCACTGTCCCTGCAAGGGGGCGGGAAGGTGGACGAAGCGTTGGGGCAACCCTGAATCCGCAAGCCGGGAGACCTGCCAGCGCCGAGTGATGATCCGGGCGGACGGGGTGTTCCGCAGCCGAGGGGTCTGGCCGTTGTCCGCGAGGCAAGGGCTTTCCCTCAGGTCGCCCCGTTCCCCTGCCGAGGATGGGCTGTCGATGGGCGCTGTGCTGCATGTCTGTGTCACCTGCAAGGCGGGCGAGCCCCTTCCCGAAGGCGCGGTCGCGCCGGGGGCGAAGCTGCATGCCGCCCTTGGTGCAGCAGGCGCGCCCGAAGGCGTGCGGATCGTTGCCGTGGAATGCCTTTCCGCCTGCACCCAAGGGTGTTCGGTCGCGTTGAGTGCGGCAGGGAAATGGTCTTACGTCTATGGTCGCCTGACCGAGGCCGATGCCGCCGACATCCTTGCCGGTGCCGCCGCCTATGCCGCGACTGCCGATGGCATCGTGCCGTGGCGCGAGCGGCCCGTCATCTTCCGCAAGCAGAGCCTTGCCCGAATTCCCCCTTTGGAGAGCTGAGCCATGTCCGATCTGTCGAAAATTCCCGTGACCGTCATCACCGGCTTTCTGGGCGCGGGCAAGACCACGCTGATCCGGCATCTGATGATGAACCCGCAAGGCAAGCGTCTGGCGATCCTTGTGAACGAATTCGGCACGGTGGGGGTGGATGGCGATATCCTGAAATCCTGCGCCGACGAGAATTGCCCCGTCGAGAATATCGTGGAGCTTGCGAACGGCTGCATCTGCTGCACGGTGGCCGACGATTTCATCCCGACGATCGAGGCGCTGATGGCGCTGCCGGTGCGGCCCGACCATATCCTGATCGAAACCTCGGGGCTGGCTTTGCCCAAGCCCTTGCTCAAGGCCTTCGACTGGCCCGCGATCCGGTCGAAGATCACCGTGGACGGCGTGGTGACGCTGGCCGATGCCGAGGCGGTGGCGGCGGGGCGGTTCGCGCCCGACGAGGCGGCGGTTCAGGCGCAGCGCGAGGCGGATGACAGCATCGACCACGAGACGCCGCTTTCGGAGGTGTTCGAGGATCAGATTTCCTGTGCCGATATCGTGCTGTTGTCCAAGGCCGATCTGGCGGGCGAGGCGGGCTTGGCGGCGGCGCGGGCGGTGATCGAGGCGGAAGCGCCGCGGCGTCTGCCGATCATCGCCATGACCGACGGGGTGATCGACCCGCGTGTGATCCTTGGGTTGAATGCCAAGGCCGAGGATGATCTGGCCGCCCGTCCCAGCCACCATGACGGGGCCGACGACCACGAGCACGAGGATTTCGATTCCGTCGTGATCGATCTGCCGGAAGTGGACGATCCCGAGGTGCTGGTCGCCGCGATCCAGCGGCTTGCGCGCGAGCAGGATATCCTGCGCGTGAAGGGCTATGTCGCCGTGACCGGCAAGCCGATGCGGATGCTGGTGCAGGCCGTGGGCGAGCGGGTGCGGCAGCAGTATGACCGCCCGTGGGGGGCGTCCCCGCGCAAGGGGCAGTTGGTCGTCATCGCGGAGCATCACGACATCGACGAGGCGGCGATCCGCGGCGTTCTGGGGGCCTGACCTGCCATGCATGTCGTCTTTCGCGAAAGCCACGGGCTGGAGGAGACGGATACACCGTTCGACGTGGGCCAAGACCCCGCCGATCTGGTGGTCATGTCCTTTTCCGACAGCGACCTTGGCGCTTTCGCGGCGGGATGGCATCGGGGAAAGGCAGGGTTGCCGAGCGTGCGGCTGGTCAACCTTGTGGCGCTGCGGCACCCCTTGTCGGTTGATACCTACATCGAAAAGACCCTGTCGGGGGCGAAGGGTGTTCTGATCCGGCTGATCGGGGGCGAGAGCTATTGGGCTTATGGCATCGCCTCGGTTCAGGATCTGTGCCGCAGGAAGGGGATCGCGCTGGCGGTGCTGCCTGCGGACGGGCGCGAGGATGCGGCGCTGGATGCGGCCTCGACCCTGCCCGTATCGACGCTGCGGCGGTTGATGGCGCTGTGCGATGCGGGCGGTGCCGTGGCGGCGCAGGCGGCATTGGCGCAACTGGCATTGGCGGCGGGGCTTTATGCGGGGCCGGTGATCGGGGAAAAGACCGTGCCGGACTGTGGCTGGTATCAGCCGCAGAAGGGCGTGGTCAGGGGGCCGGAGGCAGCAGATGCGCCTGCGGTCGCGGTGGTGTTCTATCGCAGCTACCTGACGAGTGCGGACCTTGACCCCGTGGACGCCCTGTTTGCCGCGTTGCGGGATAAGGGGTTTGCGGTTTCGGGGCTGTTCGTGCCGTCGCTCAAGGCGGGCGGAGCGGGGGAGTTCCTGCGCGGTGCCCTGGCCGAGGTGAAGCCCGTGGCCGTGGTTAACGCGACGGCCTTTTCGGGGCGGGGCGCGGATGGGGCTTCGCCCTTGGATGCGGCGGGGGTGCCGGTGTTTCAGGTGGCGCTGTCCACGGCGCGGCGGAAGGATTGGGCGGGGTCGGCGCGGGGGTTGTCTCCGGCGGACCTTGCCATGCATGTGGTCTTGCCCGAGGTGGACGGGCGGCTTTTTGCGGGCGTGGTGTCGTTCAAGCAGCCCGTAAAGCGTGACCCTGACTTGCAATTTTCGCGTTTCGCGCATCGGGCGGATGCGGGGCGCGTGGCGCTGGTGGCGGAAAAGGTGGCGGCTTGGCATCGGCTGGCTTCATCGGAAGTTAACGATCGCAGGCTGGCCTTTGTGCTGTCGACCTATCCGGGGCGGCCGGACCAGATTGCCCATGCGGTCGGGCTGGATGCGCTGGCTTCGGTTAACGGGATTCTGGGTGAGTTGCGGGACGAGGGTTATCGGGTTTCTCCGGTCGATGATCTGGGCAAGCGGTTGGTCGCGGATGTCCTTGAATGGCCGGTTGCGGAGTATCGGGCGGCTTTGTCTTTGTTGCCCAAGGGGTTGCAGGATGACCTGATGGCCGCCTGGGGTGCGCCCGAGGAGGATGTCGCGGTGGAGGGCGGCCTGTTCCGCTTCGCCGCGCTGCGGGCGGGGGCGGCCCTCGTGGCGCTGCAACCCGAGCGGGGCGAGGTTAGGGGGCGCGAGGATGTTTACCATGATCTGAGCCGGACGCCGCGTCATGGCTATGTGGCGTTCTATCTGTGGCTGAATGCACAAGGCATGCACGCTTTGGTTCACGTGGGCGCCCACGGGACGGTCGAGTGGTTGCCGGGGAAGTCGGTCGCCCTGTCCGAAAGCTGCTGGCCCGAGGTGCTGGTGGGGGCGACCCCCGTGATCTACCCGTTCATCGTCAACGACCCCGGAGAGGCGGCGCAGGCGAAGCGGCGGATCGGGGCGGTGACGCTGGGGCATCTGCCGCCGCCGCTTGCGCTGTCGAAGGTGCCGGAGGGGCTGCTGCGGCTGGAGCGGTTGCTGGACGAGTATTCGACGGCGGACGGGCTTGACCCTTCGCGGCGCGACCGTCTGATCGCGGCGATCCGGGACGAGGCGCGGGCGGCGGGGGTCGAGGATGACCTTGGCCTTGACGCGGGTGCCAGTGCCGCCGAGGCGATCACGCGGATCGACCGTTTCGTCTGTGACATCAAGGAAAGCCAGTATGGCGATGGCTTGCATGTCTATGGCGCGGCGGCGGGCGAGATTGCGGGGCTGAAGGATGCGCTGGCGGGGCGGCGGGTGGCTTCGGGGCCATCGGGATCGCCCTGGCGGGGGCGGGTGGATGTGCTGCCGACGGGGCGGAACCTCTACTCCGTGGACCCGAGGGCCGTGCCGTCGCGGGCGGCGCATGCCCAAGGGGTGAAACTGGCCGAGGAATTGCTGCGGCGGCATTTGCAGGACAAGGGGGATTGGCCGAAGGGGCTGATCCTTGACCTGTGGGGGTCGGCCACGATGCGGACCGCTGGCGAAGAGGTGGCGATGGCGCTGCATCTGGCGGGGTTGGCGCCGCGCTGGGACGAGGGGTCGGAGCGGGTGTCGGGTTTCGAGGTGGTGCCGCTGGCGCTGCTGGGGCGGCCACGGATCGACGTGACGCTGCGCGTGTCGGGCCTGTTCCGCGATGTGTTTCCGGGGTTGGCGCAACTGTTCGAGGCGGGGGCCGAGGCTTTGGCGGCGCGGGAGGAGGCGGTCGAGGACAACCCCTATGTGACGCGGGGGGCGCGGGTGTTCGGTCCGAAACCGGGGCTTTACGGCATGGGCATGGCCGAGGCGTTGGAGGATTATTCCGACGTGGGCCGTCAGGCGGCGGGCGAGGCGTGGCTGTCGGCCTCGAGCTGGGCCGTCGATGCCAAGGGCGATGTGCGCGAGGCGCGGGGAGAGCTTGAGGCGCGGGTGTTGCGGGCCGATGCCTTTGCCCATGTGCAGGATATGGTCGAGACGGATATCCTTGTCGCCCCCGATTATGCCGCGCATGAGGGCGGGGTTGCAGCGGCCAAGGCGGCGCTGGGGGGCGAGGCTTTGGCATCCTATCACGTCGATGCCACCCGCGATGCGCCGCGCGCGCGGACGGTTTCGGAAGAGGTGGGGCGCGTGGTGCGGGCGCGGGCGGCGAACCCCGACTGGGCCACGGGAATGATGCGCCACGGGTTCCGGGGCGCGGCCGAGGTGACGGCGACGCTGGATAACCTTGCCGCTTACGCGCATCTGACGCGGGCGGTTCCGGCGCATCTGTTCGACCTTTATCACGAGGCGACCTTGGGTCGGGATGATCTGGTCGCCTTCATGGAGCGGGAGAATCCGCAGGCGCTTGCTGCCTTGCGTGCGCGTTTTGCCGCCTTGCGCGATGCGGGGCTTTGGGTGACACGGCGGAATTCGATTGCGGCGGCGATGGGGGGGCAGTCGTGAGCGGTCGTGTTGTCCAAGGCCCGATTGTCCAAGGCCCGATCGTGCAGGGCTGGTGTCCGGGGGCGCTGCGTCCGATGCTGTCGGGGGATGGGCTGGTCGTGCGGGTGCGGCTGCGCGGGGGGCGGTTGCCGAAGGCGGTGGCGCTGCGTCTGGCGGACTTGTCGCGGGCCTTCGGGAACGGGCTGATCGACCTGTCGGCGCGGGGGAACGTGCAGTTGCGCGGCGTGACCGAGGCGGGCCATGCGGGGCTGATCGCTGGGCTTTCGGAGCTTGGGCTGATCGACGCGGACAGTCGACTTGAAGCGATGCGGAACATTCAGGTTTCGCCCTTTTGGGATGCGGGCGACGGGCATCAGGAGATTGCCGCGGAATTGGCGGCGCGGCTGGTGGAGTTTCCCGAATTGCCGGGGAAGTTCGGCTATGCGGTGGACATCGGGGCCGTTCCGGTGCTGCGCGATGCGGCGGCGGATGTGCGGATCGAGCGGGGCGCGACAGGGCTGGTCGTGCGGGCCGAGGGGATGGAGACGGGGGCTGCGGTCACGGTCGGGTCGGCGGTGGATGCGGTGCTGGAGCTTGTGCGCTGGTTTGTGGGTGCGGGCGGCGTGACGGGCGGGCGCGGGCGGATGACGGCGCTGGTCAGGCGCGGGGCGGTGCCGCCGGCGCGGTTCATGGCGGTGCCGATGCTCTCTGCGCCTGACTTCGTGGCAAGGCCGGGGCTGGTGGCGCAGGGGTCGCTGGTGGGTTTTGAATTCGGGCAGATGCGGGCCGAAACGCTGGCCAAGCTGGCGGGGATTGCGGATATGCGCGTGACCTCGTGGCGGATGCTGCTGCTGGAAGGGGCCGCGTTGCCCGAGGTGGCGGGGGTGATCACCCGCGCCGATGATCCGGCGCTGCGGGTGGTGGCCTGCACGGGTGCGCCCGCTTGTGTGCAGGGCTTGGCCCCCGTGCGCGATCTGGGGCGGGCCTTGGCCGCGCATGTGCCCGAAGGGGCCGTGCTGCATCTGTCGGGCTGCGCCAAGGGCTGCGCCCATCCGGCAAAGGCTGCGGTGACGCTGACCGCGACCCCTGCGGGGTTCGATCTGATACGGAACGGCACGGCGGCGGATGCCGCGCTGGCCCATGTGACTGCCGATGAATTGCTGGCCCGACCGGCGCTTTTGACCGAGACGTTCAATGCCCCATAGCTACATCACCGATGGCGCGGAAATCTATCTGCGCTCCTTTGCCACGATCAGGGCCGAAGCGGACCTTGCCCGGTTCACACCCGAGGAAGAGGTCGTCGTGGTGCGGATGATCCATGCGGCGGGGATGGTAGGGTTGGAGGCGTTCGTGGACTTCACCGAAGGCATGGCAATCGCGGCGCGGGCGGCGCTTGAGGGCGGCGCGCCGATCCTGTGCGATGTGCGGATGGTGAGCGAGGGGGTGACGCGGACGCGGCTGCCCGCGAAGAACGAGGTGATCTGCACGTTGCAAGACCCGAGGGTGCCTGCCTTGGCGGCGGAGATGGGGAATACCCGCTCGGCGGCGGCGCTGGAGTTGTGGCGGCCCATGCTTGGCGGCGCGGTCGTCGCCATCGGCAATGCGCCGACCGCCTTGTTCCATCTGCTCAACATGCTGGAAGACCCCGCCTGCCCGCGTCCGGCGGCGATCATCGGTTGCCCTGTGGGGTTCATCGGGGCGGCGGAAAGCAAGGATGCGCTGATGGAGGACCGGCCCGTGCCGTCGATGGTGGTGCGGGGGCGGCTTGGCGGGTCGGCGATCACCGTGGCGGCGGTGAACGCGCTGGCCAGCCGGAAAGAATAGGGGCCGGAAGGAATAGAGCGATGGGCAAGATCATCTGCACGGGCCTCGGGCCGGGCGATCCTGAATTGATGTCGGTGAAATCCGACCGGATCATCCGGAGCGCGGGGCATGTGGCCTATTTCCGCAAGGCGGGGCGGAACGGGCAGGCGCGGCGGATCGTCGGGGGCATGCTGGCGGCGGGGGTCGTCGAATATCCGATGGAATATCCGGTGACGACCGAACTGCCCTTTGACGGGGCGGATTACAACGATGCCTTGGCGCGGTTCTATGACGATTGGGCAGACCGACTGGTCGAGGTGGCGGCGGGGTCGGATGTCGTCGTGCTGTGCGAGGGCGACCCGTTCTTCTACGGCTCATTCATGCATCTTTACACGCGCTTTCAGGGGCGGGTGGAGGTCGAGGTGATCCCCGGCATCACCGGCATGACGGGGTGCTGGACCGCGACCGGCACGCCGATCACATGGGGTGACGATGTCCTGACCGTGCTGATGGGGACGCTGCCGCAGGATGTGCTCGAGCGGCACATGCGCGAGGCGGATGCGCTGGTCGTGATGAAGACGGGCCGCAACCTGCCGCGGGTGCGCGATGCCTTGGCGGCGGCGGGGCGGCTTGGGGACGCGTGGCTGGTGGAGCGCGGCACGATGCCGGACCAGCGGATTGCGCGGCTGGTCGATGTGGACGCGGCGGATTGTCCCTATTTCGCGATCGTGCTGGTGCACGGGCACGGGCGGCGGCCCGAGATCGGGGGCATGGAATGAGCGCCGGATGGGTCGCGGTCGCGGGGCTTGGGCCGGGCGACGAGGGGATGGTCACGGCCGAGGTGCGGCAGGCCTTGGCCGAGGCGACGGATGTGGTGGGGTATATTCCCTATGTCGCGCGGGTCGCGCCGCGTGCGGGGCTGACGCTGCATCCTTCGGACAACCGTGTCGAAATGGACCGCGCCGCCCATGCGTTGGCTATGGCGACGGAGGGGAAGCGGGTGGTCGTGGTTTCCTCCGGCGATCCGGGCGTGTTTGCGATGGCAAGCGCAGTGTTCGAGGCGGTCGAGGGCTTCGCGGGCGAGGTTCCCGACATCCGCATCCTGCCGGGCATCACGGCGATGCTGGCGGCGGCGGCGCATGCGGGGGCGCCCTTGGGGCATGATTTCTGCGCGATCAACCTGTCGGACAATATGAAGCCGTGGGACTTGGTCGAAAAGCGCTTGCGGCTGGCGGGCGAGGCGGATTTCGCCATGGCCTTTTACAACCCGCGCTCGGCCAGCCGTCCGCACCAGTTCGGGCGGGCGCTTGAGGTGCTGCGCGAGGTCTGCGGGGCGGAGCGGCTGATCACATTCGCCCGCGCCGTGACCACGCCGGAGGAGCGGATCGTGACCGTGACGCTGGGCGAGGCCACGCCCGAGATGGCGGATATGCGGACCGTCGTTATCGTCGGCAACTCGGCGACACGGCGGGTGGGGCGCTGGGTCTATACGCCGCGGCGGGTGGAATGAGCGTCCAGCCACGCCATGACCCGTTCGACGCTGCCCGCGGTTTCGCGGGGCGGCAGGGTCGGGCGGTCGATCAGGATCACGGGCAGGCCGAGGGTTCGGGCTGCGGCCAGTTTCGCATCCGCGCCGCTGCCGCCCGCGTTCTTGGCGACGACATGGGTGATGGCGTGGTCGCGCAGGAGGGCTTCGTCGCCTTCGGCGGTGAACGGTCCCTTTGCGATGATCGCCGTGGCACGGGGCAGGGGAAGCGGGGCTTCGGGCGGATCGACGAGGCGCAGCAGGTAATGGTGCTGGGGCTTCGTGGCGAAGGCGTCGAGCGTCTGTTTGCCGATGGCGAGGAAGACGCGGGACGGATCGTCGGGCAGGGCGCGGACGGCGGCTTCGGTCGTGGGAACGCGGGTCCAGCGGTCGGCATCGGTTGCGACCCACGCGGGGCGTTCGAAGGCGAGGAGCGGGGTTCCGGTCGCCGCGCAGGCGGTGATGGCGTTTCGGCTCATCCGGGCGGCGAAGGGGTGGGTGGCGTCGATCAGGTGGGTGATGCCTTCGGCGCGGATATAGGCGGCGAGGCCTTCGGCCCCGCCGAAGCCGCCGATGCGGGTGGGCAGGGGTTGCGCCACGGGTGTGGCCGTGCGGCCCGCGTAGGAAAACACCGCGTCCAGCCCCCTGCGGGCGAGTTCGGCGGCGAGGCGGGACGCCTCGGTCGTGCCGCCGAGAAGGAGGATGCGCGTCATGGCTGAGGTCTGGCTTTCGATCATCGGTCTGGGCGAGGATGGACTGGCGGGGCTGGGAGATGCAAGCCGTGCCGCGATCGGGGCGGCCGAGGTCGTGTTCGGCGGCCCGCGCCATCTGGCGCTGGTGGGGGCGGGTGCGCGGGGGCGGGAATGGCCCGTGCCCTTTGACGTGGCCCCCGTGCTCGCTTGTCGCGGGCGGCGGGTGGTGGTGCTGGCCTCGGGCGATCCGTTCTGGTTCGGGGCGGGGGGCAGTCTGATGCCGCATCTGGCGGCGGGGGAGTGGGTGGCGATGCCTGCGCCTTCGACCTTTGCGCTTGCGGCGTCGCGGCTCGGGTGGCGGCTGGAAGAGACGGTGTGTCTTGGCCTTCATGCCGCGCCGTTTGCGCGGTTGCGCGGGGTTCTGGCCGATGGGGTGCGGGTCATTTGCCTGTTGCGGGACGGCAAGGCGCCTGCGGCTTTGGCGGAATGGCTGGTGGAGGCGGGGTTCGGGGCGTCGGACCTGACCGTCTTGCAGGCGCTGGGCGGGGCGCGGGAGCGGGTGGTTGCGACATCGGCTGCGGGCTTTGACGTATCGGGTATCGAAGCGCCTGTGGCGGTGGCGATCCATGCGCGGGGGCAGGGGCTGTCGCGGGCGGGCGGATTGCCGGACGCGTTGTTCGCCAGTGACGGGCAGATTACCAAGCGGCCCGTGCGGGCGTTGACGCTTTCGGCGCTGGCTCCGAGGCGGGGCGAGGTGCTGTGGGATCTTGGCGCGGGGTCGGGGTCGATCTCGGTCGAGTGGTGTCTTATGGGAGGGCGCGCCCATGCGGTCGAAGCGCAGGGGACGCGTTGCGACAATATCGCCGCCAATGCGGGCTGGTTCGGGGTGGAGCATCTGCTGGTGCTGCATCGCGGGGATTGGCCCGAGGTGGTCGCGGGGCTGCCGAAGCCGGATGCGGTGTTTGTCGGCGGCGGGGCGGATGCGGCGCGGATGGCGGCGTTGCTGGCGCTGTTGCCGCGTGGCGTGCGGGTGGTGATGAACGCTGTGACGCTGGAGAGCGAGGCTTTGCTTTACGCGCTGCACGAAAGCCGTGGCGGGAGTTTGATGCGGATCGACATCGCGCAGGCGGGTGCCTTGGGGCGGATGCGCGACTGGCAGGCGGCGCGGCCCGTGGTGCAGTGGAGTATCGTGCTGTGAGGGTGGCGGGATTGGGTTTCCGTTCGGCGGCGACGGTGGACGACTTGGAGGCGGCGCTTGCCCTTGCGGGCGGGGCCGAGGTGCTGGCGACCGAGACGCGCAAGGCGGGGGCTGCGGTGATGGCGGCGCTTGCGGCGCGGACGGGTTTGGCGGTTCGGGCGGTCGATGTGTCGGGCGTGGAGACGCAGACGCAATCGGCCCGTGTGAAAGGGGCCTTCGGCACGGGGTCGGTCGCGGAAGCGGCGGCGCTGGGTGCGGCGGGGGCGAATGCGCGTCTGGTCGTGGCGCGGGTGGTGACACCCAACGGCATGGCGACGGCGGCGATAGCGGAAGGAGACGGGGCATGACGGTGCATTTCATCGGGGCGGGGCCGGGGGCGGCGGATCTGATCACCTTGCGGGGGCGGGATCTGATCGCGGCGTCGCCTGTCTGCCTTTATGCAGGGTCATTGGTGCCGGAGGCGTTGCTGTCGCATTGCCCTGCGGGGGCGCGGATCGTGAACACGGCATCTTTGTCGCTGGATCAGATCATGGACGAGATCAGGGCGGCGGATGAGGCGGGCCACGATGTGGCGCGGCTGCATTCGGGCGACCTGTCGGTGTGGTCGGCGATGGGCGAGCAGTTGCGGCGCTTGCGCGAGATGGGGATTGCTTACGACGTGACGCCGGGGGTGCCTTCGTTTGCCGCCGCCGCTGCGGCCCTGGGGGCGGAGTTGACGCTGCCCGGTGTGGCGCAATCGGTGGTGCTGACGCGGACGAGCGGGCGGGCCACGGCGATGCCCGAGACGGAGAACCTTTCGGCCTTTGCCGCGACGGGGGCGACGCTGGCGATTCACCTGTCGGTGCATGTGCTGGAGAAGGTGATCGCCGAGCTGACGCCGCATTACGGGGCGGATTGTCCGGTGGCGGTGGTCTGGCGGGCGTCGTGGCCGGACCAGCGGATCGTGCGGGCCACGCTGGAGACGCTGGAAACCGCGATTGCGGGCGAGATGGAGCGCACGGCTTTGATCATGGTGGGGCGTGCCATCGGGGCCGAGGATTTCGCGGAAAGCCGGTTGTATGCGGGCGATTACGACCGACGCTATCGCCCCGTCGGCACGCATCCGCGGTTTCCGGAAAGCGCCTGATGCTGCCGCGTGGCCTGATCATATCCGCCCCTGCGTCCGGCACGGGCAAGACCACGCTGACGCTGGGTCTGCTCGCCGCGCTGCGTGCGCGGGGGGTGGCGGTGCAGCCGTTCAAGAGCGGGCCGGATTACATCGACCCCGCCTTCCACACGGCGGCGGCGGGGCGGGTTTCGGTCAACCTCGACGCTTGGGCGATGGGGGCGGACCGTTTGGCGGGGCTGGTGCAGGTGGCCGAAGGGGCCGATCTGGTGATCGCCGAAGGGTCGATGGGGCTGTTCGACGGGGTGGCGAAGGCGGGCGAGGCGGGGACGGGTGCTTCGGCGGATGTGGCGGCACTGATGGGTTGGCCCGTGGTGCTGGTGCTCGACGTGGGCGGGCAGGCGCAATCGGCGGCGGCGGTGGCGCTGGGCTTTGCCGCGATGCGGGCGGATGTGCGGATCGCGGGGGTGGTGCTGAACAAGGTCGCTTCCGCGCGGCACGAGGCGCTGGTGCGCGACGGGATGGAGCGGGCGGGGGTGCGGGTCTTTGGCGCGTTGCCGCGCAACAAGGAGATTGCGCTGCCAGAGCGGCATCTGGGGCTGGTGCAGGCCGAGGAGTTGCCGAAGCTCGAAGCCTTCATGGCTGCGGCGGGGGATTTCGTGGCGTCCCATGTCGATTTGGATGCGCTGATGGCGGCGGCGGAGCCAACGCTTGCCACGGGGGCGGCGCTGGCGGTGAAGCCCCCTGCCGAGCGGATCGCGCTGGCGCGGGATGCGGCGTTTTCCTTTGTCTATCCGCATCTGATCGACGGATGGCGCAAGGCGGGGGCGACGATCCTGCCGTTTTCACCGCTGGCCGACGAGGCGCCGGACGACAGCGCGGGGGCGTGCTGGTTGCCGGGGGGGTATCCGGAACTCCACGCCGGACGGCTTGCGGCGGCGGGGCGGTTCCGTGACGGCTTGCGCGCCTTTGCCCAGACGCGGGCCGTGCATGGCGAGTGCGGGGGGTATATGGCGATGGGCGCGGGGCTGGTCGCGGCCGATGGCACGCGGCACGAGATGGCGGGGCTGTTGGGGCTGGAGACGAGTTTCGAGAAGCGGCGGATGCATCTGGGCTACCGCTTGGCCGAAACGCTGGTTCCCGTGGCCCCCCATGCGGCGGGGGCGCGGTTGCGCGGGCATGAGTTCCATTACGCGACGATCCTGTCCCAACCCGATCCGGCCCTTGCCCGAGTGGTCGATGCCACGGGGGCCGAGGTGGCCGAGACGGGGTCTTGGCGCGGTTTTTCCGGTGGCGGTCGGGCCACGGGGACGTTCTTCCATCTGATAGCGGAGGCCACATGACGGGCTTCGTCTCTTTCGTATCCTCGGGTCCGGGCGATCCCGAGTTGCTGACGCTGAAGGCGGTGGCGCGGTTGCAGGCCGCCGATGCCGTGCTGTTCGACGATCTGTCGTCGGGGCCGATCCTGACCCATGCGCGGGACGGGGCGGACCTTGTGGGGGTCGGCAAACGGGCGGGGCGGGCCTCGCCCAAGCAGGACCATGTAAGCCGGCTCTTGGTCGATTACGCTGCCACGGGAGCGCGGGTCGTTCGGTTGAAATCGGGCGATTGCGGGCTGTTCGGGCGGCTGGAGGAAGAGATCACCGCGCTTCAGGCGGCGGGGATTGCGTATGAGATCATACCGGGGGTGACGAGCGCCTCGGCGGCGGCGGCGGCGGCGGGCATCCCGCTGACGCGGCGGCTGACGGCGCGGCGGGTGCAGTTCCTGACGGGGGCCGATGTGACGGGCGGCTTGCCCGAGGGGTTGAACTGGCAGGCGCTGGCCGATCCGCAGGCGACCACGGTCGTCTTCATGGGCAAGCGGACCTTTGGCGCGATGTGCGCCGAGCTGGTGGCGCATGGCTTGCCGGAAAGCACGCCTGCGCTGTTGGCGGAATCGGTGGGGCATCCCGAGCAGAAGATCACGCGGACGACGATTGCGGGGCTGGTGGCGATATTGGCCGAGGGGCCGGGGACAGCGCCGGGGCTGATCCTTTACGGGCCGCTGGCGGGGGACGAGGCGTGAAGGTCACGCTGTGCGGCACCTGCGCGCTGGGGCGGTCGGGCTTTGCCGACACGCTGGGCGCGGCGCTTGGGGTCGAGGTGGCGCTGGTCGAGTGCATGTCGGGCTGCACGCGGCCTTCGACCGTGGCGTTCCGCGCGGAAGGCAAGACGGCCTATCTGTTCGGGGATGTGGTCGAGGCGGATTTGCCCGACCTTGTCACCTTTGCGCGGCTTTATGCGGGTTCGGCGGACGGGAACCTTGCCGATGCGCGGCCCCTTGGCGGGTTGCGGATGAAGGCGGTGGCGCGGATTCCGGGCTAGGGTCGCTATTTGGCTTCCATCCGCCGCAAAGCACCTTGACCGTTCGGGTCATTGCTGTGAGAGATGGGGGATACAAGGTGTTCCATCAGGTGCAAAGCACCGGGACTGAAACGGGAATGGGGAAGGGGCGGACCAACCGAGGCGCCCATAGCCCCAGCCGCCCCCGCGACTGTAAGCGGCGAGCGGCCTTCGGATGCCACTGACCCCGCAAGGGGATGGGAAGGCGAAGGCAGCTACGACCCGCGAGCCAGGAGACCGACCTTGTGCGAGAGAAACATACGCCGTCGGGTGTGACGGTCGGGAGATGAGACATGAAGACGATGACCTCGGTTAAGACGCTTTCGGGTTCGCTGGCACAGGCTGCCGGTTCGATCATGGCCGTGATGGCGATCGGCGTGACCCTGATGTTCGTGGCAGGCCATGCCCAGTCGGCGACGCTGCATGACGCCGCGCATGACATGCGTCATGCGACCGGCTTCCCCTGCCACTGAGCCTTTGACCAGATAGAGCCATGTTTCAACGCATGGTTTCCGGCGCGGTGTTCGCCGGTTGTGCAGCAGGGCTGATTGCCGCCCTGTTGCATTTTTGGTTTGTGCAGGGGCTGATCCTGACGGGGGAAGAGTTCGAATCCGGCGCGAGGGTGCATTTTGCCGCCCCCGCCGAGGGACATTCCCACGATCACGGGGCGGCGGCTGCGGATGGGGCACCTGCGGACGCGGTGGCTGCGGATGGGGCCGAGGCGGGGCATGACCACGCGAGCCATGAGCATGGAGTGGCGGACGGGGGCTTCGATGCCAAGCGCGATCTGCTGACGGTTGCCTTTACCGTGCTGATCTATGTGGCTTACGCCTTCATCCTTGTCGCCGGTTTCGGTGCCGCCGCTGCGGCGGGTCTGCGGATCGGGCCTTTGCAGGGGCTGCTTTGGGGGATCGGCGGTTATGCCGCCTTCCAGCTTGCGCCCGCGATGGGGTTGCCGCCGGAACTGCCGGGGAGCGTTGCGGCGGACCTTGGCGCGCGGCAGGTGTGGTGGTGGGCCACGGCGGGCTTTACCGCGCTGGGGCTGCTTGGTCTGGGCTACGGGCGGAAGGTCTGGGTCTTTGTCCTTGCGGGGGCGGCGCTCGCCTTGCCGCATGTGATCGGGGCGCCCGTGCTGGATGGCTATTACGGGGTTGCCCCGCCAGAGCTTGCCGCCGCCTTTACCGCAAGGGTATTGGGGGTCGGGCTGGTCGCGTGGTCGGTGCTTGGCTGGGTTGCCGGGCATTTCTGGGCCAAGGCAGATTGAACGGGGGGGCCGCGCGGCCCCCTTTGACCAAGGGAGAGACGGATGGACGAGCTGTTCCTCATCGGGATCGGGACGGGGAACCCCGACCATCTGACGCTTCAGGCGATCAAGGCGATGCGGGGGGCGGAGCTGATCCTGATCCCGAAGAAGGGGCCGGACAAATCGGACCTTGCCGGATTGCGCCATGCGATGCTTGCCGAACATGCGCCGGATGTGGCGGTTGCGGAATTCGACATGCCCAAGCGCGATGTGTCGGGCGGTTATCTGGCGGGGGTCGAGGCGTGGCACGATGCGATTGCCGCCGAATGGGTGGCGGCGGTTGCGCGGGCGGGCGGGGCGCGGAAGGTGGCGCTGCTCGTCTGGGGTGATCCTTCGCTTTACGACAGCACCTTGCGGATTGCGGGGCGGTTGCAGCCGAAGCCCAAGGTGACGGTGGTTCCGGCTGTGACCTCTGTTCAGGTGCTGACCGCGGGCCATGCGATTCCGGTCAACGAGGTGGGCGCGCCCTTTACCGTGACCACGGGTCGGCAGTTGCGCGATCATGGCTGGCCTGCGGGGGTGGAGACGCTGGCCGTGATGCTGGACGGGGAGTGTTCTTTCCTGACCGTCCCGCCCGAGGGGGTGCATATCTGGTGGGGCGCCTATGTCGGCATGGCCGAAGAGGTGCTGCAGGCAGGGCCATTGGCCGAGATGGCGGCGGTGATCCCCCCCTTGCGCGAGCGGCTGCGGGCCGAGCATGGCTGGATCATGGATATCTACATCCTGCGGCGGGGGCATTGACTTCGCGCCGCGCGGCGGGGTTCATCGGGGGGCAAAAGGGAGCCGTTTCCGATGAGTTTCGACCGCGAGCTTGAGGACCGTCTGGTCCGCTATACGTCCATCGACACGCAGAGCGACGAGCGGTCGGAAACCGCGCCGAGCACGGCGATCCAGTTGACCCTGTCGCGGCTCTTGGCCGAAGAGTTGACCGCGATCGGCGCGGCGGATGTGCGGATCACCGATTATGGCGCGGTGCTGGCCACGGTGCCTGCCACGACCGAGGGGCCGGTGATCGGGCTACTGGCGCATGTCGACACCGCGCCGCAGTTCAATGCGACGGGGGTGAAGCCCGTGGTGCATCGGGGGTATAACGGCGGGGATATCACATTCGTCGATGCTCCCGGATTGGTGCTGTCACCTGCGGTGTCGAAGCATCTGGGCGAGAAGCTGGGGCATGACATCGTGACCGCAAGCGGGACGACCCTGCTGGGGGCGGATGACAAGGCGGGTGTCGCGATCATCATGACGCTGGCGCGGCATCTGCTGGCGAACCCCGACCTTCCGCATCCTGCGTTGCGGATTGCCTTTACGCCGGACGAGGAGATCGGGCGCGGGGTGGACAAGCGCCTGCCTGCGGACCTTGCCGCCGATTTCGCCTATACGCTGGATGGCGGGATGGTGGGCGAGATCGAGTATGAAAGCTTCAGCGCCGACGGGGCGGTGGTGAAGATCACGGGGGTCTCGGCCCATCCGGGCTATGCCAAGGGCAAGCTGGTGAACGCGCTGCATCTGGCGGCGAAGGTGGTGAACGCGCTCCCGCAAGGGACGCTGGTGCCGGAGGTGACGGAGGGGCGCGAGGGGTTCATCCATCTTTACGAGATGTCCGGCACGGCGGCGGAGGCGGAGTTGCGCTTCATCCTGCGGGATTTCGAGCTTGACGGGCTGGAGGCCAAGGGCGCGCTGTTGCGGTCGGTCTGCGATGCGGTGCAGGCGGGTGAGCCGCGTGCCGAGGTGACGGTCGAGATCCGCAAGCAATACCGCAACATGCGCTATTGGCTGGAAAAGGACATGACGCCGGTCGAACGCGCGCGGGCGGCGTGCCTTGCCGAGGGGATCACGCCGCTGTCGGTGCCGATCAGGGGCGGGACGGACGGGTCGCGGCTGACGGAAATGGGGGTGCCGACGCCCAATATCTTTACCGGCATGCAGGAAATCCACGGGCCGCTGGAATGGGTGTCGGTGCAGGACATGGCCGCTGCGGTGCGGGTGCTGCTGCGGCTGGTGCGGGGCTGATCGGGGCTTGCCCTTCCCCTGCTGCCGTCGCACCTTTGGCGGCGGAATTCGGGGGAGGGGACGATGATCGGAGTGCCGGAGAACGGGCTGTTTCTGGGGCGCGTGTGGCGGGCGGGGATCGGTCCCTCGGTCGTGACGCTGAGGGGCGGTCGCGTGGTCGATATCACCACCAAGGCCGCGCCCACGATGCGCGATGTGCTGGAGCAGGCGGATATCGCGGGCTTTGTCGCAGGGATCGCGGGGGAGGATATCGGATCGCTCGACGAGATCGCGGCGGCTTCGGTGGAGCCTGCGGGCGAGGTGACGCGGCTTTTGTCGCCCAATGATTTGCAGGCGGTGAAGGCCTGTGGCGTGACCTTTGCACGCTCGATGATCGAGCGGGTGATCGAAGAGCGGGCGGCGGGCGATGCAAGCCGTGCCGAGGCGATACGGGCGCGGGTGGCGGGGGTGATCGGCGACAGCCTGCGCAATCTGGTGCCGGGGTCGGAGCAGGCGGCGGAAGTGAAGCGGTTGTTGCAGGCCGAGGGGCTGTGGTCGCAGTATCTGGAGGTGGGGATCGGGCCGGATGCCGAGGTTTTCACCAAGGCCCAGCCGATGGCGGCGGTGGGCTATGGCGCGAGTGTGGGGCTGCATCCGATCAGCAAATGGAACAACCCCGAACCCGAAGTGGTGATGGTGGTGGACAGCACGGGGCGGATCGTGGGCGCGACGCTCGGCAATGACGTCAACCTGCGCGATGTCGAGGGACGCTCGGCGCTGCTGCTGGGCAAGGCCAAAGACAACAACGCCGCCGCCAGCGTGGGGCCGTTCATCCGCATCTTCGACGGGGCGTTCACGCTGGATACGGTGCGGAAGCTGGAGTTGACGTTGACGGTGACGGGGACCGACGGCTTCACCCTGACGGGGCGGTCGTCGATGGCCGAGATTTCGCGCGATCCGGCGGACCTTGTGTCGCAGGCGCGGGGGCGGCATCACCAGTATCCCGACGGCTTCGTGCTTTACTGCGGCACCATGTTCGCGCCCGTGCAGGACCGTGACGGTCCGGGGCAGGGGTTCACGCATCACCTGGGCGATGTGGTGGTGATCGGGACGCCGGAGTTGGGGCGGCTGGTCAATACGGTGCGGCTTTCGACCGAAGCGCCGGAATGGCAGTTCGGCGCGGGCGCCTTGATGAAAAACCTGAGCGGGCGCGGGCTTCTCTAGCCCTGTCTCCCTTGACCCTTTGCCGCCGCGATGCCACATCGGCTGGCGACCCTTTGACCGGAGGAAACCCCGATGCCCGTCTACCGTTCCCGCACGACCACCCACGGCCGCAACATGGCGGGGGCGCGTGGCCTCTGGCGGGCGACGGGGATGAAGGACGGCGATTTCGGCAAGCCGATCATCGCCATCGTCAACAGCTTCACCCAGTTCGTGCCGGGGCATGTGCATCTGAAAGACCTTGGCCAGTTGGTGGCGCGCGAGGTCGAGGCTGCGGGTGGCGTGGCCAAGGAGTTCAACACGATTGCCGTGGATGACGGGATCGCGATGGGCCATGACGGGATGCTCTATTCCCTGCCGTCGCGCGAGATCATCGCCGACAGCGTGGAATACATGGTCAATGCCCATTGCGCCGATGCGATGGTCTGCATCTCCAACTGCGACAAGATCACCCCCGGCATGCTGATGGCGTCGATGCGGCTGAACATTCCGGTCGTCTTCGTGTCGGGCGGACCGATGGAAGCGGGCAAGGCGGTGATCAAGGGCAAGGAGATCGCGCTCGACCTCGTCGATGCGATGGTCGTTGCGGCGGATGAAAGCTACACCGATGCCGAGGTCGAAGAGATCGAAAAGGCCTCATGCCCGACCTGCGGGTCGTGCTCGGGCATGTTCACGGCGAATTCGATGAACTGCCTGACCGAGGCGCTGGGCCTGTCGTTGCCCGGCAACGGGTCGACCCTTGCCACCCATGCCGACCGCAAGCGGCTGTTCGTGGAGGCGGGGCATCTGATCGTGGACCTTGCCAAGCGCTATTACGAACAGAATGACGAGAGCATCCTGCCGCGCAACGTGGCGAACAAGCAGGCGTTCGAAAACGCGATGGCGCTGGATATCGCGATGGGCGGATCGACCAACACGATCCTCCACATTCTGGCCGCCGCGCATGAGGGCGGGATCGACTTCGATCAGGATGACATCGACGCGCTGAGCCGCAAGGTGCCCTGCCTGTGCAAGGTGGCCCCTGCCAAGCAGGACGTGCATATGGAAGACGTCCACCGTGCGGGCGGGATCATGGCGATCCTAGGCCAGTTGGACAATGCTGGGCTGCTGCACCGCGATTGCGTGACGGTCCATTCGCCCACGATGGGTGCTGCGCTGGACCATTGGGATGTCAGCCGGACGAACCACGAGAACGTGCGGCAGTTCTTCAAGGCGGCACCGGGCAATGTGCGCTCGGCCACGGCGTTTTCCCAAGAGAAGCGGTACAAGGAGCTTGACCTTGACCGCGTGAACGGGGTGATCCGGTCGGCGGAGCATGCCTTTACCAAAGAGGGCGGTCTGGCCGTGCTCAAGGGCAATATCGCGCTGGACGGTTGCATTGTGAAGACGGCGGGGGTGGACGAGTCGATCTTCGTCTTCTCGGGTCCGGCGAAGGTGTATGAATCGCAGAATGCCGCCGTGGCGGGCATCCTGAACAACGAGGTGAAGGCGGGCAACGTGGTGGTGATCCGCTACGAGGGGCCGAAGGGCGGGCCGGGGATGCAGGAGATGCTGTATCCGACGAGCTACCTGAAATCGAAGGGTCTCGGGAAGGTCTGCGCGCTGTTGACGGATGGCCGTTTCTCGGGCGGGACGTCGGGGCTGTCGATCGGCCATGCCTCGCCGGAAGCGGCGTCGGGCGGGGCGATCGGTCTGGTGCGCGAGGGCGACATGATCGACATCGACATTCCGAACCGCACGATCAACCTGCGGATTTCGGATGCCGAACTGGCCGCACGGCGGGCCGAGCAGGACAAGCTGGGCTGGAAGCCCGCGAAGCCGCGCTCGCGCAAGGTTTCCCAAGCGTTGAAAGCCTATGCGCTGTTTGCGGCAAGCGCCGACCGTGGCGCGGTGCGGGTGTTGCCCGACGAGGTGTAAGCCTTTCACCGGCCGGAAAAAAATAAGGGGCGTCCCGTGGCAGCGGGGCGCCCTTTTCTTTTGGCCGCCCGCCCGACCCCGACGCTGGAGAGGGCTGTCTGCCCTCTCCAGACCTCACCCGAGGATATTTGGACGCGTATGAAAGCAGCTTTCACGCTTGTGCAAATATCCTCGGGGGGTGAGGGGGGCAGACGGCCCCCCTCTGCGCGTTATCCATCGGGCGCGGCGCGGGACGGGCGGGCGCCTGCATCCCGCTTCGCGGGAAGGGATCGGGGACGGGCTTACCAGCGGTGGTGGACGTGGGGCGCGATGAGGCGGGTGTAGATGTCGCGGGCCGTGGCCATCGTGGCGGGCGGCAGCGGGGCGAGGCTGTCCGCCTGCGCGTTCGCCAGCGATTGGGCGGGGGTGCGGGCGCCGGGGATGACGACGGTGACGGCATCCTCCATCAGGCACCAGCGCAGGGCGAATTGTGCCATCGTGGCCCCTGCGGGGACAAGGGGGCGGAGTTCGTCGACCGCTTGCAGGGCGACGTCATAGGGCACGCCCGAGAAGGTTTCGCCCATGTCGAAGGCCTCGCCGTTGCGGTTGAAGGCGCGGTGGTCGTCGGCGGCGAAGGTGCTTTGCGCGGTCATCTTGCCCGTGAGCATGCCCGAGGCGAGGGGGACGCGGGCGATGACGGCGACGTTGCGGGCGCGGGCTTCGCGGAAGAAGAGCGAGGCGGGGCGCTGGCGGAAGATGTTCCAGATGATCTGGACCGAGGCGCAGCCGGGGTATTCGATGGCTTTGAGCGCCTCTTCCACCTTTTCGACCGAGACGCCCCATTGGGCGATTTTCCCCTTGGCCTTCAGGGTTTCAAGCCCGTCGAAGAGGGCGGGGGTGTAATAGACCTCGGTCGGGGGGCAGTGGAGCTGGACGAGGTCGAGGCAGTCGGTGCCGAGGTTGGTCAGGCTGCGGTCGATGAAGGATTCGATGTTTTGCAGGGTGTAGCCTGCGGCGATGTGGGGGGTCAGGCGGCGGCCTGCCTTGGTGGCGACGAAGGGTTTGTCGCTGCGCGATTTCAGGACATCGCGGATGATGCGTTCCGAGCGGCCGTCGCCGTAGACGTCAGCCGTGTCGATGAAGGTGGTGCCTGCGTCGAGGGCGGCGGCGAGGGTGGCTTTGGCGTCGGCTTCCGACACATCGCCCCAGCTTCCGCCGATGGCCCAAGCGCCGAAGCCGATGCGGGTGACGGTTTTGCCGGTCTTGCCGAAGGGGGTGGTGGACAGGGTCATGGGGCGCTCCGTTGTCAGGCGGGGGAGGGGGGCTGTCTGCCCCCCACGGGCCGCGCTGGCGCACGGCCCTCCCCCCGAGGATATTTGTCGAACAGGCGAAAAGGAAAGATCAGGTGCGGGTGCCGGCGAAGCGGGTTTGCCAGTCGGCGCGTTCTTCGTCGGTGATCTTGCGGAAGAGGTTTTCGGGGACCGAGAAGGCGGCGCCTGCGGGCAGGGCGCGCATGGCGTCCGAGATGTCGGCGGGCCATGTCCAGTCGGTCGAGCCCATCGCAGCCATCATCGCTGCTGCCGAATCGGGGATGAAGGGCTGTGAGAGGATGGCGTAGACGCGGATCAGGTTCAGGGCGAGGCGGATTTGCGCCTGTGCCTGTTCGGGGTCGGTCTTGACCACGGACCACGGGGCGGCGGATTGCAGGTATTCGTTGCCGATGACCCAGATGGCGCGAAGCTCGGCGGCGGCCTTGCGGACCTCCATCTGCTCCATCAGGGTTTCATAGTCGCGGATGCGCGCGCCGAGGTCGGCGATGAGGGCGGTTTCCTGCGCCCCGAAGTGGCCGCCCGCGGGAACGGTGGTGCCGAATTTCGAGGTGGCGAATTTGGTGACGCGGGAGACGAGGTTGCCAAGGACATCGGCGAGGTCCTTGTTTACCGACGCCTGGAAGTTTTCCCATGTGAATTCCGAATCCGAGGATTCGGGGGCGTGCGAGAGGAGCCACCAGCGCCAGTAGTCGGCGGGCAGGATGGAAAGCGCCTGATCCATGAACACGCCGCGGCCCTGCGAGGTGGAGAACTGGCCGCCGTCATAGTTCAGGTAGTTGAAGGATTTCAGGTAGTCGACCATCTTCCACGGCTCGCCCGAACCCAGAATGGTGGCGGGGAAGCTGAGGGTGTGGAAGGGGACGTTGTCCTTGCCCATGAACTGGTAATAGGTGACGTCCGACGCGCCCTTGTCGGTGCGCCACCAGCGTTCCCAAGCCGAGTCGTCCTTGCCATTCGCATCGGCCCATTCGGCGGTGCCCGCGATGTATTCGATGGGGGCATCGAACCAGACGTAGAAGACCTTGCCCTCCATCCCCGGCCAAGGCTGGTCGCCCTTTTTCACGGGGATGCCCCAGTAGAGGTCGCGGGTGATGCCGCGGTCTTGCAGGCCTTCGCCGTCGTTGAGCCATTTCTTGGCGATGGAGGTGGTGAGGATCGGCCAGTCGGTTTTGCTGTCGATCCACGCCTCGAGCTTGTCCTTGAGCGCGCGTTGTTTGAGGTAGAGGTGTTTCGTCTCGCGCACTTCGAGGTTGGTGGAGCCGGAGATCGAGGAGCGCGGGTTGATGAGGTCGGTCGGGTCGAGTTGCTTGGTGCATTCCTCGCACTGGTCGCCACGGGCGGAGGTGTTGCCGCAGTTGGGGCAGGTGCCGGTGATGTAGCGGTCGGGCAGGAAGCGGTTGTCGTCGATGGAAAAGACCTGCTTTTCCAGCACTTCGTCGATCAGGCCGTTTTCGGCGAGACGCCCTGCGAAATGCTGGGTCAGGCGGTGGTTGCGCTGTGACGAGGAGCGGCCGAAATGGTCGAACGACAGGCGGAAGCCGCGGGCGATTTCGGCCTGCACGTCATGCATTTCGGCGCAGTATTCCTCGACCGGTTTGCCGGCCTTGGCGGCGGCAAGCTCGGCGGGGGTGCCGTGTTCGTCGGTGGCGCAGATGAACATCACCTCGTGTCCGCGGGCGCGCATGTAGCGGGCGAAGAGGTCGGCGGGCAGTTGGCTGCCGACGAGGTTGCCGAGGTGCTTGATCCCGTTGATGTAGGGGATGGCGGAGGTGATCAGAATCCGTGCCATGTGCGCGCCTTTCGTCCGGTCCGGCGGGGTGTTTAATACGGGGCGGCGGGAAGGGCCAGAGGATAGGTTGGGACTGCCGGATTTTAGCCGCGGATCATGCGGGTGAGGGTGCCGTCGCCATCCATCTCGCGTTTCAGGGCCGCACCGATGTGCAGGGCGAGGAGGGCCAGGAAGGCCTTGGCCGCGATGCCGTGGAAGGTGAAGGCGGCGGTTTCCCATGCTTCGGACAGGGGGGCGATGGCGGGGAGGGTGAGGCGGCCGAAGACCACGGTGTCGATGCCCGTGGCGCTGGAGCCGATCCAGCCCGAGAGGGGGATGGAGAACATGAGGGCGTAGATCGTCCAATGCACGGCGCGGGCGGCTGCGGCCTGCCAGCCGCCGCCCAAGGGGGCAGGGGGCGGGGAGACGAGGTGCCAGAGGAGGCGGGCGCACATCAGGGCGAAGACGGAGATGCCAAGCGTCTTGTGCAGTGCAAAGAGCCAGAGGTTGGCAAGCCCCGGTTCGATGCTGCCCAAGCGAAGGCCGAGGGGGAGTTGCACGAGGATCAGGCCCGCGATGGCCCAGTGGAAGGCGCGGGTGACAAGGCCGAAGGAGGTGGCGGTGTTCTTCAGCATCAGTCGGCTTTCGCGATGCGGGCGGTGATGAGGAGGCGGACCTCGTCTCCGACCATGTCGGACCAGCCGGTGGCGCCGTAATCGGAGCGGACCAGCGTGCCCTTGAGCAGGACGGTGAGGAGGGAGAGGTCGCCCGCCTCGGTTCCCGATTGGCGGAAGATGCGGGCGGAGAGGGTGACGGGGCGGGTGATGCCGCGGATGGTCAGGTCGCCCATGACCTTGGCCCCGTCGCCGTCGCGGCTGATGGCGGTGGAGCGGAAGACCATTTCGGGGAAAGCGGCGGCGTCGAGCACCTTTGGCCCCTTCATCGCTTGCGCGGCGAAGGGGAAGGAGGCGTCGGCATGGGCGGCGTCGAGCGAGACGTCGATGACGCTGTTGGAGACGTGGTCGAAGTCGAGGATCAGGTGGGCGGATTTGACCGGCATGGCGCCGGTGATGCGGTCGGGACCGAAGTCGGTTTCGAAGCCGACGGTGGAGCGGTCGGCTTGCAGGTCATAGGGCACCGGCGCGGCCTGTGCTGCGGCGGCCCAGAGGGCGAAGAGGAGTGTGACGGGCAGGCGCATGGCGTGACCCTTTCCTTGGCTGGACGGAAGGGTAGCACGATTGCCGCAAAAGTCGCGTCGCGTTCAGGTGATCGCTTCGGCGCGGGTGTCGGGCAGGGCTTGCGGTGCGGGCATCAGCGGATGCGGCACGGGGTCCTTGGCGCGCAGAAGGTAGCGGGCGAAGATTTCGGCGTAGGAGCGGTAGCGGTAGCCTTCGTTCCGGCGCAGGTAGTGGTCGCGGTTGGCGGCGTAGAGCGCGGGCAGGCGATACCACGGCACGGCGGGGTGCATGTGGTGGACCACGTGCAGGTTGTTGTTGAGGTAGAGGAGCGCGAGGGGGCCGCGGTCTTCGATGATGACGGTGCGGGCGCGGGCGGCTTCGTGGGCGCGGTGTTCGAGGAAGGTGCGGATCTTCAGGAGCGCGTGGCCGAGGTAGGCCGAAAGGAGATAGGCCCACCACGGCATGGCGGCGAGGGAAAGCCAGAGGATGACGAGGGCGAGGCCGCCCGCGTGCAGCGCCCAGTCGCGGCGGACGGCGGGATCGGTGCGCAGGAGCAGGGCTTCGGCTTTCAGCCAGAGCAGGTTGCCGAGGATCGGGCCGAGGGTGACGCGGCCGAGGAGCGTGTTGTTGAGCCGCATCAATGCCTTGGCGGGCGCGGGGAGGCGCGCCCAGACCACGGGGTCGCAATAGTTCGACTCGGGGTCGTCGTAGGGGTCGGTCAGCACGGGATCGTGGTGGTGGGCGAGGTGGGTGTCGCGGAAGCGGCCGAAGGGGACGGTGAGGTTGAGGGCGGGGAAGGCCAGCGCCTCGTTCAGTTCGCGCGAGCGGAAGGGATGGCCGTGCAGGATTTCGTGCTGGAGCGAGGAGAATTGCGCGATGGCGATGCCGGTCAGCAGGATCGCGGCAAGGGGGGAGAGCGGGTAGAGCGCGGTCGTCCCGACGGCCCAAGCGGTGTAGGTGGCTGCCAGAAGGAGCAGCGTGGGCCACTCCACGCTTTTGGTCGTCTTGTCCAATTCGGTCCCCGATGCCTGCCGATTTCCGGCTTATGAGAACAGGTTAGCAGTTGTGCGCTGCGCTTTTAATTCGGAAGATGCGCAACATAATGTCACAGGTGGTGATTTAAGTCACCAATGGGGGCCAAGATGGACAAGCGCGACAGGGCGGTGATCTTTCGGGCGCGGCTGGCCGAGGCGATGGCCGAGCGGGGGATGAACCGGTCGGACCTTGCGCGGGCGGTGGGGGTGGACCGCTCGACCGTGTCGCAGCTTTTGGCCGAGGGGACGCGGCTGCCCAATGCGGGGCTGGCGGCGGATGCGGCGGCGGCTTTGGGGATTTCGGCGGATTGGCTGCTGGGGCTGGCGGCGCGGCCCGAGCCGGTGGCGGATTTGCTGGCGACCTCGCTGACCGTGACGGAAGCGCCGCGGGCGCTGATCGACGAGACGATCTTTGGCTGGCACCGCGAGGCGGCGGGATACAAGATCCGGCATGTTCCGGCGACGCTGCCCGATATGCTCAAGACGCGGAGCATGGTGGAATGGGAATATCGTCCGCAGCTCGGGCGGACGGCGGAGCAGGCGCTGGGGGCGTTCGAGGACCGTCTGGCCTGGATGCGGGGGGCGCGGTCGGATTACGAGATCGCGTTGCCGCTGCATGAGCTGGAGGCATTCGCGGGCGGGACGGGGTATTATGCGGGGCTGCCGGTGGCGGTGCGGGCCGAGCAGTTGGACCGGCTGATTGCTCTTACGGAACAGCTTTATCCGTCGCTGCGGCTCTATCTGTTCGACGCGCGGCGGGTGTTTTCTGCGCCGGTCACGGTGTTCGGGCCGCTGCTCGCGGTGGTTTACCTTGGGCGGCATTACCTCGCATTCCGGGACTCGGGGCGGGTGGCGAGCATTGCGCAGCATTTCGACTGGCTGGTGAAGGAGGCGGCGTTTTCGGCGCGGGAGGTGCCGGAGTATCTGCGCGGGTTGCGGGGGCGGGTCTGAGTTGGGAAAGCGGAGTTTGACGCAAACTCTGCGCCGGAATTTGACGCAAATTCCGGGGTTTGGGCCTTTTGGCCGGAATTTTCGTGAAATTCCGGCGCGATTTCTGCGTCAGAAATCGCTACCAGCTTTGCAGGCGGGTCGTGTCGTAGCCGTTGAAGGCGAGCACCTGTCTGGCGGCGGTGAGGCGGTCGGCGGGCAATGCGCCGCCGCGGTTGAGGATGAAGCCGAAGCTGCCGTCGGGGGTGCCGATGACGAGGGTGCGCAGGTCGGTGTCGGCCCAGAGCACCCACCATTGCCGGTTCAGCGGTGCGGGGGCCTTGCCCGTGGGGGTGAGGCGGCCGGGGCCGGTCGTGGCAAGGGTCGTCGCAAGGTCGCGGGCGCTGCCGTCGAGGCAGAGGCGGGCGCGCAGGGCGAGGTCCGGCCCGTCTGCCGTGATCTTGGCGCCACCCTCGCTGCAGCCCTTGCCGGGGCTGTTGGTGAAGGCCGCGACCTGTTGCCATGTGCCGGACAGGCGGGCGGGGTCGAGTGCCGCGCTGGAATAGATCGGCTTGGCGCTGGCGCGGAAGGCGCGGCGCTCTTCGGGGCCTTTGCCGCAGGCGGCGAGGGTCAGGGCGAGGGCGAGCAGCAGCGCGGGCTTGAATTCGGTCACTTGGGTCTTTCGGTCTTTGGGAGGGTCAGTCGATGCAGAGTGTCGCCTCGGTCCCGTCGTCCTGCAGGATCGGGTGACACCCGAAGAGCGGTTTGACAGGGGCGCACGTGCGGGAGCGGGAAAGGCAGAGGCCATCGCAATCGGAGGCGCGGCGGCAGGATTGGCCGGCATCCTTTGTCGGCGTGATGCAGGTGTAGAGTTGGGCGAGGCCGGTTTGCGACCACGTGCCGCCCCCGGCCGCGCAGGCCTTTGCTTCGGCGGAGACGGGTGTGGCGGCGGGTGCAGGTTGCGGTGCCGCAGTTTCGGCGGGTTTCGGCGGGGTGGCGGGTTCGCCGGCGGGTTTGGCTGCGGGTTTGACGGGGCGCGGTGGCGGTGCCTTGGTCGCGGCAGGGTCTTCCGGTGCGAGGGCGGCTTGCGTCGTCGCGGGCTGTGCCGGTTCGGAAAGCGGTGTCACCGTCACTGTGCCGGTGACGAGTGGGGCGGGCGCATCCGGCTTGTGCCCCGGCAACGAGAGGGTGCAGGCGGCGAGGAGCGGGAGAAGGGCGAAAAGGTGCCAGAGGCGCATCACTTATACCTGTCGGGATCGGGCCAGTGGACCCGATCCTGTCCGATTGTGCAAGGCGCTGCTCAGTAGGGCTGCGGATGGGCGCGCCATGCCGCGGCGATGTCGGAGAGCACCTCGGGCGCGAGGGTGAGGTTTGCCGCGCCGATGTTGGTTTCGAGCTGGGCAAGGGTGGTCGCGCCGATGATCGGGATGTTGGGATAGGGGCGGGTGCGGCAGAAGGCGATGGCCATCTGTGCCGGGTCCAGCCCGTGTTTTGCGGCAATGGAAAGGTAGGTCTCCACGGCGGCATGGGCGGCGGGGGTGACGCGGCCCGACAGGTCGGTGTTGAGGCTGCGGCGCGATCCGGCGGGGGTGGCGTCGCCCCGGTATTTGCCGGTGAGCAGGCCCGTGGCGAGGGGGGAGAAGGCGAGGAGGGGGAGATCCTCCATCGCCGAAAGCTCGGCCCAGTCGCTGTCGAACTGGCGGCAGAGGAGGGAGTATTCGTTCTGCACCGTGGCCATGCGCGGCAGGTCGTGCAGGGCGGCGAGGTGGAGCCAGCGGGCGGCCCCCCAGACGGATTCGTTCGACAGGCCGATGTGGCGGATCTTGCCTTCGCGGATCAGGTCGGCGGCGGCGGAGAGCACGTCGAGCATGTTCTCGGTCACGGCGCCCGCGTCGCGGCCTGCGGGGTTGAAGGTCCAGATTTGCCGGAAGTGGTAGCTGCCGCGGTTGGGCCAGTGGAGTTGGTAGAGGTCGATGTAATCGGTGCGCAGGCGCTTGAGCGAGCCTGTCACCGCCTCGCGCAGGGTGGCGCCGGTGATCGGCTGGCCGGGGCGGGTGAACTGGCTGGTGCCGGTGATCTTGGTGGCGAGGATGACGCGGGAGCGGTCGTGTCTGGCGAACCAGTTGCCGATGATGGTTTCGGTATTGCCCACGGTTTCGGCGCGGACGGGGTTTACGGGATACATCTCGGCCGTGTCCCAGAAGGTGACGCCGTGGTCGAGGGCGAGGTCCATCTGCGCATGGCCTTCGGCTTCGCTGTTCTGGCTGCCCCATGTCATGGTGCCGAGGCAGAGTTCGGAGACGGTGAGGCCGGTCTTGCCGAGGGGGATCTGTTTCATGGGTGCTGTCCGTTCGCGGGTGTGCCTTTGGGCGGGGAGCCTAGCGGGCGCGGGGGCGGGGGCAAGGGGGAGCGGGACGCGCGGCTTGAGAACGTAAAGTGAACATGGCAGGATGGGCGCCATGTCGCTGCCGATTCAGGATATGTTCGGGCCGAGGCCGAAGCAGGTGGTCCAGCCTTTGGCGGGGCCGCTCGGCCTGCTGCGCGGGCGGGTGCATGAATGCTGCGGTCCGGCGCGGGTGGTGATGGCGGCGGCGCTGATGGGGCGGATGGCGGGGCCGGTGTTGTGGATTTCGGCCGCTTGGCAGGGGGAGCGGCTGTTTCCCGACGGGCTTGCGGCTTTCGCGGACCCGTCGCGGCTGGTCATGGTGCAGGGGCGGCGCATGGAGGACATGCTCTGGGCGATGGAGGAGGGGTTGCGGTCGGGGGCGGTGCCGCTGGTCGTGGCGGAACTGCCCGAGGTGCCTGCGCTGACGCCGGTGCGGCGCTTGCACCTTGCCGCCGAAAGCGGGTCCGAAGCCGCGGCGGGGCGGCGCGGTGTGCCGCCGCTGGGACTGATGCTGACGGCGGGAGAGGGCGGGGCGGCAGGTGTGGAAAGCCGCTGGCGCATGGAGGGTGCGCCCGCGCGGTCGAGCCTGCTCGACGCGGCGGAGGTCTGGCGGCTGGAGCGGTTGCGGGCGCGGGGGGAGGAGCCGGCCACCTTTACCCTGCGGCGCGAGGGGGATGGGGTGGTGGTGGCGTAGGGCCGTCCCTGCGGGTCGGGCGCGCAGCAGCGGGGGGCCAGCCCCCCGCGCCCCCCGGAGTATTTGAGCCAAGGTGAAGGGGGAAAGGCGCGAAGTGCCGGGGCCGGGGAATGGAGCGTCTCGCGCAGGATCGCGTAAGGCGGGCGCTGGATGCCCGTGCGCGAGAGTCGGGTGAAAGGCGGGGCATCACGCTGACCGAGGCGCGGTCCCGTGCGTTCGGGGCGGGGTGGCCAGGGAAGGGCGCGAGGGGAAGCCGCTGATATCGGGGCGGGACGGAAGGCTGAGGGACCCTTGAGGCTATGGCATCGCGGAGGGCCAAGGGCGCCTGAAGACTCTGGTCATCGGCGGCGCGGCGGGCCAGAAGGGGCGGATGGGACATGTGTGGATCATCCTGACCGTCGCAGCGGCGGCGGTGCAGACGCTGCGGCTGATGCAGCAGAAGCGGTTGCGCGGCCTTGGGCTTTCGACGGCGGGGGCTTCCTTTTCGCGTTTTCTTTACGCCGCGCCGCTTGCGCTGGCCTTGCTGGGGATATTGACCGCATGGGGGCATCCCTTTGCACCCCTTGGGGCATCGTTCGCGCCTTATGTGGTGGCAGGGGCGGTGGGGCAGATCTTCGGCACGCTCTGTTCGGTGGCGCTGTTTGCCGAGCGGAGTTTCGCGGTCGGCACCGCCTTTACCAAATCCGAGACGGTGCAGGCGGCGGTGTTTTCGGGGTTGGTCCTTGCGGAGCCGGTCTCGACGCTTGGCTGGGCGGCGATCCTGTTGGGGACGGTGGGGGTGGTGATCCTGTCGATGAAGGGCGGAGGCTTCGGCGGGTTGTGGAACCGCGGGGCGGCGCTGGGGCTGGCGGGGGGAGCGTTCTTTGCGCTTTCGGCTATCGGATATCGCGGGGCGACGCTGGCGGTCGGGTCCCCTGAAGCCTTTTACAGGGCCACGGTCGCGCTGGCGGCGGTGACGGCGTTCCAGACAGTGGCGATGGGGCTGTGGCTTGTCTGGCGCGACCGTGCGGAGTTGGGGCGCGTGGCGCGGGGCTGGCGGGCGACGATGCCCGTGGGGGCCAGCAGCATGGTCGGGTCGCTGATGTGGTTTACCGCCTTCGCGCTGATGAATGCGGCCTATGTGCGGGCGCTGGGGCAGGTGGAGTTGATCTTTTCGGTCGCGGCCTCGGTCCTGTTCTTCCGCGAGGTGGTGAGTCTGTGCGAGTTGTTCGGGATCGGGCTGCTTGCCCTTGCCGTGGTGGGTGTGGTTTCGGCGGCCTAGAGGCGGCGAAAGGTCGGGGTCGGGCCGGAGTTGTCGAAGAAGGGGACGCCCTGATCGGCGGCACCCGCAAGCGTGGCTGCGATTTCGGCAAGGACGACTTCGGTGATGAAGGGCAGGTCGAGGGCGCGTGCCTCGGTCAGGCCGATCCAGTGCAGGTGGCCGAGTTCGTCGGAAGCCTCGGAGAAATCGTCGAGGTCGCCCGCCACATGCGCGGCGTCGATCAGGAAGAAGCGGGCGTCGAAGCGGCGCGACCGTCCGGGCGGGGTGATGGCGCGGAAGATGAAGCGCAGCGGCGGGGCGGCGGTGGGGGCAAGGTGCAGCCCCGTCTCTTCGGCCAGTTCGCGCAGGGCGGCGGTGGCGAGTGCCTCGGGCGCGTGGGCATCGGACAGGGGGTGGCTGCGCAGGCGGTCGGCGCAGGTGCCGGACAAAAGGCCCGCGCGTGGCGACAGGCGGTCGGAGGCGTCGACGCCGCCCCCCGGAAAGACGTATTTCGAGGGCATGAACACCGCCGCCGCGCCGCGCTGGCCCATCAGGACGCGCGGGCCTTCGGCGGTCTGGCGCAGAAGGACGACGGTTGCCGCGTCCCTGATCTGTTCCGCGTTCAGAACCCGTGCATCCGCTTCGCCCATTGCAATCCCACCAGTGCGCCCTTCAGTCGGGGCAGAAGGTAGAGCGAGAGCGCGACCGTGCCTATCGAAAAGAGCGTGGCGAGGACGAGCGGGTCGGGGCGGTAATGGGTGAAGACCCAGAGGATCAGCGGCGCCATGAGGTGGCCGACGATCAGGATGGTCAGATAGGCGGGGCCGTCGTCGGCGCGCTGGTGGTGCAGCGCCTCGCCGCAGACGGGGCAGGAATCGCGCACCTTGAGATAGCCGCGCAGCATCGGACCCGAGCCGCAGTTCGGGCAACGCCGACGCCAGCCGCGCAGGAGCGCGGGCTTGAGCGGGCGTTCATCGGCATCGTCATGGGAATGGGCATGCGCCTGGGGCATGGGCCGGTCGTCCTTTGGGTCGTGCTGCTGCGGGTGGTGGCGGAAGTGCTGCGGGGCGTCAAGCCGGAGCCTGCGGAGAGGCGAAGGTAATGTGTCGCGGCGGGGATTCGTAGGGGACAGATCGCCACATCAAAGCGGATTTGGGGGACTGTCGGAGGGAGGGGTGATTTTTTCGGTGAAGGCGCGACGGAAAGCGTGGGGCGGGGCGTTTGACGGTCATGGAAGGCGACGGAAGGGTCCGCGCCTTTGGATGGAGAGACGATGATGAGCATGACCAAACGCACGGTAATCGCGGCTTTGCTGGTTTCGGCCCTTGGCGGTGCTGCGCTGGCGCAGGAAGCACCCGACGGGATGATGGGTGGCGGCATGATGGGCGAGGGGCCGATGGGTGGGCGCATGATGGAGGGCGGGCCGTTCGGCGGGTTCGACTTTGCCGCCGTGGACACCGACAAGGACGGCAAGGTCACGCAAGCCGAGATGCAGGCGTGGCGCGCGGCAGAGGTTGCGGGCGTGGATGCCGACAAGGATGGCAAGCTTTCGGCGGATGAGCTGAAGGCGATGCAGATGAAGCGGATGGAAGAGCGGGCCGCCGACATGGCCACGAAGATGGTCGAGCGGATGGATGCGGATGGTGACGGGCTGCTGGGTGCGGCCGAGCTTGCCGCGCGTCCGGGTCCTGCGATGATGTTCGACCGGATCGACGCCGATGGCGACGGGGCCGTGACCGAGGAAGAGATCGCGGCGGCGCGTGCGGCGATGATGGATCGCATGGGCGATGGTCCCGGTCGCGGGCGCGGCGAGGGACGGGACGGGCATGGCCACGGCATGCGCGGCTGGTTCTTCGGCAACGAATGAGTGTGGCCCGCGCCCTGTCCGGTTGCGGGCGGGGCGCGGGGTTTCCTTTGATCGGTCCCGCCGGACCCGTTATCCCTGTGCAGGATGGATATGCCGCGCGATACGACAGACGAGGTTTCGGACGAGGTCCTGCTCGCCGCCTATGCCCGTGGCGAGGCGGCGGCGGCGCGTGCCTTGACGGCGCGGCTGGTGCCGCGTGCGCTGGGCTATGCGGCGCGGATGCTGGGCGACCGCGCAGAGGCCGAGGATGTGGCGCAGGAGGCGATGCTGCGCTTGTGGCGGGCGGCGGCGGGGTGGCGGACGGGCGAGGCGCAGGTTGCGACCTGGCTTTACCGCGTGGTCACGAACCTGTGCACCGACCGTCTGCGGGCGCGGCAGCGGCGGCGGGCCGAGACGCTGGACGATGCGCCCGAGGTTGCGGATGCTTCGGCGGGTGTCGAGGCGGGGATGATCGAGGCCGACAGGATGGCGGCGCTGGATGCGGCTTTGGCCGAGTTGCCCGAGCGGCAGCGGCAGGCGGTGGTCTTGCGGCATCTGGAGGGTCTCTCCAACCCCGAGATCGCGGTGGTGATGGATATCGGGGTCGAGGCGGTCGAAAGTCTGACCGCGCGGGGCAAGCGGGCGCTGGCCGCCATATTGGCCGGACGGCGCGAGGAATTGGGATATGACGGCGATGAGGGCTGAGATGGAAAAGCAGGATGCGCTGGACGATCTGTTCGCGCAAGCGCGGTCGCGGCCTGTGGAGCCTTCGGACGCGCTGATGGCGCGGGTGCTGGCGGATGCGCTGGCCGAACAGCCGAAGGCGGTGGTGGCGCGGGCGGCACCCGTGGCGCGGGGAAGCTGGCTTGGCGGGCTTGCCTCGGTCTTTGGCGGGTTCGGCGGGCTTGCGGGCGTGGGCGGGGCGGCGGTGGCGGGGCTTGTGCTCGGCTTCGTGCAGCCTGCGACGGTGACGGATTTCGCGGATGCGGTGCTGGGGACGGATGTGGTGGCTTCGGTCACGCTGATCCCGAGCGCGGATGCGCTGCTGGTCGGGGAGTGAGGGCGATGGGCGAGAGCACGGAAGAAAACGGCAAGGCACCCGAGGGGGCTGCTGCTGCGGCGTCGCCGGCGTGGGACGCGGGAAACCGGTCGGGCGGTGCGGCACCTGCGGGCAAGCCTGCGGGAAAAGGGCTGCGGATCGCGCTGGCGGTTTCGGTGGCGCTGAACCTGCTGGTCGTCGGGGTGGTCGCGGGGGCCATGCTGCGCGAGGGCGGGCCGCGCGGGCGGATGATGGGCGAATTGGACTTTGGCCCCTTTGCCGAGGCGTTGACGGGCGAGGACCGCGACGCGCTGCGTCGCGCCTTTGTGGAGCGGGCGCCGGATATGCGCGACATGCGGCGGCAGATGCAGGCGGATTTCCAGGGGCTGCTGTCGGCACTGCGGGCCGAGCCTTTCGATGCCGGGGCGCTGCGGCAGGCGATGGCGGGGCAGGCGGAGCGGATGGCCGAGCGTTTGCAGCTTGGGCAGGAGTTGATGCTGGAGCGGCTTGAGGCGATGTCGCCCGAGGCGCGGGCGCAATTCGCGGACCGGCTGGAAGAGCGCTTGCGCCACGGGCCGCGTGGCGGGCCGGACGGGAAACCCTGAGCCGGATCAGGCGGCGCGGAGGGCGGTTGCGACCTGGTTGCGCCCCTTTGCCTTGGCCTTGAACAGTGCGCGGTCGGCGCGGTCGATCAGCGCGTCGATGGCTTCGCCGCTTTGTCCGCTTGCAAGGCCGATCGAGATGGTCACGGTCAGCGGCGGGGCGGCGGCGGGCAGGGTGATCGCGTCACCCTTGACCGCGTCGCACAGGCGCTGGGCGATGGTGCGGGCTTCGGACAGGTCGGCTTGGGGCAGGGCGAGGAGGAATTCTTCGCCCCCGATGCGGGCGAGGAGGTCGCCTTGGCGCAGGTTCGCCGAGAGGCGGCGGGAGATTTCGGTGAGCACGATGTCGCCCGTGGCATGGCCGAAGCGGTCATTCACGGATTTGAAGCGATCGAGGTCGATCAGTAGGACCGAGAAGGGCGTGGCATCGGTCCGCGCTTCGGCCGCGATGCGGGACAGTTCGGCCAGCGCGAAGCGGCGGTTGTAAAGGCCGGTGAGCGGGTCGGTCATGGCAAGGCGCAGGCTGTCGTTGAGCGAGCTGCGACGCTGTTCGGCGGCGCGGGTGCGGCGCACGAGGGCCGCGAGGCGCAGGGCCAGTTCTTCGGGGTCGACATCGGGGGCGACGACTTCGTCCGCGCCGAGGTCGAAGGCCATCGCGGCGCGTCCGTTGCCTGCACAGATGAGCAGCACGCCCGCGTGGCTGGAATCGGGGCGGGTGCGCAGTTCCGAGAGGAAATGCAGGCCCGTGTCGGCATCGGCGTCGAGCACGAAGGCTTCGGGACGCGGCCCTTCGGGACGGGTGGCGGAAAGCACGTCCTCGCGGCTGAGGGCGGTGACGCGGTGGCCGGTGCGCAGGGCAAGATCGCGGGCGAGGCGGAGGCGCTGTTCGGTGCAGCGGGTGACGACCGCGACGAGGCCGGGGTGTTCGTAGCAAGCCGCGGCTTCGGCAAGGTCGAAGCCCGTGGCATGGTCGCCGCCTGCGGGGGCGGGCAGATCGGCGCTGCGGCGCAACAGCGAGCGGATGCGGGCGAGGAGGAGTTCGTCGTCGACCGGCTTGGTCAGGATTTCGTCCGCGCCCGCCGAAAGGGCGGCAAGGCGGGTGGCGCGGTCGGTGCAGGCGGTGATGACGATAACCGGCGTGGCCGCGTGCGTCCGGTCGGCGCGGAGGCGGGCGAGCACGTCGAGACCCGACATGTCGGGCAGTTCGAGATCGAGAAGCAGGAGGTCGGGCCGCGTTTCGTTCAGGGCGGCGAGGGCGGATGCCCCGTCTTCGGCCGCGAGGGGGGTGTAGAAGGCGCGGGCGAGTTTGGCCCGCAAGACGATGCGGGTGATGGGCGAATCCTCGACGATCAGAATCTTGCTTGCCATTCCGGCCCTGCCACACCGTTTTTCTGCCGCACCGTGGCGGTCTTGGTTCACAGAGTCCTTCCAAAGGGTTAATCAAAGGTTTCCAAGGTGGTCTTAATTCGAGTCAAATTCGGGCTCGCGCACAGGAAATTGTGGATAAATGAGACGCGATCAGGCCGAGACGGTGGGTTTGCAGGCGCTGGCATGGCTGGCAGGGGAGGACGAGCTGTTCGGGGCCTTCCTTGGCGGGTCGGGGGCGGCGGCGGCGGATCTGGCCGAGGCGGCGCAGCGGCCCGAGTTTCTGGGGGCGGTGCTCGATTTCGTGATGCAGGATGACGCCTGGGTCATGGCCTTTTGCGATGGTGCAAAGCTGCCCTATACCGTGCCGATGCAGGCGCGGGCGGCATTGCCGGGCGGGCAGTCGGTGCATTGGACCTGACGGGTTGCGCGGGCGGTGCTGCGCCATGAGTATTTGGGCAAGGGTGAAACGGGCAGGATGGGCATGATCGACGGGATCATTTTCGACAAGGACGGGACGCTGTTCGATTTCCGCGCAAGCTGGGGCGGGTGGGCGCGGGCGCTTCTGGGCGCAATCGCGCGGGATGCGGGCCATGCCGCCGAGATGGGGCGGGCCATCGGCTATGATGTGCAGAGCGGGCAATTCGCGCCCGACAGTCCGGTGATCGCGGCGACGGCGGCGGATATCGCGGCCTGTCTTTTGACGCATCTGCCGGGGCAGACGCTGGACGGGGTGATGGACGAGATCAACGCGCGGGCGGCGACGGCTGCGATGGCGCCTTCGGTCCCCCTGCGCCCTTTGCTTGGCGCGTTGAAGGAGCGCGGGTTGCGGGTGGGGCTTGCCACCAACGACACCGAAGCGCCCGCGCGGGCGCATCTGGCGGCGCATGACATCACCGAATTCTTCGATTTCGTGGCGGGCTACGATTCCGGCTATGGCGCGAAGCCGGGGCCGGGGATGTGCGCGGCCTTTGCCAAGCGGTTCGGCTTCGATCCGGCGCGGGTGGTGATGGTGGGCGACAGCCGCCATGACCTCGAAGCGGGGCGGGCGGCGGGGATGCGGACGGTGGCGGTGCTGACCGGCATCGCGGGGGCCGAGGAATTGCGCCCCCATGCCGATGCGGTGCTGGCCGATATCGGCGCGCTGCCCGCTTGGCTGGACGGGTTGCAGGCGGCCTGAGCCGCGCTTCGGGCGGGGCGTTGCGGAAAAACGACCTGTTTGCGTCGGCGGTAGAGTGTCGGTTCGGGGCTTCCTTCGCCATGTTGGCGGAAAGCCCGCCTTGCCGCGGGTTCTCAGGGGAGACGGGGCATGAACGACGAGCCGCAACGCAAGCGCCGCGCCGGTGGGCGGGCGGGCAACAAGATCCGTGCGGGCAGTGCCGTCATCGACCAGATGCCGTGGCGGATTCCGGTCAACCCCGACAAGCCGGTCGAGCCGCTGGATGCCGATGCCGTGGAGCGGATGCACAAGACCGCGATGCGCATCCTGCGCGACATCGGGATCGAATTCCTGAACCCCGAGGCGGTGGGCTATCTGAAGCAGGCGGGCTGCAAGGTCGACGGCACCAACGTCCGCTTCGACGAGGATTTCGTGATGGAGATGGTGGCCAAGGCCCCGTCGCAATTCACCATCACGCCGCGCAACCCTGACCGCGAGCTGGTGATCGGCGGCAAGCATATGGTGTTTGTCAACGTCTCGAGCCCGCCGAATGCCTGGGACCTCGAACGCGGGAAGCGGTCGGGGGATTTCGAGACGTTCAAGGAATTCATGAAGCTGACGCAGTATTTCAACTGCATCCATATCGCGGGGGGCTATCCGGTCGAGCCGATCGACATCCACCCGAGCGTGCGGCACCTCGACTGCCTGTATGAAAAGCTGACGCTGACGGACAAGGTGGTGCATGCCTACAGCCTTGGCGCGGAGCGGGTCGAGGATGTGATGGAGATGACCCGCATCGCGGGGGGGCTGTCGGAGGCGGAGTTTCAGGCCAAGCCGCGGATGTATACCAACATCAACTCGGTTTCGCCGTTGAAGCATGACTATCCGATGCTCGATGGCGCGATGCGTCTGGCGCGGCGGGGGCAGCCGGTGGTGGTGACGCCCTTTACGCTGGCGGGGGCGATGGCGCCCGTGACGATGGCGGGGGCGGTGGCGCTGTCGTTGGCCGAGGCGCTGGCGGCGATTGCGCTGCTGCAATACATCGCGCCGGGATGTCCGGTGGCGATCGGGACGTTCACGAGCAACGTCGACATGAAATCGGGGGCGCCCGCCTTCGGCACGCCGGAATACATGCGGGCCACGCAGATGACGGGGCAGATGGTGCGGCGCTACGGCTTGCCGATGCGGTCCAGCGGCGTCTGTGCGGCGAACGTGCCGGACGGGCAATCTATGTGGGAGACGTCGAACAGCCTTTGGGCGGCGGTGCAGTCGGGGACCAACATGGTCTATCACGCGGCAGGCTGGCTTGAGGGCGGGTTGATCGCCTCGCCCGAGAAGTTCGTGATGGATTGCGAAGTCCTCCAGATGATCCAGCGTTATTTCGAGGAGGCGACCTTTGCCACCACGGAAGACGACCTTGCCTTTGACGCGATCAAGGAGGTCGGCGCGGGCGGGCATTATTTCGGCTGCCAGCATACGCAGGACCGCTACACCACGGCCTTCTATGCGCCCTTTGTGAGCGATTGGCGCAATTACGAGGCGTGGCAGTTGGACGGGTCGGTCTGGACGGCGGAGCGGGCGCACCGGATCTACAAGCAGATCCTTGAAGAGTTCGAAGCGCCGCCGATGAATGGCGACCATCAGGAAGATTTGCGCCGTTTCGTGGCGCGTAGAAAGCAGGAAGGCGGCGCGCCGACCGATTTCTGACCGCGGCAGGGAGTTTGGCGTCGTCCTGCCCGCGGGCGGCTGCGGGCCGAGGCTATCGCGGGCCTGCAGTTCGGTATCCTTTGGCTACCCTTGCCCTTGGTCGGCAGTTCACCAGGGCGTCGCTGTCCCGCAAGGGGGGCCAAACCTGCCCGGGTATCGCATCGCAACGGACAAACCCCTTGGCCCGCGTCGTAAGCCAGCGCGTTGTTGCGGCGAGACGTGCCTGGCCTCGGGCTTCCGGGGCGGGATGCCGCCTGCACCGCCCATGTCCGGCAGGAAACCGCTCCGCCTGCCTAGGCGCGGGCGCTGATCCGTACTGTCACGGCGCGACGGAGGGGCGCGGTCATGCCGCTCTGACCGGCGTGGTCCGGCATCGGCTTTTGGCGGGGGCGGGCGGGTTGGCGGGGCGTGCGGCCATCCTCTGCTGGACATGCCCTGCTGCCAATGGTCACATGTCATGAAACCGTCGCACACCCCCGCTATCCCGAAGGCCCATGACCCAAGCCGATTTCCTGAAACGTGCCTTTTTGCCGCCCGTGTCCCTGTCCGAGGCAGAACGCAGCGGTCCGCGCCGCTTTTTCAACCGCGAACTGTCGTGGCTGGCGTTCAATTGGCGCGTGCTGGAGGAAGCTTCGAACCCTGCGGTACCGCTGCTGGAGCGGCTGCGCTTCCTGTCGATTTCGGCCACGAACCTTGACGAATTCTACACCGTGCGGGTGGCGGGTCTGCGGGCGCTTGTGCGCAACGGCAATGCGACGCTGTCCGAGGACGGGCGCAGCCCTGCCGAGCAGTTGGGCCTGATCCATGCCGATGCGCGGCGGCTGATGCAGACGCAACAGGCGGTGTTCAACCGCTTGCGGCGCGAGATGGAGGGGCAGGGGATCACGCTGCTGACGCGGTCGAAGCTGACGGCGCGGGATCACAAGCACCTTGCCGAGCATTTCCTGAACAAGGTGTTTCCGGTGCTGTCGCCGCTGGCGATCGACCCGGCGCACCCGTTTCCCTTCATCCCGAACACCGGCTTTTCGCTGGCGCTGGAACTGGAGCGCGAGACGGATCAGCGGACGTTGAAGGCGCTGTTGCCCATTCCGCAGCAGATTGCGCGTTTCGTGCCCCTGCCGGGGAAGCCGGGGGAAAACCGTTTCCTGCCGCTCGAGGAGTTGCTGCTGCTGCATCTCGACATGCTGTTCCCCGGCTATACCGATCGCGGGCATTGCATCTTTCGCGTTCTCCGCGACAGCGACCTTGAGGTCGAGGACGAGGCCGAAGATCTGGTGCGCGAGTTCGAGACGGCGCTGAAGCGGCGGCGGCGGGGGGATGTGATCCGGCTGAAGCTGTCGGCGGGGGCGCCGCCGGACCTGCGGGCGCTGATCATGGACGAGCTTGGCGTGACCGAGGATATGGTCGTGGAGGTGCGCGGGCTTCTGGGCATCGCGGACCTGAAGGAATTGGTGCTGCCGTCGCGGGCCGATCTGCTGTGGCCGGTCTTTACCCCGCGCGTGCCGGAGCGGGTGCAGGATCACGAGGGCGATCTGTTCGCCGCGATCCGGCAGAAGGACATCCTGCTGCATCACCCCTATGAGACGTTCGATCTGGTGATCAACTTCCTTGAACAGGCGGCGCGGGACCCGAACGTGCTGGCGATCAAGCAGACGCTTTACCGCACCTCGTGGGACAGCCCCATCGTGAGCGCGCTGTGCGAGGCGGCGGAGGCGGGGAAATCGGTGACGGCCTTGGTCGAGTTGAAAGCGCGGTTCGACGAGGCCGCGAACATCCGCCAGTCGCGGCGGCTGGAGCGGTCGGGGGCGCATGTCGTTTACGGCTTCATCCAATACAAGACGCACGCCAAGATCAGCACCGTGGTCCGGCGCGAGGGGGACAGCCTTGTCACCTATACGCATTACGGGACGGGGAACTATCACCCGATCACGGCGCGGATTTACACCGACCTGTCCTTTTTCACCTGCGATGCGGCGCTGGGGCGCGATGCGACCAAGGTGTTCAACTACCTGTCGGGCTATGTGCAGCCCGAGGGGTTGGAGAACCTTGCCATTTCGCCCATCACGCTCAAGCCGCGCCTGCTCGAGGTGATCCGTGCCGAGGCGGAGCATGCGCGGGCGGGGCGGCCTGCGGAAATCTGGGCCAAGATGAACAGCCTGATCGACCCCGAGGTGATCGACGCGCTTTATGCCGCAAGTCAGGCGGGGGTGAGGATCAGTCTGGTGATCCGTGGCATCTGCGGCTTGCGTCCGGGGGTGAAGGGGATGAGCGAGAACATCCGCGTCAAATCCATCGTCGGGCGGTTTCTGGAGCACAGCCGCATCCTTTGCGTGGGCAACGGGCATGGCCTGCCGTCGAAATCGGCGCGGGTGTTCATCTCTTCCGCCGACTGGATGGGGCGGAACCTGACGCGGCGGGTCGAGACTTTGGTCGAAATCCACAACCCCACGGTGAAGGCGCAGATCGAGGGGCAGATCATGGCGGCGAACCTTGCCGACGAGGCGCAGAGCTGGGTTCTGACGCCGGACGGGCGCTATGCGCGGGAATTGACGGCTTCGGACGGGACGCTGTTCAACTGCCACCGCTTCTTCATGGAGAACCCTTCGCTTTCGGGGCGGGGGACGGCGGGGGCAAAGGACGTGCCGCGCGTTGCGCAGCTGCGCGAGGATACGCCGGCACCGTAAGGGCGCAGAATTCCTGGAAGAATTTTGCAGGTTCGTTCAAACGGATCTGGTCCGCTTCCTTGGGTCGCAGCGGCTTTTGCCTGTCCGAATCCTTGACCCCGCGCCTGCCCCGCGCCACCTTGTGCGCGCAATTGAAGGACTGCTCGAATGACCGATACGACCGCCCTCGCCGACCTTGGCAGTGAGGACGATTGGGGCCCGTTCGGCCGACCCTTGTTCGACGACCCCTCGGCCCGCGCGCTGTCGCGCGTTGGGGTTGTGGATGTGGGGTCGAACTCGGTCCGGATGGTCGTGTTCGACGGGGCGGCGCGGTCCCCGGCCTATTTCTACAACGAAAAGATCATGTGCGGTCTGGGCAAGGGGCTGCACGAGACGGGCAAGCTGAACCCCGAGGGGCGCAAGCGGGCGCTGGCGGCTTTGAAGCGGTTCGCGCTGCTGGCCGAAGGCATGGGAAGCACGCCGCTTACGGTCGTCGCCACGGCGGCCACGCGCGAGGCGAAGGACGGACCCGATTTTCAGGCCGAGGTGCTGCGCGAGACGGGTTTGAAGCTGTGGGTCATCGACGGGGACGAGGAGGCGCGGCTTTCGGCGCAGGGCGTGCTGCTGGGTTGGCCGGATGCCAAGGGGATCGTCTGCGATATCGGCGGCAACTCGATGGAGTTGGCGCGGATCGGGGATGGCAAGGTGGGCAAGCGCGTCTCGACGCCGCTGGGGCCGTTCCGGCTGCAACAGGTGGAGGGCGGCGAGAAGAAGCGGCAAAAGCTGATCGACCGCGTGATCACCACGGCGCAGGCCAGCATCAAATCGACGGGCGAGCGGATTTACCTTGTCGGCGGGTCGTGGCGGGTGATCGCGCGGTTGGACATGGAGCGGCGGAACTATCCGCTGACGGTGCTGCACGAATACCGCATGACGCCGCAGGGATTGCTCGACACGCTCGACTGGATCGCGACATCGGACCTTGCGCTGTTGCGGGCGCGGACGGGGACGTCGACCGAGCGGATGGAGCTGGTGCCGCTGGCCTGCGAAGTGCTGCGCGAGTTGATCCGCATCCTGAAGCCTTCGGAAATCGACGTGTCGGCCTATGGCATACGCGAGGGGCTGCTTTACGAGCAGATGCCCGACCGGCTGCGGCGGCGCGATCCGCTGATCGAGGCGGCGCGGATGGCGGAACTGACTTCGGCCCGCGTGCCGGGGTTCGGCAAGAAGCTCTATGATTTCCTGCTGCCCCTGTTCAAATCGGCGGATGAGGAGCGGCATCGGCTGATCAAGGCGGCCTGCCTGCTGCATGACACGACATGGCGGGCGCATCCCGATTACCGCGCCGAGGTCTGTTTCGACAACGCCACCCGCGCCAACCTTGGCGGGCTGGACCACGGGGGCCGCGTGTTCCTTGGGCTGTCGCTGCTGCACCGCTACAAGAACAGCCGTGCGGGGTCGCGGCTGGAGCCGCTGTTCCGGCTGCTGACGGACGAGCAGATCCGCGATGCCGAGGTGCTGGGCAAGGCAATGCGCTTCGGGGCGATGTTCTCTGCCGCCGATCCCGCCGAGGCGGGGGCGCTGTCTTGGCAGCCGAAGAAGAAGGTGCTGGAGCTTGCGCTGACCCCGCGCGGAATGGCGCTGTTCGGCGAGGTGGCGGAGGCGCGCTTCGCCTCGCTTGCCAATTCGCTCAAGGCGGTGCCGGTCGTTGTGGCGGCCAAGGCGTGACGCTGGTTTTCGACCATATCGCCGTATCGGCCGAAACCCTTGCCGAAGGGGTGGAGGCGGTGGAGGCGTGGCTTGGCGTGGCGCTGGCGGGCGGCGGGCAGCACGGGCACATGGCGACGCATAACCGGCTGCTGGGGCTGGGGGACATCTACCTCGAGGTCATCGCCGCCGATCCGGCGCAGGTGCGGCCCGCTTGGCCGCGCTGGTTCGATCTGGACCATTTCGCGGGACGGCCACGGCTGACGAACTGGATCGTGGCCTGTGACGATCTGGCGGCGGAGGTTGCGGCCTCGCCCGCCGGTGTCGGGGTGGTGACGCAGTTGCAGCGGGGCGATTACCGTTGGGAGATGGCGGTGCCGGCGGACGGGAAGCTGCCCTATGGCGGCGCGTTCCCCGCGCTGATCCATTGGCATGGCACGCTGCATCCCGCCCGCGCCCTGCCTGAAAGCGGCTGCCGGTTGCGGCGGATGGAGATTGCCCATCCCCAAGGGGCGGCGCTGGCGGCGCATCTGGCGGGGCGTTTTGGCGACAGTCGGGTGGTGATCGCCGAAGGTCCGCTTGGCTTTCGGGCCGAGATCGATACGCCGCACGGGTTGCGGGTGATCGGATGATACGGGATGCGCGGGCCGAAGATGCGGCCAGCATTGCGGCGATCTGGAATCCGGTGATCCGCGACACGGCCTTTACCTTCAACGCCGTCGAAAAGACCGTGGCCGAGGTGGCGCAGATGATCGCCGCGCGGCAGGGCGAGGGGTATGCCTTTCTGGTGGCCGAGGTTGGGGGGCAGGTTGCGGGCTTTGCCTCATACGCGCAGTTCCGCGGCGGGGTGGGCTATGCGCGGACGATGGAGCATACGGTCATTCTGGCACCCGGGGCGTGGGGGCGCGGCACGGGGCGGGCGCTGATGGCGACGCTCGAGGCGCGGGCGCGGGCGGCGGGTGTGCATGCGATGATCGGCGGGGTGAGCGCCGAGAACCCTGCGGGGCGGGCGTTCCATGCGCGGATCGGCTATGCCGAAGTGGCGGTATTGCCGCAGGTGGGCCACAAGTTCGGGCGTTACATGGACCTTGTGCTCATGCAGAAAATCCTCACCTGACAAGCGGCCTGCGCCGCACTATCTTGCGGCCCATGTCGATCTGGACCCGTATCTCGGACGCCCTTGCCGCCCTTGCCCAGGGCGAGCCGCTTTCGGCGGTCTTCGATCTGTTGCGCGGCACGACCGCCACGCCGCCGGACCGTTCGGTCGGGTTCACCATCGCCGTGATCGCGCTGGGGGCCAAGATGGCCAAGGCGGACGGGCAGGTGACGAAGGCCGAGGTCGCGGCCTTCCGCCGTGTCTTTACCATCGACGAGGCGGAAGAGGCCAATGCGGCGCGGGTGTTCAACCTTGCGCGGCAGGATGTGGCGGGGTTCGACGCCTATGCCCGCAAGATCGCCGCCATGTTCGCGGGCGACAACCGCGAGACCTTGCGCGACCTGCTGGAAGGGCTGTTCCATATCGCGATGGCGGACGGGGCGTGGCACCCGCAGGAGGAAGAGTTCCTGCACGAGGTGGCGCGCATCTTCGGGCTGGACGACCGCTGCTTCAACGCGATCCGCGCGCGCTATGTGCATGGTGCGCCGCGCGATCCCTATGACGTGCTCGGGGTCGCGCCCGATTCCTCGCTCGCCGAGGTTCGCGCCGCCTATAAGGCGCTGGTGCGCGAAAGCCACCCCGACCGCATGATCGCCCGTGGCGTGCCGCCGGAAGCGGTGAAACTGGCCGAGCGGCGGATGGCCGATATCAATGCCGCTTGGGAGGATATCTCGGCGCGGCGGGCAGCCTGATGGGCGGCGACCTGCCCCGCCCGATCCGGCTGGCGACCTATAATGTGGAATGGTTCAATGCGCTGTTCGACGATGCGGGGCATCCGCAGGACGATGCCGAACCCTCGCACCGCTACGGGATCAGCCGCGACCGGCAGCTTTCGGCGCTGCGGACGGTCTTTGCCGCGCTGGATGCAGACGGGATCATGGTGATCGAAGCGCCGGACACGGGGTCGCGGCGGTCGACCGTGACGGCGCTGGAGCGGTTCGCGGCGAGCGCGGGGATCAGGGCGAGGAAGGCGCTGGTCGGCTTTCCGTCCGAGACGGAGCAGGAGATCGCCTTTCTTTACGACCCCGACCGCGTTGCCGCCCGCCACGACCCGCAGGGCGCGCCAAGCCCGCCGCGCGGGGCGCATGGCAGCCCGCGGTTCGACACGACCTTTCGCTACGATCTTGATGCCGACGGGGTCAGCGAGCAGATCCGGTTTTCCAAACCTCCGCTCGAAGTCGCCCTCGCCGTTCCGGGCCGTGACCTGCGCCTGATCGGGGTGCATGCGAAATCCAAGGCTGCGCACGGGCACCATAGCCCTGCGGAATTCCTGCGCCTGTCGATCGACAACCGCCGCAAGCAGTTGGCGGAGTGCATCTGGCTGCGCCAGCGGGTGGATATCCATCTGGACAGCGGCGACAGCGTGATCGTGATGGGCGATCTTAACGATGGTCCCGGTCTGGACGAATATGAAAAGCTGTTCGGCCGTTCGGGGGTTGAGGTCGTGCTCGGCACGACTCTGCCAGCCGAGCGGCAGTTGTTCGATCCGCATGCCTCGATGGAATTGTCGCAGCGCATCGGCCTTGCCCCGTCTACGGCGCGTTTCTATGTGCCGACGCCGGAGCAATGGCTGGAGGCCTTGCTCGATTTCATCATGGTCTCGCCCGATATCGCCGCACGCGCCCCGCATTGGCGCATCTGGCATCCGCTGGATGACCCCGCCGTAGCCAGAACCGAGGGGTTGTCGCAGGCATTGCTGGATGCGTCGGACCATTTCCCGGTGACGATGGATTTGCCCTGAAGGGAGCGTTCCGCTCCGCTTTGCCGTGACCAAAGCGCGGGTGCGAGGGAACGCCGGTGCCTTGCGGGCGTTTCGGGAAGACCCGTCTGCGGTCCGTTGACCCGGCGCGCCGAGGGCTTGACCGACTTGCCCCGAGGATATGCCATGCCCCGCCCCAGCCGTATCGCGCTTTTCCTTGCGACCTTCGCTTTCCTTCTGCTGCCCCTGGCGCCGGAGCCGTTTTCCGGGGTGGCACATGCCAAGAACGGCAATGCGTCCAAGGGAGCAGAGGGTAACGGCGGCGGGAATGGCAAGGGGAACAACGGGAATGGCAAGGGGAACGGTGGGAGCGACGGCGGTTCGGGTGGAGGGACGGGTGGCGGAACGGGTGGTGGGTCGGGTGGCGGGTCGGGTGGCACGCCTGCGGGGCCGCCGGTAAATCCGCCGGAGTCCGCGCCGATCCATTCCGGTTCGGACGGGAGCGTGCTGTCGGACTTCGATGCGCCATTGGCAGAACGGCTTGACCGGCTTGCCCCCTATGCCGAGGCACTGCTCGTCCTTTCGCGTGCCCAAGCCGAATTGATCGCTGCGCAGGGCGAAGTCGACCGTTTGCAAGGGTTGTCGCGGGCAGAACGGGCGCGGGCCTTTGCCGCGGACGGGCCTTCGTTCGACCGCGGGGCATGGCAGGCCGATATCGACCGTCTTGCCCCCTTTGCCGAGGACCATGCCCGTCTTGCCGCGCTGGACGATGCAGACAAGGCCCAGCTTTTCCCCCGGCGTGACGATACGGGTGCCGTAACCGGCCATGACGAGGCGGCCTATCAACGGACTTTGGCCCGCTATGCGCGCGCTGCGGCGGATCATGTTGCCCTTTCGGCCCTGCCCGAGGACCGGCTGCAGCAGCTTTATCCCGCGGTGCCGTCCCCGAGCGGCTTTGACCGTGCGCTTGCGGCGGCCAAAGGGGCCGTCGCGCCTGCCCGAGCGCGTCTTGCCGCCGCGCGGGCCGAGGTCGATCTTCTGCAGGCCATGCTCATCGGCCCGCGCCCGCTGACGCCCGCAGAGGCGGCCTATCTGAACGCGTACCTGAACGGCGGCTGACGGGGGATCAGCGCCGCATCGCCCAGAGCATGCCGCGTTTGAGCATTTCGGCGGGAACGCCGTGGTCGATCACATTGGCCTGATGACCGAGCGCGTTGTAATAGACGCGGCCTTTGCCCCAGCCCTTGGTAAAGACGACAGGCATGGCGACCGCGCCGTTCACGGAATGCGGTCCTTCGACCACAGGAAAATCGCAGACCGCGTGGACCTGCACGGCGGGGTCGACGTGGAGGTAGTATTGTTCGGTCCTGACGCCGAAATCCGGCAGGCCCGCGACGACCTCGTGCCCGCTGGTGATCCGCACGCCATATTCAACGCCGTCATTGCCGGGATGCGCGACCCATTGCGCGCCGGTCATGAATTGCCAGTCCACATTGGCGCGGAACGCATCGCACATGCCGCCGTGGCAGCCCGCCAGTCCCGTGCCCGCCGCCACGGCTGCCGAAACGTTGAGTGCCTGTTCCTTGGCGATCTCGCTCATCGTCCAGACGGGGACGATGAGGTCGAATTCCGTCACACGGGCGGGATCGTCGAAGCAGGAGAGGGTGTCGTGAACCTCGACCGCGACGCCGGCTTCGCGCAGCCATCCGGCAAAGAGTGCCGCCACCAGATCGGGCTGGTGCCCGTCCCATCCGCCCCAAGTCACCAAAGCCCGCGCCATGCCGATCCTCCCACGCAACGCCTCACACGCTACGCCTCTCACGTTACGGGCCGAGGAAACCCTGCAAGGTGCCCGACTGTCCAGCGCATTCCGTTTCCGGCTTCCGTTCCTTGGATGCCACGGGGGCTTTCCTTCGGCATCGGGTCGGGAAACCCTTGGGCGCGACGGGGCCGGTCGCGCCGTGGGTAAAGAAAAAGGGGGGGCAGAAGCCCCCCCCCCGTTCCGGTGTCGCGGTTGGCTCAGCGCCCCGCGTAAATCTGCGCGATGCGGTCCACCGCCGCCTCGGGCGACATCTCCTCGGACTCGCCCGTGCGGCGGCTGGTCAGTTCCACCACGCCATTCGCCAGTCCGCGCGGGCCGACCGTGATGCGCCACGGCAGGCCGATCAGGTCCATCGTCGCGAACTTCGCCCCCGCCCGCTCGTCGCGGTCGTCGTACAGCGCCTCCAGCCCCTTGGCGGCGAGTGCCTTGTAAAGTCCCTCGCAGGCCGCATCCGCCGCGCCATCGCCTTGCTTGAGGTTCACGATGCCAACGGGGAAGGGCGTCACCCCCTCGGGCCAGATGATCCCCTTGTCGTCGTGGCTCGCCTCGATGATTGCGCCCAGAAGACGGCTCACGCCGATGCCGTGCGACCCCATCTCGACCGGAACCTTCTCGCCCTTGTCGGTGACGACCGTGGCGCCCATCGCTTCGGAATATTTGGTGCCGAAGTAGAAAATCTGCCCCACCTCGATCCCGCGCCCGACCTTGCGATGCGCTTCCGGCACGCCCTCGAACACGGCGGCGTCATGCGTTTCGTCGGTGCGGGCGTAGAGCGTGGTGAATTCCTTGCAGACATCGGCCACCGCCGCGCGATCGTCATAGTCGATCTCGCGGCTCCCCAGTTTCAGCGCCGTCACGCGGTCGTCGTAGAACACCTCCGACTCGCCCGTCTGCGCCAGCACGAGGAATTCATGCGTATTGTCCCCGCCGATGGGACCGGACGCCGCGCGCATCGGAATCGCCGTCAGCCCCATGCGTTCATAGGTGCGCAGGTAGCTGACCATATGGCGGTTATAGGCGTGCAGCGCCGCGTCCTTGTCGATGTCGAAGTTGTAGCCGTCCTTCATCAGGAACTCGCGCCCCCGCATCACGCCGAAGCGCGGACGCATCTCGTCGCGGAACTTCCACTGGATGTGATAGAGCGTGAGCGGCAGGTCCTTGTAGCTGTTGACGTGGCTGCGGAAGATGTCGGTGATCATCTCCTCGTTGGTCGGCCCGTAAAGCATCTCGCGCTTCTGCCGGTCGGTGATGCGCAGCATCTCCTGACCGTAGTCGTCATAGCGCCCCGACTCCCGCCACAGGTCGGCGGGTTGCAGCGTCGGCATCAAAAGCGGGATATGGCCTGCCCGCACCTGTTCCTGATGCACGATCTCTTCGATGCGCTTCAACACGCGGAACCCCAGCGGCAGCCACGAATAGATCCCCGCCGCCTGCTGCTTGATCATCCCCGCCCGCAGCATGTAGCGGTGCGAGACGATCTGCGCCTCGGCGGGGTTTTCCTTGAGGACGGGCAGGAAGTAACGGGACAGACGCATGTGACAGGCCTCGCGAAAGGGTTTCCCCGCGTTCCTAGCGGGAAGCGGCGGGGCAGGCAACCACGGGCGCATGTGGCGAAGGGCGATGGTCGTGGCCCGACCGCAGTCGCGCCCGCCGACGCCCCCCACCCCTATCCCCTCCCCGCGAGGGGGAGGGGAAGCGCCAGAGGTCCGAAGTCATCGCCCTTTGACGTGAGGCCGCCCAACCCCACCCAAGCCCCCATTCACCTTTGCCCAAATACTCCGGGGTCCGGGGCAGCGCCCCGGCGTCCTGTCACCGTCGCCCCGCCCGAACACCCCTCCCCCCTTGCACCGCACCGTGGCGATGGTGATATGTTCGCGACCGGAAACCGAAAGGCGCGAGAATGGCCCTGCCCGTGCGGCAACAGCTTCTGACATGGGGCATCGCGACTGCGGTGTTCCTTTTGCTGCTCTGGCTGCTCGGGGATGTGCTCCTTCCCTTCCTCGTCGGCGGGGCCATCGCCTATTTCCTCGACCCCGTGGCCGATCGGCTGCAACGCGCGGGCCTGTCGCGCGTGGGGGCGACCGTCACCATTTCGCTCGTCGCGCTGCTGATCGCTGTATTGCTGGTGCTTGCCGTGATACCGACGCTGGTCGAACAGCTTACCGGACTGATCAACGCGGCACCGACCATTGCGGCCCGTCTGCAAGCCTTCCTGACCGAACGCTTCCCCGAATTGAATGACAGCACCTCGACGATCCGCCAGACCTTGGCGCAGATCGCCCAAGGGATTCAGGCCAAGGGCGGCCAGCTTGCCGAAACGCTGCTCACCTCGGCCATGTCGCTGGTGTCGGCGGTGATCTTCATCGTGGTCGTCCCCGTCGTCGCCTTCTACATGCTGCTCGACTGGGACCACATGGTCGCCCGCCTCGACGGGCTTTTGCCCCGCGACCATGCCCCCGTGATCCGGCGGCTTGGGCGCGAGATCAACGCCGTGCTGGCAGGCTTCGTGCGGGGGCAGCTTTCGGTCTGCCTCCTGCTCGGCAGTTTCTATTCGGTCGCCCTCATGCTCGCGGGGCTGCAATTCGGCCTTGTCGTCGGGGCCATTGCGGGGGCAATCACGTTCATTCCCTATGTCGGCTCGCTTGTCGGCGGGTCGCTTGCCATCGGGCTTGCGCTGTTCCAGTTCTGGGGCGACTGGGTCTCGATCGGTCTCATCGCCGCGATCTTCGCCGTGGGCCAATTCATCGAAGGCAATATCCTGACGCCGAAGCTTGTGGGCAATTCCGTGGGTTTGCACCCCGTCTGGCTTTTGTTCGCCCTGTCGGCCTTCGGGTCGCTCTTCGGGTTCGTCGGCATGCTGGTGGCCGTTCCCGTGGCGGCCTCGATCGGCGTCTTTGCCCGCTTCGGGATCGCGCACTACCAGTCGAGCATGCTTTACCGTGGCCTTGCCGGCCGCCCGGCCCCCGAGGACGACGTTCAAGAGTGACACGCCAGCTCGCCTTTGACCTGCCCGTGGCCGAAACCTTCCGCCGCGAGGATTTCTTCGTTTCCCCCACCAACGCCCCCGCACTGGCGGCGGTGGAGGCGTGGCAAGGCTGGCCCGGGGGCAAGATGCTGATCGTCGGGCCAAGGGGCAGCGGCAAGACGCACCTTGCCCATCTTTGGGCGCAGGCGACGGGGGCGACGCTCGTGCGTGCGGCGTCGCTTGCCGATGCGGATATTCCAAGCCTGACCGCCAACGGTTGCGTCGCGGTCGAGGATGCCGAAGCCGTCGCAGGCGACCGCGAGGGTGAGGCCGCGTTTTTCCACCTGCACAACATCGTCACCCAGGGGGCGGCGCTGCTGGTCACGGCCCGAACCCCGCCGCGCGACTGGGGTTTGCGTCTGCCCGATCTTGCAAGCCGTTTGCAGGCGGCCAGCCTGACGCGGCTGGAGGCGCCGGATGACGCGCTTTTGTCGGCGGTTCTGATCAAGCTGTTCGCGGATCGCCAGATCGCCGTGCCGCCGAACCTGATCCCCTACATGGTGCAGCGGATGGAGCGGTCGCTCAACACCGCCCGCAAACTGGTGGCGGCGCTCGATGCGGTGTCATTGGCCCAAGGCCGACCGATCACGCGGCAACTGGCCGCGGATATCCTTGGTCGGGAGGGCTGAGGGGGCGCCGGGCGCATCTTTCCGGTGGCGCCGAGCCGGCCTTCGCTTTCGTGACCGGCCTTGTCTTGACGGGGGAGGGGCGAGCAAGCAGGGTGCGGGCGAATTCAGCACGGGTGGGACAATGGCGGCGACCAGGCCTTTTGCGCCATATGAGTGGATGATCGCGTGGCGATACCTGCGGGCGCGGCGGGCCGAGGGCGGGGTTTCGGTGATGACGTGGATCAGCCTCGTCGGGATCACGCTGGCTGTCTTTGCCCTGATCGCCACGCTGGCGGTGCGGGCGGGGTTTCGGGCGGAGTTCGTGGACACGATCCTTGGTGCCAATGCCCATGTCACGGTCTATTCCGTAGGGCGGGTGGACGAGGACGGGCGGCTGCAAAAGGGTTTTGCCGATTATGACACGCGGGCCGCGGCGGTGGCGCAGGTCGAGGGCGTCACCCGCGCCGCACCGCTGATCCGCGGACAGGTGATGGTCACGGCGGGCGAGGGTTCGACCGGGGCCGAGGTTTACGGGATCCGGCAAGCCGATCTGGAAGCCATTCCGCGCGTGGGCAAGGGGGCCGAGGCGGAGGGGGACATTTCCTATTTCGGGGAGGGCATCGCCATCGGGTCGGGCATCGCGCGCGAGCTGGGCGTGGGTGTGGGCGACCGCTTGCGGCTGGTGGCGCCGACGGGGGTGAAGACCGCCTTCGGCACCAGCCCCCGGGTCAATGCCTACGAGGTGGTCTATGTTTTCACCGCAGGGCGCTATGACATCGACCGCACGCGCATCTACATGCCCTTCGACGAGGCGCAGAGCTATTTCAACCGAGAGGGGATGGCGGACGAGATCGACGTGACGCTCGCCCGTCCCGAAGCGGTCGAAGATTATGCCCCGCGTGTCATGTCGGCGGCGGGCGAGGGGGCGCTCGTGTGGACGTGGCGGGATTCGGCGGGGGCGTTCCTGCGGGCGCTGGATATCGAGGACAATGTGATGTTCGTGATCCTGTCGATCCTTGTGCTGATCGCGGCGATGAACATCATTTCGGGGTTGATCATGCTGGTGAAGAACAAGGGCCGCGACATCGGCATCCTGCGGACGATGGGTCTGACCGAGGGGGCGGTGCTGCGGGTGTTCTTCATTTGCGGCGCCTCTACCGGTCTGGTCGGGACGGCCTGCGGGGTGGTGCTGGGGTGTCTGTTCGCGATCTACATCGACCCGATCTTTTCGGCGGTGAACTACCTTGCGGGGGGCGGGGTCTGGGATCCGTCGATTCGCGGCATCTATGCGCTGCCGGCGAAGTTGCAGGGGCAGGACGTGCTGTCGGCGGTGTCGCTGTCGCTGTTCCTGTCCTTTGTCGTCACGCTTTTCCCTGCGCGGCGGGCGGCGCGGATGAACCCGGTGGAGGCGCTGCGTTATGAGTGAGGCGCTGGTTCTGGAGGGGATCGAAAAGGGTTACAACCGGGGCAAGCCTTCGGAAGTGATCGTGCTGCGCGGGGCGACGCTGTCGGTGGCGCGGGGCGAGGTGGTGGCTTTGGTGGCACCTTCGGGCGCGGGGAAATCGACGCTGTTGCATATCGCGGGGCTTCTGGATGTGGCCGATACGGGCCGTGTCGTCCATGCGGGGCGCGAGATGGCGGGCCTGTCGGACCGCGCGCGGACCGAGGCGCGGCGGTCGGATGTGGGGTTCATCTACCAGTTCCACCATCTGCTGCCCGAGTTTTCGGCGCTGGAGAATGTGGTGCTGCCGCAGCTTGCCAACGGGGTTGCCAAGCGTGACGCGGTGGCGCGGGGGATGGACCTTTTGGCCCGCGTTGGGGTTGCTGCGCGGGCCGACCACCGGCCTGCGGCGCTGTCGGGGGGCGAGCAGCAGCGGGTGGCGTTCTGCCGTGCCTTGGCCAACGGGCCGAAGCTGCTGCTTGCGGACGAGCCGACGGGGAACCTCGACCCCGGAACGTCGGAGACGGTGTTTGCGGCGCTGATGGAATTGGTGCGCGAGACGGGGCTTTCGGCGCTGATCGCCACGCATAACATGGAGCTTGCGGCGCGCATGGACCGGATCGTGCGGCTGGAGGGGGGTCGCGTGGTCTGAGGCTTGCCCTTGGATGGCGCTTCGTGGTTCTGTCGGGGAAAGACTGGTTAATGGAGGCCCCTATGCAGCGCGTGTTCATCTATCCCCTTGGCATGGCGGTTCTGGCGGTGCTGGCCGCCTGTGTGATGCCGGGGCGCGAGGCGGCGTCGGTGCCCACGGGAGCGCAGGACTTCGCCGAGCATTGCGTGGCCTGTCACGGGGTGTCGGGCAAGGGCGATGGCGAGGCGGCGGCGGGGCTGGCAAAGAAGCCCGCCGATCTGACGCAGCTTTCGGCAAAGAATGGCGGGGTGTTCCCCGGCACGCGGGTGATGGCGCAAATCTGGGGCTATACGGGGCGGGACGCGGGGCGCGTGATGCCCGAGTTCAAGGAGCTTCTGGAGAGCGAGACGGTGCTTTTCGACGGGGGCGACGGGATCGAGACGCCGACACCGCTGCGGCTGGTGCAACTGGCGGAATATGTGAAGGGGTTGCAGGAGTGATCCTGTAGGGTGCGGCACGTGTTGCGCACCTTGGCGTGGGTTGGTGCGCAGCGAGTGCGCAGCCTACGGGGTTGCCCGAATTTGCAACCAAGGGTAGTTTAGCTTCGATCGTTGCATGCAGGCGTCGTGTTTTGGGTCACGAAACGTTTCGGACGTTGGGCCAGCGGGTGGCGGTCGCCTATAACCCCAAGGCGCGGCGCAGCGCGGCATTGGCGCGGGTTTGCCAGCCTTTGCCTTCGGCCTTGAGGGCTGCCAGCACATCGCGGTCGAGGTGGAGCGTGACGCGCTGCTTGCGCTCGGCCTCGGGCAGGGGCGGGCGGCCGAGCTTGCCGTGTTTTTGCAGGATTTCGACGAGTTCGGGGAAGTCCCAGACGGGGCGGGCGCGGGCGAAGTTTTCCTCGGTCCATTCATAGGTGTCGGGATCGGCGGCGATGCCACGGTTGATGGCTTCGTCTTCTTCCGGTGTGGGCGGGATGATCTTGGGCTTTACGTTTCGCGGCTGATCCATCGCAGGTATTCCCGATAATTTGCCTTTCGCAGGCTGATGGCGCGGTAGGTGCTGCCGCGCATGGTATAGGTCAGGGCATAAAGGCGTTCGCCGATCAGGCCAAAGGCGTTGAGCCGTTCTTCGCCATAGGCGCGGCGGAGGTCGGGTTCGACCTGTGCCGACGACCAGTCGAATTCCGACAGCACGGCGAAATCGATGCCGTGCTTGGTCAGGTTTGCTTGGCGTTTGGCCTCGTCCCAGTCCCACATTTATATGCATACATTAAGTTTGCTGGCAAGGGGGAGTGTGGGGTGGGGAGGGTTAAGAGGGGGTTAAGGGTGGGTGGTGCCTAGGTGGTGTGTGGTTGGAAACGCGGAATATGTAGGGTGCGCACTTGTTGCGCACCTTTGCGCGGGTGACGTAGTGCGCAGCGAGTGCGCACCCTGAGCTGGCTAATAAAGCCCCAATCTTCTATGCACACGTAGCGTCCGCACGCACAGACCGTTAGTTGCCAATCAGATTTCTCAGGAATTTAGGGCAAAAGAAGGCGACGCTGAAAAACGCTACTGGAACACCGAATGACACAATAAGCGTAACCATTCGATCCAAGTAATATCCAACTGTAAAGATCGTCGCTCTTCTGCTCCTACGGGTTGCTAAACCAAGGTAAAGATACCCATCGTCATCATCGTACGGCGAAGACCATGGTTCGTAATCTGGATCTCGCGCCCGATACATTTCCTGCACTTCTTTTCTGGTTTTCTTCTCCCACGCGCGGTCAAAACGATAGATTTCGCGCATTATTAATCTTGGGGTGCGACCCAGCGTATAAAGGCAGTACACGGCGAACAGAAAGCTTAGAGCAATCTGTAGAGCAGCGACTAGCTTTGTTTGAGAAATCAAAAACTCCAACCCAAGTATAGACATCTTGCTAGATGTAATGGTTGCAGATGACACCAACAAGATTGAGATCGAGCAAATTAAAACATTTCGCCGCGCGCGATTGTAATCTGAGAAGTCGATCAGCATGGAGAGCATTAGTTAAACCTTAAATTTCTCAACTTCAAAAGGTAACCTCACACATCCAACTCTTCCACAAACCGCGCGTTTTCCTGGATATACTGGAACCGCAGTTCCGGCTTTTTCCCCATCAGCCGTTCCACCAAGTCGCCCGTCATCCCCGGTTCGTCCTCGTCGATGCTGACGCGGATCAGTTTCCGCGTGGCGGGGTTCATCGTGGTGTCTTTGAGGTCTTTGGCGTCCATCTCGCCCAGACCCTTGAAACGTTGGACGTCGATCTTGCCTTTGCCGCCCAAACCTTTGGCGAGCCAGAGTTCTTTCTCGGCATCGTCGGCCACGTAGAGCCGCTTTGCGCCCTGCGTCAGGCGGTAGAGGGGCGGGCAGGCGAGGTAGAGGTGGCCCTTGTCGATCAGCGGGCGCATCTGGGTGAAGAAGAAGGTCATCAGGAGTGATGCGATATGTGCGCCGTCGACGTCGGCGTCGGTCATGATGATGATCTTGTCATAGCGCAGGTCGTCGACCTTGAATTTCGTGCCCATGCCGACGCCGAGGGCTTCGCAGATGTCACGGATTTCGCTGTTCTCGTGCAGCTTGTTCGAGGCCGCACCTAGGACGTTGAGGATCTTGCCCTTGAGCGGCAGGAGCGCCTGCGTTTCGCGGTCGCGGGCGCCTTTGGCGGAGCCACCCGCCGAGTCGCCTTCGACGATGAAAAGTTCGGTTCCCTCGCGCGTTTTCGAGGAGCAGTCGGTCAGCTTGCCGGGGAGGCGGAGTTTCTTCGTTGCCGTCTTGCGGGCGGTTTCCTTTTCCTGACGGCGGCGGAGGCGTTCCTCGGCGCGCAGGACGAGGAAGTCGAGGATCGCGCCTGCGGATTTGGTGTCATTGGCGAGCCAGTTGTCGAAGTGGTCGCGGACCGCGCCTTCGACCCATTTGGCGGCCTCTTCCGTGGCGAGGCGGTCCTTGGTCTGGCCGACGAATTGCGGTTCGCGGATGAAGCAGGAGACAAGCGCGCAGCCGCCCGAGATCAGGTCGTCGCGGGTGATGAGTTCGGCTTTGCGGTTCTTGACCAGATCGCCATAGGCGCGGATGCCGCGCAGGATGGCGGCCCAGAAGCCCGCCTCGTGCGTGCCGCCTTCGGGGGTGGGGACGGTGTTGCAGTAGGATTGCAGGAAGCCGTCGCGCACCGGCGTCCAGTTGATCGCCCATTCGACCGAGCCGGGGACGCCGTATTTTTCGGTGAAGCTGACTTTGCCCGCAAAGGGGCGGTCGGCGTAGGTGGTGGTCTTTTGCAGCGTGTCCGAGAGATAGTCGCCAAGGCCGCCGGGGAAGTGGAAGGTGGCTTCCAGCGGGGTTTCGCCATCGTTGACGGCGGTCTTCCAGCGGATTTCGACGCCGGAGTAGAGATAGGCCTTGGACCGCGCCATCTTGAACAGGCGGGCGGGTTTGAAGGTTTGCGACCCGAAGATTTCATGGTCGGGGTGGAAGGTGGTGGTGGTGCCGCGCCGGTTCGGGGCGGGGCCGACCTTGACCACCGGCCCTTGCGGGATGCCGCGCGAGAAGGATTGGGTGAAGAGCTCCTTGTTGCGCGCCACCTCGACCTTCATCATGTCGGAGAGGGCGTTGACGACCGATGCGCCGACGCCGTGCAGGCCGCCCGAGGTGGCATAGGCATCGCCGCCGAATTTGCCGCCCGCGTGGAGGGTGCAGAGGATCACCTCGAGCGCGGATTTGCCGGGGAATTTCGGGTGCGGGTCGATCGGGATGCCGCGCCCGTTGTCGCGGATGGTGATGGAGTTGTCGGCGTGAAGCTCCACCTCGATCCGCGTGGCATGGCCTGCGACGGCTTCGTCCATCGAGTTGTCGAGGATTTCGGCCACAAGGTGGTGCAACGCGCGTTCGTCGGTGCCGCCGATATACATGCCGGGCCGTTTGCGGACGGGTTCGAGACCTTCGAGAACCTCGATGGAGGAGGCGTCATAGGTGGTCTCGCCCGAGGAGAGGAGGTCGTCGGCCATTCTGTGCTCGATTCTTTATGCTGCCCTGTGGGGCGGGATTAGACCATCTAAGGGGGATGGGGCGCAAGATGTAGGGGTCAGGCGCGTTTGCGAAGCCAGAGGGCGAGTTCGCCTTCGTCGAGCAGCCGTTGGGCGGCGCGGATGATGGTCTGGCCCGCTTCTTCTGTTTCGAACATCATCTGCACGCCGTTCAGCGCGAGAACGGCGTGCATCGCGCGAAACGCGGTCCGCTTGTTGGCATCGTTGAAGCAATGCCCTTGCGCGATGGCGATGGCATATGCGGCCGCCAGATCGAAGACATCATCGATCATGCCATAGGCAAGGCGGTTCTCGACCCGTGCCAAGGCACCCTCGAGCGATTTGTTCAGGGCGCGGCCGGACAATTCGCCGGGGTTAAGAACGTGGTCGTGGATACGATCGACCAACTCGGCACTCAACAGGATATGGGTCATTTGTCACGCAGGTAGTCGAGGACGGGCTGGACGCGTTCGCGGCTTCTTTCGAGGACTTCCATCAGTTCGTCCATCGTCGCGTAGCGGGCGTCGACCTTGCCCACCGCTTCGGCGGGGACGAGGTAGCCGACGAGGGCGGAATTTTTGAGGATGGCGACGGGTTCGCCGTTTGCGCGGTCGAAGACCTTTTGCGGTTCGCGCAATTCGGTCATGGTGCAGATATTCGGGGTGGCGAGGCGGGTCATGGGTGGCTCCCTTGAAGATTGCACATTGCAATATACACTCTGATACGCATTTTTCCAAGGGAGGTCGTCATGCGCGTTCTGTTCACGGGTGGGTCTGGGAAGGCCGGCAAATATGTGGTGGCCTATCTGGCGGCGCAGGGGCATCGGGTTTTGAACGTGGACCGCGTGCCGCTGCGGCATCCGGGGGTGGCGGACCTGATCGCGGATATCACCGACAGCGGCCAGATGTTCAACGCGATGAGCGCCTATGCCGGAGATGACGAGATGGAGGATGGCAAGGGGCATCGCCTGTTTGATGCCGTGGTGCATTTCGCGGCCATCCCCGCGCTGAAGATCGCGCCGGACAACGAGACGTATCGCGTCAACGTCATGGGCACCTATAACGTGATCGAGGCGGCGGTGAAGATGGGCATCCGCAAGATCATCGTGGCATCCTCCGAGACGACATACGGGGTCTGTTTCAGTGACGGGGTGGTGGACCCCAAGGTGCTGCCTTTGGACGAGGACTATCCCATCGACCCGATGGACAGCTATGGCATGTCCAAGAAGGTGAACGAGGTCACGGCGCAGAGTTTCCAGCGGCGGTCGGGGGCAGACATCTATGCGCTGCGGATCGGGAATGTGATCGAGCCGCATGAATATGCGACCGTCTTCCCGCCGCTCAAGGACGATCCGGGGCGGCGGCGGCGGATCACGTTTTCCTACATCGACGCGCGCGATCTGGGGCAGATCGTGGACCTGTGTCTGAAGAAGGACGGGTTGGGGTATCAGGTGTTCAACGCCTGCAACGACACGAATTCCGTGCCGCAGGAGAATGCGGAACTGCTCAAGCGGTTCTTCCCGAATGTGCCGCTGTCGCGCGAGGTCGGGCCGCACGAGAGCCTGCTTTCGAACCGCAAGATCCGCGAGGTTCTGGGGTTCAGGGAAGAGCATGACTGGCGGAAATATGTGAAGTGAGGCGTAGGGTGCGCACTTGTTGCGCACCTGTGCGGTGGGGTGTCGTGGTGCGCATCGAGTGCGCACCCTACGATCAATTCGCTGGACGTTAGGGGGAAGCTGCAACGGGAGGACGTTGGATTTGGCAAAGGCCTGTGCCTTTGCCATGTGCTGTCGGTTCCGCCATCCGCCGGTGGCCCCCAAGGCCGCCGGCCAGCGCCCGCCCCGCCCACGGCGGGCGCTTCTCGCCCGCCGGGTCGGGCGCTGGCCTGCCAAGGCGAGCGGGTCCGACGGGAACGCGGCGCGGGAGCGATGCGGGCGGGGAAACGCGGGTCGCGTTTCCTTTTCCGCCCGACTGCAACCGAAGGCTTCGCCGTTACGCCGGTTCGGCCATGCGTCCGGCCCACATCGACTTGAACCCGTCACGCGACTGGCAGGTGTCGAGCCATGCTTTGAGCGCCGGAAATTCCGCCATCAGCGCGGCGTTGCCCTGCGCGTAGCGCACGCATTCGGCCACGACGATATCCCCTGCGGTGAAGCGCCCGCCGAGCATATAGGGATGGGCCGCCAGATGGGCGTTCAGGCGCGTGAAGGGGCGGCGGAGTTTTTCGGCCGAGACGTTGACGGTGGCCTGCTGTTCCGGCGTCAGGGGCGTGCCGGAGGCGAGGGGGTAGAACATCTCGAGCGCCGGACCCTCGACCGACGTCGCGGCGAAGAGCGCCCATTGCTCCATCAACGCGGTTTCGGCGTCGGAACGCGGGCCAAGGTCGCCGCCGTAGCGGCGGGCGATGTAGAGGGTGATCGCAAGGCTTTCGGTCAGCACGAGGTCGCCCTCTTTCAGCGCCGGTATCTGCGCCTGCGGATTGATCGCGGTGAATTCGGGCGAGGAGGTGTTGAGCGGTGCCTCCGCGCCGACGGGTTGCGGCAGGCGATAGGCCTGGATCACCGGAACATGGGCGAAGGGGGTTCCCGTCTCGGCCAGAAGCCAGAGCGGGCGCGAGGCGCGGGAACGGTAGACACCGTAAAGGGTGAGCATGGGATACCTTTGCGAAGATTACGGTTTGGGAATCTCATAGACCGCATAGTCCGGCATCGTCGAGACATTCCGCAACTCTGCCATCCACGGGCGCGGGCCGTCTCCGTATTCCGCACGTTCCGAAGGGCTCCAGAAGATGTAGTCGGCGCCAAGGGCGATGGCGGCTTCGCGCCAGCCGGGTTCCCCCTGCATCAGCCGTTTCAAGAGCTTGTCGCGCTGCGCACTGTCGATGCCATGTGACCACAGGTGGCTTTCGTATCCCAGAACGCGGAGCCTGCCCAGCCAGTCGAGCGGGTGGCTGTGCCGGCGTGCCGTGGCAAAGACGGCATCGCGGGGCAGGGTTTCGACGGCGGCGTCGGCCGAGATCACCTCGTCGCGGCCGATGGTGCCGTAGCCGTATGGCCCGCCGCTTCCGAGCGAGACCCAAAGCAGAACCACTGTCGGCAGGAAAAGGACCGACGCAAAGACATAGGGCACGAGGCCCGCGAAGCGCGTAGCGAGGCGGGGTTGGAGGAGACGGTCGGCAAGGGCGAGCATGAGGAGCCACGGCCAGACGATGAGTTTGATGTTGTCCCAGTTCCACGGCGCAAGCATGACGGTGAAGAAGAGGGCAAACAGCAGAAGCATTCCCCCGAAGAGGACCGCATTCGCTGCATTGCCCTGCCTGCCACGCCCGAACCAGAGCGCGGCGGCCAGCGCGGGAAGGACCAGCAGCCAAGGGCCGAAATTGTTCCACAGATACAGCGCAAAGGGTGTGTCGCCCTTGGTCCAGCCAAGGGACAGATAGGCGACGCTTGCCTTTTGCAGCCATGCGGTCGAATGCAGCACGAGCAGCGTGGCCGGGCCGTAGGCGACGAGGGCCATCGGGCCCGAGACCAGACGGACCACTCCGCCGAGGCCGCCATACGCCAAGGCCAGCAGGGCGAGGATCAGGCTGACCGCGACAAAGGCGTGAAGATGGAAGAGGGGCATGACGCCCCAGAGCAGTCCGAGCGCTATCTGTTCGGTCCTTGACAGTGACCTTCTGCCCGAGACGTGAGCTTCGACGGCGAGGATCAGGATCAGCCCGATCGGCAGGCCGAACAGCATGCTCCGCTGCGGGACCATCAGGGCGAGGGTCAGGTTCTTGAAGGCGGTCGGTTTCTGGAAATCGACGCCAGACCAGTCGGGGTCGGTCAGGAGGCGCACCACCGTCATGGGGTCGATGTTGAGGAACAGCCCCCCGAGCGCCCACCATCCGCCGAAGCGGAGCAGAAGGCCGATGCAGATCAAGGTGGCGAAGGAGCCGGTGAGCCAGAGGTGCAATTCGGTGCGCAGGCCCAGTGTCTCCCACAGTGCGCTGTAGTAATCCGCCCCGATCGGGTAGCGCAGCGGCTCTTGCGGAAATCCGGGATTGGGGGGCGGGAAGCGCGTGCCGTCGACGAATGAGCGGATGTAGCTGATATGGAGCGGCATATCCCCGAAGTTGTTCACGTCCCGTGTGCCGTAACTGTCCGGCCCGACGGTGAGGACGCCCTGAAAATGCGCCACGCAAAAGGCGAAGATGACAAGGGCGAGCACCCATTCCAGCGGACCGCGCGGCAGGCGGAGCAGGGGGGCGAAGCGGCGCGCTGGGTAAAGCGCTACCACGCCGCCGAGGATCAGGCTTGCGATGGCGACGCCAAGGCCGAGACCTTGCGTGACGAGGGCCAGAAGATAGGCGATGCAGGTTGCGGCTACCGCGTGAAAGAACAGCCAGCTCAAAGCGATCATGTCTATCCGCACCCCAAGGCTGCCGCCTTGCGGGCAACTCCATATCAATAAATGTTAACAAAAAGCCTAGCGGGCTGTGGCCGCATGTTTCAAGCGGAAAGCTGATATCGCCGTTCTGCAGCGGCTTGCCCGACGGGGCAGCGGCGGATAGGTCTTTGTCATGACCCAAAACACTTCATATCCGGCCCACGCGCGGGCAACGCTTGCGCTTGGCCTGCCGCTGATCGGCAGCCATCTTGCGCAGATGGCGCTGCATGTCGTCGATACGGTGATGCTGGGCTGGTACGGGGTGGCGGAACTGGCCGCCGTGGTGATCGGCGGGTCTTCGTTCTTTGTCGTCTTCATCCTCGGCTCGGGCTTCGCGCAGGCGGTGATGCCGATGGTGGCGGCGAGCCTTGGCGAGGGGGATGAAACGCAGGTCCGGCGCGACACGCGAATGGGGCTGTGGCTGTCGCTTGGCTACGGGGTGCTGACATATCCGCTGTTCTGGAATTCCGGCGCGGTGCTGCTGGCGCTGGGGCAGAAGCCCGAGGTGGCGGCGCTGGCGCAGGATTTCCTGCGCGTGGCGGGGCTGGGGATGGTTCCGGCGCTGCTCGTCATGGCGTTGAAGAGCTATCTTGCGGCGCTGGAGCGGACGCAGGTGGTGCTCTGGGTCACGCTGGCGGCGGTGGGCGTGAACGGGGTGCTCAACTGGTTCCTGATCTTCGGCAACGGCGGCGCGCCGGAGCTTGGCGTGGTGGGGTCGGCCATCGCCTCGTTTTCGGTGCAGGTGCTGACGCTGGTGGTGCTGGCGGTCTATGCGGGCTGGCTGCCCGAGTTGCGGCGGTTCCGGCTGTGGCAACGGTTCTGGCGGCCCGACTGGACGGCGATGGCGCGGGTGTTCCGGCTGGGCTGGCCCATCGGGGTGACGGGGCTGGCGGAAAGCGGGATGTTTCAGGCGAGTGCGCTGATGATGGGCTGGATCGGGACCGTGCAGCTTGCCGCGCACGGGATTGCGATGCAGGTGGCCTCGCTCACCTTCATGGTGCATCTGGGGCTGTCCAATGCGGTGACGGTGCGGACGGGCTTTGCCGACGGGGCGGGAGATGCGGCGGCCTTGCGCGTGGCGGCGCTGACGGGGATTGCGCTGTCGCTGGGGTTCGGGGCGCTGACGGTGGTGCTGCTGCTGGCAGCCCCCGTGCCGATCCTGTCGCTGTTTCTGGACATGACCAAGCCCGAGGCGGCCGAGATCGTGGCCTTTGGCACGGTGCTGCTGGCGCTGGCGGCGGTGTTCCAGATCATGGATGCGATGCAGGTCATGGCGCTTGGCCTGTTGCGCGGGGTGCGCGACACGCGGGTGCCGATGGCCCTTGCGGCGGTGAGCTACTGGATGATCGGGATACCGACGAGCTACATTCTCGCCTTCAAATTCGGCTTCGGCGGCGTGGGGCTTTGGGTCGGCCTGTGCGTCGGGCTGATGGCTGCGGCATCGAGCCTGATGTGGCGCTTCTGGTCGCGGCGCTGACGATTTTTCTGCGAAAAATCAGGGGGGCTTTCCGCCCCCCTCGGGGCTGCGCCCCTCACCCCCCGAGGATATTTGAACCAGTGTGAAAGAGGGGGGGAGCCCGTTCCCCTTCACCTTTGCTCAAATACTCTCGGGGGGTGAGCGGCTTTGCCGCGAGGGGGGCGGAAGGCCCCCCTGATCTTTCGCAGGAAGACCGTCTATTCCGCTGCCTTCTGCGCCTTGAGCAGGCGGTCGGCCTTTTTGCGGACGAGGACCGAGCGCAGGTCGTGCATGGCCAGAAGCAGCGTGTCGGTCACGGCTTCGAGCTGGTCGTCGGTCGCTTTCGACTGCGCCCATTGCGTGGTCAGGTTCATGTGGTCAACGGCGCGGAAGATGTCGTCGATGTCGCGGCTGGCCAGAAGGGCGAGGCGGGCTTCCATCCAGTCGGCTATGGCCTTGGTCTCCGCCCCGGTCAGGGGGCGGTCGCCGTGGGGTTTGACGTTGCCGTTGCGGACGTTGACGACGGCGATCTCTTCCATCTCGATCCGGCGCTGGCGGTTTTCGGTATCGATCCGAAACACCGTCGCGCCGTTCTCGCGGATGCGGAAGTAGAATTCAGGCAGGTCGCCCGACATGGCTTCACCTTTCAGACGAGGCTGGCACAGAACCGCTGGATGCGGGTGCAGGCCTCTTGCAACAGCGCGTCCGAGGTAGCGTAGCTGACGCGGAAGTTCGGGGAAAGCCCGAAGGCCGCGCCGAAGACCACGGCAACGCCGGTGTCTTCCAGCAGGGCCGAGGCGAAAACCTCGTCATTCGTGATCGTCACGCCCGAGGGGGTGGTCTTGCCGATCAGGGCCGAGATGTCGGGGTAGACGTAGAAGGCGCCTTCGGGTGTGGGGCAGTTGATGCCCTTTGCCTGATTGAGCATGCCGACCACGAGGTCGCGGCGGCGCTGGAAGAGGGTGCGGTTGGCGGCGAGGAAATCCTGCGGGCCGGTCAATGCCTCGAGCGCTGCATATTGTGAGACGGAGCAGGGGTTCGAGGTCGATTGCGACTGGATCGTGCCCATCGCCTTGATGAGCGACACGGGGCCGGCGGCATAGCCGATGCGCCAGCCGGTCATGGCGTAGGACTTCGACACGCCGTTGCAGGTGAGCGTGCGGTCATAGAGGCCGGGTTCGATTTCGGCCGGGGTGCAGAATTCGAAATCGTCGAAGACAAGGTGTTCATACATGTCGTCGGACATGATCCAGACCTGCGGGTGGCGCATCAGCACGTCGCAGAGCGCCTTCAACTCGGCCCGCGTGTAGCCCGCGCCGGTGGGGTTGGAGGGGGAGTTGAAGATGAACCACTTCGTCTTGGGCGTGATCGCCGCTTCGAGCTGTTCGGGGGTGAGTTTGAATTGCGTCTCGATCCCTGCGACCAAGGGAACGGGGGTGCCGCCCGCAAGCTCCACCATGTCGGGGTAGCTGACCCAGTAGGGGGCGGGGATAATCACCTCGTCCCCCGGATTGCAGGTGGCCATGAGCGCGTTGTAGAGGATCTGCTTGCCGCCCGTGCCGACGGTCACTTGGGCGGGGGTGTAGGTCAGGCCGTTCTCGCGCAGGAATTTGTTGCAGATCGCGGCTTTGAGTTCGGGGATGCCGTCGACGGCGGTGTATTTGGTCTTCCCTGCGTCGATGGCGCGTTTGGCGGCGTCCTTGATGTTCTGGGGCGTGTCGAAGTCCGGCTCGCCCGCGCCGAGGCCGATGATGTCGCGCCCGGCCGCTGCCAGTTCGCGGGCCTTGTTCGTGACCGCGATGGTGGGCGACGGTTTGACGCGGGCGAGCGTGTCGGAGAGGAAAGCCATTTGAACCTCGGGCTGGATGGGGCAAGGGTGCGTTTTGTTGGCGCATCTCTTAGGGTGCGCATCCTACGGGTTCAAGCTTGGATGAGGAACGGCATGGTCGAGACGGCGGAGGCGCGCCTGAAGCGGATGGGGATGCGGAGCTGGCGGCGCGGGACCAAGGAGATGGACCTGATCCTTGGCCCCTGGGCGGATGCGCATCTGGGCACGCTGGATGCGGCGCGGCTGGAGGTTTATGAGGCGCTGCTGGCCGAGAACGATCAGGACCTGATGGCTTGGGTCTTCGGTCAGGCCGAGCCGCCCGCGCCGATTGCGGGGCTGCTTGCGGAAATCGCGGCTTTCGCGCGGGCGCGGTTGGTGCCGAAGGGCTGAAGTCCGGCGGACTGACGTTTACCCGATCTTGGGATTTTGCGCCGATTCTGTCACCCGAAGGCTGGACAGGAGGGCGCGAATATGACGGTTCAGGTGGCGATCCGCGACGGGTCGGAAACGCTGGTATTGCAGGGCTATCTTGAAAACATGGCGCTGATCGAGCGTTTGCACCGCTTGCTTCTGGATGTGATCAAGGACGAGTTCGAGCGGTTGGGGGTGGAAGAGATCAACCCCGTGCAGGCGCTCTTGCTGTTCAACATCGCCGAGCACGAGGTGACGGCGGGCGAGTTGAAGTCCCGTGGCTATTATCAGGGCAGCAACGTCAGCTACAACCTGAAGAAGCTGGTCGATCTTGGCTATCTGCACCACCAGCGGTCGGAGGTGGATCGCCGCTCGGTGCGGGTGAAGCTGACGGAAAAGGGGCGCGGGATGCGGGGCCAGATCGCCGAGTTGTTCCGTCGCCATGCAGGTCTGCTTGCGGTGAAGAGCGGCGTGTCGGTGGCAGGTATGGAAGACGTGAACCAGTTCTTGCGTCGGCTGGAACGGTTCTGGGGCGAGCAAATTCGATACATTTACTGATAAAAGTGTGTCTGAAAGCGTCCAGAGGTGCTTTATTAATAAACCTTACTTGGTTCGACAGCGCCCTTCGGTTAGTCTTTGCTCCATTCAAACGGGTGGGGCACGCCTGAAATGGCTTTCAAAAAGGACGAACGTTCCAATAGGGGAACGGGTTTCAAGGCTTTCCTTGCAGAGGAAAGCGGGCTTTCGCTGACGGAATATCTGCTGCTCCTTGGCGGGATCGGCGGGGCGGCGGCCGTGGCGGTGGTTTTCATCGTTCAGGGGCTGGATGCGCAGGGAAGGGCCCCTCTCGATACGATTGCGCAATCGGGAACCGGGATCACGGTTGCTGTCGAAGGGACGGGCGGCACACCGACGCCGCAGGGCACGGTGACACCTGTCGCATCGGCCAGCCCGACGGCCACGGTAACGCCAACCGCATCGGCCAGCCCGACGACCACGGCCAGCCCGACATCCGTGGACAGCCCGACCCCGACGGTCAGCCCCACGCCCGTGGACAGTCCGACGCCGACGGTGTCACCAACCTCGACCGTGACGCCTTCGGCATCGCCGACCACGACGGTTACGGTGGCGCCCTCGCCCGTGCCAACGCCCAATGTCAGCAATTGGGTCAATGTCAATTCGCTGCCGGCGGGCACTTATACCTTGGTCAGCACCGTCAGCGGCACGGGATCGAACGTCTACGGGTTGTATAGCAACACTGTTAGCGGTGCCCTCTTCACGATCAAATGCCCGAATTCGGGGTGCCTGCAAAGTTTCACGCGGCCCTAGCGCCAGAGCCACGATTGCCCCGCCAAGGCTCCTTGTGCCTTGGCGAGCAGGCGGTTCAGCGCGCCTGGCGCGGGGAATTTGCCGGATGCGAGCCGTTCCAGCGCCACCTCGGGCGGGCAGGGACGGCGGGTGACGGGGTCATAGTAGCGCGGATAGGCGATAAGGGCGGCATGCACCAATGCGTGCAGCGCGACGGGGGGGCGTCTGCCGCCATCGGGCAGGCGCAGGCGGCGTTCCGGCACAGGGCCGAGATCGCGGGTGAGACCCCAGCCGGCGTAGAAGGGCGCGCCGAGGGTGGTGACGGGTTTGCGGCGGATCAGCGCCTCGAAACCGAGGAGCGAGGTCATGGTCCAGACCTCGGCACAGGCGTCGATCAGGGCGATCGGGTCAGCGTTGCGGGCGATGGCGTCGGCCAATCCGGCCAGATCAGCCTCTGCAATGGCACCGGGGCGGAGGCCCGCTTCGACATCGGGATGGGGCTTGTAGACGATCACCGCGTCGGGGTTCGCCGCGCGCGCGGCTTCGAGCAGGGCGCGGTTCGTGCTGACATTGGCCGCGCCGAGGCGGATGGAGGCGTCATCCTCGACCTGTCCGGGAACGAGGATGCGGTGGCCTTCGGGCAGGTCGGGCACGGATTGGCCCAGATTGTATTTCGACAGCCCCTCGCCGATCAGGCGCGACAAAAGGCGTTCGGCCCGCGCCCCTCCCCCTGCGGGAAGGGGGGCCGCGATGAGACGTTCGAGGCGGCTTTCCCTGCGCGGGTCGTAGTAGATGCCGAGGTCATCGGTGACGAGGCTGAGCGGAGGGACCAGGTCTGCGCCCAATCCGCGAGAGCGCAGGAAGCCGTCTTCGCAGCGGTAGGCTCGAAGGTCGGGCGGCAGGTCGGGTTCGGCATTGGCCCAGAGAAGGAGAGGGCGGTTCGTGGCGCGTGCCGATGCGATGGCGCCTTGCGGGGTTCCGGCAAAGCGGACGGGCCGTTCGCGCCCGAAGACCTGTTGCAGTCGGGGGCGTTTCCAGAGCCTCATGCCCAAGGCGACATATCCGGCACGGTCCTGCCGGAAGGCGCGGGTTTCCGCTTCGAACTGGTCGACGGCCTCTTCAAAAGTGCAGAGCCGGTCGCGGCAGGGGTCATACCATGTGGGCGCAAGGATCATCGCCACGGCGAAGAGTTGCGCACGGGTCAGGTTGCGCTTGCGGCGCGGGATCGCGGCGTGGTCGTAGGTCAGGCCCCATCCGGCATAGAAGGGTTGGCCGAAGATATGCGGCCGATGTCCGGCGAGGATCGCTTCAAAACCGAGTTGGCTTGAAACGGCATAGACCGCGATGGCCCCGTTCAGCAACGCCCAAGGCGAGACGGGGGCGGTCAGCAGCGAGGCATTGGGCGGCAGGGTGGCGGGATCGAAGTGGCCCGCGCGCAGGCCGAGGGCGGTTTCGGGGTGGGTCTTGACGATGATGCGGGCAGAGGGGTGGTCGGTTGCCGCTTGGGCCAGCATTTCGGCAAATGTCACCGCGGAAGCGCCGGAATGGGCGATGGAGGCATCGTTCCGGGTCTGGTCGATCACCAGAACGTAACCCGCTGCGGGGGGCGGAAGCGTGGTGTCGTGAATGTTGTATTTGGACAAGTCGAGCGCTTGCAGACGGGCGATGCCATCGCGGGCGCGGCCAAGCAGCGTTGAGTCGTCGAGCGGATGGGTCGCGGCCAGATGTTCGATCAGGGAAGGTTGCGAGGCGTCGAAGTGCACCCCGACAGGGTCGACCAGAAGTCCGAGCGGGGCATCGCCCTGCCGTCCCGTGCGGAGCGAGCGAAGGAAGGCATCCTCGACACGGACAAGCGGCAGGTCGCGCCGTTGCGCCATGCGTTCTGCCCGCCATGCTGTCGGTGATTTGCCCCAGGCGACCAGCCCGTCGCCGGCAGTCGGGATGCCGAAGCGCAGCTCGTGACCGCAAAGCGCAAGGATGCGTCGGATGCGGGGGGCCAGAAAGCCGCCGTTCAAAAAGAACAACCGCCGTGGAAAGCCCGCGGCGGTCGTGATCGGGGGCGGGGCCACGGCCGTTACTGGCCGGTGAGCGTATTGGCTGCCGAGGTTGTGCCCGTGACGGCGCTGATCGTCTTTTGCCATTGCACGTAGGGCGCTTCGGTGACGTAGACGGTATCGCCATCCCGCACGAGGAAATCGCGAGCTTCGAACATGCCCGTCGGCTGCGTGAGGTCGAGCACGTAGACCATGCGCTGCGCACCGACGAGATCGTTGCGGCCAAGCACGGCGTTGGCGATTTCGGACGGTTCGTTGCGGAAGACGAAGACGCCCGTCGGGTCGGCGATGTTGGTGTTCAGGCCGCCGACGATGGCGATGGCTTCGATGGCCGACAGCGTCTGTGTCTCGAACGGCACGCGGTTCTGTGCGCCGGTGGCCCCGAGGGCGGTGAAGGCGCGGCTGTCCTTTTCCACCACGATCTGGTCGCCGGGGCGCAGCGCGATGTCGAGCGCGGGGTTTTCGTAAAGGTCTTGCAGCCAGACCTTGCCTGTGTGGCCGTTCCGCGTCAGGCGGATGATGGCCTGGCCCGGCTCGATCTTCACCCCGCCCGCGCGGGCGAGCATGGTCGAGAGCGTGCGGGTCGGGCGCTCGATGGCGTAGATGCCTTGGGCATTCGCCTCGCCGGAGATCGACACCGTCGAGCCGTCGCCCGCGATGCGCTGGACGATGACCTGCGGGTCGGGGGTCTGGCTGTCGAGTTTGCCTGCGATCTCGTTGCGCAGTTCTTCGGGCGATTTGCCGGCGGCCCTGATGCGGCCCGCGTAGGGGATGAAGATTTCGCCGGAACCGTCGACCTGCAATTCGTTGAGCTGCGAGAGGCGCTGGCCCGTGTTGCCGAGCAGCGGGTCATCCTTGACGTTTTCGTAGACGGTGAGCGAGAGCTTGTCGCCCGCGGCGATCTGGTCGGAGCCGAGGACGCCCGCGTTGAGGAAGGCGTTGGAGAAGCCGTAGGAGGGCGTGACCGAGGTGGCGCGCGTGACGCGGCTGTTGACCTGCACGATGAAGGCGTCGCCCTGTTTCAGCACCGAACCGCGGTAGATTTCGGATTTGTTCGGACCGCTGCGCGGCAGACCGCATGCGGCGACGGTTGCACAAAGCAACGAAAGGGCCACGACCTTGGCCCCGCTGGATACCGACATTGCCACTGCCCGGGCTCCTTGAATGGAGTTTGCCTCAAGTTTTGACGACAAGACTACAGGAAGACTGGGTTATTTGCCAAGTGACTTGGGTGTGGACCGCCGAAAGGTCAGCCGATGGCATAGAACTGTTGCCTTGGGGACGCGTTGCCGATGCGCAGGGCGTCATAGGGGTCTTCGGCCGCAAGCATGAGGTCGACGACCTGCCGGAGCAGCGCGCGGCGGCCGGAGGCAGAGTAGAAGCCGCCGGGAATTTGTGAGGTTTCAAGCAGATAGCGGCGGAAATCGCGATAGGCGCGGGCATCGGGGCGGGTGGGGGCTGCGAAGAAATCGGCGGGGCTTTGCGTCGAGACGAATTCGGGTTTGGCATAGATCGCCTGTCCGAAGGCCTTGAGCGGAAGTCCGCGCCAGAGCGCCTGCTGCCCTGCGGTGGAGTTCACGGTGACGGCGCTGCGGGCGTGGTCGAGCAGTTGGGCAAGTTTGCCGCCGCGCACGAAATGGATGCGGGCGGACAGGCCGTGGCGGGCTGCGGTTGCGCGGATCATCGCGCGCAGGGGGGTGCGGTCATCCTCGAGCGGGTGGGCCTTGAAGACGAGGTGGTGATGGGGCGGGGCGCCCCGTGCGAAGCCGTCGATCACCGTCTCGGCAAAGTCCGCCATGCTGGAAAAGGGCGAATGGGCGCGGAAGCTGGCGTCGTGTTCGAGTTGCAGGAGCACGATGTGATAGGGAAAGCCGCCGCGGCGGATTCGGGCGGTGGCAAATTTCCGCTCCCACCTGTGCAGGGGTTGGAGGAGGAGGCGGCGGAGGTGGAGCTTCGCCTCTTGCCAGACCGAGATGTCGCGGTGCGGGCGGTAGGCGCGGTAGTCCCAGAAGCCCGCGAAGACGAACCAGTGGTAGAGCGCGCCCCAGAACATGTGCTGGCGCATGTCGCCCCAATGGGCGGGGGCGTCGGGTTGGCTGGGGTCGCTTTGGGCGAGGGTCGCCTGCATTTCGGTCAGCGTCATCTGCATGAGGCGGGAATGGCCGTTCGAGCCGCCGCGTTCATAGGTGATCCAGTAGGGGCGGAGGTAGCCTTCCTCGAACACATGCACGGTGAGGCCCGCGTCGCGCGCGGCGGCGATGGCCGTGGCGTGGAGCGGGCGGGTGTCGCCGTAAAGGACGAGGTCGGTGATGGTGTGGTCGGCGATCAGGCGGGCGAAGGTGGCGGGCCAGTCGTCGAGGGTGCCGCGATAGGGGATGTAGGTCGCGGGGTCCGCCCAGAAGGCATGGTCGCCGCGGTTGAAGCCCACGCGATGCACGCTTGCCCCTGCGGCGTGCAGCATCCGGCCCAGTTGCGGGAAGAACGGGCCGTGCGGGCCTTGGAGCAGAAGGAAATGGCGGCCTTGGCCGGATACTCGCATGCGTGAACCTGTCGTGACGACTATCCGGAAGATAGGCGAAAAGCGGGGGCGGTGGGAAGGGCGCGGGGGAGGAAGAATTTTCTGGCAAAAATTCTTCGCGGGTGGTCAGGGGCGGTGCGGCGGGGGGCTGTCTGCCCCCCTTTGCCGGCGGAGCGCTTGCCTTGCGGGCAGGGAAGCCCCCCGAGGATATTTGAGCAAGCGTGAAAGCGGGAAGGGGTTGCCCTGCGGGCGCGGTTGCGTCGATATAGCCAGATCAGTGCGAGGATCAGGCCAGATGGCGATACCGGTCGAAAGTTTCTTTTTGCCGCAGGGGGCTGCGGGAACCTTGCAGCAGCGCATCCGGCAGATGGTGTCGGAAGGGATCCTGTCGGGGCGGTTCAGGGCGGGGGACCGGATGCCGTCGAGCCGCGGGTTGGCCGAGCATCTGGGCGTCAGCCGGATCACGGTGACGCTGGCCTATACCGAGCTTGTCTCGTCGGATTACCTGACGGCGAGGGGGCGGTCGGGGTATTATGTGAGCGAGGGGGTTCCGGTGCAGCCCGCCTTTCGCCCCGTGCCCAAGCGCGAGGAGAAGGTGGATTGGGAGGCGGTGACGGGGCGGCGCTTTTCGGGGCAGCCACGGCTGGAGCGGCCCGAGGATTGGCGGGCCTATCCCTATCCCTTCATCTACGGGCAGGCGGATGCGACGCTGTTCGACCACCAGAACTGGCGGCTTTGCGCGGTGCAGGCTTTGGGGCGGCGGGATTTCGAGACATTGACGGGGGATTACTACGATCAGGATGATCCGATGCTGATCGAATACATCCTGCGCAACATCCTGCCGCGGCGGGGGATCGTGGCGCGCCCGTCCGAGGTGCTGGTGACGATGGGGGCGCAGAACGCGCTGTGGCTCGCGGCGCAGGTGCTGCTGGGCGCAGGCAAGACCGTGGCGCTGGAGAACCCCTGCTATCCGCAGTTCAGGGGCATGGTCGCGCAGACGGGGGCGCGGGTCGTGGCGGTGGATGTGGATGCAGAAGGCCTGCCGCCCGAAGCCCTGCCCCAAGGCGTGGATGTGGTGCTTCTGACGGCGAGCCACCATTGCCCGACCAATGCGACCCTGCCCGTGGCACGGCGCACGGCGCTGCTTCGGGCGGCGTCGGAGCGGAATTTCATCGTGGTCGAGGATGATTACGAATTCGAGATGAGCTTCCTGCGGCCTGTCTCGCCCTCGCTCAAGAGCCTCGACGCCGAGGGGCGGGTGGTGCATGCGGGATCGTTTTCCAAGTCGATCTTTCCGGGGTTGCGCTTGGGCTGGCTTGTGGGGTCGGAGGGGTTCATCCGCGAGGCGCGGGCGCTGCGGGGGCAGGTGTTGCGGCATCCGCCGGGGCATATGCAGCGGACGGTGGCCTATTTCCTGTCGCTTGGCCATTACGACGCGTTGGTGAACCGGATGAAGGCGGCGTTCCGCAAGCGGCGGTTGGCGATGGAGGAGGCGATTGCCGCGAATGGCCTGACCGTGGCGGGGCAGGGGGGCTTTGGCGGGTCGTCCTTCTGGATGCGGGCGCCCGAGGGGGTGGATACGGAAGCGCTGGCTTTGCAGTTGCGCGGCGAGGGGGTGCTGATCGAACCGGGGCGCGTGTTCTTTGCGCCCGAGATGGAGCGGCGGAATTTCTATCGCCTTGCCTATAGTTCGATCCAGCCCGCGCGGATCGGCGAAGGCATCGCACGGATCGCACGGGCGATCGGGTAGCATGGGGACATCCGTCCTGCCGCGTTCCGCTTTCACGCTTGTCCAAATATGCTCGGGGGGAGGGGCGCTTGCGCCCCGCGGGGGGCAGACGGCCCCCCTTTGGCGCCGTGTTCTGGACTTAAGCGGGTCTGGTGTCTGGCCCTAATGTCGGGCAAGGGGCGGGGGTAGAAAGCGGCAAGGCGTTGCGCGTTCGGGCGCGGCAGGATCAGGAGTGACGGCGATGAAGATGACCACGGAAGAAGCCTTTGTGAAAGTGTTGCAGATGCATGGCATCGACAATGCCTTCGGGATCATCGGGTCGGCCTTCATGCCGATTTCGGACCTGTTTCCGCGGGCGGGCATCACGTTCTGGGACTGCGCGCACGAAGGGTCGGGCGGCATGATGGCGGACGGGTTCACCCGCGCTTCGGGCCGGATGTCGATGATGATCGCGCAGAACGGGCCGGGGATCACCAACTTTGTCACGGCGGTAAAGACGGCCTACTGGAACCACACGCCGCTGCTTCTGGTCACGCCGCAGGCGGCGAACAAGACCATCGGGATGGGCGGCTTCCAGGAGGTCGAACAGATGGCGTTGTTCAAGGATATGGTCTGCTATCAGGAAGAGGTGCGCGATCCCTCGCGCGTGGCCGAGGTGCTGAACCGCGTGATTTGCCAAGCCAAGCGCCATTCTGCACCGGCGCAGATCAACTTCCCGCGGGATTACTTTACGCAAGTGGTGGATATCGACCTTCCGGCCATCGTGGAATTCGAGCGTCCTTCGGGTGGCGAGGCGGCGCTGGCCGAGGCGGCGGCGCTTTTGTCCTCGGCCAAGTTCCCCGTGATCCTGAACGGGGCGGGCGTGGTGATCGGCGGGGCGATCCCCGCGAGCATGGCCTTGGCCGAGCGGCTGACGGCGCCGGTCTGTGTGGGCTACCAGCACAATGACGCCTTCCCGGGGTCGCACCCGCTGTTTGCCGGACCCTTGGGCTATAACGGCTCGAAGGCCGCGATGGAGCTGATCGCGCAGGCGGATGTGGTGCTGTGCCTTGGCACGCGGCTCAACCCCTTCTCGACCCTGCCGGGTTATGGGCTGGATTACTGGCCGAAAGAGGCCAAGATCATTCAGGTCGACATCAACCCCAACCGGATCGGTCTGACCAAGCGGGTCACGGTCGGGATCGTGGGCGATGCCAAGCAGGTGGCCGAGGGGATTCTGGCGCGGCTGTCGGGGTCGGCGGGGGATGCGGGGCGCGATGCGCGGCGCGATACCATCGCCACGACGAAAAGCCGCTGGGCGCAGCAACTGGCCAGCATGGACCACGAGGATGACGATCCGGGCACGAGCTGGAACCAGCGCGCCCGCGCCGACAAGCCGGATTGGATGAGCCCGCGCATGGCGTGGCGCGCGATCCAGTCGGCGCTGCCGAAAGAGGCGATCATTTCCAGCGACATCGGCAACAACTGCGCCATCGGCAATGCCTATCCCACCTTTGAAGCGGGGCGGAAGTATCTGGCGCCGGGTCTGTTCGGTCCCTGCGGTTACGGTCTGCCGTCGATCATCGGGGCCAAGATCGGTTGCCCCGACACGCCGGTTGTCGGTTTCGCCGGTGACGGGGCGTTCGGGATCGCGGTGACGGAACTGACCGCCATCGGGCGGCCGGAATGGCCCGCGATCACGATGGTCGTCTTCCGCAACTACCAGTGGGGGGCGGAAAAGCGGAACTCGACGCTGTGGTATGACGACAACTTCGTCGGGACCGAGCTGGATACGCAGGTGTCCTATGCCGGCATCGCGCGGGCCTGCGGGTTGCAGGGTGTGCAGGCCAAGACGATGGAAGAGCTGCGCGAGGCGCTGTCCAAGGCCATCGAGGACCAGATGAAGCATGGCAAGACCACGCTGATCGAGGCGCTGATCAATCAGGAGTTGGGCGAGCCGTTCCGCCGCGATGCGATGAAGAAGCCCGTGGAAGTGGCGGGGATTTCCAAGGCGGATATGCGTCCGCAGGTCGTCTGATGCCCTTTGACCTCGGCCTTGGCGGGGCGGTCTGGATGGCGGGGGCTGTCCTGATCGCCTCGGTCGTGCGGGGCTATTCGGGGTTTGGCTATTCGGCGTTGGTGGTTGCTGCCTCCAGCCTTGTGATGAACCCGCTGCATATGGTGGCGGTGGTCGTGATCCTTGAAACCGCCATGTCCTTGCAGGCATGGCGGGGTGTGGGCGCGGATGTGGACTGGCGGCGGGTCGGGTTCCTGCTGGCGGGGGCGGCGGTCGGGTTGCCCTTGGGCCTGTGGGCGTTGACGGGGATATCCGAGGATGCGGCGCGGGCAGTGATTTCGGCCTATGTGCTGGCGATGTGTCTGGTGCTCTTGGCGGGCTGGCAGTTGCGGGGCGAATGGCGGGGGGGAAGCAATTTCGCCGCCGGCATCGTCTCGGGCCTTGCCAATGCGCCGGGGATGGGGGGCTTGCCGATTGCGGCGTTCTTTGCGGCGCAGGCGATACCGGCCAATGTGTTCCGCGCCACGCTGATTGCCTATTTCCCGCTCTTGGACCTGTATTCCGCGCCGCTTTACTGGTGGCACGGGTTGGTGAGTTGGGACACGATCCATGCCTCGCTCATTGCGCTGCCGCTGACGTTCCTTGGCAATTGGCTGGGGGGGCGGCATTTCCTGCGGACCGATCCGCAGGAGTTCCGGCGCTTTGCCATCGTGCTGCTGGCGGTGCTTGCCTCGATGGGGCTGGTGAAGGCGGTGGTGTGATGGCGGTGCTGGTGGTCAATGCAGGGTCGTCCTCGATCAAGATCGCGGTGTTCGACGAGGGGTTGGGCGAGATCGCCTCGGGCCGTGTGACCGAGATCGGCGGGGCGGCGCGGGTCGAGGTGGGAGATTTGCGCGGGGGCCGCGTGGTGCCGGACCATGCGGCGGCGCTGGCCATCTGTCTTGAGGCTTTGGCCGAGCGTGGCTCGGGGCTGGAGCGGTTGACGCTTGCCGCGCACAGGGTGGTGCATGGCGGGGCGAAGCTGGTGCAGCCCTGCCGGATCACGCCGCAGGTGGTGGCGGGGATCGAAGGGGTGGTGCCGCTGGCCCCGCTGCACAACCCCGCGAACCTGACGGCCATCCGGGCGCTGGGCAAGCTTGCGCCCGATCTGCCGCAATATGCCAGTTTCGACACGGCCTTTCACGCGACGAACCCCGAGGTGGCGGTGCGCTATGCCCTGCCGCCGGAGGCCGAGGCTTTGGGTCTGCGCCGCTACGGGTTCCACGGGATCAGCTATGCGGGGCTGGTGCGGGCCTTGGGCGCGCGATTGCCGGAGCGGCTGTTGGCGCTGCATCTGGGCAACGGGGCTTCGCTTTGCGCCATTCGGGGCGGGCGGTCGGTTGCCACGACGATGGGCTATTCGCCGCTTGAAGGGTTGACGATGGGCACGCGCACGGGCGGCATCGACGGAAATGCCGTGCTGCGGCTGGCCGAGTTGCACGGGGTGGCGCAGGCGGGGCAGATATTGAACCGCGAGAGCGGGCTCTTGGGTCTGGGCGGTGCATCCGACATGCGCGAACTGGCGCGGATGGGGACGGCGCGGGCAAGGTTCGCGCGGGAGCATTTCGTCTATTGGGCCGTGCGCCATGCGGGCAGCATGATCGCGGCGATGGGGGGCTTGGACGGGATCGCCTTTACCGGCGGCATCGGTGAAAACGATGCGGCGGTGCGGGCCGGTATCCTCGACGGGTTGGCATGGGCGGGGGCGGGGTATGACGCGGCCGCCAATGCCGCAGGCAGGGCAGAGTTGACGGCGGCGGGTTCGCGTGTCGCTATCTGGACAGTCGCCGCCGAAGAAGAGCGACAGATTGCAAGGGAGGCGCTGGCGGCAAAAGCTGCGGGCGCGTGAGCGGGGAGAGGCGTTGATGGGGCAGCCACGGGTCGAGACGCAGCGTCCGGTATCGGACGAGATCAGAAAGACCACCTGCTACATGTGCGCCTGCCGCTGCGGGATCAACGTCCATCTCAACAGCGGCAAGGTCACTTATATCGAGGGCAACCGCGACCATCCGGTGAACAAGGGGGTTCTCTGCGCCAAGGGGGCATCGGGGATCATGCAGGTGACGGCCCCAAGCCGCCTGCGCGCGCCGCTCAAGCGGGTCGGACCGCGCGGGTCGGGGGCCTTCGAGGAGATCAGTTGGGACGAGGCGCTCGAGCTTGCGGTGTCGTGGCTGAAACCGCTGCGCGAGGAGGCGCCGGAGAAGCTCGCCTTCTTTACTGGGCGCGACCAGAGCCAGAGTTTTACGGGCTGGTGGGCGCAAGCCTTCGGCACGCCGAATTATGCCGCCCACGGCGGGTTCTGTTCGGTGAACATGGCGGCGGCGGGGATTTACACCATCGGCGGGGCGTTCTGGGAATTCGGCCAGCCGGATTGGGCGCATACCAAGCTTTTCGTGATGTTCGGCGTGGCCGAGGATCATGACAGCAACCCGATCAAGATCGGGCTGGGCAAGCTTAAAGCGCGCGGGGCGCGGGTGATCGGGGTCAATCCGATCCGCACGGGTTACAATGCCGTGGCGGATGATTGGCTGGGGATCACGCCGGGGACGGACGGGCTGTTGATCCTGTCCTTGATCCATTGCCTGCTGGCGGCGGGGAAGATCGACCTCGACTACCTCGCGCGCTGGACCAATGCGCCCTTGCTCGTGAACGGGACCGAGGGGCCGGAGAAGGGGCTGATCCTCAAGAACGCGGAAAGCCAGCCCTTCGTCATCGACAAGCGCACGGGGGCTCCTGCGCCTTGGGACGGGGCGGGGGTGCAGCCTGACCTTGGGGCCGTGTGGCAGGGGCATCGGACGGTGTTCCAGCATATGGCCGAGCGGTATCTGTCGGAGGACTATGCGCCCGAGGCGGTGGAAGCGCGGGTCGGGATTCCGGCGGCGCGGATCAGGGCGCTGGCGGCGGAACTGGCGCGGGTGGCCTTTGACGAGGCGTTCGAGTTGCCCGTGGAATGGACGGATTTTCGCGGGGATCGCCATGCAAGCATGGTGGGGCGGCCCGTGTCGTTCCACGCGATGCGGGGGATTTCGGCGCATTCCAACGGCTTCCAGACCGCGCGGGCGCTGCATTTGCTCCAGATCGTGCTTGGCACGGTCGAGGTTCCGGGGGGCTACCGGCTGAAGCCGCCCTATCCGAAGCCGGTGGAGGCGCATCCGACACCGCATTTCGTGGCCGCCGCAGGCAAGCCGCTGTCGGGGCCGCATCTGGGCTATGTGCGGGGGCCGGAAAACCTCGCGTTGCGCGAGGACGGCAGCCCTTGGCGCATCGACAAGGCGTTTACGTGGGAGAACCCGTTCTCGGCGCATGGGTTGATGCATATGGTCATCCCCAATGCCCATGCGGGCGACCCCTACAAGGTCGATACGCTGTTCCTTTACATGGCGAACATGTCGTGGAATTCGTCGATGAATTCGGGCCGCGTCATGGAGATGCTGACGGACAAGGGGCCGGACGGGGACTATGTGATCCCGCGGATCATCTATTCCGATGCCTATGCCTCCGAGATGGTCGCCTATGCCGATCTGATCCTGCCGGATACGACTTACCTCGAGCGGCATGACTGCATCTCGCTTCTGGATCGCCCGATCAGTGAGCCGGACGCGGCGGGGGATGCGATCCGCTGGCCGGTGGTCGAGGCGGATCGCGATGTGCGGGGGTTCCAGTCGGTGCTGCTTGACCTAGGCGTGCGGCTTGGCTTGCCCGGGATGACGAATGCGGACGGGACGGCGAAGTTCACCGATTACGCCGATTACATCGTGAACCACCAGCGCAGGCCCGGTGTGGGGCCGCTGATCGGCTTTCGTGGCGATGGCACCGCCGAGGGGCGGGGCGAGCCGAACCCCGAGCAGTTGCAGCGCTATATCGAGAATGGCGGCTTCTATCAGGCCCATGTGCCCGAGGGGGCCGATTATTACAAACCGTGGAACGCGGCCTATCAGGAGTGGGCGGTGGCGACCTCGTTCTACGAATCCCCGCAGCCCTATCTGTTTTCGATCTGGTCCGAGCCGATGCGGAAGTTCCAGCTTGCCGCCGAAGGGCAGGGGTTCATCCAGCCGCCCGACCATCTGCGCGCGCAGTTGAAGCTGGCGATGGACCCGCTGCCCGTGTGGTATCCTCCGTTCGGCGAGGAGGCGGCGGCGGGGTATCCGGTCCATGCGCTGACGCAGCGGCCTATGGCGATGTATCATTCGTGGGGGTCGCAGAACGCATGGTTGCGGCAGATTCACGGGAAGAACTACCTTTATCTGCCGACGAAGATCTGGGAGGCGGAGGGGTTCGCCGAAGGGGATTACGCCCGCGTCACCTCGCCCAATGGCGAGATCGTGGTTCCGGTGGCGCATATGGCGGCGCTGAACGAGGATACCGTCTGGACATGGAACGCCATCGGCAAAAGGAAGGGCGCATGGGCGCTGGACGAGGACGCGCCCGAGGCGACGGAGGGGTTCCTGCTCAACCATCTGATTTCGGAGTTGTTGCCGGAAAAGGGCGACGGGCATCGGTGGAGCAACAGCGATCCGGTGACGGGGCAGGCGGCGTGGTTCGACCTGCGCGTAAAGGTAGAGCGGGTGGGGCCGCGGGATCATTCCGAACCCGCCTTCCCCGTGCTGCCGCGCGTGGTGCCGAAGGGGAGGGATCGGGCGTGAGTGTGAACAGGCGGGCGATTTCTGGCGCAGAAATCGCAACGAATTCTGACGCAGAATTCGGGGTGGCGTCGGGCGTTTTGTCTGGCTGTCAAGCGGCGGAATTTGCGTCAAATTCCGCTCCGTTTTCTGCGTCAGAAAACGGTGGTGCGGCATGACGGCTTTGCCCCAGTCGACGGAAAAGAAGCTTGGCCTTGTCATCGACCTTGACACCTGCGTGGGCTGTCATGCCTGCGTGACGGCCTGCAAGGGGTGGAACGATCAGGGCTATGGCGTGCCGCTGTCGGACCAGAACCCCTATGGCGCGGACCCTTCGGGGACGTTCCTGAACCGCGTCCATTCCTATTCGGTGCAGCCCGAAGAGGGGTTCGCGCAGACAATCAACTTCCCCCGTTCCTGCCTGCATTGCGAGGATGCGCCTTGCGTCACGGTCTGCCCCACGGGGGCAAGCTACAAACGGGCCGAGGACGGGATCGTGCTGGTGAACGAGGATGCCTGCATCGGCTGCGGCTTGTGTTCATGGGCCTGCCCCTATGGCGCGCGGGAAATGGATGCGGCGGCGGGGGTGATGAAGAAATGCACGCTCTGCGTCGACCGCATCTATAACGAGACGCTGCCGGAAGAGGACCGCGAACCCGCCTGTGTGCGGACCTGTCCCACGGGGGCGCGGCATTTCGGAGATTTCGCGGACCCCGAAAGCAAGGTGAGCAAGCTGAGCGCCGAGCGGGGCGGCTATGCGCTGATGCCCGAGATGGGGACGAAACCCGTCAACCGCTACCTGCCGCCGCGCAAGAAGGACCGCCCGCAAGAGGCAAGCCTGCTTGCGCCGCTGCTCGATATCAAGGCGGGCGGGTTTGCCGGATGGCTGGACCGCGTGTTGGGGAAGATCGGATGAATCCTGCACCTTCGGTGATCGTCTTTACCGTGCTGTCGGGGCTGGGGTTCGGATACCTTGCCATGCTCGGCTTTGGGTTGGTGCCTGTGGCGGGCTGGGGCGCGTTCTTCGCCTGGGGGCTGGGCTATGGCTTGGCCGTGGCGGGGTTGGTCGCTTCGACCTTTCACCTTGGCAATCCGCAGCGGGCGCTTCTTGCCTTTACCCAATGGCGGACGAGTTGGCTGAGCCGCGAAGGCTGGGCCTCGGTTCTGACGCTGCTGCTGCTGGCCCCGCAGGCGCTGTCGGATTGGCTGGGTCTTGGCTGGTGGCGGGGCTTTGGCTGCATCGGGGCGGTGATGGCCTTTGTCACCGTGGGCTGCACGGCGATGATCTATACGCAGATCAGGGCGGTGCCGCGCTGGAACCACTGGATCGTGCCGGTGCAGTTCCTGTGGGCCGCGCTGACGGGCGGGCTGGTTCTGGCGGGGGCGGGGCTGGTGCCTGCGATGGCCTCGGCGCTGCTGGCGCTGGTGCTGGTGATCGGCTGGCGCATCGGGGACGGGCGCTTTGCCGCCGTGGGGGCGAGCATGGAGACGGCAACGGGGCTGGGAGCCATCGGCACGGTGTCGGTCTTCGAGCAGCCGCACACGGGCGGGAATTACCTGATGCGCGAGATGATCCATGTGGTCGGGCGCAAACATGCCGAGCGGTTGCGCCAGATCGCGCTGCTTTCTGTCGGGCTGGTTCCGGCGGCTGCGCTGGTCTTTCTGCCAGCCCCTCTGGCAGTCTCGCTGGCGGCGGTGTCGCACCTTGTCGGCATGGCTGCGGCGCGCTGGCTTTTCTTTGCCGAAGCCGAGCATGTCGTCGGTCTGTACTACGGAAAGCGCTGACTTAACGGTCCATGCGCCTTCCCCAGCCCGCCCCGGCAAACCGGTGGCGGGCTTTTCAATTCGGGCAAGTTTGTGGCGACCACGGACAATTCCTGCGCGCGAGGCGGGGAGGGCCGGATTGTGTTTTGATTGAAGCAAAACCGTGCTGGTTTCATGTTTTATGTGGCTTTGCGGTGGTTTTTTAACGGCAAAATTTTGGCATTAAACTACGGAAGTGGAAACGGATTTGAAAAATTCAACGTAATGTTGAAAAGTTCGAACCCGAACATTTTTACAGGCCTTGGGTTGATCTGATTTTTATCATTCAATTGCAGGTGGATAGCGACGCCTTGGACGGTGTTCCGCCCCGTGTCCGCGAATCGGGGCGATGGTGTGGCGGATTGCTTGGCCCATCGTCCAAAAATGATCTGGCGCAAATGCCGGATTGTTCGCGGATCGAAATAAGTCTGCGCTGACTGTCCATCATATGGCTTCGAAATTACCCGTTTTGCGGGAAAAACGGCAAAAAGTTGGCAAAAAGACATCCCAATTCGTTAATCATTATTGACGAAGGTTAACGATGAACCATACCTAGGCCAAATACACCCAGACCAAAGCATGGGTAATTGACGAAAGAGATATGGAGCGGACGATGTTCGAGACTGCATTCACCCCGAAGACCTTCGCCCTGCTGCTTGCGGGATCTTTCGTTGCCTTGACCCAGAGTGCTTTGGCCGACGATGCGACCGGCGCGATGTGCAAGCGCGCCGTGCTTACTTCGGCCAGCGTGTTGACCATCTCGGCCATGAACGGGCGTCCCCTGCCTTGCCCGGAAGAGACCGAGGCTATGTCGGAGGGAGAAAGCCGGCAGGCTTCCTACACGCCGGCAAAGGACGACGTCGGCCCGGTGACGGATACGACCGGACCCGAAGACCTGCCCCCCGTTACAGAGGATGACGAGGCCGAGGACGGGCAGCCCGCGGTTGAGGACGAGCAGCCGGTTGTTGAGGACGAGCAACCCGTTGTTGAGGATGAGCAGCCGGTTGTCGAGGACGAGCAGCCGGTTGTTGAGGACGAGCAGCCGGTTGTTGAGGACGAGCAGCCGGTTGTCGAGGACGAGCAACCCATTGTTGAGGATGAGCAGCCGGTTACGGAAGATCCGTCCGTCATCGAGGAAGATGCAGGCGCGGTTGGTGGAAATGATGAACCCGCCACTGGAAGCGGCGAGAACGGGAACAACGGCGCTGCTGCCGAGAACGGCAACAACGGCGAGAACGGGAACAACGGCGCTGCTGCCCAGAACGGCAACAACGGCGAGAACGGGAACAATGGCGCTGCTGCCCAGAACGGCAACAACGGCCAGAACGGGAACAACGGGCGCGCCCGTCCCTGAAACGTGACGCGAATTTGGTGGAAGGGGCGCGGGAAACCGCGCCTTTTTCTTTGCCCAAAGGCCGCTCAGGCCGATTCAACTATCCTAAAGGTGGTATCCCGGGACGTGCTGGTTACTCCATACGGTCTGATGGCCGTATGGACCGGATTGCGCTTTCGGCGTAACGCTTCTCAAACGGATAATGTTAGCGTCTACGGGCATATTCCGTCAGTTTCCACCTTGGACGGGAGCCCGACAATGCGGGACACTGCTATGACGACTATCTCCCTTCTTCTGGCGGATGACCATACGCTGCTGGCAGAGTCTCTTGAGCTTTTTCTGCAATCGGATGGCGGCTTTACCGTCTCGCGGGCCGAGACGCTGGATCAGGCCTTGGCAAAGATCACCGAGCGCGGGTCGTTCGACGTGATCCTTCTCGACCTCGACATGCCGGGGATGGCCGGTTTGCAGGGATTGGAAAAGGCGATTGCCGCCAACGCTCCGGGGCGCGTTGTGCTGTTTTCGGGACAGGCGCGGCAGGATGCGGCGCTGCGGGCGATCGAGATGGGGGCTTCGGGCTTCATTCCGAAGACGCTGTCGCCCAAGTCGATGGCGACCGCCGTGCGCTTCGTCGCGGCTGGCGAGACCTACTTCCCGTCGACGCTGAGCCGGACCAAGCGGCCGGACCAGAATGCCGAAGTGCAGCTTTCGCAGCGTGAATTCCAGGTGTTGCGCGGTCTTTGCGATGGCCAGACCAACAAGGACATCGCGCAGGACCTTCAGCTGACCGAAGTGACGGTCAAGATGTATGTCCGCGCCGTCTGCACCAAGCTGAAGGCCAGCAATCGCACACAGGCCGCGATCATCGCGCTTTCATCGGGAATGATCTGACAGGACTGTTCGGGCAGTGACGGGGCGCGTTCCGCAAGGGGCGCGCCTTTTCCGTTTGCCGTGGTTGCCGCCGTGTCAGGTGCAGCCTATCACTGTGCGGCGGGCGGTTCGACCCGTGACATGCGGGCGGGCCATGCATCAGGATCTTCTGTTTTCGCTTACCTCTGCCGATCTGGTCGGGCTGTTGCCGATGATCGGCACGCTGATCGTGGCGGGGGCGGCCATCGGGCTGCTGGCGGGTCTGTTCGGGATCGGCGGCGGGGCAATTTCGGTGCCCGTGTTTTTCGAACTGTTCGGGGTACTGGGATATCCTGACGAGGTGCGGATGCCGATGGCGGTCGGCACCTCGCTTGCGGTGATCATCCCGACCTCGCTCAACTCCGCGCGCGGGCATTTCAAGCGTGGCACGGTGGATATGGGGCTGCTCAGGCTTTGGGCGGTGCCGGTGATCCTTGGCGTGCTGGCGGGGTCCGAGATTGCGCGGCATGCCGACAAGGTGGTGTTCCAGCTTGTCTTCGTGGCCGTGGCGCTGACCAATGCGGCGAAGCTGCTGCTGGGCGGGGCGGGGTGGCGTTTGCGCGAAGGGTTGCCCGGCAAGGCCGTGCTGCGGGTCTACGGGGCGGTGATCGGGTTGATGTCGGCGTTGATGGGGATCGGCGGCGGGGCGATCACGAATTTGCTGCTGACGCTGCATGGCTATGACATCCGGCGGGCGATTTCGACGGCGGCGGGGGTGGGCGTGCTGATCGCGCTGCCGGGGACGCTGGGGTATATCTATGCCGGATGGGGCAAGCCGGGGCTTCCGGCGGATGCGCTGGGCTATGTGAGCGTGCTGACATGGGCACTGACGATCCCGACGACGCTGCTGACCACGCGGCTGGGGGTGAGGTTGGCGCATACATGGTCGAAGCGGGCGCTTGAGACGGGGTTCGGCATCTTCCTTGTGCTCACGGCGGCGCGGTTCATCTGGGATATCTTGGGGGGGTAAGGCATGGCGCTTGCGGTTGTCACGGCGGGCACTTCGGCCATCGGGCGGCATCTGGTCACGGCCCTTGCGGGGGCGGGCTATGATGTGGCGCTGACGCATATCGGCAGCGGCGATCTGGCCGCTGCGGTCTGCGGACAGGTCGAGGCTTCGGGGCAGAGGGCGCTGGCGGTCGAGGTCGATGCGGGGGACGAGGCGGGGGTTTACGCCTTTCACGCGCAGGCGGCGGACTGGGCCGGGGAGGCCCCGTCGGTGCTGGTGAACAATGCGGGGATACAGACCTGGGCCTCGCTTCTGGAGTTGAAGGCCGAGCAATGGGATGCGGTGATGCGGACCAACCTGCGCGGCACGTTCCTGAACACGCAGGCGGCGGCGAAGCTGATGATCGCGGGCGGGGTTAAGGGGGCGGTGGTGAACCTTGGTTCGGGGTGCAACAAGGTCGCCTTCCCGAGGCTTGTGGATTACACGACGTCGAAGGGCGGGATCGAGCAATTCACCAAGGTCGCGGCGAGCGAGCTCGGGCCGCACGGGATACGGGTGAACTGCGTGGCGCCCGGTGCGGTGGAGACGGAGCGGACCAAGGCCGAGGCCGGGGATTACGCCGCCACATGGAGCAAGGTCACGCCGCTGCGGCGGGTGGGCCTTCCGGCGGATATCGCGGGTCCGGTGCTGTTCTTCTGCTCGGAGGCCGCGTCCTTCGTGACGGGTCAGACGCTGTGGGTGGACGGCGGGGTCTTTTCGCAGGCTCCTTGGCCTTATGAGGTTTGACGGGGGGCGGTGAGGGTGGCCTCTCGACCCGTCAATGCGCTGGGGCAATGCGGTTTGATGCCGGAGGGCATCTGCATCCCCGTGATGGGCCTTTCTTGGTTGGCAGATTTTGACTTGCGTGATGGGAGCGCGGATCCTTCGGGGGAGGGAGGGCTTGACGCCCCCCACCCCCTCCCTCCCCACGAGGGGGAGGGAGGCGCTTTGCTTTTTAGGGCGGTGTTGCGGCCTTGGTGGCCGTGAGGAGGATGGTCGGCGGGGCTGTCGCTTTCCCTCTCCCTTGTGGGGAGGGGATAGGGGAGGGGGGCTTCAAGCGCGAAGTTCAAGCTGCTCCCCCGCTCCGTTCCGCCCCCTTGTGGGGAGGTCGGCGCTCGGGGCTGCGGCATTCGCCCCTGCTTCCCCCCGCTCAATCCTTGTTTTCGATCACGATCTGCTGGTTGGCCAGTGCGTCGGGGTCGGTGAGGAGGGGTTGGTCGCCGGGTTCGGCTCCGTTGACGCGCAGGATATAGGCGGTGATGGCGGCGTAGGTTTCGTCGGGCAGCGAGTGGGGGCGGGACGGGGGCATGTGGTCGCGGCTGTAGGTGTAGAGGTCGGCGACGGTCTTCGTCTTCCACTTCGCCTCGAAGGCCTGTCCGGCAAGGTGCGGGGCCATCGTGCCATTGGACAGCGTGTTGCCGTGGCAGGTGGAGCAGGCGGAGTTGTAGCTGCGCTTGCCATCGTTCACCTGCGCTTCGGTGAAGGTGGCGGGGGTGAACTGGCCCGTGGGGATTTGCTTGCCGGCTGGCAGGGTAGGGTCGGCGGATTGGTTGGTGCCGCCCGTTGCGGCGCTGCCTTGCGTCGTGGTGCCGGTGGGCTGGTCGGCATTGGCGGGGGCGTCCGGGTCATAGGTGAAGGCGAGGATTTCGCCGGGGTTCTGCATCTCGGTCGTGGTGCCGCCCGAGAGGGATTCGGCCAGGCCGCCCGGATCGGTGGCGACATAGATCGTGCCGCCATCGGGAGAGAGGGCGGTGTCGCGGAAGCGGTTTTCCGACTGGAAGTAACGCTCGAAGCTGCCCGTCACGGCCTGACCGTCGGCGGCAAGCTGGATGTGGTAGATAGAGCCGCGCTTCAGGGTGGTGATGACGAGCGAGTTGCCCCAGCCCGGAATCGCTCCGGTCGGGGGGTAGTAGTCGATGCTGCTGGCGGCGACCGTGGGCCAGCAGATGAAATCCATGCCGTTGCAGGCGGGGTCCTGGAAGTTCCAGTCGTTCGGCACGGTGAACATGGTGGCGAGCGGCGGGGTCATCCTGCCTGCGCCTTTCCAGTCCGTCTCGCGGTCGAAGGGGACGGCGGCGGGGATTTCGATGTCGGAGAAGGTGAGGTCCGCGCAGGGCTTGGGGGTGCTTTCGGCCCAGCGGGCATAGACGTAAGCCATGTCGTCGGCAAAGCCCGCGACATGGGGCCAGCCGTAATTGCCGCCGGATTTCAGGATGTTGATTTCGTCATCCGTCTTTGGCCCCTGTTCCGAGGCGTAGAGCGTGCCATCGGGGCCGAATACGATGCCCTGCATGTTGCGGTGGCCATAGGTGAAGATATGGCTGCGCACCCCGTCGATGGCGGGGTTGTCGGGCGGGATGGTGCCATCGGGGGCAAGACGCAGGGATTTGCCGACATAGGCCACGTAATCCTTGGCCGTCAGCTCGGCTTCGGTGGGCAGGCGCTGGGCTTCGGTGGGGATGCACCAGTTGCCGAGCTGGTTGTTCCCCTGATCGCCGATCGTGTAATAGAGCATCCCGTCCGGCCCGACCTTGAGCCGCCCCGAATTGTGGTCGTTCGAGGCGGGGAGGCCGGCGATCACCTCGGTCGGGCTGTCGAGCTTGTTGCCTTCGGGGCTGTAGGTGAAGCGGACGATTTTCGTGAAGAGGTGGCGGTAAGGGCTGGCCTCGTCCTGCACGGTGGCATCGGGGGCGCGGCTCGGGTCGAGGTAGGTGTAGGCGGCGTAGACGTAATCATGGCCGGTGCCCTGCAGCAGGCCGGGGTCGAGGGCGAGACCGAGGAGGCCGTCCTGCCCGCCGGGGGCTTCGACTTCGGGGATCGTGGCGAGGACGGTTTTTTCACCTGACTTCGGGTCGATCTGCACGATGCGTTTGCCGGTGCGCTCCGTGACCCAGAGCTTGTCGTCGGGGCCCCATGTCACCTCCCACGGTCCCTCCAGCCCCTTGGCCACGACGCGCACGGTGAAGGGCTGGTCGCCCTGACGCACGCTTTCGGGCGTGTCCTGACCGCGCGCGGGCGGGGCGAGCAAGAGTGTCAGCGGAAACGAGGCGGCAAGTGCAAGCGCGCCAAGGGAGCGGCGGCGGACATGGCTTTGCACGGTGATTTGCGGGCCGGCGGGGCTGGACATGTGTTCCTCCGAAACATTGGGGGCGGCCTGATACGGGGCGCTGTCCCGGGGGGAACGGAAAGGCATGACGGACGGTTGCGTGTGCCCCGCCCGCGAATGGCGGGAAGTTGCGGCAGGACAAGATCGGGGTCAGTGCGACGGGTTGGAGGCTTCGGATTCCCGCGGTTCCATCGAAGTCGAAGGTGCTGACGCGCCAAGCCAGCGGCCCAGCACCGTGCGGAGGTTCACGGGAGAGATGGGTTTGACGATGTAATCGTTCATTCCGGCGTCGAGACCATCCTGACGGTCTGCCTCTTCCGAGCGGCCCGTAAGGCCGATGATCGGGATGCGGCCCTTCTCGGTCGGCAGGGCGCGGATGCGGCGGGTGGCCTCGATCCCGTTCATGACCGGCATCTGGTTGTCCATGAAGATGAGGTCGAAGTCGTGATCGAGCAGACGCTCCAGCGCCTCGGCCCCGTTTTCGGCGGTCTCGACGGCAAGGCCGTTCTTTTTCAGCATCGCTGCGGCAAGTTCGCGGTTCAGCGGGTGGTCATCCACAACCAAGGCCCGCTTTCCCGCATAGGGCTGGTCGGCGTTGAGCGCGGCCGCACGGGTCTGGCGGGCGAGGCGGCGGCCGGATGCGTTTGTCGCACGGTCGGGGCTGAGCAATTGGTCCAGTTTGCCGATCAGGATTTCAGGATCGACCGGCTTGATCACAAGATCGTCGATGCCTTCGGACAGGGTGAGGTCGACAATCTGCTGACCACCCTGCTTGGTCATGAGAATGGCGGGCGGTGCCGCCTTTCCAAGCCGGTCGCGCAGGGCGCGAAGGGTTTTGATCCCGTCCATCCCGGGCATCTTCAAGTCGATCACGATGGCTTCGGGGCGTGTCGCGGGGTCGCTTGCCGTGTCGTAGAGGTCGAGCGCATCGTTGCCGGAGGCGATGGAGGCGACATCGGCCCCTGCGTTTTGCAACGTGGATCTGATCTGCGCGAGCGCGCCAGGGTGATCGTCGATGATCAGGATGCGGCGTCCGACCAGCATCGGGCGCGGGGCGGGTTGGACATCGACGCCGGGCGTTTGCAGGGCAAGGGTTGCCCAGAAGGTGGACCCTTTGCCGGGCGTGCTGGAGACGCCGACCTCGCCGCCCATCAGGGTGGCAAGCTGGCGGCAGATCGACAGGCCAAGTCCGGTCCCGCCGTAAAGCCGTGCCGTCGAATCCTCGGCCTGGCTGAAGCTTTGGAACATGCGGGCGACCTGTTCGGCGGACATGCCGAGCCCCGTGTCGGCAACGGCGAAGCGCAGGTAGAAAGCGTCGCTGGCATGGCCGATGGCGGGCGGTTCGCCCAGCGTCTCGCGGCTGACCGAGACTGTGATGGTGCCTTGGTCGGTGAACTTCAGGGCGTTGGACAAGTAATTCATCAGGATCTGCGTGATGCGCAGCGGATCGCCCAAAAGGCGGCGCGGAACATCCGCGTCGATATGCAGGATCAGTTCCAGGTTCTTGTCGGCCACGCCCTTGGCAATCGTGTCGATCGCACCGCGCATGAGCGAGGAGAGGGTGAATTCGGTCGACTCGATCCGCAGTTTGCCCGCTTCGACCTTGGACAGGTCGAGCACGTCGTTGACGATCAGCAAGAGGTGGCGACCCGAGGCCTGCACCTTTTGCAGATAGTCGCGCTGGTGGTCGGCGAGGTCGGTCCCCATCAGAAGTTCGGTGAAGCCGAGAACCGCGTTGATGGGAGAGCGCAATTCGTGGCTCATATGCGCAAGGAAGTCGGATTTCAGCCGTGCGGCCTGAACAGCCAGATCGCGGGCCTCGGCCAGTTTGGATTGGGCCGCATGTTCGAGCGAGATGTCTTCAAGCACCCAGACCGTGCCCTTGGCCGGTTCGTCGGGGTCGACGCTGGAGGCGCGGAGGCGGACCCAGACGGTGGAGCCGTCCAGACGGACGAGTTCCGCGGTCTTTTCGTAGATGCCGCCCTCGGCGAGAAGCGCATAGGCCTCGTCGCGCCCGTCCATCCAGGACGCTTCATCCTTGAAGAAGACGCGGGTTGAGCGGCCGATCAGTTCTTCGTGCGGCCAGAGCAGGATCGAGGCGAGCGAGGGATTGCAGGTGACGATGTGCCGGTCACGCACGAGGGCGATCCCTGCGGTCGCCGTGGCGAAGATGGCGTGCAATTCGTCATACAGGGTCGTCAGTTGCTGCGTGCGCTTGGCCACCTGCGCTTCCAGCGTCTGCTGATAGGCTGCGAGTGCGGCTTCGGCCTGGCGTTTGATGGTGATGTCGTTCCAGAGCACGAAGATGTCGACGTGGCCGTCTTCGGCCACGGCGGTCAGAAGGACTTCGACCAGCACGGGTTCGCCATCGCGGCGCAGGTGTTCCCATTCGAACTTGAGGTTGCCTTGGGCGATGGCGTCGGAAACCATCCGAGCCGCCTTGGTGCTGCTGGCTTCGCCATCGGGTTGGCAGGGCGGGGAAATCTGTTCGGGTGTCTTGCCGATGAAGCTTTGTCCCGGACCGTAACCGAGCAGGGCGAGGGCTGCGGTGTTGGCGTTGACGAAACGCCCTTCCTGAAGCACGGCGGTTGCCTGTGCGGAGTGCATGAAGGTGCGCTGGAACCGCTCTTCGCTCTTTTTGAGCATGGCGAGGGTCGTCTGTCCCAGAGCGCGCCCCGCGATACGCGAGGCGGCGAGGCCGAGGAGCAGGGTGTTGAGCTGCGCCGATTCATCCTCGGACAGGACCAGAACGGTGATACGGCCGCGTTCCCGGCCTTCGATGGAAATCGGGGTGGTGAGCGCACCCGACGTGTCGCGGTCGTGGATTTCGTCATGGATATGGCCAAGAAGTTCTATCCGGAACAGGGCATGGGACCGGTCGCCCCAGCCCTTGCGCAGGGCACCCGCGATGTCGCGCAGGATGTCGGGCATCGGCCGCTGCATGTTGTCGGTCGCAAGGAAGACTTCGTGCAGGCAGGTCTGTTCGCGGATGCGCTGGCGAAGCTGCGTTTCAACCGTGTCGCGGGCGAAAAGCGCAAGGCCGAGGCGCCAGCGCAGGAACAATGCGGTGACGAGGGCGGCGATCAGGATGGCGGCGAGCACTTCGAGCGCACGTCTGACCTGTTCGGTGGACATGCCGAAAAGACCGGGAAGGGTCAGTCCGGTCCAGCGCTGCGAAATCTCTGCCATCTCGGACGGGGCGATCATGCGGAACCCGTCGGACACGGAGTTGAGGAGCGCTGTTTCCCCCTTGCGGACGGCCCAGTGCATCGTGCCGCTGAAGATCGGTTCGGTCTGGCGGTAGTCGTCGTAGATGCCCGCCCGTGCGAGCAGATAATCGGCCGGATGCGTCTGCATGCAGAAGACCGGCAATTGGCCCACCACGGCGGTGTAGATCAATTCGTGCATCGACGTGAAGACACGTGGTTCGACGTTCTGGGCGCGGAGTTCGCTTTCGCATTGGCTGCGGCCGAGGGCACCGACCTCCATCCCGCGGACGGATTCGATGTCATGCACGCCGACCAGCGATTTGTTGAAGAACAGAGCGGTATCGACGCGGCCATAGGACGGGCCGAAATCCAGCCATGCGGCCCGTTCGGGCGTGTTGATGACCAGGTCGACGACATCCGCTTCGGATTTTTCCATAGCGCCGAGCACCTGCGGCCAAGGTGCGTTGACGATCGTGACAGGGATTCCGGTGCGCTCTGACCAGAGTTTCCATACGTCGATCCGCTGGCCTTCGTATTCGCCCTTGTCGTTGGTCTGGACGTAGGGGGGGAAGTCATCGGGCATCACCACCGTGATCCCGCCACGTCTTTCGTCACCTGCGGGGAGGTTCAATTCATCCGATGGCGGGGTGCCCTGCGCGACCGCTTCGCCCAATGATAAGGCAATCCATGCCAGACACAGCATGACCAAACGCAGCCAGGTGGACAAGGATGTGGTCAAGCCGCCTCACTAACCCAATGTTCGTTTGCCCGAACGGGGCGGCACTTGCACAACGGACCGCAGCAAAAAACACATCCTCGGCCCCTAAGCGATGGACCATCCGAATTTGCTTTGCCTTGCGTTGGATCAAGTTCCGTCCGGGCAGAGCGGCGGTCCCGTTAAAAAACGATAACGCTAAACCCTAGGGTGAGCAATGCAATAAGCCGCCTGATTTCACGGCGTTGTGACGCGCGGGTATGGGGTTTCACATCCCTATGGATGGGTATCATCCCAAAAGAAACGCGCGGACGCGTTGCGGTATGATATGTTCTGAGGGATCGTGCGTGCGCGATGACTCCTTTCCCTGTCCGGATCCGGTCCAAATGTCGAGCGACGACAAAAAGAGGTTTACGGTGACGGAGGGCGACAAGGCGCCCGAGCCGGGGCGCAATCCTGCGACCGATATCGGGCATTATTTCGATCAGGGTATCTTCGAACGGCAGCAGAGCCTGCTTGCCGCCCGGGCTGCGACACTGGCGCTGAATGACGAATTGATCCGCCTCGGCGTCGAAATCGACCCGCATACCGGCGAGGTCACGATGCGCAGCGCAAAGGGCTAGGGAAGTTCGCGCCGGTCGATGCGTGACATGCGCTGGTCGTGCGGGTGGACCGTCGGCTGGCCGGCATGGCCTGAGGCGTTGTTGAGCCGCGCCTGACGGTTCGATATCGCGAGGCCCGCAAGCGCGATGGCGAGCAGCAGTCCGAAAACGACAGTGGCAACGATGAATTCCATGACGGCCTCCGCTTGTGATGCAGGGCGCAAACACGGCACGGTGGACGTGGTTCCGCCCTGCTATGCGATGCCGAGCGCGGAGCGGGCGTGGCTGGCGGCGATGCGGTCGGTGCCCAGCGCGATGAGTTCGAGACGGTCGCGGGCGAAATCGACCATCTGGCGCTTGGGTGTGTCGCCCCGTGCGATGCGACGGGCCGTATTCGCCGCGATCAGAGCGGCCTGTGGACCTGCTTGCGCGACGATGCGGTCGAGGGTGGCGCACAGATGCCGGAGCGCCGCTTCGACACGGATGTCGGCATCGGCATAGGCCAGCGCGGTTCCACGCGGCATGTCATGGCGCGGGCGGGCTGTCGGGACGGGCGACGTCGGGGTCAGGGTGGCCGGAAGCTGGGCGGCAGGTCCGCGCAGGGTGACATGCAAATCAAGCTCCATCCCCGTGCTTGCCATTGCGAGCGCGAGGATCAGGAGCGGTGCGATACACCCGCCAAGAAGGAAGAGGGCCAAGCCTGACATGCGAGCAGGTTTAGACGGTCGCACTGTGCCGCACCATCTGGCCGGATGATGCAGGGGATGACCCAAGGGCGGCGGGTCGGGCATGGGACACGGCTTGCGATATTCTGCCGCCACCTTTGCGTTCCTGCCCGAAACGAAGGGCGGGACGTGGGGCGCCGCTATGCGGAAGATACGGACTAGCCCGCGCTGTGCGCGGTTTGCCGCAGGGCGGAAATGGCCGTGCGCAGCACCGCGAGAAGCTCGTCAGAGGTATAGGGTTTGGCAAGCCAGCCTGCGGGCTGCGCCGCTTCGGCGCGGTGGATGTTTTCGGCATTGATGCTGCCGGTTGCGAAGACGACGGGCACATCGAGTTCGCGCCGGATGGCGATTGCCGCCTCGATTCCATCGCGGCCCGCGCCGAGCCGGACATCCATCAGGATCAGGTCGGGGCGGATCGCGCGGGCAAGGTCCACCGCCTTTTCGTAAGTCGCGGCCTTGCCGACGACGGCAAAGCCTTCGGCTTCGAGATCGGACTCGGCGGCGAGGGCAATCAGAAATTCGTCCTCGACGATCAGGACGCGGGGTGCCGAAACTGGACGGTCGACGGACGGGTCGGGCACGATCGGACTCCGGCGGGATGCAAGGCGGCAGGAACGAGGGGCGGCAGGAACGAGGGGAAAACGCTGACGCGGCGGCTGCGGTTCCCTGCATTCCGCCGCGAAGACGCTCTTTTGCAAAGATTTTTGGCCAAGCGGCGTATGGAATAGCGGAATGGCTGGTAATGACCCTGGACCTGCTGCAAGGTTTTGCAAGCGGTTGCAAAGGGTTGGGCATGGCGTCGTTGAAGGATGTGGCCGCAAGGGCCGGAGTGTCACGGTCGGCGGTATCGCGTGCCTTCACCGAAGGCGCGTCGGTCTCGCCCGCGACACGGGCCAAGGTGATGGCGGCGGCCGAGGCTTTGGGCTACCGCCCGAACCTTTTGGCGAGAAGTTTGACGACGCGGACGACGGGGCTGATCGGGCTGGTGTCGAACAACTTCCAGAACCCCGCCTTTCTGGAAATCTTTGACCTCTTCACGCGGGGTTTGCAGGAGCGGGGGCTTCGGCCGCTGCTCGTGAACCTGTCCGAGGAGACGGACCCCGCGAAATCGGTGCAGATGTTGCGGCAATATTCGGTGGACGGGGTGATCGTGGCCTCGTCGACCTTGCCCACGGCATTTGCCACCGCCTTCCGCGAGGCGGGCTTGCCGACCGTTCTGGCCTTTTCGCGGGTGGAGGGGCCGGTTTCGGTGCATGTCGCGTCGATCGACAACGTGGCGGCGGGGCGGTTTGCGGCGGAAGTGTTGCGCGGGCGGGGGTATCGCAAGCTCGGCTTCATCGGGGGGCCGGAGTGGGCGACGTCGAGCATCGACCGTCTGGCGGGGTTCCGGTCGGTGGCGGGGGTGGTGCGGCACCGCTTTTCGGGGGCCTACAGTTTTGCGGCGGGACGGGCGGCAATGCAGGCGGAACTGGGCAGCGCCGAACTGATGGAAGCCTATTTCTGCGCCGATGACGTCATTTCCATCGGGGCGCTGTCGGCGCTTGCCGATGCGGGGGTGAAGGTGCCCGATGAGATGGGGGTGATCGGGCTGAACGATATGGCGATGGCGGGGTGGGACAACATCCGCCTTACGACGATCCGACAGCCCTTTGCCGAGATCGTGGCGGCATCGCTGGAGATGCTGGCCCAGTTGTTGCTCACCCCCGGTTTGGCGCCGGAGGTGAGGATCTTTCCCTGCACGCTGGTGGAGCGTGCGACCTTGCGCCCCTAGCGGAACATCGGGGGGCGGGCGTCCTGCCAGCTTCCCTGCTCCTTGGCCGAAGCCACGGCGGCGTGGATGGCGGCGATGGAGCGCAGGCCATCTTCGGCCTTCGGGAACAGGTTCGCGGCGGGGTCTGGCGTGCGGCCTGCGTTCAGCGCGGTGATGGTGTCGGCCAGATCGCGGTAGATGTTGGCGAAGGCTTCGGGCATCCCCTCGGCATGGCCCACGGTCACGCGGGAAGCGCGGTCGGCTTCGGGTGACAGGTTGCCTTCGCCGCGTTCGATGATTTGCAGGCGCTTGCCGAGCGGCATGTAGTGAAGCTGGTTCGGCTGTTCCTGCGCCCAGCGAAGGCCGCCGGTTTCGCCGAAGACCTGGATCGTCAGGCCGTGTTGCCGCCCGATGGCGACCGACGAGGTCCAGAGGCGGCCCACGGTTCCGCCCGAGAAACGCAGGTTGACCATCGCGTCGTCCTCAAGCGTGCGGACGGGCAGGCAGGAGGCGAAGTCGGCTTGCAGCTTCACCGCCTCTTGCCCCAGCACGAAGCTTGCCATGTGCAGGGCGTGGATGCCGCAATCGGCGAATTGGGCGGAAACGCCCGCCTGCGCGGGGTCGTAGCGCCAGCGGACACGGGGGTTGTCGGCATCCGCCGCATCGGCATGGTGGCCGTGGGCGAATTCGGCGACGACGAGCCGGACCTTGCCGATGTCGCCGCGCGCCACCATAGCTTTCATGTGCCGGACAAGGGCATAGCCCGTGTAGCCGTAGTTCACCGCGCAGATGCGGCCTGCTGCGCGGGCGGTGCGGACGAGGTCTTCGGATTCCTCGACCGTCACGGTCATCGGCTTTTCGACGAGGACGTGGAAGCCCGCTTCGAGAAAGGCTTTCGCGATGGGATAATGGGTCGCGTTGGGGGTGGCCACGGTGACGAGTTCGATGCGGTCGGGGCGGTTCCTTTCGCCTGCCAGCATCTCTTTCCAGTCGCCATAGGCGCGGTCGGGGGCCACGCCGAGGCGCTGGGCAAAGTCGCGACCCTTGGCGGGGTCGGCGTCAAGCGCGCCGGCGGCAAAGGTGAGGAGGCCGTCCATTCCGGCGGCGATGCGGTGGGCCGGCCCGATCTGGCTGCCCTCGCCCCCGCCGATCATTCCCCAGTTGAGACGCATGTGTGATCCTTTCAGAAGCCGATGGAGGCGAGGTATTCGCGGTTGGCGCGGGCGTCATCGACGGGCGAGGTGTCGCCTGCGGGGTCGCAGTCCTGTTCGACGGTGCACCAGCCCGTGAAGCCCGCGTCGAGCAGGGTCTGGCGCACGGCGGGGAAGTCCACATCGCCTTGGCCGAGGTTGCAGAAGATGCCCTGGCCGCAGGCGTCGTAAAAGCCGGTGCGGTTGGCGACGGCGACGGCCTTCACCTTGGGGTCGATGTCCTTGAAGTGCATGTAGGAGATGCGGTCGATGTGGCGGCGCATGAAGGCCACGGGGTCGAAGCCCGCGTAGGAGTGGTGGCCGGTGTCGAAGCAGATTTTCAGCAAGGAATCGTCGATTTCGCCGAGCAATCTTTCGAGTTCTGGTTCGAAATCCATAAATCCGGCGGCATGGGCGTGGATGCCGACGGTCAGGCCGTGGTCGGTTCCCATCTTAGCAATCTCGCGGAAACGCTGGACGAAGGCCTTCCAGTCGGCGGCGTCCATCTGCACGGCTTCGGTGCTGCGTCCGGCGGTGGGGGCGCGGGCGGGGGCGATGCTGTCGATCAGGACGAGGTGTTTCGCGCCGTGGGCCGTGAGCGAGGCGCAGGTGCGGCGGGCGGCGTCCTGCACCTCGTCCCATTTGGCGGGGTCGTGGAAGGGGCGGAAGACCACGCCGCCGATGAGCGTCAGGTCATGTTCGGCCAAGCCGTCGGCCAGTGTGGCGGGGTCTTCGGGCATGAAGCCGATGGGACCAAGCTCGATCCCCTTGTAGCCCGCTGCCGCGCAGTCCGCGAGCACCTGACGCCACGAGGGGTTGCGCGGATCGTCCGCGAATTCCACGCCCCATGAACAGGGCGCGTTGCCGATACGGATCATAGGTTTACCCATTGTCTGGAAGAGTGGGAGCGGTGCGCCGCGTCTATCACCTGCATGACGGCAAGACCGTCGCGGAAGGTGGGCCAGACGGCCGTGCCGGTTTCGATGGCGGTCAGGAAATCGCGGGCTTCGATGATGATCTGGTCCTGATAGCCCGTGCCGTGGCCGGGGCCTTGGCAGAACGGCAGGTAGTCGGGATGTTCCGGCCCCGTCAGGATCTTGCGGAAGCCGCGCTGTGCGGTCGGCCCTTCGGATTTGTAAAGCCAGAGGGCGTTCTGGTCCTCTTGGTCGAAGCGGATGGCGCCGGTTGTGCCTGTGATTTCATAGGCGTAGCCCATCTTGCGGCCTGTCGCCACGCGGCTGAACGACAGATGCCCCATCGCGCCGTTTGCAAAGCGGCAGAGGAATTGGGCTTGGTCGTCGTTCGTCACCTCGACCGGGCCTTGGGGGCCGGGGCGGGTGGGGTGGACGGTTTCGATGTCGGCGACGAGGCTCTGGATCGGGCCGATGAGGGCGAGGGCCGCGTTGATCATGTGCGGGGACAGGTCGCCCATCGTGCCGTTGGCCATGCCGAAGTTGCGCCAGCTTGCGGGTTTGGTGGCGTCGGCGTCGAAGTCTTCGGTGTGTTCGCCACGGAACCATACCACGCGCCCGATCTCGCCGCTGGCGATCAGGTGGCGGGCGTATTGGCTGGCGGGGGTGCGGATGTAGTTGAAACCGACCATGTTCGGCAGGCCCGAGGCTTCCGCCGCTTCGGTCATGGCGAGGGCGTCAGCGAGCGAAGCGCCGAGCGGCTTTTCGCACATCACCGGCTTGCCGAGCGCGAAGGCGGCGAGCGCGATCTCGCGGTGGAGTTCCTGCGGCGAGGCGATCACGATGGCTTCGTTTAACGGGTCGTTAACCAACTCACGCCAGTCGGAGGTCGCACGGGCGAAGCCGTAGGCACTGCGGTAGCGTTCGGCGCTTTCCGGCGTGGTCGCCGCGATCATTTCGAGCCGAGGGCGAAGCGCCGTGCCGAAGACCGCGCCGACCGACGACATGGCGACCGAATGCGCCTTGCCCATGTAACCGCCGCCGACGATGCCGATTCCGATGGGGCGCACGGGCGTTCTCCAATATGATTGCAACCGGTTGCAAACTGATTAATCCTGCGGACGCATGAAGGCAACGGGGTTCGGATGCTGGACAGCGTTTTGACAAGCAGGCTGGGAATGAACCGCTTCGTCGTCTTGGGGCGGGCGGGAATGGACCTTTATGCCGATCCGGCGGGAACGTCGGTCGAGGAGGCCGAGCGTTTTGTCGCGGCGCTGGGCGGGTCGGCGGGAAATATCGCAGCGGGGCTGGCGCGGTTGGGCGCCGGGGTCGGGCTGTTGAGTTGCGTTTCGGACGATGCGGTGGGGCGTTTCGTGCTGGCGCGGTTGCGCGATTACGCCATCGGATCACGGCATGTGCGGGTGGTCTCCGAGGGGCGGCGCACATCGCTTGCCGTGACCGAAAGTCGGGTCGCCGGGGTGCAGGGGGTGATCTACCGCAACCATGCCGCCGACTTTGCGCTGTCCGTCGATGACGCGGAAGCCGTTGATTTCGCAAGGGTCGGGGCGCTGGTCGTGACCGGCACCGCGCTTGCGGCAGAGCCGTCGCGGGGGGCGGTCATCCGCGCCCTCGAACGGGCGCGGGAGGCGGGGGCGGTGACGGTGATCGACCTCGACTACCGGCCCTACAGCTGGGCGGGAGAGCAGGAGGCGCGCGAGGTTTCGGCGCGGGCGCTTGGCCTGTGCGATCTGGTCGTCGGCAATGACGAGGAATTCGGGCTGCTGGCCGGAGCGGTGGAGAAGGGGCGCGATTATGCCGCCCGCCTGCCGCTTGCGGTCTACAAGATGGGGGCCGAAGGGGCCGAGGTTTTCGCGGGCGGCGTTGCCTTCCGCTGCGGGGTGTTTCCCGTCAAGGCTTTGAAACCATTGGGTTCCGGAGACGGATTCCTTGCCGGTCTGCTGGCCGCGATGGCCCGCGGCGAGGGGCTGCGCGAAGCGGTCCGGCAGGGATCGGCGGTTGCGGCGATGGTCGTGCAGGGTGTGGGCTGCGCCCCCGCCATGCCCGCGCTCACGGCGCTTTTACGTTTTATCAAGGAACATGAAGATGCACATACCGCCCCATGACAACGGCAATCTGGCGATCGTCGGCGCGGATGATCCGTTGGTGCCGCTGTGCTACTTCAACATTGTCAGATTGAGGGCCGGCGAGGCATTCGTTTCGCAGGTGGAGGGTTACGAGACCTGCGTGGTTCCGGCAACGGGAACGGTGCGGGTCGATGTGGACGGCGAGAGTTTCGGCGATATCGGCAAGCGGCGGATCAACGTCTGGGACGGAGAGCCGGAGGGCGTTTACGTGCCCACGGGGGCGGCGGCGCGGATCGTGGCGGAAACGGAGACGGAATGCTTTATCGCAGGGGCGCGTTGCGAAGAGGTTTACGCCCCGTTCGCGGTGCGGGCCGAAGACATCGACCCTGTGCAATACGGGTCGGACGACACCAAGACGCATCGCAAGATCAAGCATATCCTTGGCCAGAAATACCACGGACGGGTCGGGCGCTTGCTGGTGTCGGAGCTTTACACCGTGGGAGCGGGGGGCTGGTCGGGCTTTCCGTCGCACAAGCATGACACCGAGCGTTTGCCCATCGAGACGCGGCATGACGAGGTCTACAACTTCCGCTTCAACCCCGCGCAGGGGTCGGGCCTGCAGATGTTGCAGCGCGAGGAGGGGAAGGCGGGGGATGCCTATCATATCGTCGACGGATCAACGGTTTGCGTGGACAAGGGCTATCATCCCTGCTGCGTGTTGCCGGGGTACGAGATGTATTATTTCACCATCCTTGGCGGGTTGACGCAAAGGCCGCTGGTGCAGTTCTTCCAGCCCTCGCACGCCTATCAGATCGAGACGATCCCGGGGATCAAGGACATGATCGCGAAGTTCAAATGACCGTCGCCACGCTGCCCGATGTGCTGGGGGGGCCGCGCGCGGTGGCGGGGCTTGTCGTGCTGGGCTGGGAAGAGGCGCGGGCCTTTGTCGATGCGGCGGAAGCCGAGGGGCGGGCGGTGATCCTGCAGGCCGGACCGGGGGCGCGGGCCTATATGCCGCTGGAGGTCTGGGGCCGGATGTTCCGTGTGCTGGCCGAAGCCGCGTCGGTTCCGGTGGTGTGCCATCTGGATCATGGCGACGGGTTCGAGACCTGCCATCGCGCGGTGGAGGCTGGGTTTTCGTCGGTCATGTATGACGGCTCGGCCCTGCCGCTGTGGCAGAATTTCGAGGTGACGCAACGGGTTGTCGACATGGCCCATGCCGCGGGCGTGTCGGTCGAGGCGGAGTTGGGGGTGGTGGGCTATGCCGGAGGTGCCGCCTCGCAGGCGACCGATCCGGCGGAGGCGGTGGCGCTGTCGGCGACGGGGATTGATGCCCTGGCCGTATCGGTCGGCAATCTGCATCTGATGACCGAAGCCGAAGCGGTCATTGATTTCAACGCCTTGCACGCCATCGGGGCGGCGGTGCCGGGCCTGCCGCTGGTGCTGCATGGCGGGTCGGGGATCGCGGCGGAGGTGCGGCGGCGGATCGTGGCGGAGACGGCGGTGCGGAAGTTCAACATCGGAACCGAGCTGCGGCAGGTCTTTGGGGCAAGCCTTCGGAATGCTATGCTGGACCCTGCAATATATGACCATATCGGGATTCTTTCGCGTACCGTCGGCCCCTTGACCGAAGCGGCTCGAGGGGTCATTCGGGGGCTGTGAAGGACGAATCTGGAATGCACAGGTGATGCACACGCGTTGCCGGAAGTATTGCGGTGACGTTAATCTTTGGGAGGCTGAATGAAGGCGGCGGGGGATTTCGTCCCGAAGGGTGTCGCGCATGTTCCGGTGGCGAAGGTCGCGGAACCGTTGCGGCTGACTTTCGTGGTCTTGCCGAACTTCAGCCTGATCGCCTTTTCCTCGGCCATCGAACCCTTGCGGATCGCGAACCAGTTGTCGGGGCAGGCGCTGTTCGAATGGGAGGTCTTGTCGGAAAGCGGCGGGCCGGTGCGCTGTTCCAACGGGCTGGAGGTGAATGTCGACGGAGGCTTGGGCGAGACGAAGCCGAAGTCGATGGTCTTTGTCTGCGCGGGGGTGGAGCCGGAGAAGAGTGCGACGAAGCGGGTGGCGGATTTCATCCGTGGCGAGTGGCGCAAGGGGCGGGTCGTGGGGGGGCTTTGTTCCGGTGCCTATGCGCTGGCCAAGGCGGGTATACTCGAGGGGCGGCAGTTCACGCTCCATTGGGAGAACCTGCCGCCTTTCGTCGAGACCTACCCCAAGCTGAAGCCCGTGGAGCAGCTTTACGTGATCGACGACCGCATCCTGACCTGTGCGGGCGGGGCGGCGGCGACGGACCTGTTCATCGAGATCGTGGCGCGGAATTTCGGCCCGAAGCTGGCCGATGCCGTGCTGCGCATGTGTCTGCATGGCCAGCAGCGGCCCGCGCATCTGCGGCAGAGGATGTCCGTCTCGTCCACCATCGGCATCCGCAACCCCGTGCTGGTCGCGGTGATCGAGCGCTTCGAGGCCAATATCACCGGCGAGGTCGATCTGGTGGAGCTGTCCGCCGAGCTTGGCGTGTCGCGGCGGCAGGTGGAGCGGTTGTTCGAGAAGCATGTGGGCGTCTCGCCCAAGCAATACCTGAACGGTTTGCGGCTGGAGCGGGCGCGGGGGCTTTTGTCGGAGACGGACATGTCGGTGTCCGAAGTGGCCTATGCCTGCGGGTTCCAGACGGTGAACACCTTCTCGAAAGCGTTCCGCCAGCGCTATGGCGCGCCGCCTGCGGTGGCGCGGCGCGGGCGCGTGGTCTGAGGCCGGAAAGGAAGGGGGGCTTTCCGCCCCCCTCGCCTGCGGCTCACCCCCCGAGGATATTTGGGGCGAGAGGAAGCGGGGGACGGGCGCGGGGCGTTCTTTCCGTCTGGAAGCGCGGGGCGCTTTGCTTTAAGGGGACGGGCAAATCCCGCCAGAGATAGGAGCGCCCATGAAAGCCGCCGTCGTCACCTTTCCGGGGTCCAACTGCGACCGTGACCTTGCCGTCGGCTTCGAGCGGGCGGGGTTCGAGGTGGTCCGCGTCTGGCACAAGGATACGGCGCTGCCGTCGGGGGTGGATGTCGTGGGCGTGCCGGGGGGCTTTTCCTTCGGCGATTACCTGCGCTGCGGCGCGATTGCCGCGCAGTCGCCCATCGGGGCGGCGGTGAAGCAGCACGCGGCGCGCGGCGGCTATGTGCTGGGCATCTGCAACGGCTTTCAGGTGCTGACCGAGATGGGGCTTTTGCCCGGTGCGCTGATGCGCAACGCGGGGCTGAAGTTCATCTGCAAGATGCTGACGCTGAATGTGGCCACCGCCGAGAGCGCCTTTACCAGCGCCTATGGCAAGGGGGCGGCGATCCAGGTGCCGGTCGCGCATCATGACGGCAATTACACCATCGATGCCGAGGGGCTGAAGGCGCTTCGGGATCAGGACCGCATCGCGTTCACCTATGCCGAGAACCCGAATGGCTCGATGGCCGATATCGCGGGTGTGCTGTCGGAGAACCGCCGTGTGCTTGGCATGATGCCGCACCCCGAGCGGGTTGTGGATGCCAAGGCGGGCGGCACGGACGGGACGGGGCTTTTCGCTTCGCTCTTGGGCGGGATGGCGCTTGCCTGATTGCGCCTGTTTCGGCACCGCTTGAAGCGGGCAGGGATGCGGGCCTAGATAGGGTCCATGCAGGACGCGGAACTACCATCGGACGAGGCCGGAAGCGGACGCCGCATGTCGTGGCGTGTGAAGCTGGCGGTCGGGCTTGTGGTGTTGCTGGCTTCGGGTGTCGTGCTTGTCACGAACCGCTGGCTGTCGGAGCGGTTCACCGAGACGACGCGGAACCGCGCCGAGCTGCGGCTTGCGCTTTACTCGGGCAACATGGTGTCCGAGTTGCAGCGCACGAGCGTGGTGCCGCTTTTGCTGGCGGGGGACCCTGCGCTGGCGGATGCGCTGCGGTCGCAGAATTTTTCGGGCACGTCGCAAAAGCTGATCCGTGTGCAGGCCGAGATCGGGGTTGCCTCTATCGTGCTGCTGGATGGCGACGGGCGGACTGTGGGGGCGACGAACCGGAACCTGCTCGGGACGAACCATCGCGGGTCGGCCTATTTCGTCGATGCGCAGCGGACGCAGGATACGGTCTTTACCGCGCAGGCGCTGGATGGGGGTGCCTATGAGTTCACCTATTCGCGGGCGGTGCTGGTGGACGGCAAGCCCGCGGGGGTGATCGTCGTGGCCGTGGACCTTGCGAAATACGAACGCGCCTGGTCGGGGTTGCAGGATGCGGTGCTGGTGACGGACAGCGAGGGGACGGTGATCCTTGCGACCGAGCCGCGCTGGCGGGGCTTGCCGATGGACGAGGCCTTGGCCGCGAAAGACCCGACGGGGGCGCTGGGCCGTGCCTTGCAGGCGACTGCCGACTGGGCGCAGAACCCGCCGGACGCCTATGTGCGCGGCGAGGCGGTGATGAAGACCGAGGCGCGGGTGCCGTTCCGCGGCTGGAAGATGATGACGTTCACCGCCTATGATTCCGTGCGCGAGCGGGTGAATGGCATCCTAGCGCTGGAGATCATGGGCTTTGCCATCCTGATGGCGGCGGCCTTTTATGCGCTGTCGCGCAAGGCGTGGTCGCAATCCATCAGTTTTCAGCGGGAATCGGCGGAACTCCGGCTGCTCAACGCGCGCTTGCAACGCGAGATCGCGGAACGCGAGAAGGTGCAGAAGGATCTGGAAGTGGCCGAGCTGACCTTGGCGCAATCGTCGAAGCTGGCCGCCCTGGGCGAGATGTCGGCGGCGGTGAGCCACGAGTTGAACCAGCCGCTGGCCGCGATGAAGACCTATCTGGCGGGGGCGCGGCTTCTGTTGCAGCGCAAGCGCCCCGAGGAGGCGTTGAGCAGCTTCCAGCGGATCGACGACCTGATCGAGCGGATGGGGGCGATCACGCGGCAGCTCAAGAGCTATGCGCGGAAGGGGGGCGAGGCGTTCGAGCCTGTGGACCTTCGGTCCGCGCTGTCTTCGGCGCTGTCGATGATGGAGCCGCAGTTGAAGCTGCGGGTGGTGCGGATCACGCGGACCTTGCCGCGCGTGCCGGTCATGGTGATGGCCGACCGCATCCGGCTGGAGCAGGTGATCATCAACCTGCTGCGCAACGCGCTGGATGCCACGCGGGACGTGACCGAGCCGCAGATCGACCTGATCCTGTCTTCGGGCGAGGTGGCGATGCTGACGGTGCGCGACAACGGGCACGGGATCGCGGATCTCGATAACCTGTTCGAGCCTTTCTACACGACGAAGAAACCGGGCGAGGGCGTGGGGCTTGGCCTTGCGATCAGTTCGGGGATCGTGACGGACCTTGGCGGGCGGTTGACCGCGCGCAATGCCGACAAGAACGGGGCCGAAAAGGGCGGAGCGGTCTTCGAGATGCAGCTTCCGCTGATCGGCAAGGAAATCGAAGCAGCGGAATAAAAGAAGAGGTGCTGGAATGGCCCGTGCGATGAAGGTGGCGATTGTCGATGACGAGGCGGATATGCGGCAGTCGATCAGCCAGTGGCTGGCGCTGTCGGGGTTCGACACGGAAACCTATGCGAGTGCCGAGGATGCGCTGAAGGGGATCGGGCCGGAGTTTCCGGGGGTCGTCGTGTCGGACATCAAGATGCCCGGCATGGACGGGATGGCGCTGTTGAAGCGGCTGATGAGCATGGATTCGGGGCTGCCGGTGATCCTGATCACGGGGCATGGCGATGTGCCGATGGCGGTGGAGGCGATGCGGGTGGGGGCTTTCGATTTCCTTGAAAAGCCGTTCAACCCCGACCGGATGACCGAGCTTGCCAAGAAGGCCACGCAGGCGCGGCGCATGACGCTGGACAACCGCGCGCTGCGCAAGGAGTTGTCGGACGGGTCGGTCCTGATGAAGAAGCTGATCGGCGGGTCGCCCGCGATGGACCGGTTGCGGGAGGATATCCTCGATCTGGGGCAGGCGGACAGCCATGTGCTGATCGACGGCGAGACGGGGACGGGCAAGACGCTGGTCGCCCATGCGCTGCATGCGGTGGGGCCGCGGGCGTCGAAGAAGTTCGTCACCATCTCGTGCGCGGCGTGGAGCGAGGACCAGTTGGTGGCGAAGCTGTTCGGCCCGTCGGAAGAGGGGACGATCCCGCTGGTCGAGGAGGCGCGGGGCGGGACGCTCTGTCTTGAGGATATCGAGGCGATGAGCCAGCCCTTGCAGGCGCGGCTTCTGACGCTGATCAACGAGCAGGGGATGCCGCCCGAGACGCGGATCATCGCCATCTGCAACGAGCACGCGCCGGACAAGACGCTGGAGGATGTGCTGCGGTCGGACCTTTATTACCGGCTGGGGGCGATGACGATCCTGTGCCCGCCGCTTCGGGTGCGGGGCGAGGATATACTCACACTGTTCACGCGGATGTCGGAGCAGTTCGCGGAAGAATACGGCTGCGATGCGCCTCAGGTTACGGCGCAGGAGGCGGCGCAACTGTTGCAGGCGCCCTGGCCGGGGAATGTGCGGCAGTTGGTGAATATCGCCGAACGCGCTGTCTTGCAGAACCGGCGGGGGTCGGGGTCCATCGCCTCGCTCCTGATGGCCGACAACGAGGCGACCGGGCCAGCCATGACCACCGAGGGCAAGCCGCTGAAGGAATATGTCGAGAGCTTCGAGAAGATGCTGATCGACAACACGATGCGGCGGCACAAGGGGTCGATCGTGGCGGTGATGGACGAGCTGTGCCTGCCGCGGCGGACGCTGAACGAGAAGATGGCGAAATACGGGTTGAGCCGCGGGGATTATGTGTGAGGGCGGAATTTGCGTCAAATTCCGGCGCGGTTTCCGCATCGGAAACCGCTTTGCGCTGCCACAAGTGTTAAATCCCCCATTGTGTTTGCCGCTGCTTTCCCGCTAGGGTCGTAGAACGCGGGTTTATGCCCGCAGTGGAATTCTCTGCCCCATTGCAGGTCGCGCCAGACGCGCCGCGACGGGGGAGTCGGATCGGCCGCAAGGTCGTCAGTTTGCCCGTCCAAGTCTTTGACGCAAGCGGGCTTTTGTCAGCAGAGCCTCCGCAACGGGGTTCTAGAGAGAACCGCGATGACGCGTGCGATGATGAGAGAGACAGGCGAGGGCTGCCCATCGGGCAGGATCCCGCCGCTCGGCAATCGCCGTCTCGCCCGAACAAGCCGCCCTTTCCCTGCCGATGACGGACCCTTCGGGGGACCACCACCGCTGGCGCGGGGCGCATTGGAACACCATGACCAAAAAGATGCTGATCGATGCCACCCATGCGGAAGAAACCCGCGTCGTGGTGGTGGACGGAAACAAGGTTGAAGAATTCGACTTCGAGACGGTGAACAAACGGCAGCTTGCCGGAAACATCTATCTCGCCAAGGTGACAAGGGTGGAGCCGTCGTTGCAGGCGGCCTTTATTGATTACGGCGGGAACCGTCACGGGTTTCTGGCTTTTGCCGAAATCCACCCCGATTACTACCAGATCCCTGTCGCGGACCGTAAGGCGCTGCTCGAGGAAGAGCGCGCCTACAACCGCGCGCAGGACGAGGAAGACAACCGCCGCAGCCGCCCCAAGCCGCGCCCGAAGCCCGAATCCTCGCGCCGCGATGCGGTGAAGGAAGGGGCCATCGGCGGGATGGATGTCGTCGATCTTGGCGACGAGACGGGTGCGGATGCGCTGGTCGAAACCACGGCCCCCGAAGCGGTGGCCGAGGCGGATCACGGCCATGACCACGGCCATGCGCATCACGACCATGCGCATGACCACGATCACGGTCATGACCATGCCGGAGAGGCGCAGGACGAGAACGGCAATGGCGAGCCTTCGCCCGCGCCCTATCGTGCGATGGACCATGCCAGCGAGACGGATGACGAGATCGAGTCCATCGCCGAAGAGGATGTGGCCGAGGAAATCAGCGCCCCGCGCAAGCCGCGTCCGCGCCGCTACAAGATTCAGGAAGTGATCAAGGTCCGGCAGATCATGCTGGTGCAGGTGGTCAAGGAAGAGCGTGGCAACAAGGGGGCGGCGCTGACGACCTATCTGTCGCTCGCCGGTCGTTATTGCGTCCTGATGCCGAACACGGCGCGGGGCGGCGGGATTTCCCGCAAGATCACCCAAGCCGCCGACCGCAAGAAGCTGAAAGAGATCGCGCAAGAGATCGAGGTTCCGGAAGGCGCCGGTCTGATCATCCGCACGGCAGGGGCCAAACGCACCAAGGCCGAGATCAAGCGCGATTACGAATACCTCATGCGGCTGTGGGAGCAGATCCGCGAGCTGACGCTGAAGTCGATTGCTCCGGCTGCCATCTACGAGGAAGGCAACCTGATCAAACGCTCGATCCGCGATCTTTACAGCCGCGAGATCGACGAGATTCTGGTCGAGGGCGAGGCGGGCTATCGCACCGCCAAGGACTTCATGCGGATGATCATGCCGAGCCATGCGCGGCTGGTGAAGCGCTATGACGAGGCGATGCCGCTGTTTGCGCGGTTCCAGGTGGAAAGCTATCTGGGCGGCATGTTCAACCCTGTCGTGCAGTTGAAGTCGGGCGGTTACATCGTCATCGGCATCACCGAGGCGCTGGTGGCCATCGACGTGAACTCGGGTCGGGCGACGAAGGAAGGGTCCATCGAGGACACCGCTTTGAAGACCAACCTCGAAGCGGCGGAAGAAGTGGCGCGGCAATTGCGGCTGCGCGACCTTGCGGGCCTTATCGTGATCGACTTCATCGACATGGAAGAGCGCAAGAACAACGCCGCCGTCGAGAAGCGTCTGAAGGACAAGCTGAAAACGGATCGGGCGCGGATACAGGTGGGGCGCATCTCGGGCTTTGGCCTGATGGAGATGAGCCGCCAGCGGTTGCGTCCGGGGATGCTGGAAAGCACCACGCAGCCGTGCAGCCATTGCCACGGCACGGGTTTGATCCGGTCGGACGATTCGCTGGGCTTGCAGGTTCTGCGGGCGCTGGAAGAGGAAGGCACGCGCAAGCGGAGCAAAGAGGTGTTGCTCAAGGCGCCGATCGGCATCGTGAACTTCCTGATCAACCAGAAGCGCGAGCATGTGGCGCTGATCGAGGCGCGTTACGGCATGTCGGTGCGGATCGAATGCGATCCGGCGCTTGTCAGCCCCGATTACGTGATCGAGAAGTTCAAGACCGCCACCCGCGTGGTGCCGGAACCGTCGAGCGTGATTTCCGGCCATGCGGGCCTGATGGGCGCGCCGGTGGACGAGGACGAGGACGAGGATCTGCCGCTCGATGACCTCGACGAGGTCGAAGAGGACGAGGCGGCAGAGGCCGAGGGCGAAGCCAAGGGCGAGGCCAAGGGCGAGGGTCGTGCGGCCAATGGCGAGAGCCGTGGCGATGGCAATGGCAAGAAGAAGCGCCGCCGTCGGCGTCGGCGGAAGGGTTCGGGCAACGGTGCCAATGGCGAGGCGCAGGGCGCCGAGGCTGCGGACGGGTCCGACGAAGGTGGCGACGATGGCGAGGATGACGGCGAGGAGGCGGGCGATGACGCCGCCGATGCGGTCGTGACCGAAGCCGAGGCTGTCGTGGCCGAGGTGGCCGAAGAGGTTGCGAAACCCAAGAAGACGCGGTCGCGCTCATCGGCTTCGAAGAAGAAGGCCGAGGCGGCGGAATCGGCCGGGGCTGTCGAGGCCGTGACGGAAGCCGCCGTGGACGCGGCGCCCGCTTTGGAAGCGGAAGCGCCGAAGAAGAAGACGGCAACGCGGTCGCGCAGTTCCTCGGCCAAGAAGAAGGCCGACGAGGCGGCGGTTGCGGTTGCGCCGGCGGAACCTGCGGCCGTCGTCGAAGCGCCCGTTGTCGAAGTGCCTGTCGTCGAAGTTCTGGCCTCTGCGTTGGCCGAGGCGTTCCCCGCCGATCCGGTGCTGAGCGAAGCGCCCTCGACGGGGTTGCAGCCCGATCCGGCAGAGGCAGAGGCGGTCGCCGCGTCTGACGGGGACAAGTCGGACAAGCCGCGCAAGAAGGGCTGGTGGTCGCTCGGGCGGTAAGTCGCGGGTGACGGAAACAGGGGCGGCAGGGAAACCTGCCGCCCTTTTCCATTGGCGCGCTGTTCGGGTCGGGTCAGGCGGCCCGGGTCAGGGCGGTTTGCAGTTCCGCCTCGGTAAGCGGCACGGGGTTGCCCTTCATGGACGAGGAGGCGAGGGCGGCTGCGGCCACCCCGGCGTGCGAGGCGGGGGAAAGACCTTGGGCGGTCAGGCCGGGGAGGCCCGCGTTTTTGGCCCATGCGGCAAGGGTGTCGGGCGCGTCTGCGGCGGTGCCGCCGAAGGCCGTGGCGATGTGGGCGAAGACCGCGTCGAGGCGGCGCGCCGTCTCGCCCGTGGCCCGTGCATGGTTGAGCCGCAGCACGGGGGCAAGGAGCGCCCCGCAGACCGCGCCGTGGGGGGCGGGGGTCAGGCCACCGATCACACCGGCCAGCCCGTGGACCGCGCCCAGCCCCGCATTGGCCAGCGCGAGGCCGCCTGTCAGCGAGACATAGGCGAGGGCGTCGCGTGCGGCGGGGTCTTCGGTTTCCATCAGGCGTGCGAGGGCCTGCAGCCCTTGCGGGATCGCGGGGGCGGTGAGGGCATCGGTGAAGGGCGTGGCCCTTGAGGAGACATAAGGCTCTATCACCTGCGTGATGGCGTCGAGGCCGGAAGCGAGGGTCGTGGCGCGGGGGGTGTGGTCGGTGAGGGCCGGGTCGACGATGGCAAGGCAGGCGAGCATGCGGTCATCGCGGAGCGAGACTTTCCGGCCGTGATCGGGAAGGCCGATGACGGCGTTCTTCGTTGCCTCGGCCCCCGTACCTGCGGTGGTGGGGAGGGCGATGAAGGGGAGGGGGCGGGTGGCAAGGGGAAGGCCTTTGCCCACGACTTCCAGATGCTCGAGCGGACTGGTCGGGGCGGGGACAAGGGCGGCGAGGGCCTTGGCCAGATCGAGCGCCGCGCCGCCTCCGAGGCCCGCCACCCAGTCGGGGCGGAAGGGGCGGGCGCGGGCAAGGGCCGCTTCCAGCATCGGCAGGTCGGGTTCGGCGGCGCAGGGAAGCGACAGGATCTCGCAGCCCTGCGCATGGAGGGCGTCGATCAGCCAAGCGGCACGGGCGGGGTTCGCGCCGTGGATCACCAGCCCGCGCGTGCCGAAGGGCGCGATGAGGGCCGGTGCCTTGGCGGCCTCGCCCCTGCCGAAAAGGATGCGCTGCGGGGTGGCGATGGCGAAGGGGGTCATGGGCGGGCCTTGTTCGGATTCGGGGTTCGGATTCGGGGTTCGGATGCGGGTTCTGGGATGGCGCGTCGCACATCGGAAGCGGACGGGGCGGACAAGAGCGGGGTGGGCGCGCGCGCGTCGGGCGGCGACGGGGGGCTGTCTGCCCCCCGACCCCCCGAGGATATTTGGACGAGCGTGAAAGGGCAAAGCGTCCGGTCCTGCATTCACGCTGGCACAAATATCCTCGGGGGGAAGGCGCGGAACGCGCCGCAGGGGGGCAGACGGCCCCCCCTGCGACGGTGGTGCAGGGCGCTGCCGTGTCACACCGTCATCGTGGCGGCGACCGCCCTTCCCCAGCGGGCGTATTTCGTCTGGCGGGTGGCATCGTCCATCTGCGGGGTGAAGCGGCGTTGCAGCGCCCATGAGGATTGGAATTCGGCGGGCGGGGGGCAGAGACCCGCCTGCAATCCGGCAAGGTAGGCTGCGCCGAGGGCTGTGGTTTCCGTCACCACGGGGCGGTCGACGGGAGCGCCGAGGATGTCGGACAGGAATTGCATCGTCCAGTCGCTGGCCGTCATGCCGCCATCGACGCGCAGCACGCCATCGGCGGCGGCGCCCCAGTCGGAGCGCATCGCCTCGAGCAGGTCGCGGGTCTGGTAGCCGACGCTTTCCAGCGCGGCTTTTGCCAGTTCGGCGGGGCCGGAGTTGCGCGTCAGGCCATAGACCGCGCCGCGGCAGTCGGGCCGCCAATAGGGCGCGCCGAGGCCGGTGAAGGCTGGGACGAGGACCACGTCCTGCGAGGGGTCGGCGGCATCGGCGAGGGGTTGGGTTTCCTTTGCCTCGCGGATGATCTTGAGCCCGTCGCGCAGCCATTGGACCACCGCGCCCGCGATGAAGATCGACCCTTCGAGCGCGTAGGTCGTCTGTCCGTTCAGGCGGTAGGCGATGGTGGTGAGAAGCCGGTTCTTCGACGGAACCATGTCGGCGCCGGTGTTCAGAAGCGCGAAGCAGCCCGTGCCGTAGGTGGATTTCATCATGCCGGGCGCGAAGCAGGCCTGACCCACGGTCGCGGCCTGCTGGTCGCCCGCGACGCCGAGGATGGGGATTGCGCGACCGAAGAGGTCGGGGCGGGTGCTGCCGTAATCGGCGGCGCAGTCCTTCACTTCGGGCAGCAGCGACATGGGGATGTCGAGGAGGTCGCAGATTTCGGCGTCCCATTCGCCGCGCGCGATGTTGTAGACCAGCGTTCGGGCGGCGTTGGTGGCGTCGGTGGCATGGACCTTGCCGCCGGTCAGGTTCCAGATCAGGAAGGTGTCGACGGTGCCGAAGGCGAGTTCTCCCCGCTTGGCGCGGTCGCGTGCGCCGGGGATGTGATCGAGCAGCCATTTGATCTTGGTGCCCGAAAAGTAGGGGTCCAGCAAAAGGCCCGTGCGGGCGGTGATCATCGGCTCGTGGCCCGCGTCTTTCAGCGCGGCGCAGGTGTCGGCGGTGCGGCGGTCCTGCCAGACGATCGCGTTGTGGATGGGCTGGCCGGTGGCGCGGTCCCAGATCAGGGTCGTCTCGCGCTGGTTGGTGATGCCGATGGCGGCGATGTCGGCGGCCTTCAGCCCCGCTTTCTCGATGGCGGCGCGGGCGGTGCCTGCCACGGTGGACCACAGGTCCGAGGGGTCATGTTCGACCCAGCCCGAGGCGGGGTAGTGTTGCGGAAACTCCTCTTGCGCCGAGGCTATGACGCGCAGGGCCGCGTCGAAGATGATCGCGCGGGACGAAGTGGTGCCCTGGTCGATGGCGAGGATATGGGTCATGCAGTGCCCCCCGTTGGTCGTTTCTTCTTGCTGGTGGAGACACTCGCCCAAGCGCAGGGAGCAGCGCAAGCGGCGAGAACCGCGGGCCAGTGTCTCGACAAGGAAGAAGCGGGGGCGGGCGGTTGCCCGTCCGCCCCCTGTGATGTCAGCCCTGCTGCCAGGACTTGATCAGCTCGTCATAGGAGATCGTCTCGCCCTGCGGCTTTTCGTTCTCGAGCGGGCCGACCGGCGAACCGGGTTCGTCGAGCCAGACCTGCGGGTCTTTCTCTTCGTTCAGCTTCGGGCCGATGTCGCCCTGCACGCCGGACTTTTCGATGCGGCTCAGCACCTTTTCCTGTTCGGCGCAGAGGGCATCGAGCGCTTCCTGCGGGGTCTTGTCACCCGACATGGCGTCGCCGATGTTCTGCCACCAGAGTTGCGCCATCTTCGGATAGTCCGGAATGTTGGTGCCGGTGGGCGACCATGCGACGCGGGCGGGCGAACGGTAGAATTCGACCAGACCGCCAAGCTTGTTCGCACGATCCGTGAAGGATTGGTGCTGGATGGTGGATTCGCGGATGAAGGTCAGGCCGACATGGCTTTTCTTCACGTCCACGGTCTTCGAGGTGACGAACTGGGCATAGAGCCAGGCCGCCTGGGCGCGGTCGACGGGGGTGGATTTCATGAGAGTCCACGAACCCACGTCCTGATAGCCGACCTTGGTGCCTTCGGACCAGTAAGCGCCGTGCGGCGAAGGGGCCATGCGCCATTTCGGCGTGCCGTCCTCGTTCATCACGGGCGTTCCGGGAACGACCGAAGCGGCGGTAAAGGCGGTGTACCAGAACATCTGCTGGGCAATCGCGCCCTGTGCCGGAACCGGACCCGCTTCGCCGAAGGTCATGCCCTGGGCTTCCGGCGGGGTGTATTTTTGCAGCCATTCGATGGCCTTGGTCACGGCATAGACGGCTGCCGCGTCGTTGGTGGCACCGCCACGCGCAACGCAAGAGCCGACGGGACGCGAGTTTTCATCGACGCGGACGCCCCATTCATCGACCGGAAGGCCGTTCGGTTCGCCCTTGTCGCCCATGCCGGCCATCGACATCCACGCGTCGGTGTAGCGCCAGCCCAAGCTCGGGTCCTTCTTGCCATAGTCCATGTTGCCATAGACGCCGGTGGCCGGCCCGCCCATGTAGGACATGTCACGGCCGGTGAAGAATTCGGCGATGTCCTCATACGCGGACCAGTTCAGCGGAACGCCGAGGTCGTAGCCGTATTTGGCCTTGAAGTCGTCCTTGGTCTTCTGGTCGTTGAACCAGTCGTAGCGGAACCAGTAGAGGTTCGCGAACTGCTGATCGGGAAGCTGGTAAAGCTTGCCGTCGGGCGCAGTCGTGAACTTGGTGCCGATGAAGTCGGCCAGATCGATGTTCGGGTTGGTGACGTCCTTGCCCTCGCCTGCCATCCAGTCGGTCAGGTTGCGGACCTGCTGGTAGCGCCAGTGGGTGCCGATGAGATCGCTATCGTTGACATAGGCGTCGTAGATGTTCTCGCCCGACTGCATCTGCGTTTGCAGTTTTTCGACGACGTCGCCTTCGCCGATCAGATCGTGGGTGATCTTGATGCCGGTGATGGCGGTGAAGGCCGGAGCCAGCACCTTGGATTCGTATTCATGGGTTGCGATGGTTTCCGACACCACCTTGATATCCATGCCGGCATAGGGTTTGGCGGCATCGATGAACCATTGCATCTCGGCTTCCTGATCGGCGCGCGACAGGGTCGAGAGATCGCCGATCTCGGCGTCGAGGAAGGCCTTGGCGGCCTCCATGTCGGCCCAAGCGGGGACCGAACCCATCGCCATCATCGCAAGCGCGAGGGCGGTGGTCGTGTGACGAAGTCTCATTTGTAATCTTCCTCCCAGAGTTGATTTCGACTTCCGTATTGCCTTTCCGGACGGGTTGCCCCCGACCGGCAAGGGGTCTTTCCCGACTAGACCCAGCGGAACACCGCGATGGCATAGACGAGGCAGAGGGCCAGCGCCCACACGAGGGTGGGGCCGATGAAGAACAGCCAGGCCAGATTGATGAAGGCCGAGCCGAGAAGCGTGATGAAGAGCCGGTCGCCGCGCGTGGTTTCGATGCGCAGGACGCCCGTTCGCGGGGTTTCGGGGTAGCGGATCGCGAGCAGGGTAAAGGCGATGAGCAGGCAGGCGATCACGTAGAAGAACAGCGCGACGGGGAAGGTCCATGCCATCCAGCCGCCTTCGATCATCGGGTCGAACCACAGGAAGCCCGTGTCGTCGCGCGGGGTGGCGTAAACCAGCGCCGCAAGGATCGCGGCCAGAACGGCGGCGGTGGTGGCGTAGATGGTGTTCCAGCGGGTTGCGGTCATCATACCCTCCCGAGGGCGAAGCCCTTGGCGATGTAGTTGCGGACGAACCAGATCACGAGCGCGCCGGGGATGATGGTCAGCACCCCTGCCGCCGCCAGCACGCCCCAGTCCATGCCCGAGGCCGAAACCGTGCGGGTCATGGTGGCGACGATGGGCTTGGCGTTGACGGAGGTGAGCGTGCGCGAGAGCAGCAGTTCCACCCATGAGAACATGAAGCAGAAGAAGGCCGCGACCCCGATGCCCGATGCGATCAGCGGCATGAAGATCTTGAAGAAGAAGCGCGGGAAGGAATAGCCGTCGATATAGGCGGTTTCGTCGATTTCCTTGGGCACGCCGCGCATGAACCCCTCCAAGATCCAGACCGCGAGGGGGACGTTGAAGAGGCAATGCGCCAAGGCCACGGCGATATGCGTGTCAAACAGGCCGACCGAGGAATAGAACTGGAAGAAGGGCAGCGCAAAGACGGCGGGCGGCGACATGCGGTTGGTCAAGAGCCAGAAGAACAGGTGCTTGTCGCCCATGAAGCTGTAGCGCGAGAAGGCATAGGCCGCCGGCAGCGCCACGAGGATGGAGATGACGGTGTTCATCACCACGTAGATGATGGAATTGACGTAGCCCATATACCAGCTCGGGTCCGTCAGGATGACCTCGTAATTGCGGAAGGTCAGGTTGGCGGGGAAGTAGGTGAAGGTGGAGGTGATCTCCATGTTCGTCTTGAGGCTCATGTTCACGAGCCAGTAGATCGGGACCAGCAGGAAGAGGAGGTAGAGGGCCATCACGAGGCCATTGCCGCGCAGACGCATGTTATCTCCCCTCGGCTTTATCAAGGTTGGTCATGACGGTGTAGAACACCCACGAGACGAGCAGGATCACGAGGAAATACATGATCGAGAAGGCGGCGGCGGGGCCGAGGTCGAATTGCCCGACGGCCATCTTCACGAGGTCGATGGACAGGAAGGTGGTGGAGTTGCCCGGACCGCCACCCGTGAGGACGAAGGGTTCGGTGTAGATCATGAAGCTGTCCATGAAGCGCAGAAGCACGGCGATGAGCAGCACGCCCTGCATCTTGGGCAGTTCGATGTAGCGGAACACGCTCCAGCGGCTCGCCTGGTCCACCCGTGCGGCCTGATAATAGGCGTTGGGGATGGATTGCAGGCCCGCGTAGCACAGAAGCGCGATGAGCGAGGTCCAGTGCCAGACATCCATGACGATGATCGTGACCCAGGCGTCGAGCGCGTCGTTGGTGTAGTTGTAGTCGATGCCCATCAGCGCGAGCGTGTGGCCGAGAAGCCCGATGTCCACCCGCCCGAAGATTTGCCAGATCGTGCCCACGACGTTGAAGGGGATGAGCAGGGGCAAAGACATCAGCACAAGGCAGAGCGAGGCCCAGGCCCCCTTTTTCGGCATGTTGAGCGCGATGTAGATGCCCAAGGGCACCTCGATCGCAAGGATGATGGCCGAGAAGAGGACTTGGCGGCCCAATGCGGCGTGGAGGCGGTCGGATGTTACCATCTCTTCGAACCACGCGAGGCCGTTCCAGAAGAACTGGTTGTCGCCGAAGGTGTCGTTGACCGAATAGTTGACCACCGTCATCAGCGGGATGATCGCCGAGAAGGCCACCACCACCAGCACGGGCAGGACGAGGAACCACGCCTTGTTGTTGAGGGTCTTGTCCATCACGCGGCCCTTTCCGGTGCGACGCGCCAGTCGTCGGCGTAGACGTTGATGCGGTCGGGGGTGAAGGTGACGTGGGTCAGGTCGGCCCCCACGGCCATGCCTTCGGGGGCGATGACGTTGACGGCGTTGCCTGCAACTTCGCCCCTTATGATGCGGTGGCGGCCCACATCCTCGACCCGTTTGATGGTGATGGGCAGGCCTGCGCCGCTGGTCAGCACGGCGTATTCGGGGCGGATGCCGATCTGCGTCTTGCCCGCGACATGCCCGTAGGCCGCGCCGAGCGGGATGGTGGTGCCAAGCAGATGCGCGTGGTCGCCGTGGATCTGCGCGGGCAGCAGGTTCATGCCGGGCGAGCCGATGAAATAGCCGACGAAGGTGTGCTGCGGGGTTTCGAACAGCTCTTCGGGCGTGCCCATCTGCACGACGCGGCCGTCATACATCACGACGACCTTGTCGGCGAAAGTCAGCGCCTCGGTCTGGTCGTGGGTGACGTAGATCATCGTATGGCCGAACTGGCGGTGCAGTTGCTTGAGCTGGGTGCGAAGCTCCCATTTCATATGCGGGTCGATGACGGTGAGGGGTTCGTCGAAGAGGATGGCGTTCACATCCTCGCGCACCATGCCGCGACCAAGGCTGATCTTTTGCTTGGCATCGGCGGTCAGGCCGCGGGCCTTTTTGTCGAGCATCGCCTCCATCCCGATCATGGCGGCGATCTGGGACACGCGGGCGGCGATGTAGGACGCCTCCATCCCGCGATTGCGCAGGGGGAAGGCGAGGTTGTCGCGCACGGTCATGGTGTCGTAGACGACCGGAAACTGGAACACCTGCGCGATGTTGCGCTGGGCGGTTTCGGCGTCGGTCACATCGGTTTCGCCAAACAGCACGCGGCCCTGGCTGGGGCGCAGAAGGCCCGAGATGATGTTGAGAAGCGTGGTCTTGCCGCAGCCCGACGATCCGAGCAGGGCGTAGGCGCCGCCATCGTCCCAGACGTGATCCATTTCCTTGAGCGCGAAGTCGGCTTCGGATTTGGGCGCGGGATCGTAGCTGTGGGCGAGGTTCTTGAGCGTGATCTTTGCCATGATGTCCCCCTCAGGCCGCTGCCGCATAGGATGCGGGGGCGGCAAGGCGGCCCGAGGCATCGAAGATGTAGGCATGTGCCGGATCGAGCCAGAGGCTCACCTCGGCCCCTGCCGCGAGGTCGTGGACGCCGTGGACGAGGGCGACCCAGCGTTCGCCGCCGTGGGTCAGGTGCAGGAAGGTTTCGGAACCCGTAATCTCGGTCACGCCGAGGGTGCAGCGGAATTCGACGGCGCTGCCGGAATGGACGTTCAGATGCAGGTGGTTGGCGCGGAAGCCTGCGGTGTAGCGCCCGTCGGGAAGGCTGGCAAAGACGCCATCGGCGGGGGCGTTGGCATTGCCGCCGAAGTTCAGGCGGTGGCCTTCCTTGAAGCAGGAGACGAAGTTCATCGGCGGGTCGCTGAACACCCGCGCGGTCGTGGCGTCGGCGGGTTGGCGATAGACATGGGGGGTGGGGCCGAACTGGGTGACGCGGCCCTCCCACAGGGTGGCCGTATTGCCGCCGAGGAGCAGCGCCTCTTCGGGTTCGGTGGTGGCATAGACGAAGATCGCGCCGGATTCCTCGAAGATGCGGGGGATTTCGGCGCGCAGTTCTTCGCGCAGTTTGTAGTCGAGGTTGGCGAGCGGTTCGTCGAGGAGGACGAGGCCCGCGCCTTTGACCAGCGCCCGCGCGAGGGCGCAGCGTTGCTGTTGGCCGCCCGAAAGCTCGAGCGGTTTGCGGTCCAGCATGGGGGTGAGTTTCAGCATTTCGGCGGTTTCGCGCACGGCGCGGTCCACCTCGGCCCCCGATTTGCCCATGAGGCGCATGGGCGAGGCGATGTTTTCGTAGACCGTCATGGCGGGGTAGTTGATGAATTGCTGGTAGACCATCGCCACCTTGCGGTCCTGCACGCGCATGCCGGTCACATCCGCGCCATGCCAGAGGATGCGGCCCGCCGTCGGGACATCCAGCCCCGCCATCAGCCGCATGAGCGAGGTCTTGCCCGAAAGCGTCGGGCCAAGCAGGACGTTCATCGTCCCCTTTTCAAGCGTCAGGGTCGTGGGGTGGATATGCACCTGCCCCTTGACCGAACGGCTGACGCCTTGGAGTTCCAGAGCCATTATCCCCTCACCTTGCTGCGGGGCTGGTGGCCCCGTCTTTTGTCGCGGGCAGCGCGTTGGCTTGCGCTGCGGTCATGTAAGCGTCGAGTGCCGCGATCTGTTCCGCAGAAAGCCGCAGGCCCAGCTTGGTGCGCCGCCAGACGACATCGGCGGCGGCGCGGGCAAATTCGTGCTGCATGAGCCAGCGGACCTCGGCCTCGGTCAGGGTCGCGCCGAAATCGCGGCCAAGGTCGGCGGGCGATCTGGCGGGGCCAAGGAGGGTGGCGGCTTCGGTGCCATAGGCGCGGATCAGGCGGGCGGCGTGATAGTCCGACAGGAAAGGGTAGGACGATTTGAGCGCGGCGGTCAGCGCGGGGACGCCATCGACAGGGAAATCGCCGCCGGGGAGCGGGACGCGGGCGGTCCAGGGGGCGCGGGCGGCGGAGAAGAAGGGCGTCAGCTTTTCCAGCGCGGATTCCGCCAAGCGGCGGTAGGTGGTGATCTTGCCGCCGAAGACGTTCAGCAGGGGCGCGCCGTTTTGATCCAGCGACAGGACATAATCGCGGGTGGCGGCGGTCGCGGATTTCGCGCCGTCGTTATACAGCGGGCGGACGCCGGAATAGGTCCAGACCACATCGTCGCGGGTCAGGGGCTTGGCGAAATACTGGCTGGCGAAGGCCAGCAGGTAATCGCGTTCCTCGTCGGTGCAGACGGCATCCTTGGGGGCGCCCTGATGGTCCTTGTCGGTGGTGCCGATCAGGGTGAAGTCCTGCTCGTAGGGGATGGCGAAGATGATGCGGCCATCGGTGCCCTGGAAGAAATAGCAGCGGTCGTGATCGTAAAGCTTGCGCGTCACGATGTGCGAGCCGCGCACGAGGCGGACGCCTTCGGTCGAGTTGATGCGGGCGACGTTGCGGATCACGTCTTCGACCCAAGGTCCGCCCGCATTCACGAGGGCGCGGGATTTGTAGGTGGCGCGGCCCTGCGGCCCCTCGGTCGTGATGGTCCAGTGGTCGCCGGAGCGGTCGGCGCCGGTCACGCGGGTGCGGGTCAGGATGGTCGCCCCCCGCCCCGCCGCATCGCGGGCGTTGAGCGAGACGAGTTTGGAGTCCTCGACCCAGCAATCGGAATATTCATAGGCCTTGGCGAAGCGCTTTTGAAGCGGCTTGCCTGCGGGATCGGTCGTCAGGTCCAGCGTGCGGGTGGCGGGCAGGATCTTGCGACCGCCGAGCGTGTCGTAAAGGAACAGGCCAAGCCGGATCAGCCATGCGGGGCGACGGCCCTTCATCCACGGCATGACGGTGGAGAGGAGGCGTCCGGTGGGCGTATCCCCCTCGAAGCGCATGTCGGGATGGTAGGGCAGCACGAAGCGCATCGGCCACGAGATGTGGGGCATGGCGGAAAGCAGGGTTTCGCGTTCTTCGAGTGCTTCGCGCACGAGGCGGAATTCGAAATATTCGAGATAGCGCAAGCCGCCGTGGAACAGCTTGGTCGAGGCCGAGGAGGTGGCCTGCGCGAGATCGGCCTGTTCGGCCAGCACGACCGAAAGGCCGCGCCCCGTCGCGTCACGGGCGATGCCGCAGCCGTTGATGCCGCCGCCGATGATGAAGAGGTCCGCCATTTCTGGCGGGGTCTGCATGGTCACGCCGGTTTCCTCCCTAGCGGTTGCAAAACTGGTCCGAATCGCGTTGCTTGGTCAACCTATATTTTCGCTTTTGCGCGTTTTTGCGAAAAAGCGAACATTTTCGCAGTTGCAGCAAGGTTAAGTCGTTGATCGCGCTGGTGTGAGGCAGGCTTCGCGCAATTTCGCGCCGCGTTGCAGCGAAGGTCTTGGCCCTGTTTTCGTTCTTGATCGAAAGGCGGTATCGGCTAAGTGTGACAAAGTGTCCGGCGCGGTTAAGCGAAAGAAAGGGAACATCTTGGCGCTCAGTTTCCGGCAAAGCGAAATCCTCGAACTCGCCCGTGCCGAGGGGCGGGTGGTCGTGGAGGAACTGGCGCAGCGTTTCGACGTGACGCTTCAGACCATCCGGCGCGATCTGTCGGAGTTGGCGGATTCGGGCCACCTTGACCGCGTGCATGGCGGGGCGGTGCCGCGCACGGGGGTGTCGAACCTTGGCTACGAGCAGCGGCGGCGGATGAACGAGGCGGCGAAGACCGCAATCGCGCGGGCCTGTGCGGCGGAAATCCCCGAGAACTGTTCGATCATCATGAACCTTGGCACCACGACCGAAGCCGTGGCGCGCGAGCTTTTGAACCATCGCAACATCACGGTGGTGACGAACAACATGAACGTGGCCAACACGCTGGTCGCCAATCCGGGATGCGAGATCATGGTGGCGGGCGGGGCGCTGCGGCGGTCGGATGGCGGGCTGGTGGGGGAATTGACCACGCAGTTCTTCGAGCAGTTCAAGGTGGATTACGCGATCATCGGCGTATCGGCGCTGGACCCTGACGGGGACCTGCTCGACTTCGATCTGGCCGAGGTCAGGGTGTCCAAGGCGATCATCCGGCAGGCGCGCAAGGTGTTTCTGGTCTGCGACCATTCCAAGCTGGACCGTTCGGCCCCTGTGCGGCTTGCGTCCTTGGGCGAGTTGACGGCGGTGTTCACCGACCAGCCGTTGCCCGCCGAGTTGCAGCGCAAATGCGCCGAATGGGGGACCGGGGTCGTCGTTGCCTCAGACTAGGGCGCTGGTCGTCCAGTCCTGAAGCAGGGCGCGGGCGCGGGCCATTCCCTGCGCGCCGGGGGCGTGGCCGAGGCGGTCTTCGAGCAGGAGTTCGGCCTTGGCCCCTGCGGCGGCGAGGCGGTCTTGCGCTTGGGCGGATTCGGCGAAGGGGATCACCGTGTCCTGCCGCCCGTGGGCGAGAAGCATCGGGCAGGGCGCGGGCATCAGCGGCGCGGGCGTGGCGAGGCGGCCCGAGAAGGCGACGACAAGACCCACCTGCCAGCGGCCCGTGGCAACCGCGTCGAGCGCCATGATCGAACCTTGGGAAAAGCCGATCAGGGCCACGCGGGCGGGGTCGGTGATGCCGTGGGCCTGCATGGCTTGGCGCAGGGCGTGATCGAAGCCGTCGCGGGCTGCGGCCACGCGGGCGGCGCGGTTTTCGGGGGTGACGCCGGTGACGCTGAACCATTGGCGGGCGGGGCCGACGGGGGCTTGGTCAAAGGCATGGGGCGCATCGGGGGCGGCGAAGGCGAGGTCCGATTGCGCCAGATGGTCGGCCATCCACGCGATGGAGGAGCCATGCGCGCCGACACCGTGCAGAAGGATGGCAAGGCGGGTCATGGCGTCCAGTCCAGTTTCGGCCCTGCGGGAACGATCCCGTTCGGGTTCAGCGCCTTGATCGAATAATAGCCGCGCTTGATGTGGTCGATGCTGACGGTTTCGGCCACGCCGGGCAGGCGGTAGACGCGGGCGACATAGGCGGAAAGTGCCGGATAATCCGCGATGCGGCGCAGGTTGCATTTGAACAGGCCGTGGTAGGCCGCGTCGAAGCGGGCCAGCGTCACGAAGGCGCGGATGTCGGTTTCGGTGAAGCGGTCGCCGTGCAGCCATTGACGGCCATCGGACAGGCGGGCTTCGAGCATGTCGAGCGTGGCGAAGACCTCGGCAAAGGCTTCCTCATAGGCGGCTTGGGTGGTCGCGAAGCCTGCGCGATATACGCCGTTGTTGAGCGTGTGGTAGATGGCGTCGTTCAGCGCGTCGACCTCGGCGGCAAGGTCGGCGGGGTAAAGGTCGGGGCCGCTTGCCAGCGTGCCGAAGGCGGAGTCGAGCATCCGCACGATCTCGGCGCTTTCGTTGTTCACGAGTTGGCCGGTCTGTTTGTCCCAGAGGACGGGGACAGTGGCGCGGCCGTTCACGCGGGGGTCGGCCTTGGTGTAGATTTCATGCATGAAGCGCGCGCCGTTGACGGGGTCGGCCCCTGCGGCGATGCGCCAGCCTTCGTCGGTCACTTCGGGTTCGGTGATGGTGACGGAAATCACGCTTTCCAGACCCTTGAGCTTGCGCGCGATCAGCGTGCGGCTGGCCCAAGGGCAGATGAGGGCCACGTAAAGGTGGTAGCGCCCCGCCTCGGCCCGAAAGCCGCCGGTGCCGGTGGGACCGGCCGATCCGTCAGGCGTGATCCAGTTGCGGAAGGTCGAGGTCTGGCGGACGAAGCCGCCCTTTTCGTCCTTGGCCTGCACGGGGTCCCACTTGGCGGTCCATTTTCCGTCGACGAGCATGTCAGTTCTTTCCGGTGAATTCGATTTCGATGCCCCACGGGTCGGTCACGCGGGTCTGCGCCGGCGGTTGGTCGGCGCGGATGGTGAAGCCCGCAAGGCCCGTGCCGGGAGAACGCTTTGCAGCACCGCGGCTGTTCCAGACGTTGGTGGCGATGTGGTGGTGATAGCCGCCCGAGCCGTAAAAGGCAGCACCCGGGTAATGGGCCATGACCGGAAAGCCGAGTTCGTCGCGGTAGAAGCCTTCGGCGGTGGGCACGTCGCCCACTTGCAGGTGGATGTGGCCCACGACCGCGCCTTCGGGTGCGCCCTGCCATTTGGCGCGGGCGGCGGCGGCGAGGTCGGGGATGTCGAGGTGGTCGGTCGCCATCTTGATCTTGCCATCCGGCCCCCGCCACGTCTCGCGCGGGCGGTCGGCGTAGATTTCGATCCCATTGCCTTCGGGATCGGCGAAGTAGATCGCTTCGGAGACGAGGTGGTCGGATGCACCCTGCACCGGAAGGCGGGTTTCCGAGGCGTGGTGGACCCAAGCGCCCAGATCGGCCCGCGAGGGCAGGAGGAAGGCGGTGTGGAACAACCCCGCCTCGCGCGGCGAGGATTTGCGGGCGTTGCGGTCGGCGGTGAGTTCGAGCAGCACGCGGGAGCCTGCGCCGAGGCGGGTGGTGGTGCCGTCGCCGCCCAGCTTTTCAAGGCCGATGGCGCGGGCGTAGAAGTCGCTGACCGATGTCAGATCGTTCACGACAAGCCGGACAGTGCCGATTTCGAGCGGGGCGGCGGCGGTGGACATTTCAGCGTTCCTTGCGGTTCGGCGCTATGGCCTTAGGATTTCGAGACAGAGTAGGCACCGTCACCGAGCAGGGCCAGCGCCCAGAGGGTGATCGCCCAGAAAGCGGGGAATTCCCAGCCGCCGTTGGGGTTCGAGAAGAAGAAGCCCGCGGCGAAGTGGGGGGTGTAGATCGAGCCGATCAGGATGAGCGACAGGGCGACGGCGACGATGCGCGTCTTGAAGCCCGCGATCAGCGCGAGGCCGCCGAGGAGTTCGGCTGCGATCACAAGATAGGCGAGCGGGCCGGGAAGGCCGATCGACTCGAAGAAGCCGGCGGTGCCTGCGGGGGTGAAGACGAAGATCTTCAGACCGGCGTGCAGAAGGAACCAGACGCCCGAGGTCACGCGCAGGAGCGTGGCGGCGAGGTCGGCGTTGCTGGCCGTGGCGGGGGTGGTGAGGGTGGCGGTCATCGGGGGAGCCCTTTGGTTTGGTTTCGATGGGCTTTAGATGGCCTATTTCCGCATCGGTTATAATCTGTTCATGTGGCAATATATTCCTTCCATAATGGAAGGTATCAGCGGCCCAGCAGCGCCCAGTCGGGGCGGTCACGGTAGCGGTCGGCCAGAAAGTCGACCAGCACGCGCACCTTGGCGGCCAAGTGGCGACCGGGGGGATAGAGGACGTAGATGCCGCCGAAATCCTCAGCAAAGGGGGTGAGGAGTGCTTCGGTCAGGCCGGATTTGAGGCTGAGGGCTGCGACGAAATCGGGGACATTGGCGATGCCGAGGCCCATTTCGGCGGCGCGGAGGCAGGCTTCGGCGTTGGAATAGCGCAAACGGCCGCGCAAGGCGACGGCGAGCGGGCCTTCGGGCGTGGCGAAGCGCCATTGCAGCGGGTCGCGGAAGTTGGTGTCGATGATGCAATCATGCGTGGCAAGGTCCGACGGATGCGCGGGCCTGCCGCGGCGGGCGATGTAGGCGGGCGAGGCGACGGGGATCGTGACCATCCCGCACAGCTTGCGGGCGATGAGGCTGGAATCCACGGCGCGGCCCGCGCGGATGGCGGCGTCGAAGCCTTCGTCCACGAGGTTCACCACGCGGTCGGTGAAGCTGACGTCGAGTTCGATTTCGGGGAAGGCGGCGGCGAAGTCGTTCAGTGCGGGCACGAGCTGCACGATGCCGAAGGTGAGCGGGGCTGTCAGCTTCAGCCGCCCGCGGGGCGAGGCGCTGCTGCTTTTGACCAGCGCGTCGAGGCTGTCGAATTCGTCGAGGATGCCGCGCAGGCGGTCGTAATAGGCTTGCCCCACCTCGGTCGGTGAAAGGGCGCGGGTGGTGCGGTTCAGGAGGCGCACGCCGAGGTCGGCTTCGAGCCGCGAGACGAGTTTGGAGGCCTGGCCCGAAGATGTGCGCAGACGAAGGGCTGCGGCGGCGAAACTGCCCGTCTCCATCACGGCGACGAACATGCGGTCACAGTCGAGCCTGTCCATTATGCGCGCCTCCGAAGGGATGAGCGCGATTTTGCAGGGTTTCCCGTGCTTTGGGAAGGGGAAAGGGCCGGAAAGGCTCCGGCCCTGCCCGATGCGTCAGGCGTTCTTGTAGACGTTGAGCACCCAGCACAGGATGCCCGCCAGAACGGCGAGTTCGGCGACGGGGAAGATGATCCCGATGCCTTCGCCCACGGTGCCGGACATCAAGAGGAACAGGCCTACGAGAAGGATGAAGGCGCCGATCTGGTGCAGCCAGAAATGCGCCGTCGCCAGAACGCCGCCCGCAAGCGCGGGGATCAGGCGATAGGCGAGACCGAAGACCGTCATCAGCGTGAAGCCCAGAAGGTTGATATGGGCGTGGACGGGGGCGAGCGTGTGATCGCCCGAGCCGCCCATGTACATGCCGAAGAAGATGCCGACGAGGAGATACAGGCCACCGATTACAATGAAATTGCGAGAGATGTTCATGTCCCTAGTCCCAGTTGACGGCGGATCAGCGCCCGCCTGATGCCAACTATATCTTAAGGATGTTTAATTTCACCCGAATTCCACTGGAACTCCACGAAAGGCGATCAGGCGCGGCGACCCCAGAGGTCGTATTCGCCTGCCTCCTCGACCGTCACGGCAAGGATGTCGCCCGGTGCCAAGCCTTCGAAATCCTCGTCGATGAAAAGGTTGCCGTCGATTTCCGGCGCATCCGCCATCGTGCGGCAGGTGGCGCCTTCGTCGTCGACCTCGTCCACGATGACTTGCAGGGTGCGGCCGACCTTGGCCTGAAGCTTGGCTTCGGAGATGGCTTGCGCCTTTTCCATGAAGCGGTCCCAGCGGTCTTGCTTCACCTCTTCGGGCACGTGGTCGGGCAGGGCGTTCGAGCGTGCGCCCGCGACGTTTTCATATTTGAAGCAGCCGACGCGGTCGAGCTGCGCCTCGTCCAGCCAGTCGAGCAGGGTCTGGAACTCGGCCTCGGTCTCGCCGGGGTAGCCGACGATGAAGGTGGAGCGCAGGGTGATGTCGGGGCATTGCGCGCGCCATGCGGCGATCTCGTCCAGCGTCTTGGCGGCGGCGGCGGGGCGGGCCATGCGGCGCAGCGTGTCGGGGTGGGCGTGCTGGAAGGGGATGTCGAGGTAGGGAAGCACCAGACCTTCGGCCATGAGCGGGATCAGGTCGCGCACATGGGGGTAGGGGTAGACGTAGTGCAGCCGCACCCATGCGCCGAGCTTGCCCATCTCGCGCGCAAGGTCGGTGATATGGGCGCGCACTTCGCCGCCCTTCCAAGGCGACAGGTCATGGCGGCGGTCGAGGCCGTAGGCGGAGGTGTCCTGAGAGATTACCAGAAGCTCGCGCACGCCCGCTTCGACCAGCTTTTCCGCCTCGCGCAGGATGGCATGGGCGGGGCGGCTGACGAGTTTGCCGCGCATGTCGGGGATGATGCAGAATTTGCAGGCGTGGTTGCAGCCTTCGGAAATCTTCAGGTAGCTGTAATGGCGCGGCGTCAGCGAGACGCCCGTTGCCGGAAGCAGGTCGATGAACGGATCGGGCGCGGGCGGGACGGCGGCGTGCACGGCGTCGAGCACGGCCTCGTATTGGTGCGGGCCGGTGACGGCGAGCACCTTGGGATGCGCGCCGGTGATGTATTCGGGTTCTGCGCCAAGGCATCCGGTGACGATGACGCGGCCGTTTTCGACAAGGGCTTCGCCGATGGCTTCCAGGCTTTCGGCCTTGGCACTGTCGAGGAAGCCGCAGGTGTTGACGATCACCGCATCCGCGCCCTTGTAATCGGGGCTGATCGCGTAGCCTTCGGCCCGCAGGCGGGTGAGGATGCGTTCGCTGTCCACCAGCGCCTTGGGACAGCCCAAGGAGACCATGCCGATGGTCGGCTGCCCCTCGCGCCGCGTGTCGGGCACGAAGGAGCGGGCAAGGTCGGGGCGCAGGTTCGGCGGGTTCTGGGTCATGGCGGGCCTCATCGGAAGTGGCGTTTCTAGCGCAAAGCCCGTGCGGCGTGAAGAGTGGTGATCCTTTGGGCCGCAATCGCGCTTGCGGCGGGTGAAGGTCAGGGGGCCTTCTGCCCCCTCGGGCCGTTCCGGCCCTCACCCCCGAGGATATTTGCGCCAGTGTGAAAGCGGGAAGTGGGCGATCGTGCCCTTCCTCTTGCCCCAAATATCCTCGGGGGGTGAGCCGCCCCTTGGCGGCGAGGGGGGCAGAAGGCCCCCTTTCTTTTCGCCGAATGTGTCGGTCGGCGGTTGATGGCGGGCGGGGGGCGGCATAGCCTGCCTTCCGCAACGAGGAGGCCTTTGCCGTGACCGACACCCGCCCGCTGATCCTGTCCTGCCCCTTGCCGCGCAGTCTGGAGTTGATCTTCGCCCCCGACAGGCTGGCCGCGTTGCGCGCGCGCTACCGGATCGTGGAGACGACGGACGAGGCCCTGCCAAGTCTGCCGGATGCGACCCTTGCCGAGGCGAAATACATCATCGGCCAGCCGCCGCTGGATATGGCGACCCTTGCGCGGCTTGCCGGCTTGCGCTGCATCTTCAATGTGGAATCGAACCTTATCAACAACATGCCCTATGACGAGGTGTTCCGGCGCGGCATCCATGTCGTCACCACGGGGGCGGTCTTTGCCCAGCCGGTGGCCGAGATCGGGCTGGGCTTTGCGCTGTCGCTGCTGCGCAACATCCACGGGGCGGATGCGGCCTTTCGCGCGGGGGCCGAGTTGTGGGGCGGGGATGGCAACGGATCGGCGCGGCTTCTGACGGGGGCCGATGTCGGGATCATCGGCTTCGGCGATCTGGGGCGGGCGGTGGCGCGGGTGCTGACGGGGTTCGGCCCGCGCCTGCGCATCTATGACCCGTGGCTCCCGCCGTCGAAACTGCGCGAGGCGGGGGCGGTGCCTTCCTCGCTCGACGAGGTGCTTTCGCAGTCCGATGTGGTCTTCTGCACGGCGGCGGTGACGAGCGAGAACCGCGCCTTCCTTGGGGCCGAGGCCTTCGCCAGTATGCGCAGGGGGGCGGCCTTCCTGCTGTTGTCGCGTGCCGATGTGGTGGATTTCGCGGCGCTGATGGCGGCGGTGCGGTCGGGGCATATCCTTGCCGCTTCGGATGTCTTCCCCGAAGAGCCTTTGCCCGCAGACCATCCGGTGCGGTCGGTTCCGGGGTTCCTGCTGTCGGCGCATCGCGCGGGGGCGCTTGATATCGCGTTCAAGCGGATGGGCGAGATGGTGCTGGAAGACCTTGCCCTTCTCGACCGCGACCTGCCGCCGATGGTCTGCAAGCGGGCCGAGCGCGAGACGGTGGCGCGGTTCCGGTCAAAGCCGGTGACGCGGAACTAAGTCGCTTGCCCGTCTGGCGCGGAGGCGACTAGGCTTGCGCCAAAGGCGGGAGGGTCCCGCCTTTCGGAGGGGCGCGGGATGCGGTGGCTGTTTCGTCTGGCGGGTGTTCTGGTGGCGCTTGTCGTTTTCGGCTTCGCGGCGCTGGCGCTGATCCCTTCGGACCGCGTGGCGCGGCTGGCGGTGGAGCGGTTCGAGGCGGTGACGGGGCGCAAGCTGACCATCGAAGGCGCGGTGAAGCCGAGCCTTTGGCCGGTGCTGGGGGTGGAGACGGGGCGCGTCACGCTGTCCAATGCCGATTGGTCGGACGAGGGGCCGATGCTGGTTGCCGACGGCATGTCGATCAAGCTCGACCTTGCCGCGCTGACGGGGGGCGCGGTGCGGATCACGGGCTTCGAATTGCTGCGGCCCGAAATCCTGCTCGAGCGGTCGGAAGAGGGCGTGCCGAACTGGGTCTTCGGCGGGTCGAACGGGGGCACGGCCAGTGCCGACATGGCGGGGGCGGACCAGCCCTTCACGCTTGATCTTGCCGTGATCCGCGAGGGGAGCATCGGATACCTTGACCATTCCACGGGGCAGGCGGTGCAGTTGAGCGCGGTCGACGCCGAGTTGCGCCTGCCCGATTACGCGGGGCCGCTTTCGGTGGCGGTATCGGCCGAGACGGGCGGGCAGGCCTTGACGCTCGAGGGCAGTCTGGGCGGGTTCGGGGCGCTCTATGAGGGCGGGGTGGCGCCCGTCGCCTTCACGGCGCGGCTGGGCGATGCGGCGCTGTCCTTCGACGGGCGGGGCGGGGGCGATCCCTTTGCCGCCGAGGGGGATGTTGAGGCGCGCCTTGGCGATCTGGCGGCGGTGGCCGGCGTGATGGGTCTGGAGCCGCCGGAATTGCCCGAAGGCCTTGGTGCGCGGTCGGTTGCGGTGGCGGGCAAGGTCACGCGGAGCGGCGCGGGCGACTGGTATCTGCGCGGGGGGACGCTGACGCTGGACGACACGGTGTTGCGCGGCGACCTCGATCTGGCGATGGGGGGCGAGCGGCCAAGGGTTGCGGGCACGCTTGCCGCCGCGGCTCTGGCTGTCGGCTCCGGCGGCGGCGGGTCGGGCGGGGCGGGTGGCGCGGGCGGGGGCGCGGGCGGCTGGTCCGATGCGCCGCTTTCGGCCGAGGGATTGCGGGGGCTCGACCTCGACCTTGGCCTTGCGGTCGATGATCTGCGGTTGGGGGAGGTGCGCTTGCAGGGTGTTGCGGCGCGGGTGACGCTGGAGGCGGGGCGGATGGTGGCCGATCTGGGCCGTGCCTCGGCCTATGGCGGGGCGTTGGGCGGTCAGGTCGTCGTCAATGCGCGCAAGGGGTTGTCGGTGGGAGGTAGGGTCGATGCGCTTGGGGTGGCGTTGCAGCCCTTCCTGACCGATGTGGCGGGCTATGACCGGCTGATCGGCACGGGCGACCTGACGCTCGACTTCGTCGCGGCGGGCGGGTCGGTGGCCGAGATGATGCGGCGCGTGGACGGGCAGGGCCGCGTGAGCCTTGGTCCCGGAGAGGTGCGGGGGATCGACATTCCCGCGATGCTCGCCACGCTGAACGCGGGGCAGGTGGGGCCGCAGGAAAAGACGGTCTTCGACAGCCTGTCGGCAAGTTTCGAGATCCAGCAGGGCGATCTGTTCAATCAGGACCTGAAGCTCGCCTCGCCCTATGTGCGGGCGACGGGGGCGGGGCGGCTCGGCCTCGGTGCGCGGGATTTCGACTATCGCGTGAAGGCGACCGCCTTGCAGGGCGAGGACGGGGTGGACCGCATCGCCGTTCCGATCTGGATCACGGGGCCGTGGGAGGCGCCGAAGGTCGCGCTGGATGTGGAGGCGCTGGCGCAAGAGCGGTTGGGCGAGCAGGCCAAGGCGGCGGAAGAGGAATTGCGGCGGCGTGCGGCCGAGGAGTTGGACCAGCAAGAGGGCGAGTCGCTTGAGGATGCGGCCAAGCGCAAGCTTCAGGAGCAGCTCGACGAACAGGCGGGGAAGGTGCTGGAGCAGTTGCTTGGCGGGAATTGAGCGCGGGTCGGTCGCCGCTCGCGTGATGATCCCGTCTTTCCTGTAAAGCCGCCAGGCGCCACCCGTGGCGGGTGCGCCGCCGCGCTGCCAACCGGTTTCTTCACGCTATGGGGAAACCGATTGGCTCCGCCGCGTATATGAGCAGCTGGGGGAAGCGACGACCAAGCGGCTGTTTTCACGCTCGCTCAAATATCCTCGGGGGGAGGCTCGCTTGCGAGCCGCGGGGGGCAGACGGCCCCCCGTGCGACACGGGCATCACGGGTTCCCGCGCTGGCGTTTGCGCCTTGCCTGCAAGCGGCAAGGCGAGGACGGTTCAGCGGCGGCGGTCGCGGCGGGCGCTCATCGGCTGGAAGGCGACGCCGACATGGGCTTCGCAATAGGGTTTCCCCGGAAGCGAGGGCAGGCCGCAGAACCAGAAGTCATCCGTGGCAGGGTCGCCGATCGGCCATTTGCAGGTCCGTTCGGTGAGTTCCATGAGCGTGAGCTTGCGGGCGCGCTTTTCCACCTCGCGCACCGAGGCGAGGGCTTCGGGGCTGATTTCGTTGGCGGAAGGCTGCGGCGGCAGGGGTTGGCCTGCGGGGACGATGGCCTTGCGGATCGGCAGGGGCGTCACGTTGGTCGGTGCCGCCGAAGGGGCGGCTGCCGCAGCGGGGCGTTCCGGTGCGGGGCGCGGTGCCTCGGCGCGGGGTGCGGCCGGTTCGGGGCGGGGTTCGGGACGCGCGGCGGCGGCGGCGGGCGCGGCGGGTGCCGGAGCTTCGCCCTCGTCCTCGTCCTTGCCGCCGACGCGGTTGGACAGGCCAAGGCGATGCACCTTGCCGATGACGGCGTTGCGGGTGACGCCGCCCAGTTCCTTGGCGATCTGGCTGGCGCTCTGGCCTTCGGCCCACATGCGCTTGAGCGTCTCGACGCGCTCGTCGGTCCAGGACATCGGCAACCCCTTCGATGGATATTCCCCGCCATTCTAGACGGGACAGCACGGGATACAAGCAGGGGGCGCAAAGTTCAAGCGGGCTTGGGCGGCAGGGTGGCGGGAAAAGGGCCAGGCATGCGCGTTCCGCTTGCCCTGTGGCCTGCCTTGATGTATCGCGCAGCCCATGAGCACCCGCATCCGCCCCTTTGCGCTGCCCCGACGCCGACGCTGACCGCCGGTCGCCCGCTCATGCCTTGCCGTTGCCCCGTTGCGCAACGCGACGCACCCAGACCAGCCCATCCCAGATTGACACCGCCCGTTTGCAGCCTTTACGGCTAGGGCTTCGCTTCAAGGATATGCCCATGATCCCGCACGTTCTGCCGACCTACAACCGGGCCCCCATCGCTTTCGTCAAGGGCGAAGGCTCGTGGCTGGTGGCCGAGGATGGCAGCCGATACCTCGACCTCGGGGCGGGGATCGCGGTGAATGCGCTGGGACACGCGCATCCGGCGCTGGTGGCGACGCTGACCGAGCAGGCGCAGAACCTGTGGCATGTGTCGAACCTCTACCGCATTCCGGAACAGGAGCGTCTGGCCGACCTTCTGGTCGCGAATACCTTTGCCGACACCGTCTTCTTCACCAATTCGGGGACGGAAGCGGCCGAACTCGCCATCAAGATGGCGCGGAAATACTGGTACGAGAAGGGCCAGCCCGAGCGGGTCGAGATTATCGCCTTCGACGGGGCGTTCCACGGGCGCTCGACGGGGGCCATCGCGGCGGCGGGGTCGGAAAAGATGGTCAAGGGGTTCGGTCCCCTGATGCCGGGCTTCACGCATCTCAAATTCGGCGACCATGACGCGCTGCGGGCGGCGGTGACGGACAAGACCGCCGCGATCATCATCGAACCCGTGCAGGGCGAGGGTGGCATCCGCGTTCTGCCGGACGCCTGCCTGAAAGGCTTGCGCGATCTCGCGGATTCGGTCGGCGCGCTTCTGATCTTCGACGAGGTGCAATGCGGCATGGGCCGGACCGGCAAGCTTTTCGCGCATGAATGGGCGGGGGTGACGCCCGATATCATGATGGTGGCCAAGGGCATCGGCGGGGGCTTTCCGCTGGGGGCTGTGCTGGCCACGGAAAACGCCGCCTCGGGCATGACCGCAGGCACGCACGGGTCGACCTATGGCGGCAACCCCCTGGGCTGCGCCGTGGGGGCGAAGGTTGTCGAGATCGTGGCGGATGACGCCTTTCTGGCCGAGGTGAACCGCAAGGGCGCACGCTTCCGGCAGGGGCTGGAGGGGCTGGTCGCCGCGCATCCGGCGGTGTTCGAGGCGGTGCGGGGACAGGGGTTGATCCTTGGCCTGAAGTGCAAGGCGACGAACACCGATGTGGTGAAGGCGGCTTATGGCGAGCATCTGCTGACCGTGCCTGCGGCGGACAATGTCGTGCGGCTTCTGCCCGCGCTGAACATCGCAGACGCGGATATTGCCGAGGCGCTGGCACGGCTCGAGCGCGCCGCCTTGGCCGTGGAACAGGCGGCCTGAGATGTGGGCGATCACGGAACGCACTTACCGTAGCGGGCTACGAGAAAAGCGCTGATTTCATCTGTTCGCAAATATCCTCGGGGGTCCGGGGGCAGACAGCCCCCGGCGCTTCCACCAGAAAGACGATCGAAATGAAACACTTCCTCGATATCCACAAGACCGATGCGACCGAGTTGCGGAGCATGATCGACAGCGCCCATGCCATGAAGTCGGCGCGCAACGGTCGCCCGCGCGGCGCGCCCGACGACGAGACCCCGCTCAAGGGGCGCATGGTGGCGCTGATCTTCGAAAAGCCCTCGACCCGCACGCGGGTGTCCTTTGACGTCGGTGTGCGCCAGATGGGCGGCGAGACGATGGTCCTGTCGGGCAAGGAAATGCAGCTTGGCCACGGCGAGACGATTGCCGACACCGCGCGGGTGCTGTCGCGTTACGTCGACCTGATCATGATCCGCACCTTCGAGGAAGCCACGCTTCTGGAAATGGCCGAGCACGCCACGGTTCCCGTCATCAACGGTCTGACCAACCGCACCCATCCCTGCCAGATCATGGCCGATGTGATGACCTACGAGGAACATCGCGGCCCCATCGCTGGGAAAAAGGTGGTCTGGTGCGGTGACGGCAACAACGTCTGCGCCAGCTTCCTCCATGCGGCGGGGCAGTTCGGCTTCGACTTCACCTTCACGGGGCCGGAAACGCTCGACCCCGAAGAGCGCTTCGTGCAATTCGCCCGCGAGAAGGGGTCGAAAGTCACGATCGCCCGTGATCCTTTCGTCGCGGTCGAGGGGGCGGATCTTGTGGTGACGGATACATGGGTGTCGATGCATGACCCCGAAAGCGCCAAGGAGCGGCGGCACAACCAGTTGCGGCCCTATCAGGTGAACGAACAGCTCATGTCGCGCGCCAAGCCCGACAGCCTGTTCATGCATTGCCTGCCCGCGCATCGCAACGACGAGGCGACGAGTGCGGTGATGGATGGCCCGCATTCGGTGATCTTCGACGAGGCCGAGAACCGCCTGCACGCGCAAAAGGCGGTGATGCGCTGGTGTCTGGGCGTCTGACCCTTGGCAAAAGGGGGGCCGTCTGCCCCCCTTCTTGGCCGTTCCGGCCAATTCATCCCCCCGAGGATATTTGAGGCAAGAGGAAGCGCCCGCATCTTCCTCTTGCCCCAAATATCCTGCGGGGGTGCTGGCCGCATGCGGCCAGCGAAGGGGGCGCAAAGCCCCCTTTTCCCTGCGGTCAGCCGAAGCGGTGTTTCAGGATGATGGGGAGGATCAGATCCTCCTCGTCGGTCAGGTGCCGGTTCAGTTGCGCGGTGAAGGGGGCGAGGGTGGCGTGGAAGCGGGCGGCATCGGCCTGTTTGCTGTCGGATTGCAGCAGGGTGTTGGCCCCCGTCACGAAGCCGTCGAGCAGGGCGTCGAGCGCGTGGTGGTCGGCGTCGAGGATGTCGAAGCCGCGCGACAGGCGGGGTTCGAGCGCGAGGAGTTCGGGGAAGTAGGAGTGATCCTCGATCTGGTGGTGGCCGATCAGCTCGTCGACGAGGCGGCGGCCGAGGGGGACGAGGCGTTGCGGGAAGGTCGCGGGGTCTGTCTTGCCGTCGGCGAGGCCTTCGGTTTCTTGCATTATGCGGTCCATCAGATGGCGGAAGGCCATGTGCCGGTCGAGCCAGAAGGAGGTGAGGCCGTGAAAGGCGGGATGCTCCGCCCAGCCGTCGCGGGGAAGGTCGGCGAGGAGCGTCAGGAGTTCGGGCGGAAGGCCCGTGCGGGCAGCGAGGTCATGGGTCATGGCGCACTGTGGCCTTGGGCAAGCCCACGTGCAACGGGCATTGACAGCGCCACGGGCGGGGAGGACGGTGGCGGCGAAACTTTCAGGGGGGATTACCCGATGCACCACCGTTCCATTGCCGTCTATGACCGTTTCCTCGGCGCCTTGTCGAAGATCCTGACCAAGGCCGAGGCGCATTGCGAGGCGAAGGGGATCAAGCCCGAGGCGATGCTGACCTTCCGTCTGTTCCCCGACATGTTTCCTTTTGTGAAGCAGGTGCAACTGTCCTGCGATTTCGCGGCGCGGGCGGCGGCGCGGTTGGCGGGGGAGGAGCCGAAGAGCTTTCCCGATACCGAGACGAGCTTTGCCGAATTGCAGGCCCGCATCGCGGCGGCGCGGGGGTATATCGCGTCATTCGGAGCGGATCGCTATGCGGGGGCCGAGACGCGGAAGATCACGATCAAGATCCGCGGCAACGATATGGTGATGGACGGGGAGACCTTCCTCAACATGTATTCGTTGCCGCAGTTCTATTTCCACATCGCCACCGCCTATAACATCCTGCGCCACAACGGGGTCGATGTGGGCAAGGGCGATTACATGGGGGCGTGAAGGGGGGGCGTGAACGCACCTTCGACGGCCCGGACGGCAATGCACCTCCGATGCACAGGTCATGCAGACGAAAAGGGCGCGCTGTCGTGGCGCGCCCTTTTCTTTGCCTCAGGCCGGAACCGCGCGCGTTCCGTCCGCAGCGCTGGTCCGGCCAGCGAGCAGAGCCACCACGACCAGCAGAATGGCCAGCGTGCCATAGGTGAAGCGGAAGCCCACGTGTTCCGCGACGAAGCCGATGGTCGACGGCGCGACGAGGATGCCGGTGTAGCCGAACATCGTCACCGCCGCGATGCCCGCGCCGGGGGCGAGGCCGGGGTGGTTGCCCGCCGCCGAGAACATGATTGGGACCATGTTCGCCACACCTAGCCCCGAGATGGCGAAGCTTGCCACGGCGATCAGGTCGGTGGGGGCCAGCGCGCCGCCCATCATGCCTGCCGCCGCGATGAGGCCCGACCAGCGCAGCGTCTGCACCGCGCCGAAGCGGTTGCGCACGGAATCCCCTGCAAAGCGCATGATCGCCATCGCCCCCGAGAAGAAGGCGAAGGCCAGCCCTGCGCGGAAGTGGTCGGCACCCAGTTCCTCGGACAGGTAGAGGGCCGCCCAGTCGAGCACCGCGCCTTCGGGCACCATCGAGAAGAGGGCGAGCATCCCCAGAAGCCAGATCGCGGGATCGCGCGGCAGGAGGGCGGTTTTCGGGGCGCTTTCGTGTCTGGCGGCGGGTGTCACGGTTTCCTTCATCAGGAAGGGCATCGCGCCGAGGACGAGGATGGCGGCAACCCCTGCGGCCCAGAGCGCCTGCGCCTCGGCCCCCCAATGCTTGATGATCCAGCTTCCCGCGCCGCCGCCGACGAAGCCGCCAAGGCTCCAGAACCCGTGGGAGGAGGACATGATGGCGCGACCGAGCTTGCGTTCGACGTCGACGGCATTGGCGTTCATCGACACATCCATGCAGCCGATGAGCGCGCCGAGAGTGGCCATGGCCACGGCGAGGATGGGCAGGTCGGGCGAGAAGACCACGGCGGGCAGGACGGGAACCACGGCGAGGGCAAAGGTGCGCAGCACGGCACGGTTGCCGTAATGCGCGATGAGGCGGCCCGAAAAGAGCATGGAGCCGACCGCGCCGAGACCGAGGACGAGGATCAGAAGGCCGAGGGTGAATTCGCTGATGTCGTGGCGCGGCAAAAGCAGCGGGATCTGCGGTGCCCAGGCCCCCATCGTGAAGCCGTTGGCAAGGAACATGGCGGCAACCGCCCAGCGTCCGCGCTTTGCCAATGTCGTCTCGTCGGTCATCTGCCCAGCCCTTTGCCCTGTATCCGGTGGGCGATCTTCTAGGGGCTAAAACGATTACGGAAAAGGGGGCGATGCTGACGGGATGTTTCAGCGCGTTTCGGCGGGGACCGGTTGGCGGTGCGGGCTTTGCGAGGCCGTGCGCCCGGACCGCAGGCGAATCGTCAAAGCAGAACGGGGCAGCCCTGCGGCTGCCCCGTCCGTCGCGGCGGTCGTCCGTCGCGGCAGTCGTCCATCGCGGCGGTCGGGCCGCGCAGTGCGCTTAGAGTTCGTCCATCAGTTGCGCTTTGGCGACGGGCAGGAGTTCTGCCATCTTGGCGCGGATGGTGTCGGCGTCGGACAGGGCGCCAAGATCGGCTGCGACCTTGCGCACCACGTCTTCGATCCCCGCTTCGGCGAAGTCGGCGTTGACCACCGACATGGCGTAGGCGGCGGCATCGTCGCCCGTCTTGCCGAGCAGCGCGGCGGCCCAGAGACCGACCAGCTTGTTGCGCCGCGCTTCGGCGCGGAATTGCATGTCGGCGTCATGGGCGAATTTCGCCTCGAAAGCGTGTTCGCGGTCGTCGAAGGTGGTCATGTGCGGGCCCCTTGCTGAGCGTCAATCTCTTTCCCCCCATATGCCCGCACGTGACCCGCGCTGCAAGGGGTTGCGGCGGAGTGGGACAGAGGGCGGGCATCGGGCCGCGGCCATGCCGGTGCCGGCCCGTCGCCCGCTTGCATCGGCGCGTCCTTGCCAGTTCGGCCCCTTGGGGCTATAGCCGCGGATAAGGCATGCGGGGGACCCTTGGGGTTGCCCCGCCTTTGCATTTGGCGGAGTTTGCATGGCACGGCGCAAGAAGGTTTACGAGGGCAAGGCGAAGATCCTGTACGAAGGGCCGGAGCCGGGCACTCTGATCCAGTATTTCAAGGACGACTCTGCGCCGACCGCCGCGGTCCCGTCGCCCGCTGCCGTCGAGGGCAAGGGCGTGCTGAACAACCGTCTGTCGGAATTCTTCATGTCGGGGCTGAATTCGGTGGGGGTGCCCACGCATTTCATCCGCCGCCTGAACATGCGCGAACAACTGGTGCGGATGGCCGAGATCATCCCGCTTGAAGTCGTGGTGCGCAATTTTGCCGCGGGCGACATTTCCACCCGCCTGGGCATCCCCGAAGGCACGCCGCTGCCGCGTCCGATCGTGGAATACTACTACAAGGACGAACGCCTCGGCACGCCGCTGGTGTCGGAAGAGCATATCATCGCCTTTGGCTGGGCGACGCAGCAGGACCTTGACGATATGGTCGCGCTGGCGCTGCGGGTGAACGACTTCCTGTCGGGCGTGATGATGGGCGTCGGCATCCGGCTGGCCGACTTCCGGCTCGAGGTGGGGCGCGTCTGGGAGGGCGATTACATGCGCCTGATCGTCGCCGACGAGATCAGCCCCGACAGTTGCCGCCTGTGGGACATGCGCGCGGTGCAAGAGGGGGCCGAGCGCGAAGGTGCGCCGCGTGAACCGGGGCCGCTGGCGGATGTCTATACCGAACTGGCGCGGCGTCTTGGGGTCATGCCCTCGAACGTGACCCACACGCCGAAGCCCACGCTGATCAACTGACGCCGCTGCTGCTTTCACCTTGGCGCAAATACTCTCGGGGGTGAGGACCGGAACGGTCCGAGGGGGCTGAAGGCCCCCTTTTTCCTGTCCGACCAAGCCAAGGTCTTGCCGTTGGCGGACGGGGGCGCTAAGGCACGGACGACCATAGATTGCGGGGGTTCCCATGAAAGCGCGCGTGACCGTCATGCTGAAGAACGGCGTTCTTGACCCGCAGGGCGAGGCCGTGCGCCACGCGCTTGGAACGCTGGGCTTTTCGGGCGTCTCCGGCGTGCGTCAGGGCAAGGTGATCGAGCTTGACCTTGACGGTTCCGACCGCGCCAAGGCGGAAGCGGACGTCAAGGCGATGTGCGAGAAGCTGCTCGCCAATACCGTGATCGAAAGCTACCGCGTCGAGATCCTCTAAGGATCGGTGGGCCGGTTCGGGCGACGGTTCGGGGGGTATCTAGCCCCCGCTCACCAACTTGGCCCTTGGGTGGCGGTCCTTCCCCCTGTTCTGCCGCGCTGCGCGGGCGGGGCGGGCAGAGCCTCCGGCGGGGATATTTGAACGAGCGTGAAAGAGGCGCGACATCGCGCTTTGCCTGAGGGTCGCTTTCGGGCGGGCGCTGTGGCGCGGCATCGGCTTTGCATCGGGAAAAAGCAGGGGTGATGCGATGCGGGCAGCGGTGCTTCGGGCCTACCGGCAGGATTTGTCGATCGAGACGGTGGCCGATCCGGCCTGCGAGGCGGATGGCGTGGTGGTGCGCGTGCTCGCCTGTGGCGTCTGCCGCAGCGACTGGCACGGCTGGGTGGGCGAGCATCCCCGCGTGAAGCCCGGCGCGATTCCGGGGCACGAATATTGCGGCGAGGTGGTCGAGGTCGGCCCTCTGGCCCGCTGGCAGGTGGGTGACAGGATCATCGCGCCCTTCATCCTTGCCTGCGGACAATGTCCCGATTGCCAGTCGGGCAATTCCAACATCTGCAAGACACAGCGCGTGCCGGGCTTCGGCGAGCCGGGGGCCTATGCCGAATATATCTCGGTGCCGCATGCCCATAACCTTGCCCGCCTGCCCGAAGGCATGAGCCCCGTGCTGGCGGCGGGGCTGGGCTGTCGGGTGACGACCGCGTGGCACGCGCTGACGGGGCGGGCGCAGATACAGGCGGGGGAATGGCTCGCGGTGCATGGCACGGGGGGAATCGGGCTGTCGGCGCTGCTCTTGGGTCGCGCGTTGGGGGCGCGGGTCGCGGTGGTGGATGTGGTGCCGGAGAAGCTGTCCCATGCGCTGTCGCTGGGGGCGGAGGCGGCTTTTGACGCGCGCGAGGGCGATGTGGCGGCGCGAATCGTCGAGGCGACGGGCGGCGGGGCGCATGTGTCGATCGAGGCGCTGGGGATCGAGGCCACGGCCAATGCGTCGATCGAGTGCCTGCGCCCCTTGGGCCGGCATGTGCAGGTCGGTCTGCCGGTGGGACATACCGCGCGGATGGAGATCAACATGAACGCGGTCTATATGAAGCAGCTTGCGCTTTACGGCACGCGGGGGATGCCGGCGTGGAAATATCCGCGGCTTCTCGACATGATCACGCGGGGGGCGGTGGACATGTCGCCGCTGATCGCCCGCACCGTGCCGCTGTCGGGCGCTTCGGCGGAGCTGCGCGCCTTTGACGGGCCGATGCCGCCCGGTGTCGCCGTGATCGACGATCTGGCACGCTAGGGGCAGGGGCCGGCAGGTTCTTTCGTCGCGGTGCGTTTTGGGGCTACACACCCGCGCAAGGCGGTGCTAATAGCCCGCCACCAGGCCGCTGTAGCTCAGCTGGTAGAGCACGTCATTCGTAATGATGGGGTCGGGGGTTCGAGTCCCTTCAGCGGCACCACTTCCAACAAAACCGGAACTTTTCGCGCCCTGCGGGGCGTTCCGATGGCCGTTGCGCCTTGTGCGGTCGCACATGCGCCTTGTGCGGTCGCACATGCGCTGCGGTGGTCGGGCGGTCATGTGGTGGGCACGACGAAGTCGGGCACGATGCCCGAGGCGGCGATGTAGGGCGCTGTGTCGTGACCGGCGAAAAGGCCGTGGTCTGCGACCAGCACCGTCCGGCAGCCCGCCGCGGCGCCGCCGAGAATGTCGGTGTGCAGCGTGTCTCCCACCATCGCGAGGCGGTCGGGGGAAAGGCCCGTGCGGGCGATGGCTTCCGAGAAGGCAAGGGCGAAGGGTTTGCCGAACCAGTGGCAGTCGATGGGCAGCCGGTCGAGCAGGGCGTGGCCGAAGTGACCGGGCTCCAGCGTCAGCCCGCCTTCACGCGGGGCGACGAGGTCGGGGTTGGCGATGACGAGCGGGCGGGGATTGCGGGCAAGGGTTTCGCCGAGACGGTCCTGCAACCCGGGGGTCCAGCGGGCGGTGGAGAGAAAGAGGAAGGCGTCGGCGCTGTCGAAGGCCGAGGGGTCGGCGATGGCATCGGTCAGCGATTCGGGAATATCCGCGAAGCTGTCCCCTGTGGCGGCGAGGGCGGCCCAGCGGGCGCGGGGCGCGATGCGGGAGAGTTGCGCTGCGGCGATGTCGCGGGAGGAGACGACCTCGTCCATGGTGAAGTCGAAGCCGAGGCGATGGTATTTCGCCAGAAGCTGCGGGCGGGTGTAGCTGGCGGCATTGGTGAGGACGGTCAGGCGTTTGCCGCGTCTGCGCAGGCACGCCATGCGTTCGACCGCGCCCGCGATCGCGGTTTCGCCGATGTTCAGCACGCCGAAGGCGTCGAGGAGGAAGCCGTCCACGTGGTCGGCCACCTGCCCGAGCGAGGAGAGGTGGCGCGTGGCCAAAGGTGCCTGCATCGCGGGAAGGCGGTGGCGCACCGATTCATAGGCCGCAAAGGCAGAGGGGGCATCGGCGACGGGGGCGGGCTGCCATGCACCGGCAGGGCGCAGGGGCGCGGGCGGGGGCACCCGATCAATCACTCGAGGTTCGTGTGGCGGTCGCGCATCGCTTCGGCTGTCGCGCCGAGGCGGTCGCGGAGGGCGAGGATGAGCAGTTCGAAGGCGAGGTATTGCGCGCCTTCGAAAAGCGAGCCCATCGGCAGGAGGCTGGTCGCGGCCTTGCCCTGATCATCGGCCATCGTCTGGGCGGGGATGGTGAAGACGGTATCGGCGGCGCGGGGGGCGCTGCCCTGCGGCTGGGCGGTCACGCAGGCGATGCGGGCACCCGCCTTGCGCGCCACGCCGATCAGCGCTTCGACGGTGGAGAGGCTTCCGGGTCCGGCGCTAACGAGGAGCAGGTCGCCCTTGCCGACGGGCGGGCAGGACATGTCGCCTGCGACATGGGCGTCGAGGCCCATGTGATAGAGCCGCATGCAGAGGCCGCGCATCATCAGCCCTTCGCGCCCCGCGCCAAAGGTGACGATGCGGCGGGCGGTGGCGATGTCGTCGAGCAGGCGCGAGAAGGCGTCGGGGGCGATGGCGGCCACCGCGTCGCGGAGTTCGGCGGTGGCGCGGGCGGCGTTTTCGGCGAGGGTCATGGCGTTACCTTGTGCTGTGCCCGTCCTGTTGCTGCGGCGCGGGCGCCGTGCAAGCAGACCGCAATCGGGGCGGAGGTCAAGCGGGCTGATGCCGCGCCGCCGCGGCCTGTTGCGGGCGCAGGCCCTGCGCTGTCAGCTTGGCCCTTGCCAGAGGGCGTCGTAGACGGCGCGGATGCCCGACACCTCTCTGTCGATGGAGAAACGCGATTCGGCGCGGGTGCGGGCGGCGGCGGCGGTCGCGGCATGGCGGCCGGGGTCGGTCAGCAGGGCCACGGCGGCTTCGGCGGCGGCGGACCAATCCTCTTGCGCGACGACATGGCCTGCGGTCGTGCCGATGAATTCGTCGAAATGCCCCGCACGCGAGGCGATGACCGGCACGCCCGAGGCCATCGCCTCGAGCGGGGTGAGGCCGTAGCCTTCGTAGCGGGGCAGGGCCATGAGCAGGGACGCGCCCCGGAGAAGGGCGGGCATGGCGGGGGCTGCGATTTCGCCGGGGAAGAGGATGCGGCCGGAAAGGCCGGCTGCGGCGACCTCGGCTTGCAGGGCGGCGAGGAAGGCCGCGTCGGCGGGTTTGGCGCGCCCGACGACGAGCGCGGTGGTGTCGGGCAGGCCGGGAAGGGCGCGGATCATGGCGCGGACGAAGAGATCGGTGCCCTTTTCGGGGCGGATGCGCCCGACGGTGACGATGCCGGACCGTCCCGGATAGCCGAGCGCCGCCCAAGCCGCGGCGCGGTCGGTTGCGGGCCGGAAGCGGGCGGTGTCCACCCCGTGCGGCACGACGGCGCGGACATGGGGAACGAAGGTGGCCGCCGCATCGGTGGTGGCGATCACCGCATCCATGCGCGAGATGAGCCAGCGCGGCCATGCGGAATGGCGGCGCTGCGCGGCCGAGGTGAAGACGATGCGGACCGGAAGGCGCAGCACGTCGCGGGCAAGGAGTGCTGCCTGCATTTCGGCGTTGCGGCGCACATGCCAGATGGCGAAGGGCAGCCCCTGCGGCGCGTGGCGCGACCGCTGCAATGCCCTTGCCAACGAGAGCGGTGCGGGACAATCGGGGAGGGGCTTGCCCACGAGGCGGGCGTCGAGTTCCCGCGACTGGGCGGCGAGCACGGCCGCAGCGGTCGCCGACACGCCGGTGAAGCGCGGGTTGAAATTGGTGACGTAGAGCACTGGTTACACAAAGACTACTGATACGGTTGCCATAGGGGCGGATGCGCCCTGCGCTGTCAATCCCCGTTCCTGCCCCCCGTTCCCGACAAGGCCGAAGACGTGCCGCCGTTGCAGGGCGGCGGGTTGCGGTCGGCGTGCCCCGCCCGTGTCGCTTTTCCCGTGTCGCTTTTCCCGTCGCGCTTTGCCTGCCCGCTTTGCCCGCCTGCTTGTGACCTTCGGGCGGGCGAGGTATAAATAATGGTTAACGATGGGGCGTCCACGCCCGCGCGCTGGGGCCATATGTCGAAAACCGAATCCCTGCTTTACTGGCTGACCGACCGCCTGATCCGGTTCGCCATCGCCCTGCTTCTGATGCTGCCCTTCGACCTGCGGCGGCAGGTCGGCGGTTGGCTGATGACCCGCGTCGTCGCGCCCATCGGCGGGTATCGCGGCCGCATCCGCGACAACCTGAATCTGATCTTTCCCGACCTGTCCGAGGCCGAGGTGTGGCGGCTGGTCCATGATGTGCCCGACAACCTTGGCCGCACGCTGATCGAGCTTTATTCCGCGCGGGATTTCATCGCGCGGATCGCGGACGAACCCCTGACGGGTGCGGGTGTGGATGCCTTGGCCGAGGCGCATGCGGCGGGACGGCCGGTGTTGCTGGTGACGGGGCATATCGGCAATTACGATGCGATCCGTGCGGCGCTGATCCTGCGGGGCTACCGTGTCGGCGGGCTATACCGTCCGATGGGCAACCCTTTCTTCAACGAGCATTATGTGGCGGCGATCTCGGCCATCGGCAGGCCGCTGTTTCCGCGCGGGCGCAAGGGGCTGACCGACATGGTGCGGTTCCTGCGCGGAGGCGGCATGCTGGGTGTGGTGCTGGACCAGCATATGGAAGAGGGCGAGTTGCTCATCTTCATGGGGCATCCGGCACGGACGGCGCTGTCCTCGGCGGAGCTGGCGTTGCGTTATGGTGCGCTGGTGGTGCCTACCTATGGCATCCGGCGGCCGGATGGCGGGTTCGATCTGATCATCGAAGCGCCGGTTCCGCATGGCACTGCGCAAGAGATGACGCAGCGGTTGAACGACAGCCTCGAGGCGCAGGTCAGGGCGCATATGGACCAGTGGCTTTGGACCCACCGGCGCTGGAAAGAGAAGAAGCGCCGTCGAGCGCGGAAAGGATGAGGGCTGCCGTACCGGCGGTGGCGTCCGTTTCGGCATCGACCGTGGCGCGGGCGGCGGCGGTCATGGCGTCACGCCGTTCTGCGGACTGGAGCGTGACGAGCGCGGCGGCAAGCGTTTCCGCCGTGACGCTCCGCGCCCCGCCGTTTGCATCGAGCCTTGCATAGAGGTCGGCGAAATTCGCCACATGGGGGCCGTGCAGGATGGCCGAGCCGTGCAGGGCCGGTTCGTAGGCGTTGTGCCCCCCCACGGGAACGAGCGAGCCTCCGATGAAGGACAGGGGGCAAAGGTCGAACCAGAGGCCAAGCTCTCCCAGCGTGTCGGCCAGATAGACCTGCGACGCGGGCGGCTCGCCGATGCTGCGACGGGTGACGGAAAGACCCGCCCCCTCCAGTGTGGCGCGGATGGAACCGGCGCGTTCGGGGTGGCGCGGGGCAAGGACGAGCAGCGCGTCGGGCTGGAGGCGGAGGAGGGCGCTGTGGGCGGCGGCGAGCAGCGCTTCTTCGCCGGGATGGGTGGAGGCCGCCAGCCAGACGGGGCGCTGCGCGAAAAGCGCACGCATCCGGCCGCGTTCCGCAGGATCGACGGGCAGAGGCTCCGCCCCGCGTTTGAGCGATCCGGTGACGCGCAGGCGGGACGGGTCCGCACCGAGGGCGACAAGCTTATCCGCCGCTGCCGCATCGGGTGCGGTCAGGGCCGAGAACCGCCCCAGCAGCGCCGCGGCGAGGCGGGGCAGGCGTTGCCAGCGCCGGAACGAGCGGTCGGAGATGCGGGCATTCACCAGCAGGAGCGGGACGGCGCGGGCATGCGTCTCGCGGATCAGGCGGGGCCAGAATTCGCTTTCCACCATGACCGCCACATCGGGCCGCCAGTGCCGCAGGAACCGGCGGACCGGCGCGGGCAGGTCGAGCGGCAGGAACTGCACGATGGTACCTTCGGGTGCGCGTTCGGCCATCAGCCGTGCCGAAGTGACGGTGGTGCAGGTGAGCAGCACATGGGCCGAAGCGGTCAGCGCCGAGAGGAGCGGCAGGACCGACAGCCCTTCGCCCACGCTGACGGCATGGACCCATACGAGCGGGCCTTCGGGGCGCGGGGCGGAGGCCTGGCCGAGTTTTTCGGTCCAGCGGAGGGGGTCTTCCTTGCCCGCGGCAAGGCGCTTGCGCAAGAACCCCTTTGCCAGCGGCGACCAGAGCGCCGTGGCGAACAGATAGGCCCAGAGCGCCTTTGAGGCGGGCGGTTCGGGCGGATCGGTGAAGCACGGGTCGGTCATGCGCCTTTGGTTACAACGCGGGCGGCGGAGAGGCAAAGGGGCAATCGGCGGCGCGGCGGGTGGCGGCAGGACGGGGTGCGTCAGGACGGGGGGCTTTCCGCCCCCCGCGGTCCGCGTGCCGCGGCCCGTCCCCCCGAGGATATTTGAGCCAGTGTGAAAGCACGAAGGCCCGTCCTGTCCTTTCGGTCCGGTTGGCCGCCCGCAGGGGGTGAAATGGGCGGAACGTGCAAAAGGGGACGGTCGGCCCGTTTTGCCCCGTGCGCCGGATTTCTGGGGCTTTGGCTGCCTTTCCCGCGCTTGTCCCGTGCCGCGCTTGCCTCGTGCCGCCTTGCCCCTTGCCGTCTTGCCCCGTGCCGTCTTGTTACATCACCGCGCCGATCTGCCACGGCACGAACTCCGCGCCGCCGAATCCCAGTTCTTCGGACAACGATTTTTGCCCGGAAGCGACGGCGATGATGCGGTCGAGGATTTCCTCGCCCTTCTTCTCGATGCTTACACCTTCGGTCAGGATGTCGCCGCAGTTGATGTCCATGTCCTCGGCCATGCGGGCATACATTTCGGAGTTCGTCGCAAGCTTGATGCAGGGGCTGGGTTTGTAGCCCGAGACCGAGCCGCGCCCCGTGGTGAAGACGATCATGGTGGCGCCCGATGCGATCTGGCCCGTGACCGAGCAGGGGTCGTAGCCGGGGCTGTCCATGTAAACGAAGCCCGGTGTGGTGATGGGTTCGGCGAATTTGTAGACGCCGGACAGGGGGGCCGTGCCGCCCTTGGCGACTGCGCCCAGGGATTTTTCGAGGATGGTCGTCAGCCCGCCCTTCTTGTTGCCGGGGGAGGGGTTGTTGTCCATCTCGCCCTCGTTCCGCGCGGTGTAGTCTTCCCACCAGCGGATGCGTTCGATCAGTTTCTCGCCCACCTCGGGGGCGACGGCGCGGCGGGTGAGGAGGTGTTCGGCGCCGTAGATTTCCGGCGTTTCGGACAGGATCGTGGTGCCGCCCATGCGCACCAGAAGGTCGGAGGCATGGCCGAGTGCCGGGTTCGCGGTGATGCCGGAATAGCCGTCGGAGCCGCCGCATTGCAGGCCGATCACCAGTTTCGAGACGGGGGCGGGCTGGCGCGGCGTTTTGGAGGCGACCTCGGCCATCTCGCGCAGCACTTCGAGCGCCTTGGCGATGGTGGCGCGGGTGCCGCCGGTGCCCTGGATCGTCATGTAGCGGAAGTTGCCGTCGGGGCGCAGGCGGCCCTGGCCGACGAGGTCGGGGACCTGCATCACCTCGCACCCCAGACCCACCAGCAGGATGCCGCCGAAATTGGCGTTGCGAGCGTAGCCTTTGAGCGTGCGCATCAGGGTCTGGTAGCCCTCGTTCGTGCCGGACATGCCGCAGCCGGTCTGGTGGACGATGGGGACGATGCCGTCCATGTTCGGCATGGAGTTGAGGATCGGGTCTTTCTCCGCCGCTTCGGCGATGAAGCGGGCGACGGAGCCGGAGCAGTTCACCGATGTGAGGATGCCGATGTAGTTGCGGGTGCCGACCTGACCGTCGGCGCGGTGGTAGCCCATGAAGGTCTTCGGTTCGAGTGGCGGCAGGGGCGTGGCCTCGGAGCCGATGGCGTAATCGTCGCTGTGCGGGGCCATGCCGAGGTTGTGGCTGTGGATGTGTTCCCCCGCCACGACGTCGGCGGTGGCCTGTCCGATGATCTGGCCGTAGCGCAGGACATTCTCGCCCTTGCCGATGGCGCGGGTGGCGATCTTGTGGCCACGCGGGACGGGGGCGGGAAGGGCGATTCCCTCGACCGTTGCCCCCTTTGGCAGATCGGCGAGCGCGATCACCACATTGTCCGAACCGTGCAGGCGGATCACGCCTCCTTCTGTCACGCTCATGCCACTGTTCCTTTCCTGCGCGGCCCCCTCGGCTTGACAGCGGGGCCGTCCTGTCTAACATGTTAGCATGTTACAGCCGCAAGAACCCGCTTCACAAGTCCCTTCCGATGCGGGTGCCGCACGGTTGAAGCCGCTTGAGGCATTCTCCGGCTCGCTCGGGCAGAAGGTGTATCAGACGCTGCGCGAGGCGATCCTGTCGCTGGCCTACCGTCCGGGAGAAATCTTGCGCAAGCCCGAGATCTGCGAGGCTCTGGGCGTGTCGCGCAGCCCCGTGGCCGATGCCGTGGCGCGGCTGGCGGCCGAGGGGCTGGTGGATGTGGTCCCGCAGGCGGGCACTTTCGTCGCCCGCTTTTCGATGGACGAGATCCGCGAAGGGGCCTTCCTGCGCGAGGCGATCGAATGCGCGGCCATCGAGCGGTTGGCCGAGACGATAACCGAAGAGCAGCTTACGCAATTGCGCCGCAACCTGACGGTGCAGGCGGCGCTGGTGGCGGATGGCGACGTGCCGGGGTTCTACCAGATGGACGCGGCGATGCACGAGATGCTCTTGTCCTTTACCGGTTTTCGCAAGCTGGCGCAGGTGTCCGAGACGGCATGGCTGCATGTGAACCGCGCGCGGCAATTGATCCTGCCGGTGCCGGGGCGGGTGCAGGCGACGGTGGAGGAGCACCGCGCCATCCTTGCCGCTTTGGAGGCGCGCGACCCCGAGGCGGCGCGGCGGGCGGTGCGGTTGCATCTGCGCCAGCTCATCAGCTATCTCGAACCGCTGGAACGCGACCGGCCCGAACTTTTCGCGCCGAACTGAACCGCCCCGAAAGGCCAAGCCGATGACCCTGCCGAACCGCCCGCGCTATGCGACGCGCCTCAATGCCTTCAAGCGCGGGAAAGAGGGGATTGCGGGGATGATCGCACGCGCGGGCGAGGTGGGCGGGCTGTCGGCGGCGGACCTGAACTTCCCCGACCATTTCGAGGCACATTCCGTGGCGGAGCTGTCCGACATGCTGGGGGCGGCGGGCATGGCGCTGAACGGGGTGGCGATGCGGTATTATACCGAAAGCGCCTTCAAGCTGGGGGCGTTCACCCATCCCGACCGCGCGGTGCGGCGGGCGGCGCTGGACCTGACGAAGCGCGGCATGGATGCGATGGCCGCGATGGGCGGGCAGGTGATGACGCTGTGGATGGGGCAGGACGGGTTCGATTACAGCTTTCAGGGCGATTACGCGCGGATGTGGGACGACACGCTGGAGGCGCTGGCCGAGGTTTGCGACCACAATCCCGCGCTGGATGTGTCGGTCGAATACAAGCCCAACGAGCCGCGCGCCCATGCGCTGATGCCGGACATGGCGACGACCTTGCTCGCCTTGCGCGATCTGGGGCGGAAGAATGCGGGGGTGACGCTGGATTTCGCCCATGTGCTGTTTGCGGGAGAGATGCCGGCAAAGGCCGCGATGCTGGCGGCGCGGTATAGCCGCATCCTTGGCGTGCATCTGAACGACGGTTACGGCAAGCGCGATGACGGGTTGATGGCGGGCACGGTGCATCCGGTGCAGACGGTGGAGCTGTTCGTGGCGCTGGAGCGGATCGGCTATGACGGGGTGATCTATTTCGACACCTTCCCCGATCACGGCGGCTTGGACCCTGTCCACGAGGCGCGGGAAAACATCCGCCTGACCGAGCGGTTGCGGGCCATCGCCTCGGGTCTTGTCGGTCATGCGGGCTTGGCCGATGCCATCGCGCGGCAGGATGCCGCCGCCTCGACCCGCATCATCGCGGGCGCGCTTTACGGGGCCTGAGCGGGCGGCACCAAGGGGGGCTGCTGCCCCCCTCGGCCTTGCGGCCTCACCCCCTGCGAGTATTTGGGCAAAGGTGAAGGGGAAGGGCTTTTGCGGCTTTCACACTGGAAAAATATCCTCGGGGGGTGAGGCGCGGCACGCGCCGAGGGGGGCAGACGGCCCCCCTTTGCGACGGAACGGTTTGCGCGGTCAGAGGCCGTAGAAGCCGCTGGCGGTGCCGCCGAAGATCAGGGCGCGGTCAACGTCCGACAGGTGGGCGGTGAGGGTCTGGGCGGCGGCGTGCCAGTCGGCGTATTCGCCGCGCAGGCGGCAGACCGGCCAGTCGGAGCCCCACATCACACGCTCGGGGCCGAAGGCGGCGAAGATGTGGTCGGTGTAGGGGCGCAGGTCCTCGGCCGTCCAGCCTTCGTTCGCTTCGGTGATCAGGGCGGAGAATTTGACGCAGGCCGCGGAGTCGTCGGCGAGGCGCGAGATGCCTTCGGACCAGAAGCGCAGGTGGTCGGCGGAGTGTTCGCGGATTTGCGGTTTCATGCAGTGGTCGATGACGATTTGCAGGTCGGGGTAGCGCTTGAAGAGGGTGCGGAAATTGGCGAGGTGGCGGGGAAAGCCAAGCGCGTCGAAGCGCAGGCCGAGGTCGCAGAGCGCGCGGAAGGCCCAGCCGATGTCGTCGCGCAGCATCCAGTTGTCGTCGGGGATGTCCTGGATCATGGGGCGGACGCCCTTGAACTTCGGGTGCTGCGCGAGGCGTTTGAGGTGGGCGAGGTCGGTGGGCTTTTCGAAGTCGATCCAGCCCACCACGCCCATGACCCAAGGGCTCGAATCGGCGATCCCGAGCATGTATTCGGTCTCCTCGATGCTGGGCGCGGCTTGCACGAGGACCGTGCCGTCAATGCCTGCCGCTGCGATTTGCGGGGCGAGGTCGGCGGGGGTGTAGGGGCGCGAGAGGGTGGGGTTGTCCTTGGGCATCCAGCCGTAGTCGCCACGGGCGGGGTGCCAGAAATGCTGGTGGGCGTCGATCTTCATGGGCTTACCGGAGCGTTTTGGGGGAGGAGGCCTGCCGCTTTCATCGCGGTCCAGAGGGCGGCGGGGATCGGGGCGGCGGCGGCTTTGAGGTTGGCTGCCATCTCGGCCACGGTCTGGCCACCGGGGATGACCGAGACGACCGCCGGGTGGGCGGCGCAGAACTGGAAGGCGGCATCGACGAGGCGGGTTCCATGCGCGGTGCAGAGCGTCTGAAGGGCGCCTGCCTTTTCCATCGCCCAAGGGGGCGCGTCCTCGTAGCGGTATTTCGCGCCTGCGCGTGGACCCGTGGCGAGGATGCCGGAATTGTAGGGGCCGCCGATCACCACGCCGATGCCGCGTTCGGCGGCGGGGTTCATGAAGCCGTCGAGCGCCTCGGTCCGCAGGAGGGAGTATTCGCCGGCAAGGAGGAAGATGTCGAAATCGCCGCGCTCCATCAGCCAGCGGCAGGGTTCCCATTCGTTCACGCCTGCGCCAAACGCGCGGATGGTGCCTTCGTCGCGGAGTTTCAGGAGGGCGCGGTAGCTGCCTGCCATGAATTCGGCCAAGCGGGCGTCGAGCGCGGCTTGGGAGCCGTGGTTGAAGATGTCGAGGTCGTGGCCGTAGAGGATGTCGACGCGGTCCAGCCCCAGCCGTTCGAGCGAGAATTCGAGCGAGCGCAGGGTCGCGTCATAGCCGTAGTCGTAAACCTCGTTCCGCGATGGCACGTCGAACCATTTGCCGAAGCCGTCGCGCTTGTCGGGGGTGGTGGCGCGGAAAAGGCGGCCGACCTTGGTCGAGATCACATATTCGTCGCGGGGTTTGCCGCGCAGGAAGCGGTTGAGGCGGGTTTCCGAGAGGCCGAGGCCGTAGAGGGGCGCGGTGTCGAAATAGCGCACGCCGCCGTCCCATGCGGCTTGCAGCACGGCGTGGGCGTCATCGTCCGTGATGGCGCGGAAGAGGTTGCCGATGGGGGCCGAGCCGAAGCCGAGGCTGGTGAAGGTCAGGCCACCGTTGCCGAGCCTGTCCCAATGTCTGGTTTGCATTTGCGCCTCCGCTGGTCGCTGACATGCTAGTATGAAGGCACTTCCTGTCCAATATCTTTCCGACTAGCCTGAGGTCGTATCGGGGAGGAATGACATGAGTAGGTTCGAGCGGGTTTTCGGGGCGGGCAGGAAGCCCGTGATCGCCATGGTGCATCTGGGCGCATTGCCCGGAACGCCGCTGCATGATGCGGCGCGCGGGGTGGAGGGGATCATCGCGGATGCGCGGGCGGACCTGATGGCCTTGCAGGCGGCGGGCGTCGATGCGGTCATGTTCGGGAACGAGAACGACCGGCCCTATGAGTTGAAGGTGGATACGGCAAGCACCGCGACGATGGCCTATGTGGTCGGACGGCTGCGGGGCGAGATCACGGTCCCCTTCGGCGTCAATGTGCTGTGGGACCCGATGGCGAGCATCGCCTTGGCGGCGGCCACGGGGGCGGCGTTCTTGCGCGAGATCTTCACGGGGACCTATGCGAGCGACATGGGCGTCTGGGCGCCGGATGCGGGGGCGGCGCAGCGCTATCAGCATCGGCTGGGGAATACGGATTGCGCGTTGCTTTACAATGTCTCGGCGGAGTTTGCCGGAAGCCTTGATCCGCGGTCCCTGCCTGACAGGGCGCGGTCGGCGGTGTTTTCGTCCATTCCCGATGCGGTGCTGGTGTCCGGCGCGATCACCGGCGAGGCGGCGGAGATGCGTGACCTCGAGGGCGTGAAGCGGGTGCTGCCGAAGGTGCCGGTTCTGGCGAATACGGGTGTGAAGCATGCCACGATTGCCGATGTGTTGCGGGTGGCCGATGGCTGCATCGTGGGGTCGGCGCTGAAGGTCGGGGGCGATACATGGGCGGCGGTGGATGCCGAGCGGGCCAAGGATTTCATGGACCGCGCGCGGGCGGCGCGGGGGTACTGATGCGAGGTCAGGCGCAGGTTTCCTTGGAAGAAAATTGCAAATTCCTTCGAAGGAATTTGCAGGGGAGGGGTGGTCGATGCTGCGTGAGTTGATCCGCGATTACATGCTGATCCCCGGTCTGGCGGGGCATGAGGACCGTATCCGTGCGCGGATTGCGGCGGACCTCGACGCGCTGGGCTTGGCGCATCGGACGGACCGGCTGGGGAACCTGTCGGTGACGGTGGAGGGTGATCCGGCGGCGCCTTCGGTGCTGGTCTTTACGCATATGGACCAGTTGGGGTTCATCGTCCGCAAGGTCGAGGCATCGGGGCTGATCCGGCTGGAGCGGCTCGGTGGCGTGCCGGAGCGGGCGCTGGCCGCGCAGGCGGTGCTGGTCTGCACGCGCAAGGGCGATCTGAACGGGTTGATTGCCAACAAGAGCCATCATGCGACCACGCCGGAGGAGAAGTATCGGGTCGTCCCCTATGCCGAGCTCTATGTGGATTGCGGGTTTGCCTCGAAGGACGAGGCGCATGAGGCGGGGGTGCGGATCGGGGATCCGGTGATCTACCGCCCGAATGTGATCGAGCTTGCGGGGGGGCGGATGGCAGGCACCTCGGCCGATGACCGTGCGGGATGTGCGGCGCTGGTGGTGCTGGCCAAGGCGTTGATCGGGCGCAAGGCGGGGCCGACGGTTCACCTTGTCTGGTCGGTGCAGGAAGAGTTCAACCTGCGCGGCGTCCTGCCTGCGGCGGCGGCGGCGAAGCCGGATATCGCGTTCCAGATCGACCTGCTGCTGGCCTGCGACACGCCGGATATGGCGGGGCGCGGCGAGGTCACGCTTGGCGGTGGGCCGGGGATTTCGCTTTATTCGTTCCACGGGCGCGGCACGCTGAACGGGGTGATCCCGCATCCCGTGCTGGTCGCGCTGTTCGAGGATGTGGCGGAGGCCGAGGGGCTGCCGTTGCAACGGTCGGCGCATACGGGGGCGCTGACGGACCTGTCCTATATCCAGTTCATGGGCGAGGAGGGGGTGGCCTCCCTCGATGTCGGGTTCCCCATGCGCTACACCCATTCGGCGCTGGAAGTGGTGGACCCTGCGGATGTGGCGGGGATGGTGGCTTTGCTTGACGCCGCGATTGCGCGGATCGGGCCGGACATGCGGTTGGTGCGATGAGCTATACGCTGGGCGTCGATATCGGGACATTCGAAACCAAGGGCGTCTTGGTCGATGCGGGTGGTGCCATCGTCGCCACGGCCACGCGGCCCCACAAGATGCTGGTGCCGCGCCCCGGTTGGGCCGAGCATCGGGCGGAGGAGGATTGGTGGGGGGATTTCGTCTTTGTGACGAAGGCCCTGCTCGCCCAGTCTGGCGTGGACCCCAAGGCGATTGCGGCGGTGGCGGCGAGTGCCATCGGCCCTTGCATGCTGCCCGTGGACGCGGACGGTGCGCCGCTGATGAACGGGGTGCTTTACGGGGTCGATACGCGGGCGGCGGCGGAGATCGACGAGTTGACCGCGCGGATCGGCGAGGACCGCATCATGCAGGTTTGCGGCAATGCGCTGACCTCGCAATCCGTCGGGCCGAAGATCCTTTGGCTGCGGCGGAACCATCCGGAGGTGTTTGCGAAGGCGGCGAAGATCCTCACCTCGACCAGTTACGTGACGTGGAAGCTGACGGGCGACTATGTGATCGACCATTACACGGCGGCGAACTTCTCGCCGCTTTACGATGTGAACACGCTTGCCTGGACCGATGCGCTGGCGGGGGATATCGTGGACCTCGAGCGTCTGCCGCGGCTGGCCTGGTCGACCGAGTTTGCGGGCAGCGTGACGGCGGCGGCGGCGGCGGAGACGGGGTTGGCGGTCGGCACGCCCGTGACGGTCGGCACCATCGACGCGGCGGCCGAGGCGGTCAGCGTGGGGGTGCAGAACCCCGGCGAGATGATGATGATGTATGGCTCGACCATCTTCATCATTCAGGTGACGTCCGACCCCGTGCGCGATGCGCGGCTGTGGTATGCGCCGTGGCTGTTTCCGGGAATGCATGCGTCGATGGCGGGGCTGGCGACATCGGGGACGCTGACGCATTGGTTCCGCGACCAGTTGGCGCGGGATGCGGATTTCGCAGGCTTGGCGGCAGAGGCGGAGGCAAGCCCGAAGGGGGCGAAGGGGTTGATCTGCCTGCCCTATTTCAGCGGGGAGCGGACGCCGATCCATGACCCGCTTGCCAAAGGGGCGTTCTTTGGCCTGAACCTGACCCATACGCGGGGCGACATGTTCCGCGCCGCCATCGAAGGGGTGGCGGCGGGGACGGCGCATGTGCTGGAAACCTATGCCGAGCTTGGCGCCTCGCCCGCCCGCGTGCTGGCCGTGGGGGGCGGGGTGAAGAACGCGGTCTGGATGCAGGCGACCTCGGACATATCCGGCACGGGCCAGATCGTGTGCGAAAAGACGGTGGGGGCGAGTTATGGCGATGCCTTCCTTGCCGCCGTGGCGGTGGGGCGGGCGATGGGGGGCGAGATCACCGAATGGAACCCCGTGGCGCGGGTGGTGACGCCGGAAGCCGTGCCCGCCTATGCGCGGCAATATCCGCTGTTCAAGCGGCTTTACGCCCAGACCCGCGATATCGCGCATGAGCTGGGGGCGGGCTGATGCGATACGAGCGGATGCGGCCCGAAGAGGTGCAGGCGGCGATTGCTGCGGTGCTGCCGGTGGTCTTGCCGCTCGGGGTGATGGAGCATCACGGCGGGCATCTGCCTGCGGGCGTCGACCTGCTTGCCGTGACAGAAGTGGTCGAGCGGTTGGGGGACGAGGTGGTCGTCCTGCCGCCCTTTGCCTATGGTGCGGCAAGCCATGCAGTGGCGGGGCCGGAGCATGGCACGACGCTGCATTTGGATGCGGGCGCGCTGGTGCCGTTCTTCGAGGGGCTATGCATGGCGCTTCTGCGGGCGGGGTTCCGCAATGTGCATGCGGTGATCCATCACCAGTCCGAGAATATCGGGCAGGGGATGCCCACGGACCTTGCCTTCCGCCTTGCCGCGCGGAACGTGATCTTCCGCTTTCTGGAAGAGACGCGGGGTGCGGGATGGTGGGGCAAGCGCGAGATGCGCGACTATTACGCCGCCCATGAGGCGGGGACCGATCCGTTCAACTGGATCCGGCTGCATCCGCTGTTTCCGAAGAACGATGCCTTCCCCTTTGACCATGCGGGCGAGGGGGAGACGGCGCTGATGCTGGCGCTGGCCCCCGAAACGGTGGCGATGGAACGGGCGGCGGATGGCGCGCCGTGGTGGACCGAGACGGCCCCGCTTGCCACCGCCGAAAGGGGCGAGGCGGGGGTGGCGCTGGCGGTCGCGCATTTGCGGCGGGTGCTGGGGCTTCCTGCGGCCTGAGCGGGGCGCGGGTCTTCACGCGCCGGGGGCTTTGCGCCCCCGGACCCCCGCAGAGTATTTGGGCAAAGGTGAAAGGGGGAAAGGGGATGTCGGTCCTTTTCCTCTTGCCCCAAATATCCTCGGGGGGAGGGCCGCTTGCGGCCCGTGGGGGGCGGAAAGCCCCCCTTGCGCTGCGCTGTCAGAGTTCGGGCAGGTCCACCACGCCTTTTTTCAGGATGAAGCAGCCGTAGGGGCCGCTGTCCGCCGTGCGGATGATGGCGAAGGCGCGTTTGGCTTCGTCGTAGAAGTCGAAGCGTTCGAGGGCGCGGATCGGGACGGTGCGGCCTTCGGCGCGGTCGACGGTGGCCTGCATGCGGGCGAAGATCGGGACCTGTCCGTCGGGGTTGCCCACGACCTGCATCCGCGCCACGGGGGCGGGGACGAAGCTGTCGAGCGGCATGAGCGACAGGATCGCCGCCGCCGCCGTGGGGATGTCGCAGCCCGCCATGTCGACGAGGCGGCCATAGGTGGTTTCGGCTGCGATGGTCGCGGCGGGGTGGTTCACGTCGCAGATCACCAGATCGTCGCCGTGGCCCATGAGCATGAGGATATGGACGATTTCGGCGCTGAGCCGCTGGTCGATGCCTTTGAGCATCAGAAAGCTCCCCAGACCGCGGCGAGGGTGCGGGCGGCCATGAACATGATGATGAGCACGCCGATGGTCCAGAAGGTGGCGCGCAGGTCGTGGCTTTTGGCCGTGGCATAGGCCCAGAAATGCAGGATGCGCGAGGCGGCGTAGCCGTAGAAGAGCGTCTGTGCGAGCCAGTGCGCGGGGTCGGTCAGCACGTAGAGGAACCCTGCCGCGAGGAAGAAGGGCACGTTTTCCAGATCGTTCTGGTGGATGCGGCGGAAGCGTTCGACGCGTTCGTCGGGGTCGGTCTGGCCTGCGCGGGGGGCAGGGTTGAGCGGGGTCTTGCGGGCATCCTCGGGCGCGCGGTAGCCGCCTTTCACCTGCATCATCTTCCAGACGGTGGCCCATGCCATCGCAACGGTTTTGAGCACCATCAGGCAGGCAGCGGCGGCATAGGCCGCGAAGACGGGGTTGGCGAGGTCGATCCGCTCCATCCCCCCGCGCGCGCCCCCGTTATTTGACCGCGCCTGCGGCCATGCCCTTGATGATGTAGCGTTCCAGCACCACGCCGATGATGATGAGCGGCAGGATCGCGGCAAAGGACAGCGCGGCCATCGACCACCACGAGATGCCTTGCGACCCTGTCTGGCTGGCCACCATCACCGGCAGGGTATTCGCGTAGGTCGAGGTGAGCAGGGCCGCGAAGAAGTATTCGTTCCATGTCAGCACGAGCGACAGGATGAAGGCCGCGACCATCCCCGGAAGCGCGATGGGCATGATGATCGTGAGGAACGCGCCCCAGATCGAGAGTCCGTCGACGAGCGCTGCCTCCTCCAACTCGGTCGGGATGGAGCCGAACTGGTCGCGCATGATCCAGATGACGATGGGCAGGACCGAAAGCGTGTAGAGCAGGATCAGGCCGATCCGCGTGTCGAGCAGCGCCAGTTCCTTGTAGAGCACGAGGAAGGGCAGGGCGAGCACCACGGGCGGCAGGATGAGCTGGCTGAGGAAGAAGAAGGAGATGTCGGCGTTCTTCATCCACAGGAACTTGTAACTGAACCGCGACAGGCCATAGGCGGCAAGGCTGCCCAATCCCACGGCGAGGGCCGAAGAGGTCAGCGACACCACGGCGGAATTCCAGAAGCGCTTCATGAATTCGGCCCGCACGGTGGATTCCGCGCCGATGGTGTCGGGCGAGAGGCCGAGCGATTTCCACCCGATCCATTTCGGCGTGAAATCGACCCAGGGGATCAGGTTCCCCTTCATCACGTTGGGGGCCATCTTGAAGCTTGTCGTGATCGTCCAGTAGATGGGGAACAGGCAGATCACCGCCCAGAGGATCAGCACGCCGTAGATCGCCACGCGGCTGGTCCACCATTTCGCGCGGTGGTTGAGGTCGGTGGAGCTGTCGCGAAAAATCTGGGTCGTCATGTCCGCGGCCTCATCCACCTGTCGGCGAGTTTCATCAGGAGCGTCATGCCGATGATGATGACCACGAGGTAGACCATCGCCAGAAGCGTGCCGTAGCCCACGTTGGAGCGGTCACGGTATTCGCGGAAGATGAAGCTGGTGACGGTGTCGGTCGCCCCGCCCGGCCCGCCGGAGGTGACGTTGATCACCACATCCGCCAGTTTCAGCTTGAAGATGATACGGATCAGGATCGCGGTGATCGACACGGGCAGCATCAGGGGGAAGGTGATTTCCCAGAAGTTCCGCCAGCCGTTCGCGCCATCGACCTTGGCTGCCTCGGTCAATTCCTTGGGGATGGCCTGCAGCCCCGCGAGGATCATGATCATCATGAAAGGGATATAGGTCCATGCGTCCATCGCCATGATCGTCAGCTTGGCGACTTCGGGCGAGCCGAAGAAGGAGGGGTTGTCCCATCCCAGAAAGCGGCCAAGGCGGGCGAGGGGGCCGTAGCGCGCTTCGAGCATGGATTTGCCGATCATCCACGACACGGCGACGGGCGAGAGCATGAGCGGCAAAAGGAAGGCCACGCGGAAGAATTTGCGCGCGCGGATTTCGGCGTTCAGCAGGAGGGCGAGGCCGAAGGCGATGGCATATTCGACGATGATCGCCGCGCTGTAGGCCAGCATGTTCCACATGGCGTTCCAGTAAAACGGATCGGCCCACATCTGCCGGACGTTGTCCAGCCCGTTGAACTGCCGCCCGTCGGGGCTGGAGAGGTTCCAGCTCGAGAAAGCGATCAGGAGGCCGAAGAGCAGCGGAAAGACGGTGAGCGAGACGACGAAGAGCGCCGCCGGAAGCACGAAGAGCGTGCGCTTGCCATGTTCGCCGTGCAAAAGCACCTGCGCCCAGCACAGGCAGGTGGCCCAGAGGCAATAGGCGTAGAGCGTGGGCCGCCAGTTGGCGAAGCCGAAGTCGCCGTGCCCCGTGCTTTGCAGGGTCTGCAAGGCCGCGATGACAGCCATGAGGGCCGCCGACCCCCACACGACACCCCGCCCCAGCGCCTTGCGGCGGGGGGAGATGTTGTCGTTCGTGACGACATGGAGGAGATCACCGTTGCTCATACTAGCATGTTAGTGGAGCGGGTGGGGGTGTGGCAAGGGGGAGGGTGGGGTGAGACGCCCTTAAAGATCAGGGGCGCTTCCACCTAAACTTGACTTAAAATCCTTCAGTTCTGCTTCGACTTTGCCGATTTCATCATCCTTGACCTTATTATTGATCTCGAGGGACTTAACATAGAGTTCGTTATCAAAAGCTAACATTGAGAATGAGCTAAGCGCGGGTGTATCCGACAGCCCGCCTTCACCAACGGTTGCAATTGTTGCGCAGCCTTGCCGTAGCCACTCAGAGGTTCCCTTGAAGTGTTTTAAGTTGTATGGGTCGATGCTGACCACTACATCCCCATTGCCTTCAATAATTGGTTTTCCCCAAAAGCAAGCCTTATTCTGGCTCAGTTGGTTGTTCTCATCCCACGAATAGTTGGCTTGGTTCGTGATTCCAGATCGTCCAAAACCGTTGGTCTGAGTCAATGGAACGGTGCCAAATTTCTCAAACACTTGGTTCCAAAATTCTTTTCGGCCTATGGTGCGATCATCGGCAGATATTCTGCGGTTCATCCCGTAAATGACGCGATGTTCGGGGTCAGGCAGAAAGAACAGAAAGATCGAGTCAGAAATTGCCCCTTTTGTTGCTATATCGACTTTCATCACGTGATCGAAAGCAGGGAAGTTTACAAAAATTCTTTCTCGGTCAGTTTCTGCATTATAGCTTAGGACGGGGTCGCCGAAGCCAAAATTCCCACCGGAAAATTAATCATTACTCTGTATTCTTTGAACAACTTCATCGACACGCATTCCGATTTGGAACCCAAGAAAATCAATCTTGGGAGTGACCGCAAAGTTCAGAGATTGTCCAGGAAAGCTGTCCCAACCCACATTCCGGTTGGTATTCACATCTGCAAATGCTGAATTCACTGCCGAGCATCCAAGAATCGAAAGCAATATTATTCTAAACATTACTCGCTACCTCGCACATACACTGACGTCGACGCACATCTTTTCACTCAAGTGCAACGTGCCAACAAAAAAAACGCTCGGCAAGTTTCCTTGCCGAGCATTGCTGCAAACCGACCGAGTCAGACCCGTATCACATCCCCAGACTTGCCTTATACAGCGCGATCTGGCTGTCCCGTCCGATCTGGTCGGTGATCTTCTCCCACGCGGCTGCAATCGCGTCGGCGGTTTCCTGTGCCGATTTGTATTGGCCGGCGTAGCCCTTGGCCAGTTCGTCCTCGGCGACCGAGTAATACTGGAAGATGCCGGGGATGCGGGGTTCGATGGCTGCGTTGGGGTGGTTGTAGCTGTCGGCGTTCGAGCCGAGGTAATCCTCGATGAAGGCGCGGTCGTAGCCGGCGGCTTCCCATTCGTCATACTGGAAGTGCGAGTTCCGGTAGGGCTGGAAGCCGGACGGATAGGCTGCCGTCCAGAGCGAGATGTCCTTGCCGCCGAGGTGGGCTGCGGCGGACCATGCGGCCTTGCGCTTCTTTTCGTCGCCCGAGACGCGCGAGGTGACGTAGATGCCCCAGCCGAGGTAGGCCATGTTCGGGGCTTCGTTATAGGTCTCTTCCCACGCGCCGGTCTTGGAGTTGTAGACCTTGTCCGAGCCGGGGTTGATGCCGAAGCCCACCACATCGCCCACGACCGAGCTGTCGGAGGTGCGGGCGTTGGAGCCGACATCGCCCCACCACATCAGCATCGAACCCGTCCCCGCAAGGAATTGCGAGAAGGCGGTGGTGCCGGGGTCGGCGTTGATCTGGTCGGCGGGATAGGCGTTGGCGGCGATGAGGTCCATCACGTCCTGGATCGCCTGAACCCATGCGGGGTTGTTGACGCGCGGCTTCATCGTGTCGGGATCGAACAGCCATGCCGGATCGGCCGGATGCTTGGCATAGGCCGCCGCACGGTTTTCGAGGAAGTAGAAACCGAAGCCGCCCCAGCCCTTGAGCGGGTCGAGATAGCCGAAGGCCGGTTGGCCGGTGAGCGGGTCGGTCTGGCCGAGCACCGCTTTCGACACGGCGTTGACCTGCTGCCATGTCTTCGGCACTTCGGCCCCGCCGATGGCACCCTCGCCGAAGTAGTCGGTGCGGTAGGCGTAGGTGTGGCAGTCGCCGTCGATGGTGATGCGGTAGGTCTTGCCGTTCCACGTGCCCACGGGTGCCTTGAGGTAGTTCACGTAGTCGTCCATCTCGATCTGGGCTTTGACCCAGTCGGGCATCTCGTCCAGAAGTCCCTTGCCGGCAGTGTCGCCTTCGAAGGGGGCGCCCATCTCGATGATGTCGAAGTCGACGGTGCCCGTGGCGATGGCCTGTTGCAGGCGCGGGTTGTAATCGGCCTGCGCGAGGTCGATCCAGTTGATTTTGGCGCCGGTATAAGCCTCCCAAGGCTTGAGGAAGCCGCGGAACAGGAGGTTGTGCAGGTTCTGGTTGTTCAGGCCCATGAAGGTCAGTTCGACGCCGGCGAATTCGCCTTCGGCCACGTTGGCCTTGGTCGCGCCGAGCGTCATCTCGCCGACCTTCTGCCAGTCGGCATCGGTGGGCGAGCCCGCGCCGACGCCCGGGATCTTGAGGATTTCGGCACGGACATTGCCGTGGCTTTCGGCAAAGGCCGGTCGGCCGAGCGGTCCCATCGCCGTGACGGCACCAAGGGCGGTTGCGCCCTGAAGCAGGCGGCGGCGGCTCATCTTCGAGCGCATCGCGTTGTAGAGTTCGACTTTCACGTGAACGTCCTCCCATGCTGCCGGTTGCCCCCGCGGGGGTCGGCTTTTCCAGACTGGTTGCCGGGATTGCGCTGGCCCCTTTCGGGTCGAGTGTGCAGCAAGGGGCCCTCCCAACCCCACGCAGCGGCAATCCTTGGGCAGACAGTGGCGCGAGGCAAGGCACCTGTCAAGATTCTAACATGTTAGTATGATTAGTGCGTGGACAGGTCCGCCCGCCTTCGCTACCTAATCAGGCAAGACGATGGGGAGGCGATGCGATGGCCGTAGTCACGATCCGCGAGCTGAAGAAGCTTTATGGCGGGCTTCAGGTGATCCACGGGCTGGATCTGGATATCGCGGACGGGGAATTCGTCGTGCTCGTCGGGCCGTCGGGTTGCGGGAAATCGACGCTTCTGCGGATGATCGCGGGGCTTGAGGAGGTGTCTTCGGGTGCCATCAGCATCGGGGACCGGCTGGTCAACAACCTGCCTCCGTCCGAGCGGGACATCGCGATGGTGTTCCAGAACTATGCGCTTTACCCGCACAAGACGGTGGGGGCCAATATGGGCTTCCCGCTGAAGATGCGCGGGATGGAGAAGGCCGAGATCGACACGCGCGTGGCGCGGGCGGCCGAGGTGCTGGGGCTGACGCCCTATCTCGACCGCTATCCGCGCGCGCTCTCGGGCGGGCAGCGGCAGCGGGTGGCGATGGGGCGGGCCATCGTGCGCGATCCGCAGGTGTTCCTGTTCGACGAGCCGCTCTCCAACCTCGACGCCAAGTTGCGGGTGCAGATGCGGACGGAAATCCGCGAGCTGCACCAGCGGTTGAAGACGACGACGGTTTACGTGACGCATGACCAGATCGAGGCCATGACAATGGCCGACAAGATCGTGGTGATGCAGGGCGGGCGGATCGAACAGGTGGGCGCGCCGCTCGATCTTTATGACCGGCCCGCGAATACGTTCGTGGCGAGTTTCATCGGCTCGCCTGCCATGAACATGATCGAAGGCGTGATGAAGGGCGGGATGGTCGAGGCGGGCGGGGCAAGGATGCCCGTGCCTGCGGGGCTGAAGCTCGCCGAGGGGCGCGAGGTGATCTATGGCATCCGGCCCGAGAACCTTGGCCTTGCCGCCGAGGGGCTTTCGGGGACGGTCGCGGTGGTGGAACCCACGGGGGCCGAGACGCATGTGGTGATCCGCGCGGCAGGGCGGGAACTGACCGCCGTCTTCCGCAACCGCGTGACGCTTCGGCCCGGTGATGCGGCGGTGCTGGCGCCTGTGGATGCGGGGTCGGTGCATCTGTTCGACAAGACGAGCGGGATGCGGTTCTGACGCTTGACCCATGCGCCAAGGCGCGGCAGTTTCACGGAAATTTCGCAAAAAGTTTCGGGGGAGGGGCGGATGCTCAAGGGGATCGACAACCGGCTGAACGCCGAGGTGCTGGCCTGTTTGCGGGCGATGGGGCATGGCGATGTGCTGATCCTGTCGGACACCAACTTTCCCGCCGACAGCGTGGCGCGGGACACGCAGTTGGGCCATCTGCTGCGGATGGAGAACCTGACGGCGGGGCAGGCGGCGAATGCGATCCTGTCGGTGCTGCCGCTGGATACCTTTGTCGACGATTTCGCGGGACGGATGGAGATCGTGGGCGATCCCGCCACGGTGCCGCCCGTGCAGGCCGAGGTGCAGGCCGAGATCGACGCGGCCGAGGGGCGGCATCGCCCGATGATCGGGATCGAGCGCTTTGCGTTCTATGACATGGCGCGCAAGGCCTATGCCGTGATCCAGACGGGCGAGCGGCGGTTCTACGGGTGCTTCATGTTCCGCAAGGGCGTGATCCCGCCGGAGGAGTAAGGCCATGTCCATCGTCATCCTTGGCATCTTCGTGGCCGATACGGCCTATCGCGCCGACCGTCAGCCCAAGATGGGCGAGACGATCCTTGGCAACTCCTTCGTGCTCGGGCCGGGGGGGAAGGGGTCGAACCAGTCGGTCGCGGCGGCGATGGCGGGGGGGGATGTGACCTTCATCACGCGGCTTGGAAAGGATGCTTTCGCCGATATCGCGCGGGGGACATGGGCCAAGGCGGGGGTGAAGCCATCCGTCACCGAGGATGCGGAAAGCTATACGGGGGCGGCTTATATCTTCATCGAGAATGCCACGGGCAACAATGCGATCATCGTGGCGGCAGGGGCTGCGGGGCGGATTTCGGTCGAGGATGTGGAAAGCCGCGCCGCGATTATCGGTGGGGCGAAGGTGTTCATCACGCAGCTTGAACAGCCGATCCCTGCGGCGAAGCGGGCGCTCGAGATTGCGCGGGCGGGCGGGGCCAAGACGATCCTGAACCCCGCGCCTGCGGCGACGCTGGGGGATGATATCCTGCGGCTGTGCGATTTCGTGACGCCGAATGAATCCGAGGCCGAGGGCTTGACCGGCCTGCCCGTGACGACCGTGGCGGAAGCCGAGAAGGCGGCGGATGCGCTGCTAAATCGCGGGGTCGGGGCGGTGATCATCACGCTGGGCGACAAGGGCGCGCTGTATCGTGACCGGTCGCGGTCGGTGCATGTGCCGGTGATTTCGGCGGGCAAGGTGGTTGAAACCACGGGCGCGGGCGATGCCTTCAACGGCGGCTTCGCGGTGGCCTTGTCCGAGGGGCGGGACGTGGTCGACTGCGTCCGCTTCGGCTGCGCCACGGCGGGGATTTCGGTGACGCGGGCGGGGACCGCGCCCGCGATGCCCGCGCGGGCCGAGATCGACGCGCTTCTGGCGAAGCAGGGTTAGCGCGTCCGATCCGGCGCCTGCCCCTCCCTCCCCGCGAGGGAGAGGGAGGGGCGGAACGATGGGTCGGGATCGTGGCGCGCGTCGCAGGGGGGCTTTCTGCCCCCCTCTTGGCCTTTGGCCAATTCACCCCCCGAGGATATTTTCGCCAGTGTGAATTGGAGGAAGGGGGCTGACTTCCCCCGTTCACCTTTGCCCAAATACTCGCAGGGGGTGAGCCGAAGGCGAGGGGGGCGGCAGCCCCCATTCGGGGGTGAGCAGATATTCAGGCGTTGACAGATTGCCCGCATTGGCTTTCACCATCGGGGCATGACGGACCCCGAACTCATCATCTTCGATTGCGATGGCGTGCTGATCGACAGCGAGGTCATTTCGGCGCGGCAGTTGATTGCCGAGTTGAAGGGCTATGGCGTCGAGATGGACATGGCCTTTGTCAGCCGCCATTTCCTTGGCCGGTCCTATCCGGTGGTGCTGAAAGAGGTGCGCGAGCGCTGGGGGGTGGATCTGCCCGAGCGGTTCGAGGCGGATTACCGTGCGCGGCTTCTGGCCGCCTTTGAACGCGACTTGCGGGTCATGCCGGGGGTGGAGGAGACGATTGCGGCGCTGCGCCTGCCCTATTGTCTGGCGACCTCGAGCAGCCCCGAGCGGATGCGGCGGAGCCTCGAGATTACGGGGCTGACCGGACTTTTCGCGGGGCGGAGTTTTACCGCGTCGGAAGTGCAGCGGGGCAAGCCCGCGCCGGACCTGTTCCTGCATGCGGCGGCGCGGATGGGGGTTGCGCCTGCAGCCTGCGTGGTGATCGAGGACAGTCTTAACGGGGTGCGGGCGGGGCTGGCGGCGGGGATGCGGGTCTGGCGCTTCATCGGGGGGAGCCATCTGGCGGGGCTGGACCTGACTCCGCCCGAGGATGCGGCGGCGGAAGCGGCCTATGACAGTTTCGCGGGGCTGAGGGCGGCGCATCCGGCGCTGTTCCGGCCAAGTTACGAGGTGATCTGATGCTGCCCGAAAGCGAGCCGAGCCAATCCGACGATGCCGCCCGTGCGGGTTGGCTGTATTACGTCGCGGGCATGACGCAGGACCAGATCGCCAAGGAGTTGGGCGTGAGCCGGCAGCGGGCGCAGCGGCTGGTGAGCCGTGCGATGGCGGAAGGCCTCGTGCATGTGCGGATCGAGCATCCGATCGCGGCCTGTCTGGAGTTGGAGCAGGCGCTGACCGACCGGTTCGGGCTGATGCGGGCGCGGGTCGCGCCGGGATTGGGTGCGGGGGCGGACGGGGTGCGGGCGATCGCGCCGAGCGCCGCGCAGGAGTTGGAGCGGTTCCTTGCGATGCCCGAGCCGCTGGTCATAGCACTTGGCACGGGGCGGGCGCTTCGGGGGATGGTGGACAGCCTGTCCCCGCTGGACGCGCCGCAGCACCGGCTGGTGTCGATGATCGGGAATATCGCGCCGGACGGGTCGGCGAGTTTCTTCGACGTCATCATGCGCATCGCCGACAAGGTGCGCGCGCCGCATTACCCCATGCCGATGCCGGTGATTTCCACCACGCGGGCCGAGTTCGAGGCCTTTACCGCGCTGGGACCGATCCGGCAGGTGCGTGAATTGGCGAAACGGGCGGATGTGGTCTTTGTCGGGGTCGGGCAGATGGGGGATGACGCGCCGCTTCTGGCGGACGGGTTCATCACGCGGGGCGAGCTGACGGCGCTGCAAAAGCGGGGGGCCATCGGCGAGATCGCGGGCTGGGTCTTCGATGCCGAGGGGCGCTATCTGGAGAGCGCGGACGAGACGCGGTTGGGCGGGGTTCGGATCACGCCGGGACTGGCGCGGCCTGCCATCGGGGTGGCGGCGGGGGCGTCGAAAGTGCCCGCGATCCGCGCCGCGCTGAAGGCCGGAATCCTCAACGGGATCGTCACGGACGAATCATCGGCGCGGGCGATTCTGGCCAAGGGCTGAGGCCGTTTTCGCTGCGGCGCAGCAATTTCAATGTCTTGCAAGCTTTATGCGCGGCGGACGGGAACCGTAACCCCGTCTGCGCGTTGCGATTATTTCGGCGGCAGAATTTTTGCCCGCCTGCTGAACTTTTGCCCAACAACCCCCTTGACGGATCGGGGTCGGATATGGGTAATTGCTCATCAGGCGATGAAATGCTCAGTCGCTTGTTAGGGAGGACTACCCATGAAAATGACTTACCGTGCCCTGTTGGGCGCGTCGGTCGCGGCTTGCCTGTCGGGCGCTGCTATGGCCGAAACCACCATCACCGTGGCGACCGTCAACAACGGCGACATGGTGCGCATGCAAGGCCTGATGGACGACTTTTACGCCAAGCACCCCGACATCAAGGTCGAGTGGGTGACGCTGGAAGAGAACGTCCTGCGCCAGAACGTGACGGCCGACATCTCGACCAATGGCGGTCAGTATGACGTCATCACCATCGGCACCTATGAAGTTCCGATCTGGGGCAAGCAGGGCTGGCTGGAAAGCCTGAACGACCTGCCCGCCGATTACGACGTGGATGACCTTCTGCCCGCGATCCGCGGCGGTCTGACCGTGGACGGCAACCTCTATGCTTCGCCCTTCTATGGCGAATCGTCCTTCGTCAACTACCGCAAGGATCTGGCCGAGAAGGCTGGCGTGACCATTCCCGATGCGCCCACCTGGGACGACATCAAGAAAGCCGCCGCCGCGATGACCGACAAGGACGCGGGCATCTACGGCATCTGCCTTCGCGGCAAGGCGGGCTGGGGCGAGAACATGGCCTTCCTGACCACCATGGCGAACAGCTATGGCGCGCGCTGGTTCGACGAGAACTGGCAGCCCCAGTTCGACCAGCCGGAATGGAAAGCGGTCATGACCGACTATGTCGAGCTGCTGACCCAATACGGCCCGCCCGGCGCTTCGAACAACGGCTACAACGAAAACCTGACCCTGTCGCTGCAAGGCAAGTGCGCCATGCGGATGGACGCCACGGTTTCGGCCGGTTCGCTGACCGATCCGGCGCAGTCGGAGTTCGCGGACAAGGTCGGCTTCGCGCTGGCACCTGACGCGGGCCTTGGCAAGCGTGCCAACTGGCTCTGGGCTTGGTCGCTTGCGGTTCCGTCGTCGTCGGATGCCAAGGACGCTGCCAAGACCTTCATCAACTGGGCAACGAACAAGGATTACATCGCACTGGTCGCTTCGAAAGAAGGCTGGCGCAATGCTCCTCCCGGCACGCGCACCTCGCTTTATGCGAACGCGGAATACGCGGCGCTGCCCTTTGCCAAGATGACGATCGACTCGATCAACGCGGCTGACCCGACCAACCCGACTGTGAAGCCGGTGCCTTATGTCGGCGTGCAGTTCGTCGCGATCCCCGAGTTCGCCGGTCTGGCGACCACGGTCGGTGAAATCTTCTCGGCGGCGCTGGCTGGCCAGAAGACCGTCGACGAAGCCCTTGCCGAAGCGCAGGCTGCTGCGGTCGACGAAATGACTGCTGCCGGTTACATCAAGTAAGCAGTAACGACCGGTCCCCTTTCTCCCAGAGGGGGCCGGTTCCTTTCCCGCGCCGCAGGGAGATATGCGGACATATGCCGGACCGGCCCGTGCGGGCCGCTTCCGCTTCGGGGTTCGTCCCGATCTGACCCATTCAGACTTTCGGAGGCCAAAGTGGCTACACAATCCTCCCGTTTCGCTGCACGGCTCATGGTTGCACCGTCGGTTTTCGTGCTGTTCCTGTGGATGATCGTGCCGCTGGCCATGACGATCTGGTTCTCGTTCCGCATGTATCGCCTGCTCAGCCCCGACCGCACCGGTTGGGTCGGGATGCGGAACTATACGTGGTTCGTGACCTCGCCCGATTTCTGGCTGGCGATTTCCAACACGCTGCTTCTGGTGGGGGGCGTTCTGGCCATCACCATCATCTTCGGGGTCCTGATCGCGTTGCTGATCGACCAGCCCGTCTGGGGGCAGGGGCCGCTGCGTATCCTTGTCATCTCGCCCTTTTTCGTGATGCCGCCGGTGGCCGCGTCGATCTGGGAAAACCTGTTCATGCATCCGCAGAACGGCATGTTCGCCTCGCTCGCGCTGGCTTTGGGGCATGAGCCGATCCTGTTTATGGAAAGCTATCCGATGTCGTCGGTGATCTTCATCGTGAGTTGGGAGTGGCTGCCCTTTGCCACGCTGATCCTGCTGACCGCGCTGCAATCGCTGTCGTCCGAGCAGCTTGAAGCGGCCGAGATGGACGGGGCGGGGGCGTTGAGCCGGTTCCGCTACATCATCCTGCCGCATATGACGCGGGCGATCACGGTGGTGGTGCTGATCCAGACCATCTTCCTGCTCGGCATCTTCGGCGAGATCTTCACCACGACCCAAGGCGGGCCGGGATCGGCTTCGACCACCTTGCCTTACATGATCTACAAGCAGGCCGTGATCGCCAAGGATATCGGACGCGCCGCGGCGGGGGGCATCATCGCGGTGATCCTTGCCAATATCGTGGCCTATTTCCTGATGCGCGGCATCGGCAAGCACCTCGACGCGTAAGGGAGAGAACAGATGGCCCGTGCCGTAACGACCCGCCGCAAGATCTTTGTCACCGCCGCCGCCTGGGGCGTGGCGCTGCTGATCTTCTTTCCCGTGCTGTGGATGATCCTGACCAGCTTCAAGACGGAAACGTCGGCGGTCGCGTCGCCCCCGCAATTGTTCAGCGCCGACTGGACGCTGGAGAATTATGCCGAAGTCTGGGGGCGGTCGGATTACCCGCGCTTCTTCTGGAATTCGGTGGTGATTTCCATCGGCTCGACGCTGCTCGGGCTGGCGATTGCCATTCCGGCGGCGTGGTCGATGGCCTTCGTGCCGGGGCGGAAGACCAAGGATCTGCTGATGTGGATGCTGTCCACCAAGATGATGCCTGCGGTCGGCGTGCTGATCCCGATGTATCTTCTGTTCCAGCGTCTGGGGATTTTCGACACCAAGACCGGTCTGGTGCTGGCGCTGATGCTGATGAACCTGCCGATCATCGTCTGGATGCTTTACACCTATTTCAAGGAAATCCCCGGCGAGATCCTTGAGGCCGCGCGGATGGACGGGGCGACGCTCTGGAACGAGATCGTCTATGTGCTGACGCCGATGGCGCTGCCGGGGATCGCCTCGACCATGCTGCTCAACATCATCCTCGCATGGAACGAGGCGTTCTGGACGATCACGCTGACGACGACCAAGGCGGCGCCGCTGTCGGCTTTCATTGCCAGTTTCTCGGCCCCGCAGGGTCTTTTCTACGCAAAACTCAGCGCGGCCAGCACGATGGCGATTGCGCCGATCCTTATCCTTGGCTGGTTCAGCCAGAAACAACTCGTCCGTGGCCTGACATTCGGCGCGGTGAAGTGAGGGCGACATGGGCAAGATAGTTCTGAACAAGGTGGGCAAGTCCTTCGGGGATGTGGCCGTCATTCCGGGGATCGATCTGGAGATCGAGAACGGGGAATTCGTGGTCTTCGTCGGTCCCTCGGGCTGCGGGAAATCCACGCTCTTGCGGCTGATCGCGGGGCTGGAGGATACGACCAGCGGGCGGATCGAGATCGACGGGAAGGATGCGACCCAGCTTCCGCCCGCGAAGCGGGGGCTGGCGATGGTGTTCCAGTCCTATGCGCTTTACCCGCATATGACGGTCAGGAAGAACATCGCCTTTCCGCTGAAGATGGCGGGATTGCCGGAAGCCGAGCAGGCGGCGCGGGTCGAGCGGGCGGCAAAGGTGCTGAACCTGACCTCTTACCTTGACCGTCGCCCCGGCCAGTTGTCGGGCGGGCAGCGGCAGCGGGTGGCGATCGGCCGCGCCATCGTGCGCGAGCCTGCGGCCTTCCTGTTCGACGAGCCTTTGTCCAACCTCGATGCCGCGTTGCGGGTGGGGATGCGGCAGGAAATCACCGAGCTGCACCAGACGCTGAAGACGACGATGATCTATGTGACCCACGATCAGGTCGAAGCCATGACCATGGCAGACAAGATCGTCGTGCTGAACGCGGGGAATATCGAACAGGTCGGCAGCCCGCTGGAGCTGTATCACCGTCCCGCCAACGTCTTCGTCGCGGGCTTCATCGGCAGCCCGAAGATGAACCTGATCGACGGGGCCGAGGCTGCGAAGCATGGCGTGGCCACCATCGGCATCCGTCCCGAGCATCTGGATGTGCGGGCGGACGGGCCGTGGCAGGGGGATGTCGTGCTGTCGGAACATCTGGGGTCCGACACCTTCCTGAAGGTGGATGTCCAAGGGATCGGCATGTTGACGGTGCGGGCGGGCGGCGAGGTCGGCGCACGCCACGGCGACCGGATCGGGCTGGCCCCGCAGATGGAAAAATTGCACCGCTTCGGTGCGGACGGAAAGGCACTGGCATGAGACTTCAGGGGAAAACCGCGCTGATCACGGGTTCGGCGCGCGGCATCGGGCTGGAATTCGCGCGGGCCTATATCGCCGAAGGGGCGAAGGTGGCGCTGGCGGATATCAACGCGGATGCGGTTGCCAAGGCGGCGGAAAGCCTTGGCCCGCAGGCGGTGGCCGTGCAGATGGATGTCACGAAGCAGGACAGCATCGACGCGGGTTTTGCCGAGGCCATCGGCAAGCTTGGCAAGCTGGATATCCTTGTGAACAACGCGGCGCTGTTCAGTGCGGCACCCATCGCCGAGATCACGCGGGCCGATTACGACAAGCTTTTCGCCGTGAACGTGGCGGGGACGCTGTTCTGTCTGCAAGCGGCGGCGAAGCACATGATCGCGCGCGGCGAGGGTGGCAAGATCATCAACATGGCAAGCCAAGCGGGGCGGCGGGGCGAGAGCCTTGTCGCGGTCTATTGCGCGACCAAGGCGGCGGTCATCAGCCTGACGCAGAGCGCGGGGCTGAACCTGATCCAGCACGGCATCAACGTGAACGCGATTGCGCCCGGCGTGGTGGATGGCGAGCATTGGGACGGGGTGGATGCCTTCTTCGCCAAATACGAGAACAAGGCGCTGGGCCAGAAGAAGCGCGAGGTCGGCGAGGCCGTGCCGTTCGGGCGGATGGGAACGGCGGCGGACCTGACGGGGATGGCGGTGTTCCTTGCCACCAAGGAGGCCGACTATGTCGTGGCGCAGACCTTCGGCGTCGACGGCGGGAACTGGCTGGCCTGAGCGATGGACCGGCTGCGCGGCAGAAAGGCACTGATCACGGGCGGGGCGCGGGGCATCGGCCTTGCGACCGCGCGGGCCTTTCTGGCCGAGGGGGCGGAGGTCTGCGTGGCGGACCTGCGGCAGGAGGCGGTGGATGCCGCCGTGGCGTCACTGGGTGCGGGCGCGCAGGGGATTGCGATGGACGTGGGCCGGCAAGAGGGGGTCGAGGCCGGGGTTGCCGCGGCGCTTGCCGCCCTTGGCCGGATCGACATTCTGGTGAACAATGCCGGCGTTTATGACCTTGCGCCCATCGTCGAGGTGACGCGGGAAAGCTACGACCGGCTCTTTGCGGTGAATGTGGCGGGGACGCTGTTCACGATGCAGGCGGTGGCGAAGGCCATGATCGCGGGCGGGCAGGGGGGCAAGATCATCAACCTTGCCAGTCAGGCGGGGCGGCGGGGCGAGCCTTTGGGTGCGGTCTATTGCGCGACCAAGGCGGCGGTCATCAGCCTGACGCAAAGCGCGGGGCTGAACCTGATCGGCCACGGGATCAACGTCAACGCCATCGCACCCGGTGTGATCGAGAGCGACATGTGGGACCATGTGGACGCGCTCTTTGCCCGCGCCGAAGGATTGGCGATCGGCGAGAAGAAGCGGCAGGTCGCGGCGGGGGTGCCGTTCGGGCGCTTCGGCACGGCGGCGGAAGTGGCGTCCATGGCTGTCTTTCTGGCGTCAAGCGGGGCAGGGTATGTCGTGGGCCAGACCTTCGGGGTCGATGGCGGCAACTGGATGGCATGAGGGGCGGGAATGGATCTGGGATTGAAGGGCAAGGTTGCGGTCATCACCGGCGGGTCGGTGGGCATCGGGCTTGGCGTGGCCAAGGCCTTTGCCGCCGAGGGGGCCGATGTGGTCATCGCCGCCCGTGACGGGGTTCGGGCCGAGGCCGAGGCTGCGGCCATCCGCGCCGCGCATGGCGTGCGGGCGCTGGCGGTGGCGGCGGATGTGGCGACGGCCCAAGGCTGTGCCGCGCTGGTGGCCGCCGTGCAGGGCTTCGGCGGTTGCGATATCCTTGTGAACAATGCGGGGACCGGATCGAACGAGACGATCATGGAAGCCGATGACGAAAAATGGCTCGACTACTGGAACCTGCATGTGATGGCCGCGGTGCGGCTGGCACGTGGACTCGTGCCGATGATGAAGGCGCGGGGCGGCGGGGCGATCCTGAACAACGCCTCGATCTGCGCGGTGCAGCCGCTGTGGTACGAGCCGATCTACAACGTGACCAAGGCGGCGCTGCTGATGCTGTCCAAGACCATGTCGACCGAGTTCATCAAGGACAATATCCGCGTGAACACGGTCAACCCCGGCCTGATCCTGACGCCCGACTGGGTGAAGACCGCCAAGCAGCTTTCGGCAAACACCGGCGGCGACTGGGAGGGATATCTGCAATCGGTGGCCGATGAACACGCCCCGATCAAGCGTTTCGGCACGGTCGAAGAGCTTGCCGATTTCTTCGTTTTCCTCTGCTCGCCGCGGGCGAGCTACTGCACCGGCGCCACGTTCCACGTGGATGGCGGAATGCTCAAATCTGTTTGAAGGCCAAGACCATGACCCATGCCGTGCATATGCCCGCCTATGACCGCTCCAAGTTGAAAGCCGGTATCGTTCATATCGGGCTTGGCAATTTTCACCGCGCCCATATGGCGGTCTATCTGGACGACCTGTTCGCGCAGGGGCTGGCCCATGACTGGGCGATCCTTGGCGCGGGGGTGCGGGCGGGGGATGCGCGGATGCGCGATGCGCTGCTGGCCCAAGATTGCCTTTCGACGGTGATCGAGCTTGATCCCACGGGTCACAAGGCGCGGCGGGTGGGGTCGATGATCGGCTTTGTCGAGGTGCAGCCGGACAATGCGGCGCTGATTGCTGCCATGTCGGACCCCGCGATCCGCATCGTGTCGCTGACGGTGACGGAAGGGGGCTATTACGTCGATCCCGCCACGGGGCGGTTCGATCCGGCGCATCCCGATATCGTGGCGGACGGGGCGAATCCGGCGCGGCCCGCCACGGCCTTTGGCGCGATCCTTGCGGCGCTGAAGGCGCGGAAAGCGGCGGGCGTTGCGCCCTTTACGGTGATGTCCTGCGACAACCTTCCCGGCAACGGGCATGTGACGGAAGCCGCCGTGGTGGGGCTGGCCCGTCTGTCGGACGGTGCCTTTGCCGATTGGGTGCAGGCCAATGTCGCTTTCCCGAACGGGATGGTGGACCGCATCACCCCCGCCACGGGGCCGCGTGAGCGGGAGATGGCGGCGCGGTTCGGTTTGGGCGGCGATCCGGTTCCCGTGACCTGCGAGCCGTTCCGGCAATGGGTGCTCGAGGACAACTTTCCCGCAGGGCGGCCGCCGCTGGAGAAGGTGGGTGTGACCTTTACCGACCATGTCCATGCCTTCGAGGCGATGAAGATCCGCATCCTGAACGGGGGGCATGCGATCATCGCCTATCCGGGCGGGTTGATGGGGATCGAATATGTCCACGAGGCTATGGCCGAACCGCTGATCGCGGGCTTCCTCAACAAGGTGGAGCGCGAGGAGATCATCCCCATCGTGCCGCCGGTGCCGGACACGAACCTGAACGATTACTACACGCTGATCCAAGGGCGCTTCTCGAACCCCGAGGTGGCCGATACCGAGCGGCGGTTGTGTCTGGACGGGTCGAACCGCCAGCCGAAGTTCATCATCCCGTCGATTGCCGACAATCTGGCGCGGGGTGTGGTGCCGCGGGGGCTGATCCTCGAGTCGGCGCTGTGGTGCCGCTATTGCGCGGGGGTGGCGGATGACGGGTCGGTGATCGAGCCGAACGATCCGAACTGGGACCGTTTGCAGGCGGTGGCGCAGGCGGCGGCTTCGGACCCTGCGAAATGGCTGGGGATGGAGGATATCTACGGTGCCGTGGGCCGCGATGCCGCCGTGGTCGAGTGTTTCGCGGGCTTCCTGAACGATCTGGCCAAGCGCGGGACGCGGGCGGTTCTGGCGGATTACATCGCGGGGTGAGGGCGGGCAGGGGGGGCTTGCCCCCCCTCTTGGCCTTTGGCCAATTCACCCCCCGAGGATATTTGGGGCGAGAGGAAGCGGGAGTGGGTCTGCTTGCCTTTCTTGCGCGCACCCTTGGCGCGGCCTAGCCTTGGGCGTGGGCTGCGGGGAGGGTGCGATGGCGGGTTTCCATGACTGGACGGCGGGCGAGATCGCGGCGCGGGTGAGCGCGGGCGAGGTTTCGGCGCGCGAGGTGGCCGAGGCGGCGCTGGCGCGGGTGGAGGCGGTGAACCCTGCGGTGAATGCCATCGTGGCGCGCTGCGATGCCGAGGCCTTGGCGGCGGCGGATGCGGTCGATGCCGCGCGGGCGCGGGGCGAGGCGGTCGGGCCGCTTGCCGGAGTGCCGGTGACCGTGAAGGTCAACGTGGACCAGAAGGGGCAGCCGACGACCAACGGATTGCGATTGCAGGCGGGGTTGGTGGCGGAGAGCGACAGCCCCGTGGTGGCGAACCTGAGGAAGGCGGGGGCGGTGATCGTTGGGCGGACGAATACGCCTGCCTTCTCGCTTCGCTGGTTCACCCGCAATGCGCTGCACGGGGCGACGGTCAATCCGCGTGCGGCGGGGGTGACGCCCGGCGGGTCGTCGGGCGGGGCGGGGGCGGCGGTGGCTGCGGGGCTGGGGGCGGTCGGGCATGGCACGGATATCGCGGGGTCGATCCGCTATCCGGCCTATGCCTGCGGGGTGCATGGGCTGCGCCCCTCGATCGGTCGGGTGCCTGCGTATAATGCGAGCGGGGCGGACCGGTTGATCGGCGGGCAGTTGATGGCCGTGTCGGGGCCGCTGGCACGGTCGGTCGCGGATCTGCGGCTGGCGCTGGGGGCTATGGCGGGGACGGGGGCGGGGGCGGATGCGCGCGATCCGTGGTTCATCGGCGCGCCGCTGGAGGGGGCGCCCTTGGCCAAGCGGGTGGCGCTGTGTCTGGCGCCGGACGGGATGGCGGTGGCCGCGGAGGTCAGGGCGGCGCTGGAAGCGGCGGCGGCGCGTCTGGTGGCGGCGGGTTACGTGGTGGAAGAGGTGGCGACGCCACCTTGGGCCGAGGCGATGGAGGTGCAACTGTCGCTCTGGATGGCCGATATGCGCCACGGGTCGGCGCAGGCGGTGCAGCGCGAGGGGGATGCGGATGCACTGTTTGTCTATGACTGCCTGAGCCGGATCGTGCCGGTGATGGATTTCGACGGGCTGATGAAGGCGCTGCAGGCGCGGGCGCGGTTGACGCGGCTTTGGCGCGGGTTTCTGGCGGAGTGGCCGCTCGTGCTCTGTCCCGTGTCGGGGGAGGTGCCGTTTCCCGATCACCTCGACGTGGCATCGGAGGCAAGTTTTGCCCGCGTGGTGAACGCCCAGATGCCGCAGATCGTGCCGCCGCTGATGGGGTTGCCGGGGATCGTGGTGACGACGGACCTGTCGGGGGCGGTGCCGATGGGGGTGCAGATGCTGGCCGATTGGCACCGCGAGGATGCGCTTCTGGCGGCGGGCGAGGTGCTCGGGGCGGTGGTGCCTGTGGCCTGAGGTCCGCCTTCTCGTTTGCGTGTCGGACGAGGGCGCTGGCTGCCTAAGCGCGGTCTTGGTCGTTTCGGGTCCAAGGGGGGCTGCCGCCCCCCGCCGCGCCTGCGGGCGCGGCTCCCCCTGCGAGTATTTGGGCAAAGGTGAAAGGGGGAGTGGCTTCGGCTCTTTCACGCTTGTCCAAATATCCTCGGGGGTGAGGCCGCAAGGCCGAGGGGGCGGAAGGCCCCCTTTTGCGACGGCGGGTTCCGGGGTGACGGGGGGAGGTTGGCGCGGATTTTCTTGACGCCCATTTTTCGGGCGACCTGCCGCGAAAGCGGGCGTCGGATGCCGACTTCTGCGCTTGGTTTTTGTGCGCTGGCCCGCGGCGGTTGAGGCGGCTTCGGCCTTGCGGTTTGGCTGGGCCGAAAGGAGCGCCATGACCGTTCATTCCCCCCTTCCTGCGATGCAGCGCAGCCGTGGCGAGGCCTTTGCCTCGTTCGCCGTGACCGGCGGGCGGGTTCGGCTGCGCGACCTGCGGCAGGCGGGGTCGGCCAAGGCGATGCTGCCGCATGTCGGGGCGGTGCCGGAGGTGGTGTTCCTGAACACCTCGGGCGGACTGACGGGCGGGGACCGGCTGTCCTATGGCGTCGCGGTTGGCGGCGGGTGCCGTGTGGTGGCGACGACGCAGACGGCGGAACGGGCCTATTTTTCCAATCAGGGTGCTGCGCGGGTCGAGGTGGCGCTGGAAGTCGGCGCGGGGGCCTGGGTCGACTGGTTGCCGCAGGAGACGATCCTGTTCGACGGGTCGCATCTGGAGCGGCGGACGCGGATCGAGCTTGGCCGCGGGGCGGGGTGCCTTGCGCTGGAGGCGGTGGTTCTGGGCCGTGCCGCGATGGGCGAGGTGGTCGGGCGGTTGGCGTTCCGCGACCGGCGCGAGATCTGGGCCGAGGGGCGGCCCGTGCATCTGGAGCCGCTGGCGCTGGACGCTGCGGCGCTGGGGGCGGGGGATGCGGTCCTTGGCGGGGCGCGGGCCTTTGCGAGCCTTGTGATGGTGGCACCGGATGCGGGCGATCTGCTTGGCCCCTTGCGCGCGGCGCTGGGGGTCGAGGGGGTGGTTGCCGCGGCCTCGGCGTATGACGGGCGGCTGGCGGTGCGGATGATGGCGGCGGATGGCTGGCCGCTCCGGCGGCAGATCGTGCGGGCGCTGGCGGTGTTGCGTGGGCGCGCGGAGTTGCCGCGTGTCTGGCAGATTGGGAGAGACGAATGAACCTGACCCCGAGGGAGAAGGACAAGCTGCTGGTCAGCCTTGCCGCCATGGTGGCGCGCGGGCGGCTGGCGCGGGGGGTGAAGCTGAACCACCCCGAGGCCATCGCGCTGATCACCGATTTCGTCGTCGAAGGGGCGCGGGACGGGCGGTCGGTGGCGGACCTGATGCAGGCGGGGGCGCATGTGATCACCCGCGAGCAGTGCATGGAGGGGATTCCCGAGATGATCCATTCCGTGCAGGTCGAGGCGACCTTTCCCGACGGCACGAAGCTTGTGACCGTCCATCATCCCATCCGTTGAAGGAGGCTGACATGGCCCGTTTGATTGCCCCGCTTTTCGGTCTGGTCGCAGCGCCCGCTTTCGCGCATCCGGGGTTCCATCCCAATCCGCATGGCATCGGATACGGCTGGATCGCCGCCGCCGTGATCGGCGCTGTGGCGGCCTATGCCCTGCAATGGGTGCGGAAATGATTCCCGGCGAGGTGTTTCCGGCGGCGGGCGAGATCGTGCTGAACGAGGGGGCAAAGGCCCTGCGGCTGATGGTGGCCAATACGGGCGACCGCCCGGTTCAGGTGGGCAGCCATTACCATTTCGCCGAGACGAACGCCGGCCTGTCCTTTGACCGCGAGGCGGCGCGGGGGATGCGGCTGGATATCGCGGCAGGCACGGCGGTGCGGTTCGAGCCGGGGCAGAGCCGCGAGGTCTGGCTTGTGCCGCTGTCGGGCGCGCGGCGGGTTTACGGCTTCAACGGCAAGGTTATGGGCGGTCTTTGACCGCAGAAGGGGGCGAGGATGCCTGCGAAGATTTCCCGTGCGGCCTATGCCGACATGTATGGCCCGACCGTGGGCGACCGGCTGCGCCTTGGCGATACGGAGTTAATCATCGAGGTGGAGCGCGACCTGATCGCGGAACGGTCGAGCGGGCAGGCCAATGCCTTGCGCTATGGCGAGGAGGTGAAGTTCGGCGGCGGCAAGGTGATCCGCGACGGGATGGGCCAATCGCAGGCCACGCGGGCCGAAGGGGCGATGGATACAGTCATCACCAATGCGCTGATCGTGGACTGGACCGGCATCTACAAGGCGGATGTGGGCCTGCGGGACGGGCGGATTGCCAGGATCGGCAAGGCGGGGAACCCCGACACGCAGCCCGGCGTCAATGTGATCGTCGGGCCGGGGACGGAAGTGATCGCGGGCGAGGGGCGTATTTTGACCGCGGGGGGGATGGATGCGCATATCCATTTCATAGCACCCCAGCAGATCGACGATGCCTTGCACAGCGGGATCACCACCATGCTGGGCGGCGGGACGGGTCCGGCGCACGGGACGCTTGCAACCACCTGCACGCCGGGGCCGTGGCATATCGAGCGGATGATGCAGGCGGCGGACAGTTTCGCCATGAACCTTGCCTTTGCGGGGAAGGGCAACGCCTCGCTTCCCGCGGCGCTCGAGGAGCAGGTTCGGGCGGGGGCATCCTGCCTTAAACTGCACGAGGATTGGGGGACGACCCCTGCGGCGATCGACTGCTGTCTGACGGTGGCGGATGCGATGGATGTTCAGGTGATGATCCATACGGATACGCTGAACGAGAGCGGGTTCGTGGAGAATACGCTTGCCGCGATCAGGGGGCGGACGATCCATGCCTTCCATACCGAGGGGGCGGGGGGCGGGCATGCGCCCGATATCATAAAGGTCGTGTCGTCGCAGAATGTGCTGCCGTCTTCGACCAACCCGACGATGCCCTATACGGTCAACACGATCGAAGAACACCTCGACATGCTGATGGTGTGCCACCACCTTGACCGCAAGGTGCCCGAGGATGTGGCATTCGCCGAAAGCCGGATCCGGCGCGAGACGATTGCGGCGGAAGACATCCTGCATGACATGGGGGCGTTTTCGGTCATCAGTTCCGACAGTCAGGCGATGGGGCGGGTGGGCGAGGTGATCACCCGCACGTGGCAGACCGCGCACAAAATGAAGGTGCAGCGCGGGCGGCTGGCCGAAGAGACGGGCGAGAACGACAATTTCCGCGTCAAACGCTATGTGGCGAAATACACGATCAATCCGGCGGTGGCGCATGGTCTCAGCCGCCATATCGGCAGCGTCGAGGAGGGGAAGCGGGCGGACCTTGTGCTGTGGTCGCCCGCGTTCTTTGGCGCGAAGCCCGAGATGGTGCTGATCGGCGGGTGTATCGTCGTGGCGCAGATGGGTGATCCGAATGCGAGCATCCCGACGCCGCAGCCGGTTTACACGCGGGCGATGTTCGGCTCTTACGGGCGGAGCGTGGAGCGCAATGCGGTGGTCTTTGTCAGTCAGGCCGCGCAGGAGGCGGATGTGCGTCACCGCTACGGCACGGCCAAGGAGACGCTGGCGGTCGAAGGCTGCCGTGGCATCGGCAAGCGGGACATGAAGCTGAACGATGCGACGCCGACCATCGAGGTGAACCCCGAAACCTACGAGGTGCGGGCGGACGGGGTTTTGCTGACCTGCGAGCCGGCGAAGGAGCTGCCGCTCGCCCAGCGGTATTTCCTGTTCTAATGCGCGGGCGTGGCGGTGAAGGCGGGCGTGCGGCGGATCGGCCAGCCGGGGCGCGGGGGCGCGGGTTTGGGCGCGAGCGGCAGGGTTTGCACCACGGTCTGGTGTTTGTCGCGCCAGTAAGCGGGGTTGGTGCGCACTTCTTCGGGCAGGAGGGACGGGTCGAAGACGCGGGTCACGGCGTGGTGGATTTCGACGCGGTGGAAGCGGCCGAGCAGCGTGGCGAGGGGCGATTTCACGAGACGGTCGCGCAACTGCGCCTCGCGCAGTTTCAGTTTTGCGATTTCGGCGTGGATTTCGGCGAGTTCATCGGCAGGGGACAGGCGGTGCATCTGGATTCTCCCTTTGGTTCTTATGGGTATGGCAGGGATCGGTTAACGAAGCCTTGGCGAGCGACAGGGGCAGCGGGGGCTGCTAGACTGTGATCACGCTGACATCCGAAGGAGCCGTCATCATGGCCGAACTTCCCCCTGCCAACCGATTGGTCCGGCAACCCGAAAAGGGCGCGCGGGTTCCCTTGGGCCGCGTGGTTCTGGGATATGACGAGCGGTTCCTGCGCCGGAAGCGGTTGATGACCGAAGCGGACGAGGGGTTTCTGGTGGACCTGCCCGAGACGACGAGCGTGTCGGCGGGGGATTGCTTCGAACTGGTCGACGGGCGGCTGGTCGAGGTGGCGGCGGCGGCGGAGCCTGTGTTGGTGGTGCGGGGGGCGAACCTGCCGCGTCTGGCATGGCACATCGGCAACCGCCACACGCCCTGCCAGATCGAGGCGGACCGGCTGGTGATCCGCGATGACCATGTGCTGAAAGCGATGTTGGCGCAGTTGGGGGCGACCGTCACCCATGCGATGGAGCCGTTCACGCCCGAGGGCGGGGCTTATGGCCACGGGCGGACCATGGGGCATGAGCACGGGCACGGGCCTGACCATTCCCACGCGCATGACCATCTGCGCGGGCCGGTGCTGACGCTGCCGCACGGGCTGAGCGGGCTGCATGTCCAGCATCGCGCGATCGTGCGGGTCGAGGACGAGCCGGAGTTGCCCGACGAATGAACGGGTGGCTTTCGCTGGTGCAATGGCTGTCGCCCGCCTTTCCCACGGGGGGCTATGCCTATTCGCACGGGTTGGAGCAGGTGATCTCGGACGGGTGGGTGCGGTCGGGGGACGATCTGGCCGCATGGCTGGCCGCGATCCTGCGGCACGGGGCGGGGCGGCAGGATGCGATCTTGCTGGCTTGTGCGCTGCGCGAGGGGGCGGACCATGCGGCGCTGGCGGCCTATGCCGTGGCGCTGGCACCGAGTGCCGAGCGTTTGTCGGAAAGCCGCGAGCAGGGGGCGGCGCTGGCGCGGGCGGTGGAAGCGGTGACGGGGCGCGAGATTGCAGCGGCGCCCTTGCCCGTGGCATTCGGTCAGGCGGCGGCGGGGCTGGGGCTTCCGGCGGAGCAGGTGATCGGGCTTTATCTGCATGGCTTCACCTCGAACCTTGTCTCGGCGGCGGTGCGCTTCGTGCCGCTGGGGCAGAACGAGGGGCAGCGGGTGCTGGCGGGGTTGCACGGGCTGATCGGGGCGGTGGCGGCGGAAGCGGCGGGGGCCACGCTCGAGGATATCGCAAGCGGGGCCTTTGCCGCCGATCTGGCGGCGATGCGGCACGAGACGATGGATGTGAGGATTTTCAAGACATGAGCAAGCCCCGATGAGTAAGCCCGATGAGTAAGCACGGACCCCTGCGCGTCGGCATCGGCGGGCCTGTGGGCGTGGGCAAGACCACGCTGACCGAGCAGTTGTGCCGCGCGCTGGCAAGCCGCTGTTCGATGGCGGTGATCACCAACGACATCTACACGCGCGAGGATGCCGAATATCTGATGCGGGCGCAGGTGCTGCCCGTCGAGCGGATACGGGGGGTCGAGACGGGGGGGTGTCCGCATACGGCGATCCGCGAGGATGCGTCGATCAACCTTGCCGCCGTGGCCGAGTTGCGGGGGGCGTTTCCCGACCTCGACCTGATCCTCATCGAGAGCGGGGGCGACAATCTGGCGGCAACCTATTCGCCGGAGCTGGCCGATATTACCATCTATGTGATCGACACGGCGGCGGGGCAGGACATTCCGCGCAAGCGCGGGCCGGGGGTGACGCGGTCGGACCTGCTGGTGGTGAACAAGACGGACCTTGCGCCCTATGTCGGCGTGGACCCCGTGCTGCTGGAGGAAGACACGAAGCGGGCGCGGGGGACGCGGCCCTATGTCATGGCGCGGTTGCGGCAGGGTGTGGGGGTCGAGGCCGTGGTGGAATTCCTGCAACGCGAGGGCGGGTTGGTGCTGGCCTGAGCGGCCGGCACCGTCATGAGATCAGCAGACCAGAGCGAAGGTCTGGTAGGTCGCACCGTTGTAATAGGTCGAACGGGTCGACAGCAACGCGCCGGGGCGGCATCCGGTCGTGGCTTGGACATATTGGTTCAGTTCGTCGAACGAGGGCGGCGCTTCGCTGGCGAAGGCAACCTCGACCGTCGATCCCTTGGGCGTGACGTTCATGCTCGTCCCCGAGGTGCGGCTGAACGCGCGCGTCTCGCCGAATTGGCGGCTGCCGTCGGGGTTTACGGGAACGGGGGCGCAGGCGGCGAGGGTGGCAAGCGTCGCAAGCAGGGCAGCGGCGGGTCGGAACATGGATTACCTTTCAATCTACAGTCCGCGATAGCGGCGGGCGCATCTTCGATCGTGGCGGGTGACGGGTCAAGGCGCGGAGGACGGGGTTTCCGCTGGCGATGCGGTTCGCGGCCCCGACAGTCCTCCGGCGCGGAAGGGCGAGCTTGCCCTGTCCGTCATGCCTGCCCCCGCTGATGCCGTCGCCGGACAGGGGGAGGCGCGATGCTCTCAGCGCCGCAAGGGGGGCAGTTGGCTGCCCCCCTCTCGGTCCGTCAAAGTTCGGGTGCGGCACCCGTGGCGCCGGTCACGCCGTCGAAGACGCTTTTCAGCCTTGCGCCCTCGCCGTGGCTCCATGTCTTCCAGAAATCGTCCCAGAGCGGGTCGGGATCGGTGATGTGGAGTTTCAGCCATGTGGCGCGGCCCGTGTCCGAATCCGATCCGACATAGGCCTTGAGGATCGGGCCGCAGGTGACGGCGATTTCCTCGGACCCCTGCTCGCTGTCGAGCATGTAGTTCGAGGTAATCGGCTGGTGCGCGCCTTCGGGGCAAGACAGGCTGTCGGCCATCACGGCACCTGCGCGGTCATACATGCGGTCTTCGTTGATCGTGTTCGACCGTGCCCCGTATTTCTTGGCAAGCCCGTCGACCATCGTGGCGCCCGAGACGTTTTCCGAAGCGGGTATATGCCAGTCGCGGCCCACGTCGGTGGCCACGGGCGTGTCATCGGTTGCCCAGTCCTTTTCCGAAGTGAAGGTGGCGAAGACCCAGTCGTCGGGCTGGCCGTCGCCGTCCTGATCGCGGCCCCAGACCTTTTGCGCGATCTTGTGGCCTTCGTATTCGAGGGTGTTGTCGCGCGCCTCTTGCCGTGCGTAGCCCTTGCCGGTCAGGACGGGGTCGATCGCGTCGAAGGTCATGCCCGGCGCGATGCCGAGGATGTCCAGCCCTGCGACCGGCGCATGGGCCGCTGCCGGATCGAAGGGGCGGAGCACGCCGCCGAGTTCGGCTGCCTCGAGGGCCACTTCGGGGTTCTTGAAGACGAGCGAGATCGCGTCGGGCGTGGCGCGCGACAGGGTGAAGGCGGGTTCGGCAAGGCAGTCGCCGGTGCCAGCCGCGGAATTGCGCGTGACCGTGCCAGGTTGGCCATTTTCCACGGGGAAGAGGTATTCGCAGATGCCAAAGCCGAGCGCACCCCAGTTCGAGGCGTTGTATTTCAACTCTCCCACACCGTCGATCACGGTCAGCTCGAACTGGATTTCGCCGCCTTGGCCATCGGTGTAGCCGCCTGCCCAATAGCCCTGCACATCTGCGGTATCTGCCGCCTGCAGGACGGTTGCGCCAAACAGGAGCGCAACGCCAGATTGTGTTAAAATATTAATATTCTTCATGGGTTTACCTTTCGCTCTGGTGGCGGAAAGGGACCAGTGCGGGGTCAGGGTGTCAACAGCGGGCCGGTGGATTTCCCGCGCGATCGCCTGCGACATTTCGCATCCCGGGAATCTTGCGGGGGCGTCCAGGCAAGCCGGAATGGCGGTTTTGTCGGTGTTCGTGGCACCGTCCCGCCCAGGCCCGTTTCCGACGGTTTCGCGGGCGAATCCGCCACCGGGCCGGGTCTTTCCGATGCAAACTGCGGCCAAAGATGCATCTTTAGGCGTTAACTTGCGGAAATTTTAGGCATTCGCCCCGCCTGACCCTTGGTAACGCCGCCGCGAGGTTGCCGCGCTGCGGCGATGCGGGTCTGCTCGGGCCTGCGGGGTCTTTGGGCCTTAGCGGAACAGGATGTGCGAGGGGGGCTGATGTGGAAGTCCCGCCCCCCGCCGCACGGGGTGCAACCGAAGTTGCCGCCCGAAGATAGTGCCCCGTCCCCGATTTGGGAAGGGTGTCTTCGGGTGGCCCGAAACAGGGATAACCTGATGAACAAGTTCAAGGGCATGATGCTGGCGGGCGCTGTGGCGCTGTCCGGCGGGGCCGCGATGGCCGAGGAAGACACGATCAAGGTCGGCGTGCTGCATTCGCTTTCGGGGACGATGGCGATTTCCGAGACGACGCTGAAGGACACGGTCCTGATGATGATCGACGAGCAGAACAAGAAGGGCGGTCTGCTTGGCAAGAAGCTGGAAGCGGTGGTCGTGGACCCCGCGTCCGACTGGCCGCTCTTTGCCGAAAAGGCGCGCGAGTTGCTGACCGTGGACAAGGTGTCGGTGATGTTCGGCTGCTGGACGAGCGTGAGCCGCAAGTCGGTGCTGCCGGTGGTGGAGGAGTTGAACGGTCTTCTGTTCTATCCGGTGCAGTATGAGGGCGAGGAATCGTCGAAGAACGTCTTCTACACCGGTGCCGCGCCGAACCAGCAGGCGATTCCGGCGGTGGATTATTACCTGAACGAACTCGGCGTTCAGAAATTCGCGCTGCTCGGCACCGACTATGTCTATCCGCGCACGACGAACAACATCCTTGAAAGCTACCTGATTTCGAAGGGTATCCCGAAAGAGGACATCTTCGTGAACTACACGCCCTTCGGCCATTCCGACTGGTCCAAGATCGTGTCGGACGTGGTGGCGCTGGGCGCGGATGGCAAGAAGGTGGGCGTGATCTCGACCATCAACGGCGATGCCAACGTGGGCTTCTACAAAGAGCTTGCCGCTGCGGGCGTGACGGCGGACAAGCTGCCGGTCGTGGCCTTCTCGGTCGGTGAAGAGGAACTGGCGGGTCTGGATACGACGAACCTCGTCGGCCATCTGGCGGCATGGAACTACTTCCAGTCGGCGGATGCCCCTGTGAATGCCGAATTCATCAAGACATGGCATGCCTTCATCGGCGATGACAAGCGCACCACGAACGACCCGATGGAAGCGACCTATATCGGCTTCCAGATGTGGGTGCAGGCAGTCGAGAAGGCCGGTAGCACCGAGGTCGATGCCGTGCGGGATGCGATGTATGGCCAAGAGGTTCCGAACCTGACGGGCGGCACGGCCAAGATGCTGCCGAACCACCACCTGACCAAGCCGGTGCTGATCGGCGAGATCCAGGCGGACGGGCAGTTCGACATCATCAGCCAGACCGAGCCTGTCGCGGGCGATGCCTGGACCGACTTCCTGCCGGAATCGGCGGTGCTGGAATCGGATTGGCCGGGTCTGGGCTGCGGGATGTACAACAAGGACACCAAGACCTGCGTCCAGTTGAAGTCGAACTACTGACGCCAGTGGTGCGCGGCACGCCGCGCACCCTACTTGACAGGGCAAAGCTGCACGGCCTGTCCGTGCGGCTTTCGCTCGCCCCCCTTTTCCCTTTCCTTTTGCCTTCGGGACATGATGCGCGCCCTTATCCTTGCCCTTTTGCTGGCCTTTACCGCCCTGCCTGCCGCCGCCGAGACGGCAGCCGAGATCGTGGCGAAGAACGCGGCCCAGATCGAGAAACCCTCGCGCCAGACGATCGGGCCGGTGATCGACGCGCTGGCCGCAAGTGGCGATGCGCAGGCGGCGGCGGTGCTCGAGGCGTGGGGCGACAAGCGGCTTGGGCTGCGCAAGGCGGACGGGGCGTTCTTCATCGTTGAAAAGACCGCAGACGGTTGGGCGCTGACGGCGCTGGACGGGTCCGATGCCGGAACGGCGGCCAAGGGGGATATCACGGAATTGAAGCCCAATGCGGGCGTGCGCGGGCTGATCGCCACGGCGCTGGTGCAGTTCACCCTGTCGGACCCCGACCGCGTCAAGCGTGTTGCGGCACTCGAGTCCATCGCCAAAGACCCGAAGGCCGAGGCGCTGGCCCCGCTGGTGGCGAGCGTGGCGGGCGAGGATGACCCCGGATTGAAGGCGCAGAAAGAGCGGCTGGTGGGGCTTTTGACCATCCGCTTCGGTGCGGATGCGGCGGCACGGGTCGCGGCCATCGAAGGGTTCGGCAGCGACCTCGGCCTCGATCTGCGGGGGGCGCTGAATCCGCTGGTCGCCAAGACGCGCCTTGCCTTTGCGGGCGAGCCTCCGGCGGGGGTGAACCTTGCGGGCGATCTGAAGGTCGGGCGCGACCTGACCGAGGCGGAGGCTTATGAGCTGCTGGTCGCGGCCAACCTTGCCCCCGCGCGGCTGACGGTCGCGGCCGCGCGCGAGGCGCTGGTGGCGAACCTGAAGGACGGGGCGGTGGGCGGCGTGCCGCTGGCCGATCTGGGCACGCAAGCGGCCCGCGACCGCGCCTATACCGCGCTCGAGGCGGCGGGCGTGGTCCCCCCCGCCGCGACCGATGCCGAGGTGGCCGAAGCCGTGGCGCAGCACCGTTTTGCCGAAAGCTATGCCGAACCCGATCCTGCGGTGACGGCAGCGGCAGAGGCGGCGCTCAAGCGCATCGGGACCAAGGTGGGGGCGATGCAGGGCGCGGACCTTGCGCTCGACGCGCTGTCGCTGGCGTCGATCTATTTCCTTGCGGCCATCGGGCTTGCCATCACCTTCGGCGTGATGCGGGTGATCAACATGGCGCATGGCGAGTTCATCATGATGGGCGCCTATACCGGCTATGTCGTGCAGCAGTGGATCACGAATTACACGCTTTCCATCGTGGTGGCGCTGCCCTTGGCCTTTGCCGTGACCTTTGCTGCAGGGGTGGCGATGGAGCGGCTGGTGATCCGGCATCTTTACAAGCGGCCGCTCGAGACGCTGCTTGCGACCTTCGGCATCTCCATCGCGTTGCAACAGCTTGCCAAGAACATTTTCGGCACGCAGGCGCGGCCGCTCACCTCGCCCGCGTGGCTCGACGGGGCGCTGGTGTTCAATGACGTGGTGTCGATCAGCTATATCCGCATCGCGATCTTCGTGCTGGCGCTGCTGTTCCTCATGTTCTTCCTCTGGCTGATGAAGCGCACGCGGCTGGGGCTTGAGGTGCGGGCGGTGACGCAGAACCCGTCGATGGCGGCGAGCATGGGGATCGACCCCGACCGCATCAACATGCTGACCTTCGGCATCGGCTCTGGCATCGCGGGCATCGCGGGCGTCGCCATCGGGCTTTTCGCCAAGGTCACATCCGAACTCGGCTCGGATTACATCGTGCAAAGTTTCATGACGGTGGTCGTCGGCGGCGTGGGCAACATCTGGGGCACGCTGGCGGGTGCCGTGCTCATCGGCACGCTGCAAAAGGGGATCGAGTGGTTCAACCCGTCGAACACCCTTGCCGCGCAGACCTATATGATCCTGTTCATCATCCTCTTCATCCAGTTCCGCCCGCGGGGGATCATCGCCCTCAAGGGCCGCGCCGCGGGGGATTGAGCATGACCCTCTGCCCTTCTTCTTTTTCCAAATATCCCACGGGGGCGCGGGGGTGTGAAACCCCCGCCCCGACCGCAGGGCAAAACGCACGGTCCGAAGCATGAGCCGCACCTTCCTTGCCAAGAACCCTTCGGTTCTGACCTTCCTTCTGATCCTTGCGATCTTCACGCTGGGCGTCACGATCCTGTCCGAGGCCTACGGGGTGGCCTTCGTCTCCACCTCCTTCGTCAAGACGCTGGGCAAGACGCTGTGCCTCTGCCTTGTCGCCTTGGCGATGGATCTGGTCTGGGGCTACGCGGGGATCCTGTCGCTGGGACACATGGCCTTTTTCGCCATCGGCGGCTACATGCTCGGCATGTGGCTGATGTATGCGCGGACCGAGGAAATCGTGGTCGCGGCGCTGGCGCAGGGGGTGCTTCCGGCCACGGCCGAGGAAATCCGCCAAGGCATCGCCACCCAGATTTTTGGAGTGGTGGGGGCGTCGGAGTTTCCGGCGATCTGGGTCTTTGCCCATTCCTTCTGGATGCAACTGGCGCTGGTGGTGCTGGTGCCGGGGGTGCTGGCGGCGGTCTTCGGCTGGCTGGCGTTCCGGTCGCGGGTGACGGGGGTATATCTCTCGATCCTGACGCAGGCGATGACGCTGGCGCTGGCGCTTTACCTCTTTCAGAACGACAGCGGCTTGCGGGGCAACAACGGGCTGTCGGGGTTGCAGAACCTGCCGGGGCTGGACGGGGTTTCGCAGGACCGGCTGTCGGTCTGGTTCCTTTGGGCGTCCGCCGCAGCGCTTGGGCTTGGCTATGCGCTGGTCGCATGGGTCGTGTCGGGCAAGTTCGGCTCGGTCATACGCGCCATCCGCGACGACGAGCAGCGGGTGCGGTTCCTTGGCTATTCGGTCGAGGGCTACAAGCTTTTCGTCTTTACCCTGACGGCGGTGATCGCGGCGATTGCGGGGGCGCTTTACTATCCGCAGGCGGGGATCATCAATCCGGCCGAGCTTGCGCCCATCGCGTCGATCTATCTTGCCGTCTGGGTCGCCATCGGCGGGCGCGGGCGGCTTTACGGGGCGGTGATCGGGGCGGCCTTTGTGTCGGTCGTGTCAAGCTGGTTCACCGGCGGGCGCGTGCCGGATGTGCCGCTGGGGGTCTATACGGTGCAATGGGTCGACTGGTGGTCGGTGGTGCTGGGGCTGTCTTTCGTGCTGGTCACGCTCTTCGCGCCCAAGGGGATCGGCGGGTTGTTCGACCTGTGGCAGGGGGTGAAATCGCCCGACCGCAAGGGGGCGGCGCTGGGGCCGGATGACGGGGCGCTGATGGAGCGGGAGGCGCAGGAATGAGCGCTTTGCTGGAAGTTTCGGGCGTGTCGGTCAGTTTCGACGGGTTCCGCGCCATCAACAACCTGTCCTTCACCATCGGTGCGGCAGAGTTGCGCGCCATCATCGGGCCGAACGGGGCGGGCAAGACCACCTTCATGGACATCGTCACGGGCAAGACGCGGCCCGACAGCGGGACCGTCACCTTCGGCGAGCGGGCGGTGTCGCTTTTGTCCCTGTCCGAAGCGCAGATCGCGCGGGCGGGGGTGGGGCGCAAGTTCCAGCGGCCCACGGTGTTCGAGGACCAGACGGTGCATGAAAACCTGATCATGGCGCTGAAGGCGGGGCGCAGCCCGTGGCGCGTGCTCTTCTGGCGCGAGGGGCAGGCGGATCGTGACAGGGTGGCGGCGCTGGCCGGCGAGGTGGGGCTGGCCGATGCCCTGCCGCGCAAGGCGGGCGAGCTGTCCCACGGGCAGAAGCAGTGGTTGGAGATCGGGATGCTGCTGGCGCAGGAGCCGCGCTTGCTGCTGGTCGACGAGCCTGCCGCCGGCATGACGCTGGCCGAGCGGGAACATACGACGCGGCTTTTGGTCGAGATGGCCAAGACCCGCGCCGTGGTGGTGGTGGAGCATGACATGGAGTTCGTGCGCCGCCTCGACTGCAAGGTGACGGTGCTGCACGAGGGGGCGGTTCTGGCGGAAGGGTCGCTCGACCATGTCACGAAGAACCAACAGGTGATCGACGTCTATCTGGGGCGGGGCTGATGCTGGAAACCAAAGCTTTGACGCTGCATTACGGCGGGTCGCAAATCCTTTACGGCATCGACATGGTGGCGAGGGCGGGCGAGGTGACTTGCGTCATGGGCACCAACGGAGTGGGCAAGACGAGCCTGCTCAAGGCGCTGGCGGGGACGCATCCGCGGTCGGGCGGGCAGGTGTTTCTGGGCGGCGAGGAGGTGCCGAAGCTGCCGCCGCAGGGGATGGCGAAGCGCGGCCTTGCCGTGGTGCCGCAGGGGCGGATGATCTTTCCCCTTCTGACGGTGACGGAGAATATGGAGACGGCCTTTGCCCTGCTGCCCAAGTCCGAGCACCGGATACCGCAGGAAATCTACGATCTATTCCCCGTTCTGAAAGACATGGGCCACCGCCGCGGGGGCGATCTTTCGGGCGGCCAGCAACAGCAACTCGCCATCGCGCGGGCAATGATCATGAAGCCCCGCGTGCTGCTTCTGGACGAACCGACCGAAGGCATACAGCCCAATATCATCCAGCAGATCGGTCGGGTGATTTCCTACCTGCGCGGCAAGGGGGATATGGCGATCGTGCTGGTCGAGCAGTATTTCGACTTTGCCTATGGTTTGGCGGACAGTTTCTACGTCCTCAAACGCGGGGCGGTGGCGCTGTCGGGGACCAAGGCGGAACTGTCGCAGGATGTGCTGCGGCAGACGGTTTCGGTCTGACCGGAAGGGTTGCGCGGTTGCGGGCGGTGGCGGGGGGCCAGCCCCCCGTCTCGCAAGCGAGACTCCCCCCGGAGTATTTGGGCAAGGTGAAACGGGGAGAGGGGGGTCTTTCCCTTTCACACTGGAAAAATATCCTCGGGGGGTGAGCCGCCCCCAAGGCGGCGAGGGGGGCAGACGGCCCCCCTTTGGCGGGTTGCGGCAGGGGGCTGCGGCGGGCGCCGCGGAAAAGCAGAAGGGGCCGCCTTGCGGCGACCCCTTTGTCCGTCGTGCAACGGAGGTGCTTACTGGGCCGGAGCCAGCGAGGCGAGGAAGGCTGCCACGTTGGCGGCGTCTTCGGCCTTTTTCAGTTTGAACATCATCTTCGACTTGGCTTTCTTGTCGCCGGTCTTTTCGTCGAGGAACTTGGTCGGGTCCTGCACGTAGACGGCGAGATCCTCTTCGGTCCAGACGTAGCCGGTCGCACCCAGTTCCTTGATGCCGTCACCGTATTTGAATTCGGGGTAGCTGGCGGCGGCGCGGCCCACGACGCCGTAGAGGTTCGGGCCGGTCTTGGAGCCTTTGCCCGCGACGACGGTTCCATCGGGAGCGACCGCCGAGTGGCAGGTCTGGCACTGGTTGAAGACTTTCTTGCCGGCTTCGACATCGCCTGCGGCAAGCGCGGGGGCGGCGGAGAGGGCGGCGAGGGCAATTGCGGTCAGGGTCAGTTTCAAGGTTGGTCCTCCCAACGGGTTATTGGCGATCTTATGGTGGTTCTGTCGGGCGCGTTGACAAGAGGTCGTAAGCGGAAGTTTTGCGCCGATCTGATGCGTCTATCCAGTGCAAATCCTCGTGATCGTCAGGCCACGGCGTGGCTGACGGCGCAGCGCTGCCAGAGGGCGGTGAGGGCGGTGACGAGGTGGTCGATATCGGCGTCGGAATGGAGCGGGCCGGGGGTGATGCGCAGGCGCTCGGTTCCCTTGGGGACGGTGGGGTAGTTGATGGGTTGGACGTAGATGCCCCAGTCGTCCATCAGGATGTCCGAGATCATGCGGCATTTGACCGGATCGCCGATCATCACGGGGATGATGTGGCTGTCGTTGGCCATGTGCGGGATGCCCGCGCGGTCGAGGCGGGCGCGGAGTTTGGCCACGTTCGCGCGCTGGGCGAGGCGTTCATCGTCCGAGCCTTTGAGGTGGCGGATGGAGGCGGTGGCGGCTGCGGCCACGGCGGGGGGCAGGGCGGTGGTGAAGATGAAGCCCGATGCGAAGCTGCGGATGAAGTCGCAGAGCGGCGCGGAGCCGGTGATGTAGCCGCCGACGCAGCCGAACGCCTTGCCCAGCGTGCCTTCGATCAGGTCGATGCGATGGGCGAGGCCGCGCTGTTCCGACACGCCGCCACCGCGCGGGCCATACATGCCGACGGCATGGACCTCGTCGATATAGGAGAGCGCGCCGTGGGCTTCGCAGACCTCGACGATTTCACGGATGGGGGCGATGTCGCCGTCCATCGAATAGACGGATTCGAAGGCCACGATCTTGGGCCGGTCGCCGACGGCATGCAGCTTGCGGTCGAGGTCGCGCCAGTCGTTGTGTTTCCACAGCACCTTGTCGGCGCGGGAGTGGCGGATGCCTTCGATCATCGAGGCGTGGTTGCCTTCGTCCGACAGGATCACGGCATTGGGGATCTTGGCACCGAGGGTGGAGAGCGCGGCCCAGTTCGAGACGTAGCCCGAGGTGAAGAGCAGCGCCGCTTCCTTGCCGTGCAGGTCTGCGAGTTCGCGTTCGAGGATCAGGTGGTGGTGGTTGGTCCCCGAGATGTTGCGCGTGCCACCCGCGCCCGTGCCGCAGGTCTGCACCGCGTGGACCATCGCCGAGACGACATCGGCGTGCTGGCCCATGCCGAGGTAGTCGTTCGAGCACCAGACGGTGACTTCGCGCACCTTGCCGTCCTTGTGGTTGGCGGCGCGGGGGAAGGTGCCGCAGCGGCGCTCCATCTCGGCGAAGACGCGGTAGTTGCCTTCGGCCTTAAGGGCGTCGAGTTGGCCGCGGAAGTGGGCGTCGAAATCCATGTCAGTGCTTTCTGTTGGTCAGGGCCGTGTCGGTGACTGGCGTGGTTACAGACTGGGGTCCGGGCGGCTGGGGGATCATCCAGCGCCAGAGTTTCTGGTCGGGAAGGGGAAGGACCATGAACCAGTGCTCGAGCAGGGCAAGCAGGCTCAGGGCAGAAAGAAGCGTGAAGCCGATGAGGTGGCCCGTCGTGGGGGCCGAGACGGTGCGTTCCAGAAAGCAGGCCACGGCGAAGGTGAGCGCCGAGACCGACAGCGGGAAGCCCGCGTTCATGGGGGCCTTGCGGAAGTGGCTGGGCAGGTGCGCGAGCGTCTTTGGCAGGAATTCGGTGTGGATGCGCGGCACACCGAAGAAGAGGTTCAGCTTGGCCGAGATGCGCGCGAAGAAGAGGATGACGAAGGTCCAGAGGCCGAAGATGTTGGAATGCCCTTCGGTCACGATGGCCATGACGCCGAGTGTCGCCATGAGCAGGAGTTCGTGCCACAGGATCGTACCGCAGGCGCGGAGGAAGCGTTCGAAGGTTCCGGCGCGGGGCGGGCAGGGCGCGGTGTTCGGCCCTGCGACGATGCCTGACAGGAAGGCGAGTTCGATCCAGCCCCAGATGGCAAGCGCCGAGAGGAAGCCGAGATAGGCCCCCGTCGCGCTGTCGTCGTCGAGCACGTTGCGGAACACGACCGCGCCCCCCACCACCAGCGGCAGGCCGAGGATGGTGGACCACAGGTGCGCGTCGCGTCCCTGATGGTCGGCCCGCTTGACGCGCCAGATGATGATGCCGGTGGAGAACCACCAGAGGAACAGCGCGGAGAGTGCGGCAAGCCACGGATTGGTCATACGCGGCCCCCCCCGAAAGGGGAGCCGCGCCGGACGGTAGGACGCGCCCATCCCGCCGTCGCAATCACCGTTTGCACGGCGATATGTCGATCACTGGTCAATATGTCGGCTCCATCCGCACGGAAGCGGGCGGTGTCGTCTTGATGACCGGGATCAGATAGAGACCGGCAAAGGCCAGCATTGCGCGGGCCGATGCGGTTTTGTGCGCAAGCCAGCCCGAAAGGCCGCCCTTGCGTTTTGCCTTGTCCATGTCGCGCATGGCGGCGTCCATCGCCCGCAGGCCCGGAAGCCAGCGCGGGTGGTCGATGTCGAGTTCGACCGGAAAGACCTGCCGCGCGATGGCGGAGGTCTTGCGGTAGACCTCTTGGTCATACCAGTCGATGTCGACGCCGAGGTGGTGGTGGAAATCCACCCGCGCGTGGTCGCGCACCCACATGGTCGAGTAGACCGCCGTCAGGAAGAAGCGGATCCAGAGCTTGTTGGCGAAGCTGGTGGTCAGCGCGGGGTCGGTGCGCATGAGAAGCGCGAAGGCCTCGCCGTGGCTGAACTCGTCGTTGCACCATTCACGGAACCATTTGAAAATGGGGTGGAAGCGGTGCTCGGGGTGCGCTTCGAGGTGGCGGAAGATGGTGATGTAGCGCGCGTAGCCGATCTTTTCCGACAGATACGTGGCGTAGTAGATGAACTTCGGCCGGAAGTAGGTGTATTTCTTGGCCTTGGTCAGGAAGCCGAGGTTCACCGCAACGCCCGCTTCGCGCAGGGCGTCGTTGATGAAGCCCGCGTGGCGTGCCTCGTCCCGCGACATGTAGCTGAACAGCTCGCAGATGTCGGGGTTGGTGCCGCGGCGCTTCATTTCCTTGTAGAGAACGCAGCCCGAAAACTCGGCGGTGCAGGAGGACACCAGAAAGTCGATGAATTCCACGCGGAGCGCGGGGTCCATGCCTTTCCAGTCGACGTCGTCCCAATCGGCGTTTTTCTTGAAATGGCCCTTGTTCGGGTCGGATTTCATCTGGGCGAGCAGCTTGTCCCATTCCTCGCGCACGGGGGAGACGTCGATCTTGTCCATCTCGTCGAAGTCGGTGGTGTAGAAGCGCGGGTTGAGCAGCGTGGTTTCGGTGGCCATCGCGGTTGTGTCGAAGGCTTCGGCCATTTCCGAATGAAGCTCGTCGTGGGTCGTGGCGTGGACGTTCATAGCGTCACCTCTTCCGAGAAGGAGAATTCGCACAGTTCCATGAAGTCCAGATCGCCGGTGAGGCGGGTCCAGAGGCGTTCGATGGCGCTGGCGCGGGTGATGGTGGCGGTGCGGTCTTCGACCACGACCTCGCCATAGGGTGCCATGACGGGGGCACCGTGGACGAGGACTTCGTCGCCGGGATGGACGACCGCGCCGTTGTTGAAACGGACATGGGCGTGGAGGGCTTCGAAGCGGTGGCTGATTTCGACCGTGCAAGGCACGTCTTCGCGGGTGCGGGTAAAGAGCGGCATGGTCATTCCCCCGATTGCTGCAAGAGCCGCTCGAAGGCGGCGCGATTGTCAGAGCCAAAGGCGTAAAGCTCGGCGCTCCAGCCTGTGGCGGGGTCTTCGGCCACGAGGCGGCCGTTGTCGTATTGGACGATGTTGATCGGGGGATTGCCCTCGACATTGTGGACGAGCCGTTCGCGGGCCATGCCGTTCTGGATCACGGTGATGAAGCCGCCGTGGGGCAGGTCGGCAAGGACCGTGCCGTCGGGGCGTTTCACGATGACCGCCTGCGCCGTCAGCCCTTCGAGGATGATGGGAGACGATGCGATGACTTGCGCCGTGGCGGGAACGCCGACATGGGCGCGGCCCGTTGCGACCGAGTAGCTGACGAGGGCGAGCGAGGAAAGCGCCAGTGCCGCCATGCCGAGAAGCAGGGTGCGCGGGATCATTTCCTTTTCGCGGTTCGGGCTGTGTGTGCTGTGCATGATCAGCCCCCCTATTCCGCGGCCACAGCGCCGAGGCCCGCTTCGGCCCGCGTCACCACGGGTTGCGACAGGCGGGTTTCGGCGGCATCGGCCAAGATGCGGGCGACCACGGCGGCATCGGGAACGCAGCGGAGTGCGGGTTCCGTTTCCTTCAGATGCCACGGGCGGGCATGGGGCCAGAGTTGCAGATAGGCAAGGCGGGTGTCGCCTTGGGTTTTCAGCGCGATGGTTCCCGTTCCGGTGCGTTTCGTTTCGACCGAGGCCGAGGCGATCTGCGTGAAGGGGATGTTGTAAGTCACCGAAAGTGCACCGATCCGCATGAGCACGCGGGCGGTGGTGAGGGTGTAGATCGTGGCGCGGGATTGCGCCCATGCAAGAAACAGGATCACCCCTGCGGCGGCTGCCATGAGCATGGCATAGGGCAGGCCACGGGCCACGGCCATGACGGCCCCGCCCTCGACTGCGCCGTTGGCGGTTTTCCACAGCACGATCAGGGCCATGTAGCCCAGGACCCAGTTCAGTTTCCACGCCTCGCGGGCGAGGGGCAGGGCGGCGGGGCGGCCTTGCCAGAGGATGCTTTCCCCCTTTGGCAGGGGGGCGGGGATGCCGGGTGCGACATCGAAGGCGAAATCGTCATGGTCTGACATGGCAGACCCTCCGTGTTGGGGTAAGACGGGGCGGCCCGGGCGCAGGCCGCCCCCCTTTGGTTCAGAAGCCGCTCTTGCGTTTGGCGGCGTCATACATCCAGCCACCGGCGACGTAGCCCGAGATCTTGTCTTCCTCGAGCTTGGTCACGGTGGTCAGGGATTTCGTCTGCGGGATGCCCGCGAAACGGTCGGAAGCGATGGCGCGGATGCGGACGCGGTCCGGCCAGATGCGGGCGAGCGTCATCGGCACAAGGCGCTTGCCGCCATCGTTCAGCTCGATCTCGAGATAGCGGACGAGCTGTTCGGGGGCGTCGACCCACATGTCCGAGATGCGGCCCACGACTTCGAGGTCGGCGGCCTGCACGGGCAGACCACGCGGATCGCGGCCCGCGCTGACGACGAAGCCCTTGGCCTGTCCCATCGGGACGATCTTGGCGTGGCCGTGGCCATCCAGTTCCGGCTCGTCGCGGCGGGGCGCCCAGGAGGCGGGGCCGACACCATCGGCCATCGCATCGCCCGTGGGGGCATGCGGGAAGCCTTCGGACACGGCGGTGCGCGCGAGTTTCAGGTCGGTGCGGCGGTGGGCCGCTTCATTGGCGGCGGACGGCACCGTCACCTCGCCCTTGCCGAAGGGCAGGCGGAAGGTTTTCGGCTTCGGCACCGGGAAGGGACCCTGGTTCGGGGCGGGCATGCCGTCCTCGGTTTCCAAGGGGTAGCCCTCGCGCATGTTTTCGGTTTGCAGGTAGTAGACGAGCAGCGCGAAGAAGGCCCAGAAGAGCCAGATGGCAAGGCTCGCCAAGTCGAAATTTCCAAAGAAAGTCACACCAACCATTTCAGGGTCCTCCGGTGTCAGGTGGGGAATTCGACGATGGCAAGACGCGCATCGCCGGAAGGCTTGGTCTCAGTCAGGGGCCGGACGCGGACGAGGGGTCCGAGCACGGCGAGGGTTGCGAAGAGCAGCCCGATTTCGAGGTGGTAGACGAAGGAGTAGCCGATCGAGGGGCTGTTCAGCCCCGCGCCCAGCCAGCCGTGGGTGGCCAGATGCCCGACAAGGTCGCGCAACGAGCCGCCGAAGAAGATGGAAAGCCCCTGCGCCGTGGCCTGCGCCGCCCCCCATGCGCCAAGGGCGATGCCCGCCCCCGCCAGACCGCCCATCGACATGGTCATGGCGACGGTGAGGGTGGAGATGGCGAAAAGCCCCGCGCCGAAGCCGATGAGGCCCGCACCCGCGAAGAAGAGCGCGGTGGAGTGGAGCGCACCCGCAAAGATCACCGCCGAGAAGGCCGCGATCCCCGCAAGGATGCCGCGTGCCGCCATGCGGTAGGGGTCGATCCCGCGCGCAAGCCATTTCCCCGCAAGGAGGAAGCCGCAAAGCGCGCCGGTCGAGGACATGGCGGTCAGGAGCGTGGTCTGCGAGACGGAAAGGCCGAGGATCTCGCCGCCATAGGGTTCGAGCAGCACGTCCTGCATGTTGAAGCCGAGCGTGCCGAGCACCACGACGACGAGCAGCCGCCCTGCGGTGCCGCCGGACATGAGGTCGGCCCATGCGTCCGAAAACTTCGGGCGGGGGGCTTCGCGTTCGTCCTTGGTCATCGGGCGGAAGCGTTCCTGCTTCCAGAGCGCGATGATGTTGAGGACCAGCGTCGCAAGCCCGCAGCCCTGCACCACCTTGACCAGCGTCAGGGGGGCGAAGTCGCGCAGCAGCCAGCCGACGATGATGGCCGAAAGCCCCATGCCAAGGAGGTTCATCACGTAAAGCAGCGCCACGACGCGGGGCCGCGTCTCGTCGCTCGCGCGGTCCGAGGCCAGCGCCAGACCTGCGGTTTGCGTCATGTGCATGCCGAGGCCCGTCATCAGGAAGGCGATGGCGGCGAGGATTTCGCCCGCATAAGGCACCTCGAACGTACGGTCGCCCGACAGGACGAGCAGGGCGAAGGGCATGACGGCAAGGCCGCCCATCTGCCAGAGCGAGCCGAACCAGAGGTAAGGCACGCGCTTCCACCCCAGCGCGGAACGGTGCGTGTCGGAGCGGTGGCCGAGAAGGGCGCGGAAGGGGGCGACGAGGACGGGAATGGCGATCATCGCGGCCACGACCATCGCGGGCAGGCCAAGTTCGACGATCATCACGCGGTTCAGCGTGCCCAGAAGCAGGACCGAGGCCATGCCGACCGAAACCTGGAACAGCGACATGCGCAGCAGGGCGGACAGCGACAGGTCGGCCGAGGCCACATCGGCAAAGGGAAGCCAGTTGGCCCCCAGCATCTGCAGATGTTTCTTGCGGATGATCACGGCCGGTACTCCAGACATTCCGAGATGTAGAAGCCCCGCGACACGCGCCCGATGCGGGCCAGTTTGCCACTGGCATGGGAAGCGATGGTTTCGGGGGCGTGCGGGATCATGGTGGGCGAGCGGTCGGCGCGCGGGAACAGCTTGCCCAAGGTGAAGAAGGCCATGAGGAAGGGGGTCTTGGGGGCGACGGTAAAGACGATCCCGCCCCGCGTGCGGCGTCCCAGACGGTCGAGGATGCTGCCGATGTCGGGGGCGGCGTAGTAGATCAGGCTGTCCATCGCCATGACGAAGTCGAACTTGCCATGCGCCGCATCCGTCATGTCGCCCGCGGCAAAGGTGACGCGGGGGGCAAGGGCGGCGGGCAGGCGGTTCTGCGCGATGGCGATGAGCTGGGGCGAGATGTCCACGGCCACGACCTCGGCCCCGCGGGTGGCGAGTTCGGCGGTCATGACACCGGTGCCGCAGCCGGCGTCCAGAACGCGGCAACCGCGCAGGTCATCGGGCAGGCGCGACAGCATGGTCGCGCGCATCCGGTCGCGGCCTTCGCGCACGGTCTGGCGGATGCGGCTGACGGGCGCGTCCGAGGTCAGGCGATCCCAGACCTTGGTGGCGCTGTGGTCGAAGTAGTGGTGGACCCTGTCGCGGGTGGCGGAATAGTCGGCCATCAATCGAACCCCAGCAATTCGAATATCTCGCGGTCAGGCAGCGGTTCGGGGGTGGAGCCTTCGCCGCCCACCGAGCGCCAGAGCGTATCGGCAAGGCGCAGGTATTCGGCGCGGGCGGTGACGATGTCCTGTTCGTCATCCATCTCGAAGAGCGTCTTCTTCTTCAGGCGCGAGCGGCGGATGGCGTCGATGTCCGGCATATGGGCAAGGCGGTTGAAGCCCACGCGGGCGCAGTAGCGGTCGACCTCGTCCGTCTCGCGGCTGCGGTTCGCCACGCATCCGGCAAGGCGGACCTTGTAATTGCCCGATTTCGCCTGCACCGCGGCGATGATGCGGTTCATGGCGTAGATGCTGTCGAAGTCGTTGGCGGTGACGATCACCGCGCGGTCGGCGTGTTGCAGGGGGGCTGCGAAACCGCCGCAGACCACATCGCCCAGCACGTCGAAGATCACCACATCGGTATCTTCCAGCAGGTGATGCTGTTTCAGCAGCTTCACCGTCTGGCCCACGACATAGCCGCCGCAGCCCGTGCCTGCGGGCGGGCCGCCCGCTTCGACGCATTTCACGCCGTTGAAGCCGGTGGCCACGTAATCCTCGGGGCGCAGCTCCTCGGCGTGGAAATCGACCTCTTTCAGGATGTCGATGACCGTGGGTTGCAGCCGTCCCGTCAGGGTGAAGGTGCTGTCATGCTTCGGATCGCAGCCGATCTGCAAGACGCGCTTGCCCATCATGGAGAACGCGGCGGACAGGTTCGACGAGGTGGTCGATTTGCCGATCCCGCCCTTGCCATAGACGGAAAAGACCTTGGCCCCCTCGATCTTCATCGAGGCGTCCTGATGCACCTGCACCGAGCCTTCACCGTCCAGACCCCGCAGGTCGGGGATTTCGTCTCTCGGGCTCATGCGGCCTCCTTTGCGGGGCGGGCGCGCCCCTTCATCTGTTCTGAAATATCCCGGGGAGCGCGAGGGGCTGGCCCCTCGCTCCGACCGTCCAGCAGGGTGCGCGTATCGGTCATTCTGCCGCGATCCCTTCCAGCCGATCCTCAAGCTCGTCGGCGGCCCGTTGCAGGGCGGCGAGCGTGTCGGCGTCGGGTTGCCAGTAGTTGCGGTCCGAGGCTTCGAGCAGGCGCTGGGCCATGCGCGATGACGCTTCGGGGTTGAGGGCGGCCAGACGGCGGCGCATCGCCTCGTCCAGCACGAAGGTTTCCGAAAGGCGCTGATAGACCCAAGGGTCGACCTGCGCCGTGGTCGCGGACCAGCCGAGGGTGTTCGTGACCTGTGCTTCGATCTGGCGCACGCCTTCGGCGCCGTGGCGCAGCAGGCCCTCGAAATACTTGGGGTTCAGGCTGCGCGAGCGGGTTTCGAGCGCGATCTGGTCTTTCAGCGTGCGGACGGTTCCGGTGCCGCGTGTCTGGTCGCCGATGTAGACGGGGGTTTCCTCGCCGCCGCGGGCGCGTTTCACGGCGCGGGCGATGCCGCCGAGCGTATCGAAATACTGGTCGACCGTGGTCACGCCGAGTTCGACGGATTCGAGGTTCTGGTAGGCGAGGTCGACATCCTTCAGCACCTGCTGGAGCAGGCCTGCGTGCTTCACGGGCTTGCCTGTCATGCCATAGGCAAAGGATTTGCGGGATTCGTAGGCATCGGCCAATTCATCCTCGGCCCCGAAGGCGGAGGAGCCGACAAGGACGTTGACGTTCGATCCATAGGCGCCTTCGGCGTTGGAAAAGACGCGGAGCGAGGCGGTTTCCATGTCGATGCCAAGCTCTTCGGCCTGACGCATGGCATGGGCGCGGATGAAGTTCTGGCCAAGCGGTTCGTCGGCGGTCGCGGCCAGATAGGCGGCTTCGGCCAGCATGCGGGTTTGCAGGGGCAGAAGGTCGCGGAAGATGCCCGAGAGCGTCATCACCACGTCGATGCGCGGGCGGCCGAGTTCCGAAAGCGGGATGAGGTCGGCCCCGCAGAGGCGGCCGTAATGGTCGAAGCGGGGGCGTGCCCCCATGAGGGCGAGGGCTTGGGACAGCGGCGCGCCATCGGATTTGATGTTGTCCGATCCCCAGAGCACCAGCGCCACCGAACGCGGCAGGCGGGCATGGGCGGCGATCAGGCGTTCGGCCTGCGCCGCACCGTCGCGCAGGGCAAAGGCGGTGGGCATGCGGAAGGGGTCGAAGGCGTGGATGTTGCGGCCCGTGGGCAGGATCTCGCGGCTGCGGAGCAGGTCGCCGCCGGGGACGGGGGCGGTGAAATGGCCGCCAAGGGCGCGCAGGATCGCGGGAATTTCGGTCTGGGCAGCGAGTTTGGCGTCCAGTTCCTCGGCCTCGGTCCCCGTGGCACCGATGAGGTCGATGTAGTCGCGGCGTTCCTGCGGACCCATCGGGCGGCCAAGGACATGGAGGCCATCGGGGATCAGCGCGCCTTCGGTTTCCAGAAGCTTGACCCAAAGCTGCGCGGGGTCGGTCGCATCGAGGTCGACCACGCGGGCCTGTTCGAGGATCAGTTCCCACAGCTCGGCGCGTTCAGGGGCGTCGGCATCGGCCCCGCGCCAGCGCGAGAGCGTGTCCTTGAGGTCTTGCAGGCCCTTGTAGAGGCCCGATTGCGCCAAGGGGGGCGTCAGGTGGGTGATCGTGACCGCGTTCGAGCGGCGCTTGGCAAGCGTGGCTTCGGAGGGGTTGTTCGAGGCGTAGAGGTAGATGTTGGGCAGGTTGCCGATGAGGCGGTCGGGCCAGCAGCCCTCGCCCACACCCGATTGCTTGCCGGGCATGAATTCCAGCGCGCCGTGCATGCCGAAATGGAGCAGGGCATCGGCCCCGAAATCCTCGCGCAGCCAGCGGTAGAAGGTGGTGAAGGCATGGGTGGGCGCAAAGCCGCGCTCGAAGAGCAGGCGCATCGGGTCGCCCTCGTAGCCGAAGACGGGCTGGAGGCCGACGAAGACATTGCCGAAGCGGTGGCCCAGCACCATGACGCCGCGCCCGTCGGTCTGGATGCGGCCGGGGGCGGGACCCCATGCGCTTTCCACATCGCGCAGCCAGCGGGAGCGGGCGACGATCTCGGCGGCGGGGATGATGGCGTGGACGTTGCCGGGTTGGCCATAGGTCTTGGCGCTGCCACCGAGGACGGCTTCGCGCAGGTCTTCGACCGATGCGGGGGGCGTCAGGTCGTAGCCTTCGGCCTGCATCGCGTGGAGCGTGTTGAAGAGGGATTCGAAGACGCCAAGATAGGCGGCGGTGCCTGCGGCCCCCGCGTTGGGCGGGAAGCCGTAAAGGACGATGCCGACCTTGCGCGTGGCAATCTCTGACCGGCGCAGGCGGGTAAGGCGGGCGACCTTGTCGGCGAGCGCCTCGATCCGTTCGGGGCAGGGGGCCATTGCACGGTGCAGGACGGCCTCGGCGCTTGCCCCTTGGCATTTTCTGGCGCAGCCTTCGCAGCCGCTTGCGTCGTGGCGTCCGGCATAGACGGTGGGATTGGTCGCGCCGTCGATTTCCGGCAGGGCGATGAGCATGGTGGTTTCGACCGGACCAAGCCCGCCGCCCGAAGCACCCCATTGGCCGAGCGTCTGGAATTCCAAGGGGTGTGCCGCGATATAGGGCACGTCCAGCGCCGCCAGCGCCGCAACGGCGGCGGGGCTGTCGTTATAGGCGGGACCACCGACAAGGCTGAAGCCGGTCAGCGAAACCATCGCATCCACGCGACCCGCGAAATAGGCGTCGATGGCGGGGCGACCATCAAGGCCACCGGCAAAGGCGGGCAGGACAGCCAGACCCTTGGCTTCGAAGGCGCGGATGACCGCGTCGTAATGCGCGGTGTCCGAGGCGAGGATATAGGAGCGCAGCATCAGAAGGCCCACGGTCGCCACGGCGCCGTCGGGGCGGGGGATGGCGGAAACATCGGTCGTGATGCGGGCGGCAAGGTCGGGGTGATACAGGCCCACATCGGGGTAATCGACGGGGGGCTTGGCCGCGACCGTTTTCCATTCGCGCTTGGCCGAATAGCGCGAGACGAGGTAGCGGATCATCTCTTCGATATTGTCGTCCGACCCGCCGAGCCAGTATTGCATCGACAGGAACCATGCCCGCAGGTCCTGCGCCTTGCCGGGAAGGAATTTCAGGATTTTCGGCAGGCGGCGCAGCATCTTCATCTGCTTCTCGCCCGACGATCCCGAAGGCGCGTTGGACCCGCGCAGTTTTTTCAGGAACTGCATCGCCGCCGAGGCGGGCTTGCCCATGTCCAAGTCACCCATGCGGGTGAGCTTGACGATGGCGGGGTCGGCGATCAGGCCGACGAAGGCATCGGCGCGGGCGCTGGCGTCCTGCAACTGGGGCAGGATGGCGCGGATGTGTTCTTCGATGAACAGAAGGTTCGCCACGACGAAATCGGCGGTTTCGACGGCGGCGCGGGCGGCGGCAAGGGCGGCGGGGTTCTCGGCCCATTCGGCGGCGGCGTGGACCGAAACCTCGATCCCCGCAAAATCGCGGGCAAGGCGGGGGGCCACGCGGGCGGCGGGGCCTGCGGCATGGGCATCGAGGGTGACGATGACGAAGCGATAGACGCCGGACTCCTTGGCCGCGCCCTTGGGGGGCGTGGCAGGCGTCACGGCGCTATGGCGGTCATCGCGCATAATGGGCCTTTGCCTCGTAAAGGGTTTCGACGCTGATCTCGGCCACGCCACGGTCGGCGGCGTATTTCTCGGTGTTGCGCTTGGCCTTGCCGCGCACGAAGAAGGGGATCTTCTTCAATTCGCGCTCGGCGGCAGCGGCCCAGACGGGTTCGCCAAGCACGGCGACGCCCTGCTCTCCTTCTTCTTTTTCCAAATATCCCACGGGGGGTGCGGGGGGTGTGAAACCCCCCGCGTCTTCGGGTTCCGCACGTGCCACGGCCTTGGCCCCGTGATGGCTGGCCCCCGCCGCGTCGTGGAATTCGAAATCCTCGCGGAACATGGTCAGAAGGTGCTCTTCCAGCCCCATGACCAGCGGATGGATCCATGTGTCGAAAATGACATTCGCGCCTTCGAACCCCATCTGGGGCGAGTAGCGGGCGGGGAAGTCCTGCACGTGGACGGGCGAGGAGATGACGGCGCAGGGGATGCCGAGGCGCTTGCCGATGTGGCGCTCCATCTGCGTGCCGAGGATGAGTTCGGGTTGCAGGCGTTCGATTTCGGCCTCGACCTCAAGATAGTCGTCGGTGATCAGCGGCTCGACGCCATGCGCTTTCGCGGCAGCGCGCATGGGCCGCGCGAACTCGCGGTTGAAGCAGCCCATGCCGACCACGGTGAAGCCGATCTCGGTCGCGGCGATGCGGGCGGCGGCGATGACATGGGTGGCGTCGCCGAAGATGAAGACGCGTTTGCCGGTCAGGTAGGTGCTGTCGACCGACGCCGACCACCACGGCAGGCGCAGACCGCTTTCGTCGACGGCTGCCGAAAGGCCGGTGAGGCCGGCGACTTCGTGCAGGAAGTCGCGGGTGGCACCGACGCCGATGGGGACGGTCTTGGTATAGGGCTGGCCGCAGGCGCGCTCGAGATGGCGTGCGGCGGTTTCGCCGGTTTCGGGGTAGAGGAGCACGTTGAAATGCGCCTGCCCCATGCGGGCGATGTCGGCCGGTGTGGCATCGAGCGGGGCCGAGACGTTGACGGTGATGCCCATGAGCGAAAGAAGCCGCGTCACCTCGGCCACGTCGTCGCGGTGGCGGAAGCCGAGGGCGGTGGCGCCGATCAGGTTGCAGGTGATGGCTTCGCTGCGGGCCATCGGCTTGGCGAGCGTCTTGACGATCTGGAAGAATGTCTCGTCCGCGCCGAAGTTTTCCTTGCGCTGGTAGGAGGGCAGGTCGAGCGGGATCACGGGGACGGGCAGGCCGAGTGCTTCGGTCAACCCGCCGGGGTCGTCCTGGATCAGTTCGGCGGTGCAGGAAGCGCCGACGATCATGGCCTGCGGCTTGAAGCGGGCATAGGCATCGCGGGCGGCATCCTTGAACAGGTTCGCCGTATCGCCGCCCAGGTCGCGGGCCTGGAAGGTGGTGTAGGTGACGGGCGGGCGGTGGCCGCGCCGTTCGATCATGGTGAAGAGCAGGTCCGCATAGGTGTCGCCCTGCGGCGCGTGCAGCACGTAGTGCAGCCCCTTCATTCCCGTGGCCACGCGCATGGCACCCACATGGGGCGGGCCTTCGTAGGTCCAGAGGGTGAGTTTCATGCCAGCCCCCGCGCTTGGGGCAGGACCCGGGGGCTTTGCGCCCCCGGACCCCCGCAGGATATTTCCGAACAGATGAAGGGGGTCATTGTGCGACCTCCTTGCCCAGCAGCGCCTTGCGGCGGAGGGGGCGCGAGAAGAGGCCGGCGAGGTCGCCTGCCTGTTCGTAGAAATGGACGGGGGTGAAGACGAGTTCGATCGCCCATTTGGTGGCGAAGCCCTTCGCCTCGAGCGGGTTGGCAAGACCGAGGCCGCAGACGGTGAGGTCGGGCTTGGCCGCGTGCTGGCGGTCGAGCTGCTTTTCCACGTCCTGCCCTTCGGAGATGGTCGGGCCTGCGGGGAGGAGGTCGAGGTCGGGGCCATGCAGCGCGTCATGCAGGTAGGGGGTGCCGACTTCGATCGGTGTCATGCCGCATTCGCGGGCAAGGAAGCGGGCGAGCGGGATTTCGAGCTGGCTGTCGGGGAAGAAGAACACCGACTTGCCGCGCAACTCGGCCGACTGGGTGGCGATGGCTTTCAGAGCACGGGCGCGGGGGGCGGCGGTGACGCGGTCGAAGGTCGCCTCGTCCACGCCGAATTCGCGGGCCACGGCGCGGAGCCAGAGGGTCGTTCCCTCTTCGCCGAAGGGGAAGGGGGCGGCGAGGTGGCGTGCGCCACGGCGGGTGAGGGTTGCGTGGGTGTCGCCGAGGAAGGGTTGCACGAGCGCGAAGACGGTGTTCGGACCCACGGCGGGCAGATCGGTCGCGCGGCGGGCGGGGAGCATGCGGACGGGGCCGATACCGAGCGCGTCGAGGAGCGACAGGCACTGGTCTTCGACCACATCGGGCAGGGCGCCGACGACGAGGAGTTCGCGTGCGGTGGTCGACGGCAGGGTGGGGACCATCGCGGCAAGGCAGGCGTCCTCGCCTTGGGTGAAGGTCGTCTCGATTCCCGAGCCGGAATAGTTGTAGACCCGCACATGGGGGGCGTGCATGCCCGACAGGCGTTCCGCCGCGCGGGCGAGATCGAGCTTGATCACCTCGGACGGGCAGGAGCCGACGAGGAAGAGTTGCCGTATGTCAGGCCGGCGTGACAGAAGCCGCGCCACTTCGCGGTCAAGTTCGGCATTCGCATCGGCCAGACCGGCCAGATCCTTTTCTTCGAGAATCGCCGTGCCGAAGCGCGGCTCGGCGAAGATCATCACGCCGGCGGCGGCTTGCAGGAGGTGGGCGCAGGTGCGGCTGCCCACCACAAGGAAGAAGGCGTCCTGCATCTTGCGGTGGAGCCAGATGATGCCGGTGAGGCCGCAGAACACCTCGCGCTGGCCGCGTTCCTTGAGCACCGGAGAGGTGCGGCAACCGCCGGAGGCGAGGGTGGGAGGGAGGTCGAGGCTCATGCGGCACCGCCTTCGGTCGAGAGGCCGTCGAGGCGGGCGAGGCGGAGTTTCCACAGGAACTGGCCCGCGTTGATCGCATAGGTCGCATAGGCCAGAAGGGCCAGGACCATCTGCCCGGCGGGGGTCAGGAAGCCGGTGAAAAGCGCAACGATATAAAGGGTATGCAGGCCGATCACGGCGAAGCTGAACACGTCTTCCCAGAAGAAGGCGGGGGCGAAGAGATACTGGCCGAAGACGACCTTTTCCCAGATCGCGCCCGTCACCATGATCACATAGAGAAAGCCCGTCTTGACGAGGATGGAGACGGTCGCGGCGGTGTAGCCGTCGCCCGTGAGCAGGAAGCGCAGCACCAGCACGAGGGACACGGCAAAGGCGAGGAACTGGGCGGGGGCGAGAAGCCCCTGGACCAGCGTCCAGCGGGTCGCATCGCGGCGTGCGCGCTGCTCGGCCGTGTAGAGCCTTTTCCGTTCTGCCGGTTTTGCGGCGGGGTGCATCTAATGACGCCTCTTTTCTATGCCCTGTGGGGCAAAGGTAGCGACGGGGTGCAAAGTGTCAACTGAAACTTACAACTTTGCGCCTGACACTGGCTGAATCCCTGCGGCAAAGTCCGCAGGGGGTGAGGCTGTTATTTTTCATATAATTTCAATGGGAAACAGGCTATTGCGTGGAAAGTGGCATTGACGGCCTGCGGTGGGTGTCTATTTCTTTTGACAATCCCCTCTGCGGGGCAGACAGTATCCAGCAGAGGATCTACAGAGAGGCGTGCGCGAGCAACAATCGCGTGGTATCCGAAGTGATCCGGGGGGTCGATCATGCAGCAGTCCATGCAGCGCGAGACGGCCTTGCGGGTTGGAGGCTCGATGGGTAGCGTGTCAAAGGCGGACGGCGTGGCCGACGTGTCGCATTTTGCGGCCGAGGTCGTCGCACGTCTGGTCGGCCGCGACGGAGAGGCGGCGCCTTCCTTGCGACAGGAAATCGTCGAGGCACTGATGCAGGCGGTCCGGTCCGCGGACCCGCAAGCCTTTGACCTGTTGCGCCCCGAATTGCGGCGTGCGCGGATCACGTCGACGACGCTTGCTGACCATTACATCCCCGAGGTGGCGCGGATGCTCGGGCGGGAATGGACCGCGGACTGCGTGAGCTTTGCCGAAGTGACGATGGGCACGGCGCGGTTGCAGGCCATCCTGCGCGAGATCGGGCAGACCTGGTTTGCCGATGGCGGCGGTCAGGTCGACGGGCCGACGCTTCTGGTGATCCTGCCCGATGGCGAGCATCACACGCTGGGTGCGATGGTGCTTGCCGGGCGGTTGCGGCGCAGCGGGGTTTCGGTGGCGCTCCGGATCGGCCAGACTCCGCCGGAAATCGCGGCATTCATGCAGGGGCGCAAGTTTGACGGTGCGCTCATCTCGGCAGGGTCGTACGACAGGCTTGAAACTTGTCGTAAACTGGTGAAAACCCTGAAAGATGCGACAAACGGCAGTATGCGGGTCGCGCTGGGCGGGGCCATTCTGGACGAGGGTGGAGAAAAGGTGAGCGGTACGGGTGCCGATGTGGTGACGAACGACATCGAAACGGCGTTGGCGGGTCTTGGATTGATCGCCTCTGCCGGTGTCGGGGGTGAGACGGTCTGATCGGATTAGGTCGCGCTTCGCATGGGGCCGGCCGGAATGAAGCAGGAACGCAGTGACAACCGACGGCAGACATCTTTTGAATGGCGGAAAGCTTCCGCTGATCGCCCCCGATCTTTTGGGCGAGATTCTTTCTGCCGCCTCGGACATTTCGTTGCTGGTTTCGCCATCGCGGCGGATCATCTCGGTCATGGTCAACCCGCATCACCGCAGCTTCGGGCAGCTTGCCGATTGGGAAGGCAGCCACCTGCGCGATGTCTTGTCCGAGGAAAGCAACCGCAAGTTCGAAACCCGTCTGGCCGATCCGCATGCAAGCCGTGCACAGGGCTTGGCGCTGGAGTTGAACCATGCCGACCAGTCGCATTGGGAATTTCCGGTGCGCTATTCGATCCACCGGATCGGGAACGACGACTCGCTTTTGCTGATGGGGCGTGATCTGCGGCCCGTGGCCGAGGTGCAGCAGCAGCTTGTGCAGGCCCAGCTTGCGCTGGAGCGCGATTACGAAAGCCAGCGCGAGATGGACACGCGCTACCGCGTGCTCATGGAAGTGTCGCGCGATCCGGTGGTGATGGTGTCGATGGGCACGGGGCGGATCACCGACCTCAATCAGGCGGCGGCGCAGTTGCTGGGCGGGCAGAGGGCCGATCTGGTCGGTTCCGCCATCGCGCAGGAGTTCGAGGGGCGCCGTCGCGGCGAATTCCTTGAAACCATGTCGAACATGGCCGTGGCCGAGCGCAATGCGCCGATCGAACTGACGGCGCGGCGGTCGCAGAAACGGATTTTCGTGACGCCCACGGTGTTCCGTGCGGCGGGCGAGCGTATCCTGCTGTGCCAGCTTGACGGCGGGCAGGGCAATGGCGCGGCGCCGGATGAACTCGCCGGTAATCTTGCGCGGCTGTATCACGAGGGTGTCGACGGTATCGTCTTCTGCGATGCCGAGGGCAATATCCGCGCCGCGAACGAAGCTTTCCTGAACCTGACCGACACGGCCAACATGGCCGCGATCAAGGGCCGGTCGATGACCGATTTCCTTGCCCGTGGTGCGGTGGACCTGCGGGTGCTGATCGACAATGTGAAGCGGACGGGCCAGTTGCGGCTTTATGCGACGCGGCTGACCACCGATTTCATGGGGCAGATCGCGGTGGAGATTTCCGCGACCTGGCTGAACGACCGTCCGAACCCCGTGCTTGTCCTTGTCGTGCGCGATGCGAGCCGTGCGGAAAGCCTGCGGCGTCCGGCATTCGGCCAGCATGACGACGGGGTGCGCAATGTCATGGAGCTTGTGGGGTCTTCCACGCTCAAGGACATCGTCGCCGAAACCACCGATGTGATCGAGAAGATGTGCATCGAGACGGCGCTGGAACTGACGCGCAACAACCGTGTGGCGGCGGCCGAGATGCTGTCGCTGTCGCGGCAGTCGCTTTACGTCAAGCTGCGGAAATACGGGCTGATCAACAAGGGCGAAGACTAGCGGCAAGTCCGCCCTTTGCGCGCAAGGTTTCGCCCGATGCCCTGACACTTACCTTCCCCGTGCTGCACGTTCCGGTTGCTTTTGCCGGAAATTGCCTTGTCGATTTGATGTGTGTCAAGGTTTCTATCCGTCAAAGTGTCAATTTCAACTTACAGGTTGCAAGGGGCACGCGAAGATGCGGATCGTATTCGTCCATCCGAATTACCACTCTGGCGGGGCCGAGATCGCCGGAAACTGGCCGCCCGCATGGGTTGCCTATCTGACCGGATCGCTGCGGGCGGCGGGGTTCGAGGATATCCATTTCATCGACGCGATGACGCATCACATCGGACCCGAGGATTTGCGCGCGCGGTTGGCGGCGCTGAAGCCCGATGTGGTGGGCACGACCGCGATCACGCCCGCCATCTACGAGGCGGAAGAGGTGCTGCGGATCGCCGCCGAGGTGGTGCCGGATGCGCTGCGGGTGCTGGGGGGAATCCACGCGACCTTCATGTTCCGGCAGGTGCTGGAAGAGGCGCCGCAGGTTCAGGTGATCGTCCGGGGCGAGGGTGAAGAGATCATGGTGGCGCTGATGGAGGCGCTGCGCGATGGCCGCTGGCCCGAGGGGCGGCGCAAGATCAAGGGCATCGCTTTTCGGGACGGGGAGGAGATCGTGGCGACGCAGGCCGCGAGCACGGTCAAGAACCTTGATGCGATCAACCCCGATTGGTCGATCCTCGACTGGGACAAATACATCTATGTGCCCTTGGGCGTGAAGGTGGCGATTCCCAATATGGCGCGGGGGTGTCCGTTCACCTGTTCCTTCTGTTCGCAGTGGAAGTTCTGGCGCGATTACCGCGTGCGCGACCCCAAACGCGTGGTCGACGAGATCGAGCGGCTGGTCGAGGACCACGGGGTCGGGTTCTTCATCCTTGCCGACGAGGAACCGACCATCAACAAGAAGAAATTCGTGGAGTTCTGTCAGGAGTTGATCGACCGTGGTCTGAACCACCGCATCAAATGGGGGATCAACACGCGGGTCACGGATATCTGGCGCGACCGCGATCTGCTGAAATTCTACCGCGAGGCGGGGCTGGTGCATGTGAGCCTTGGCACGGAAGCCGCGGCGCAGTTGAAGCTGGACCTGTTCAACAAGGAAACCACGGTCGCGCAGAACAAGGAGGCGATCCGGCTGTTGCGCGAGGCGGATATCTTCACCGAGGCGCAGTTCATCGTCGGGCTGGACAACGAGACCGCCGAGACGCTGGAAGAGACCTACCGGATGGCGTGGGACTGGCAGCCCGATCTGGCCAACTGGTCGATGTACACGCCGTGGCCGTTCACGCCGCTGTTTCAGGAGATACGGGATCAGGTCGAGGTCTTCGATTTCTCGAAATACAATTTCGTCACGCCGATCATGAAGCCCGCCGCGCTGACGCGGGGAGAGCTGCTCGACGGGGTGATGAAGAATTACCGCCGGTTCTACATGAAGAAGGCCTTGTTCCATTACCCTTGGCGCGGGACGGGGTTCCGGCGGCGCTATCTGCTCGGGTGTCTCAAGGCGTTTCTGAAGGCGGGGGTGGGGCGGACCTTCTATGACCTTGGCAAGGCGGGCTATTGGGGGCCGCAGACCAAGGACAAGGTGGATTTCCACTTCGACGCCACGCGCGGCATTGCCGAGGCGCAGATGGCCGATTGGGAGGCGAGCGCGGATCGCGCCGCCCGCGCGGCCGAGCGGCGGGCGGCGGTCAAGGGGCAGATGAAGGAAAGGGCCGAGGAGCGGAAGGCATTCGCCCTGCCCGCCGATGCGATGGCCTGCGGGGGCGGGAAGGAGCAGTTGGCGGAATGAGCGCGGGCGGTGCGCGCATCGGACCCAATGCGGTGCTGCAACTGATCGCCGTGCTCGACCATGCCGAGGGGCGGAGGGTGCGGGACCGCGTGCTGGCGGGCCTGCGTCTGCCCGCGCCCGACAGCGGGATGATCCCCGAAGGCGAGGCCGTGGCCGCGCATCGGGCGCTGCGCGCGGCCCTGCCCGAGCGGGCGGATGCGCTGCTGGTGGCGGCGGGCGAGGCGACGGCGGAGTATATCCTGCGCCACCGCATCCCCCTTGCCGCGAAGCTGGTGATCCGCGCCTTGCCCAAGCCTGCGGGCGCGCGGCTTCTGGCGCGGGCCATCGAGCGGCACGCCTGGACCTTTGCGGGGTCGGGGCGGTTCCGCGTGGCGGGCTTCGCGCCGCTGGTCTTCGAGTTGGATGGGAATCCCTTGGTCGCGGAGGGCAAGCCCTGCCTCTGGCACGCGGCGGTGTTCCGGCGGCTGTTCTCGGCCCTCGTCTGGCGGGGGTGTCGGGTGGAGGAGGTGGAATGTGCGGGGCTGGGCGGCGGGGTTTGCCGCTTCGTGGTGCGGGCGGGATAGGTCTGCGCCGGCCTATCGGGCGGGGTTCGTGGTGTTGCCGTCGACGGGGGGCCGTCTGCCCCCCGAACCCCCCGAGGATATTTGCGAACAGATGAAGCAGGTGGGCGTCTTTTCCCTTTCACCTTTGCCCAAATACTCTCGGGGGGTGCGGGGGGCAGACGGCCCCCCGCCTGTCCGCGCCGCTGCGCGGAGTGTGTAAACTAAATCTGACACATCGGGCTTGCCCGACTCTCGATTGTCCTGTTTACTTGACAGATGACTGTCAGCGCCCTGACCCCCCGCCGTTACCCCGAACCGCGTGCCATGCTGCGGCTGATCAAGCCCATCACGTGGTTTCCCCCGATTTGGGCCTATCTGTGCGGGTCGGTTTCGGCAGGCGTGCCCTTGGGCGGGAACTGGGCGCTGGTGCTGCTCGGGATGATCCTGTCGGGGCCGATCGTCTGCGGGATGTCGCAGGCCGCGAATGACTGGTGCGACCGTCATGTCGATGCGGTGAACGAGCCGGACCGGCCCATCCCCTCGGGGCGGATTCCCGGGCGCTGGGGGCTGTGGATCGCGCTGGCGATGACGGGGCTGAGCCTCGGGGTCGGGTCGCTGCTTGGCGTCTGGGGGTTCTGGGCTACGGTGGCGGGTGTGCTTGCCGCTTGGGCCTATAGTGCGGAACCTGTGCGGCTGAAGCGGTCGGGCTGGTGGGGGCCGGGGCTTGTGGGGCTGTCCTACGAGGGATTGCCGTGGTTCACGGGGGCGGCGGTGCTGTTGCAGACAGCCCCCCGTTTCGAGATCGTGGTGATCGCGCTGCTTTATGCCTTTGGCGCGCATGGCATCATGACGCTGAATGATTTCAAGGCTTTGGAGGGGGACCGGCAGCATGGCGTGCGGTCGCTTCCCGTGGTGCTGGGGCCGGAGGTCGCGGCCAAGATCGCCTGCACGGTGATGGGGATGGCGCAGGCGCTGGTCATTCCGCTCCTGATGCTGTTCGGCAAGCCGTGGCACGCCTTGGGCGTGGCGCTGGTGCTGGTGGTGCAGGTCGCTGCCATGCGGGTGCTGTTCCGCGATCCGAAGGGCAAGGCGCCGTGGTACAACGGCACGGGTGTCGTGCTTTACGTCACCGGCATGATGATTTCGGCCTTTGCGCTGCGGGGGCTGGCATGAAGCTGACTTGGCCCCAGATTTTCCGCTTGGGGCTGGTGCAGATGTGCCTTGGCGCGGTGGTGGTGCTGACCACCTCGACCCTGAACCGGTTGATGGTGGTGGAACTGGCCTTGCCCGCGGTGGTGCCGGGGGCGCTGGTGGCGCTGCATTACGGCATCCAGATCACGCGGCCAAGCTGGGGGTTCCGTTCGGATACCAAGGGGAACCGCACGGCCTTTATCCTTGGCGGTATGGCGGTTCTGGCGGCGGGCGGGTTTCTGGCGGCGCTTGGCGTGGTGATCGCGGGTGTGGCGGGGCTGGTGCTGTCGGTGCTGGCCTATGCGATGATCGGGTTGGGGGCGGGGGCTTCGGGCACCTCGCTTCTGGCGCTGCTGGCCACGGCGACCGCGCCGCATCGGCGGGCGGCGGCGGCGACGATCACCTGGCTGATGATGATTGCGGGGATTGCGGTCACGGCGGGGGTCGTTGGCGGGATGCTCAACCCCTATTCGCCGGCGCTTCTGCTGCGGATCGTGGCGGTGGTGACGCTGGGGGCTGTCGCGCTGACCGCGCTGGCGGTGCGGGGGATCGAGCGTCGGGTGATCGCCGAGCGCGAGACGGAAGCGGCGCCCTTCCGGCAGGGGCTGGCGGAAATCTGGGCGGAGCCGGAGGCGCGGGCCTTCACGCTGTTCATCTTTCTGTCGATGACGGCCTATTTCCTGCAAGAACTGATCCTCGAGCCTTATGCGGGGCTGGTCTTTGCCATGACGCCGGGGGAAAGCACGCAGCTTTCGGGTGCGCAGCATGGCGGGGTTTTCGCGGGTATGGTGCTGGTCGGCATCGCGGCGACGGGTCTGCGGATCGGGTCGCTGCGGCTCTGGGTCATTCTGGGGTGCCTCGGTTCGGCCGTGTCGCTTGCCGCGGTGGCGGTGCTGGGGCAGGCGGGGGCGGGGCTGGTGCCTGCGGTCGTCGCCCTCGGCTTCTTCAACGGGGTTTTCGCGGTGGCGGCCATCGGGTCGATGATGGCGCTGGCGGGGCGCGGGCGCGGGGCGCGCGAGGGGACGCGGATGGGGCTTTGGGGGGCGGCGCAGGCCGTGGCTGCAGGCTTCGGCGGGCTTCTGGGGGCGGCGGCGGTGGATGCGCTGCGGCTCTGGCTGCCCGCGCGCGAGGCGTTCGGTGCGGTCTTCCTTGCCGAGGCCGGTTTGTTCGTCATCGCCGCCCTCATGGCGGCACGGATCATCGAGGGGCGCGCCGCGCCCGTCGCGGCGCAACTCGTTCCGGGAGAGTGAGCGATGGGATATGACGTTTTCGTCGTGGGTGGCGGGCCTTCGGGGGCGGTGGCTGCGGAAGACCTTGCGCGGGCGGGGCGGCGCGTGGCGCTGTTGGACCGTGCGGGGCGGATCAAGCCCTGCGGGGGGGCGATCCCGCCACGGGCGATCCGCGATTTCCAGATCGACACCGCAATGCTGGTGGCGCGGATCACCACGGCGCGCATGATCTCTCCCACCGGACGGCAGGTCGATATCCCGATCGAGAACGGGTATGTGGGCATGGTGGACCGCGAGCATTTCGACGAATACCTGCGCAAGCGGGCGGGCGAGGCGGGGGCGGAACGGCTGACCGGCACCTTCCTGCGGATCGAGCGGGACGCTGAGGGAACCCATGTCGTCTGGCGCGACAAGGCGAGCGGCGAGGAGCGGCGGTCGGCGGCGCGGCTGGTGATCGGGGCCGATGGCGCGCGGTCGGGTGTCGCGCGGGCCGAGGTGCCGGGGGGCGACCGCATTCCTTATGTCATTGCCTATCACGAGATCATCAAGGCCCCCGAGCCTTCGGCCAATTACGACCCGCTGCGCTGCGATGTGGTCTATGACGGCAAGATCAGCCCCGATTTCTATGGCTGGGTCTTTCCGCATGGCGCGCATGCTAGCGTGGGCATGGGAACGGAAGTCGATGGCGTTGACCTGAAGCAGGCGACCGCCGCCTTGCGCGAGAGTGCGGGGCTGACGGGTTGCGAGACGCTGCGCAAAGAGGGTGCGCCGATCCCGCTCAAACCGCTCGACCGTTGGGACAATGGCCGCGATGTGGTGCTTGCGGGCGATGCGGCTGGGGTGGTGGCGCCGTCTTCGGGCGAGGGCATCTATTACGCAATGGTGGGCGGGCGCGTGGCCGCGACGGCGGCGCAGGCGATGCTCGCCTCGGGCCGTGCGCGCGATCTGCGGCTGGCGCGCAAGCTCTTCATGAAGGAGCACGGCACGGTGTTCCGCGTCTTGCGGTCGATGCAGGATGCCTATTACCGCTCGGACGAGCGGCGCGAGCGCTTCGTGAGCCTGTGCCATGACGTCGATGTTCAAAAGCTGACCTTCGAGGCCTATATGAACAAGAAACTGGTCAAGGCGCGGCCCTTGGCGCATGTGAAGATCGGGATCAAGAACATGGCGCATCTGATGCGTCTGGTCTCGCCCGTCTGGACGTGAAGGCTTGGGTATGGATGTTCTGACCGAAGAGATGATTCCGGCCTGGGTCGAGGGCAAGCTGACGCCCGTCGGCAAGCTGGCCGTGCATCAGCGGGGGTTGCGGCACAAGGCGGTGTCGGTCTTCGTGCTGGACGGGGCGCGTGTGCTGATCCAGCAGCGGGCGATGGGGAAATACCACACGCCGGGGCTTTGGGCGAACACCTGCTGCACCCATCCGCGTTGGGACGAGGAACCCGCCGCCTGCGCCGTGCGCCGCCTGCGCGAGGAGTTGGGGATCACGGGGCTGTTCCCCGCCTTTGCCGACCGGATCGAATACCGCGCCGATGTGGGCAGCGGGCTGATCGAGCATGAGGTGGTGGATATCTTCACCGCCGAGTCGGGCGCGGGTCTATCTGTCGCGCCCGACCCCGACGAGGTCATGGCGACGCGCTGGGTCGACCTTTACGACCTTGCCGCCGAGGTGCTGCGCACGCCCGAAAAGTTCACTCCGTGGCTGCGGATCTATATGACCGAGCATATGGGGCGGATCTTCGGTCCCCGTCCCTGACGCCTTGACGCGCTTTCGGGCCGTGTCAGGGGGGCTGCCGCCCCCCGTCGCGCCTTGCGCGCCTCCCCCTGCGAGTATTTGGGCAAAGGTGAACGGGGAAGGAGGCTCTTTGCCTCTTTCACGCTTGCTCAAATATCCTCGGGGGGAGGGGGCGCGGCACGCGGCCCCGTGGGGGGCAGACGGCCCCCCCTGCGCGGGGTCAGGGGGCGCAGGTCCTCGCCAGAAAGTCGAGGGTCGGGGTGGCGACGAGGGCGGCGGCCTCTTCGTGGACGAGGTGGCCGTAGCCCTCGATCATGCGGAAGGTGGCGTGGGGGATGTGGCGCGCGGCCTCGGCCGAGACCTTGGCGGGGACGGCGTTGTCCTTGTCCGAGGCGATGAGGAGGACGGGCGTGTGCAGGGCGGGGAGGCGGGACATGAGGGCGTCGAGCTTCCATTGCGCCATCATGCCGAGCGTGCCGTCGACATGGGATTGGTCGCGCACGAGGGTGAGGTATTGCGCCTGTCCCGTGGCGTCGAGCGGCGAGCCTGTGGAGGCGAGGAGGCGGTTGACCGTCTGGGCATTGCCCCAGAGGCGCGAGACGACCGCCGGAATGAAGGGTGTCACGGCAAGGACGCGGGCCATGAGCGGGAACATGACACCTGCCGCGCCTTCGAAACTGCCCAAGGCGGCGTTGATGCCGACCACGGCTTTCAGCGGCATGAGTTCGGCGAGCCGCAGCGCGATGGCGGCCCCCGCCGAATGGCCGACGGCGGCGGCGGGGGTGATGCCGAGCGTGCGGCAGAGGGTGGTCAGGTCTTCGGCCATCGCATCGAGGCCGAAGCGGCGCGACCCTGCGCGGGTGAAGCCCTGGCCGGGCAGGTCGGGGACGATCAGGCGGTAATCCTGTGCCAGTAGCGGGATCAGGTTGCGGAAGCTGTGTCCCGATCCGCCCGCGCCGTGGAGGAGGAGGAGGACAGGCGCCTCGGGCGGGCCTGTGTCGATCAGGCACCAGTCATGCGGGCGGCTGCGCAGGCGGCGGGCGTGGTCCCGATAGGGCCAGTCGGCGGGCATCCGGTCGAACTCCATCCCCCTAGCCTTCGAGTGCCGCGCCGAGGGCTGCGCTGAGGCGGTGGGCATCGGCGCGGGGAAGGGCGAGGTAGGGGGCGGCCATGTCCTGCGCGAGGGCCGAGAGGGCGGGTTGGGGGCGCGTTGCCACGTCGATCACCAGCGCGGGCGTGCCCGTGGCGCGGATCTGGCGGGCGAGGCGGCGGGCTTCATCCTCGGCCCTTGCGCGGTCGGGGGTGCCGTCGAGGGCGATGTTGCCGCGCCCGTCGGTGAGGATGGCGATGGTCGGCGTCAGGCCGCGCGCCTTGGCCTGTGCCGCCGTGGCGAGTGCCAGTTGCAGGGCCGAGGCGAGGGGTGTGCCGCCGCCGCCCGGAACGCCCGCGAGGCGGCGCTTCGTCTGCACCAGCGAACGGGTGGGCGGCAGGATCAGCTCTGCCGCCGTGCCACGGAAGGCCACGAGCGCCACATGGTCGCGGCGGGCATAGGCCTGTGCGAGGAGGAGTTCGACGGCACCCTTTGCCTCGGCCAGTCTTGCGAAGGCGGCGGAGCCGGAGGCGTCGACGGCGAAGATGAGGACGCGGTCGGAGGTTTCTTTGAACCGCTTGAGGCGGATGTCGGCGGCGCGCACGAGGAGGGCCGCGTCGGGGCGCGGGGTCTGGGCGCGGCGGAGCGGTTGCCACGGGGCGGCGGCGCGAAGGGTGGCCACAAGGTCGATGCGCGCGCCCTGCGCCAGCCGTCCGGGGCGCGACGGGAGCGGGCGGCCACGGCGGTTGCCCGCGCGTTCCGCGCCGGAGCCTGCGGCGGATTTCGCGGCGCGGGCGGCGCGGCCTGCGGCGAGGGCTTCGAGGATGTCGCGGGGCAGGGCGGCGAGGGCGGCTTCGACCATCACCTCGGTCGGCAGGGTGGCGCTGTCCTCGGAGGCGGTCGGGTCGGTGTTCCGGTCGGGTTCGGGGGGCGGCGGGGGCGGATCGTTCGGGGCTTCGGTCGCCTGCGGCTGCGCGGTGGCGCGGTGGGCGTAGACGAGTTCGGCGGCGGCGATCAGGTCGGCTTCGGTCACGCTGTCGCGGCCCTGCCATGCGGCATGGGCGCGGGCGGCGGCGGCGGCAAGGCGGGGCGCGCGGAGCGAGGCGATGCCGAGTTCGGCGGCGGCGCGGGTGAGGGTGGCGAGCGCCTCGGTCGGCAGGGCCACGGCGGAAAGGGCGGCGCGGGCGGTAGCGAGGCGGGCGGGGTCGGGGGGCGGGTCGGGACAGTCGGACCAGAGGAGGTCCGAGAGGTCGAGGAAGAGGGCGAGGCGGTCGGCGAGGGCGGAGGGGAGGGTTTCATCCTCTTCCGCGCCTTCGTCCAGCGCCACGATGCGGTGGCCCTCGCCCGCGTCGAGGGCGGCGGAGAGGCGGGCGGCAAGGCCTGCGGGGCAGCGTTCGGCCATCGTCAGGATCAGCGTGGCGGGCGTAGCGAGCAACCCGCGCGTCAGCACGCGCTGGCCGCTGGCGAGGGTGGCGGCAAGGTCCAGCCCGCCGTAGAGCGTGTCATCGGCGATGGCGGGATGCAGGCGGTGCTGCGGTTGGCCCAAGGCGGTGGCGATGGCATCGGTGACGCGGTCGCGCAGGGGGGCGGCGCGGGCGCGCAGCCACAGCCCGCCCAATCCGGCAGGATCTATGGCCAGAAGCGCCAGCGCGGTTTGGACCCGTGCCCATCTGTCCATGCCATCGGTCAGGGCAGCACCTCGGCCACGGCGCGGATGACGCGGGAGGTGGAGCCTGCCTCGTCCAAGGGATCGCGGCGCAGGCGGTGCGAGAGGGCCATGGGCGCCACGGCCTTGAGATGGATGCGGCCCACGGCATCGTCGCCTTCGAAGGCGGCGAGCGCACGGGCGGCGCGCAATAGGGTGAGTTCGCCGCGTAACCCGTCCGATCCGATGGCGATGCACAGTTCGGCGCAGTCGTGCAGGACGGTGTTCGGGGTGTGCAGGGCGGGCAAGGCGGCGCGGGCGGCGAGGATGCGGTCGCGCAGGGCGGCGTCCTGCGGTTTCCACGTTTCGATGAAGGCGCCGTAATTGGTTTCATAGGCGTCGCGGCGGCGGATCACCTCGACCCGGGTTTCGACGTCACGGGGGGAGGTGACTTCGACCGAGAGGCCGAAGCGGTCGAGGAGCTGCGGGCGCAATTCGCCCTCTTCGGGGTTGCCGGAGCCGACGAGGACGAAGCGGGCGGGGTGGCGGATCGACAGGCCTTCGCGTTCCACCACGTTCTCGCCGGATTGGGCAACGTCGAGGAGAAGGTCGACGATGTGGTCTTCGAGCAGGTTCACCTCGTCGATGTAGAGATAGCCGCGGTTGGCGCGGGCCAGAAGGCCGGGTTCGAAGGCTTTTTCGCCCCGCGTCAGGGCGCGTTCGATGTCGAGGGCGCCGACGACGCGGTCTTCGGTCACGCCGAGCGGCAGGTCGATCACGGGGGTGGGGCGCGAGGTGACGCGGCCGGTCGCGCCCTGCGCCCAGTCGGGGACCATCTCGGGACGGGGCGAGTTCACGGGGCAGCCTTCGACCGCGTCGATTTCGGGCAGGAGCGCGGCGAGGGCGCGGACGGCGGTGGATTTGCCGGTGCCGCGGTCGCCGAAGACCAGCACCCCGCCGATGGCGGGATCGACGGCGGTGAGGATCATCGCCTGTTTCATCGCCTCTTGGCCGACGATGGCGGAGAAGGGGAAGGGTTGTTTCATTCTGGGTGTCCGTCGAAAAGGGTTTTCTGCGAAAATCCTTGGGGGCGAATTTTCTGCGAAAATTCAGGCGGTTGGAGTTGGATTGCGGCGATGTCCCGATCCTTTGCAGAGGGATCGTCGGCGGGATCTTTCGCAGTTAGATCAAGGTTTTGAAGCGGGTCTTTGCCGCCCCATGTGCCGATGCTGCCGCGCAGGGCGAAGCGGGCGTAGAGTTCTTCGTCGAACCAGTGGCCTTCGCGCACGGCGGCAATGGCGCGGCCATGCGGGCCGTCGCCACGGGCGAAGCGGGCCATGCTGGCGGTGTCGGGCCAGATCGAGAAGGTGACTTGATGCAGAAGCGGCACCTCGCCGATGCCGATCTTGAAGGCGACGTTCGGGTCCGCGCCGATCACCGCCGAGATGGAGGGGACGCGTTTCCAGAAGCGCAGGGCGCGGGCGGGTTTGACCGTGGCGCGGGTGAGGGCGGCAAGGGGGCCGGTCGCGGCTTTCGGGGCGGCATCGGGCAGGAAGGGATTGACGCCGGACCATGCGCCGCGTGCCGAGAGCGGTTCCATCAGGATGCTCCAGCTTTCGGCAGCGCGGGCGCGCCATGCCCGCCAGACGGGGCTTTCGGCAAGGCGGGCGCGGGCTGTCGCCTCGTCCGGCCAGACGGCGAGGATGGCCCAGACGCCCCAGTTCGGGCGCGGGGTGAAGCCTTCGCCCGTGCCGGAGCCGCAAAGTTTCCAGAACAGCGCCCGCGATTCGCGCCGCAGCGACAGGCGGGCAGCGCCCATCTGCCCGATGATCCAAAGGCGGTTCATCGGTCCGTCGAAGCGGAACAGGCTGAGGGTGGCGATGGTGATGGCAAGACCCCTTGGCGCAAAGGCTTGGCTATAGTGTAAACCTAGTCTGACATTATAAGACCGCAAGGGGAAGGAAAAAGCCGCCACTGCGGCAATGAAACGATGGTATTGTCAACTTAGCTAGACAGTCTATCATTCGATCCATGACCCATATGCGCCCCAACCCGCCGCCCGATCCCGAAGCCGGACATGCCATCGTCATCGGGGCGGGGCTGGGGGGGCTTGCCTCGGCCATGCGGCTGGGGGCGAAGGGGTGGCGGGTCACGGTGATCGACCGGCTGGACCGTGCGGGGGGGCGGGGCTCTTCGATCACGCAAGGCGGGCATCGCTTCGACCTTGGCCCCACCATCGTGACCGTGCCGCTGGGTTTGCGCGAGTTGTGGGCGGCCTGCGGGCGGGATTTCGACCGCGACGTCACGCTCAAGCCGATGGAGCCGTTTTACGAAATCCGGTTTCCCGACGGGCAGACATTCACCGCGCGGCAGGACGATGCCGCGATGCGGGCCGAGGTGGCGCGGATTTCGCCGCGTGATGCCAAAGGCTACGAGCGGTTCCTGAAGGACAGCGAGGCGCGGTACTGGTTCGGGTTCGAGGATCTGGGGCGGCGATCGATGCACCGTTTCGCGGACCTAGTGAAGGTGCTGCCGCGCTTTGCAATGCTGCGGGCGGACCGTTCGGTCCATGCCCATGCGGCGGGGCGGGTGAAGGACGAGCATCTGCGCTTTGCGCTGTCGTTCCATCCGCTGTTCATCGGCGGCGATCCGTTCAACGTGACGTCGATGTATATCCTTGTCAGCCATCTCGAAAAGGCCTTCGGGGTGCATTACGCGATGGGCGGGGTGCAGGCGATTGCCGATGCGATGGCGCGGGTCGTCGTGGCGCAAGGGGGCGAGGTTCTGCACGGGACCGAGGTCGACGAGATCGTCGTCGAAGGCGGGCGCGCGGCGGGGGTGCGGCTTGCCTCGGGCGAGGTGATGCGGGCGGGGATCGTCGTCAGCAATGCGGATGCGGGGCATACCTACAGCCGCCTTCTGCGCAACCTGCCGCGCAAACGCTGGACGGATGCGCGGCTGAAGCGGTCGCGCTGGTCGATGGGGCTTTACGTCTGGTATTTCGGGACGCGTGGCACCAAGGGGATGTGGAAGGATGTGGGGCACCATTCCATCGTCGTGGGGCCGCGCTACCGCGAGCATATCAAGGACATCTTCATCCGTGGCAAACTGGCCGAAGATATGAGCCTTTATGTCCACCGCCCCAGCGTGACGGACCCTTCGGTCGCACCGGAGGGGGGCGATACCTTCTATGCGCTGTCGCCCGTGCCGCATCTGGGATTCGGCGGGGTGGATTGGGCCGAGGAGGAGCCGCGCTATCGCGAGAAGATGGCCAGAATGCTGGAGGAGCGGCTGCTTCCCGGTTTCCGCGACCATATCAGCGAGAGCCTGACCTTTACGCCCGAGACGTTCCGCGACCGCTACCTGTCGCCCTATGGCGCGGGGTTTTCCATCGAGCCGCGCATCCTGCAATCGGCGTGGTTCCGTCCGCATAACGTGAGCGAAGAGGTGCCGGGGCTGTTCCTCTGCGGGGCCGGCACGCATCCGGGGGCGGGGTTGCCGGGGGTTGTCGGCACGGCCGAGGTGCTTGGCACGCTGGTGCCGGATGCGCCGCAAGGGGCGGGGACGGTGGAACCCCTGCCGCTGGCTGCGGAATGACGATCTCGGCCGGACAGTTCAGGGCGGATCGGGCCGAGGATCAGGCCAAGCGCGACATGGACCATTGCCGCGAGGCGATCCGGACGGGGTCGCTGTCCTTCCATGCGGCGTCGAAGCTGTTGCCCGCGTCGGTGCGCGATCCGTCGCTGGCGCTTTATGCCTTTTGCCGTTTGGCGGATGATGCGGTGGACGAGGGCGCGGACAAGGCGGGCGCGGTGCTGGGGCTGCGGGACAGGCTGGAGCTTGTCTATCAGGGGCGGCCACGGGATGCGGCGGCGGATCGGGCGTTCACGCGGGTCGTGGAAGAGTTCGACATGCCGCGCGCCTTGCCCGAGGCGCTGCTGGAGGGGTTCGCATGGGATGCGGTGGGGCGGCGGTATGAAACGCTGTCGGGTGTCCTTGACTATTCCGCGCGGGTCGCGGCGGCGGTGGGGGCCATGATGTGCGTGCTGATGCGCGTGCGCGAGGCGGATGCGCTGGCGCGGGCCTGCGATCTGGGTCTTGCGATGCAGTTGACCAACATCGCGCGGGACGTGGGCGAGGATGCGCGGGCGGGGCGGGTTTACCTGCCGCTCGACTGGTTGGCCGAGGCGGGGGTGGGGGTTGAGGACTTCCTTGCCGATCCGCAGGCCTCGGCCGGGGTGCGGTCGGCGACGCGGCGGCTGCTCGATCAGGCGGACAGGCTTTATGCGCGGTCCGAAGCGGGGGTGCCGCGCTTGCCTCTGGCCTGCCGTCCGGGGATTCTGGCGGCGCGGCATGTCTATGCCGCCATCGGCGGGCGCGTGCGCGGGGCGGGGTATGATTCCGTCACGCGGCGGGCGCGGACGGGGCGGGGGGCCAAGCTGGGCCTGCTGACGCTGGCGGTTGCGCGGGCGGGGTTGAGTGCGGTGGGGCCGGTGCCTTCGGTGCTGCATGCGCCGCCTGCGGCGGAGGTGGCTTTCCTCGTGCAGGCTGCGCGGGGTGCGGCGCGCAAGGGGCGGTCGGATGCCTTTCTGGCCGTGCTGGCGCAGCTTGAGGCGCGGGATCGCGGCATGGCCTGAGCCGCGCGCGGACCGGCGGGGCCGAAAGCGTGCTTGGACGGAACCGATAACAGGGCTATGTCGCTTCTCCTGACCCAGAAGCGGAGCGGCCCGATGGATTTTGTCCTGTTCTTCACCTTTCTTGCCGCCTGCGGGGCCGCCGCAGCCACGGGGGCGCTGTTTTCGCCCGGCGCGTGGTATCGCGGTTTGCGCAAACCAAGCTGGACGCCGCCGGACTGGCTGTTTCCTGTCGCATGGACGGTGATGTATCTGTGCATGAGTGCGGCGGCGGCGCGGGTTGCGGTGTTGCCGGATGCGGGGCAGGCGCTGGCGCTGTGGTCGGTGCAGATCGCCTTTAACGCGCTGTGGACGCCCGTGTTCTTTGGCCTGAAGCGGATGGGGGCGGGGCTGGTCGTGGTGCTTTGCCTTTGGCTTGCCGTGGCGCTGACCATGCTGGCGCTGTGGCGGCTTGACTGGATCGCGGGGCTTTTGTTCGTGCCTTATCTGACATGGGTCACGGTGGCTTCGGCGTTGAATGCGACCGTCTGGCGGATGAACCCCGAAGAGCGCGGGCGCAAGGCGGAGGCGTAAGGGAAAGGGGGGCCAGCCCCCGTCCAGCGGTGAACCGCCGGACTCCCCCGGAGTATTTATCGCCAAGGTGAACGGGGGCAGGCTCAGGGGTGGTGCCAGCCCGCGCGGCGGGGGACGCGGACGGCGAGCATCGGCTTGAGGAGCGGCGAGCGGAAGCGGGTGAGGTCGAGCGCCTCGTGCACGCCGGTCGTGGCTTCTCCGTTCAGGCGGGTTTCGACGAGGCTGCGCGAATAGAAGGGTGCGTCGAGCATGTTGAGGCGCTGGCGCGGGGTGACGCCCGCATCGGCGCGGGTTTCGCGGCGGACCTGCCAGAGGGAGCGCTTGAAGCGGGTGAGCGGCGGCGGGGTGATTTCCCGCACCTGTCCGTGACGGTCGATTTCGATGCCGAGGGCGAGGGTGGTGCCGTCGCGGCGGGTGGCATCGTAGAAGCATTGCGCGCCCGTGGCGGTGGGGTAGCGGCCCCATGTCCAGAAGTCGAAGTCGGCTTCCAGCGCGGCGGTGCCGAAGTTGGCGTCGAAATAGCCGTGGCCCTGCCAGCGGTGGCCTTGGGACAGGTCGACCTCGATATGGGCGATGGGGGCGAAGGGGCGCCAGACGTGGTTGGGGTGGAGGGCGACTTCGGCGGTCGTGACCGCCTGCGGGGTCAGGATGATGCGGCCACCGACGGGCGAGATGATCGGCGGCGAGGAGATCTCGTCGATGTCGATGATAAGCCGGGTTCCGGTCCAGTGCATGCGGCTGGGGCCGATGGTCAGCGTATCGGACGTCTGGCGCAGGGCGCTGCGGCCACGGTCGGTCATGGTGAAGCGGCCACCGGGGCCGTAGGTGGCGACGTTGAGGCAGGCATGGTTCTGCGGGTCGCGCCTTCCGCTCCACGCATACCATGGCGAGAAGACCGAACCGATGAAGCCGATCACCGAGACCGCGCGCGTTCCGTCATCGGAGACGCCGTCGACATACCACCACGCGTAGCCGTCGGGCGTGACGTGGAGGGAGAAGTCCGGTCCTGCAAGATCGCCGCGACCGCGTGCATGCCGGAGAGGGCCGCCATCGGCACCCCCGCCCCCGGATGCACCCCGCCCCCCGCGAGGTATAGCCCCGCCAGCGCCGTCCGCGCGGTCGGGCGGCGGAAGGTCGCCATGATCCCCTCGGGCGAGGCTCCGTAGAGCGCGCCCTTCGAGGCCGGAAACAGGCTGTCGAAGGTCGCGGGGGTGGCGAGGGTCGTCACCGGCGGGATCGGGTCGAAGCCCAGCCCCATCGCCTGCAAGGTCTGGAAGGTGCGTGTCCGGCATAGCTGGAAGTCCTTGGGCGTGGGCGCGAGGCCTGCGGGGGCGTTCAGGATGATCTCGAACCGTTCGGGTCCGGTTTCCGTGCGCGGGGTGAGGCGGTCTTCGGCGCAGAGGTAGAGGGTTTGGGCGGCGGGCATCGCGCCCCGTCCGATGGGGCCGAATTCGGTGGCGGGATCGGCGGTGAAGAAGATGTTGTGGTGCAGCAGGTCTTTGGCCTTTGGCCCTGTGGGGGAGGCGGCAAAGGCCCAGACCTGTGCCGAAAGGCTGGGCCGTGCGGCGGGCGGGCCTGAGACGGCGGTGCCGAGGCGGCCTGCGGTCAGCGCGGCGGGGTCGCCGTTGAAGATGCAGACATCGCACGGGAGGGTGCGGCCTTGGGCCGTCTGCACGCCCGTGACGCGGCCGTTCTGGCGCTGGATGCGCTGGGCGTCGGTGTCATAGGCGAAGTCCACGCCCATGCGGGTGGCAAGTGCGGCGAGGGCGGCGGCAAGGCTGTGCATGCCGCCGGTGACGCCCCAGACCCCCTGCGCCTCGGCCCGCCAGATGAGGGCGAGGACGGCGGGGGAATGGGTCGGGCGGCCGCCGACATAGGTGGCGTAGCGGCCGAAGAGCTGGATCAGGCGCGGGTCGCGGAAATGCAGGCGGAGCAGGCGGTCGAGCGTCATGCCGGGCAGCAGCGCGGGCCAGAGGCGGGGCTGGCGCAGCGCCGCGCGGACGATGGCGCGCAGGTCGGGGCGGGGGGCGAGCATGACGGGTTGGCGGAAGGCATCGTAGAGCGATCGGGCGAGACTGTCGAAGCGGAGGAAGGCGTCGCCCTCGCGCTGGCCTGCGAAGGCGGCGATGGCTTCGGCGTTGGCCTCGCGGTCGGGGAAGAGGTCGAGGCGGGAGCCGTCGGGCCACCAATGCCGGGCGAGGACGGGTTGGGGGACGAGGGTGAGGTGGTCGTCCAGCGCCTCGCCGTTCAGGGCGAAGAGGTCGTCGAAAATCTGGCGTAGGGTCAGCACGGTCGGGCCTGCATCGACGGGACCCGCGGCGGAAGCGAGGGCGCGGGCCTTGCCGCCCGGTGTGGCGGCGCGTTCGAGGACGGTCACGGCGTAGCCCGCTGCCGCAAGCCGGATGGCCGAGGCGAGGCCGCCCATTCCCGCGCCGATGACGATGGCTTTGCTGGCCGCGTTTCCCATGCCGTCCAATCTAGCGTGCGGCGCGTCATTGTCCAACTTGGATTACAAGCTGGTGTAAGATTTAGTTTACACATTGCGTGGCGGGTGCGATGCTTGCCCAAAGCGCAGGCCGAGCGAGGGACGATCATGGCATTGGACGGGCGGATCGAGCAGGCGGTGGTGGCGGCCTTGGGCCATGCCAAGGGGGGCGATGCGCCGCCACGGTTGGCCGCGGCGCTGGACCATGCGGTGTTTCCGGGCGGGGCGCGGATCAGGCCGACGATCCTTTTGTCGGTTGCGAAGGCCTGCGGCGACGACCGCCCCGCGATGGCCGATGCAGCGGCTTCGGCGCTCGAACTGATCCATTGCGCGAGCCTTGTGCATGACGACCTGCCCTGTTTCGATGATGCCGACATCCGGCGCGGCAAGCCTTCGGTGCATCGCGCCTATGGCGAGCCGCTGGCGGTGCTGGCGGGTGATTCGCTGATCGTGCTGGCCTTCGAGGTGTTGGCGCGGGCGGCGGCGGACCATCCGATGCGGGCGGTGGAACTGGTCAAGATCCTTGCGCAGCGCACGGGGATGCCGGGGGGCATCTGCGCGGGGCAGGGCTGGGAGAGCGAGCCGGTGATCGACCTTGCCGCCTATCATCGCGCCAAGACGGGGGCGCTGTTCATCGCGGCCACGCAGATGGGCGCGGTGGCGGCGGGGCAGGATGCCGAGCCGTGGGAAGAATTGGGCGCGCGGATCGGATCGGCCTTTCAGGTGGCGGATGATCTGAAGGACGCGCTTCTGACGCCCGAGGAGATGGGCAAGCCTGCGGGGCAGGATGCCGTGCATCAGCGCCCTTCGGCGGTGGCCGAGATGGGGGTGCAGGGCGCGGTGAAGCACCTGCGGGACATTCTGGCGGGGGCGATCGCGTCGATCCCGTCATGCCCCGGCGAGGCGCGGTTGGCGGCGCTGGTCACGGCCTATGCCGAAAAGATGGTTCCGGTGCATCTGACGCCCGTGCGGGGTTGAGATGCTGAAAGCCTCGACTCAGGCGGCATCGGCGCCGGGCTGGGCGGCGCGGCTGGGGCTTTCGCCGCGATTCCATGCGTTCTGTGCGCGGGTTCCGCTGCTTCGGCACATTGCGCGGGCCGAGGGGCGGGCGCTGTTCGACATCGTTTCGGGCTTTGTGCAAAGTCAGGCGTTGCTGGCGCTGGTGGAGTTGCGGTTGCTGCACCGGCTGACGGACGGGCCATTGCCGACGGGCGATCTTTCGGCTTTTGCGCGGGTGCCGGTGGAGCGGATGGCGGTGCTGATGCAGGCGGGGGCGGCGCTGCGGCTGGTGAAGCGGCGCGGCGGGCTGTGGCATCTGACCACGCGGGGCGCGGCCTTTCTGACCGTGCCGGGGCTGGAGGCGATGGTGCGGCATCATCCGGTGCTGTATCGCGACCTGTCGGACCCCGTGGCGTTCTTTCGGGGCGAGACTCAGCCGGAGTTGGCGGGGTTCTGGCCCTATGTCTTTGGCGCGGGCGGGGCTGCGGACCCTGCCTTGGCGGAACGGTATTCGGCGCTGATGGCGGACAGTCAGGGGCTGGTGGCCGAGGACACCTTGCGGGTCGTCGATCTGTCGGATGTGACGCGGCTTATGGATGTGGGCGGCGGGACGGGGGCGTTTCTGGCGGCGGTGGGGGCCGAGTATCCGGCGCTTGCCATGACGCTGTTCGATCTGCCCGCCGTGGTGCCTGCGGCGACGGCACGATTCGCGGCGGCGGGAATGGCCGGGCGGGTGGGGATCGTCGCGGGATCGTTCCGCGACGATGCGCTGCCAGCGGGAGCGGATGCGATTTCGCTGGTGCGGGTGCTTTACGACCACGCCGATGCGACCGTTGCGGCCTTGCTGCGTTCGGTCCATGCGGCCCTGCCTGCGGGCGGGCGGCTGATCGTGTCCGAGCCGATGTCGGGGGGCGTGCGGCCCGATCCGGCGACGGATGTGTACTTTTCAGTTTACACTTTGGCGATGCAAACGGGACGCACCCGTTCGGCGGCGGAGATTTCTTCCATGATGGCCGCCGCAGGCTTTGAAAACATCGCGATTCACAGGGGTTTCAGACCCTTCGTCACCTCGGTCCTCACCGCGCGTAAGGGTGTTTGACGCGGCTCGGGTGAAAATACTGTCTATTTAATTTGACAGTGGCAAATGTAAGCCTAAACTTACACATAGAGCCGAAAGTCTGGGCAGGGCGGAAAATCCGCCGCGAATGAACCGGACAGTGGCAGGGGGAATGACCGTGAGAACCAGTGCCGTCATCTTGTCAGGACCGAAGGAGCTGTCGCTCCGGACGCTTGGCATAACGCCTCCGGCGGCGGGTGATCTGGTGGTCGAGATCGCCCATTCCGGCATTTCCACGGGAACCGAAAAGCTGTTCTGGTCCGGCACGATGCCGCCCTTTCCGGGCATGGGCTATCCGCTGGTGCCGGGATACGAAGCGGCGGGCGAAGTGGTCGAAGCGGGGCCGGAAAGCGGTTTTTCCGTTGGCGATCATGTGTTTGTGCCGGGTGCCAATTGCTTTGAGGGCGATGTGCGCGGCCTGTTCGGCGGCGCCTCGCGCCATCTGGTGACGCCCGCGCATCGCGTGGCACGCATCGATGGCGGGATGGGGGCCGAAGGGGCGCTGCTTGCGCTGGCCGCGACAGCGCGGCATGCGCTGGCGGGGTTCAACACGGCGCTGCCCGACCTGATCGTGGGGCATGGCACGCTGGGGCGTCTGCTCGCCCGTCTGACCGTGGCGGCGGGTGCGCCTGCGCCGACGGTCTGGGAAACGAATCCCCTGCGGCGCGACGGGGCCGAAGGCTACGAGGTCATCGATCCCGCCGACGATCCGCGCCGGAATTACCGCGCGATCTATGACGCCTCGGGTGCCAAGGGGCTGCTTGACCAGTTGGTCATGCGGCTGGCCAAGGGCGGCGAGATCGTTCTGGCGGGGTTCTATACCGAACCCGTGGCCTTTGCCTTTCCGCCCGCCTTCATGAAGGAGGCGCGGTTCCGCATCGCGTCGGAATGGACGCCCGAAGACCTGACCGCCACGCGCGTGCTGATCGAAAGCGGCGCGCTGTCGCTGGCGGGGCTGATCACGCATCGCCGCCCTGCGGCGGATGCGGCGGGGGCCTACGAGACGGCCTTCACCGACGGAAACTGCCTGAAAATGATCCTCGATTGGAGCGGACACGCATGACGCTGGATATTCCGAACCTCAAGGATTTCGACGCCCGCCTGCGGGACGAGGCGCATGAGGAACCTTCGCTCGAGGTGCCGCAGGACCCGCCGAGCAAGAAGACCCAGATCATCGCGATCTATGGCAAGGGCGGGATCGGCAAATCCTTCACGCTGGCCAACCTGAGCCACATGATGGCCGAAAACGGCAAGCGCGTCTTGCTGATCGGCTGCGATCCGAAGTCTGATACGACGAGCCTGCTGTTCGGCGGCAAGGCCTGCCCGACGATCATCGAAACCTCGACCCGCAAGAAGCTGGCGGGGGAAGAGGTGAAGATCGGCGACGTCTGCTTCAAGCGGGGCGGGGTCTATGCGATGGAGCTGGGCGGGCCGGAAGTGGGCCGTGGCTGCGGCGGTCGCGGGATCATCCACGGCTTCGAGCTGCTGGGAAAGCTGGGGTTCCACGACTGGGACTTCGACTATGTGCTGCTCGATTTCCTTGGCGATGTGGTCTGCGGCGGCTTCGGCCTGCCGATTGCGCGGGACATGGCGCAGAAGGTGATCGTCGTGGCCTCGAACGACCTGCAATCGCTTTACGTGGCCAACAACGTCTGCTCGGCGGTGGAGTATTTCCGCAAGCTGGGCGGCAATGTCGGCGTGGCGGGCATGGTCATCAACAAGGATGACGGCACGGGCGAGGCTGCGGCCTTTGCCGCTGCGGTGAACATTCCGGTTCTGGCGGCCATTCCGGCGGACGAGGATTTGCGCCGCAAGTCGGCGAATTACCAGATTGTCGGGACCCATGCGACGCAATGGGGCGGGCTGTTCACGGAACTTGCCGAGAATGTCGCCGAAGCGCCGCCCTTGCGCCCGAAGCCGCTGACGCAGGACGGGCTGCTGGGCCTGTTCGATGCGGAAACCACGGGTGCGGATTTCGTGCTGACCCCTGCAACCGATGCCGACATGCGCGGCAAACATGCCGTGGCCGCGAAATCGCTGGAAGTGGTGTATGACGATGTTTGATCTGATCGCACTCCAGAAGATCGAAGAGGCGCTGCGCGCGCTTTCGGGCGGGGGTCGCAAATGACCGCCGAGACCCGCTATGATCTGGCAGGCGAGACCCCGTTGACCGAAGGGGTCACGGTGGCTGCCGCGCCGGAGATGGCGGGTGCGCCCGTGGACGGGATGGGTTGCCATGCCGGTGCCGCCACGATGGAGGCTGCGGCGCGGGCGGCGGGGAATTCCGAACTGCTCGACCAATTCGCCGCCGACTATCCGCAAGGGCCGCATGACAAGCCGCAAAGCATGTGTCCGGCCTTTGGCTCGCTTCGCGTGGGTCTGCGGATGCGGCGGGTGGCAACGGTGCTGTCGGGGTCGGCCTGCTGCGTATACGGGCTGACCTTTGTGAGCCATTTCTACGGGGCGCGGCGGTCGGTCGGCTATGTGCCGTTCAATTCGGAAACGCTGGTGACGGGCAAGCTGTTCGAGGATATCCGCGATGCGGTCCACGAGTTGGCGGACCCCGAACGCTATGACGCCGTGGTGGTGACGAACCTCTGCGTTCCGACGGCGTCCGGCGTGCCGCTGAAGCTGTTGCCGGCCGAGATCAACGGCGTGCGCATCGTCGGTATCGACGTGCCGGGGTTCGGCGTGCCGACCCATGCCGAGGCCAAGGATGTGCTGGCGGGGGCCATGCTCAACTACGCCCGCCGCGAGATCGAGGCGGGTCCGGTGCAGGCACCCGAACGCGGGCGGTCGGACCGTCCGACGGTTGCGCTGATCGGCGAGATGTTCCCTGCGGACCCGATGATGATCGGTGCGATGCTGGCGCCCCTGGGTCTGGCGGCGGGGCCGGTGGTGCCGTGCCGCGAATGGCGCGAGCTTTATGCAGCACTCGATTGTGGTGTGGCGGCGGCGATCCATCCCTTCTACACCGCGACGATCCGCGAATTCCATGCCGCAGGCCGCAAGGTCGTGGGGTCGGCCCCCGTGGGCCATGACGGCACGATGGAGTGGCTGGCCGCGATCGGTGACGCCTATGGCGTGAACCCCGCGCAGGTGGCGGCGGCGCAGAATGCCTTTGGTGGCGCGATCAAGGGGGCGCTGGCGGCGAACCCGATCAAGGGGCGCATCACCCTTTCTGGCTATGAAGGATCGGAACTGCTGGTCGCGCGTCTGCTGATCGAAAGCGGGGCGGATGTGGCCTATGTCGGCACGGCCTGCGCCAAGAACGAATGGTCCGAAGCGGATCGTGCATGGCTCGAAGCCAAGGGCGTGGCGGTCAAGTATCGCGCCAGCCTTGAAGACGATTGCGCCGCGATGGAGGCTTTCCGGCCCGATCTTGCCATCGGGACGACACCTGTCGTGCAGAAGGCCAAGGAATTGGCGATCCCTGCGCTGTACTTCACCAACCTGATTTCCGCACGGCCCCTGATGGGTCCGGCGGGGGCTGGGTCCTTGGGGCAGGTGGTCAATGCCGCCATCGCCAACAAGGCCCGCATGGACGGGATGAAGGACTTCTTCGAAGGCGTGGGGACTGGCGATGCCGCGGGCATCTGGGAAGGCGCGCCGAACCTGCGCCCCGACTTCCGCGCCGCGCATCAGAAGAAACTCGACAAGGCCGCGAAGGCGGCCAAAGCCGAGGAGATGATCTGATGCTGGTGCAGGATCATGATCGCGCGGGCGGCTACTGGGGGGCGGTTTACGCTTTCTGCGCCGTCAAGGGCTTGCAGGTGGTGATCGACGGCCCCGTGGGCTGCGAAAACCTGCCGGTGACGTCGGTGCTGCATTACACCGATGCGCTGCCGCCGCATGAACTCCCGATCGTCGTGACGGGTCTGGGCGAGGACGAGATGACCTCGGGCACCGAGGCGTCGATGGCGCGGGCGTGGAAGACGCTCGATCCCGCGCTGCCTGCGGTGGTGGTCACGGGGTCGATTTCGGAAATGATCGGCGGCGGCGTGACGCCGCAGGGGACGAATATCCAGCGCTTCCTGCCGCGCACCATCGACGAGGACCAGTGGCAGGCCGCTGACCGCGCCATGACGTGGATCTTCACCGAATTCGGTCAGACCAAGGGCCGGATGCCGGTCGAGAAGAAGCGCGAGGCGGGCGACAAGCCGCGGGTCAACATCCTTGGCCCGATGTATGGCGTGTTCAACATGGCCTCGGACCTGCACGAAATCCGCCGTCTGGTGGAGGGGATCGGGGCCGAGGTGAACATGGTCCTGCCGCTTGGCGCGCATCTGGCCGAGATGCGCAACCTTGTGAACGCCGACGTCAACATCGTGATGTATCGCGAGTTCGGGCGCGGCTTGGCCGAGGTTCTGGGCAAGCCCTACCTGCAAGCGCCCATCGGGCTGGATTCGACGACCAAGTTCCTGCGCAAGCTGGGCGAATTGCTGGGGCTGGACCCCGAGCCGTTCATCGCGCGGGAGAAACATTCGACGCTGAAGCCCGTCTGGGACCTGTGGCGGTCGGTGACGCAGGATTTCTTCGGCACGGCAAGCTTCGCCGTGGTGGCGAACGAGACCTATGCCCGCGGCATCCGGCATTATCTGGAAAGCGACCTTGGCCTGCCGTGCGCCTTTGCGGTGGCGCGGGTGGCAGGCACCAAGACCAACAACGAGCAGGTGCGCGCGCTGATGCGCCAGCATCGCCCGCTGGTCGTCATGGGGTCGATCAACGAGAAGATGTATCTGGCCGAGTTGAAGGCCGGACACGGGCCTGCGCCGCATTTCATCGCGGCGAGCTTCCCCGGAGCCGCCATCCGCCGCCATACCGGCACGCCCTTCATGGGTTACGCCGGATGCGTCTGGATGCTGCAAGAGGTGTGCAACGGCCTGTTCGAGGCGCTGTTCCACATCCTGCCGCTCGGCACCGAGATGGACAGCGTGGCCCAGACCCCCACGACCCTGCGGCGCGATTTCCCCTGGGATGCCGATGCGCAGGCCGAGCTTGACCGGATCGTGTCGGAACACCCGATCCTCACCCGTATCTCCGCAGCCCGCACATTGCGGGACGCGGCCGAGAAGGCGGCATTGGACAAGGGCGCGGAACGCGTCGTCCTCGAGACCGTCGCAGCCCTTCGCGGGGCAAACCCAACACCAAAGGGAGCACCAGCATGAGCGACTACACCTCAGGGAGCGGGCATCATGCCCACCGCGCCCCGCGTGCCGAGTTCTACGTGTATTTCGCGCTGATCTTCCTTGTGGCGATCCCCTTCGCGCTCGTCGCCTGGGTGGTCCAGACGGTGATCCACCGTTCGCTTCCCGTGCATGGGCCGCTGGCCCGCGCATGGCGCGAGGCCGGGACGATCACGCCCAACATCTTCCGGCCGTAACAGGCCGGATGCCAAGCTTTCCGGTCCATAAAAGACCGGAGACGACTTCTCTCAGGGTTGCGCCCAACCCGTCAAACCATTCGCCGCCCCGCAGGCTATCGCGGGACGGTGGAAACTCGGAACGGCACTCCGCCCGACCGTGAACCCCGCCGCAGGGAATGCGGCGTCAGTCTGCCCATCCGGAGGATAGTTATGGCTGATAAAACCGACCTGAGCTTCACAGGTCTGACCGACGAGCAGGCGCAAGAGCTGCACTCGGTGTATATGAGCGGGCTTTGGCTGTTCACGGCCATCGCCGTCGTCGCCCATATCGCCACGTACATCTGGCGCCCCTGGTTCTGAGGAGGATCAAAATATGTCCAAATTCTATAAAATCTGGCTCATCTTCGATCCCCGTCGCGTCTTCGTTGCACAGGGCGTCTTCCTGTTCCTGCTCGCAGCGATGATCCACCTCGTGGTTCTGAGCAACGGCATCAACTGGTTCCAGACCGCTGCGGCGGCTGGCGGCGCCGGTATGTGACCTTGCCGTAAGGCACTTGCTGCGGGCGGGGGCTGGTCCCTCGGCCGCGGCGACCCGAACGGGCGCAACTCGACGGCTATCGGACAACTCGACCGCCGGTCGCAACAAGCGGAGAGGGAAGCATGGCACTGCTCAGCTTCGAACGAAAATACCGCGTGCCAGGCGGCACGCTGATCGGGGGGAACCTGTTCGACTTCTGGGTCGGGCCGTTCTTCGTCGGTTTCTTTGGCGTCACCACATTCTTCTTTGCCGCGCTCGGCACGATCCTGATCTTTTACGGGACCGCGATGCAGGGCGTGTGGAATCCCTGGCTCATCTCTATCAACCCGCCGCCGGTGGAAAACGGTCTGGCCTTTGCGCCGCTCATGCAGGGCGGGCTTTGGCAACTGATCACCATCTGCGCCATCGGTGCCTTTGTCTCATGGGCGCTGCGCGAGGTGGAGATCTGCCGCAAACTGGGTATCGGCTTCCATATTCCCTTCGCCTTCGGCGTCGCGATCTTTGCCTATGTCACGCTGGTCGTGATCCGGCCGATCCTGATGGGAAGCTGGGGCTATGCCTTCCCCTACGGCATCTTCAGCCACCTCGACTGGGTGTCGAACACGGGCTACACCTACGGCAACTTCCACTACAATCCGGCCCATATGATCGCCGTGTCGTTCTTCTTCACGAACGCGCTGGCGCTCTCGCTCCACGGTGCGCTGATCCTGTCGGCAGCCAACCCCGAAAAGGGCAAGGAGATGCGGACGCCGGATCACGAGGATACCTACTTCCGTGACCTGATCGGCTATTCGGTCGGCACGCTCGGCATCCACCGTCTCGGCCTGCTTCTGGCGCTGAACGCCGCTTTCTGGAGCGCCATCTGTATCGTCATCTCGGGCACGATCTGGTTCGACCAGTGGGTTTCCTGGTGGGATTGGTGGCTGCAATTGCCGTGGTGGGTCGACATCGCAGGAGGCGTAAATGGCTGAGTATCAGAACATCTTCACCCAAGTGCAGGTCCGCGCCGCGCCCGAGATGGGCATGGTGGAAGGGGTCGAGCTGTCCAACCGCACCAAGGGCGCGAGCTTCTCGTCGCTGGCGGGCTGGTTGGGCAACGCGCAGCTTGGTCCGGTCTACCTTGGCACGATGGGGGTCATCTCGCTCATGTCGGGGCTGACCTGGTTCATGCTGGTCGGTGCCTGGTTCTGGTATCAGGCGGGGTTCAATCCGGCGGTCTTCATGCGTGACCTCTTCTGGTTCTCGCTCGAGCCGCCCTCGTCGGACTACGGCCTTGGCTTCGCGCCGATTGCCGAAGGGGGGATGTGGCTCATCGCCTCGTTCTTCCTGCTCATCTCGGTTCTGTCGTGGTGGGTGCGGACGTGGCTGCGGGCGCAGGCGCTGGGTATGGGCAAGCATGTGAGCTGGGCCTTTGCCTCGGCGATCTGGCTGTTCCTTGTCCTTGGTCTGATCCGCCCCGTGCTGATGGGATCGTGGTCGGAGGCGGTGCCTTACGGCATCTTCAGCCACCTCGACTGGACCAACAACTTCTCGCTGACCTACGGCAACCTGTTCTACAACCCCTTCCACGCGCTGAGCATCGCCTTCCTTTACGGATCGGCCCTGCTGTTCGCGATGCACGGGGCGACCATTCTGGCGGTGTCGCGCTTCGGCGGGGACCGCGAGTTGGAACAGATCGCCGACCGTGGCACGGCTTCGGAACGGGCTGCCCTGTTCTGGCGCTGGACCATGGGCTTCAACGCCACGATGGAAGGTATCCACCGTTGGGCGTGGTGGTTCGCGGTTCTGGTCACGCTGACCGGCGGGATCGGTATCCTGCTGACCGGGACGGTGGTCGACAACTGGTACGTCTGGGCACAGGAACACGGCTACGCGCCGTTGCAATGAGGAGCGAAAGCCATGTCTGACGGCTATTTCAACGAAAAACCGGGACGGGCGCTGCGGTCCTGGGCGCTGTACCAGATGCTGGCGGGCGCGGGCTGGGGGGCGATCTTTACCGTCGCCATCGCCGCGATCCTTCTGGCGATCTGGGGGGTGAGCCTGCTGCTTCCGGCGGCAAGCAAGGAAGCGCCTTCGCCCTACCAATCCTCGATCATGGTGATCGAGCGGGTGGTTCTGGTCTGACACGGGGGCGGGCGGTTCGGGCCGCCCGCCCTTTCACGACATTCGGGCCACGATGCCGGCCCGGATCCGGGGCGCAACCACAGCCCGGTTCCCTTCCTGTTGGCGACAGGGACCTGGTGCCGTGTGAGTCACTTCACACGGCACTTTTTTCATCAAGGAGGCGCGTCATGTCCAATACCCCCACCCTCGACCGCGTATCGGGTCCAGCGGATATGAAGGGCATGTCGGACGGCGAGCTTGCCCGTCTGGCGCATGAGGTGCGGAGCGAGGTGGTGAACGTCGTCTCGCAGACGGGGGGGCATCTGGGGTCGTCTCTGGGCGTGGTGGAGTTGACGGTGGCGATCCATGCCGTCTTCGACACGCCGCGCGACAAGCTGATCTGGGACGTGGGCCACCAGTGCTATCCGCACAAGATCCTGACGGGGCGGCGCGAGCGGATGCGCAGCCTGCGGCAAAGCGGCGGGGTGTCGGGGTTCACCAAGCGATCCGAAAGCGAGTTCGACCCGTTCGGGGCGGCGCATTCGTCAACCTCGATCTCGGCGGCGCTCGGCTTTGCGATGGGGCGCGAGATGGGGCAGCCGGTCGGGGATACGATTGCCGTCATCGGGGACGGCGCGATCACGGCTGGCATGGCCTATGAGGCGATGAACCATGCGGGGCATCTGGGAAAGCGGCTTTTCGTGATCCTGAACGACAATGACATGAGCATTGCCCCGCCCGTGGGAGCGCTGTCGAAATACCTCAACGAAATCGCGGCCAAGGGGCCGCTGTCGCTGCTGAAGGCCGCGGCGGAGGAGTTCGAGGCGCATCTTCCGGGGCCGATGCGCGATGGTGCGCGGCGGGCGCGGGCGCTGGTGACGGGGATGCCGGGCGGCGGGACGCTGTTCGAGGAACTGGGCTTTTCCTATATCGGTCCCATCGACGGGCATGACATGGGGCAGGTCTTGCAGACCCTGCGGGCGGCGCGGGCGCGGGCGACGGGGCCGGTTCTGATCCATGCCGTGACGGTCAAGGGCAAGGGCTTCGCCCCCGCCGAAAGTGCGGCGGACAAATATCACGGCGTGTCGAAGTTCGATCCGCTGACCGGCGAGCAGGCGAAGGCCAAGTCGAACGCGCCCGCCTATACCACCGTCTTCGGCAACGCGCTGACGGATGAAGCCGCGCGCGACCCGCGTGTCGTGGCGATCACGGCGGCGATGCCTTCGGGGACCGGCCTTGATATCATGGCGCGGCGCTTTGCGAGCCGCGTGTTCGACGTGGGGATTGCCGAGCAGCATGGCGTGACCTTTGCCGCAGGCATGGCGGCGTCGGGGTTGCGGCCGGTCTGTGCGATCTATTCGACCTTCCTGCAACGCGGCTACGACCAGATCGTGCATGATGTGGCCTTGCAGAACCTGCCCGTGCGCTTTGCCATCGACCGTGCGGGGCTGGTGGGGCAGGACGGGGCGACCCATGCGGGGGCCTTCGACATCGCCTTCCTCGCCAATCTGCCGAACTTTACGGTGATGGCTGCGGGGGACGAGGCGGAGCTGGTGCATATGGTCGCCACCGCCATCGCGCATGACGGCGGGCCGATCGCCTTTCGCTATCCGCGGGGCGAGGGCGTGGGGCTTGAGTTGCCGGAGCGGGGTGTTCCACTGACCCTTGGCAAGGGGCGTGTGCTGCGCGAGGGGACGGATGCCGCGATCCTGTCCTATGGCGCGCATCTGTCCGAGGCGCTGGCTGCGGCCGAGTTGCTGGGGGACGAGGGGATTTCGGTGACGGTGGCGGATGCACGCTTTGCCAAGCCGCTGGACACGGCGCTGATCGACCAGTTGATCGCGCATCACGCGGCCTTGGTGACGCTCGAGACGGGGGCGGTCGGCGGGTTCGGCGCGCTGGTGCTGCACCATCTGGCGAATTCGGGCGGGCTGGAGCGGGGGCGGGCGATCCGCACGCTGACGCTGCCCGACCGGTTCATCGATCAGGGCAGCCCCGCGCAGATGTATGAATGGGCGGGGCTGACGGCGAAGGATATTGCGCGCAGCGTCAGGCAGGCGCTGGGGCGCGAGGTGGCAAAAGGCGGCTTGCGCGTGGTTTGAAAAATCTTCTGCGAAGAATTTCCGTTGCGATTCTTCTGCGAAAAATCAGGTGGCCATTCTCCAGAATTTTCGCAGAAAATTCGTATTTCAGGATTTTCGCAGAAAATCCTCAGGCGTGGCCGACCTTTTGCCGCTGTTCGCCAAGGCCTTCGATGCCAAGGCGGATGACCTCGCCACCCTTCAGGTAGACGGGGTCCGGCTTCTGCCCCATGCCCACGCCGGGGGGCGTGCCGGTCGAGATCACGTCGCCGGGGTTCAGCGACATGAACTGGCTGACGTAATGCACCAGATGCCGCACGCCGAAGACCATCGTCCTGGTGGAGCCGTTCTGGTAGCGCTTGCCGTCCACCTCGAGCCACATCGAAAGCGCCTGCGGGTCCTGCACCTCGTCGGCTGTTACCAGCCACGGGCCAATGGGGCCGAAGGTGTCGCAGCCCTTGCCCTTGTCCCAGGTGCCGCCGCGTTCGATCTGGAATTCGCGTTCCGAAACGTCGTTGATCACGCAATAGCCCGCCACGTGATCCATCGCCTCGTCTTCCGACACATAGGAGGCGCGTTTGCCGATGACGACGCCAAGCTCGACCTCCCAATCGGTTTTCTTCGAATTGCGCGGGATCAGCACGTCGTCGTTCGGGCCGCAGATGGCGGAGTTGGCTTTGAGGAAGATCACCGGCTCTTTCGGGACGGGGAGGTTGGATTCCGCGGCGTGGTCGGCGTAGTTCAGGCCGATGCAGATGAATTTGCCGACGTTGCCGACGCAGGGGCCGATGCGGTCGGGCGTCACCTCGGGCAGCGTGGCGGGGTCGAGGGCGCGGAGCTTGGCAAGGCCTTCGGGCGTGAGTGTGGCGCCCGCGATGTCGGGGACGATTCCCTGAAGGCTGCGGATCTTGCCCTGTGCATCGAGCATCGCCGGAATTTCGGACCCTGCCGCACCCACGCGCATCAGTTTCATCTTGCCACCCCTATGGTCTTTGTCGGGCCAAGGGGAACAGCGAAAGCGCGGCTTTGGCAAGGGCTGACATGTTAGTTCGGCGCTTTCTTTTGCCTGCCAATCCGGCACGCGACGGAAAAGCGCAGCGCATGCGTGGAACCCGCATGCTTCGGGCGTTGCCCATGCATCGCATCTGTGGCAAACCGAACCCGACATAACCAGACTGATGAGTTCAGAAATGACCGACTTCTCGACCCGCCGCGTCATGATGGTCGATACGCAGGTCCGCCCCTCGGACGTGACCAAATTCCCCATCATCGAAGCGATGCTTGCGGTCCCGCGCGAGGTCTATGTGCCCGCTTCCATGCGCGAGGCGGCCTACATCGGGGAAAACGTCGAAATCGCCCAAGGCCGCGTGGTGCTGGAAGCGCGCACGCTGGCCAAGATGCTGGATGCGCTGGACATCCAGCCGAACGAGCTGGCGCTCGATCTGGGCTGCGGGCTTGGCTATTCGACCGCGGTCATCGCGCGGCTGGCCGATGCGGTCGTGGCGGTCGAAGAGGATGAGTCGCTGGCCGCCGAGGCGCAGCGCACGCTGTCGGCCGAGGGTGTGGACAATGCCGCCGTGGTGGTCGGTCCCCTTGCGGCGGGGGATGCAAAGCACGCCCCCTATGACGTGATCACCATTCAGGGCGGCGTCGAGGCGGTGCCCGATGCGCTGCTGGCGCAACTGCGCGAGGGGGGGCGGATCGCTGCCGTCTTCCTCGAAGGGGCGCTTGGCGTTGCGCGCGTGGGCTACAAGATCGACGGTGTGGTGACGTGGCGCTACGCCTTCAACGCGGCCGCACCCTTGCTGCCCGGATTTGTCGCCAAACGCGGATTCACGTTGTAGCGGTTTGCCCCGCGATGTCGCGGGGCTTTACTTTATAAGCGCGGTCGGACAGGGCGGCGCGAACATACTGGGGGCAAGGATGCGGGCATTCCTGAAGGCGGCTGCGGTTTCGGTTATGGCAATGGCGGCGGCCCTTCCTGCTTCTGCGGAAACGCTCGCCGATGCGCTGGTCGCGGCTTACAAGAATTCGAAACTCCTTGACCAGAACGAGGCGCTGTTGCGCGCAGCGGACGAGGATGTGGCCGGTGCGGTGGCCGAGTTGCGCCCCGTGATCAATTTCGTCGCACAATCGGAGTCGACCGATCCGGCGGGGTCGAACGGCCAGCATCTGAGGCAGACCTACAGCCTTGTCGCTCGGTGGACCCTGCTTGATTTCGGGCGTCGCCGGCTTGGTGTCGAAATCGCCAAGGAAACCGTGCTCGCCACGCGCGAAGCGTTGCGGGGGATCGAACAGAATGTGCTTTTGCAGGCTGTCGATGCCTATGTGAACGTGCAGTTGCAGTCCGAAATCGTGGCGCTGCGCCAGTCCAACGTGCGGCTGATCGGTGAAGAGCTGAAAGCCGCCAAGGACCGTTTCGACGTGGGCGAAGTGACGCGCACCGATGTCGCCTTGGCCGAGGCGCGTCTGGCTTCGGCGCAGTCGGGGCTGGTGGCGGCGCAGGGCGACCTTTCGACCGCCCGCGAACGTTACAAGGCGATGACGGGCAGCTATCCGGGCAAACTGTCGCCACTTCCGAAGCTGCCTGCCACCGCGAAATCGCTGGAGGATGCACGCACGCTGGCGCTTGCGACGCATCCCGACATCCGGCAAGCGCAGCGGCAGGTCACGGTGGCGGAGCTGGGTGTGAAGCTGGCAGAGGCGGCACGCCTGCCCCTCCTGTCGGGCGAGGCATCGGTGACGCGGTTGCACGACCCGAATTCGGATTCGCGGGGACTTTCGCTGACACTGACGCAGCCGGTCTATTCCGGCGGGGCCATCGCATCGGGCCAACGTGCGGCAATCGCCAACAAAGAGGCCTCGCAGGCGGGGCTTGCCCAAGCGGGAACCTCAGTCGCGGAAGCGGTCGGCAATGCGTGGTCCAGCGTTGACGTGGCGCAGGCCTCCATCGTTGCCGGAAACCAGCAGATCAGCGCGGCGCAAGCGGCATTCGACGGCGTGCGCGAAGAGGCGAGCCTCGGGGCGCGGACGACGCTTGACGTGCTGGATGCCGAGCAGGAGTTGCTCAATGCCCGCGCCCAGAAGCTGACTGCCGAGGCGCAGCGCTATGTCGGCGTCTACAACCTGTTGGCGACGATGGGGCTTTTGTCGGTCGAGCATCTGAAACTCGGGGTGCCCGTCTACGATCCGGCGACCTATTACAATGCGGTCAAGACGGCGCCGATCAGCGTGCAGGGCAAAGCCTTGGACCGGATCATGAAAAAGTCGGGTGGCTGAACGCGAAGCCTGCGTGGCAAGTTCTTGATATATCCTCGATTCTCTTGCTATCATGGCGTGTGATACCGCCTAAGGGGACGCGTTGCGCATGTCGGAACCGATGAGCTCTGTCGAAATCGAAGATGTCCTGTCGTCCATACGGCGTCTGGTTTCGGACGATCTTCGTGCGCAGCCACGCGCCCCGCAGCCACAGGTGGAGGCTCCGGCGCAGGCCGCGGGAGACAAGCTTCTCTTGACGCCCGCCTTGCGCATCGTTCCCGATGCCGAGCCGGAGATTGAGCCGGAGCCTGCGTTCCACAGCATCCGCACCGATGGCGCCTCCGTAACGGAGGCCGCGCCCGAGGCCGCCTTCGTCGCGCTGGACGACGATCTTGCGCAAGAGGTCGGGGCAGAAGCTGCGGCCCCGCAGGGCGTGGTGACGGACCTTTCGGACTATTACGAAGACGAGGTTGCCGCCGTGGCTCCTGCCGATACCGTCATACCCGAAGCGATTTTTGCGGCACGCGACGAAGCGCCTGCCGCCGCTCCGTCCCAGCCGCAGGCCGATACGGCACAGACGGACGAGCGGGATTGGGCCGATGCGGCCGAAGCGGCCGTGCGGGCCGAGCTTGAGGACAGCACGATCAACACCGCCTTTGCGCAGTTCCTCGACGATGCGCCCGAAACGGGGTCAATGGACGAGGAAGCCCTGCGCGACATGGTGCGCGACATCATCCGCGAGGAGTTGCAGGGCACGCTGGGCGAACGCATCACCCGCAACGTGCGCAAGCTGGTGCGGGCCGAAGTGGCGCGGGCCTTGGCCGTGCGCGACTTCGAATAGGGACAGGGCTGGGCGTTCCGCCCCTGACGTCATCGCCGGACAAGCAAAAACGCGCCCCAGGGGGCGCGTTTGTCATTCCGGCCCTTGGGGCCGTGATCAGGCGGCTTCGGCCTGATCCGATTCCAGCGCATGGCGGCGTTCGGATTCTTCACGCGACAGCGCGACCGAAGTGCGGATGCCCTTGGCCACGAAATCCATCAGACCCTTGACCACACGTTCGTTCGGGTCGATCCCGGCGCAGGACAGCACTTCGCGGCCATCGCGCGAGCGTGCCCAACGTGCAATCTGTTCCGGCCCGTTGCCGTATTTTTTGTCGTCTGCAATCGCATCATCCAGCGCCGCAAGAACCACAGCCGCGAACAGCTTGCGGGCCCGTTGACCCTGCTCGTAGTTGAAGGCCGTGCCGTCTACGAAATCAGCCATTTCGTCTTGTCCTATTCTTGGTCTTGTCTTTTCTGGCGTCGGGCGAATATGACCATTTTGATCCGATTCGGTATTGCGACTTGGGAATGATAGCCATGCAGCAGACGCATAGCTATCACAGTTGCGATACCGTATCTAGTCGTCTTGTCCGCCAAGGATGGGCGAGATATAGGCAAGGCCTAGAAATCTTCAACCTCTCGACAGGGTTTTACCATCATGGCCAAGATCAACGGTAACGAAATCAAGCCGGGAATGGTGCTGGAGCACGACGGCGGCCTTTGGGCTGCGGTCAAGGTGAACCATGTCAAGCCGGGCAAGGGCGGGGCTTTTGCGCAAGCCGAGCTGAAGAACCTGCGCGACGGGCGCAAGCTGAACGAACGCTTCCGGTCCGAAGACAAGGTCGAGGAAGTGAAGCTCGAGAACAAGGACCAGCAGTTCCTTTACGAAAACGACGGTCGTCTGGTGTTCATGGACGCCGAGACCTACGAACAGATCGAGCTGGACGCCGAGCTTCTGGGGGACCGCCGCCCCTTCCTTCAGGACGGAATGACCGCGACGATCCGCTATTATGGCGACGAGGCTTTGGCCGTGACGCTGCCGCAAAAGGTGAAGTGCCGGATCGTCGAGACGGAGCCGGTCCAGAAAGGCCAGACCGCGGCGAACAGCTTCAAGCCCGCGATCCTTGATAACGGCGTGCGGATCATGATCCCGCCGTTCATCGGGCAGGACGAGGAGATCATCGTCCATACCGAACTCATGGAATATTCCGAACGCGCCTGACCGCGTCTGATCGGCGGTTGCCTTTGCGCCCCGACCTGTCCCAAAATGGGGCAGGTTTCGGTGGGGTGCGGGTGTGGAAGTCGATGTCAGCCTGACGACGATTGCCGCCCGCATCGGGCAGGTGGAGCGGGTTGTCCTGTCCATCTGCGCGCAAGAACCGGCGCCCGCGCGGGTGGTGCTGCATCTGTCGCACGAGCCGTGGTTGCTGGATGACGGGGTGGCCGAGGTTCCGGCGGGGCTGCGCGCGCTGGAGCGGGCGGGGAAGCTCGACATCCGATTCGTGGTCAATACCGGCCCTTACCGCAAGCTCCTGCCGTGGTTGGCCGGGCATATCGGGCAGGACCGGCTGGTGGTGACGGCGGATGATGACACGATCTATCCGCAGGGCTGGTTGGCAGGGTTGCTGGCCGCGCGTCGGGCGGGGGTGACGGTGGCGCATAGCGCCCATGCGATCCCGCTGCGGGACGGTGTGGTTGCGCCCTATGGTCAGTGGTTCAGGGAGCCTGTCCTATCGCCCGCCTTGCGGCTTTTGCCCGTCGGCAAGGACGGGGTGCTCTATCACGCCGCCGAATTCCCGCCCGAGGTGCTGGATGTGGCGCTGGCGCTGCGCCTTGCGCCCACGGGGGATGATCTGTGGCTGCGCTGGCATCAGGCGCGGCTGGGGGTGCAGGTCGCGGTGGCGGGGCAGGGCAAGCTGGCCGAGGTGGGGCAGGGGGAAAGCCTGTGGCGGCGCTACAACCGCGCGGGGGGCAATGCCGCGATGGTGTCGGCGCTGGAGCGGCACTTCGGCGCGGCTTACGGCTTTACGATGGCAGGTCTTGGGGCTGGTCAGGGTCCAGCGTGACGGTGGCGCTGCCCGCCTGCATCGGACCCGTGGCGCGGTCGTAGCGCAAATAGGCGATGGCGCGGTTGCCCGAACGGGTGAAGAGCGTGCCTGTGGGCTTGCCGTCGGCTGTGGTTATCTCGGCCCCCGAAGCGGCCTCGCCCTGCACCGTGACGCGGGCGAGTCCCTTTTTCAGTTCGGTCTTGTGTTTCATGCGGGCGGTGACTTCCTGCCCGACATAGCAGCCCTTGCGGAAATCGACGCCGTGGAGGCGGTCGAACCCTGCCTCGAGCAGGTAGCTGTCGTCGGGGACAAGTTCGATCCCGCTTTCGGGGATGACATGTGCGACGCGGATCGCGTCCCAGTCGATCTGCGGCGGGCTGCCCGCTTCGGTGCCATAGGCGCGCCAGCCGAGGGCGGGGTGGCGCGGGTCGGGCAAGGCCCCTGCGGGGGGCGTGCCGAGGCCGCGCCGGACGCAAAGCGGGCTTTCGGTGATCCGCACATCGGCGCGGAGGCGATACATCGTCAGCCGCCGCAGCGTGGCGGGTGCGAAGGGGGCGGCGATGTCGATCAGCAGCGGGCCGTCCTGCGGCTGCACGACGAAGAAGTCGGCCAGATATTTGCCCTGCGGCGTCAGCAGGGCGGCCCAGACGATGCCTGCGCCCTTGCCCAAGGGCAGAAGGTCGTTCGACACCAGCCCTTGCAGGAAGCTCAGCGCATCGGTTCCTGTCACCTGCCAGAGAACACGGTCGGTCGCGGCTTCGCCGTCCATTCAGCCCTCCTTGAATTGCAGGCGGTAGAGGCTGGCGTAAAGGCCATCGGCGGCGAGGAGTTCGTCGTGGCGACCCTCTTCCACCACCTTGCCACGGCTCATCACCACGATCTTGTCCGCATCGCGCACGGTCGAGAGGCGGTGCGCGATCACAAGCGTGGTGCGGCCCTTGGCGAGGGTTCCCAAAGCCTCGGCCACGATGGCTTCGGACTGGGCGTCGAGCGCCGAGGTCGCCTCGTCCAGCAGCAGGACGGGGGCATCGGCCACAAGGGCGCGGGCGATGGCGATGCGCTGGCGCTGCCCGCCCGAAAGGCCCGATCCGCGCGGACCGGCGGGAGTATCCAGCCCCTTGGGTAGCGACGAGACGAAATCCGACAAATGCGCCGCGCCAAGGATCGCGTCCAGACGGTCATCGGTGACATCGGAGCGACCCATCAGGATATTTTCGCGCAGGGATTCATCGAACAGGGCGGTATCTTGCGTCACGGCGGCGAACAATCCGCGCTGGTCGGAAAGGCTGAAGCCGCTGATGTCCTGTCCGCCGACACTGACGGTTCCCCTGTCGGGTTCGGCAAGGGCGGTGAGCATATGGAACACCGTTGTCTTGCCCGCGCCTGACGGGCCGACGATGGCGGTCATCTTGCCCGCCTCGGCGGTAAAGGTCAGCCCGTCCAGCACCGGCACACCGGGATAGGAGAAATGCACATCGCGGAAGGCGACGCCCGGAATGTCCTTGGGCAGGGGGGCGGTGCTGTTCGCGGGCCGGCGGATCTGCGGTTCGGTGTCGAGCATACGGAAGATGCGCTCGAGGCTCGCGGCGGCGACCTGCCACGACCCGAACAATTCGCCAAGTCGGCGGATGGGCTGGAAGGTCAGCGCCATCGCCGTGAAGAAGGACATGAATTCGCCCACCGTGCGCTCGCCCCGCGCCACCTCGCTCCCCCCGAGCAGCAGCACGGCAAAGAAGCCGAGGCCCGTCACGATGTCGATCATGGCGGGCATGGTGGATTGCGCGAGCGCCGATTTGATCTGCGCACGGTTCAGTTTGGCAACGATCGCGCCGAACCGTCCGGTCTGGTAGCTTTCAAGCCGGTTCAGTTTGATCGCCTGGATGCCGTGGAAAATCTCGTCCAGACGGGTTGCGCGGAAGCCCGCTTCGACGCGCAATTGCTTGGACTTGCGCCGCAGGTAGCGTTGCAGAACCACCGTCGGCAGGATCAGCATCGGTGCCCCGACCAGCGCGGCAAGGGTCCAGCGCCAGTCGATGCCGATTGCGACCACCATGAGCCCGGTCAGCGAAACGAGATCGCGTCCCGCCGCGACGATCAGTGTCATCCAGATGGACTGCACCGCGCTCGTGTCGCCCTGCACCCGCTCCATCAAGGCGCCGGGCGGGTTGCGCTGGAAGAAGGCGCCGTCCTGCAACAGGATATGGCCGAGCAGATCGAGTTGCATCCGCGATGCCGTCCGCTGCGAGATAGAGGTGAGCAGCAGGCGCGAACAGATCGATGTGATCGCCCGCACCACGAAAAGGCCGAAGATCGCCCCGCCGACAAGCAGCAGCATCCCGCCCCCGCCCGAGACGAAGACCTTGTCGAACAAAGGTTTGAGCAGATAGCTCAACAGGCCGAGCGTGCTGCCTTCGACCGTCATGACGACGAAGGCGAGCGCCATCAGCCAGCGGTGCGGGTAAAGGTAGGTGCGCCACAGCCGCCCGAAAAGCGCCCGCGATGCATAGCGGCGGTCGTCTTCGGAATCTTCGGGTATCGGTGCGTCGGACAAGGGATAGCCTGTTCAGCGGATGCGCCGGAGGGTCTAGCGCGAAAGGGCGGGTGGGGCAAGGCGGCGTTCCCTTCCGTGCGGCCCGCGTCCCGATTGGCGGGGTCGCTGCGGTTGACCTTGGACCTTTGCCCCTCTAGCCATTTCGAAGAGAAACGGAGAGCCGCGATGACCCTTGCCAACGGACGCCCCTATCTTGCCATTCCCGGCCCCTCGGTCATGCCCGACCGTGTGCTGGCCGCGATGCATCGGGCGGCACCGAACATCTACGAGGGCAAGCTTCCCGAGATGGTCGAAACACTCTGGCCGGACCTGCGGGCGCTGGCGGGGACAACGCAGAACGTGGCGCTTTACATCGCCAACGGGCATGGCGTCTGGGAAGCGGCGAACATGAACCTGTTCGCGCGGGGCGACAGGGCGCTGGTGCTGGCGACGGGTCGCTTCGGCATCGCATGGGCCGAAAGCGTGCAGGCGCTGGGGGTTGCGGTCGATGTGCTGGATTTCGGCAAGTCGAACCCTGTCGATTTCGACCGTGTCGAGGCCGCGTTGCGGGCGGATGCGGGATACAAGGCGGTGCTTTGCACCCATGTCGATACGGCAAGCACCGTGAAGACCGATGTGACGCGGTTGCGGGCGGTGATGGATGCTGTGGGGCATTCGGCCCTTCTGGCGGTGGATGCCATCGCCTCATTCGGCTGCGACGAATTCCACATGGATGCCTCTGGCGTGGATGTGCTGGTTGCCGCAAGCCAGAAGGGGCTGATGGTCCCACCGGGGATCGGCTTCGTGTGGTTTTCCGAAAAGGCGCGGAACCGGTGTCGCAAGTCCGATCTGCGCACGCCCTATTGGGACTGGACCCCCCGCGCCGATGCGGCGGAGTTCTGGCAGTATTGGGCGGGGACCGCGCCGACGCATCACCTTTTCGGGCTGCGCGAGAGCCTTGATATGCTGGCCGAGGAAACGCTGCCTGCGGTCTGGAACCGCCACGCGGTGCTGGCGCGGGCGGTCTGGGCGGCGTTCGATGCCTGGGGGGCGGGCAATCCCGACATCGCGCTCAACGTGGCGGACGCAGCGAACCGCGGCCATTCGGTGACGGCGGCACGGTTCGGCGCGCCCCATGCGACGCGGCTTCGGGAATGGACCGAGCACAAGGCGGGTGTCACTCTCGGCATCGGGCTTGGCATGGCGGCGCCGACCGACCCTGCCTATCACGGCTTCCTGCGCGTGGCGCATATGGGCCATGTGAACGCGCATATGACGCTGGGCGCGCTGGCGGTGATGGAGGCGGGGATGGTCAGCCTTGGCATTCCCCACGGCGCGGGGGCCTTGGCCGCCGCCGCCCGAGTGGTGGGCGCGGCGGCCTGATCCGGCGCGGCCTTACTGGCCGTGCTTGGCGAGCCAGTCCTTCATGAAGGCGATCTCGCCTTCCTGTGCGGCGATGATGCCTTCGGCCAGTTTGCGGATTTCGGGGTCTTGCCCGTGTTCGATCACCACCTTGGCCATGTCGATGGCACCTTGGTGGTGGGCGATCATGCCGCGCACGAAATCGACATCGGCATCGCCGGTGAAGTCGATATCCATCGCCTCGTGCATGGCCATGTTGGCGGCGCGATAGGCTTCGGTCGCGTCCGAGTCTGCCATATGGGCGGAATGGTCCATGCCGGACATGGTTTCGGCCAGCACGGGGGCGGTCAGCACGGGGGCGGCCAGAAGCGGCGCGGCGATGAGCAGGGCGAACAGGGTCTTGCGGGTCATCGAATCCTCCTTCGGTCTTGATGGGACAAGGTTTGGCAGCTTCCAGTTGGGGGAAGGCAAGTCACGTTGCCGCGAAATTGTGCCGCCGCGCGGCTTTTGCAGGACGGCAGGGCGCTTCGTGCGGCTCTGCACAGGTTTGTAACGGAATTGTTGTTCAAAATGGTGCGTTCCTTGCTATCTTGTCCACAACAGGTGGAAAGGTGCCATGACCAGTCACGCAGCCTGCCGGAACGCCGACCGCAGACCCGTGGTCGGGATCATCGGCAACATGAGCCTTCTGAACGAGCAATATGCCGTCCATGCGGGCGGGGTGATGAACTCCGAAGCCGTGGCGCAGGTGTCCGGCTGTCTGCCGCTGATCATCCCCTCGGACCCGCGCTTCGTTTCGGTGAACGAACTTCTCGAACTGTGTGACGGCTTCCTGCTGACGGGTGGCCGGCCCAACGTCCACCCCAGCGAATATGGCGAGGAGGAAACCCCGGCCCACGGCTGCTTCGACCGTTGCCGCGATGCGGTGACATTGCCGCTGATCCGCGCCTGCGTCGAACGCGGGCAACCCTTCCTCGGCATCTGCCGCGGGTTTCAGGAGGTGAACGTGGCGCTGGGCGGCACGCTCTACCCCGAAATCCGCGATCTGCCGGGGCGGATGAACCACCGCATGCCCCCCGATGGCACGATCGAGGAGAAATTCGCCCTGCGCCATCCGGTGCGCTTTACCGAAGGCGGGGTGTTCCACCGCCTGATGGGCGCGGCCGAGGTGATGACCAATACGCTGCACGGTCAGGGTATCGCGCGGGCGGGCAGCCGGATCGTGATCGACGGCCACGCGCCGGACGGCACGCCCGAGGCGATCTATGTCAAGGACGCGCCGGGCTTCACGCTGTCGGTGCAATGGCACCCCGAATGGAACGCAGCGGGCGACCCCGTCTCGCGCCCGCTCTTCACCGCCTTCGGCGAGGCGGTCGCGGATTACGCCAAGGTGCGGCGGGGCGTGACCAAGGTGTCGCGCGTCTCCTGACCCTCCTTCACGCTCGTTCAAATATCCTCGGGGGGGGGGCCATCGGCTGTGCCGATGGGCGGGGGGCAGACGGCCCCCCTTCTTCGCTTGCCGCTTTTTGAGAAAACGTTACCATGCGGGCGACAGTCTTCGGGAGGGACGAATGAAACGCTCGCGCATCAACGACATCATGGCGGCGGCGGACGAGATGATCCGCCATTACGGCTTCGTGCTGCCGCCCTTTGCCTATTGGACGCCGGACGCGTTCAAGGCCAATGCGAAGCGGGCCAGCCGGATCATCGACAGCCGCATGGGCTGGGACATCACCGATTTCGGGGCCGAAAAGTTCGACACGATGGGGCTGTTCCTGTTCACGCTGCGCAACGGGCAGTTGGCGGACCTCCAGCGCGGGGGGGGCATGTGCTATGCCGAGAAGCTGCTGATCTCGCGGCAGGACCAGCTTTCGCCGATGCATACGCATTTCCTGAAGGCCGAGGATATCATCAACCGTGGCGGGGCCACGCTGGTGATCGAGCTGTGCGGGTCGGACGACAAGGGGAATTACGCCCCCGACCGTGGCGGGATGGTGCGCTGCGACGGGCTGGATGTGCCCTATACGCCGGGGATGAAGCTGAAGCTGAAGCCGGGGGAAAGCGTCACGCTGATGCCGGGGGACTGGCATGCCTTCTGGGGCGAGGGCGGGGATGTGCTGATCGGCGAGGTGTCGACCGTCAACGACGACCTGACCGACAACATCTACGTCCAGCCGATCGGCCGCTTTGCCGAGATCGAGGAAGACGTGGCCCCCACCCATCTTCTGGTCAGCGACTACGACACCTGGCTTCCGCGGTAAGCGGCGCAGGGGGGCCGTCTGCCCCCCGCCCATCGGCCCCGGGGGCCGATGGACTCCCCCCGAGGATATTTTCACGAGCGTGAAAGCAGGGTTCAGTTCCCTGCCACAGGCGCGGGCGTGGGTGACGGGGCCACAAGCGCCGGCGGCACCCCGACGAGCGCGGGCTTGAAGGCGGGCATGGCGGCGGGAACCGGCGCGGGTGTGGGTTTGCGCTTTTTCGGCGCGGGCGGCGGCAGGGTGAGTTTGGTGGGAAGCGAGCCGTCGCGGTTCAGCACGATCACCTTGGTGCCGTCGGGCACGCGGGAATAGAGGTCGATCACGTCCTGATTGATCATGCGGATGCAGCCCGAAGAGGCGTTCTTGCCGATGGAGAACCATTCCGGCGTGCCGTGGATGCGGTAGCCATAGTCGATGCCGTTTGTCGTCAGGTAAAGCGCGCGCGCGCCGAGCGGGTTTTCCAGCCCGCCGGGTTGGCCGTCCTTCCACTTTTCCAGTTCCGGCTTGCGGTCGATCATCTCGGGCGGCGGGGTCCAGTCGGGCCATTGCTTGCGGGAGGTGATCTGCGCCTCGCCGGACCATTCGAAGCCGGCCTTGCCCACGGCGATGCCGTAGCGCAGCGCCTCGTTCTTGCCGGTGATGAGGTAGAGGTGTCTGGCGGCGGGGTTGATGATGATGGTGCCGACCGCCTGTTCGGTGGGGTAATAGACCGTCTGGCGCTGGTATTCGACGGGCACCTTTTCCACCGGAACGGCGGGGAGTTTGAAGGCCCCGTCCATCGAGGAGACATAGACGCCCTGCGCCACCCTGGGTTCCGGCGGCTTGGCGAGGCCGGCTTCGATCAGCGCGGGATCGGGCATGCAGGAGGCGAGGACCGCCGTTGCGATTGCCGCTGCCATGATACGGAACGTGACGCGCATGACCCACCTGCCTGACGTTTCTGTGCCGCGGCGGGAGGCCGCGGCAATCGTTGGGTGAATGCTATCCGTCTTGGCGGGGCGATTCCAAGCCCTAAAGGCTGGTCCGCACCTCCCAAAGTTCCGGGAAGAGGCGCACTTCGAGCATCCGGCGGAGATAGGCCACCCCCGAGGTGCCGCCCGTGCCGCGTTTGAAGCCGATCACCCGTTCGACGGTGGTGACATGGTTGAAGCGCCAGCGGCGGAAGTAGTCTTCGAGGTCGACAAGCTTCTCGGCCAGTTCATAGGCTTCCCAATGCGCGGCGGGGTCGCGGTAGACGACCTCCCAGACGGCGCGGAGGCCGTCATGCGCCTGCCACGGCTGCGCGATGTCGCGGGTCAGCAGGTCGTGCGGGACGGGTAGGCCCGCGCGGGCCATGTGACGCAGCGCCTCGTCATAGAGCGAGGGGCGGGCGAGTTCGGCGTGGAGCTTCTCCATCAGGTCGGGGCGGTGGGCGTGGGGGGCGAGCATCGCGGGGTTGCGGTTGCCGAGCGCGTATTCGATCAGCCGGTATTGCCACGACTGGAAGCCCGAGGATTGGCCGAGGTCGTCGCGGAAGCGGGTGTAATCGGCGGGCGTCATGGTGCGCAGCACGTCCCACGCGTTGTTGAGCTGTTCGAAGATGCGGGAAATGCGGGCGAGCATCTTGAACGCCTCGCGCACGCGGTCGGCGGCGATCATCAGGCGCGCGGCGTCGAGTTCGTGCAGCGCAAGGCGCATCCAGAGTTCCGAGGTCTGGTGCTGGATGATGAAGAGCATCTCGTCATGCGCGGGGGTCAGGCAATTCTGCGCGGTCAGGATGCGGTCGATTTGCAGGTAGTCGCCATAGGACATGCGCGCGTCGAAGGACATTTGCGCGCCATCTTCGGCGGGGTTGAAAGGGCAGGTGGTCTTGTCGGCGGTCATCTTTTCTCTCCGGTTTGAAGGTGGGGTCAGAGAAAAGCGGTCCCCGTGCAATCGAGGACGGAAAGCGCACCGATGCGGCGCCATTGGGCGATCCACCCCGAGGGGCGGCAGAGCGGGGGCAGAGGCTGCCCCCGTAGGGTCGTGGTTTCGAGGGGTGCTGTGCGACCCATCACGTCACCTTGGACCGCGCCTTGTATTCGGGGCGGTCCCATAGGCGGTTTTTCATGATGTCGGCAAGGATGTCGACGGCGGCCTGAACCTCGGTCGGGCCGATGTAGAGCGGGGTGAAGCCGAAGCGCAGGATATCGGGGGCGCGGAAGTCGCCGATCACGCCGCGGGCGATGAGGGCCTGCATGATGGCGTAGCCTTCGGGGTGGCGGAAGCTGACCTGTGAACCGCGCTGGTCATGGGCGCGGGGGGTGGCGAGGGTGAGGTCGGGGCAAGCCGCCTCGACCCCCTGGATGAAGAGATCGCCGAGGTGGAGCGAGCGGGCGCGGAGGTCGTTCATGTCGACGCCGTCCCAGACGTCGAGCGCGGCCTCGAGCGCGGCGAGTTGCAGGATCGGCGGGGTGCCGACGCGCATGCGTTCCGACCCGCGACCGGGGCGGTAGCCGAGGTCGAAGGCAAAGGGGGCTTCGTGGCCGAGCCAGCCGGACAGCGCGGGGCGGGCCGCTTCGGCATGGCGGGGGGCCACGTAGATGAAGGCGGGGCCGCCGGGGCCGGAGTTGAGGTATTTGTAGGTGCAGCCCACCGCGAAATCGGCGCCCACGGCGGCAAGGTGGACGGGCAGGGCGCCTGCGGAATGGGCAAGATCCCAGATCGTGAGCGCGCCCATCTCATGCGCCCGCTTGGTGAGGGCGGCCATGTCGTGCTTGCGGCCGGTGCGGTAGTCCACCTCGGTGATCATCGTGACGGCGACGGTTTCGTCGATGGCGTCATAAACCTCTTCGGGGGCGACGGTTTTCAGCGCATAGCCGTTGCCCAGCGTGCGGACGAGGCCGTCTGCCATGTAGAGGTCCGAAGGGAAGTTGCCGGTATCCGACAGGATCACGCGGCGGGTGGGGTTCATCTCGAGCGCCGAGGCGAGGGCTTGGTAGACCTTGATCGAGAGCGTGTCGCCCATGACGACTGTGCCCGCCTCGGCCCCGATGAGCTTGGCGATGCGGTCGCCCACGCGGGCGGGTTGGTCCATCCATCCGGCCTTGTTCCAGCCGGTGATGAGCATCTGGCCCCATTCCTCGGTCACGGTCTTGGCCACGCGGGCGGCGGCGGCTTTCGGCAGGGGGCCGAGAGAGTTGCCGTCGAGGTAGATCACGCCATCGGGCAGGTCGAACATGGCGCGGGTGGCGGCGAAATCGGTGGTCATTCTGGCTCCGGTCTGGCGTGAGGCCCAAGGGTGCCTGTTCCCTAACCTGTCTGCAACGGGGCTTTCCCCGTCGTTCACGACGAAAATGCACGATCAAGGGTCGGTTTTTTGCTGGAACGGTCTTGCCAATCTGTCTTGCGGACGGAAAAAGGGGGGTCCGAAGCAGGATGCCGCCGGAGTGCCGCGAAGGGGAGGGTTGCCGCCAATGCCGATGACGCTCGATCTGCCGCCGCTTTGGCTTGCGCTTTTCGTGCTGGTCGTCTGGCTGATGGGCAAGGCGTTGCCCTTGGCGGCTTTCGGCGGGGCGGGGGCGATGGTCGCGGGGGCGCTGGTGGCGCTGGGCCTTGGCCTGATGGGGCTGGCGCTGCGCGAGATGGCGCGGGCCAAGACCACCTTCGTCCCGCATCGCGCGCCGCTGCGGCTGGTGCAGAGCGGGGTGTTCCGGCTGTCGCGCAATCCGATCTATCTGGGCGATACGCTGGTCTTGCTGGCCGCCGTGCTGTGGCTGGATGTGCCGCTGGCGCTGCCGCTTGTGCCGCTGTTCATGCTGGTGATCCGCGAGCGGTTCATCAGGGACGAAGAGGCACGGTTGCGGCTTGCCTTCGGGCCGGAATTCGAGGAATGGGCGGGTCGCGTGAGGCGTTGGTTGTGACGCAAAGGCGATTTCGTTTGAAATATTGTTGCGCGGTGTTAAGTCGCGCTGGGCAGGAACGGGACCCTTGCTGCGCAGGGGTCGATCCAGAGTCGGGGGAGAGAGCGTGAAGATCGGGGCACCGAAAGAGATATTCGAGGGCGAGAACCGCGTCGCCATGACGCCGGATTCGGCGCAGGCCTTGGCCAAGCTGGGCCACACTTGCGTCATTGAATCGGGCGCGGGCGCAAAAGCCGGCTTTTCGGACGAGACCTACAAGGCGGCGGGTGTGGAGGTCGTGAAGACCGCCAAGGCGCTGTTCGATGCGGTCGATGTCGTCGTCAAGGTGCGCGGCCCCGACGAGAAGGAGGCGAAGCTTCTGAAGAAGGGGCAGACGCTGATTTCCTTCTTCTGGCCCGCCCAGAACGACGCGCTTCTGAAGCTGGTTGCCGATCAGGGTGCCACGGTCGTCGCGATGGACATGGTGCCGCGGATTTCCCGCGCGCAGAAGATGGACGCGCTGTCGTCGATGGCGAACATCGCCGGGTATCGCGCGGTGATCGAAGCGGGCAACAACTTTGGCCGTTTTTTCACGGGGCAGGTGACGGCGGCGGGCAAGGTGCCCCCCGCCAAGGTGCTGATCGTCGGCGCGGGCGTGGCGGGTCTGGCCGCGATCGGGACGAGCGTCAGCCTTGGTGCCATCGTCCATGCCTTCGACGTGCGTCCCGAAGTGGCCGAGCAGATTGAATCGATGGGGGCGAATTTCGTCTTCCTCGAATTCGAACAGGCGCAGGACGGTGCGGCGACCGGCGGCTATGCGGCCCCCTCAAGCCCCGAGTTCCGCGAAAAGCAGCTTGCGAAGTTCCGCGAGCTTGCGCCGGAAATGGATATCGTCATCACCACTGCCCTGATCCCCGGACGCCCCGCGCCGAAGCTCTGGACCGAGGATATGGTCAAGATGATGAAGCCGGGGTCGGTGATCGTGGACCTTGCCGCCGAGCGTGGCGGCAACTGCGACCTGACCGTGCCGGACCAGAAGATCGTGACCGACAACGGTGTCACCATCGTCGGCTACACCGACTTCCCCAGCCGGATGGCGGCGCAGGCCTCGACGCTTTATTCGACTAACATCCGCCACATGCTGACGGACCTGACGCCCAAGAAGGATGGCATGATCGTCCACAACATGGAGGATGACGTGATCCGCGGCGCGACCGTGGCGCATGAGGGGGCCGTGACCTTCCCGCCGCCGCCGCCGAAGATCGCGGCCATCGCGGCGGCAAAGCCGAAGGAGAAGCCGAAGGAACTGACGCCCGAAGAGAAGCGGGCGCAGGAAACCGCGGCCTTCAAGGCGCAGACGCGCAATCAGGTGACGATGCTGGTCGTGGGCGGGGCGCTGATCCTTGCCGCGGGGCTGTTCGCGCCTGCCAGCTTCATGTCGCACTTCATCGTCTTCGTGCTGTCGGTCTATGTCGGCGTGCAGGTGATCTGGAACGTGTCGCATTCGCTCCACACCCCGCTGATGGCTGTGACCAACGCGATCTCGTCGATCATCATCCTTGGCGCGCTGATGCAGATCGGGTCGGGCAACTGGCTTGTCGTGATCCTTGGGGCGCTGTCGGTCTTTATGGCCGGTATCAACATTTTCGGTGGCTTCATGGTGACGCGTCGCATGCTCGCCATGTTCCAGAAGTCGTAAGGGGCGCGGAATGGAATACGGATTTACGACCGCTGCCTATGTCGTCGCGGCAGTTCTTTTCATCCAGTCGCTGGGCGGCCTTTCGGGGCAGGAAAGCGCGAAGCGGGCGGTGTGGTATGGCATCGTCGGCATGGCCTTGGCCGTGGCGGCAACGCTTTACGGGCCGGGTGCGGGGAACTGGGTCATTTCCCTTGTCATGGTCGCCGTGGGCGGCGTGATCGGCTGGTATGTGGCGCAAAAGGTCCAGATGACCGAGATGCCGCAGCTTGTCGCGGCGATGCACAGCCTCGTCGGTCTGGCGGCGGTGTTCATCGGCTACAACAGCCATATCGAACTGGCGCTGGTGCAGGGCATGGACGAAGCCGCGCGCGAGGCGGCGACGGGCTTTGCCGCGACGCTGGCGCACAAGCTCGCCGATCCGCAGGCGGGGGCATTGGTCAACATCCTGCGGGTCGAGACCTTCCTTGGCGTGTTCATCGGGGCCGTGACCTTTACGGGTTCGGTCATCGCCTTCGGCAAGCTTGCCGGAAAGGTGGATGGCAAGGCCAAGAAGCTGCCGGGCGGGCATGTGCTGAACGCTGCGGCGGCGCTGATCTCGCTCGTGCTGCTGTTCGTCTATCTGCAAAGCGGCTCGTCGCTTGCGCTGATCGGGATGACGCTTGCCGCCTTCTTCATCGGCTATCACCTGATCATGGGGATCGGCGGGGCGGACATGCCCGTGGTCGTGTCGATGCTGAACAGCTATTCCGGCTGGGCGGCGGCGGCGATCGGCTTCTCGCTGTCGAACGACCTGCTGATCGTAGTGGGTGCGCTGGTGGGTTCCTCGGGTGCGATCCTGTCCTATATCATGTGCAAGGCGATGAACCGGTCTTTCGTGTCGGTGATCCTCGGCGGTTTCGGTGGCACCACCGGCCCCGCGATGGAAGTGACCGGCGAACAGATCGCCATCGATGCCGAAGGTGTCGCCGCAGCCCTGAACGATGCCGACAGCATCATCATCATCCCGGGCTATGGCATGGCGGTCGCACAGGCACAGCAAAGCGTTTCGGAACTGACCCGCAAACTGCGCGCCAAGGGCAAGAACGTCCGCTTCGCCATCCACCCCGTCGCGGGCCGCCTGCCGGGGCATATGAACGTGCTGCTGGCCGAGGCCAAGGTTCCCTATGACATCGTTCTGGAGATGGACGAGATCAACGAGGACTTCCCCGAGACGGATGTGGCCATCGTCATCGGCTCGAACGACATCGTGAACCCTGCGGCACAGGAAGACCCCAACAGCCCCATCGCCGGCATGCCGGTGCTGGAATGCTGGAAGGCCAAGCAGGTGTTCGTTTCGAAGCGCGGGCAGGGGACGGGCTATTCGGGCATCGAGAACCCGCTGTTCTTCAAGGAGAACACGCGCATGTTCTATGGTGACGCGAAGAAGTCGATCGACCAGCTTCTGCCGATGATCGACTGACCCGCCAAGCTTGCGAAACGTCAGGCGCAAGCCGCATCAGGCCCCGCAAAAGCTGCGGGGCCTTTTGCTTTTCTGCAACAGCAGCATTGCATACCCGCGTATTCCGCCCTTTTCATGGAGATGAAGCGCAGCCCGCCCTATCTGGTGTGCAAACCGACAGGACCAAAATGCCCAGCATCGCCGACCACCCGCTTCGCTACGCCCTTGTGAACGAGCTGCACGCGCGGCCCTTCCCCTCGCTCGCGGCGCCATGCCATGCGGTCTATGTGGCGATCAAGGAACCCGTGGCGGCGGCGAACCGTGACCGGGCAAAGGATCGGGCGCATCTTCTCGACCTGCTCGACCGCAACGGGTCGGCCCATCCGCAGCCCGATGCCACGCATTTCTCGGGCGCCATCGGGCGGGCCGAGTTGAAGTGGGAAAGCCATACCGAATTCGTGACCTATTCGGCCTTTGTGAAGGGGGTCTCGGACCGCCCCTTCGATCCGGTCGAGGCCGAGGTTTTCCCCGAGGACTGGCTGGCCGAAGCGCCGGGAAAGCGGGTCTGTTCGGTGCTGATCCGTGTGGAAATCCTGCCCGAGGATGAAACCGAGGTGCTGGAAAAGGTCGAGGACTGGTTCGTTCCCGAAAGCCTTGCCATCAGCCGCATCGTGGACGGGGCGGCGATCATCGCGGGGGATTTCCGCATCGATCCGGCGGGGCATATGCGCTTTGCCGTCTTCGTCCGCCCAGGCACGGGCGAACGCCGCATCGGGCGCATCGTGCAGCGGCTGTGCGAGGTGGAGACCTATCGCTCGATGTCCATGCTCGGGCTGATGCGGTCGCGGCAGTTGACCACGCGGCTCAATGCGCTCGACCCGCAACTGTCGGACCTCGTCTCGGCGCTGGACACTTCGGCGCGGTCGCCGGAGGCGGCCTTGCACGAGCTTCTGACCATCTCGGCCGAGCTTGAAAGCCTTGCCGTGAATTACACCTTCCGCTTCGGTGCGACCGCGGCCTATGAGGCCATCGTCAACCAGCGGATCGAGGTGTTGCGCGAGCAGCGGATCCAAGGGCGCCAGACCTTCGGCGAATTCATGATGCGCCGCTATGACCCCGCCATGCGGACGGTGAAATCGGCCGAGGCGCGTTTGCGCAGCATGGCGGAGCGGGCGCAGCGGGCGGCCGAACTCCTCCGCACGCGGGTCGATGTGGAACGCTCGGCCCAGAACCAGAAACTGCTGGAAAGCATGGACCGCCGCGCCGATCTGCAATTGCGGCTGCAACGCACGGTCGAGGGGCTTTCGACGGTGGCGATCAGCTATTACGCGGTCAACCTTGCCGCCTATGCGCTGGAGCCGCTGGCCCATCCTTTCCACATCAGCCACGGCGGGTTGATGGCGATCCTGACGCCTGTCGTCCTTGCCGGCGTCTGGCTCATGGTGCGCCGCATCCGCAACCACTTCGACTGACCCCTTCCTCTCGCCCCAAATATCCTCGGGGGGTGAGGCCGTAAGGCCGAGGGGGGCAGACGGCCCCCCTTCTTCAGCGCCCGCGGATGCGCGGGTCGAGCGCGTCGCGCAGGCCGTCGCCGATATAGTTGACCGACAGCACTGTCAGCGAAATCGCCAGCCCCGGCCAGATCACCCGTTCCGGATAGACCTGCATATATTGCAGGCCGTCATAGAGCAACCGCCCCCATGTCGGGAAATCCGGCGGGAAGCCGAGGCCGAGGAAGGACAGCACCGATTCCGTGATGATCGCCTCGGCCACGCCCAGTGTCGCCGCCACCATGACGGGCGAGACGACGTTGGGCAGGATATGGCGCAGGATGATCCGGTTCGGCCGCACGCCGATCGACCGTGCGGCGAGGACGTATTCCCGTTCCTTCAGTGTCAGGACCTCGCCCCGCACGATCCGCGCGGTCGCCATCCATGACGTGACGCCGATGGCAAAGACGATCAGGGCAAAGGCTCCAAGCTCCGGCCCGATCAGACCCGCGATCTTGTCACGGAAAAGCATCACCATGACGAGCAGAAGCGGGATCAGCGGCAGGGCGAGGAACATGTCCGCAAGCCGCATCAATGGCCCGTCGAGGCGGCGGAAATAGCCCGCAAGCACCCCGATCAGCGTGCCGAAAACGATGGCGATGGTCATTGCCACCATCCCCACCGCCAGCGAGATGCGCCCCGCAAGCAGCATCCGTGCCAGCATGTCCCGCCCCAACTGGTCGGTCCCGAGCGGAAAGCGCAAGGAGGGGCCCTGATTTTTCAGCTTGATCGCCTGCGCGACCGAAAGCTTCTCGGGCACCCAGAGCCACGGGCCGATGACCACGGCGACCAGCATGAAGCCCAGCACGCACAGCCCGAAGACCGCGCCCTTGTGGCTGCGGAACTGCGCCCAGATGGCCAGCAGGGGGCTGGAAGATTTCGGACGTTTCGGGCGGGCGGCGGCGCTGGTGTCAGTCATAGCGGATCCGTGGGTCGAGAAGGCCGTAAAGGATATCGGCGATCAGGTTGAAAAGCACGATCAGCACCGCGAAGATGAAGGCGAGCGTCTGCACCATCGGCAGGTCGTTGGCATGGATCGCGCCGATCAGCGCAGCCCCTATGCCGTTCACGCCGAACAGATTTTCCGTGATGATGGCCCCGCCAAAGATCGACGGGATGCCAAGCGCGATGACGGTGACGACAGGAATGAGCGAATTGCGCAGCACGTGCCGCAGCACCACGGTCTTTTCCCGCATCCCCTTGGCGCGCGCTGTGCGCACGTAATCCATCTGCATGTTGTCCAGCATCGAAGACCGCATGTAGCGGCTTATGGTGGCGGCATTGGCAAGGCCCAGCGTCATGACGGGCAGCGCCATTTGCTTCACCTGTTGCATGAAGCTCGACCAGTCCGTCACTTCGAGCATGGTGTCGTATTTCGTCGGCAGCCAGCCAAGCCAGACGGCGAAGATGATGATGAAAAGCGTGCCGGAAAAGAAGGTGGGCACCGAGAAGCCGATCATGGCGAAGAGCGTGCCGAGTTGGTCGAAAAAGGAATACTGCCGGTAGGCCGAATAGATGCCGATGGGCAGGGCGATCAGGATGCCGACCAGATAGGCGGTGCCCACGACGGTCAGCGTCTGCGGGATGCGTTGGCCGATGATGGTGAAGACGGGGCTGCGCGATTGCCAAGACAGGATGCGCTGTTGCCCCTCGACGATGGACGTTCCGAACCAGTGGTCGAACAGGGTCATCGGTTCGATCCAGAAAAACTGTTTCAGCCACAAAAGATAGCGCACGAAGACAGGCTGGTCGGCCCCCAGCGCCTCGATCATCTTCTGGCGCACATCGGGCGGCACGGTCAGCGGGATTTCGGACATGGGCGAACCGGGCGCAAGATCGACCAGCAGAAAGATCACGAGGCTGATGACCAGCAGGATCGGAACGGCCAGCAAGAGCCTGCGAAGCGTATAGGTGAACATGCCCTGCGCCTTGGGGTTACGGGAAAGCGGCGGGGCCGGATGGTCCGGCCCCGCGCATCGTCAGGGTGTCACTTCACGCGGAACCAGTCGGCGGCGTTCCACATCTCGGAGTCCCATGCGTTGATCTGGACACCGCCCAGAGTGTTCGAATGGGCCGAGAGCGTGCCGCGGTGGACCAGCGGAACCACGATCATGGAGTCCTTCGTCACCATGTCGTTCAGCTTCTTGGCGATGTCCTGCCGTGCCGCGATGTCGGTCGTGGTGGCAAGGGTCGCGTAGAGCGCGTCATATTCCGGCGTGCAGAAGCGGTTGATGTTCTCGCCCTGCCACTGGGTTTCCGGCGAAGGCGCGTTCTTGCACTGGTACTGGCCCAGATAGCTTTCCGGATCGGGGCTTTCCGAGTTGTTGGCATACATCTCGACGTCGGCATAGAACTTCTGGAAGGTGTCCGGCGAGCCGGGGTCGCCACCGAAGAAGACGCCCGGGTCGATGGCCTTCAGCTCCACCTCGACGCCAAGCTCGGTCCACCAGTCCTTGATCAGGGCCTGGAAGTCCTGACGGATCGGGTTGACGGTGGTTTGATACAGGATGTGCAGCTTCTTGCCATCCTTGTCGCGGATGCCGTCGCTGTCGCTGTCGGTCCAGCCCGCTTCATCCAAGAGCGCCTTGGCGCCTTCCATGTCCTGCGCGATGCAGCCTTCGTTGTCCGAAGCCCAGCCTTCGGGTCCGGGGATCACGTTGCAGGTGGGCTTGCCACCCGCGCCGTAACCGACCTCGACGAGGATCGAGCGGTCGATGGCTTTCGACAGGGCCGTGCGCACCTTGATGTCCGACAGGATCGGGTGGGGGTGCTTGGCGGTGGCACGCTCGCCTTCCGGCAGGGCCGGATCGGGGTCGGTCGTGTTCATCTCGATCCGCTCGACCAGCGTGCCGAAGGCGACGACGAACTGGCCTTTGCCCGCGGCCTTCATCGATTCCTGCGTTTCGGGCGGAATCTGCGTGTTCCAGGCGTAGTCGAATTCGCCGGTTTCCATCACGGCGCGGGCCGAGCCTTCGGCATCGCCGCCGCCTTTGATCACCGCCGTGGCGAAGGCCGGTTTGGCCGGATCACGATAGTTGGGGTTCGCGGCCAAAGACACGGTATCGTTGACGGTAAAGCCCGTCACCATGAAGGGGCCGGTGCCGACGGGCATGTTGTTCGGGTCGGTGCAGGTCGGTGCTGCCGCGCCAAGGCAGGCTTCGAATTGCTTCTTTTGCAGGACCGGCGACAGCGCGCTGACGAAGGCGGTATAGGGGTTCGCCTTGGGTCCGCTGAACGTGACCTTGATGGTCGAGGGATCGACCGCCTCGACCGAGGCGACGCCTTCGTATTTGGTCGCCTGCGAGCAGCCGCCCGCGGGATCGGTGCAGTATTTCCACGTAAACACCGCGTCATCCGCAGTAACCGGGGTGCCGTCCGACCACTTGAGGTCCGGCAGCAGTTTCCACGTGATCGAGGTCATGTCCTCGGAAACCCCGCCATTTTCCTTGGTCGGGATTTCGGTCACGAGTTTCGGGACCAGCACGCCTTCGGGCGTCAGGCCCGCCAGCGGCTCCAGCACGAGCGACGAGGCGTAGATGTCCTTGGTTCCGCCCGTGAGATAGGGGTTCATGATCGACACGGCCTGCGGGAAGGTGAGCTTCACCTCGCCGTCCGCGCCGCGCTCGGCATGTGCTGCGGGTGCCAGCGCAAAGGCTGCCGCCGCACCCAGAAGAAGTGTCTTCAGTTTCATTGAACGTTCTCCTTGTTGGTTGGCTCGTTGGCCTCGGTTCCGGCGGTTTGTCCGCCGGTTTGGTTATCGGAATAAAGGTGGCAGGCGACGAAGCGGCCCGGCTCCACCTCGGCCAGTTGCGGTTCGTCGATGCGGCAACGGTCGAAGACGCGCGGGCAGCGGGTGCAGAAGTTGCAGCCCTGCGGCGGGTTGGCGGGCGATGGAACGTCGCCCTGCAAGATGATGCGCTTGCGCGATGATTCGCGCGCGGGGTCGGGTTCCGGCACGGCGGAGAGAAGCGCCTGCGCATAGGGGTGCAGCGGGCGGGAATAGAGCGCGTCGCGGGGTGAAAGTTCGGCGATCTGGCCCAGATACATCACCGCCACGCGGTCCGCGATGTGGCGCACCATCGAAAGGTCGTGGCTGATGAAGAGATAGGTCAGGCCCAGACGGTCCTGCAAATCTTCGAGCAGGTTGACGACCTGCGCCTGGATCGAGACGTCGAGGGCGGCGATGGGTTCGTCGCAGACGATGAATTTGGGGTTGAGCGCGAGGGCGCGGGCGATGCCGATCCTCTGGCGCTGCCCGCCCGAGAATTCATGCGGATAGCGCGAGGCGAAGGCGCGGTTTAGACCGACCTGATCCATCAGTTCGTGCACGCGGGCGAGCTTTTTCTCGGCGTTCCAGTCGGTGTGTTCGTCCAGGGGTTCCGCGATGATCGTGGCAAGCGTCATGCGCGGGTTGAGGCTGGCTTGCGGGTCTTGGAACACCATCTGCATGGTGGGGCGTTTCTTGCGCAGGGCTTCGGGCGAGAGGGTGGCGATATCCTCGCCGTCGATCACGACAGAGCCTGCGGTGGGGTCGTAAAGCCGCAGGAGCGTGCGGCCCACCGTCGATTTGCCGCAGCCCGATTCCCCGACGAGGCCGAGGGTTTCGCCCTGCATGATGTCGAAGCTGACGCCATCGACCGCCTTCACCTCGCCCGCGCGGCGGCGCAGGAGGCCCGCGTAGATCGGGAAGTGCATCTTGAGGCCCTGCACGCGGACCAGCGGGTTTTCAGCGGTCGGCATCATGCGCCCTCCGGCGACCAGTGGCAGGCGACGTCGTGGCCTTCGCCCACGGGGCGGGCGTCGAGCGGGCGGCGGGCCGGATTTTCGACATGGCAAAGGTCGAAGGCATGGGCGCAGCGGGCGCGGAAGGGGCAGGCGGTGGGGGCGGCGGTCATGATGGGCGGCTGCCCTTCGATAACCTGCAATCGACCGCTGCGTTCCCCCGTGAGCGAGGGAATGGTCTTGAGCAGCGCGCGCGTATAGGGGTGGCGCGGGTCCGAGAAAAGCTGCGCCACCGGTCCCTGTTCCACGACCTGCCCGCCATACATGACCATGACACGGTCGGCGATGCCCGCGATGACGCCGAGGTCATGGGTGATCCAGATGATCGCCATGCCGAGTTTCTGGCGCAGGTCTTTGACGAGTTCGAGGATCTGCGCCTGGATCGTCACGTCGAGCGCGGTGGTGGGTTCGTCGGCAATGAGCACGTCGGGGTCGCAGGCAAGGGCGATGGCGATCATCACCCGTTGGCGCATCCCGCCCGAGAACTGGTGCGGATAGGCTTTCAGCCGTGCCTTGGCATCGGGGATGCCGACGAGGGCGAGCAGCTCGGCCGCGCGGTCGCGCGCCTGGGCCTTGGTCAGGCCCATGTGGCGGATCAGCGGCTCCATGATCTGGCTGCCGACGGTGAAGACGGGGTTGAGGCTGGTCATCGGGTCCTGGAACACGAAGCCGACCTTGGCGCCGCGCACGTCCTGCAATTCGCGGGGCGAGATGCGCAGAAGGTCCTGACCGCCAAGCATGACCTGACCGGCCCGCACCTCGGCCGGAGGGGAGGGGAGGAGGCCGATGAGCGACATCATCGTGACAGACTTGCCCGAGCCGCTTTCGCCGACGACGCCCAAGAGTTCGCCCGGGCGCAGCATGAAGCTGACCGAGTTCACGGCATGGATTTCGCCGCTGCGCGTGCGGAAAACGGTCTTTAGCCCCCGGACATCGAGGACAGGCAGCGCCCCGTCGGGCATAGAGCAGACCCCCCTAGGTCTTTGTTATTGTTTATTAAAGAAAGCTTGTCCGCATCGCGGCGCTTTCCGTTGACGTAAGCTTCACGGAAAAATCACGTTCCCGCAACTGTCTTGTGTGTGGTGACGTAACGTCAAGTTCGGGGGGCTTGACGGCGCTGCCGCTTGGCGGAAGCTTTGGGCGAAATCACCCGAAGGTCATCATCATGCACTCCGCCGAGACGTTGAGCCCCCGTCAGATCCTTGAGCGGCTGGTCAAGTTTCCCACCGTCAGCCATGACACGAACCTGCCGCTGGTGGATTGGGTGGAGGGGTATCTCGCCAGTCACGGCATCCGGTCGCATCGCCAATACCATGCCGAAGGGCAGAAGGCCGCGATCTTTGCCCATGTCGGCCCGTGGGAAGAGGGGGCGGTGGTGCTCTCGGGCCATACGGATGTGGTCCCCGTAGAGGGGCAGGTCTGGACCTCGGACCCCTGGACGGTGACGCAACGGGACGGGCGGCTTTACGGGCGCGGCACCTGCGACATGAAGGGGTTCGACGCGCTGTCGATCTGGGCGCTGGTCGAGGCGGCGAAGCGCGGGGTGAAGCGGCCACTGCAACTTGCACTGTCCTACGACGAGGAAATCGGCTGCACGGGCGCGCCGCCGATGATCGAGGAGATGCAGAAGCACCTGCCCAAGGGGTCTGCGGCGGTGATCGGCGAGCCGAGCCGCATGAAGCTGATCGAGGGGCACAAGGGCGGGACGGGGTTCTTCGTCAATATGAAGGGCTACGAGGTCCATTCCTCGCTGCTGCCCTATGGCGTTTCGGCGATCCTTGAAGGGGCGCGGCTGATCGGTTGGGTGAACGAGCGCAACGCCGAGCAGGTGGCGGCAACGCCAGGTCCCTTGGCCGCCGTTTTCGACCCGCCCTATACGACCTTTCACGTGGGCATGATCTCGGGCGGGACGGCGCATAACATCACCGCCGCCGATTGCCGCTTTGCGGTGGAGATGCGCGTGGTGCCGGGGGAAAGCGTGGACCAGTGGGCGGACCGTTTCGCGCAAGAGGCGGAAAAGCTTGATGCCGCGATGAAGGCGGTACGCCCCGAGGCGGGGGTGCACCTGCACCGCTTCTTCGGCGTGCCCGCGCTGGTGCCGGAGGTGGAGGGGGAAGCTGCGGCGCTGGTGCGGCGGCTGACGGGGGACAATGCGTCGGGCGTTGTTTCCTATGGCACCGAGGCGGGGCAGTTTCAGGAGGCGGGCTATTCGGCGGTGGTCTGCGGGCCGGGGGATATCGCGCAGGCGCATCAGGCGGATGAATACATCGAGCTGAGCGAATTCGCGGCGGGGCAGGCCTTTATGGAGCGGCTGCTGGCGGAGCTTTCCTGATGCGCTTTCCGATCAACGACACGACACCGATCCGCTTCGCCGGACCCTTGCCCGCAGCCTGCGATGTGGTCGTGGTGGGTGGCGGCGTCATGGGGGTGATGACCGCGTGGTTTCTGGCCGGGCGGGGGGTGAAGGTCACGCTCTGCGAAAAGGGCCGGATCGCGGGCGAACAGTCGAGCCGGAACTGGGGCTGGATCCGGCAGCAGGGGCGGGATTTTTCCGAACTGCCGATCATGATGGAATCCATGCGCATCTGGCAGTCGCTGTCGCAAGAAATCGGCGAGGGGTTGGGCTTCCGGCAGGAAGGGGTGCTCTACCTTGCCCGGACCGAGCGCGAGGTGGCGGGGTTCGAGGCGTGGCGCAAGCGGGCGGTGGAGATGGGGCTGTCGCTCGACATGCTGTCGGGGTCCGAGGTCGCGGCGCGGCTGAAGGGGTCGGTGAAGCCTTGGACGGCGGGCCTTTTCACGCCATCGGACGCGCGGGCGGAGCCTTGGGCGGCGGTGCCGCTTTTGGCCGAAGGGGCGGCGCGGCGCGGGGCGGTGATCGTCGAGGGGTGCGCGGTCCGCACGCTCGACCTTGCCGCAGGGCGCGTGGCGGGGGTGGTGACGGATCGCGGGCGCATCGCCTGCGAACGGGTCGTCGTGGCGGGGGGCGCGTGGTCCTCGCTCTTTTTGCGTGCATCGGGTGTGCATATCCCGCAGCTTGCGGTTCTGGCATCGGTCGCCGCGACCGAGCCGATGGCCGAGGTCTTTGCCGGCAATGCCTGCGACGACGATTTCGCCTTTCGCCGCCGCGCGGACGGGGGCTATTCCATCGCGCCGGGGGGCGGGCATGATTTCCATGTCGGTCCCGATGCCTTCCGCAACCTGTTGGATTTCCTGCCGGTTCTGAAAAAGGACTGGCGCTCTGCCAGCTTCCGCCCCGCAGCCCCCAAGGGCTTTCCCGACGCATGGACCACGCGCCGCCGCTGGTCGGCGGAGGACGTGACCCCCTTCGAGCGGATGCGCATCCTGAACCCTGCGCCGAACATGGCGCGGATCGGGGCGGTGCAGGCGCATTTTGCCAAGGCGTTTCCGGCACTTGGCCGCCCTTCCTTGCGTGCCGCATGGGCGGGGATGATCGACACCATGCCCGATGTGGTTCCGGTGATCGACCATGCCGCGCGCATCCCCGGCCTGACCATCGCCACGGGCCTGTCCGGCCACGGCTTCGGCATCGGGCCGGGCATGGGGCGGGTGGTGGCCGATCTGGTCGAGGGGCGCGACACGGGCCATGATCTGACCCGCTTCCGCCTGTCGCGGTTCAGCGACGGGACCAAGCTGGAACCGGGGCCTTCGCTTTAGCCGGCGGGGGGCCGTCTGCCCCCCGCACCCCCCGAGGATATTTCAGGCAAGAGGAAGCTGCCTGCTTCATCCTTGCGGAAAATACTCCGGGGTCAGCCCGCTTGCGGGCGAGGGGCGGCGCCCCTCTCTTTACTCGGGCAGCGCAAGGGGTTAGGCCGCACGCTTTGCAATCGGGGGCAGGCATGGCGCAGCATTTCGCGGGGGTCGATTTCGGCACGTCGAATTCGACCGTGGGTCTGGCAGATGCCACGGGCGCATGGCTGGTGGCGCTGGAGGGGGCGCATGTGACCCTGCCTTCGGCGGTGTTCTTCGAGGCGGAGGGGGGCGGCGCCTTTTTCGGGCGGGCGGCGATGGCGGCTTACCTTGAAGGCGAGGACGGGCGGCTGATGCGGGGGTTGAAGAGCACGCTCGGTTCGGCGCTGTTCGGAGAGCGGACGGTTGTGGGGCGGCGGTCGGTCAGCTTCCGCGACGTGGTGGCGCGGTTCATCGGCGAGTTGCGGTCGCGGCTCGATGCGGTGCAGCCGGGGATGCGGCAGGCGGTCTTCGGGCGGCCCGTGCATTTCGTGGATGACGATGCGGGCGGGGATGCGGCGGCCGAGGCGGCGCTGGAAGGGATCGCCAAGGCCTGCGGGTTCACGGAGGTGGAGTTCCAGTATGAACCCGTGGCGGCGGCCTTGCATTACGAGCAGGGCTTGGCTGCCGAAGAGGTGGTGCTGGTCTTCGACATCGGGGGCGGGACTTCGGACATCTCGATCCTGCGGCTCTCGCCCGAGCGGGCGCGGGCGCCGCAGCGGATGGGGGATGTATTGGCCAATGGCGGCATCCGGGTCGGGGGGACGGATTTCGACCGTTTGCTCTCGCTCGCCGAGGCGATGCCGCATATGGGTTATCTGGCACCGACCAAGGGCGGCACGGGTTTGATGCCGCGTCACTATTACCTCGACCTTGCCACATGGCACCGGATCAACGCGCTTTACACGGCGCGGACGGCGGCGGACCTCAAGGCCCTGCGGCTGGAGGCGGACCGGCCGGAGCTGGTGGAGCGGATGATGCGGGTGGTCGAGGGGCGCAAGGGCCATGCGCTGGCGATGGAGGTGGAGCGGGTCAAGATCGCGCTCTCGGACGAGGAGGCGGCGCGGCTGATGCTGGGGCCGCTGTCGGGCGGGCCGAACCCCGTGGCGCGGCGCGACCGGTTCGAGGCGGCGGTGGAGGCCCCCGTGGCGCGGATCGCCGCGCTGATCGCCGACACGCTGCGCGACGCGGGGTTGGGGGCGGAGCGGATTTCGACGGTTTTCCTGACCGGCGGATCGTCGCATCTGCCGCTCTTGCGGGCCACCGTGGCGCGGGCGCTGCCTGCGGCGAAGCTGGCGACGGGGGATATGCTCGGTTCGGTCGGGACGGGGCTGGCGCTCGATGCGCGGCGGCGTTTCGGCTGAGGGGGTTGCAGGGAAGGGCGGGTTTGGCGCAGCATGGGGGCGAAGGAGAGACCCCATGCCCGTCAAGAACCGCTTCGCCGAATTGCTGCCCGAGATCACCGCGTGGCGGCGCGATTTCCATGAGCATCCCGAACTGCTGTTCGACGTACACCGCACCGCCGCGCGGGTGGCGGAGTTGCTGCGCGGCTTTGGCTGCGACGAGGTGGTCGAGGGGATCGGGCGCACGGGTGTGGTGGGTGTGATCCGCGGGCGGAACACCGGATCGGGCCGTGTGGTGGGGCTGCGCGCCGATATGGACGCGCTGCCGATCAGGGAACAGACGGGGGTTCCCTATGCCTCGAAGGTGCCCGGAAAGATGCATGCCTGCGGGCATGACGGCCATACGGCGATGCTGCTGGGGGCTGCGAAATACCTGTGCGAGACGCGGAATTTCGACGGGACCACGGTGGTGATCTTCCAGCCTGCCGAAGAGGGCGGCGGTGGCGGGCGCGAGATGGTGGCGGACGGGATGATGGACCGCTGGGGCATCCAGGAGGTTTACGGGATGCACAACATGCCGGGGATTCCGGTGGGGCATTTCGCGATCCGCCCCGGCGCGCTGATGGCGGCGGCGGACCAGTTCGAGGTGGTGGTGACAGGCAAGGGCGGCCATGCGGCGAAGCCCCATGACTGCATCGACGCCACGCTGGTGGCGGCGCAGATCATCGTGGCCCTGCAAAGCATCGCAAGCCGGAACGTGGACCCGCTGAAGCAGGTCGTCGTCTCGGTCTGCACGGTCGAGACGGACAGCACCGCGCATAACGTCATCCCGCAGGTGGTGAAGATGAAGGGCACTGTGCGGACGATGGACCATGCCGTGCAGGATTTCGTGGAGAAGCGGATCTCCGAGGTGGTCGCGGGCGTGGCGATGGCCTTTGGCGCGACCGCGCATGTCGATTACGCGCGCGGCTATCCGGTGACGGTGAACGCCCCCGACAACACCCGCTACGCGGTCGAGGTGGCGCGCGCCGTATCGGGGCAGGTGGATGACAACACCGCACCGCTGATGGGGGCCGAGGATTTCAGCTTCATGCTGAACGAGCGGCCGGGGGCCTATATCTTCGTGGGCAATGGCGACACGGCGATGGTGCATCACCCCGCATATAACTTCGACGACGATGTGATCCCCTTTGGCGCAAGCTGGTATGCGGGGATGGTCGAGAGCCGGATGCCTGCGGCGTGATCGGGGCGGGTCTGGTGGCGGCAATCGGAGCGCTGCATGTCTATATCATGGTGCTCGAGATGTTCCGCTGGGACGCGCCACGCACCCGCGCCGCCTTTGGCACGACCGAAGAGTTTGCCCGCGCGACCAAGGTGATGGCGGGCAATCAGGGCCTGTATAACGGCTTCCTTGCGGCGGGGCTGTTCTGGGCCTTGGCCGAAGGGGTGGCGGGCGCGGGCTTTGCGCTTGCGGTCTTCTTTCTGGGCTGCGTGATGGTCGCGGGGCTTTACGGCGCGGCCACCGCCTCGCGCCGTATCCTGTTCATCCAGAGCGGTCCGGCGGCGCTGGGCCTGTTGGCCGTGGGTTTCGGGGTCTAGACGTAGCTCAGCTTCGTGGCCTTGCCGCGGAAGATGACATAGGCGAGCACAGTGTAGCACAGGATCACCGGCAGCACGAAGAGCGTGCCGACGAGGATGATCGTCAGCGCCTCGGTCGAGGAGGCGGCCTGCCAGATGGTCAGCCGGTCCGGCACGATGTAGGGGTAGAAGCTGTAGGCCATCCCGAAGAAGCCGAGCACCATGAGTGTCACAGCACCCGCAAAGGGGAACCATGCGAAGCTGTCGTCGCGCGTGGGCAGGCGGCGGAGCGAGAGCCAGAGGAGGGCCACGAGCAGGCCCGACATCATCGGCAGGGGGGCGAGGGCCACGATTTCGGGAAAGCGGAACCATTTGTCGAAGATGCGCGGGCTGACGAGCGGCGTTGCAACCGAGACTGCCCCCATGCCGAGCACCACGCCCCAGATGCCGCCGCGCGCCCATGTCACGGCCTTGATCTGCAAGGCGCCATCGGTCTTCAGGATCGTCCAGCCGGCACCGATGAAGCTGTAGGCCACGGCCAAGGCCACGGCGGTCAGGCTGGCAAAGGCGATCTCGGCCCAGCCCCAGCGCAGGCCCATGATGTAAAGGCCGAGCATGAAGCCCTGCGACAGCGCGGTCATCAGGCTGCCCGCCCAGAAGGCCGCATCCCACGGGCGCTTGTGCGCGACGGGGGCCTTGGCGCGGAACTCGAAGGCCACGCCGCGCAGGATCAGCCCGATCAGCATGACCGCCACGGGCAGGTAGAGCGCGGTCAGGATCGCGCCATGCGCGGCGGGAAAGGCGACGAGGAGGAGGCCGATGGCAAGCACCAGCCATGTTTCGTTGGCATCCCAGAAGGGTCCGATCGAGGCGATCATGCGGTCACGCTCGGCTTCCGTGGCGAAGGGGAAAAGGAGGCCCACGCCAAGGTCGAAGCCGTCGAGCACGACATAGAGCAGGATCGACAGGCCCATGAGGCTTGCGAAGATCAGGGGGAGGGTTTGCGGGTCGAACACGGGCTTACTCCGCCGGTTGCAGGGCGGGGGCGGCCGGGAAGACGGACCCTTTCCGCGCAAGATGGAAGAGCGCGCCGATATAGGCGGCAAGGAGCAGCACATAGACCGCGAGATAGGCAAGGAGCGACGAAAGCACCATGCCGCCCGCCACATCGCCCACGGCGGCCTCGGTGGTCAGCACGCCCTGCACCAGCCACGGCTGGCGGCCGATCTCGGTCGTATACCAGCCCGCAAGGGTGGCGATCCATCCGGCGAAGGTCATGGCGGTGAGGGCGTGGAGGTAGGGACGCGGCAGGGCATCGGCCCCGCGCCGCCACAGCAGGGCGGCGCCGAGCCATGAGAGGCCAAGCATCGCCACACCCGTGCCGACCATGACGCGGAAGGACCAGAAGACGGGGGCCACGGGCGGGTGCAGGGCGCTGCCATCGGCGGCCACGAAGTCGTTCAGGCCGGGGACCACGCCTGCGGGGTCATGCTTGAGGATCACGGAGGCCATCGAGGGGATCGCGAGCTCGAAGCGGTTCTCGCGCAGGGTTTCGTCGGGCAGGGCGAAGAGGACGAGGGGGACGTTGCCGCGCGTCTCCCAGTTCGCCTCCATCGCGGCGACCTTTTGGGGCTGGTGCTCCAGCGTGTTCAGCCCGTGCATGTCGCCCGCTACGATCTGCACGGGGATGAGCAGCGCGCCGAGGATCACGCCGAAGCGTAGGCCCGTGGCGGTGGCGGGGTCACGGTCGCCGCGCAGGGCGCGATAGGCGGACAGACCCGCGATCAGGAAGGCCACGGTGAGCCCGCTGGCCAGAAGCATATGCGCAAGGCGGTAGGGCATGGAGGGGTTGAAGACGATGGCGAACCAGTCGATGGCATGGACCACGCCGTCGCGCAGCTCATAGCCTGCGGGGGTGTGCATCCACGAATTCAGCACGATGATCCAGAAAGCGCTCATCGTCGTGCCGAAGGCCACGAGGAAGGTGGCAAGCGTATGGACCCAGACCGGAACCCGCGCCGCGCCGAACAGCATGATGCCGAGGAAGACGGCTTCGAGGAAGAAGGCGGTCAGCACCTCGTAGGCCAGAAGCGGGCCTGCGATATTGCCCACGGTCTCCATGAAACCGGGCCAGTTGGTGCCGAACTGGAAGGACATGGTGATCCCCGACACCACGCCGAGCGCGAAGGAGAGGGCGAAGACCTTCACCCAGAAGAGATAGAGGTCCATCCACTTCTGCGCGCCCGTGATCTGGAAGCGGAGCTTGAAGAAGAGGAGCACCCAGCCCAGTGCGATGGTGATGGTGGGAAAGAGGATGTGGAACGAGATGTTCGCGCCGAACTGGATGCGCGAGAGCAAAAGAGTATCCATGATGCACCTTTCCCGTCTGTCGGGCTGCATGTAGTCCGCTGCGCTCGGGTTGTAAGGGGATGCGGCAGCGCGCCTCAGGGCGGCGATGGGGACGATTTTCCTGCGAAAAATCCCGCCTTGCGTCCGGCCATGATCCACGATGCGCCGTTGCAAGGGAGTATTTGGGCAAGGGTGAAGGAGAGGCCCGCGCCTTGCCCCTTTCACGCTCGTTCAAATATCCTCGGGGGGAGGGACGCGGCACGCGGCCCGTGGGGGGCAGACAGCCCCCCGCGCTTCGGGTGGGCTTGCGCTGCACTATGGCGGTGCGCTTGATTTTTCGCAGAAAAATCGTGTGACTGGCGGTCAGCCGCCCGTGTGGCTCATGTGGCGGGACATCTGGCCGGTGACGGACTGGCGGGAATAGTCGAAGTCGTGGCCCTTGGGTTTGCGGGCGATGGCGGCGCGGATGGCGCTTTCGAGCAGTGCGTCATCGGGGCTGGCGCGGAGGGGGGCGCGGAGGTCGGCCATGTCCTCTTGGCCGAGGCACATGTAAAGCTCGCCCGTGCAGGTCAGGCGCACGCGGTTGCAGGATTCGCAGAAGTTGTGGGTGAGCGGGGTGATGAAGCCGATCTTCTGGCCCGTCTCCTCGACGCGGACATAGCGGGCGGGGCCGCCGCTGCGTTCGGCAAGGTCGGTCAGGGTGAAGCGTTCGGCAAGGCGGGCGCGGAGGTCCTTGAGCGACCAGTATTGGTCAAGCCGGTCTTCGTTGCCCAGATCGCCCATCGGCATCACCTCGATGAAGGTGAGGTCGTGGTCTTCGCGGGCGCACCAGTCGAGGAGGGGGAAAAGTTCGTCCTCGTTGAAGCCTTTCAGCGCCACGGTGTTGATCTTGACGCGAAGCCCCGCCTCGCGTGCGGCTTCGATGCCGTCGAGCACCTGGTCCAAACGGCCCCAGCGGGTGATGTCGGCGAATTTCTGCGCGTCGAGCGTGTCGAGCGAGACGTTGATGCGCCTGATCCCGCAATCGGCCAGTTCGGCGGCGTATTTGCGCAGTTGCGAGCCGTTGGTCGTGAGGGTGAGTTCGCGCAGCTCCCCGCTTTCGAGGTGGCGGGACATGGCGCGGAAGAAGGTCATGATCCCCTTGCGCACAAGGGGTTCGCCGCCGGTGATGCGCAGCTTCTCGACGCCAAGCCGGACAAAGCCGGAGCAGAGGCGGTCGAGTTCTTCCAGCGTCAGAAGGTCCGCCTTGGGCAGGAAGGTCATGTTTTCCGACATGCAATAGACGCAGCGGAAATCGCAGCGGTCCGTGACCGAGACCCGCAGGTAAGAGATCGGGCGGGCGAAGGGGTCGATGAGCGGGGTGCGGTCCATGATGAATAGTTAGGAAGTCGCGCTCTTCCGCGCAAGCACCGATGCGGCGCTTGCCGGGTCGGGGGCGTCAGACTATCGTCGGGGTATGAAACAGCTTTCGGTGGTTTTTCTGACACTTTTGCTCGCCTCTTGTGCGGCGGTCGACCGGTTTCGCGGGTCTGACCCTGCACCAGTTGCGCCGGTGACGCGACAATCCGATGTTCCCGGCACGGCAGCGGCAAAATCGGCGGCAGCGCTCGATGCCATGAGCGAGGCCGAGCGGTCGGCGGCGCTGGCGGCGGGGGCTGCGGGCGGGGCGGAGCTTGGCACGGTCGTCGTGAGCCTTGGCGCGCCCGCCGAGCAGGGGTTCTGGCTGCGCTCCTCCCTCGTCACGGCACCCGCGAAGGGGCGGGTGGTGACGGATGAGGGCGCGTCGATCGCGGTCGATCTGTTGCCGGGCACGGGCGGGGCGCAGCTGTCGCTGCCCGCTTTCCGTGCGCTGGGCCTGCCCTTGACGGGCTTGCCGCAGGTGACGGTCTATTCCGGCTGAGGTGGCGCGGCTTGGGACCGCGCCATGAGTATTTGGGCCAAGGTGAAAGCGCGGGTCAGGGCAGGAAGCGGGCGGCTTCCTTGCGGGCGAAGGATTTGAGGCCTGCGCCATGCGCGTCAAGAAAGGCGCGGGCGCGGGGGGCATCGTGTTTCGAGAGGTCGCGCACCCACCATGCGATGGCCTTCTGGATGAACCAGTCGCGGTCGGCGATGGAGCTTTCGCACCATGACAGCGCGGTTTCGCGGATGGCGAGATCGGCTTCCTTGGGGAAGTTCATCTTGGCATAGGGCAGGGTGATGACGAGTGCGGCGCGGCGGGTCCACATGTTGGGGCTTTGCGTCCATGCCGCGACCGTGTCGATGCGCGAGGGGTCCGCGACGAGGCGTTTCTGACCTGCGGTCGTGGCGTGGTCGGCGGTGGCCCAGCCGTTGAAGCCCTGCGCCCAGTCGCAGATGAGCGACCATGCGGCATCGTCGGGGCGCATGCGGGCCTGTGCCAGAAGCTTGGCGGCGGCGACCATCGCTTCGTGGACGTCCGAGCGCCAGAGGTCGGCAGCCAGCGCGATGCGGTCGTCGAGCGAAAGGTCGGCGCGCCATTCGGCGACCAGCTCTTCCACCTGCGGGACGGGGACGCCGAGGTAGCGGCGTTTGACCTTGTGGTATTCGGCGGCTTCGGCGGCTTTTGCGGGGTCGGCGAAGGCGGCGATCCGGTCGAGGGCGGCTTGCGCTGCGTCCGAGAGGACGGGGGCCACTGGGGCGGGGTCTGCCACTTCCACGGCTTCGGGAAGTTGCCCGTCTTCGGGTTCGTCCATCGGTTCGTCGACAAAAGTTCCGGTCATTCCACTGTCACCGATTTGGCAAGGTTGCGGGGTTGGTCCACGTCGGTGCCTTTGGCGATGGCGGTGTGATAGGCCAGAAGCTGGGCGGGGATGGCGTAGAGGATGGGCGCGAAGGCGGGGGGGAGTTCGGGCAGGGTGAGGGTTTTCCACGCGCCCGCGCCCGCCTCGTCGATGCCCTGTGCGTCCGAGATGAGGAGGACCTTGCCGTGGCGGGCCATGACCTCTTGCATGTTCGACACGGTCTTGTCGAAGAGCGCGTCGCGGGGGGCCATGACGATCACGGGGACGGCGGCGTCGATCAGGGCGATGGGGCCGTGTTTCAATTCGCCGGATGCGTAACCTTCGGCGTGGATGTAGCTGATTTCCTTGAGCTTCAGCGCGCCTTCGAGGGCGAGCGGATACATCGCGCCGCGCCCGAGGAAAAGGATGTCCTGCGCTTTCGCAAGGTCTTCGGCGATGCTGGCGATGGGGGCCGACAGGGCGAGGGCGTGGTTCATCAGCCCCGGCAGGTTGCGCAGGGCTTCGAGGTGTTGCGCGAGGGTGGCGGCATCCATCCGCCCCCTGTCGGCTGCGGCTTTGAGCGCGAGGAGGGCGAGGACGGTGAGCTGGCAGGTGAAGGCCTTGGTCGAGGCCACGCCGATTTCCACACCGGCAAGGATGGGCAGCGAGAGGTCGCTTTCGCGGGCGATGGAGGAGGTGGGGACGTTCACGACCGACACGACCTGCTTCACCCTGTCCTTGGCGTAGCGCAGGGCGGCAAGCGTGTCGGCCGTCTCGCCCGACTGGCTGACGAAGATCGCCATGGCCGAGGGCGAAAGCACGGGGTCGCGGTAGCGGAATTCCGAGGCCACGTCGATTTCGGCAGGCAGGCCCGCGAGTTGTTCGAACCAGTATTTCGCCACGTGGCAGGCATAGGAGGCGGTGCCGCAGGCGACGAGGGTGATGCGGTCGATGGCCGCAAAATCTGCGGCTTCGGGCAGGCGGAGCGTGCCTTCGGGCGTGGTGTAGTGTTTCAGCGCATCGGCGATGACCACGGGCTGTTCGGCGATCTCTTTCGCCATGAAATGCTTGTAGCCCGCCTTTTCCACCCGCGCCGCGTCGATCTGGATGCGGGATTCGGGGCGGTTGGCGCGGCGGTCCTGCGCGTCGAAAATCTCGGCTCCCTTGCGGGTGATGACGGCCCAGTCGCCCTCTTCGAGATAAGTTATCCGGTCGGTCATGGGGGCAAGTGCGATGGCGTCGGAGCCGACGAACATCTCGCCGTTGCCGTGGCCGATGGCCAGCGGGCTGCCCTTGCGGGCGGCGACCATCAGGTCATCCTCGCCGTCGAAGAGGAAGCAGAGCGCGAAGGCGCCTTGCAGCCGTGCCAGCGTGTCACGGGCGGCGTGGATCGGGCTGAGGCCTTCGTCCATGAAGCGCTGGGCGAGCAGGGCCACGGTTTCCGTGTCGGTCTGGCTTTCCTGCGCGTAGCCCGCTTCGGCAAGCTCGGCGCGGAGGTCGCGGAAATTCTCGATGATGCCGTTGTGGACGACGGCGACGGGGCCGGCCTTGTGCGGGTGGGCGTTGGTCACGGTGGCCGCGCCATGCGTGGCCCAGCGGGTGTGGCCGATGCCGGATTTGCCAGCGAGCGGGTGGTGGACCAGAAGGTCGGACAGGTTCACCAGCTTGCCCACGGCGCGGCGGCGGTCGAGCTTGCCGTGGTTGACGGTGGCGATGCCCGCCGAATCGTAGCCGCGATATTCAAGGCGTTTCAGCGCCTCGACCAGCAGCGGCGCTGCTTCGTGATTTCCCAGAACCCCTACAATTCCACACATTACGGCTGCCCCTTGGCCTTTTCGGCCTTCAACTGTTTCAGCTTTTCGAACAATCGGGTCGCAAGCCCCGGTTTGTTGACCTGACGCGCGCGGCCCAAGGCGATGGCTTCGGCGGGGACGTCCTCGGTGATGACGGAACCCGAAGCGGTGAGCGCGCCATCGCCCACGGTGACGGGGGCCACGAGCATGGTGTCGGAACCGATGAAGACGTTCTTGCCGATGCGGGTGCGGTGTTTCATCACCCCGTCGTAATTGCAGGTGACGGTGCCTGCGCCGATGTTCGTGCCCTCGCCCACATCGGCGTCGCCGATATAGGTGAGGTGGCCGACCTTGACCCCTTCGTCGAGGATCGCGTTCTTGATCTCGACGAAATTGCCGACATGGACGTGCTCGGCCAGTTCCGCGCCGGGGCGGAGGCGGGCGAAGGGGCCGACATCGGACCCGCGCGAGATATGGCAGCCTTCGAGGTGGCAGAAGGCTTTCACCTCGGCTTCGGATTCGATGGTGACGCCGGGGCCGAAGACGACATTGGGACCGATCACGGCATCGCGGCCGATGGTGGTGTCGAGCGCGAAGAAGACGGTGTCGGGGGCGGTGAGGGTGACGCCGTTCTCGAGCGCTTCGGCGCGGGCGCGGGCTTGGAACAGGGTTTCGGCAGCGGCGAGTTCGGCGCGGGTGTTGATGCCCAAGGTTTCGGCTTCGTCGCAGAGGACGAGACCTGCGGAAAGCCCTTCGGCCCGCGCAAGGGCCACGATGTCGGTGAGGTAGTATTCGCCTGCGGCGTTGTCGTTCGTTACCTTGTGGCAGAGGCGGAAGAGGGTTGCGGTATCGGCGCAGATCACGCCGGAATTGCAAAGGGTTATTGAGCGTTCCTCAGGGGTCGCGTCCTTGAATTCGACGATGCGGTCGAGCGTTTCGCCCGATGCGATCAGCCGCCCGTAGCGGCCGGGGTCGGCGGCGTTGAAGCCGAGCACCACCACGGCGTGGCGGGCGCGGGCCTCAATCATCGCTTCCAGCGTTTCGGCGCGGATGAAGGGGGTGTCGCCGTAAAGGACGATGGCGTCCCCGCCCGCGCCCGCCATCGCGCTTTCGGCTTGCAGGACGGCATGGGCGGTGCCGAGTTGTTCTTCCTGCCGGACGGTCAGGGCGCGGTCGTCATAGGCGAGGGCAGCTTTCGCCACGGCATCGCCGCCGTGGCCGGTGACGACGACGCAGCGGTCGGGGTCGAGCGCGCGGCCCGCGGCCATCGCGTGATGCAGCAGGGGGGCTGCGCCAAGGCGGTGCAGCACTTTGGGCAGGTCGGAGTTCATCCGCGTGCCTTGCCCTGCGGCGAGAATGATCAGCGAGACCTGCATGCTGCCCCTTTCTTTCTGGTTGCGCCCGTTTTACGCCCAAAGGACGGGTCCGCAAGGGGCGGCCTTTCACACGAGGTTTCGGGGTGTTGCAAGCGAAACGGACGGTCGTTTTCGACCTTGATGGCACTTTGGCCGATACATCGGCGGATTTGCTGGCGGCGGCGAATGCCTGTTTTCGCGGGTTGGGGCATGGGGATGTGCTAACGCAAGCCGATGCGCTGACGGCGTTTCACGGCGGGCGGGCGATGCTGCGGCTGGGGTTTTCGCGCCTTGGCGGGGTGGATGAGGCGGCGGTGGACGCGCAATATCCCGTCCTGCTGAGGGCCTATGCGGAGGGGATCGTCACGCACACGCGGCTTTATGACGGGGCGGTGGCGGCGGTGGAGGCCTTGCGGTCGCGCGGTTTTCTGCTGGCGGTTTGCACCAACAAGCCAGAAGGGTTGGCGGAAACGCTGCTGCGGCGCTTGGGGGTGCGCGATCTGTTCGGGGCGATGATCGGGGCGGATACGCTGCCCACGCGCAAACCCGACGCCGCGCCCTATGTCGAAAGCGTGCGGCGTGCGGGGGGCGAGGTGGCGCGGTCGATGCTGGTCGGCGACACCGAGACGGATCGCAAGACGGGGTTGGCGGCGGGGGTGCCGGTGGTGCTTGTGACATTCGGTCCCGAAGGGCATGGTATCGCACGGCTTGAACCCGATGCGCTGCTGCATCATTTCGATGACCTGCCCGACCTTGCCGAAAGGATGCTGTGATGGACCTGATGGCCCCCGAACGTTTCACCGGCAGTTTCACCCAACAAGAGCCAATCCCCGAGGAAGGGATCGAGGCGGCGGTGGCCGTGTTGCGCCACGGGCGGCTGCACCGCTACAACACCGCCCCCGGCGAGGTGGCCGAGACGGCGTTGCTGGAAGAGGAGTTCGCGGCGCTGGTGGGGGCGAAATACTGCCTTGCCGTGGCCTCGGGCGGCTATGCGCTGGGATGCGCCCTGCGCGCCGTGGGGGTGAAGGCGGGGGACAGGGTGCTGACCAATGCCTTCACGCTGGCCCCCGTGCCGGGGTCGATCGCGGCGCTGGGGGCGGTGCCGGTGTTCGTCGAGGTGACGGAGGATCTGGTGATCGACCTGAGCCATCTGGAACGGATGGCGGGCGAGAGCGGGGCGCGGGTGCTGATGCTGTCCCATATGCGCGGGCATCTGTGCGACATGGATGCGCTGATGGCTTTGTGCAACCGGCTTGGCGTGACGGTGATCGAGGATTGCGCCCATACGATGGGGGCAAGCTGGAACGGGGTTCCTTCGGGGCGGCACGGGCTGGTCGGGTGCTATTCGATGCAGACCTACAAGCACATCAATTCGGGCGAGGGCGGGTTTCTGGTTTCGGACGATGCAGAGGTGATGGCGCGGGCGGTTTTGCTGTCGGGGTCCTACATGCTTTATGCGCGGCATCGGGCGGCGCCTGCGCCGGAAGTATTTGAAAACATTCGCCTTGATGTGCCCAACGTCTCGGGCCGGATGGACAATCTGCGGGCGGCGATCCTGCGGCCGCAGTTGAAGCGGCTTGAGGATCGGCGCGAGCGGTGGGGGGTGCTTTATCGCACGCTGGAGGCGGGGCTTGCGGGCACGAACGGGCTGCGGCTGGTGCCACGGCCTGCGGCGGAAGTGTATGTCGCGTCGAGCTTCCAGTTCCTGCTGCCGGATTGGCCGGAGGGGCGGATCAGGGCGCTGATCGCGCGCTGCGCGGCGCGGGGGGTGGAGTTGAAGTGGTTCGGCGCGCCGGAGCCTGTGGCCTTTACCTCGCGCTACGAGCATTGGCGCTATGCGGCCCCCGTGCCGCTGCCGCAGACGGATAAGGTCTTGGCAGGATTGATAGATATGCGCTTGCCGCTGACCTTCAGCCCCGAGGATGCGGCGCTGATCGGGCGGATCATCCGCGCCGAGGTGCTGGCGGTGCAGCAATCGGGCGAAGAGGTCGCGGCGGTGGTGCTGGGCGACTAGCGCGGGCGGTTTCTGACGCAGAAACCGGAACGGAATTTGACGCAAATTCCGGGGCTTGGCGGTGGGGGCCGATTTCTGCGCCAGAAATCGGTCGCGGAATTTGCGTCGAATTCCGCCTGCCCCTCAGTCGGGGGCCGTGGCGTTTGTTTGCCAGAGCGGGACGGTCGAGATCGACATCTTGGCGCTGCCGCCGGTCGGTTCGTCGTCATGGGCAAGATAGACGAGCGTGTTGTTGGCGCGGTCGTAAATCCTTGTAACCTTTAGACTTTTGAAGATCAGCGAGCGGGAGGTGGCGAAGATTTCCTCGCCCTGCGGGTCGGTCGAGATGTCGCCCAGGGTGATCGGGCCGGTCTGGCGGCAGGCGATGGAGGAGTTCGAGGGGTCTTCGAACCAGTTGCCCTGCACCAGACGGTCGAGCGTCGAGCGTTCGAAATAGGCGACATGGCAGGTGACGCCCTGCACCTTGGGGTCGGCCAAGGCCTCGATAACAATGTCATTTCCGATCATGTCGACGCCGATCTTGCCCACCTCTCCGGCGAAGGCGGAGGGGGGGAGGAGCGTCAGGGCAAAGCAGAAGGCGAGGGGGCGCATGGGGCGACTCGGGTTGCGGCTACGCCACCACAAGAGCCGAAGGCGGCAGGCTGTTCCAGTATGAAGCGATATGCACAAATGATGCACACAGTTGTGCGGAGAGGTTAACGGCCTGTAGACCATTGCATACTATTCGCGGAATCCTTCGTCGCAGGGCCGACATTTCCCCCCGCCTTCGGTTGACCGCGCCAAGGGGGCGGAGTAAACGGACCCCCAAGAGGGGGAAGTGGTCCGTCAGTGGCTGCACCCTGCCTGTCGCCAATATCAGGAGCATCACGTGGACACCCTTCTCCGTGAGTATCTTCCCATTATCATCCTGCTTGCGCTGGCCGTGGGCCTCGGCCTTGTGCTGATGCTGTCGGCGGCGATCCTTGCGGTGCGCAATCCGGACCCTGAAAAGGTTTCGGCTTACGAATGCGGGTTCAACGCCTTCGACGATGCGCGGATGAAGTTCGACGTGCGCTTCTATCTGGTGTCGATCCTCTTCATCATCTTCGACCTCGAGGTCGCCTTCCTGTTTCCCTGGGCGGTGGCCTTTGGCGATCTGTCGATGGTCGGTTTCTGGTCGATGATGGTCTTTCTGGCCGTGTTGACGATCGGCTTCGCTTACGAATGGAAAAAAGGAGCGCTGGAATGGGAGTGAGCACATCCCTCAACCAAGCGGGGGCCGACCACGAGGTCGCCACGCAGGCGCTGAACCGCGAGTTGCAGGACAAGGGGTTCATCCTCACCTCGACCGAGGATATCATCAACTGGGCGCGGATCGGGTCGCTCCACTGGATGACCTTCGGTCTGGCCTGCTGCGCGGTCGAGATGATGCATACCTCGATGCCGCGCTATGACCTTGAACGTTTCGGGGTCGCGCCGCGTGCTTCGCCGCGCCAGTCGGACCTGATGATCGTGGCAGGCACGCTGACCAACAAGATGGCCCCCGCGCTGCGCAAGGTTTACGACCAGATGCCCGAGCCGCGCTATGTGATCAGCATGGGGTCCTGCGCGAATGGCGGCGGCTATTACCACTATTCCTATTCGGTGGTGCGCGGCTGCGACCGTGTCGTTCCGGTGGACGTCTATGTTCCGGGCTGCCCGCCCACGGCCGAGGCGCTGCTTTACGGTATCTTGCAGTTGCAGCGGAAAATCCGCCGCACCGGCACCATCACGCGCTGAGGGAAGATCATGTCCGAAGCCCTGAACGAGCTTGCCGCCCATATCGCCGCAAAGCAGCCCGAAGCCGTGGTCGCAAGCCATGTCGCCTTTGGCGAGCTGACGGTGGATGTGGCGCCCGCGCATCTGGAAGCCTTTGTCGAGTTCCTGCGGACGGACGGCGCCTGCCGCTTCTCGTCGCTGGTCGACATCACCGCCGTGGACCACCCCGAACGCGCGCAGCGTTTCGATGTGGTCTACCACTTCCTGTCGATGTACCAGAACCACCGCATCCGCGTGAAACTGGCGGTGGGCGAGACGGATATGGTCCCCTCGCTGGTCAAGGTGCATCCGAGCGCCAACTGGTTCGAGCGTGAAGTCTTCGACATGTTCGGCATCCTGTTTTCCGGCCATCCCGACCTGCGGCGCATCCTGACCGATTACGGGTTCCGCGGCTTTCCGCTGCGCAAGGATTTCCCGACCACGGGTTACACCGAAGTGCGCTACGACGAGGCGCAGAAGCGCGTGGTCTACGAACCCGTCAAGCTGGTGCAGGAATACCGCCAGTTCGATTTCATGAGCCCGTGGGAAGGTGTGGAATACATCCTTCCCGGTGACGAGAAAAAGGCCTGAGGTGGGCAGGCGCGGCATCGGCTGCGCCGCCGCCTTATGTGAGGTGAGACGATGGACGGCAACTTCGACGATGCCCTGACGGGCGAGCAGAAGATCCGCAACTTCAACATCAACTTCGGCCCGCAGCACCCTGCGGCGCACGGGGTGTTGCGTCTGGTGCTGGAGCTGGACGGCGAGATCGTGGAGCGTTGCGATCCGCATATCGGGCTTTTGCATCGCGGCACCGAGAAGCTGATGGAAAGCCGGACCTATCTGCAGAACCTGCCCTATTTCGACCGGCTCGACTATGTGGCGCCGATGAACCAGGAACATGCCTGGTGTCTGGCCATCGAGCGGCTGACCGGCACCGCCGTGCCGCGCCGTGCCAGCCTGATCCGCGTGCTGTTTTCGGAAATCGGGCGGGTGTTGAACCACCTGCTGAACGTGACCACGCAGGCGATGGACGTGGGCGCGCTGACCCCGCCGCTTTGGGGCTTCGAAGAGCGCGAGAAGCTGATGGTGTTCTACGAGCGGGCTTCGGGCGCGCGTCTGCACGCGGCCTATTTCCGGCCCGGTGGCGTGCATCAGGACCTGACCGCCTCGCTGATCGACGACATCGACGCATGGGCCGAGCATTTCCCCAAGGTGCTGGACGATATCGACACGCTTCTGACCGAGAACCGCATCTTCAAGCAGCGCAATGCCGATATCGGTGTCGTGACCGAGGATGACATCCAGAAATGGGGTTTCTCGGGCGTGATGGTGCGCGGGTCGGGCTTTGCCTGGGATTTGCGCCGCAGCCAGCCCTACGAGTGCTACGACGAGTTCGACTTCAAGATCCCCGTCGGCAAGAACGGCGATTGCTATGACCGCTATCTGTGCCGCATGGCCGAAATGCGCGAGTCGACCAGCATCATCCGTCAGGCGATTGCCAAGCTGCGGGTCGAAAAGGGCGACGTTCTGGCGCGGGGCAAGATCACGCCGCCGAAGCGGGGCGAGATGAAGACCAGCATGGAAGCGCTGATCCATCACTTCAAGCTTTACACCGAAGGGTTCCACGTTCCGGCGGGCGAGGTTTATGCCGCCGTCGAAGCGCCCAAGGGGGAATTCGGCGTCTATCTGGTGGCGGACGGGTCCAACAAGCCCTACCGCGCCAAGATCCGCGCTCCGGGGTTCCTGCATCTGCAAGCCATTGACTACATCTGCAAGGGGCATCAGCTCGCTGACGTCTCTGCCATCATCGGCACGATGGATGTCGTGTTCGGGGAGATCGACCGCTAATGCTTCGCCGCCTTCATCCCGTCCAGCCGGACAGCTTTGCCTTTACGCCCGCGAACCTCGAATGGGCCAAGGGGCAGATTTCGAAATACCCCGAGGGGCGTCAGGCTTCGGCCATCATCCCGCTTCTGTGGCGTGCGCAGGAGCAGGAGGGGTGGCTGACCCGCAAGGCGATCGAGACGGTCGCGGATATGCTGGGCATGGCCTATATCCGTGCGCTCGAGGTGGCGACCTTTTACTTCATGTTCCAGTTGCAACCCGTTGGTTCGGTGGCGCATGTGCAGATTTGCGGGACCACGTCCTGCATGATCTGCGGCGCGGAAGAGCTGATCGCGGTGTGCAAGGAGCTGATCGCCAAGACGCCGCATACGCTTTCGGCGGACGGCAAGTTTTCCTGGGAAGAGGTCGAGTGCATGGGCGCCTGCGCCAATGCGCCGATGGCCCAGATCGGCAAGGATTACTACGAGGACCTGACCGCCGAGAAGCTGCGCGAGCTGATCGGGCGTTTCTCGAAGGGCGAGGTGCCGGTTCCCGGCCCGCAGAACGGGCGCTATGCGGCGGAGCCGCTGTCGGGGCTGACCACGCTCAAGGAGTTCGAGAGCGGGCGGAAGGCCCATAACGCCAGCGCGCAACTGGCGGTGGATATCGGGGATACGGTCAAGCGGATCGACGGGACGGAAGTGCCGATCCTGACGCCTTGGCTGGGCAAGACTGCGAAGCGGGCGGCCAAGGTTTCGGTCGAGGCCGAAGGGGCAGAGGCACCGGCGAAGAAGCCGCGTGCGACCAAGAAGAAGACGGAAGGCGAGGCTTGAGTAGTAAGTGAACGGGGCAGAAGCCCCCTTTAAAGGGACATCGCATGAAGAACGTTGAGAACCTGAACGCACCTTCTTTGGCAGGCTGGGCCATGGCCTTGGCCGCCGGTCTTGTTGCCTTTGCCGTGGCGAAAGTCATCGGCGGTTTCGACTTTATGCCCTCGGCTTTGTTCGGGGGGCTTGTGATGTTGGTGGCGGGCCTTGTGATGGGCATGCCGTGGGGGGCATCGGTTCCGGCGGCGCAGGCTGCGGATGCGGTGGCACCGAAAGCGGAAGCGGCGGTGGCGCCCGTGACGGCAGCGGCGGTTGCGGATGTGGCGGCGGTTGCGGCGAAGCCCGCTCCGGCGGCGAAGGCTGCGGCTCCGGCTGCGGCGGCAAAGGTTGAAAAGGCGGCGGCTCCGGCCAAGGCCGAGAAGGCTGCGCCTGCGGCGAAGGCTGAAAAGGCCGTGGCGGTGAAGGCGGAAGCGGCACCGAAGGCTGCGGCCAAGGCGGCGGCTCCGAAGGCTGCGGCTGCGGCAAAGGTCGCCGATGTTCCGGCGGCTGCGGGCGAGGGGTCGAAGCCCAAGGCGCTGAAAGCGCCGCGCAAGGGGGCTGCGGACGATCTGAAGGCCATCGAGGGCATCGGGCCGGCATTGGAAAAGCTGTGCCACGGGCTTGGCATCTATCACTTCGACCAGATCGCTGGCTGGAGTGAGGCCGAAGTGGCGTGGATGGATGCGAACCTGAAAGGGTTCAAGGGGCGCGTGACCCGCGACAAGTGGGTGGCCCAAGCGAAACTGATTGGCGAGGTCGGGATGGATGAATTCCTGCGCCGCGCCAAGACGAACGACTACTGAGGCGGGGCATGGCGTCGCCGCAGGACATGGAAACCGCCAAGCAGGCGCGCATGGTCGCGCTTGTTCTGGTGGCCACCGTGGTCTTGTGGTTGGGGGCGTCATTCCTTGGGGGAAAGCTTGGCTGGGAAACCCGTTACGCTTTCCTCTTCGACCTTGCTGCTTTGGCCGCGTTCTTCTGGACGATGGTCGTGACTTATCGGATCTGGCGCAAGCGCCGGAGCAATTGAGGGGCTGGATATGCTCAAGGATCAGGACCGCATCTTTACGAACCTCTACGGGATGCATGACCGCACCCTAGCGGGCGCGAAGAAGCGCGGGCATTGGAACGGCACCGCGGAGATCATCCAGCGGGGCCGCGATACGATCATCGAGCAGGTGAAGGCATCGGGTCTGCGCGGCCGTGGCGGCGCGGGCTTCCCGACGGGGTTGAAGTGGTCCTTCATGCCCAAGCAGTCGGACGGGCGGCCCAGCTATCTGGTGATCAACGCCGACGAGTCGGAGCCGGGCACCTGCAAGGACCGCGAGATCATGCGGCACGATCCGCACACCCTGATCGAAGGGGCGCTGATCGCCTCTTTCGCGATGGGGGCGAATGCCTGCTACATCTACATCCGCGGCGAATACATCCGCGAGCGCGAGGCTTTGCAGGCCGCGATCGACGAATGCTATGACGCGGGGCTTCTGGGCAAGAATGCCGCGAAGTCGGGCTGGGATTTCGACCTTTACCTGCATCACGGGGCAGGGGCCTATATCTGCGGCGAGGAAACGGCGCTTCTGGAAAGCCTTGAGGGCAAGAAGGGGATGCCGCGGATGAAGCCGCCGTTCCCTGCGGGTTCGGGGCTGTATGGCTGCCCGACCACCGTGAACAACGTGGAATCCATCGCCGTGGTGCCGACGATCCTGCGGCGCGGGTCGGACTGGTTCGCGTCCTTTGGCCGTCCGAACAATGCGGGCACGAAGCTGTTCGGCATTTCGGGGCATGTGGTGCATCCCTGCGTTGTCGAAGAGACCATGTCGATTTCGCTGAAAGAGCTGCTCGACCGTCATTGCGGCGGCGTGCGCGGCGGGTGGAAGAACCTGAAGGCGGTCATTCCGGGCGGGTCTTCGGTGCCGATGCTGAACGCGGCGCAATGCGAGGATGCGATCATGGATTTCGACTGGCTGCGCGAGCAGCGGTCGGGTCTGGGCACGGCGGCGGTGATCGTGATGGATCAGTCGACCGACGTCATCAAGGCGATCTGGCGTCTGTCGAAGTTCTACAAGCACGAGTCTTGCGGCCAGTGCACGCCATGCCGCGAAGGCACGGGCTGGATGATGCGCGTGATGGACCGTCTGGTGCGCGGCGAGGCGGAGGTCGAGGAAATCGACATGCTGCTGAGCGTCACGAAGCAGGTGGAAGGCCACACGATCTGCGCCCTTGGCGACGCGGCGGCTTGGCCGATCCAAGGCTTGATCCGCCAGTTCCGCGACGAGATCGAAGACCGCATCAAGGCCAAGAAAACGGGCCGTATCAGCGCGGTGGCGGCGGAATGACGGGCATGGCGGGCATGGTTGCCGTGGCGAAGCGGGGCGTTGCTGCCGCGCTTGCCTGCGCCTGCCTTGCGGGTGCGGTGCAGGCCGAGGGCAAGGTGCCGCTGACCGAGAACGCGCATATCCGCGACAGCCTTGTCGCGGGGCGCGTGGCGGATGTGTTGCGGACCGAATGCGGCAGTCTGCACGCGCGGATGCTGCTGGTGCTGCAAAAGCTGGATGATCTGAAGGAATACGCCATCGCCGAGGGTTACACCGAGGAAGAGGTGAAGGCGTTCCTGAAGAACAAAGAGCAGAAGAACGCGATGAAGGCGCTGGCGGCGGAGTATCTGGCCAAGGCGGGCGCGGTGGCGGGCGACGAGGACAGCTATTGCCGCGTCGGCGAGGATGAGATTGCCAAGAACACCTTGGCGGGAAGTTTGTTGTGGTCGTGGTGAAGATGGGCTGCAACGGGATGACATGCCGTGGCGCGATGCGTGACACGGTGCAGGGCGAAGGACGGGTAGGGCAATGACCAACCTCAAGAAGATCAGCATCGACGGGGTCGAGGTCGAGGTGGATGGCGCGATGACCATCATCCAGGCGGCCGAGGTCGCAGGGATCGAGATTCCGCGCTTTTGCTACCACGAGCGGCTGACGATTGCGGGCAACTGCCGGATGTGTTTGGTCGAGGTCGTGGGCGGCCCGCCGAAGCCTGCGGCATCCTGCGCGATGCAGGTGCGTGACTTGCGCCCCGGCCCGAATGGCGAGGCGCCGGTCGTCAAGACCAAGTCGCCGATGGTGAAAAAGGCCCGTGAAGGGGTCATGGAATTCCTGCTGATCAACCACCCGCTCGACTGCCCGATCTGCGATCAGGGGGGCGAGTGCGACCTTCAGGATCAGGCGATGGCATACGGCGTCGATTTCAGCCGCTACCGCGAGCCGAAGCGGGCGTCGGACGACCTGAACCTTGGCCCGCTGGTTGCGACCAAGATGACGCGCTGCATTTCCTGCACCCGTTGCGTGCGCTTCACGACCGAGGTCGCGGGGATCACCCAGATGGGCCAGACGGGACGGGGCGAGGACAGCGAGATCACCTCGTATCTGGGGATGACGCTGGATTCGAACCTTCAGGGCAACATCATCGACCTGTGCCCCGTGGGGGCGCTGACGTCGAAGCCCTATGCGTTCACCGCGCGGCCTTGGGAACTGACCAAGACCGAGACGATCGACGTGATGGATGCGCTGGGGTCGAACATCCGTGTGGATGCGAAGGGGCGCGAAGTCATGCGCATCCTGCCGCGCAACCATGACGGCGTGAACGAGGAATGGATTTCCGACAAGACGCGTTTCGTCTGGGACGGGTTGCGCCGCCAGCGTCTGGACACGCCCTATATCCGTGAAAACGGGCGTCTGCGGAAGGCGTCGTGGGGCGAGGCCCTGGTCGCTGCCGCGGCGGCGATGAAGGGGAAGAAGGTGTCGGGTCTGGTGGGCGATCTGGTGCCCGTCGAGGCGGCCTATAGCCTCAAGACCCTGATCGAAGGGCTTGGCGGCAAAGTGGAATCCCGTGTTGACGGGGCGCGGCTGCCTGCGGGGAACCGCTCGGCCTATGTCGGCACCGCGAAGATCGAGGATATCGACGGCGCGAAGGGCATCTGGATCGTGGGGTCGAACCCTCGGCTGGAAGCGCCGGTGCTGAACGCGCGTATCCGCAAGGCGTGGCAGTTGGGCGCTGCGGTCACGGTGATAGGGTCGGGCGCGGATCTGACCTATGATTACAAGCACGCGGGCACGGATCGTGCGGCGCTGGTCAAGGCGGTCGAGGGGGCGAAAGCCTTTGGCAAGCCCGCTGTCGTGATCGTCGGCCAAGGCGCGCTGAACGAGGCGGATGGCGAGGCGGTGCTGGGTCAGGTCATGGCCCTGACCGAAAAGCTGGGCGCGAAACTTCTGGTGCTGCACACCGCTGCGGCGCGGGTTGGCGCGATGGATGTGGGGGCAGTGACCGAGGGCGGGCTTTCGGCGGCGCTGGAAGGCGCGGAGGTTGTCTACAACCTTGGCGCGGACGAGGTCGAGATCGCGGCGGGTGCCTTTGTGATTTATCAGGGCAGCCACGGCGACCGTGGTGCGCATCGGGCGGATATCGTTCTGCCGGGGGCGGCCTACACCGAAGAAAACGGGCTGTTCGTGAATACCGAAGGCCGTCCGCAATTGGCGCTTCGGGCCGGTTTCGCGCCGGGCGAGGCGAAGGAGAACTGGGCGATCCTGCGGGCGCTGTCGGCGGAACTGGGCGCGACCCTGCCGTGGGATTCGCTGGCCGCGCTGCGTCAGGCACTGGTGGCCGCGCATCCGCATCTGGGGCGCATCGACGAGGTTGCCGAGAATGCTTGGCAGCCGCTGGCCGTGAAAGCTCCGGCCAAGGCGGATTTCCGCAATGCGGTGAAGGACTTCTACCTGACCAACCCGATTGCGCGGGCCTCGGCACTGATGGGTGAGCTGTCGGCGGGTGCCGCGGCGCGGGCGAAGCTTGCGGTAGCGGCGGAATAAGGGGCGATGCGGATGGCACGGGCGATTGCAGCAGGGTGGATGGCGGCGGCAGCCGGCCTTTCGGCCTGCGCGCCTGCGCCCGAGGCATCGGACGAGGCTTTTGCGCCGGACTACAAGGGGATCGAGACGATCCTGCTGGACGGCGATCTGGTGAATTTCCGCGTGGCCATGACGGGCGCGCGGGGTGACGGGGATGTTGACGCCTATGCACGCTGTGCGGCGGCGCAATATGCCCTGATCCGTGGCTTCGGTTTCGCCCGCCATGTGCGGACGACCGTGGCGCAAACAGGGGAAATCTGGCGGGGGGATGCGGTCTATACCATCTCTGCCGCCCTTCCTCGCGGGCTGAAAACGATCGACGCCGAAGTGACGGTGCGCGATTGCGGCGCGCAGGGAATACCGACGGTCTAGGGAACAGGCATCATGACGGACTTCTTTTCGACTACCTTGGGAATGGCGGTGCTGGTCGCGGCACAGAGCCTGCTTGTCGTCGGCTTCGTGATGATCTCGATGCTGTTCCTTGTCTATGGCGACCGCAAGATCTGGGCGGCGGTGCAGATGCGGCGCGGGCCGAACGTCGTGGGGCCGTGGGGCCTGCTGCAAACGGTGGCGGACGCGCTGAAATATGTGCTGAAGGAAATCGTCATTCCGGCGGGGGCGGACCGTCCGGTCTATTTCCTTGCGCCGATGCTGTCCTTTGTTCTGGCGATGATGGCTTGGGCCGTCATTCCGTTCAATTCGGGCTGGGTGCTGGCGAATATCAACGTGGCGATCCTGTTCGTCTTCGCCATGTCCAGCCTTGAAGTTTACGGCGTGATCATGGGGGGGTGGGCGTCGAACTCGAAATACCCGTTCCTCGGCTCGCTGCGGTCGGCGGCGCAGATGATTTCCTATGAAGTCTCGCTGGGCCTGATCATCATCGGGATCATCATCTCGACGGGGTCGATGAACTTCAGCGCCATCGTGGAAGCGCAGCGCGGCGATTTCGGGCTGTTCAACTGGTATTGGCTGCCGCACCTGCCGATGGTCGCGCTGTTCTTCATCTCGGCCTTGGCGGAAACCAACCGCCCGCCGTTCGACCTGCCGGAAGCGGAATCGGAACTGGTGGCCGGTTTCATGGTGGAATATTCCTCGACGCCGTTCCTTCTGTTCATGGCGGGGGAATATATCGCCATCTACCTGATGTGCGCGCTGATGAGCCTCTTGTTTTTCGGTGGCTGGCTGTCGCCCATTCCGGGCCTTCCGGACGGGGCGATCTGGATGATCGCGAAGATGGCGTTCTTCTTCTTCCTCTTTGCGATGGTGAAGGCCATCGTGCCGCGCTACCGCTACGACCAGTTGATGCGGATCGGCTGGAAGGTCTTCCTTCCGCTGAGCTTGGGCTGGGTCGTGGTTGTGGCGTTCCTTGCGAAATTCGAAGTTCTCGGCGGCTTCTGGGCCCGCTGGGCGATTGGAGGCTGAGCCGATGGCAAACATCGACTGGAACCGCGCCACGCGCTATTTCCTGCTACAGGATTTCATCAAGGGTTTCGCCCTTGGCATGAAATACTTCTTCGCGCCGAAATCGACGCTGAACTACCCGCATGAAAAGGGGCCGCTAAGCCCTCGTTTCCGTGGCGAACATGCGCTGCGCCGCTATCCCAACGGGGAAGAGCGCTGCATCGCCTGCAAGCTGTGCGAGGCGGTTTGCCCCGCGCAGGCGATCACCATCGACGCCGAACCGCGCGAGGATGGCAGCCGCCGGACAACGCGCTACGACATCGACATGACGAAGTGCATCTATTGCGGCTTCTGTCAGGAAGCCTGCCCCGTGGATGCCATCGTGGAAGGCCCGAATTTCGAATTCTCGACCGAGACGCGGGAAGAGCTTTACTACAACAAGGAAAAGCTGCTGGAGAACGGCGCCCGTTGGGAAGCCGAGATCGCCCGCAATCTGGAACTGGACGCCCCCTATCGCTGAACCCGTGGGGCGCCGTTTCGCGCCCCGCACTGGAAAGAGCCAATGACCGACGAATTCGCCAAGATGTTTGAGGCGATGGTAAAGAGTGGAACGGAAATGGTGCGCGCCTTCAACCCTTCCCTGGAGAACCTCCAGGTCAAAGGCTTCGAAAGCCTCTTTCCGACCATGTCGAAGGACATGATGGAAATGTGGTTCGGCAAGACCTTCAACCGCGAGGGGCTGGATGCCAAGACGCGGCTGCTGGTCACGATTGCCGCGCTGACCGTGTTGGGCGGGCAGGCGGAGCCGCAGTTGAAACTGGCGGTGCGCCATGCTTTGGAAGCGGGCGCGACGCAGCGCGAGATCGCGGAAGTGATCTGGCAGATGACGATGTTCGGCGGGGTCCCCGCCATGCAGAAGGCGCTCGAGACCGCTCAGGCCGTCTTTGCCGAAGTTAAGGAGAATGACGCATGAGCGTTGCAGATTACGCCTTTTACGCCTTTGCCAGCGTCACGGTTCTGGCCGGTCTTCTGGTGACGGTGAGCCGCAATCCGGTGCATTCGGTGCTTTGGCTGATCCTTGCCTTCCTGTCGGCTTCGGGGTTGTTCGTGCTTTTGGGGGCGGAATTCGTCGCCATGCTGCTGATCATCGTCTATGTCGGCGCGGTGGCGGTGCTGTTCCTGTTCGTCGTGATGATGCTCGACATCGACTTTGCCGAGTTGAAGGGCGAGATGGCGAAATACATGCCGCTCGCGTTGCTGATCGGGGTGGTGATCCTGATGCAGATCACGCTGGGGATCGGCGCATGGGTGCAGGCGGATGGCGCGATGGGGCTGCGCGCGGCGGTGACGCCGGATCTGGCGCAGGTCGAGAACACCAAGGCGCTGGGGATGCTGGTCTATGACCGCTATGGCTTCCTGTTCCAGCTTTCGGGTCTGATCCTGCTGGTTGCGATGATCGGGGCGATCCTGCTGACGCTGCGCCACCGCAAGGACGTGAAGCGCCAGAACGTGCTGCAACAGATGTGGCGCGATCCGGCCGTGGCGATGGAGCTGAAGGACGTGAAGCCGGGGCAGGGGCTGTAACGGCCGTTCCGGCCGCGTGAGGGTAGGATGATGACGGGACAGTGGATCTTCGGGGCGGACAAGACGGCGCTTTATGCGGCTTTCGTTGCCGTGGCCGCTTTGCTGTCGCTGTCGGCTTGCGTGGATGACGAGCAGGCGGTGGACATGGGGCTTGCGACCAAATGCGAGTCCGGTGGCACGGTCGAGCGCTTGGGCGATCCCGCGCGCCGTTTCGTCACGCTGGTCGAGCGCGAGGTCTGCCGCGGGCCGAAGCGGGACGCCTATACCGAGCAGACGCTGCTCGTCGGGGACTGCCAGTCGGGCACGCAATATGCCATCGGGATGCTGCGCCAGAGCGCCGATCCCGCGCGGCGTGGGCCGGATTACGACGCGATCGACGCCGTGAACCGCGAGAAGCTGCGGCTGAAGGTCGGGCTGACGGATATTTCGACCCTGACAAGCGGCTTGCAAGCCGCGGGCATCACGGTCAAGACGCAGCCGCAGGCGGGCGCGGCGATGTGTGAAAAACTGGCTGCTGCGGCGGCGAACTGATTACGGGCGCTCAGACCCGGAGGGAACGGACGATGGTTGGACTTGAACATTACCTGACAGTCGCTGCGGCGCTGTTCGTGATCGGGATCTTCGGGATTTTCCTGAACCGCAAGAACGTGATCGTCATCCTGATGTCGATCGAACTGATCCTTCTGGCGGTGAACATCAACTTCGTCGCCTTCTCTTCTTACCTTGGTGATCTGGTCGGGCAGGTGTTCACCCTGTTCGTCCTTACGGTCGCCGCCGCCGAGGCCGCCATCGGCCTTGCCATCCTCGTCGTGTTCTTCCGCAACCGCGGGACGATCGACGTGGAAGACGTCAACGTGATGAAAGGCTGACCCCGAATGACGACGATCATTCTTTTTGCGCCGCTGATCGGCGCGCTGATCTGCGGCTTTGGCTGGCGCATCATCGGCGAAAAGACGGGGCAGGTCCTGACCACGGGGCTGGTGATGCTGGGGGCGCTGCTGTCGTGGTATGTGTTCCTGACGCATGACGGTGTGACGCAGCACGTGCCGCTGATGCGCTGGATCGAGAGCGGGTCGCTGGCGACGGAATGGGCGATCCGGCTGGACCGCATGACGGCGATCATGCTGGTCGTCGTGAACTCGGTCTCGGCCCTGGTTCACCTGTATTCCTTCGGCTACATGGCGCATGACGAGAACTGGTCTGAGAACGAGCCTTATCGCGCGCGGTTCTTTGCCTATCTGTCGTTTTTCACCTTTGCCATGCTGATGCTGATCACGTCTGACAACCTTGTTCAGATGTTCTTCGGCTGGGAAGGGGTGGGGGTCGCCTCGTATCTGCTGATCGGTTTCTACTACAAGAAGCCGAGCGCCAATGCCGCCGCGATCAAGGCCTTCGTCGTGAACCGCGTGGGCGACTTTGGCTTCGCGCTTGGCATCTTCGGCCTGTATTTCCTGACCGACTCGGTCAATTTCGACGTGATCTTCGCCAAGGCGCCGGAGCTGGCGCAGACCAACGTCAGCTTCCTGTGGGGCGAGTGGAATGCCGCGAACCTGATCGGGGTCTTGCTGTTCATCGGGGCGATGGGGAAATCGGCGCAGCTGATCCTGCATACCTGGCTGCCGGACGCGATGGAGGGGCCGACGCCCGTGTCGGCGCTGATCCACGCGGCGACCATGGTGACGGCGGGGGTCTTTCTTGTCTGCCGCATGTCGCCGCTTTACGAATTCGCGCCGAGCGCCACGGCCTTCATCACCGTGCTGGGGGCGACGACCGCCTTCTTCGCGGCGACTGTCGGTCTGGTGCAGAACGACATCAAGCGCGTGATCGCCTATTCGACCTGTTCGCAGCTTGGCTACATGTTCGTGGCGGCGGGTGTTGGTGTCTATCCGGTCGCCATGTTCCACCTGTTCACGCACGCCTTCTTCAAGGCGATGCTGTTCCTTGGCGCGGGGTCGGTGATCCATGCGACGCATCATGAACAGGACATGCGCAACTATGGCGGGCTGCGGAAGAAGATCCCGCTGACCTTCTGGGCGATGATGATCGGCACGCTTGCCATCACCGGGGTGGGGATTCCGCTGACGCATTACGGCTTTGCCGGCTATCTGTCGAAGGATGCCGTGATCGAAAGCGCCTATGTCGGGTCGACCTATGCCTATGTGCTGCTGGTCGTCGCGGCGGGGATGACGAGTTTCTATTCGTGGCGTCTGATGTTCCTGACCTTTTACGGCACCAGCCGTGCGGGGGGGCATGGGCATGAGGCGCATGGCCACGGGCATGACGATCATGCGCACGGGCATGACGACCACGGGCATGATCACAGCCACGGCCACCACGAGCCGCATGAAAGCCCCGCTGTCATGCTGATCCCGCTGGGCGTGCTGTCGCTGGGTGCGGTCTTTGCCGGTATGATCTGGTATGACAACTTCTTCGGGGACGAGGCGAAGATGCGTGCGTGGTTCGGTATGCCCGCCGCTGTCGAACACGCCGCCGAGGGTGAGGCTGCCGCCGAGGCGACCGCCACGGAAGCCACGGCCACGGAAGCCACCGCGACCGAGGGCGCTTCGACCGAAGCCGCCGCGACCGAGGGTGCGACCGGGGGCGAGGGCCATGCCGCCGCTGCGGGCTGGACCGAGGGCGCGATCTTCATGGGGCCGGACAACCACGTGATCCACCATGCCCATGAAGCCCCGAAGCTGGTGAAGGTGTCGCCCTTCATCGCGATGGTGCTGGGCTTCCTCTTGGCCTTCCAGATGTATATCCGCCGCCCCGACCTTCCCGCGAAGCTCGCGGCGAACCAGCGGCCGCTCTATCTGTTCCTGCTCAACAAGTGGTATTTCGACGAGATCTACGACTTTCTCTTCGTGCGCTCGGCCAAGGCGCTGGGGGCGTTCCTGTGGAAGCGCGGGGATGGCAATGTGATCGACGGTTCGATCAACGGCGTGGCGCTTGGCGTCGTGCCTTTCTTCACGCGGCTCGCGTCACGCGCGCAGTCCGGCTACCTGTTCCACTACGCTTTTGCCATGGTTCTGGGCATTGCCGCCCTGATCACCTGGATGACGCTCTGGGGGGGCGCGCACTGATATGGATAACCTCCTGTCGATCATCACCTTTATTCCGGCGGTCGCGGCTGCCATTCTGGCCCTGTTCCTGCGCGGGAACGATGCCGCCGCACAGCGCAACGCCAAATGGCTGGCGCTGCTGGCGACCACGGCGACCTTCCTTGTGTCGATCTTCGTCCTGACGGGGTTCGATCCGCAGAACACGGGCTTCCAGTTCGTCGAGGAATACGACTGGATCCTTGGCCTGAAATACAAGATGGGCGTGGACGGGATTTCGGTCCTGTTCGTGATGCTCACCACCTTCCTGATGCCCATCACCATCGCCGCCTGCTGGTCGGTCGAGACGCGGGTGAAGGAATACATGATCGCCTTCCTGATGCTGGAGACGCTGATGCTCGGCGTGTTCTGCGCGCTGGACATGGTGCTGTTCTACCTGTTCTTCGAGGCCGGGCTGATCCCGATGTTCCTGATCATCGGCATCTGGGGCGGCAAGGATCGCATCTATGCGGCCTTCAAGTTCTTCCTTTACACCTTCCTCGGCTCGGTCCTGATGCTGGTCGCGATGATCGCGATGTATCTGGACGCGGGGACGACGGATATCCCGTCGCTTCTGGCGCATAACTTCGCGTCGGATGACATGGTGCTTTTGGGCTTCCATATCGTGGGCGGGTTGCAGACGCTGCTTTGGCTGGCGTTCTTCGCCTCATTCGCCGTGAAGATGCCGATGTGGCCGGTGCATACGTGGTTGCCGGATGCGCACGTGCAGGCCCCCACGGCGGGGTCGGTGGTGCTGGCGGCGATTTTGCTGAAGATGGGGGGCTACGGTTTCCTGCGCTTCAGTCTGCCGATGTTCCCCGTGGCCTCGGACCTGCTGGCGCCGCTGGTGTTCTGGATGTCGGCGATTGCGATCGTCTACACCTCGCTCGTCGCCTTGGCGCAACAGGACATGAAGAAGCTGATCGCCTATTCGTCGGTCGCGCACATGGGTTACGTGACGATGGGGATTTTCGCCGCGAACCAGCAGGGGATCGACGGGGCCATCTTCCAGATGCTGTCGCACGGCTTCATCTCGGGCGCGTTGTTCCTGTGCGTGGGCGTGATCTATGACCGGATGCACACGCGGGACATCGACGCCTATGGCGGGTTGGTGAACCGGATGCCCGCCTATGCGCTGGTGTTCATGTTCTTCACGATGGCGAACGTGGGCCTGCCGGGGACGAGCGGGTTCATCGGGGAATTCCTGACGCTGATGGGGATTTTCCAGGTCAACACATGGGTGGCCGCGGTGGCGACCACGGGGGTGATCCTGTCGGCGGCCTATGCGCTGTGGCTGTATCGCCGCGTCGTCATGGGCGAGCTGGTGAAAGAGGCGCTGAAGTCGATCACCGACATGACCCGCCGCGAGAAGGCGATCTTTGCGCCGCTGATCGCGATGACCTTGTTGCTTGGCGTCTATCCGAGCCTTGTCACCGACATCATCGGGCCGAGCGTTTCGGCGCTGGTTTCGGAACATCAAGCCGCGCTGCCGCCCAAGGGCGACACGCAACTGGCACAGAACTGAGGGACGCGACATGACTTCCGCAGATTTTTCGACCGTCCTGCCGGAGCTGGTGCTGGCCATCTATGCGATGGGGGCGCTGATGTTCGGTGTCTATACCGGCAAGGACAAGGTGGCCCCGCTGATCGCATGGGCGACCGCCGGACTGTTCCTTGCGCTGGCCCTGTGGATCGGCGTGGCGGGCGAGGGGGAGCGGACCGCGTTCGGCGGGCTGTTCAACGACGATCCCTTTGCGCGTTTCGCCAAGGTGACGATCCTGATCTCGGCCTCGGCCGTGCTGATCATCGGGCAGGATTACATGGTGCGCCGCGACATGCTGCGCTTCGAATATCCCGTGCTGATGGTGCTTTCGGTCATCGGCATGATGGTGATGGTGTCAGCGGGCGACCTCATGTCGCTTTACATGGGGTTGGAGCTGCAATCGCTGGCGCTTTACGTGCTGGCTTCGGTGCGGCGCGACAGTGTGAAGTCGACGGAAGCGGGGTTGAAGTATTTCGTGCTGGGGGCGCTGTCTTCGGGGCTGCTGCTTTACGGCGCGTCGCTGACCTATGGTTTTGCGGGGACGACGCAGTTTTCGGGCATCCTGAGCACGCTGTCGGGCGAGGTTCCGCTGGGGCTGCTGTTCGGCCTCGTCTTCATGCTGGCGGGTCTGGCGTTCAAGGTTTCGGCGGCACCCTTCCACATGTGGACGCCGGATGTTTACGAAGGCTCGCCCACGCCGGTGACGGCCTTCTTCGCGACCGCGCCCAAGGTGGCGGCGATGGGGCTGTTGGCGCGGCTGTTGCATGACGCCTTTGGCGGGATTCCGGCGGATTGGTCGCAGGTTCTTGCTGCGCTGGCCGTGGTGTCCATGTTCCTTGGCGCTGTGGCGGCCATCGGGCAGAAGGACATCAAGCGTCTGATGGCCTATTCGTCGATTGCCCATATGGGGTACGCGCTGATGGGTCTGGCCAGCGGCACGGCCGAGGGTGTGACGGCGATGCTCGTCTACATGGCGATCTATGTCACGATGAACGTCGGCACCTTTGCCTTCATCCTGTCGATGGAGCGGGACGGGCGTCCGGTGACGGATATCGCAACCCTGAACATGTTCTCGAAGAAGGAACCGCTCAAGGCGCTGGCGCTGCTGGTGCTGATGTTCAGCCTTGCCGGTGTGCCGCCGATGGTCGGGTTCTTCGGCAAGTTCTATGTGCTGAAAGCGGCGGTCGATGCGGGCATGACATGGCTTGCGCTGGCGGGTGCGGTGGCTTCGGTGATCGGGGCCTTCTACTACCTGCGCATCGTCTTCTTCATGTATTTCGGCAAGGAGAACGAGGGCGTGGAAAGCCGCATGGCGCCCGCGCAATGGGCGGTGATGGTGGCTGTGGCGGTGATCATGGTCGTCGGCATCGTCAACCTGTTCGGCATCCAGCCGATGGCGGCCATCGCGGCGGAAGCTCTTGTCCGTTAAGCCGGAATGGCCGGCGGGGGTGGGACGGGTCGTCCTGCCGACCGTCGACAGCACGAATGCGGAAGCGCAAAGGCTGGCCCCGTCGATGACGGGGCCTGTCTGGATTCTGGCGGGCGAGCAGACGGCGGGGCGCGGGCGGCGCGCGCGGCCCTGGGCAAGCCCCAAGGGGAATTTCTACGCCACGCTTCTGATGCAGCCGAAGGAGGGGGCCGAGGTCGTGGCCCTGCGGTCCTTCGTGGCCGCGCTGGCGCTGCGCGAGGCTTTCGTTGCGGTGACGGGCGCGCCCGAAGCCTTTGCGCTGAAATGGCCCAATGATGTGCTGCTGAACGGCGGCAAGGTGGCGGGCATCCTTTTGGAAAGCGCGGGCGCGGGGCAGGGGCGCGGGGTCGGGCATCTGGCCATCGGGATCGGCGTCAACCTGATCGGCGCGCCGGATGTGGCGGCGGTCGAGGCGGGGGCGGTGCGGCCCGTGTCGCTGCTGTCGGAAACGGGGATGCGGGTTTCGCCCGAAGCCTTCCTTGACGCGCTGGCCCCTGCCTTTGCTGGCTGGGAGGCGCGGTTGGTCGGGCAGGGCTTCGCTCCGCTGCGGACGGAATGGCTGGCCCATGCGGCACGCTTGGGCGAGGTGATCCGCGCCCGCACGGGAAGCGACGAGCGGACGGGTGTGTTTGAGACCATCGACGCCACGGGCGCTTTGGTGCTGCGGCAGGGGGCGGCGCGGGTCGCCATTCCTGCGGCGGATGTTTTCTTCTGACGGGGGGCGGGGATGCTTCTGGCCATCGACTGCGGGAATACCAACACGGTCTTTTCCATCTGGAACGGGACGCGGTTCATTGCGACATGGCGGATCGCGACCGACCACAAGCGCACGGCGGACGAGTATTTCGTCTGGATGTCGACGCTGATGATGCTGTCGAAGCTCGAGGCGAAGATCACGGAAGCCATCATCTCGTCCACCGTGCCGCGGGTGGTGTTCAACCTGCGTGTCCTGTGCGACCGCTATTTCGACTGCCGCCCGCTGGTGGTGGGCAAGCCCGAGTGCCGCCTGCCGGTGCCGCCGCGGGTGGATCAGGGGACGACCGTGGGGCCGGACCGTCTGGTGAATGCGGCGGCGGCGCATGACCGCCACGGGGGCGACCTGATCGTGGTGGATTTCGGCACGGCGACGACCTTCGACGTGGTGGATGTGGACGGGGCCTATATCGGCGGGGTGATCGCGCCGGGGGTGAACCTGTCGCTCGAGGCGCTGCATATGGCTGCTGCGGCCCTGCCGCATGTGGATGTGTCGCGCCCTGCGCGGGCCATCGGAACGAATACGGTGGCCTGTATGCAATCGGGTGTATACTGGGGCTATATCGGTCTGGTCGAAGGCATCGTGCGCGAAGTGCGCAAGGAACGGGATCGACCGATGAAAGTCATTGCGACAGGTGGTCTCGCATCCCTGTTCGCCCAAGATACCGCGCTATTTGACAGCGTCGAGGATGACCTGACCATGCATGGTCTGGTTCTCATCAACCGCTACAACAAGGAACTGGAAACGGCATGAGTGCGAACCGGCTGATCTATCTCCCCCTCGGCGGCGCCGGGGAGATCGGCATGAACTGTTACGTCTATGGCTACGGCCCTGCGGGCAAGGAGCGGCTGATCCTTGTGGATCTGGGCGTGACCTTCCCCGATATGGACACGACGCCGGGCGTCGATGTGATCATGCCGGATGTGTCATGGCTGGAGGCGCGGCTGGACCGGCTGGAAGCCATCTTCATCACCCATGCGCACGAGGACCATATCGGCGCGCTGGGGCATCTGTGGCCGAAGCTGAAGGCGCCCGTCTATGCGCGGCGCTTCACGGCGGCGATTGCCAAGCTGAAGCTGGAAGAGCACGGCCATTCTTCAAGCGCGCTGCATGTGGTGGCCTCGCGTCCCGAGACGGTGGAAGTGGGACCGTTCAAGGTGCAATTCGTGCCGGTGAGCCATTCGATTCCCGAAAGCGCCGCGCTGGTGATCGACACGCCTGCGGGGCGGGTGGTGCATTCGGGCGACTTCAAGCTTGATCCCACGCCGGTCGTGGGCGAGGGCTGGGACGATGCGCGCTTTGCCGAGATTGCGGCGGAGCGTCCGGTCAAGGTGCTGATGTGCGATTCGACCAACGTGTTTTCGCTGCACGCGGGGCGGTCCGAAACCACGATCCGCGAGCCGATCCGTGATCTGATCAAGGGGCATGGCGGGCTGGTGGTGGCGACGACCTTCGCCTCGAACGTGGCGCGCCTGAAAACGCTGGCCGAAGCCGCGCGGGCGGCGGATCGGACCGTCTGCCTGATGGGGCGGGCGATGAAGCGGATGGTGTCGGTGGCGCAGGAGACGGGGGTTCTGACCGACTTCCCGCGCACCGTCAGCCCCGAGGATGCTCTGGACGTGCCGCGTGGCAACCTGATGCTGATCGTGACCGGCAGTCAGGGCGAGCGGCGGGCGGCGACGGCGCAGCTGAGCCGTGGCAAGTATCTGGGGATGGAGTTGAAGAAGGGGGATCTGTTCCTGTTCTCGTCCAAGACCATTCCGGGGAACGAGCGGGAAGTGTTGAAGATCGTCAACAACTTCTCGGAGATGGGCGTCGATGTGATGGATGATGCGGGGGGCAAATACCACGTGTCGGGCCATGCCAACCGCCCCGATCTGGAGCATGTGCATCGCCTGCTGCTGCCCGACATGCTGATCCCGATGCATGGCGAGCACCGCCACCTGCGCGAACATGCGCGGATCGCGACCGAGGGCGGGATCGTGTCGGAGATCGTCACCAACGGGATGATGGTCGACCTGACCGAGGATGCGCCGAAGGTGGTGGATTACATCGAGACGGGGCGGCTTTACCTTGACGGTTCGGTGCTGATCGGGGCGCTGGACGGGGTGGTGCGTGACCGTATCCGCATGGCGCTGAACGGGCATGTGATGGTGACGGTCATCCTCGATGACGAGAACGAGACGCTGGGCGATGCCTGGGTCGAGCTGCGCGGCGTGCCGGAAACGGGGCGCGGCGGACCGCTGGTGGATGCGCTGGAGCAGGACCTGAACGAGTTCCTGACGGGGCCGGGGCAGAAGATCGTGCATGACGACGACAAGCTGGACGAAGCGCTGCGGCGGATCGTGCGGCAGGTCAGCATGGAAGAGATCGGCAAGAAGCCCGAGGTGACGGTCGTGGTCAGCCGCCTGATGGCGGAGTGAGGGCCACACCCTGAAACGGAAAAGGCCGCGCGGTTGCGCGGCCTTTTGCTTTGGGGGTCGAAGGCGGGTGTCAGCCTTCGGCGGAGGCGTGTTCCTGTTCGCTTTCGTCCTGCGGCGCTTCGGCGATCTTGAAGCTGCGGAGGATGAAATCGGGGACGTGGTCGCCCATGCCGACGACCGGCGGGTCGCGGCGGTCGTCGCGGCGGCGGTCGTCACGACGATCATCGCGGCGGTCGTCACGGCGGTTTTCGTCGCGGTTGCGGTCACGGTTGCCATCGCGGCGGTCGTCGCTGCGCTCGGTGCGGTCGCGGCTGCCTTCGGCGCGGTCGCCACGGGGGCGGTCGTCGCGGCGGGGTTCGTCGCGGCGGGACTCTTCGCGGCGGAGTTCGTCACGGCGGGGCTGGGGCGCTTCGGCGACAACCTCGGGCGTGGTTTCGATCTGTTCGATGGCGGACATGGCGGCTTCTTCGCCATGCGGCTTGATCTCGCGGTTGCCACGGTTGCGGTCGCGGCTGCGGCCCGAACCGCTGCTGCTGCTGCTGCCGCTGCGGCCACCACGGCCTTCGCCGCTGCCCTTGCGGTCGCCGTCGCGCGGGGCGCGGTCGGAGACGGCGCCGAGGTCCAGCCCTTCGGGCAGTTCGCCACGCGGGATCGGCTGCTTCACGAGGTTTTCGATCGCGCCGAGGTATTTGTCGTCATGCGGTGTGGCGATGGTCACGGCCTTGCCCTGACGTCCGGCGCGACCGGTGCGGCCGATGCGGTGGACGTAGTCTTCGGGATGGCTTGGCACGTCGAAGTTGAACACGTGGCTCACGGCGGGAATGTCCAGACCGCGGGCCGCCACGTCTGAGGCCACCAGAAGGTGCAGGGAGCCGTCACGGAAGCCGTCGAGCGTTTTCATGCGCTGCGACTGTTCGAGGTCGCCGTGGATCGGGGCTGCGTTGAAGCCGTGCGATTTCAGCGACTTGGCCACCACGTCCACGTCCATCTTGCGGTTGCAGAAGATGATCGCGTTGGTGCAGGCCTCACCCTCGTTCTTGATGAGCTGGCGCAGGACGGCGCGCTTTTCGGCGAAGCTGCGGTCCTTGCGCGTGGGCGTGAACTGGATGAGTTTTTGTTCGATGGTGGCCGAGGTGGAGTTCTGGCGCGCCACTTCGATCTTGGCCGGATTGGTCAGGAAGGTCGAGGTGATGCGTTCGATTTCCGGCGCCATCGTGGCCGAGAAGAACAGCGTCTGACGGGTAAAGGGCGTCAGTTGGAAGATGCGTTCGATATCGGGGATGAAGCCCATGTCGAGCATGCGGTCGGCCTCGTCCACCACCATGATCTGCACGCCGGTCAGCAAGAGTTTGCCCCGCTCGAAATGGTCGAGCAGGCGGCCGGGGGTGGCGATCAGCACGTCGACGCCGCGGTCGATCAGCTTGTCCTGTTCGCCGAAGGAGACGCCGCCGATCAGGAGCGCCTTGGTCAGCTTGGTGTGCTTGGCGTAGGTGTCGAAGTTTTCGGCCACCTGTGCCGCCAGTTCGCGCGTCGGCGCAAGGACAAGGCTGCGCGGCATGCGGGCGCGGGCGCGGCCCTGACCCAGAAGGGTGATCATCGGCAGCGTGAAGCTGGCGGTCTTGCCCGTGCCGGTCTGGGCGATGCCGAGCACGTCGCGGCCTTGCAGCGCGTGCGGGATGGCCTGGGCCTGGATGGGCGTGGGGGTTTCGTAGCCAGCTTCGGATATGGCTTGCAGAACGCGCGGGTCGAGCGCGAGGTCGGAGAATTTGGTCATAAGCGTCCTATGGGATGCGGTATCGGACCGCATTGGAAAGAATGGGACGCAATGTTCCGGGCGCCCCGGCGTCTGGGCCGATTTGGCTTGGGTCGCGCTTAGCGCAATTGTCGTGCAAGGTCAAGTTTTGCGGGAAGCGCGGTAAATCTGTCTTGCGGATATTGCTTTTTCCACGCCGCTGCGGCGCTATCTGTCCGGTAGCGACACATACGGAGGATCGCGAGATGATCGAGAAGTTTTCCACGGCCGTCTGGAAGGGCTCGTTGAAAGAGGGGGCTGGCACGCTGAACAGCCAGAGCGGGACGATTGCGAACCTGCCCTACACCTTTGCCACGCGGTTCGAGGGTGGCAAGGGGTCGAATCCCGAAGAGCTGATCGGTGCGGCCCATGCGGGGTGCTATGCGATGTTCCTGTCGGCGCTGATGTCGGGCGAGGGAATCACGCCCGAAAGCATCGAGGCGAAGTCGACCATCGGACTGGACCCGACGACCGAGGGCGGGCCGACCGTCAAGACCGCGCATCTGGTGGTGAAGGTGAAAGCGCCCGCGGACGAGGCGAAGATCCGCGATCTGGCCGAGAAGGCCAAGGCGGGCTGCCCGATCTCGAAACTGCTGAAGGCCGAGGTGACGATGGAGGTTTCGGTGGGGTGATCCCTGCCAGAGGGTTGAAAGAAAGGGGGAGGGCGTCTTCGGGCGCCCTTTTTCTTTGCGCTGTGGTTCGGGGGGCAAGGTGGGGGCGGTGGTGACGATGCCCTCATTTCTTGAGTTCGCTGCTATAAAGCAAGTTTGTCGAGCGATCAGTTATCTTTACTTGGCACGCATCTTCGCGTGGCGCACGGAGTTTGCTTCGCAAAAGTTCCGTCGCATTTTCTGGCAGCTTGGAAGCAGGACAAACTGGAAGCTCGGAACCACCATATCCCTTGCTGACCATACAGCGTGCCCAATACTCGGCTCTAAGATCGGAGTTAGCGTCGTAACTATATGATTGGCCACCGTAAACGTGGCCGCCAGTCGTTGTGCAGCTCGCTGAGTAACCGTAACCGTAGCAATTTGTCTGTATTGGAGTGGTGTAAGTAGGAGTAGTTCCAAATTGCGTGTCAGTAGGCACGGCCTGCGACGCCTTCAGTTCGCACTCAAACTCGTCCTGATCTTTTTGCGCAACAGTTGTGTTTGGCTTGTAGATGTAAACAGAAGGCGGTGTCTCACAGGCAGACACCGAAACAACAATCAACAAAGGCGCTATTCGCTTCACTCTTGACTCCTGCACAACTTAAACTTGTGAAGCAGTGAGGCCAATGCGCCTTTCAGTCAAGTGGTCACACCATCATCTGCTTCGTCGCCGAAAGCGTGAGCGCGGGGTAGTCGCGTTCGATGCGGTCGATGTCCCATTTCAGGCGGGTGAGGAAGACGGTGTCGCCGTCGCTGTCCTGTCCGATATGGCCCTTGTTCACGTTGATGAACTTTTCCATCTCGTCCTTCGGCCCCGAAACCCAGCGGGCGGAGGTGAATTGCGATGGCTCGAAGCGGACGGGCAGGCCGTATTCCTGTTCGATGCGGCTTGCCAGAACCTCGAACTGCAACTGGCCGACGACGCCCACGATGAAGCCCGAGCCGATCATGGGTTTGAAGACCTTGGCGGCACCTTCCTCGGCGAATTGGGTCAGGGCTTTTTCGAGGTGTTTCGCCTTCATCGGGTCGCCCGCGCGGACGCCTTGGAGGAGTTCGGGGGCAAAGGAGGGGATGCCGGTGAAGCGCAGCGCCTCGCCTTCGGTCAGCGCGTCGCCGATGCGGAGCTGGCCGTGGTTCGGGATGCCGATGATGTCGCCGGCCCATGCCTCTTCGGCCAGTTCGCGGTCGGCGGCGAGGAAGAGGACGGGGTTCGAGACCGCCATCGTCTTTTTCGACCGCACGTGCAGCAGCTTCATGCCGCGTTCGAAATGGCCCGAGGCGAGGCGGACGAAGGCCACGCGGTCGCGGTGTTTCGGGTCCATGTTGGCCTGAACCTTGAACACGAAGCCGGTGACGGGCGTTTCCTCGGGGGCGATCTTGCGTTCGGCGGCGGTCTGGATTTGCGGTTCGGGGCCGTAATCGCCCATGCCGTCCATGAGTTCGCGCACGCCGAAGGAGTTGATGGCCGAGCCGAACCAGATCGGCGTCATCGAGCCGTTGAGGAAGCTTTCACGGTCGAAGGCGGGAAGGAGCTGGCGGGCCATTTCGACCTCTTCGCGCAGCTTTGCCAGCAGGTCGGCGGGGACGTGGTCGGCAAGCTTGGGGTCGTCGAGCCCGCTGATCTGCACGGTTTCGGCCACGCGGTTGCGGTCGGCGCGGTCCATGATCTCGAGCCGGTCGCGGAGAAGGTCATAGGCGCCGATGAAGTCGCGCCCCATGCCGATGGGCCATGAGGCGGGGGTGACGTCGATGGCGAGGTTTTCCTGTATCTCGTCGATGATCTCGAAGGTGTCGCGGGATTCGCGGTCCATCTTGTTGCAGAAGGTCAGGATCGGCAGGTCGCGCAGGCGGCAGACCTCGAACAGTTTCTGCGTCTGGGATTCCACGCCTTTTGCCCCGTCGATCACCATGATCGCGGCATCGACCGCCGTCAGGGTGCGGTAGGTGTCTTCCGAGAAATCGCTGTGACCGGGGGTGTCGACAAGGTTGAAGCGGTACTTGCCATAGTCGAAGGACATGGCCGAGGCGGAAACCGAGATGCCCCGTTCCTGCTCCATCTTCATGAAGTCGGACCGCGTGCGGCGCGCTTCGCCCTTGGCGCGGACCTGTCCTGCCATCTGGATCGCGCCGCCGAACAGCAGGAACTTTTCGGTGAGCGTGGTCTTGCCGGCGTCGGGGTGCGAGATGATCGCAAAGGTCCGGCGGCGGGCGATTTCGGGCGGAAGGGGGGGGCGATTGTCCAGCATGGGCGGGGAAATAGCGGATTAGGGCGGCGGCGTAAACACGGGATGCCCCTTTGGATTGCGGGCCTGTCGCGGCGGGTGCTAGGTTTTGCCCGTTGGCAAGGGAGACGGGCATGGATCTGGGGATCAGGGGCAAGCGGGCGCTGGTGTGCGCGTCCTCGAAAGGCTTGGGGCGCGGCTGTGCCGAGGCGCTGGCCGAGGCGGGCGTGGACCTTGTGCTGAATGCGCGGGGGGCCGAGGCGCTGGAGGCGACGGCGGCAGAGATACGGGCGCGGTATCAGGTGGATGTCGTTGCGGTGGCGGCGGACATCACCACCGAGGAGGGTCGCGCAAAGGTGCTGGAGGCGGCCCAAGGCGTTGATATCCTTGTCACAAACGCGGGCGGCCCGCCGCCGGGCATCTGGTCGGACTGGGGGCGCGAGGATTTCATCCGCGCCATCGACGCCAATATGTTGACGCCGATCGCGCTGATGCAGGCGCTGATGCCTGCGATGATGCAGCGGGGCTGGGGGCGGGTGGTCAACATCACCTCGCAATCGGTGAAGGCTCCCATCGGGCAATTGGGATTGTCGAACACGGCGCGGACCGGGTTGACGGGCTTCGTCGCGGGGACGGCGCGGCAGGTGGCGGAAAAGGGTGTGACGATCAACAACCTGTTGCCCGGCATCCATGATACGGACCGCGCAGTTGCCCTTGATGGCGGCGTGGTGAAGGCCGAAGGGATCACGATGGAGGAAGCCCGCAAGCGGCGGGCGGCGGGGATTCCGGCGCGGCGCTATGGCACGGCGGCGGAGTTCGGGGCGGCTTGCGCCTTCCTCTGTTCGGTCCATGCGGGGTTCATCGTGGGGCAGAACATCCTGCTCGACGGCGGGGCGACCAACGCGACGATCTGACGGGTGCCGCGATGCACAGGTGATGCAGACGCGGTGCGCAAAGGTGAACGGGCGGTTAGGGTTAATCGCGCGTTGCCGGGGTAGGGTGGGGGGCCTTCTGCCCCCCTCTTGGCCGTGCCGGCCAATTCACCCCCCGAGGATATTTGAGCAAGCGTGAAAGGGGGCGGGCGGTCCGTTCCTTCCTCTTGCCCCAAATATCCTCGGGGGGTGAGGGCCGGAACGGCCCGAGGGGGGCAGACGGCCCCCCTTTGCCGCCGCTATCGCCTGCATTGCGCTTGTCTTGCGGTCGGGCGGTCTGGCTGTTAGGGCTATTTCCGATTGTTTCGCTTGGGATCGTTGCATGTCGACTGCCATCCGGCTTGAGGTTGAGGGGCTGACCCGTTCCTTCGGGGGGCGGCCCGTGGTGGATGGCGTTTCGCTGTCGGTCGCGGCGGGGCAGGTGACGTGTCTTCTTGGTCCTTCGGGCTGCGGGAAATCGACGACGCTGCGGATGATCGCGGGCGTGGAGCGGCCCGATGCGGGGGTGGTCAGGATCGACGGGGTGCCGGTGTTCGGGGCGGGCGTGAACCTGCCGCCCGAGGCGCGCTCGGTGGGGCTGATGTTTCAGGACTTCGCGCTGTTTCCGCATCTGACGGTGGCGCAGAACGTGGCCTTTGGCCTGACGGGCGACAAGGCGGCGAAGGTGCGGCGCGTGGGCGAGCTTCTGGAGCGGGTGAACCTTGGCGGCTATGCGGGCAAGCATCCGCACGAGTTGTCGGGCGGCGAGCAGCAGCGGGTGGCTTTGGCGCGGGCTTTGGCACCGCGGCCCAAGGTCATGCTGATGGACGAGCCGTTCTCGGGTCTCGACAACCGGTTGCGGGACGGTATCCGCGATGCGACGCTGGATGTGCTGAAGGGCGAGGGGGCGGCGGTGCTGCTGGTCACGCACGAGCCGGACGAGGCGATGCGGATGGCGGACGAGATCGCGCTGATGCGCGGCGGGCGGATCGTGCAGCAGGGCGCGCCCTATAACGTCTACAACGCGCCGGTGGACCGTGCGGCGGCGGCGTTCTTTTCCGACATCAACGTCATTCGCGGCGTGTCGCGGGGGGCTTTGACCGATACGCCCTTCGGTGCCTTCCTCACCCCCGGCCATGCCGACGGGGCGGAGGTGGAGATCGTGATCCGTCCGCAGCATCTGAAGATCGACTTCGACCGTGGCGGGCGGGGGCCGAATCCGACGGTGGCCGATGGCACGCCGGCCCGGGGCGTGGTGCAGCGGGCGCGCTATCTTGGGGCGCAATCGCTGGTGGAGTTCCGCATGGATTTCGACGGGTCGGTGCTGACGGCGAGCGTGCCGGGGGTGTTCCTGCCATCGGCGGGCACGGCGCTTTGGCTGATGATCCGGCGGGACAGGTGTTTCGTTTTCGGCAAGCGGTAGCGGGCGGGTGACTCGTTTTGGTGCGCAGCGAGTGCGCACCCTACGGGTTCGGCGGGTGGCTTCATGCGGCTTAACCTGAATGGATGCTGCGGTAGGGTCCGCACTCGCTGCGCACCAAGTCCTGTCAGGCGGCGCTGCCCGATCAGGCGGGCAAATCCTCATGCGCCAAGCCGGCTTGCGGCATGAGGGTGGCGACCTTGGTCAGGAGGTTGCGGGCGGCGCGGGCGCGGGGGCCTTCGGCGGCGGCGACGAGGGTGAGGCCTTCGACCAGCGCGTCGAGTTCGTCCTGTGTCATCAGCGTGGGCGGCAGGAGGAGGGGCGAGCGCAGGATGTAGCCCAATCCCCGTTCGCCATCGACGGGCAGGCCGGAGCGGGCCATCATTCCCATGTCGCGCCAGATGGTGCGGGTGGAGACGCCCATCTTTCCGGCGAGTTCGGCGGCCGTATGCAACCTGCCGTCGCGCAGGATCTGGATCAGGTCGAAGATGCGGTCGTCGCGGTTCATCGGGTCCGGCTTTGCTGACAGGCTACTGACATATAACTGTCAGTAGCGCAGGGGAAGCGGGGATTCCGCGCTTTTCCGCCGCGCGGGCTTGGGCGTAAATGACCCCCGAAGTGCAGGGAGTCGCCCACGGCGTGGTGCGACCACGGATCAAGGAGATCGTCATGGGACGTCTGGGACCTTTGGAAATCATCATCATCGCCGCCGTCGTGCTGGTTCTTTTCGGGCGGGGCAAGATCTCGAACCTGATGGGCGAGGTGGGCAAGGGCATCACCGCCTTCAAGCGCGGCGTGAAGGATGGCTCTGCCGAGGCCGAGGCTGCCGCTGCCGCCGCCGTGGAAGCGGCGCGCGACGTGACGCCGGAAACCGAGAAGGAAAAGGCCTGATCGCGGCCTTGTTCCCGAACGTGGCGTTGGAAGGGCTGAGACATGCTTGATATCGGCTGGAGCGAGCTTGTCCTCATCGGGGTCGTCGCGCTGATCGTGGTGGGTCCGAAGGACTTGCCGCGCATGTTCCATGCGCTGGGGCGGGTGACTGCCAAGGCGCGGGGCATGGCGCGCGAGTTCCAGAGGGCGATGGACGATGCGGCCAAATCCTCGGGGCTGGACGAGGTCAAGAAGGACCTCGACGGTCTTCAGACGGGGCTGAAGGCGGCGACGAACCCGTCGAGCCTTGGCATCAACGCGCTGGAGGATGCGGCGCGGAAGTTCGAGACGTGGGATCCGAAGACCGTGATGCGTCCGGGTGCGGCGGCGGCGGCGGCGGCCCCTGCGGCTGCGGCTGCGGGCGGGGCTGCGGCTTCGGTCGTGACCACGGGTGGCGCGGCGATCGGGCCGGAGACCAAGGCGCTTGCCGACAAGCGGGCCTCCGAGGCGGCTGCGGCGCGGCGCAAGGCGCACGAGTTGCAGGCCAAGGCGGCGGCCTCGGCCAGTGCCACATTTGCCGAGCGGGCCAAGGCCGATGCCGAGGCGGCGGCGATGACGGCCGCCGAAGAAAGCGCTGCCGCCCCCGCTCCCGTCCCCGCGGAGGCCGAGCCGAAACCGGCGCGCAAGCCGCCTGCCAGACGCAAGAAGAGTGACGCATGACGACGACGCAGGACGACATCGAGGACAGCTCGGCCCCGCTGGTGGAACATCTGGCCGAGTTGCGCAACCGGCTGATGTGGTCGGCCGCGGCCTTTATCGTGGCGATGTTCACCGTGTATCCCTTTGCGATGCAGGTCTTCAACATCCTGTCGCGGCCGATCTGCAACGTGCTGGCGGGGATGGGGCAGAACTGCCAGCTTGTGCTGATCTCGCCGCAGGAAGGGTTCTTCGTGGCCATCAACATCTCGCTGTTCGGCGGGCTGGTGCTGGCTTTTCCGATCATTGCCTACCAGCTTTGGCGCTTCGTCGCGCCGGGGCTTTACAAGTCGGAGCAGAACGCGCTGCTGCCGTTCCTGATCGCCTCGCCGCTGATGTTCTTTTTCGGCGCGGCGTTTGCCTATTTCGTCGTGCTGCCGATGGCGTTCAACTTCTTCCTTGGCTTCCAGCAGTTCGGATCGCATGAGGACGTGGCGAAGGGGGCGGAAGCGCTGAAGGATGCGGCCGCGGTGCCGGGGATCGTGTTTCAGGGCTCGGCGCAGGAATATCTGGGCGTCACGATGAAATTCGTGCTGGCCTTCGGGCTGTGCTTCCAGTTGCCGGTGCTCCTTGTCCTGCTGGGCAAGGCGGGGCTGATCGGGTCGAAGGGGCTGGTGACGATGCGGAAATACGCGGTGGTGGCGATCCTGCTGCTGGCCGCCGTGGCGACGCCGCCGGATGTGATCAGCCAGATCATCCTGTTTTCGGCGATCTACCCGCTTTACGAAATCTCGGTCATCCTGATCCGCCGGATCGAGAAGAAGCGCGAGGCGCAGATGCGGGCCGACGGGACCTGGGTCGACGAGGACGCGGAAGACGGGGAAGGCGCGGCGTGAGGTCGGTGCTGGAACGGATTGCGGGGGCGCTGGAGCGGATGGCTCCGGCGCCTTTGGCCGCGCCGGAGTTTGGCGCGGAGGCTTTCGTCTGGCACACGGCGCCCGACCGGCTTGAGCCTGTGGCGCGGGTGTCGCGGGTGGACCTGTCGCTGCTGGTGGGGGTGAACCGCAGCCGCGACACGCTTTTGGAGAACACGCGGCATTTCGCGGCGGGATTGCCTGCGAACAACGCGCTCTTGTGGGGCGCGCGGGGGATGGGGAAATCCTCGCTCGTCAAGGCGGTTCATGCGGCGGTGCGGGCGGAGGGGCATGACCTGAAGATCGTCGAGTTGAGCCGCGAGGATTTGCCGAGCGTGGCGCGGCTGCTGGGCGTGCTGCGGGGTGCGCCCTGCCGGTTCATCCTGTTTTGCGACGATCTGTCGTTTTCGCATGATGACCAGCATTACAAAAGCCTGAAGGCGGTGCTGGACGGGGGCATCGAGGGGCGGCCGGAGAATGTGATCTTTTACGCCACCTCGAACCGGCGGCATCTGATGCCGCGCGACATGATCGAGAACGAGACGCAGGCGGCGATCCATTCCACGGAAGCGGTGGAGGAGAAGGTCAGCCTGTCGGACCGCTTCGGGCTGTGGCTGGGGTTCCATCCGTGCAGTCAGGACGAGTATCTGGCGATGATCGACGGCTATTGCGCTGCGCATGGCGTAGTGGTCGCGCCGGACCGGTTGCGGGCCGAGGCGATCGAATGGCAGGCGACGCGGGGCGGCCGGTCGGGGCGCGTGGCGTGGCAGTTCTTTTGCGATCTTGCGGCGCGGGAAGGCGTGCGGGTTTCGGGCTGACGGCGATTTCTGGCGCAGAAATCGGAACGGAATTTGACGCAAATTCCGCACACCCTACGGTCGGGCGCGGTTTTTGCGTCACAAACCGGGGTGGCGTTTGTGTCAAACCCTGCTTTGTCACGGTCGGGGTTTTTGGGGTTATGACCCTTGCGACTGCTGACCTTGGTGCTTAGCCTGTGGTCTTTCCTGTCATCGTGGACCCCATGCTTTTCGAAATCCTGATCGTCCTTGCCCTGATCGTCGTGAACGGGGTGCTGTCCATGTCCGAGATGGCCATCGTCTCGGCGCGGCCTGCGCGGTTGCGGTCGGTCGAGGGGAAGTCGCGGGGGGCGGGGCTGGCCTTGCGGCTGGCCGAGCAGCCGGGGCGGTTCCTGTCCACGGTGCAGATCGGCATCACTGCGGTGGGCGTGCTGTCGGGGGCGTTCTCGGGCGCGACCTTGGGTGCGCGGCTGGCCGAGTTTCTGGCAGGGCAGGGGCTGGCGCGGGAGACGGCGAATACGCTGGGCGTGGGCGGGGTCGTGCTGGTCTTGACCTATCTGTCGCTGATCGTGGGCGAGCTGGTGCCGAAGCAACTGGCGCTGAAGAATGCCGAAGGGATCGCCATCCGCATGGCGCCTGCGATGTATGTGCTGTCGAAGCTTGCGGCACCTGTCGTCTGGGTGCTGGAACATTCGGGGCGGCTGGTGCTGTTCCTGATGGGGCAGTCGGGCGAGAGTCAGGCCAAGGTGACGGAGGAGGAGGTGCATACCCTTTTGTCCGAAGCGCATGAGGAAGGGCTGATCGAACCCGAGGAGCGCGAGATGATGGCGGGGGTGATGCGGCTTGCGGACCGTTCGGCCCGCGCGCTGATGACGCCGCGCCACGAGGTCGAGATGCTGGAGCTGGAGGCGACGGGGACCGAGACGGTCGCGGCGATCCGGCGCGTGGCGCGGCCCAAGATGCCCGTGCAAAGCCGCGAGACGGGCGAGGTCGTGGGGATCATCCGCCTGTCGGACGCCTTCAACGCGCTGTCGCGGCGCGAGGCGGTGGACCCGAAGAAGCTGTTGCGCGAGGTTCCCGTTGTGTCAGACATGGCCGATGCGCTGGATGTGATGGAAATCCTGCAAGGCACCGATGACCATATCGCGCTGGTCTATGACGAATACGGGCATTTCGAGGGGATCATCACCTCGGGCGATATCCTCGAGGCGATCACGGGGTCGGTCGCGGCGCAGACGGCCGAAGAGCCTGCGCTGGTCGAGCGGGCGGACGGGTCGCTTCTGGTGTCGGGCTGGATGCCTGCGGATGAATTCTGCGACCGGATGGGCCTGCGCCGCGAGACGGCGGGGGGCTACGAGACGGTGGCGGGGCTGGTGCTGAACATCTTTGGCCGCCTTCCGGCGCTGGGCGAGGCGGTGGAGGCGGAAGGGCTGCGCTTCGAGATCATGGATTTCGACGACCGCCGGATCGACAAGGTGCTGGTCAGCAAGTCGGGCGTTTGAGGGTGCGCCGCCCCCCGCCGCCGCGTTGCTGCGGGCGGCGGGGGGGGGGGCGCCCCGTGCGGTCCCCGTGCGGTCCCCGTGCGGTCCCCGTGCGGTTATTGCAGGAAGGGCATCGGATCGGTGCTGTCCACGCCGCGCCGCACTTCGAAATGCAGGAAGGCGGGGTTGCCCGAGCGGACGGTTGCGATGGTCTGGCCGCGCGTGACCTTGTCGCCCTTTTTCACCTTGATGCCTGCAACGCCCGCATAGACCGTGAGCAGGCCGCCATCGTGACGGATCACGATGATCGGGGTCTGTTCGGTGTCTTGGGTGATGGCGGCGACGGTGCCGTTGGCGGCCGCCTGAACCGGCGTGCCTGCGGCGGCGGCGATGTCGATGCCCTCGTTCTTCTTCGGCTGGTAGTTGCGGATGATGTTGCCCGAGACCGGCATGGCGAATTGCGCCGAGGAGGCCGCGGTGCGCTGCTCTCCGAGGTCGGGCGAGGCGGGGGCGGTTTCGGCCACTTCGGCGGCGGTCTTCGGGGTTTCGGCGGGCAGGGGTTTCTTGGCCGAAGGCGGGGTCGGGGTGGGCGTGCCTGCGCCGGGGGCGGAGGTCGCGACCTGTACCGTCGCAGCGGCGGGCGCTGCGACGGGTTCCGCTTCGGGCGGGGCGCCTGTCGGGGTCGGGATCATGAGATACTGCCCCTCGCGCACGTCGAGGTCGGGACCGAGGCCGTTCCAGTCGGCCAGGGCGCGGGCCGAGACGCCGTAGGTGCGGGCGATGGAGAAGGCGGTTTCGCCGCGCTTCACCTGATGGCGTGTCGGCGCCATGTCGCCAAGGTTGGCGGCGGGCGCGGGGGCCGGTGCGGCGGGGGCGCTGGTGCCCACGCGGTCGAGCGCGGTCGTGGCGATGGCCGAGACATTGACCGATCCGGGGCTGGCGAGCGGGGCCGAGGCCAGGTTGCCCCCCGTGATTGCGGTGCCGGGGGTTGCCGCCGTGGCGAAGCCGCCGCCGCCTTCGACGCGGCGGGGCAGGGCGAGCACTTCGCCGTCACGCAGCGGGGCGTTCGGGTCGACGGCGTTGTAGCTGGCGAGTTCGGCGGGGGTCAGGCCGATGCGGGCGGCGACGGTGGCGGGCGTGTCGCCACGGCGGGCCACGGCGACCTGATAGCCGGGATAGGAGATCACGCCGCGGCTGTCGGGCGACGGTCGGGCCGCGGTGACGCCGCGGGCGGCATCGGCGGTGGTCATCACATTGCCGCCGCGCAGGTCCCAGTCTAGGTTGTCGATGGGGTTGGTGCCGCCGGAGCAGGCGGCGAGTGCGCAGGTGCCGAGGAGGAGCGTGGTCTTGCCGAGGAAGTGCCGCGTCGGGGTCATCATTGCTCTGCCCTTGCAAACGGTCAGGGTTGGTCCCTGCCTGATCTGGTTGCCGTCTATTCGGTGCCGATGCCTTCGACAAGCGGGACGAAGCGCACGGGTCGAAGCTCGTCATAGTCGAAGCCGGTTTCGGTGCGGGTCACTTTTATGAGACTTTGCACCGTGTCGGACTGGCCGACCGGCAGCACCATGATACCGCCGGTTTTCAACTGCGCCAAGAGCGGGCTTGGCGGGTCTTCCGCTGCCGCTGTGACGATGATGCGGTCGAAGGGGGCCTGATCGGGCAGGCCGAAGCTGCCGTCCGAGGTTATGGCGGTGATGTTCGTCAGGTCCAGCGCGGTGAAAAGGTCGGTCGCTTCGCGCACGAGGCGGCGGTGGCGGTCCACGGTGTAGACGCGGCGGGCGAGTTGGCTAAGGATCGCGGCCTGATAGCCGGAGCCGGTTCCCACCTCGAGCACCTTGTCGCGGGGCTGGACGCCCAGCGCCTGCGTCATCAGGCCGACGATGGAGGGCTGGCTGATGGTCTGGCCGCAGGCGATGGGCAGGGGCATGTCCTCGTAGGCGCGGTCGGCGAAGACGCCGCGGACGAAGAGGCCGCGGTCGATGCGTTCCATCGCGGTGAGGACGCGGGTGTCGGTGACGCCGCGCGAGCGGAGGGCATAGAGAAAGCGCATCTTGCGTTCGGCAACGGAGCCTTCGTCGTCACGGCGGGCGTCGAAGTCTCCGGCCCCCCCTGTCATGCGAGCCGCGCGGAAAGATCGGCCAGAAGGTCATGCGCGGTCAGGTCGGCGCGCATGGGAGTGACCGAGATGTAACCGTCGAGGTTCACCGCCGCATCGGTGCCGGGAAGCGTGGGGGTCTGCTGCGGGCCGCCCTTGATCCAGAGGAACTTGCGCCCCGAAGGCGACTGGTGCGGTTCGACGCTGAACGAGGTGTCGCGGCGGAAACCCTGTGCCGCGACGCGGGTGCCTTTGACGCGGGCGGCGGGAAGCGGCGGGAAATTCACGTTGTAGAAGGTGCGGTAGTCGTCATTGGTCCAGATGCCTGCGTCGAGCAGTTTCCGCACGACGGCGGTGCCGTGGGTGCGGGCGGCTTCGAACGGGTCGGTGAGGCCGTCCATCTCGGGGCCGAAGAATTGCGAGAGGGCGATGGCGGGGATGCCCTGAAGCGCCGCTTCCATCGCGCCGCCGATGGTGCCGGAATAGAGCACGTTCTCGCCCGAGTTGTTGCCACGGTTGACGCCGGACAGCACCAGATCGGGTTTCGCGCCGTCGAGCACGTCATAGATGCCCGCAAGCACGCAGTCGGCGGGGCTGCCCTCGGCGGCATAGCGGCGGGGGCCGAGTTTGGCGATCATCATCGGGTGGGTGTAGCTGATGCAATGGCCGACACCCGACTGCTCGAAGGCGGGGGCGACGACCCAGACCTCGCCCTCCGGTCCGGCGATGGCATGGGCGATTTCTTCCAGAACCTCAAGGCCCGGAGCGTTGATGCCGTCGTCGTTGGTGATGAGAATTCGCATGTGTCGCCCGTGTGATTGTCCCCCTGATTAGACGAGGGCGAGGGGGGCGGCAAGCGGGGCTTGCGGCGGGCCTGCGCGGGGGTAGTCTGGTGTGGCAAAAGGGGAGGCATGCGCCATGCGGATGAAGCGGTTGGGAGCGTCGGGGTTGCAGGTGTCGGAGCTGTGCCTTGGCTGCATGACCTATGGCGCACCCGAGCGGGGCGGCCACAAATGGACGCTTCCCGCCGAGGAGAGCCGCCCGCTGATCCGCGCGGCGGTGGAGGCGGGGATCACCTTCCTCGACACCGCGAATGTCTATTCGGACGGGTCGTCGGAAGAGATTCTGGGCGATTATCTTTGGACCATCGCGCGGCGGGACGAGATCGTGCTGGCGACCAAGGTGCATGGCGAGATGCTGGAGGAGCCGCATATGCAGGGGCTGTCGCGGCGGGCGATCCTGCACAACATCGACGCGAGCCTGCGGCGGCTGAAGACGGATCACGTGGACCTTTATCAGATCCACCGCTGGGATTACGCCACGCCCATCGCCGAGACGATGGAGGCGCTGCATGACGTGGTGAAGGCGGGCAAGGCGCGGTATCTGGGGGCGTCGAGCATGTTCGCGTGGCAATTCGCCAAGGCGCAGGAGGTGGCGCGGGCGAATGGCTGGACGCCCTTCGTGTCGATGCAGAACCAGATCAACCTGATCTACCGCGAGGAGGAGCGCGAGATGATCCCGCTCTGTCTGGATCAGGGGGTCGGCCTGATCCCGTGGTCGCCGATGGCGCGGGGGCGGTTGACGCGGGTCTGGGGGGCCGAGACGGCGCGGGGGCAGTCGGATGCCTTCATGCGGGTGCTTTACGACCAGACCGAAGCGGCGGATCGCCGCGTGGTCGCGGCGGTGGCCGAGGTGGCGGCCGAGGTGGGGCGACCGATGGCGCAGGTCGCTTTGGCATGGGTGCGGCAGAAGGCGGGGGTGACGGCGCCGATCATCGGGGTGAGCAAGCCCGCGCAATTGACCGAAGCCCTGGAGGGGCTGTCGCTGGAGTTGACGCCCGGGCAGGTGGCGCGGCTGGAAGCGCCCTATGTGCCGCGCGCCGTGGCGGGGCATGGCTGAACGGCAAGGTCCGCAGCATTGCAACTATTTTTTCCCTTGACGCGAAAATCCCGTTAACCCGCGCCGTAGACACTTACTGCGAAAGGATCGCAGGGGTGTGTGATGGTGCTGTTCGACCTGTTCAACCTGTTCAGGCGGCGCGGGGATGTGCCGGTGGGCGCGGCCGAGGGGCGTGCGCTGATGGCCGCGCTTTGGCGCATCCGCGATCAGGGTGAACCCGCCGCGAAGCGCGAGGCCGAGGCGGCGCTGCGTGGCCTTCTGGTGGCGGGAAGTCATGGCGAGGCCGCCGATCTTGCCCGCGCCACGCTGGAGCGGATCGCCTGCGGGCCGGAGCCGCGGGCGGCGCTGATCGCGGGGCGGTGCAGGGCGCGGCACAGGGTGCGGCGTCAGTTTGCGGCGGCGATGCGATAGGGGGGGTGATGCGGGCCTTTTGGACTGCGCGGGTCAAACGCATGACATCGGAAGACGGCGCTTTCGGCATGGCGCTGGGGCGGATCAGGGCAGGCGACGAGGGCTGGGCCGCGGCCGAGGCCGAAGCCGCTTTCCGGCAGGTTCTGGGCGCGGGGGCCAAGCCCGACCTTGTCCGCATCTGTCTTGAGCGGATCGCGGCGGGGCCGGATACGCGTGCCGCGATAATCGCGCTTGGCGCTTTGCGGCCCGTGGGGGACGTCGGCGATCAGTCGGCCGAGACGGCGGTTGCGGGTTCGGACAGGAAATAACCCTCGGGTGCGAAGAGCACGGCGAGCACGGCAAGATAGGCAAGCGTGAACAGGGCGATCGGTGCCCAATTCGAGGGCGCGATGCTGGGCCGGCCCGTGTGGTGGCCGATGGTCTGGGGCTTTCGCATGGCAGTGCGACTCCGTTTATTCGGGCATCAGTCTAGCCCAAAAGCGCGGGTTGCGGGTTCCGAAGTTTGCGCCACGTTCGGAATATTGTTCCGCATCGGCGGGAATCCGCGGACAGGGTTGCGGCTTCGGGCGCGGGATGCGGCGCGGGGCGGGAATTTGTTTTCTGCGCTGCGGCGGGATTCGCTGCGCCGCGCGGCGTGCGGCTGCGGCGCAGAGGCTGCTTGAGGGGGCGGGGCATCGGCGCTAAGGGACATGCAAGCCGAGGGAGCCGCAGATGACTTTTTTCCTGTCCAGCACGGATGCCGATTTCGACGCCCGGTTCGCCGCCCTTCTGTCGATGAAGCGCGAGGAGGCCGAAGACGTGGATCAGGCCGTGGCCGCGATCATCGCCGATGTGCGGGCGCGGGGGGATGCGGCGCTGCTGGAGCTGACGGCACGGTTCGACCGGATGGAGATCACGGCGGAGCGGCTGGCGTTTTCGGAAAGCGAGATCGCGGCGGAGATCGCCAAGGTATCGGCCGAGGATCGGGCGGCGCTGGAACTCGCCGCCGGGCGCATCCGCGCCTATCACGCGCGGCAGGTGCCCGAGGATGCAAGCTGGACCGATGCGAGCGGGGCGACGCTCGGCTGGCGCTGGACGCCGGTTTCGGCGGCGGGGCTTTATGTGCCGGGGGGGCTTGCGTCCTATCCGTCCTCGGTCCTGATGAATGCGATTCCAGCCAAGGTGGCGGGGGTGGAGCGGCTGGTCGTGACCTGCCCGACGCCGGGGGGCGTGGTGAACCCGCTGGTCTTGCTGGCGGCGAAGATCGCGGGGGTGGATACGGTCTATCGTGTGGGGGGCGCGCAGGCGGTGGCGGCGCTGGCCTATGGCACGGCGACGATTGCGGCGGTGGACAAGATCACGGGGCCGGGGAATGCCTATGTGGCGGCGGCGAAGCGGCGGGTCTTTGGCCGTGTGGGGATCGACATGATCGCGGGGCCTTCGGAGGTGCTGGTGATCGCGGACGGGGACAATGACGCGGATTGGGTGGCGCTGGACCTTCTGTCGCAGGCCGAGCATGACGAGAGCGCGCAGGCCATCCTGATCACCACGGATGCGGACTTCGGCATGGCGGTGGCGGCGGCGGTCGAGGCGCGGCTGGAAACGCTGGAGCGGAGGGCGATTGCGGGGGCGTCTTGGCGCGACAATGGCGCGGTGATCGTGGTGCGCGATCTGGACGAGGCGGCGGTGCTGGCGAACCGGATTGCGCCGGAGCATCTTGAGATCATGGTGGCGGACCCCGAGGGGTTGGCGGCCAAAATCCCGCATGCGGGGGCGATCTTCCTTGGCGCGTGGACACCCGAGGCAATTGGCGACTATGTCGGGGGGCCGAACCATGTGCTGCCCACGGCGCGGTCGGCGCGGTTTTCGTCCGGCCTGAATGTGCTGGATTTCATGAAGCGGACGACGATGGCGCGGATGACGCCCGAGGCCTTGCGCGCCATCGGGCCGAGTGCGGAGCGGCTGGCGGTGAGCGAGAGCTTGCAGGCGCACGGGCTGAGCGTGCGGGCGCGGCTGGACAAGTTGAACCGCTGACCCGTTGGCGGCACGCGGGGCAGGGCGGAACGGGCAGGGGAAATGTCGCGGGCGGACTGTTCCGGCGGGCAGGTGCGTGCTATCTGCCCCGCCTGATCCGGGTGCGCCAAAGGGGTGCCCCCTGTCCGAAGGCCCGAGGAGAGCGGTTTGATCCTTTGCGAGCATGGTCCCGACGGCCCCGCGCTGTTCGATGCCCCGCGCGAGACGGTGATCGCGTGGCGGGCCGATCAGGTGCGGGCTGCGCTGGCGCGGGCCGAGGCGGCGCGCAAGGCGGGCGGATGGGTTGCGGGATATGTCGCCTATGAGGCGGGTTATGCGCTGGAGCCGCGCCTGCGGCGGCTGATGCCGAAGCGGCGGTCGGGGCCGCTGGTCGCGCTGGGCATCTATGACGGGCCGAGGGCAGCGGACGCGGTGCTGGCGCAGGCGGGAGCCGAGGCGGCGGGGGTGGTGCTGACGCCGCCGCGTCCCCTTGTATCGCGCGCGGCCTATGGTGCGGCGTTCCGGCGGGTGGCCGACTATATCGTGGCGGGGGATTGCTACCAGATCAACCTGACCTTTCCGATGGCCGCGCGGCTGGAGGCGGGCACGGCGCTCGGGCTTTACGGCGCTTTGCGGGCGCGGCAGGGCGTGGGTTACGGGATGTATTGCGACCTCGGGGCGGGGCCGGTGGTGATCTCGCGCTCGCCCGAGTTGTTCTTCCGCGTGCGGGGGGGCGTCATCTCGGCGCGGCCGATGAAGGGGACCGCGCCGCGCGATCCGGACCCCGTGCGGGATGCGGCGATTGCGGCGGAGCTTGGCGCGTCGGAGAAGGGGCGGGCGGAGAACCTGATGATCGTGGACCTTCTGCGCAACGATATCGCGCGGATTTCCGAGGTCGGGTCGGTCAGGGTGCCGGAGCTGTTCGCGGTGGAGGCCTTCTCGACCGTGCACCAGATGTCGTCGACCGTGACGGGGAAGCTGTCGGGCGGGGCGGATTTCGGCGGGTTGATGGCCGCGCTGTTTCCCTGCGGATCGGTCACGGGGGCACCGAAGATACGGGCGATGGAGATCATCCGCGAGGTGGAGCGCGGGGCGCGCGGGGTCTATTGCGGGGCGATGGGCTGGATGTCGCCCGAAGGCGATGCCGCATGGAACGTGGCGATCCGCACGCTGTCGCTGTCGGAAGGCGGGAATGTGCGGCTGAACGTGGGCGGCGGGGTGGTGCATGATTCCACCGAAAGCGGCGAATGGGAGGAGGCGCTGTGGAAAGCGCGTTACGCGGAAGGGCTGGCGCAGGCGTCCGGCTGATCGAGACGCTGCTGTGGGACGGGGCGGCCTTTCCCCGCCTGCCGCTGCATCTGGCGCGGCTGTCGCGGGGGGCTGCGGCGCTAGGATTCGCGATGGACCCGCGTGTTGTGGAGCGGGCGCTGGTCGGGGCGGCGGGGGCCGAACCCGCCCGCGTGCGGCTGACGATGGGCGCTGCGGGGGATGCCGAGGTGACGGTTGCCGCACTTCCCGAGGGCAAGGCGGAGTGGCGGGTCGGGCTTGCCACGGCGCGGCTTCGGTCGGACGATCCGTGGCTGGCCGTCAAATCGACGCGGCGCGAGGTCTATGACACGGCGCGGGCCGCGTTGCCTGCGGCGCTGGACGAGGTGGTTTTCCTGAACGAGCGGGACGAAGTCTGTGACGGGACGATCACCACGCTTTTCTTCGACCGTGGCGCGGGGATGCGGACGCCGCCGCTGTCCTCGGGACTGTTGCCCGGTGTCTTGCGGGCCGAAATGGCGGTGGCGGAAGAGGTTTTGCCTGCCGCCGATCTGCCGCGTGTGCGGCTTTGGGTCGGGAATGCCCTGCGCGGGCTGATCCCTGCCCGTTTCGCGCAATAGCGGCGGGGCCGTTGCCGCCCCCCGATGCCGTGCCTTTCGCCTTGTGCGGCGGGGCTATCCGCGAGCGACACTTGACTTCGCCTTTGCCAAAGGGTGTATCGGCGGCGACCACGCTTTCGCCTCGCAAAGGGGATTATCCATGCACGCCTATCGCAGCCATACCTGCGCCGAATTGAACAAGACCCATGTGGGGCAGGAGGTCCGGCTGTCGGGCTGGGTGCATCGCGTGCGTGACCACGGGGGTGTGCTGTTCATCGACCTGCGCGACCATTACGGGATCACGCAAGTTCTGGCCGACAGTGACAGCCCAGCCTTCGCCGATATCGAAAAGGTGCGGGCCGAATGGGTGATCCGCATCGACGGCCGCGTGAAGGCGCGGGATGCGGCCTTGGTGAACCCGAAGATTCCGACCGGCGAGGTCGAAGTCTACGCCACCGGCATGACGGTGCTCGGTGCTGCCGAGGAATTGCCGATGCCGGTCTTTGGCGAGGTGGATTATCCCGAGGAGACGCGCCTGACCTATCGCTTCCTCGACCTGCGGCGGGAAAAGCTGCATCGCAACATGATGCTGCGGTCGAACGTGGTGCGCAGCCTGCGCAACCGCATGTGGGACCAAGGGTTCAACGAATTCCAGACGCCGATCATCACGGCATCGTCGCCCGAAGGGGCGCGGGACTTTCTGGTGCCGAGCCGTCTGCATCCGGGCAAGTTCTACGCCCTGCCGCAGGCGCCGCAGCAGTTCAAGCAGCTGATCATGGTGTCGGGCTTCGACCGCTACTTCCAGATCGCGCCCTGCTTCCGCGACGAAGACCCGCGCGCGGACCGTTCGCCCACGGATTTCTACCAGCTTGACGTGGAGATGAGCTTCGTCGAGCAGGACGACATCTTCGCCGCCGTGCAGCCCGTCATCCAGGGCGTGTTCGAGGAATTCGGCGGCGGTCGCACGGTCTATGCCGACTGGCCCAAGATCGCCTATCGCGACTCGCTTCTGTGGTATGGCAGCGACAAGCCGGACCTGCGCAACCCGATCAAGATGCAGATCGTGTCCGAGCATTTCCGCGGGTCGGGCTTTGCCGTCTTTGCCAAGCTGCTGGAGAACGAGGGGACCGAGGTCCGCGCCATCCCCGCGCCCACGGGTGGCAGCCGCAAGTTCTGCGACCGGATGAACGCCTTTGCCCAGAAGGAGGGGCTGCCGGGGATGGGCTACATCTTCTGGCGCGAGGCCGAGGACGGGTCGGGCATGGAAGCCGCAGGTCCCCTGGCCAAGAACATCGGCCCCGAACGCACCGAAGCGATCCGCAGCCAGCTTGGCCTTGGCCTTGGCGATGCGGCCTTCTTCCTTGGCGGCAAGCCCGAGCAGTTCGAGGCGGTGGCGGGGCGTGCGCGCAACGAGATCGGGCGCGAGCTTGGCCTGACGGAGCAGGATTGCTTCCGCTTTGCCTGGATCGTCGATTTCCCGATGTTCGAGAAAACCGATGACGGGAAGATCGACTTCTCGCACAACCCCTTTTCCATGCCGCAGGGCGGGATGGAGGCGCTGATGGGCGATCCGCTTTCGGTCTATGCCTACCAGTATGACCTTGCCTGCAACGGCTACGAGCTGATTTCGGGCGGTATCCGCAACCACAAGCCCGAGATCATGTACAAGGCGTTCGAGCTTGCGGGCTATCCGAATTCGGAAGTGGACAAGCGGTTCGGCGGGATGGTCAAGGCGTTCAAATACGGCGCGCCGCCCCACGGTGGCTGTGCGATGGGGATCGACCGCGCGGTGATGCTGCTGGCGGACGAGCAGAACATCCGCGAGGTGATCATGTTCCCGATGAACCAGCGTGCCGAAGACCTGCTGATGGGCGCGCCGAGCGAACCGCTGAACGAACAGCTGCGCGAGCTGCGGCTGCGCGTGGTGCCGAAGGATCAGTGAGGCGCAGGCCTGCGGTCGGAAGGGGGGCTTCGGCCCCCTTTTTCATTTGCGGATCGGGGCATACACCTTTGCGACACTTGCGGTTTTTCGGCCCTGCGGCGCATAGTCGGGGAAACGACAGGCGGAGTGGGTACATGGTCGAGACGCGCAAGATCGGGCCGGAGGTGGCGGGATGGACGCCGGCGGCATGGCCTTCGGACGCACCGATGGAAGGGCGCTATGCGCGGCTGGAGCGGCTGGATGCCGATCTGCACGCGGCGGACCTGTTCGCGGCCTTCGACGGGCATGACGCGTTGTGGGATTACATGCCGAACGGGCCGTTTCATGCCGCTTCGGCCTATTACCGCTGGGCCAAGGAGGCCGTGGCGGGCAAGGACCCGGTGTTCTGGGCGATCTTCGAGGCGGGGGCCGCGCATCCCGTAGGCGTCGCCTCGTACCTGCGGATCACGCCCGAGCATGGCAGTATCGAGGTCGGGCACATCTGTTTCTCGCCCGCGCTGCAACGGTCGCGGGCGGCGACCGAGGCGATGTTCCTGATGATGGATTGGGCCTTTTCCAACGGCTATCGCCGCTATGAATGGAAGTGCAACGCGCTGAACATGCCTTCGCGCCGTGCGGCGCAGCGGTTGGGCTTTTCCTTCGAGGGCGTGTTCCGCCAGCATCTGATCGTCAAGGGCCGCAACCGCGATACGGCGTGGTTCGCCATCACCGACAAGGATTGGCCGGCGCTGCGGGAGGCTTATCGTGCCTGGCTGTCGCCCGCGAATTTCGATGCCGAGGGGCGCCAGCGCGAAAAGCTGACCGATCTGACGCAATTGGTCAGGGTGTCGTCCGACCCGATGGTCGGCGGGTAAAGCGCCGCGATCCGCGCGTTGAGCGCGTCGGTCAGGGGCGGGGCAGGCTGGTCGGACATGGTGTTCACCTTGACTGGAACCTTGTAACCAGCCTGCTGCAAGAAAGTTGCCAAATTGTGAAAAGCGCGTGGCAGGCTGCGACCCTCCGCCCTCTTGCGGGCGGGCGGGGCGCGGCGCAGAAGGGCAGCGCAGAACGAGGGAGAGACGCATGATCGGACGCCTGAACCATGTCGCCATCGCCGTGCCGGACCTGACGGCGGCGGCGGAGCAATACCGCTCGACCCTTGGTGCGGCCGTCGGTGCGCCGCAGGACGAGCCGGATCACGGCGTGACGGTGGTGTTCATCGAATTGCCCAACACCAAGATCGAGCTGCTGTACCCCTTGGGCGATGCCTCGCCCATCAAGGGGTTTCTGGAAAAGAACCCTTCGGGCGGGATCCATCACATCTGCTACGAGGTGGACGATATCCTTGCCGCGCGTGACCGGCTGAAGGAAGGCGGGGCAAGGGTGCTGGGTTCGGGCGAGCCGAAGATCGGCGCGCATGGCAAGCCCGTGCTGTTCCTGCATCCCAAGGATTTCAACGGCTGTCTGATCGAACTGGAGCAGGTATGAGCATCACCGGCGCAATCGTCCTTTTTGCGACGACGTGGTTTCTGGTCTTTTTCATCGTCCTGCCGCTGCGCTTCGAAAGTCAGGCGGATGCGGGCGAGGTGGTGCCCGGCACGCCGAAAAGCGCGCCTTCCGGCAATGTGGTCGGGCGCAAGGCCAAGATCACGACGCTGGTGACGCTGGTTGTCTGGGCCTTGCTCGTGGCGGTGATCATGTCGGGCGTGATCAGCATAAAGAATGTGGACGTGTTCCAGATCCTGACGCCGCGCAAGCCCTGAGCGGTCCGCAACCGGCGCGCCCATGTCCTTTGGGCGGAAGCGGGAGGGCGGTCAGGCCGTCCTTGCCCGCACCGCATGGAAGAGGTGGGTGAAGGTCGCCACGCCGAGGACGGGGATCACGAGGTTCAGGAGCGGGACCGACAGCGGCGCGGCCATGAGGCTGCCTGCAAGCCAGACCGTGCCGCGGTTGGCGCGGTAGAGTGCCGTGGCCTGATCGGGCGGAAGGCGGCGCAGGGCGACGAGGGTGAAATACTCCCGCCCCAGCAGCCAGCCGTTCAGCGCCCAGAAGAGCAATGGTGCCAAGGGTCCGGTGAAGGGCCAGACGAGGAGCGCGGCAAGGTTGGCGGCGACCACGAGTCCAAGGAATTTGAGCGTGCCGCCGATCTGTTCGGCCAGCGGTTGGCGGCGGGCGGCGGGCAGGGCGGGGTGGTGCCGCGTCTCGACCGCTTCGGCGATGGTGTCGAGGAAGAGGCCCGTGAAGGCCGAGGCCACGGGGACCATCAGGACGACCGAGGCGAGAAGCAGGAGGAGCACCGAACCTGCGGAGGCGGCGGTGTCCCAGCCCCCCACCTCGCCCAGCCAGGGCAGGGTAAGGGTGTCGGGGGTGAGCCAGCGGACGAGTTCGATCGTGACCGCCCAGAGCGCCACCAGAAGCCCGAGTGTCAGGGCCACGCCAAGGCCGAGCACGCGGGCGAAGCGCGGGTCGGTGGCTTGCGAGAGCGCCTTGAGGAAGGCTTGCAGGATCATGCGGGGGCTTTCGTGACGATGCGCGCGAGGTCGGGGCGCGGGCGGTCGGGCATGGGGGCGGCGGGCGTGCCGATATGGACGATGCCCGCCACGGTTTCGCCCCCCGTGCAGCCGAAGGCGCGGGCGGCGAAGGTGGCGTCATGGCTGACCCAGCCCGTCAGCCAGTTCGCGCCCCAGCCGGCGGCGGTGGCGGCGTGGAGGATGTTCATGCACAGAGCGCCCGCCGAGAGGAGTTGTTCCACGGGCGGGATCTTCCCGGACGGCTTGGGCGAGGCGATCACCGCCACGGCGAGGGTGCCACGGTCGAACTGGCCACGGCCCTTCTCGACCTTTTCCGCATCACCGCCGAGGTCATTCGCCCGCGCCTCGGCCAGTGTTGCAAGGCGCTGCATGGCGGGGCGGTCGATAAGGACGAGGCGCCACGGTTCGAGCTTGCCGTGGTCCGGCACGCGGGTGGCGGTGGCAAGGATCGCCATCAGCTCCGCCTCGGTCGGGACGGGGGCGGTCATGACCTTGGCGGGGTAGGAGAGGCGGGTGGAAAGGTAATCGAGAACGGCTTGGTTCGGGGTCGGCATGGCTGCTCCTGTCGTTGGGGCTGATGTGGCGGGGCGCGGGGGGCGGCGTCAAGGGGGGCGGTTCCTCTTGAACGCTGCGGCGGGGCCGGTCCGTCGCGCCTTTGCGCTTCATCCTTGCCCAAATACTCCGGGGTCCGGGGCCGCGCCCCGGGGGCCGGCATCGGGCCTTGGCCTTGGCGGACAGGGCAGGACCGGGGCGCTGCCCCGGACCCCGGGATATTTGAACGAGTATGAAAGCCTGTCAGAGGCTGGCTGCGAGGTCGTCGATCCAGCCGTCGACGAAGGCGTCGAAGCGGGCGTCGGGCTGGCGAAGGGTGAGGGTCGGTTCGAACGGGTCGGGGGCGGTGACGGGGCTGCCGGACATCTCTTCCAGAACGGCATGGCCGCAGAAGGGGACGTAGGTTTCGGAATAGCCGCCCTCATGCGTCATCATCAGCCTGCCGTGGCACAGGTCGCGGGCGGCGTCCATCGTGCGGCGGGTCAGGTGGCGGAAGGAGTCGGCGGTGGCGAGCATGCGGCCGAGCGGGTCGATGGCGGCGGCGTCATAGCCGCAGGCGACGATGATGCAATCGGGTTTATAGGCGTGGAGTGCGGGCAGGACGATGCGGTCGAAGGCCGCGAGGTAGCCCTTGTGTCCCGTGCCGGGGGGCAGGGGGATGTTGAGGTTGAAGCCTGTCCCGCGCCCCGTGCCACGGTCGGCGGCGGCGCCGGTGTCCATCGGGTAGTTGCGGTCCTGATGCAGCGAGATGGCAAGGACCGAGGGGTCGTCGTAGAAGATCGCCTCGGTCCCGTTGCCGTGGTGGACGTCCCAGTCGATCACGGCGAAGCGCAGGTCGGGGTTTGCGGCCTGTGCCGCGCGGATGGCGACGGGGATATTGGCGAGCAGGCAGAAGCCGTTGGGCTTTTCCGGCAGGCAATGGTGTCCCGGCGGGCGGGAGAGGGCGTAGGCATTCGTCACCGCGCCCGCCATGACGGCGCGGAGGGCTTCGGTGGCAAGCCCTGCGGAAAGGGCCGCGATCTCGTATCCGCCGCGACCGAAGGGGGCGCGGGGGCCAAGCTCGCCTCCGCCCGCGTCGGAGAGGGATTTGAAGGTGGACAGGTAGCTTTGCGGATGGACGCGGAGGAGGGCTTCGTCACGCGCCCCGGCCGCGCCGCGCAGCGAGAGGTCGCGCATGAGGCCCGTGACATGGAGGAGGTTCACGAGGCGGCGCTTGGTTTCGGGGCTTTCGGGCAGGCCCGCGCCGGGTTGGACGAGGCCGCCCGCGGGCAGGGTGAAGGAGTAATTGCCGCCGCCATGCCAGAGGGTGCGTTCGTCGTGGTAGAAGGCGGTGGTCATTGCTTCGGCTCCCCGTTTTGGCGAGAGGTTAGCGGGGCAAGGTGCGGGGGGAAAGATGAAGAAGGCCGAGATGGCGCATCTGGCCGTGGCGGGGGCGGAATTCGCGGTGCGTGTGACGCCGCGCGCCAAGCGGCCGGGGGTCGGGGTGGAGGGCGGGGTCTGGAAGATCGGCGTCACCGCCCCGCCCGAGGATGGCCGCGCCAATGCCGCCGTGGCCGAGGCCTTGGCCCATGCGCTGGGCGTGGCGAAAGGGCGCGTGGTGCTGGTGCGGGGGGCAACCTCGCGCGACAAGTTGTTCCGGCTGGAGTGATCGCCGGATCAGCCGCGCTTGCTGTCGAGGCGGTAGCTGCCTTCGGGCAGGTCGAGTGCGGCGGCCAGATCGCGCAGTTGCGTCATCGAGAGCGTGATGCGGACGGGTTCCTCGCTCAGCGGGTCGAGTTGTTCGAGGGTCACGCAATCGTCGAAGGCGTTGATGGTGACATCTTCGCACAGGCCTTCGTGCCCCTCGTCGATGAGGGTGATCACGGTCGCGTCGAAATCGTGTTCGATGGTGAACATGGGCGAAGCGTAGCGCGGGGGCGGACGCGTGGGAAGGGGGCGGACGGGGGGAGGTGCGATATTTGCGGCGGGGCTGGGCGGCGGGGTGGGGTGGCGGGGTGCGCGCCCTTGGTGCCGGTGGGTCGCGGCGGGGTGGCGCTGGTTTCGCGGCGCTTGTATCATGCGGGAAAGGGCGCGCGTCGCCCTGCCCGAAGGGGCGGGGTGTCGGGCAGGAAAACACGGGTGCGGGGCAGAGATGGTGGTCAGGGCAGTGCTGCGCAGGGGATGGTTCGCCGTGGTCGGGGCGGCTTTGCTTTCGGCCTGTGCGCCAACCTATCCCGTGGGCTATCCGGGCGGCGTGTCGGGCGGCTTGTCGGGCGGGCAGATCGAATCGCCTGCGGGCTCCGCCGTGGCGGGTGCCCGGTTGCAGCCCCGCGATGCGGCGCGGAATTTCATCAATGTGGTGGAGAATGTGGAGCCGTTGGTCGAATCCGTCTGCCGTGCCCGCGACATCGCCTTGAACTGCGATTTCCTGATCGTGATCGACGACCGCCCCGGACAGGCGCCGAACGCCTTCCAGACGCTGGACCGGAACGGGCGGCCCGTGCTCGGCTTCACGCTGGCGCTGATCGCGGATGCGCGCAATGCCGACGAGATCGCCTTCGTGCTGGGTCACGAGGCGTCGCACCATATCCTTGGCCATATCCCGCAGCAGCGCGAGACGGCGACCACGGGGGCGGTTCTGGCGGGCATCCTCGCACAGGCGGCGGGCGGGGACGAGGCGGCGATCCGGCAGGCGCAGGAGATGGGCGCCACGATGGGGGCGCGGAGCTATGCCAAGAATTTCGAACTCGAGGCCGATGCGCTGGGGGCCGAGATCGCGTGGCGGGCTGGCTATGATCCGGTGGTCGGGACGGGGTTCTTCGACCGTCTGCCCGATCCGGGGGATGCCTTCCTTGGCACGCATCCGGCCAATATGCAGCGCAAGGCGCAAGTGCGGGCGGTCGTGGCGCGGCTGATGGCGGCGGGTGCCTGAGCGCCGCCCTGCGCGGCGGCGGGTCTTGGCCCGCGGCGCGGCTTCCTTGCGTTTGATCCGTATCAAGGCGGGGGCGGGCGACCTGCGGCATTCTGTCCGTATCGGGATGCAGAGGGAGTTGCGCGATGATCGGATATGTCGAGGCGCCGATGGCCTGGGGTCTGACACGCGGGATGGCGCGGGTGCTTGGCGTCAATCTGACGGATGCGGTCGTCGACGGCTGGATGGGCCGCGGGGAGCTGGCCGCGCTGGTGGAGCGGTGTCAGCGGTGCGAACGCTCGGCGCAATGCACGGGCTGGCTTGGCCGCGTGTCCAAGGCCGAGGCGCTGCCCGACTACTGCGCCAACAAGGCCGCGCTCGAGGCGCTGCGCCCTGCCTGAGATTGGCAAGCCCGCCCTGCTGTGGCATGGCTCGGTCGGTATGATCCGGGCTGGATCATTTGGGCGGGGTCGGAGGGCGCGCGATGTTGCAGATCGAGGATGTCGTGCGCGACCGCGGCTCGCGCTATGCGGCAAGCGGCGGGCCGGTTGCGGGGCGGGCCGGGGTCGAGGCGTTTCTGGCCGACCTGAAGCGCGTGAAGAAATACGCCAAGGCCACGCATAACACATGGGCCGCGGTTCTGACCGACGGCGGCCCCGTCAAGGGCGACGATGGCGAGGCGGGGGCAGGGGCGGTGATCCTGCGCATGCTGGAGCGGGCAGGGCTGGTCGATCATGTCGTGGTCGTCACGCGCTGGTATGGCGGAGTGCATCTGGGCGGGGACCGTTTCGCCCATGTCGTGACCTGCGTGCGCGCCTATCTCGACGCCTTGGCCGCCCCTCGCTAGGGTGTCCCGGAGGGGACGGGTGCGGGAGGGTGCATGATCGCGTGGATCGGGGCCGAGGTGCGGCGGATCGGAAGGACGGCGCTCTGGTCGTGGGAGGGGTGGTGCGCGGCCTGGGGCAGCGAGAAGTCGCTGCGGCAATGGACGCTGGCCAATGCCCTCTCCATCGCGGCGGCGCTGGCGCTGGACCTGAGCGGCGCGGAGCGGGCCTTGGTCATCGGCTTCGGGCTGCTGGTCCTGCTGGCCGAATTGCTGAACACCGCGATCGAGGAGGTGGTGGATTTCATCTCGCCCGGGATCGACCCCCGCGCCAAGAAGGCCAAGGATTGCGGGTCGGCTGCCGTGGCGGTGGCGGCGATCGCGGCGGGGGCGGTCTGGCTTTCGGTGCTGGTCGGCTGAAGGCTTCTTCCGCGCCGAAGCGGGGGGCCGTCTGCCCCCCGCGGTCCGCGTTCCGCGGCCCTTCCCCCCGAGAGTATTTTGGCCAAGGTGAAGGAGCGGAGTGTCTGCGGCTTTCACGCTTGCACAAATATCCTCGGGGGGGGGGCGCGGCACGCGCCTCGGGGGGGCAGACGGCCCCCCCTTAGGCCGGTGGGGTCAGCGGTGTGGCTGGCAGGAGTTCCGCGATCTCGCGCCGGAAGCTGAGCGCGTCGCCACGGTCGGGGGCGTCGAGTTCCTCGGCATAGCGGCGGCCTGCGTAGGTGGCCCATGCGATGGGGGCCGGGGCTGCGGCATCGCCGATCAGTTTCAGGCTGCGGATGCCCGCGCCCTGCCAGTCGAGCGCGCGGGTGGCGTGGTAGAGCGCGTCGTCGGGGGTGCGCGATGTGACCATGAGCACGGCATCGGCGGGCAGGGTGGTTTCGCGGCCTGTCCATGTACAGGCGAGGGTGACTTCGGCCGGTCCGATGGCGACGGGCGCGCGGGAAAGGTGGAGCGCTGCGCCAAGCTCCATCAGGCGGCGCTGGATGGTGGCCTGTTCCAGCGTGTTGTCGGCCCATTCGGCGATTTTCACCGCGGGGGTGATGTAGTCGACCGTGCAGCCCTTGGCGATCAGGAGTTCGGCAAGGACGGAGCCGATATAGAAATGGTCGTCGTCATAGAGCGCCACGCGGCCACGGGGGAGGTGGCCTGACATGAGGTCGTCGGGCGTGAAGACCGGCATTTCGGGCGCGGTGGGGATCGGGTGGAGGTGCAGGCGGGCGACCGCGTCGCGCCGCCATGTCGCGCCGGTGGCGATGCAGACGTGATCCGCGCCGAAGCCGAGGATGTCTTCGGGCGTCATGCGGCTGGCGGGGAAGAGTTGTGCGTTGGGCAGGGGGCCAAGCTGGCCCAGGCGGTAATCGGCCACGCGCTTCCATGCCGAAAGGCCCGGAAGGGCCGCTTCGCGCAGGACGCGGCCCCCCATCCGGTCGGCAGCATCGGCGAGGGTGACGTTGTAGCCGCGTTTGGCGAGGATCTGCGCCGCTTCCAGCCCTGCGGGGCCTGCGCCGACGATGAGGACGCTTGCGGACGCGCCCTTGGGCTGCATGCGTTCGGGGTGCCAGCCTTTGCGCCACTCTTCCATGAAGGCGGTGTTCTGGGTGCAGCGGCTGATGCCTTGGGTCATGTCGCCCGAGACGCAGATGTTGCAGCCGATGCATTCGCGGATGTCCTCGACGCGGCCTTCCTCGATCTTTTTCGGCAGGAAGGGGTCGGCGATGGAGGGGCGGGCGGCACCGATGAAGTCGAGGATGCCCGCCCTGATCTGGCGGACCATCGCGTCGGGGCTGGTGAAGCGGCCCACGCCGACCACGGGTTTGGGGGTGAGGGATTTGATGCCCGCGACAAGATCTTCCTGCGCGCCTTCGGGTTTGAAGCGCGAGGTGCCGGAGCAGGACTCCCATGTGCCGTTGGCAAGGTCCCAGATGTCGGGCAGCGACCCGTGCATTTCGATGAAATCGCGGAGTTCCGCGTTGGAGAAGCCGAAGGCGCCGCCTTCGTGGAGCGAGAGGCGGAGGGAGAGGGCGAGTTCGCCCCTGGTTTCCTCGCGCGCGTCTTCGACGATCTCGCGCAGGAAGCGGGCGCGGTTTTCGAGGGAACCGCCGTATTCGTCGGTCCGGTGGTTGGTGGCGCGGGAGAGGAAATGTTGCAGGATGCCGAAGCCATGCGCGCCGTAAAGGCAGATCAGGTCGAAGCCCGCCTGCTGGCTGCGGCGGAAGGCGTTGCGGAACCAGCGGCGGAGGTCGCGGATATCCTCGCGGTCCATCGTGCGGGCTTGGACGGGGTCCGAGGTGAAGGTGAGGATCGGGCCGCCCGTGACCGCAAGGGGGACTTCGCGGCTGTAGAGGTTGGGGCCGTTGATGCCGGAATAGGCAAGCTGGATGCCCGCAAGCGCGCCGTGGGATTTCATCGCTTCGGCCATGCGGGCGAGGGCCGGAATGTCGCGGTCGTCCCAGAGGTGCTGTTCGATGAAGGGTGTGATTTCCGAGGTGGGGTGAATCTCGGTCTGTTCGGTGAAGATGACGCCCCAGCCGCCTTGGGCCTTGGTCCGGCGCATCTCGGCCACCGCCGAAGGGTCGCGGTAGCCGCCGCCGTTGCAATGGGGGACCTGATAGAAGCGGTTCTTCGCCGTCTTCGGGCCGATGCGGACGGGTTCGAAGAGGATGTCGTAGCGGCCGGGGGCGGTGTCTTTCATGGATCAGACCGGACGGTAATCGGCGCTTTGGGTTTGCAGAAGCGCGGGGTCGGGTTGGCGCGAGAGGTCCACGACCAGAAGCGCGGGGGCGGGTCCGGCGTAGCCGAGGATGGCCGCATCAGGGGCGGCGATGGTGGAGCCGCCGCAATAGGTGATGTCGCCCTCGACCCCGCAATAATTGGCGTAGGCGATGGTGAGCGAGTGGTTGATCGCATGGGCGGGCACGACGAGGCGGCTCACGTGGCCATTGGGTTCGGGGTTCGCCGTGGGGACGAGGACGAGGTCGGCCCCTTGGGTGCCGAGCGCGCGGAGGAGGTGGGCGAATTCGACATCGTAGCAGATCAGAAGGCCGGTGCGGATGCCGTGGAGGTCGAAGGTCGCCACGCTGTCGCCTGCGGCGTAGATGGATTTCTCGCGCGGGCCGAAAAGCTGGACCTTGCGGTAATGGGCAAGCTCGGCCCCCGTGGCATCGAAGGTGACGGCAGCGTTGTAGACGGTGTCGCCGTCGCGTTCGGCGTAACCGATGGTCAGCCCGCAGCCGGTGGTCCGGCAGAGGACGGCAAGGCGTTGCTGCCACGGCCCGCCACGGGTTTGGGCGCGGGCGGGAATGTCGGGCTGGTTGTAGCCGGGGAGGTAGATTTCGGGCGCGACGAGCATCGCGGCCCCTGCGGCGGCGGCGGCGGTCAGGTTGGCGGCAAGGGTGGCGAAGGCGGCTTCGTCATCGCCATCGGGCGAGGGGCATTGCAGGACGGCGAGGCGCATGGCGGACCCTTTGACTGGCGGGGCATACCCCCGATGGCATCTTGAAAAGGCTATGGAAGCGGGAATGGGTGGTATATACCCCCAAGGGGTTATGGTGGGGGGCGGATGGAACAAAGCGAAGCCCTTGCCGCGTCGATCCGTGCTTTGGGTGCCGCGGGTTTCGTGCCCGCCCTGTTGCGCTGGCTTCAGACGGTTGCGGCGCCGGATTCGGTGGTGGGCCTTGCCTTCGGGGCCGAGGGGCCGCCGGAGGTGCTGTTCCGGCAGGCGCGGACGGAGCGGGTCTTTGCACGGCTGGAGGCGGGCTATCTGGGCGGGGCCTATCTGCTCGACCCGTTCCATGCGCTGCATCTGCAAGGGGCGGCACCGGGGGCTTACCGTTTGCGCGACGTGGCGCCCGATGCCTTTTTGCGCAGCCGCTATCACGACGAATATTACCGCGAGACGACGCTGCTGGACGAGATCGTCCTGCTGGCCCGTCCCGCGCCACGGGTGACGGTGATGCTGTCGCTCGGGCGGGATGCGGCTTCGGGGCAGCCGTTTTCGCAGGGCGACTGGCTGGCCTGCCAAGGGGCAGGCGTGGTCGCTGCGGCGCTGGCCGAACGGCATTGGTCGGGGATAGCGGGCGGCGGTGATTCGGGGGGCGCTTCGGGCGGCGATTCGGGGGACGCAGCGGGGGATGTGGCCGCAGGGCTGATCGCGGCTGCGGCGCAACGGGGGATCGGGCTGTCGCGGCGTCAGGCCGAGGTGGCGCTGATGATCCTGCGCGGGCATTCGACGGTGTCGATCGCGCTGTCCCTAGGGGTTTCGGCGCAGACGGTAAAGGTCTTTCGCCGCCAGCTTTATGCGCGCTGTGCGATCACATCGCAGGCGGAGCTGTTCGCGCTGATGCTGCCGATGCTTGCCGCCGGACGGATCACTCCTGCGGGGCAGACATGACCGAAAGGTCGACAGGATGCAGCGCCGGAAGGACCGAGGGGGCAAGGGCGGCGATCAGGCCGACATTCACCAAGATCAGCGCGGCGGCGACGAGCAGGTTCGTCAGGCGGCGCTTGGCATGCACGTCACGCTGTTCGGGAACGAAGGTCACGCCCATGCGCTGCGCGGCATAGAGGTTGCGCGGGCCGTGGGATGCGTAGGATGAGAAGGTCATCGCCATCGTCCTTCAATCTTGGTGACTGTGCCCTCGTTTTAAGTCCCACCCTATCATTTTGACATCTGGCTTAAGGGATGCCTGCTGTCTGATGGGGTGACTTTGGTATGGGATTTGCGCGGGGCGTGCGGGATTTCCAAGGTTTTACAAGGCGTTGGGTTGCGTGCCGCGAGGGTGGGCCGTGTCGAAGGTATGGGCGCGGCTTCCGCTGCGGAAAGTGGAGCATCCTTAAACCTTCCTTCAGGGAATCGCTGCTAACTGGACCGCGTTCCCGTCTGGAGGTGCCGATGCCCGCTTCTTTCACGCTTGAGCCACGATTGACCGTCGAAACCGCGACCCTGCTGCGGGCCGAATTGCGCGGCAGGCCGGGGGCCGTGCTGGATGCGTCGGGCGTGCGGCATCTGGGGGCGGCGGCGCTTCAGGTGCTTTTGGCCGCCCGCGCCGAAATGGGGGCCGCGCTCGTACTGCGCGACCCCTCCGATGCGATGCGCGAGGCGCTTGCCGCCACGGGGGCCGAATCCCTGCTGGAAGGGGGTGCCGCATGAGCCTGCGCGTTCTCGCCGTGGACGACAGCCTGACCATGCGCAGCATGCTGCACGCGGCGCTGTCGGGCGCGGGTTTCGACGTGACGCTTGCCGAAGACGGCCTCGACGCGCTCGACCGTCTGGCCGAGGTGGCGCCGGATCTGATCGTGACCGACCTCAACATGCCGCGGATGGACGGGTTCGGCTTCATCGAGGCGGTGCGGGGCGGAGATACTGCGGCGCGGGTGCCGATCCTGATCCTGACCACCGAGACGGGGCAGAAGCTGAAGGACCGCGCAAGGGCCATCGGGGCGACGGGTTGGATCAGCAAACCCTTTGACGAGGCGTCGCTGGTGGCCACGATCCACCGCGTCGCCGCAGTATAGGGAGGCACGTATGGCTCCGGCGACCGACCTGCGGGCGATCTTTTTCGAAGAGGCCGAGGAGTTGCTCATCGCGCTCGACGCCGGTTTGCGCCGGATCGAGGGGGGCGATTCCGGCGGCGAGACGGTGAATGCCGTGTTCCGCGCCGTGCATTCGATCAAGGGCGGGGCGGCGGCCTTCGGCTTCGCCAATCTCGTCGGCTTTGCCCATAGCTTCGAGACGTTGCTCGACGACCTCCGCTCGGGCGAGCGGGCGGCGGATGCGGTGCTGGTCGCGGCGCTGCTCGACGCAAGCTATCATCTGGCCGATATGGTCCATGCCGAACGGTCCGAGACGCCGCTGGATCAGGCCGTCCAGCAGCGGGCGCACGAGGCGTTGCTTGCCGTGCAGGATGCGGCAAGCCAGCGCATCAGCATCGAGGTGCCCTTTGCCGCCGTGCCGATGGAATTCGCGCCGCTGCCGGTGGCGGAAAAGCTGTTCACCGTCGATTTCGCGCCCCATGCCGATGCGTTCTCGGCAGGCCATGATCCGGCGCTGGTGCTGCGCGATCTAGCCGCGCTGGGCAGGGCCGAGGTGACGCTGGACCAAAGCGCGCTGACCGAAGGGTTCGATCCGTCGCAATGCCTTTTGCGCTGGCGGGTCCGGCTCGAGACGGACCGCGACGAGGCCGACCTGCGCGCCGTCTTCGATTTCATCGCCGGACATTGCGACCTGTCCATCCGCGAAGGTGGCGCCGATGCCGCGCCTGCCGGGCGGGAGGAGGTGTCCCCCGTGGCCGAAGCCGCGCCAAGGCCCGCCACGCCGGCGCGTCAGGCCGCGCCCGCCGAAACGCGGCCCGAGGGGCGGCCCGAGGGGCGGGCCGAACCGCCCGCCCCGCCGCGTGCGACGATCCGCGTCGATGTGGACCGCGTGGACCGGCTGGTCAACGTGGCGGGCGAGCTGGTGATCCACCATGCCATGCTGGCCGAGGCGATCGTGCGCAGCGGCAGGCGGGCCGAGACGGATGTCGAGCGCAGCCTTGACCAGTTGAAGCAGCTTTCGCGCCAGATACAGGACAGCGTGATGGCGATCCGCGCCCAGCCGGTGAAACCGCTGTTCGACCGCATGCACCGCATCCTGCGTGAGGCGGCCTCGGTCGCGGGCAAACAGGCGCGGCTGGTGATCGAGGGCGAAACGACCGAGGTCGACCGCACCATCATCGAACGGCTTGCCGATCCCTTGACGCATATGGTCAGGAACGCGGTCGATCACGGCATCGAAAGGCCCGAGACGCGGCGCGCGGCGGGCAAGACCGAAACCGGCGTGGTGACGATACAGGCGGCGCACCGGTCGGGGCGGATCGTGATCACCCTGTCGGACGATGGCGGCGGCATCAACCGCGATCGCGTGCGACAGGTGGCCGTGGAGCGGGGGCTGATTCCGGCCACGGCGGAGCTTTCGCCTTCGGAGGTGGATGCGCTGCTGTTCCTGCCCGGCTTCTCGACCGCGACCGAGGTGTCGTCGCTGTCGGGGCGCGGTGTCGGGATGGATGTGCTGCGGTCCGAGATCACGGCGTTGGGCGGCCGGATTTCCATCGCCTCGCAACCCGGGAAGGGGACGGCACTGACGATCTCGCTGCCGCTCACGCTGGCCGTGATGGACGGGATGGTGGTCGAGGCGGCAGGGCAGGTGCTGATCCTGCCGGTCGCCAGCATCGTCGAGACGCTGCGCCCCGAAAGCGGGGCGGGGCACCGGCTTGGCGCCATGGACCCCGTGGTCGAATTGCGCGGCATCTGCCTGCCGGTGATCGACGTCGGGGCGGCGCTCGGCTTTCGGGATGCGCCGGCCGATCTTGCCGGCCGCATCTGCGTGGTCGTGGAGCGGGACGACAAGAACACGGTGGCGCTGCTGGTCGATGCGATCCACGACCAGCGGCAGATCGTGATCAAAAGCCTCGAGGACAATTACGGCCATATCCCCGGCATCGCCGCGGCGACGGTTCTTGGCGACGGATCGGTGGCGCTGATCCTCGATCCCGTCGAATTGCTGCCGGGCCGCAGCCTGCTCAAACCCCCTGCCGCGCCGGCCCCTGCCGGAACGGCCCGCCCCCCCATTGCAGCGGAGTGATCCATGACCATCGCGACCGGCCCCCTTCACCCCGAGAGCGCCCTTGGTGCGACGACACCCGAATTGCGCGAATTCGTGGTCTTTCGCACGCTCGGACAGGATTTCTGCATCGACATCCTCTGTGTGCGCGAAATCCGCGGATGGACCAAGCCGTCCAACCTGCCGCATGCCCCCGCCTTTGTCGAAGGGGTGATCAACCTGCGCGGGGCGATCATACCCATCGTCGATCTTGCCGACCGTCTGGGGCTGAGCGCCATCGCCGAGGACGAGCGCAACGTCATCATCGTCACCTCGCTTGGCGAAAAGGTGACGGGGCTGGTGGTGGAGACGGTGACGGATATCCTGTCGGTTCCGGCCGCCGACATCCAGCCCGTGCCCGACCTGTCGTCGGACGAGCTGCGTGCGGTGCTGCGCGGGCTTGTCGTGCATCAGGGACGGCTGCTGCGGCTGCTCGACATCGCGGCGATCCTTGGCCCCGAGCTTGCGGCATGATCGCAGGCGACCGCCGGCGCGACCTGACGCTGGACGAGGCGGAGTTCCGCGGCCTTGCCGCCATCATCCTGCGCGAGACCGGCATCGCCCTGCCCGACAGCAAGCGGCCGATGCTGCAATCGCGGCTTCTGGGGCGGTTGCGGGCCTTGGGTCTGGCCGGGTTTTCCGACTATCTCGCCCTGCTGTCGCAGGCCGACGGGGCGGATGAAACCGCGGCTGCAGCCGAGCGCGAGGAACTGGTTTCGGCGGTGACGACCAATGTGACCGGCTTTTTCCGCGAGGAGCACCATTTCCGGCATCTTGCCGAAACCGCGCTTCCTCCGCTGGTTGCCCGGGCGCGGGCGGGAGGGCGGGTGCGGATCTGGTCTTCGGCCTGTTCGACGGGCGAGGAGGTCTGGTCCATCGCGGCAACCCTGCGCCGCCTTTGCCCCGATGCGGGAACGCTGGATCTGCGGGTGCTGGCAAGCGATGTGGACCGCAAGGCGCTCGCCACCGCCGAAGCGGGCCGTTACGGGGCCGAGGCGCAAGCCGCGCTGTCCGCCGACCGGCAGCGGCTTCTGTTCGGGGCGGCCGAGGGCACGGTCCTGCCCGACCTGCGCGCAAGCCTGCGTTTCCGGCATCTCAACCTGATCGGTCCCTGGCCCATGCGCGGACGGTTCGACGTGATCTTCTGCCGAAACGTGGTGATCTATTTCGACAAGCCGACGCAAGAACGGCTCTGGTCCCGCTTTGCCGAGGCGCTGGTTCCCGGCGGCTGGCTTTACATCGGCCATTCCGAACGCGTCACCGGACCGGCCGCCCCGTATTTCGCGCCCGAGGGCGTGACAACCTATCGCCGGATTTGAAAGGACAAGGCCATGAAACGCAGCGATCTGAAGGTGGTGGTCGTGGATGACACGGCGGTCAGCCGCGGGCTGATCACGCAGGTTCTCGACTGGTTGAACATCGAAGGCTACCGCACTTTTTCCGACGGGCGGGCGGCGCTTGCGGGTCTGGCGGCGGCACCGGCCAATCTGGTCATCTCGGACTATTACATGCCCGAGATGGACGGGCTTGGCCTACTCGAGCGGGTGCGCAAGTCGCGCGGGCTGGAGCGGACGGGGTTCATCCTCGTCACAGGCCGCGCCGATCCGGCGATGATGGCGAAGGGGCGGGCGCTGGGGTTGAACAACCTGATCAACAAGCCCTTCACCAAGGAACAGATGCGCAATTGCATCGAGGCTGTGGTAGGCCCGCTGTGACGGTGCATGCCGACCGGCTGATGGCGGGGGTCGCGGCCGAGTTGGCGGCGATCGCGGCCGAGCTGCGCGGCATCGAGGCGGCCTTGGCCCCGGAAATGGCACGTCTGGCCCCGATCCCTGCGCTTCAGGGGTTCGATGCGTTGTTGCAGCGGCTTGACGGGCTTGCACTGGTGCTGGCTGCCGAGGCGGCGCATCTGCCCGCCGCGGCACTTCCGGGGGCGCAGGCGCGGATCGAGGCGCTGCGTCTTGGCGTGCTGGCCGAACGCCTGCTCGGACCGGGGCGCGAGGGGGGGGCCGCCCCCGCCGGACGGGGGGCGGGGATCGAGCTGTTCTAGAACAGGTCGATCTGGCTTTTCGGCGGGGGCGCGAAGGGGCGCTCCTGCACAAGTGCCGGATCGAGGAGTTGCATCTGCACGCGGCCCGTCACGGGCCAGTAGCGGATCTTGCGCCCGCGGTCCCCGCCGAGCGAACCGCCGAGGTCGGCAATCCCTTCGCGTCGCAGGAATTCGGTGGCGAAGCGGGCGTTGGCTGTGCCGATGTCGGGCAGGCCGCGCATCATCCGCGAACCTCCGAAGAGCTTCGCCTCGAGACGGGTGCGGCTGGCACCCGCGCGGATCAGGCTGTTGATCAACAGCTCCATCGCATGCAGCCCGTATTTCACCGCCCCCGGACCCGTGTCGCTGCCTTCGGGCAAGAGAAAGTGGTTCATCCCGCCTATTCCCGCCACGGGGTCGCGCAGGCAGGCGGCGATGCAGGAGCCGAGGACGGTCGCCAGAACGCTGTCGGGGTGGTCGGCGACGCCATGCTCGCCCTGGATCAGGATGCGCAGCCCGTTCATGCCGCACCGAGCCTTGGCCCCTGTCCCGCGCCGAGACGCAGGATGCCGGCGGCGATGCGGTCGAGCGGCAGGCAATGGCTGGCCGCGCCGAGTTCGACCGCCGCACGGGGCATGCCCCAGACGACCGAACTTTCGCGGTCCTGCGCGATGGTGGTGGCCCCCGCGTCGTGCAGGGCGCGCATGCCTTCGGCCCCGTCGCGACCCATGCCGGTCAGCAGGACGGCAAGCGGCAGGGGCGAAAGACGCAGGCCCGAGAGGAACAGGGCATCGACCGAAGGGCAGTGCCCGTTCATCGGCGGACCTGCGACGAGCCGACAGACCAATCCGTGGTCGAGCAGGAGGTGGCGGTCCCCGTCGGGGGCGAAATAGACGTGACCCGCGCGGGCGGGCTGATGGTCCGAGGCGATCGCGGGAACGAGGGCCGAGTTGCGGGCCAGACCATCGACAAGGCTTTTCAGGAAGCCCGGCCGCATATGCTGGACGACGAGCACCGGCGGCAGGTCCGCAGGCAGGGCGGCGAGCAGGTGGTGCAGCGCCTCGACCCCGCCGGTCGAGGCACCGACGAGGATGCAGGGGGGAGGGGGCATATCAGAACTCCTCCCACCCGCCCGAGGTGGCGACGTGGGCCCCGACAGGAGCGGAACCGGAAGCGGAAACGGGGGCAGCGGCTTGGGCCTGCAGGCGCGGCAGGCCGCGGGGTGCGGCCCCGGCGGTGCGTGCGGCGGTGGCGGGGGGGATGGTGCGGGGGGCCGCTTGCGCGGCTTCGGCCCTGCGCGGGGTGGCGGCGGGGGTGCCGTGGCGCAGGCGGAAATGCCCGACGACCGAGGCGAGGGTTTCCGCCTCGTTCCGCAGGGAATGGCTTGCGGCGGTCGATTCCTCGACCATCGCGGCGTTTTGCTGCGTGACCTGATCCATATTTGCCATACCGGCGTTAATTTCCGAAAGGCCGGTGGCCTGTTCGCGGGCCGATTGCGCGATGGCGCTGACGCGGGCGGCAATTTCGGTGACGCCGCCGACGATGGCGTTCAGAGCCTCGCCGGTTTCGCCGACGAGTCCCACGCCCCGTTCGACATGGCGCGAGGAGGCGGAGATGAGATCCTTGATCTCGCGCGCGGCGTCGGAAGAGCGCTGGGCGAGGGCGCGGACCTCGGAGGCGACGACGGCGAAGCCGCGCCCTGCATCGCCCGCCCGCGCCGCTTCGACACCGGCATTGAGCGCAAGCAGGTTGGTCTGGAAGGCGATGTCGTCGATCACGCCGATGATCTGCCGGATCTGGCGCGAGGACTGTTCGATTTCGCCCATCGCGGCGACGGCTTCGATGACCACCGCGCCCGAGGTTTCGGCCTGGACGCGGGCCGCGCCCACGGTGCGGTCGGCTTCGTCCGCGCCAAGGGCCGAGGCCTTGACGCTGGCGGTCAGCATGTCGAGTGCGGCGGCGGTTTCTTCAAGCGTCGCGGCCTGGCTTTCGGTGCGGCGGGACAGGTCATCGGCGGCTTCGGTGATCTCGGCCGCGCCGTTGCGGATGTTGGAGGCGCCCGCCGCGATGCCGCCGAGCGCGAGGTCGAGCCGCCGGAGCGCGCCGTTGAAATTGTCGCGCAGGGTTTCGTATTCGGCGGGGAAGCTGTCGTCGATGGTGGCGGTCAGATCGCCCGCGGCGAGCCGCTCGAGGGCGGAGCCGAGGGCGCCGACCACGCCGCCCAGTGCCGCACGGCGGGTCCGCTCGGCGGTTTCGGCGGCGGCGAGGTTTTCGACCGCTTCGGTCACGTCGACGCAGACCACGAAAATCCGGCGGATGCGGTTGGCGTCGTCTCGTATGGCGTTGAAGGTGCAATCGACCCAGACCGAGTCACCCGTCTTGGTCCGCCGGTGCTGGCGTTCGGTGAGGGTGCCGCAGTCTGCAAGGCGGCGCATGAGATCGGGGAGCGAGCGCCCCTCGTCCTGCATCAGGCGGCGCACGTCGAGGCCGACGAATTCCTCGGCCGTGTAGCCGTAACGGCGGCAGGCATGGTGGTTGGCGTTGATCACACGGGCATCGGGGCCGAGTTCGAGCATCACCTGATTGGCGAGGATCGCGTCGAAGATCGAGTTGGCGCGGCGCTGGTCCGACTGCTCCTGCACGGTGACGAGGCGCGCGTTCGGGCCGACGGGGCGCGAGGTGAAGTGCAGCGTCGTGCCGAAATCCGTTTCGGTCACGGCTTCGGCCGGATCGAAGAGTGGGACGGGCAGTGTCGATCCGACGGGGTGGCGCGGGTCGAGCGCGGGGCAAGCCAGGGCGAGCATCTCGGCATGGCGGGCGGCGAGACCGGCCATCGCGGCATTGGCATGCAGGACCCGGCCATCGGGTCCGGCGACCATTGCGGCGACGGGAAGCGAGTCGAAGATGTCGGGGACCAGTGCGGGTTCGCCGGCGATGGCAGGTGCCTCCTTGCTGCGCAGGCCCGCGCCGCGGGCGATGTCCCCGATCTCGTCCCGCCGGGTGAGGCCGGGGAGCGGGGCGTCGCTGGCGCCTTCGGCCACGGCGGGCAGCGCCCGTGCCAGACGCGACAGGGGCAGGCCAAGCCAGAGAAGCGCGGCAAGGCCGGTGCCGAACGCCGCCAGAAGGATCAGCGAGAGGTCGAGCGCCAGCGCGTCGAGGGGCTGGCCCAGATGTTCCCAGATCGGGCGGTGCGGCAGCGAGGCGCTGATGGCCCAATCCGCTCCGGCAAGGCGGATCGGGGCATAGGCCACGGCGCGGGGCGTGCCGTCTTCACCGGTGGCGTCGGTCACGCCGCTTTCACCCGCCATCGCGGCGGCGAGGGCGGCGCTGCGGGCCGCATCCGCGCCGATGGCAAGCGGCGCGCCTTGACCGTCCTGTCCGGCAAGGCGCAAGAGGTTGTCGGGTCCGGCCACCGTTACCTCGAGCGTGTCGGGGGCGGTTTCGGGCAGCGAGAGCGGCAGGTCGGGCACCTGCACGGCGTAGACGCCGACGACCTGTCCGCCCGCGTCGCGCACCGGCGCGGCGAGGAAGGCGGCAAGCGCATTGCCCGAGGGCGGATAGGCCAGATAATCGGCAAAGACCGCCTTGCCCGCGGGTGCTTCGAGTGCGGCGGAAAACGCGCGCGAGAGGCCGGTCGTGGACAATTCGCCCGTCAGGACATTGGCCAGAAGGTCGCGCTCCTTTGCGAGGGTCAGCACGACATCGCCGTCGCGGTTGATCAGGAAGACATCGTAATAGCCGTGCTCGGCCCGTGCGGCGGTGAAGTAGGGGGCGAGCTGGTCATAGGCCATGCGGTAGCGCGTGCCGTCGCCCGTGTCGGAGAGCAGGCTGCCGCGCAGCGTGTCGCGCGCGGCGGGACCGGCCTGCACCAGAAGCGAGGTCAGCGTGGCGATGGCCTGCGCCGGTGTGCCGCTGTCGGCACGGGCGGCGACATCGCGGTGCAGGTCTGCAAAGGTCGCCTCGATCCGGCCGGCGATGTCGCGCTGGGTGGTCACTAGGCTGCGGGCGGTGTCGTCGCGCAGGCTTTGTGACAGGATCGAAAGGTGCACGGCGCTGGTGGCGGCGGCGACGGCGAGCACGGCGGCGATGGCCGCGGCAGGGATGGTGAAGCGCAGGCTGGTGAGGGTGCGGAGGGTCATTTTGTCCATCGCAAGCAGGGGGCGCGGGCGGTCAGGCCGCGCGGTGGAGGGAAGCGGCCGCGGCGTCGTTTCGCCCCTGACCGATGGTGAATTCGTCCAGTTTCTCGCCAAGCTGGCCCAACTGGCCCAGCAGCCCTTCGCCCGCGGTCGTCACGTCCTGGGCGGTGGCGGCGGTGCTTTGCGTGCTGTGGTCGAGCTGGGACATGGCGGCGTCGATCTCGTTCAGGCCGGAGGATTGGTTCTGGGCGGCATCCGTCACCTCGGCGATGGTGTGGTTGAGCGTGGCGATGGCATCGCCGATGCGGGTCAGGGCTTCGTCCACCTCGGCCACCGTGGTGACACCGCGACCCACGTCATCGGTGCTGGCGGTGATCAGGGCGGCGATGTCGCGGGCGGCATCGGTGGTGCGATGCGACAGGGCGCGCACTTCCGAGGCGACGACGGCGAAGCCAAGGCCGGCGTCGCCCGCCCGCGCCGCTTCGACACCGGCGTTCAGGGCGAGGAGGTTGGTCTGGAAGGCGATGCCTTCGATCAGTTCGACGATCTTGACGATTTCCGCCGAGGCGCCCGAAATCGCGGCCATTGCCGTCTGCGCCCGCTTTGCCGCATCGCGCCCCTGCCGCGCCTTGGCATCGGCATCGGCGGCGATGGCATGGGCTTCGCTGGCCTGACGTGCGGTCTGGCGCACGAGTCCGGTGAGCTCCGACAGGGCGGCGGCCGTTTCCTCGAGCGTGGCGGCGTTGCTTTCGGTGCGGCGCGAAAGGGTATCGGCCGCACCCGTGATCCGCCCCGCCTCGTCGCGGATGGTGGCGGCGGTGTCGCGGATGCCCGAAAGCAGGGCCGACAGGGTGCCGGTCGCCGCGTTGAAATCGAGCCGGAGCCGGTCGTAGCTTTCGGGGAAGGGGGCGGTGATGGTGGTGGCCAGATCACCGGCAGCAAGGCGGCGCAGGGCCGCGCCGAGTTCGGCCACGATCGCGGCCTGCACCTGCAGCCGTTCGGCCTGTTCCGCTTCGGCAAGGTCGCGCAGGCGGTTGCGTTCCGCGTCGATTGCGGCGAGGCGTTCGGCTTCGGTGCGGTTGCGGCGGGCTTCCTCTTCGGCGGTCTGGCGGGCGCGGGCTTCGGCCTCGCGCTCTTCGATGCGCTGGCGTTCGGCACGGGCGGCGCGGGCGGCGCTTTCTTCGGCCTCGAGCCGGTCCTTTTCCACCAGAGTGTCACGGAACACGGTAAGGGCATGCGCAAGCTGGCCGAGTTCGCCCCCGCCCGCGGCAAGGCCATCGACAGCGGTGACATCCCCCCGCGACAGGCGGACGGTGGCGCGGGTGGCGCGGCGGATCGGCGCGATCAGCAGCCACCATGCAAGAAGCGGGGTTGCCGCAAGGAATACCCCCGCCGCGACCGAGGCGAGGATGAGCCGCTCTTTCGACAGGTCGGACAGGGCGAGCACGCGTGACGCCGAGATCTGGACGCTGGCGAGGACGGAGTCGGTGGCAGAGCGCAGGTGATAGGCAAGCTGGCTGACCGATTGCACGGCGGCGGCGGCGCTTCTTTCAGCCCTCGCCTCTGCCTCGAGCAGCGAGATGCGGCGGGCGACGATGCCGGTCGCGGGATCGGCGGTGGCGACGAGAAGGGCGAGGGGTGCGGCAAGCGACGGTTCGGCCCCGCGGGCACGCTGCGCCAGAAGGGCGGCATGGGCGGCGACGGCGTTCTTCGACATGCGGATCGCGTTCACATCGCGGGACATGCCCACGCTGATCGTCCAGGCAAAGACGGTGCGGGCCTGCCCGTCGAGCGCGTCGAGGCTGCGGATCGGCGCAACGGCGGATTGCAGGGCGGCGGCGGGGTCCGGGTTCGCTTCTTCCGCCGGGTCCGGCGCTGCGGGACGGGCCGCATCGGCAAGCAGGTCGGCATGGGCGCGGTCGCTGCGCAGTCGCACGACTTCGGCGATCCGTGTCGAGGCGTCCTGAACATCGTGCAAGAGCGCTTCGACCGCGAGGTCCTGTTCATACCCTTCTTGCCGTGCGGTGGCGAGGTCGGCGAGGCGGTCCGCGATTTCGGTCACGAGGGCCGAGGCGGCGGGGTCGCCCGCGGAGTCGATGCTGAGCGCGATGGTGTCGATGCGGGCGCGGGTTTCGGTTGCGGCGCGGTCCATCGCGGCGGGGTCGCGGGCGGCGAGGAGGACGGAGAAGCCCTGATTGATATCGGCAAGGTCAGACAGCAGGGCGTTGCTTTCGGCCAGAACCGGCAGGCGTTCGGTTGCAAGGACACGGATCTGTGCTGCCGTCCCGCGTGCCGCATCGAGGCCAACATAGACCGCCCCGGCCATTGCCGCCGCGATGACCAGTACGAAGGCGAGGATCTTGAAGGTCACGCTGCCGAGATGCCTGGTCACGCCCATGCCGTTGCCCCCTTTTGGATCGCAAAAGGGATGGCATGGCGGGTGCTAACGATCCGCTAATGCGGCAGCGGTCTGTAAAATGCGCGGGATTTTCGGCTGTTGCACCGGCGGGACGTTTGCGGTGCGATGACCGGGCAGGGCGTTTTCGTCCCCGCTTCGGACAATCGGGCCTTTATGGGTGGAGTGCCGGAGCCTTTGCCATGCCGGCAGTGTCCCGTGCCGCAAACTTGTGCGCCGGTAAGGATGTGCGACCGGCGGGCGCGGGAGATGTCGGCCTAGGGGGTGGCGGGCCAGAGTTTCGCGGCCTGTTCCGCGCTGTAGCGGCCAAGGCGGATGTCTTCGGCGATGAGCGCGGGGTCGCGGTCGGCGGGGTTGCCGTAGCCGCCGCCACCGGGGGTGCGGACGCGGACGCGGTCGCCGGGGGAGAGGGGGATGTCCTGCGCCTTGGACAGGTGGGCCGGGATGATCGTGCCTTGGGCGGTCGTGATCTCGACGCGGTTCACGGCGCCGTCCTGTCCGCCCTGTGCGCCCTGGGGGCCGGTGCGGCCGTGGTCCATCACGAAGGAGGCGCGGGCGGTGCCGCGCAGGAGCTCGATTTCGTAGTCGAGGCCGAAGCCGCCCCTGTGTCTGCCCGCGCCGCCCGATCCTTCGTGCAGCGCGTAGCGGCGGTAGAGGACGGGGAAGGTCTGTTCCATGATCTCGACCGGCGGGGCCTTTGAGATGCCGATGGTCGAGCAGCCGTTCGACAGGCCGTCATGCGCGGCGTTGCCGCCATAGCCGCCGCCGGAAATCTGGTACATCACGTAGTCGCGGCCCTTTTCGGGGTCGTGCCCGCCGAGACCGAAATTGCCGGATGTTCCGGCAGGGGCGGCGGTGACGCGGTCGGGGAGCGCCTGCACGAGGGCTGCGAAGACGGCTTCGGCGATGCGCTGCGAGACTTCGGCGGCGCAGCCAGAGACGGGGCGGGGGTAATGCGCGTCGAGGAAGGTGCCTTCGATGCCGGTGACGGCGAGGGGTTCGAAGGCGCCCGCGCTGATCGGCACATCGGGGAAGATGTGGCGCATGGCGAGGTAGACCGAGGACAGCGTCGTTGCGCGGACGGAGTTCATCGGTCCCATGCAGGGGGGGGACGATCCGGCGAAGTCGAAGGTCAGGCTTTCGGCGTGGCGGGTGACGGAAAGCGCGATGGTGAGCGGTTCGTTCACCACGCCGTCCGAGTCGACGATGGCCGTGGCGCGGTAGGTGCCTTCGGGGATGAGGGTGACATTGGCGCGCATCTGGCGGGCGGCGAGGGCGCGCATTTCCGCGATCGCCGTCGTCACCGTGGCGTCGCCGTAGCGGTCGAGAAGCTGGGTCAGGCGTTCCGCGCCCACGAGCAGGGCGGAGGCTTGGGCCTGAACGTCGCCGATGCGCTGTTCCGAGACGCGGATGTTGGAGCAGATGATCTGGTAGATCTCGCGGTCCATCTGCCCGCGTTTGAAGAGTTTCACGGGGGGAAGGCGCAGCCCCTCTTGCTCGGCGCTGATGGCGGAGGCGGAGAAGCCGCCCGGAACCGCGCCGCCCGTGTCGGGCCAGTGGCCGGTGTTCGACAGCCAGCAGAAGATTTCCCCGTTGCGCCAGAAGGGCATGGCGAAGCGGACATCCATCAGGTGGGTGCCGCCAAGGTAGGGGTCGTTGACGATGTAGATGTCGCCGGGTTCGGGGGGCAGGGTTTCGCCGCTTGCGATGCGTTCGACGAGGTGGCGGGTGGAGAATTGCATGGTCCCGACGAAAACCGGCAGGCCGCGCGCGCCTTGGGCGATCAGCGCGCCGTCGATGGCGGAATAGATGCCGTCCGAACGGTCGTCGGCCTCGGCGATGACGGGCGAGAAGGCGGCGCGGGAAAAGGTCAGGTCCATCTCGTCGCAGACCTGTTGCAGGCCCGCCTGGATCACGGCGAGGGTGACGGGGTCGATCATTGTGGCACCGTGACGATGAGGTTGGCATCGGCATCCAGCGTGACGGTGCAGCCGGGCTCGATAAGGGTGGTGGTGTCCATTTGTTCGATGATGGCGGGGCCGTGGATCGTGGCCGAAAGGGGCAGGTGGTCGCGCCAGTAGACGGGGGTTTCGTGCGGCGTGCCGAACCAGACGGTGCGCTGGCCTGTCGGTTCCGCCGTGGCGCGGCGGTGGGCGGGGTCGATCAGGCGCGAGAGGTCGGTTTCGGGGCGGTGGCCGATGACCGAACAGTTCAGGTTCACGAGGTTGGCGCGGATCGTGGGGAGGGTGACGCGGAAGCGGGCGTGGTAGGCGGCTTCGAAGCGGTCCTGAAGCTCCGCCCGCGTGGGGGTGGCATGGGGAAGGGGGATGCGCAGCAGGTGGGTCTGCCCCACGAATTGCATGTCGGCCGAGAATTCGGCGGTGATGCCGGTCAGCGCGATCCGTTCGGCGGCGATCTGGCGGCGGCCTTCCTGTTCCTGTGCCGAGAGGATGGCGTGGACGCTGTCCATATCGGCGCTGTCGAGCGGGCGGTTCAGGGTGCGGACGAAGTCGTGCCGCAGGTCGGCCACGACGCAACCCAGCGCGTTGGTGATGCCGGGGCGGGCGGGGATCAGGACGCGGGGGATGGCCAGTTCGCGGGCGAGTGCCGTGGCGTGAAGCGGACCCGCGCCGCCAAAAGCGAAGAGCGCGAAGTCGCGCGGGTCGGCGCCGAGCGAGATGGAGACCATGCGGATCGCGCCCGCCATATGGGTGTTGGCGATGCGGATGACCGCTTCGGCGGCGGCTTCGGTGGTCAGGCCCAAGGGCGTGGCGATCTGGTCCTGCATGGCGCGGCGGGCCTCGTCCGCGGCCTGACCGAAGCGGTCGGCGGGCAGGCGGCCAAGGATCAGGTTGGCGTCCGAGATGGTGACGCGGGTGCCGCCGCGCCCGTAGCAGACGGGGCCGGGGGTGGAGCCTGCGCTTTCGGGTCCGACGCGCAGCATGCCGCCCGCATCCACCCGTGCGATGGAGCCGCCGCCCGCGCCCACGGTGCGCACATCCACCATCGGGACGTGGATGGGCATGGCGTATTCCACCTCGATCTCGTTCGAGACGGGGGCGCGACCGTTGCGGATCATGGCGACATCGGTGGAGGTGCCGCCCATGTCATAGGTGAGGAGGTTCGGGAAGCCTGCACGGCGACCCGTGGCGAGGGCCGCCATGACACCGGAGGCGGGGCCGGACATCACGGTCTTGACCGCCTCGCGCGACACCTTGGAGGCTTCGACCATGCCGCCGTTGCCGTTCATCACCAGAAGGTCGCGGGGGTAGCCGCGTCCGCGCAATTCGGTGGCAAGGCGGGTGACGTAGCGTTCCAGCAAGGGCTGGACGGCGGCGTTCACGGCGGCGGTGACGCCGCGTTCGAATTCGCGGCTTTCGGATAGCAGGTGGTGGCCGCAGGTGACATAGGCATTCGGCCAGAGGTCGCGGGCGATTTCGGCGGCGCGGATTTCGTGGGCGGGGTTGGCGTAGGCGTGCAGGAAGTGGATGCAGAGGCTTTCGCAGCCCTTCTCTAGCAATTCCGCGATGGCGGCGCGCAGGGCGGTTTCGTCGAGCGGTGTCATGACGCGGCCTTGGGCATCCATCCGTTCGGGGATTTCAAGGCGCAGGTCACGGGGGATGACGGGGGTGAAGGTGCCCGTCATGCCATAGGGTCGGGGCCGCGTGCGGCGGCCGAGTTCCAGCACGTCGCGGAAGCCTTGCGTAGTGATGAGGCCCGTCTTGCACAGCGCGCGTTCGAGGACGGCGTTGGTGGTGGTGGTGGTGCCGTGGACGATCAGGGCGAGGTCCGCAAGGTCCGCGCCTGCCGCGTCGAAGGCGTTCAGCACGCCCGGCGCCTGATTGGGCAGGGTGGTGGGAACCTTGGCAAGCCTCACATCCCCCGTGGCGGGGTCGAGGATGACGAGATCGGTGAAGGTTCCGCCGACATCCACGCCAGCGACGAGTCCGGTCATTCAGACACCTACGTATTTCTGGAACTGCGGGGCCGTTGGGGTGAGGTCCGCGCGGGCCACGGTTTCGGCCACGGTGCCGCCTGCCATGAAGGCCACGCGGTCGGCCATGCGCAGCACCGCGTCGGGGCGCTGTTCCACTAGGATCGTGGCGACACCCGTCTCGCGCAGTTGCAGCACCACATCGCGGATCAGCGCGATCATCGAGGGTTGCAGCCCCTCGGTCGGTTCATCAAGGAGGAGCACCTTGGGTTCGAGGCAGAGCGCACGGCCGATGGCGAGCATCTGCTGTTCGCCTCCCGACAGGGTGGAGGCGGTCTGTGACAGTCTTTCGCGCAGGCGCGGGAAGAGGATGAGAACGCGTTCGCGCGTCTCGTCGCCCATGCCGCGGGTCATCAGGCCCACCTCGAGGTTTTCGGCTACGGTGAGCGGGCCGAAGAGGCGGCGGCCCTGCGGGACATAGGCCACGCCATGCAGGGGCACGCGGTGGGCGGGCAGGCTGTGCAGGGCGGTGCCGTCCAGCGTGACGCTGCCGGTGCGGGCGGGGACGAGGCCCATGATGCATTTCATCAGCGTGGACTTGCCCGCGCCGTTGCGGCCCATCACGCAGGTGATTTCGCCTGCGCGGGCCTCGAATGTCAGGGCGTTCAGGACGGCGACGGGGCCGTATCCTGCCGAGATGCCGTCAAGTTTCAGCATCATGCCCCCCGAGATAGGCGTCCTGCACGGCATGGTTGGCACGGATTTCCGCAGGCGTTCCGGTGGCAAGGTGGCGGCCCGCGGCAAGGACGGTGATGCGGGTGGCAAGGTCCATGACCACATCCATGTTGTGTTCGATCAGAAGGACGGTCGTTTCGGGGACGAGCGAGCGGACGAGCGCCTTGAAGCCCGCGATCTCGCCCGAGGCCAGCCCTTGGGTGGGTTCGTCGAGGATCAGCACGCGCGGGCGCAGGGCGAGGCCCATGCCGACTTCGAGCAGGCGCTGGTGGCCGTAGGAGAGGGTTCCGGCGGTCTGCTCCGCACGGTCGGCAAGGTTGACGCGGGCGAGTGCGGCGGTGACATCGGCGCGCAGGTCGCGGGTGGCGGTCTGCTGGACAGCCAGCGCCACGTTGTCGAAGACCGAGAGGCGCGGATAGACCGAGGTGATCTGGAAAGTATAGGCGATGCCTTTGCGGACGCGGACATGGGCGGCGAGTCTGGTGATCTCGTCCCCCCCCAGCATGATGGTGCCGGATTGGGTGGGGATGCGGCCCGACAGGAGGCCGACGAAGGTGGTTTTCCCCGCACCGTTTGGGCCGATCAGGGCGTGGATCTCGCCTGTGTGCAGGTCGAAATCGACGCCATCCACGGCGCGAAGCCCGCCGAAATGGCGCGTGAGGGCACGGGCGGAGAGGATCACGGAAGCCATGTCAGCCACCTTTCGCGGATCGTGCCGAGGATGCCCTTGGGCGCGAAGAGGATAAGGAGGACGAGCGCCACGCCGACGAAAAGGAGCGTGGCGGTGGTGTAGCTGCCCGCGATGTCCACGAGGTAGAACATCGCCGCCGTGCCGATCAGCGGGCCGAGCACGGTTCCCGCGCCCCCCATCAGGACCCAGAGCATGGGCAGGATGGAATACTGGATCGTGGCGAAGCTGGCCCCCGCATAGCCGAAGAGCAGCGCATAGGCCGCCCCCGCCGCGCCCGAGAAAAGGCCGGAGAGGGCGAGTGCGGCGAGTTTCACCGCAAAGGGGTTGTAGCCGAGCATGCGCGAGCGTTCCTCGTTCTCGCGCATGGCGACCATCGTGCGGCCGAGGCGGCTTTGGACGATGACCAGCGCGGCGATGAGGGCCGTGGCGAAAAGCGCGAAGGCGATGGTGGCGCGGGCGGCATCGGCGGAGAGGCCGGGGAGGAGGGTGGCGGCATCGGGCAGGACCAGCCCTTCGTCCCCGCCGGTGACGGGGTTGAAGTAGAGGAGGGTCAGGTAGCCGGCCTGCGCGAACATCAGCGTGACGATCATGAAGCTGACCCCCGCCGTGCGCAGCGCGAGCAGGCCGACGAGGGCGGCCATGACGCCTCCGGCAGCCAGCCCCGCGATCAGGGCGGGGAGTTGCGGCAGGCCCAGATAGGTGACGGGCAGGGCCGCGCCATAGACTCCGGCGGCGAAGAAGAGGGCATGGCCGAGCGAAAGGAGGCCGGTGTAGCCGAAGGCGAGGTTGTAGCCGATGGCAAAGACCACCAGCACGAGGATGCGCGCAAGGTTCGTCGCGTGATAGGGCGGCAGCGTCACCAGAAGGACCGCGACGAGGGCGAGCGTGCCGAGATGGAGTATCCAGTTCCTCATTGCTGCCGCGCCCCGAACAGGCCTTGCGGGCGGAAGACGAGGACGAGTGCCACGAGGAGCGTGGCGATGATCTTGGCCAGCGTGGGCGACCAGAAGAAGGCGATCAGGCCGTCGGACAGGCCGATGAAGATGGCGGCGACGATGGTTCCGCGCAGCGAGCCGAGGCCACCGACGATGACCGTGATGAAGGCCAGAAGCAGCGGGTCGTGGCCCATCAGGTAGTGGGCCTGCTGGATGGGCACGATCAGCACGGCGGCGATGGCCGCCAGCCCCGCGCCAAGGGCGAAGACGCCCGCATAGACGCGGTCCACGTCGATGCCGAAGGCCTGCGCCGTTTCGCGGTCCACCTGTGTGGCACGCATCACCAGCCCCGCCCGCGTGCGGGTCAGGAACAGCCAGACGCCGATCAGGACGAGCGTGGCAAAGGCGATGACCGACAGCTTGTAGGCCGAGTAACCGAACCACGGCAGCTGGATGCGGAAGTTGAAGGGCGGCTCCACCGGCATGGCTTGCGGGCCGTAGAAGGAGAGGGCGGCCTGCTGGAAGATATACATCAGGCCGATGGTGGCGACGATGGTCGCTTCGGGTTCGTAGTCCAGCCGTTTCAGCACGATCCGGTCGGCCAGCGCCGCCAGCGCCGCGACGAAGAGCGGGGCCACGGCCAGCGCCACGAGGAAGGAGAACCACGCTGGCCCGCCGACCCATGTGGTGATGAACCATGCCGAAACCGCGCCCAGCATGAAGAATTCGCCATGCGCCACGTTCACCACGCGCATCACACCGAAGACGAGCGACAGGCCCACGGCCGTCAGTGCCAGCGTCGCCGCCGTGACCGCGCTTTCCATCAGCGCGAGAAGGAGGAAGGGACCGAAACCCAAAGGGACACCTTTAAGGTCGGGGGCGGGTCATCCCGCCCCCTTGGTTGCGTTGAAGGGGGCCGGTCAGAAGGACTGGGTCGAATAGTCCACGGCGTCGGCGTATTGCCCGTCCTCGATCGCGGTCTGGTGGACACGCATCAGTTTGCCGCCTTCGACCTTGGAGATGAACTGGTGGCCGAAGACCTGATGGGTCTTGCCGTTGAACACCTTGTCACCCTGCGGGTGGTCTTGGCCTGCGTCGAAGGTCGTCATCGCCTCGACCGCCTCGACGAACTTCTGGCGGTCGGCGGGGCCTTGGTAGCCTGCGGCCTCCATCCCCTTCTTGATGACGGACAGGGTTTCCCAGACCGAGAACATGTGGCTGTAGGTGGCCACATCCGCCGCATCGCTGACCGATGCGCCGTTGTCATCGACGCCGACGGCGGCGCGGTAGAAGGTTTCCGCTTCGGAGGCATCGGCCTGTTTCACGCGGTTGTGGGCTTCCCAGAAGTGGGTTCCCTCGAGGAATTCGAGACCGGGCGAGGCGGTGTCCACCGCTTCGAGGCTGTCGATGAAGCCGAATATCTGCGGGCGCGCGCCGGAGCCGTAGAAATCACCGAGTTCCTTGACGAAGGTCAGGACGGCGGGGCCGACCATGACGTGGTAGAGCACTTCGGTTTCGGTGGGGATCTGCGGCAGGTAGCGGGTAAAGGTGGTTTCGGTCGGCGGGATGGCGATCTGGGCGATCACCTCGCCGCCCTGCGCCTTGACCGCTTCGGTGAAGAAGTCGCGGTGGTCGTAGCCGAAGGCGTAGTCGGGATAGACCATCGTCACCTTCTTGCCGAGGTTCTGCGTCACCCACGGCGCCATCGAGGACACCTGCGCGCGCACGTCGGTGATGCCGGGCTGCATGGTCCAGCGGTTCAGCATGCCCGAGGCCACGTGGTAGCCTTCGGAGCAGACGAGGTAGGGGATCTTCAACTCGCCCGCGCGGGGGGCGGAGCCGATGACGACGTGGCTGAAGAGCGGGCCGAAGATCAGGTCGCAACCCGCTTGGCTGGCGAGTTTTTCCACCACTTCCGCGCCGCGCTTGGGGTCGGTGGCGTCATCTTCGAACACGATTTCCACGGGGCGGCCGTTGATGCCGCCGGCATCGTTCACGACCTTGAGCGCGGCTTGCGCGGTGCGTTCATACCAGCGGCCATAGGCGGCGCCGATGCCGGTGCGGTGCAGCTGGAAGCCGAGCTTGATGGGGGCGGCCTGTCCGAAGACATGGCCGGGCAGGGCCGCCGAGGCAAGAAGGCCTGCGCCCATGCCCTTGAGCAGGGTGCGGCGGGTCGGGGTGATGAGGTTGGTCATGGTTCACTCTCCGCAGTTTGGGCGCGTCTTTTGCGCGCTTTCGGTTGGTCACTGGTTACGGGTCGTCGACTGCTTGGTTTGTTTACGGGACATGCGGGTCATCCGCTACGGGCTGTGGACAAAAGCCAGAGGCCAAGGCTGGTGTAGCCCACCATGAGCGCGGTCATCGGAAGATGGGCGATGGCGCGGGTGGCGGGACCGGCGAGTTTCAGCGTGAGATAGACGCCGAGGAGATGGGCAAGGAGGATCGCCGCGAACTGCGTGCCGTAGATGGCGGGCATGACCGTCGGATCGGTGAGGAAGCCGAAGGAGACGAAGAACTCTGACAGGCCGAGCCAGCTTTCGCCGACGAAGAACGGATCGTTCAGCGCGGCGAGGGTGTATTGGCCCGCCGTCAGCAGCGTCACGAGGTAATGGGCCGCGTGGTAGCCCGCGGCGATGGCGAGGAAGGAGAGCATCACGGGGCCGGTGCGGAACTGGCCGCCGATCCTTTGGCCAAGGCGGAGCGTGCCGAGGATCGTGGCGGCGGTCAGCGCCCATGTCGCAAGGAAGCCCAGCGTGTTCACGAGCATGACGGCAGAGCGGCCCGTGGGTTCGAGCGGGTTTTCCCCGATCAGGCCCATCCACCAGAAGGTTTCCACCAGCCCGTCGAAGGTCAGCGCCGCCAGCGCCAGCGTGACGAAGGCGATGGCGCTGGGCGTCAGGGGGGCCATGCGCAGCACCTGCGCGCCGGGCCAGCCGAGCATGAGGCGGGCGCGGCCCCCGTCGATCTGCAACCAGAGCGGCGAGACGCGGGCAAGCCAGCCCATGAGGACGGTGAGGAATTCGCCCTGTTGCAGCCAGTCTTCGCCTTCGAGCGTGGCGAGGATCAGGATCACCGCGTAGTAGCAGGCGGCGGTGGTGGCGAGGATCGCGGGGTCATCGGGCGAAAGCGAGACGGTCTGGAACCAGACGAAGCCTGCGTAACCGGCAACCGCGGGCAGGTGGCCAAGGCGCGAGAGGCCGATGCCGCCCGTGCGGCCAAGAAGGGTGCGCAGGATGCGGGTGGGGCCGGTCAAGGGATTGATCGGCCGCCAGAGGTTGCCCAGCAGCATGGAGCCGAGGGGCAGCGCGATCCAGATGCCGGTCCAGAAGACCAGCGTCATCAGGTTGTGCATCGGATCCCGCGCTCCCAACCAGCCCACGGCCAGAAGGCCGAGGAAAGCAAGGAAACTGGCATAGGAAGTGGCGGTTTCGGGCAGGACGACCCGACGATCCAGCAGCAGGCGGGGCTGCGGGTCGGGCAGGGTGCGGGTCGCGGCCCCGAGGAGTGCCGTCAGCGCGACGGTCAGCGCCGCTCCGGTGATATACCAGCCGGTCGGAAGCGTCAGCACGACCGAGGGCGGCAGGGCGCAGGCGAAGGCGGCAGAGGGAAGGAGGGCTGCGGCAAGGGGCAGCGCGGGGCCAAGAGTCCTTGCATGACCCTGGCAAATTCCGGTGCGGAAATCTGGGCGCTGCCGGTCGGTCATCGCAAACCGTCTTCCCCTTTGACCTGCCAGATTTCCAGCCCGCCCATGCGGCTGTGGATGCGCCCGCCCTTGGCCATTGCAAGGGCGAAGAGCACCTCGTTCGCGCGGGGGCCATCGTCGGCGCGGATGTTGATGCTGTCGAAGCGCGACCGCACATAGGCCGCGTTCAGATGGCCGAGCGGGACGTCGAGCGTGGCACCGACGCCGCCCACCTTCATGGCCGAGGGCACGATGGCGCGGCATTCGCCCAAGCGTTCGCGCATGCCGTAGCCGCCCGAGACGTGCCAGATCGCGCCGTGCTCGGCCTCGCCATTCTCGCCCACGATGGCGCCCTTGCCATAGGCGTCGATCCCGTCGCGCCCGCCGAGTGCGGCGACGAGGCGGTCGGTCAGCATGAGCGCGAGGGGTTTCAATGTTTCCATCGCGGGCTGGAGGTCTTCGACATAGCGGCCCGCGAAGGGGTTGGCGCAGATGGCCATGATCGCGCCCTTGAGGTGCGGGGTCGCGGGCGGGGGGCCGCCTTCGTGATGCGTTTCCTCGATCTGGAGGGTGATGCGGCGGATCGTGAAGTCAGACAAGTGCGGGCTCCTGTTGGGGCGCGGTAAGGGCGAGGGTGCCGATGGTGCGAAGCTCAGGGTGCAGGAAAATGGCTGCGGCCTCAATGAGTCCCTGCGCGCGGAAGTTGCGGGCGGCGGTTTCGCCTGCGGTCAGGGCGGTGGCGATGTCGGCGGGGGCGAGGGGGCCGACGGCGGTGGTGACGGGGCGGTGGCCGAGGTCGCTGTCGGGGGCAAGATCACGCGCCGGGCGGCGGGTGATGGCGGGGTATTCAGGCAGGTCCACCGCGTTGGCGATCATGGTGGCGGCGGCATCGGCCATCGGCGCGCTGCGGGCAAGGACGGTGACGGCGTCGGCGATGCCGAGGGAATGGGAGCGTCCGCGCCAGCCCGAGGTGGCGATGCCGCGCACGGGGTCTGCGTGGCGGATGGTGACGCGGTCGGGAAGCCCCGCACGGGCGGCGATGGCGCAGGTCAGGCTTTCGCCGGGGTCGAGGTGCAGCGCGATGTCGCCGCCGTTGTTGGCATAGGCGCGGGTGATGCCGTCGCGGACGAAGACGCGCAGGAGGTCTTCGGCCACGCTACCCGCGACGGCGGCCATCGGGGTGATGAAGGCGGGGCGGAAGGGGGTGGTGGCTGCGGCCATGCGGCGGGCGACGGGACCGCGCAGGGGCGCGTCGGGGCTGCGAAGGGCGGGGAGTTCGGCGCAGAGTTCGGGCAGGATGGCGGGGAAGCGGTCGGCCACGGCGGCATAGCCTTCGGTCAGGGCGCGCGGATCGCCCCAGCCTTGCAGGATCACGTCGATGGGGCCGTGGTTCAGGTGCAGCCGTCCATCCGGCAACCAAACGATCAGCGCGGTCATGTCGGGCCGCCTTTCGGCTGGAGTTTCGCGGCGGTGGGATATTCGCCGCCGCGGTCGATGATGTCGGGCAGCGAGCGGATCGCCTCATCATGGCCGCCGAGGCGGAGATAGGCGTCGCGGGGCAGGGTGAATTCGAGGGGTGCCACCAGCGCGGGTGTCGGCACATAGCCGAAAGCACCCTTGGGCAGGCGGGTGACATCGACCATGAAGGTGATCCCGCCGCCCGGCCAGATGTAGCAGTCGGCCCCGCCCGAGGTCAGCCGCGTCTCGCCCGACTGGACGGATCGCGTCAGGCGGACGGGGTTTCTGGTCACGCCCGCCCGCAACGACCCGCCCGCGCCGCCCATGAAGAGGACGGTGCAGAGGGAGGGTTCGCAATTCTCGTCGATCAGCGCCACGGTTGGCAGGAGGTCGGGGGGAAGCGGGTGGCGTTGCGGGACGAGGTTTTCGTCCAGCACGTAATAGGCGCAATCCTCGCCCGTGGTGGAGACCATGAGAAGCCGCAGACCGGCGCGCGCGCCCTTCTTCGGGTTCCAGTCGCCGAGGATGTCGAGGGGGTCGGTGAGCTTCGTGCCACCCCAGCCGAGGCCGGGTTCGGAGACGCGGAAATAGCGGCCGGGGGTGGAGCGGTGGCCCTTGATGCGGATGCCGGTGGGTTCCCAGCCGATCACCTTGCCCGCCTGATGTTCGGACACGACGCCGGTGATGTGGTCGTCCACGACGACGACTTCGTCCACCAGACCCTGCCACTGGCTTGCGAACATGCCGATGGTGGCCGATCCGCAGCCGACGCGCATGCGGCGTTCGGGGGTGCCGTCGACGACGGGGGGCTGACCTGCCTGCACGGTGACGGTGGAGCCTTCGTCGATGGTCAGTTCCACCGCCGCGCCGTTGCAGAGCGCGAGGAGGGCGGCGCAGGTGAGGCGGCCTTCGGCCTTGCCCCCGCCCGTCAGGTGGTGGACGCCGCCCAGAGAGAGCATCTGCGAGCCGTATTCGGCGGTGGTCACATGGCCCACGGGTTCGCCCTGATGGCGGACGGTCGCGCCTTCGGGGCCGAGGTGGCGGTCGGTGTCGATCTTCACCTTGACCCCGCAATAGGAAAAGATCGCCTCGGTGACGACCGTAACCATGTCGGCGCCGTCGACCTGGCTGGAGACGATGAAGGGGGCGGGTTTGTAGTCGGGATAGGTGGTGCCCGAGCCGATGCCGGTGACGGTGGTGTCGTCGGGGACGAGGCCGTCGGTCCATGTGGCAGCAGCGAAGGGGATGATGCGCCCCCCGTGGTCGAGCGCGCTGGTCAGGAGCGTGACGGGATCGGTGCGGATGATGCGGCCCGCGTCATTGGCGTAACGGTCGCAGGCGCCGGTCTGGCCCGGCGCGATGTAGCACATGACAGGGCAGGCATCGCAGCGGATCTTTTCGGGGGCGGTGGTCATGGATGTCCCCGCGTGGCTTTGCTTGGCTGGCCGCGGCGGGGGGCCGTCTGCCCCCCGCACCCCCCGAGGATATTTGGGAACAGATGAAGGGGGCGGATCATGTCTGCGCCCCCTTGATCGCGGCGAGGATGCGGTGGGGCAGGGCGGGCAGGCGGGTGATTTCGGCCCCCGTGGCGTGGCGGATGGCGTTCAGGATGGCGGGGGCGGTGGGGATGAGGACGTGTTCGCCGAGACCCTTGGCACCGGAGGGGCCTTCGGGGTCGGGAACCTCGATCAGGATCGAGGTGATGGGGGGGACGTCGGAGGTGGTGGGGATCAGGTAGTCGTGCAGGTTTTCGGTCCGGCCGGGGATGTATTCCTCCATCAGGGCAAGGCCGATGCCCTGCGCGATGCCGCCTTCGATCTGGCCGGTGGCGAGGAGCGGGTTGATGACGCGGCCGAGGTCATGCGCGGCGGTGATGCGGTGCAGGGTGACGGTGCCGAGCGCCGGATCGACCGAGAGTTCGACCATCTGCGCGCCGTAGCCGTAGACGGCGTAGGGGCGGCCTTGGCCGTTTTCGTCGAGGGGGGCGGTGGGCGGGTCGTAGGTTGCCTCGGCCGACAGGGCGTAGCCGAGCGGGTCGGCGGGGAGGGTGGCAAGGTCGATGCGGTGTGTGGTGCCCGCGTCGGAGATGGTCAGGGTCGGGCCGTCGAGCGACAGGGTGGCCGCGTCGGAGGCGTTGGCGTGGCGCAGGATCGCGGCGCGGAGCCTGCGGGCGCTGTCCTGAGCGGCGCGGCCGGAAACGTAGGTCTGGCGGCTGGCGGAGGTCTTGCCCGCGTCGGGAGTGAGCGCCGTGTCGGGACCGATCAGGCGGATGTGGCGCAGCGGCAGGCCGAGCGCGTCGGCGGCGATCTGGGAAATGACCGTGTTGGAGCCTTGGCCGATGTCGGTGGCGCCCTGATGCAGGATCAGCGCCCCGTCACGGGTCAGGCCGATGCGGATGGTGGAGGGGTTGGGCAGCGAGGTATTGCCGCAGCCATACCAGCAGGAGGCGATGCCGACGCCACGGTGGGGATGCGCCTTGGCCTCGGCCAGAGCGCGTTGCCAGTGGGGGCGCAGCGCGGTCAGGCAATCCGCGATGCCGGTGGCGCCGAGGATCTGGCCGGTGGCCGAGGCGTCGCCGTCGCGCAGCGCGTTCGAGAGGCGGAAGTCGAGGCGGTCGAGGCCGGCCTTGTCGGCGAGGCGGTCGTAGAGGGTTTCCTGCCATATGGCGGCCTGCGGCACGCCGAAGCCGCGGAAGGCCCCCGAGACAGGATTGTTGGTGTGGATGGCGCGGGCGGTGGTGTGGACATTGGGGGTGAGATATGGCCCCGTCGCGTGGACGGGGACGCGGTTGGCCACGGTTGGCCCCCAACTGGCATAGGCGCCTGTGTCGAAGAGGCCGTCGAACTCTAGCGCGGTGATGCGGCCCGTGGCGTCGCAGCCGATGCGGCCGGACATGCGCGCCGGATGGCGTTTGGTGGTGGAGGCCATGCTTTCGGTGCGGCTGTAGATCATGCGCACGGGGCGGCGGAGTTTCAGGGCGGCAAGGCCAAGAAGCGGTTGCAGCGACAAATCCAGCTTGGAGCCGAAGCCCCCGCCCACGGCCGATGGGATGATGCGGACGCGGTCGGGCGGCAGGGCGAGGAGGGCTGCCGTGTCGTCGCGGTCCATCACGGGGGCCTGCGTGCAGGCGCGGATGCAGAGCGTGTCGCCCTCCATCCACGCCGTCCCTGCCTCGGGTTCGATATAGGCGTGTTCGACGAAGGCGGTGGTGATGCTGCCTTCGACGACATGGGCCGAGGCGGCAAGTGCGGCGGCGGTGTCGCCCTTGCGGACGCGGCCCTGCACCAGAAGGTTGCCGGGGCGGTTGGCGTGGACGGGGTCCTGTGCGCCTTCTGCCGTGGCGGGGTCGGTCAGGGCGGGGAGCGGCTGCCATGTCACGGGGAAGTCGGACAGGTCGGGGTCGGCCCCCGGTTCGAGGGCGAGGAGTGCGACGGCCTCGCCCCGGAAGCGGGCAGGGCTGGGCGCGAGGGCGGGTTGATCGGCAAAGGCGGGGATGACGCCGAAGGCGTTGCGGCCGGGGATGTCGGCGGCGGTGAAGACGGCGGCGATGCCGGGGCGCGCGGCATAGGCGGCGAGGTCGCCGAAGGTGAATGCGGCATGGGGATGGGGCGAGCGGATGGCACGCAGGATCAGCGCGCCTTCGGGGGCGTGATCGGCACCGAAGACGTCGCCGTTGACCTTGTCGGTGCCGTCGAGGCGGGGGATGGGCTGGCCGATGGACGGGCCGTCCGGCTGTGGTGCGGGGGGCGCGACGTGCGTTGCGTCGCAGACGGCGGCGATGATCTTGCGGTAGCCCGTGCAGCGGCAGAGGACGCCGCCGAGGGCCTGTTCGGCCTGCGCCGCGGACGGGTTGGGGGTGTGCGAGAGGAGGTCGGCTGCGGCCATCAGCATGCCGGGTGTGCAGATGCCGCATTGCGCCGCGCCATGACGGAGGAAGGCGGCACGCAGGCGGGTGAGGACCGGCGTGTCGGCCTCGACCGTCTGGATGTGGCGGCCCTCGGCGCGGGCGGCGGGCAGGAGGCAGGCGCAGGTGGCGCGGCCATCGAGCAGCACGGTGCAGGCGCCGCAATCGCCCGCGTCGCAGCCGACCTTGGTGCCGCGCTGGCCGAGGTCTTCGCGCAGCACCTCGGACAGGCGGCGTGTGGGGCGGGCGTCGATGGTGACGGGCTGGCCGTTCAGGGTGAAGCTGATCATGGAGCGCATCCGGCGATGACGCGGCGCAGGAGTTCCGTCGCCGCGCCGAGGCGGTAGGTCGCGCTGGCGCGGAGGTCGTCGATCGGCGCGAGGTGCGGGGCGAGCGCGGTTTCGGTGATGGCGTCCTGCGCCTCGGCCAGGGTGAGGCCGGTCAGGCGGGCTTCGAGCGCGGGAAGGCGGGTGGCGACGGGGCCGCAGGCGCCGACGGCGAGGCGGGCGGTGGTGATGCGGCCTGCGTCGAGGTGGATGTTGGCGGCGACCATGACGATGGAGATGACGAGATGGGCGCGCGCGCCGAGCTTTGCGAAGGTCGCGGTGCCCGGGAGTGCGTGTTCGGGGATGAGGATGGCGGTCAGAAGCTCGCCCTTTTGCAGGGCCGTGCGGCGCGGGCCGAGGATGAAATCGGACAGCGGCAGCCGCCGGGTTCCGGTGGCCGAGGCGAGATCCACCTGCGCGTCGAGGGCGAGGAGGGGCGGGACGCCGTCGGCGGCGGGCGAGGCGTTGCAGAGATTGCCGCCGAGGGTGCCTGCGTTCTGGATCTGGCGACCACCCACATGCAGCGCGGCCTGTTGCAGGGCGCGCAGCGCGGGCGGAAGGGGCGCTTCGGCAAGGGCGGACCACGGCGTGGCCGCACCGATGCGCAGGCCTTGGGCGCTGCGGTCGATGCCTGCGAGCGTCGGGATCGCGGCGAGGTCCACGATCGCTCCGGCAAGGTCGGCGGCCTGCGTGGCGGGGTAGAGATCGGTTCCGCCAGCCAGCACCCGCGCCGTGCCATCCGCCAGAAGGGCGAGGGCGTCCGGCAAAGTCTGGGGGCGGGCGTAGCGCATCCTCGGGACCGGTCGATTGTTCGTATGCATACGAGATTGGCGGCGACAGGCAGAGTCTGTCAATAGCTTTGCGGGCGCAGGCGCAGGCGGGGTTGCGTCATCTCAGGCGGGGGCGGATAAAGGGGTATGGATGCGACTGCGCGCTATGTTCTGGATGAACAGATCGGCTACCTGCTGCGTCGCGTGACGCAGCGGCATCTGGCGATATTCTCGGCCCATTTGCCGCAGGTGACGACGACGCAATGGGCGGCGATGGCGCGTCTGATGCAGGTCGGACCGCTGAGCCAGAACCTTCTGGGACGCGAGACGGGGATGGATGCGGCCACGATCAAGGGCGTGGTGGACCGGCTGGCGCGGGTGGGGCTGGTGGCGACGTCGCCTGACCCGTCGGACCGGCGGCGGCTGGTGGTCGACCTGACGGCGGAGGGGCGCGCCTATTGCGCACAGGGGCTGGCGGCCGCGGCGGCGGTGTCGGACGAGACGCTCGCCCCGCTGGAGCCTGCCGAGCGGGCACAGTTGCTGGCACTTCTGTCGCGTCTGGTCTGAGGGCGCGGCCAGCCGTCGACGGTTGCTTCGGGGCAAAGCGGGTTTTGCGGCACGCTAGGCAACGTGCCGAACGGTGTGCCTTTGGCAAGCGAATGAAAGACCTGTCTGTCGGAAGTTCTACCTGATCCGCAATCCCTGAGCTGCCGTGATGCCCCAACTCCAGTCTTCCTCGGTTTTTGGCCGCACAGCCTCTTCCCCAACATCGTACCGCGTAAATTCTGTCGAGACGTCCCGCGTGATCGTCGGTTCAATCCAGATGCCCTCTATACGCTTTTCAAACTCTCTCTTGCCGACGGTCACTGTCAGCGTGATGCTGGTTATGACAAAGGGGGTTTGTTTGTCGGCAGTGGTGTTCGTGATGCTGGCGGACAACTGCGCCGTTGCGGCGGGTTCGGTCGAGTTGTTTTCAAACCAGCCAATTCTGGCAGTGCTCTTGGGATCAATGGGGTCGAAGGTAATGTCGGTCTGTTTTTGAGCGGCACAAATGGCTTTTGCACTGGTTTCAGAAAGTCCGTCAGCCTTCTTGGCTGAGAAACAGGCATTGTAAGCGTCGAGCGTTCCTTTTTCGGGGAGACATCCGGCAAGCACGAGCACAGAAGAAGCGAACAGGAACGGTTTCATTTATCGGCCCAATGTTTCAATCAGCCGGAAGTTGGGACGCCAGCCGAGAAGCAGTCAACCAAAGGGGGAAAGTGTAATTTCTTCAGGGTCTTGGGCTTGGGCGAGGTGGCGGGTTGGCGGGACGGGAGAGCCGCTGCGGCACCTTTGCGACCTGAACGGTTGTCCGCTCTGCACCCCGTGCCGTCCTGATCCCGGGCCGTGACGGTTCTTCTGCAAGCGCGCGGCGGGATTTCCCTGCCTGACGCATGGGGAGCGGGACGGCTTTTGGGTCTTTGGCGCGGCGCAGGGCGGTTTCCCTGGCCACGCTGGCGCGCTTTGCCTTGGCCGCTTCGGCTTACGCCCGGGTGTCGCGCCTCGCCCCCTTCATCTCTTCGACCAGCTTCATCGTTTCGACCGAGACGCGGGTGATCCTTTGGATCAGGTCGGCCACCTTTTCCTTGTGGTCGGCGAAGCGGTAGGTGTTGAAGCGGTCGCGGATGGTGGGGTCTTTGGGGGTCTTTTCCTTGTGCTGGTCGAGTATCCAGTCGAGCGCCGAGCGGTTGCCGAGGCGGTAGGTCCATGCCTCTGGCGGGATGCCTGACAGGCGGGTTTCGCTGTCGAGGGTGATGGTGCCTGACTGCGGGTCGGCCTTGAGGATGCATTTGGGGGCAAGGCCAGCGGCGCGGGATCTGGTGTCGGGCGTGTCGGTCCGTGTGAGCGGCCAAGGATCGACGGCCTCATACCCGATATGCAGGGCCATCAGGTGCCGGCCCCACGCGGCCCATTGGCCGAAGTCGGGGTAAAGGGGAATGCGCGGCAGTTCGCGCCTGAGGTTCTGGGCATAGGTCTCGCGGTAGATCGGATCGTGCAGGACGGCGTAGACGTAGTGGAAGATGTCATCCTTGGTGATCTTGGCGGGCTTGCCGTAGTGGGCGGTGAACTTGGTGAGCGCCCAGTCGGTGATGTTGTCGTGAATTTCGCCGTCCGCAGACATGCGAACTCTCGGAAGTAGGTTGGACTTTTCAACCGCTTCGTAATCAGCGAGGCCATCAACGGCCAACGCTTGGAAGGGCTTCGCCGAAGACAGCCCTGAAATCAGAATTGAGCGATTGGATTTATCTAGCCTTTTTCCGAATATCCTCTCGTGCAATTCCGTCACACGGTCTGACAGTTTCCGTTCCGCGTAGAAGCTCTTCTTGCAATACGGTCGCCAGAGGCTGTTTCGCACTGCGTCCGCACGAAGATCAATTTGGCCTTTTTGGGCTTTCAGGCCGCTGCTCCATTTGATCGAATAATCCAGATCGTCGTCATTTTTCGTGCCACGCTGTATTTGCGCGTTGAAACGATCCAAGAAGTATGAAGTCTTCTTCATGAGCGTCTCTGGCGCGAAATCATAGACCCATTCATCGCGGTTGGTTTTCAGGCCGCTTGAGAAAAGCTTCAGAATAGCCCTGTCCTGTCCGCGCACCTTTCCTGCCTTGGTCCGCTTGTCGACCAGTGGAAGAAGATCGCCCCAATGGTTTTCTTGTTGGTTGATCCAGCTATGTGCGGCGTCGGCTTCAACACGATCAAAGGCAACCTTCGAGGCCGCATTGTTCCCCAGCCACGCCAGCTTGTCCTCTGCCGTGTCGAACTCCGGCCTTCGGGCGTAGTGGATGCGGCATCCCTGACCCGCCTTGCCGCGCCGCTTCACAAGGAAGGCAATCGCCACCCCTGTCTGGATGCCGAAGACGTTGTGCCTGGTGCCTGACAGCTTGGGGTTGGCCCGCACATCGCCGCCAAGGTCGACCACGTAGACCTCGGAGAACTCCATCCCGACGAAGCGGCGGAAGCCGTCGAAGGTGCGGCTGTCGATGAAGCTGCGGTTGGTGATGAAGGCGATCACCCCGTCATCGTGCAGACGGTCAAACGACCAGCGGAAGAAGCGGGCGTACATGTCGTAGACCTTGGTCTTCTGCGCGGTCGAGAGCTTGACGAAGCTGCGCTTGATCAGGTCGTCGATGCGGGGATAGGCGCGGTTCTTGTTGTTGTCGTTCTCGTTCTGCTGGTTGGCGTTGTAGGGCGGGTTGCCGATGATGACGGATATCTTGCGCTTGTTCTGGCGCTTGACCCTCTCGACGTTTTCGTCGGTCAGCCCCGCGAACAGGTCATGCTGGTAGCCCGACTTGATGCCCAAGCCCGCCACGTTGTCGAGCGTGTCGACAAAGCAGAGGTTCGGGAACTCGGCATACTGCCCCGCCACGGCGGCATAGGTGGCTTCGATGTTCAGGTTCGCCACGTAGTAGGGCAGGATCGCGACCTCGTTCGCGTGAAGCTCTTCCTTGTACTTGTGGCGCAGCTTTTCGGGCTGGCCCCTGAAATAGTCGAGGAGTTCGCAGATGAAGGTTCCCGTCCCCGTGGCAGGGTCGAGGATTTCCACGCCGTGGTCGATCAGGTTCTTGCCGAAGTGTTTGTGGCACAGCCAGTCGGCCCCTTCGATCATGAAGCGGACGATCTCGTTCGGGGTGTAGACCACGCCGAGGCGGTCGGCGGCCTTGGGGTTGTAGACCTTGTAGAAGCCTTCGTAGATCGCCTTGAGGAAGGTCTGCTTCTCGGAATGGCTGGTGATCTGGGCGGCGTTGGCGCGGATCGCGGCGTAATAGGGTTGCAGGACGCGCAACGTCTCCCACTTGACCGCGCCCGTGAAGAACTCGGCCTCAAGCTTGAACAGTTCCTTGGCGATGTTGTTCTCGCGGTGGAACTGCCCGCCATCGAAGACCTGGGTGAAGATTTCCTCGGTCAGGATGTGCTGGATCAGCATCTCGCGCACATCGGCTTCGGTCAGGGTCGGGTTGATGGTGTCCTTGGCATGGGCGAGGAAGCTGTCGGCTGCGGTGCGGAAGCCGGGGTTGGTGGCGTAGGCGGTGTCGATGCGGTCGCGCAGGGCGGTCAGGATGGCGGGAAGGTCGGTCTGGAACTGGCTGACGGCGCGGCGGAACTCGGCGATTTCGGGGCGCTCGTAGCCGAAGAACAGGTTGAGCAGCCGTTCGAGTTCGCGGGTGTCGGTCATGCTGCAACGCATGGCCTCGGTGCGGTTCTGGATCAGGACGGCGGTCGAGGAGTTCTCGAAGATGATGTTGTCCTGGGGGTAGCCCTTGCGGAACTTTTTGGCGATCTCGGTGTCGAGGTCATCGGCGGTGTCCTTGGCCTCCCAGTAGCCCAAGGGAACGCGGAGGTCGTGCAGGATGGTGCCATCGGGACGGATCGGGGTCTTCTGGTTCGAGGTCAGCCCGAATTCGGCAAGGAAGACCAGACCCTGCTGGCGGGACCATGTCTTGAGGAGGTCCTTGAACGCTTCCCTGATGATCTGCTCGGACAGCGACCCCGACATGACCTTGATGCGGTCGAGTTCGGAGAGGTACTGGTTGATCAGGATTTGGGACACGGGGACACTCGCACATCGAAACACACACTACGGCTGCAACCGTTGCGGGAAATGCGAGGGGCGTCAACGGGGTATGGCCGGGATGCGCCGGACGGAAGGCTTCGGTGGATCGGGGGAGCGCCGTTTCGCCCGAGCTTGGCTTCCCGGCATCCCATGCCCCGTCCGCACGACCCGAATGCCCAAGTGGGGCGGCCGAAACACTTGCCGGGCAGATGCTTGCGATATCAAGGGGATGGATGGTGCTGCAAGAGAGGATTGAACTCTCGACCTCTCCCTTACCAAGGGAGTGCTCTACCACTGAGCTACTGCAGCGCCGGTGCCGGTGCGGGTGGCCCGCTGGCGTGGCGGGTGATTAGACGTATTCGGAAATGGGTGCAAGTGAAAATCTGGGGGAAATCTGCGCTTTGCGCCGACTGTGTGGCGCGGGTGGTTTCGGGGGCGGGTTGGCCTTGTGCGGCTTCGGGGCGGGGGGCGGGGGACCACCACGTCGTGGCGGGTGAAGGCGGGGGTGAGCATGCAATCTGGACCCGCTTTGACGCTTCGTATAGAGGGGGGGCATGAACCCGAAACCCGAAGTTACGCAAGCTGCACAGCCCGCGCGCGCCACGGCCAAGCCGTCGCGCGAGGACCGGCTCAAGGCGGCGCTCAAGGCCAATATGGCCAAGCGCAAGGCGCAGGCGCGTGCCAAGGGGGAACAGGGCGGGGCCGTCCGTGACGGTGAACTTGGGACCGAGTGAGGCAGGCGGCACATGGATTCGATTCTGGTCAAGGGCAATGGCGCGTTGAACGGGGTGATCCCGATCGCGGGGGCCAAGAACGCCTGTCTTACGCTGATGCCCGCGACGCTTCTGTCCGAAGAGCCGCTGACGCTGACCAATGCGCCGCGGCTTTCGGACATCCGCACCATGACGCAGCTTCTGCAATCGCTTGGCGCGGAAGTGGCGAGCTTGCAGGACGGGCTGGTGCTGGCCATGTCCTCGCACAGCATCGCCAACCATACGGCGGATTACGACATCGTGCGCAAGATGCGGGCGTCGATCCTCGTCCTTGGTCCGATGCTGGCGCGGGACGGGCATGCGGTCGTCTCGCTTCCCGGGGGCTGCGCCATCGGGGCGCGGCCTGTGGACCTGCACCTCAAGGCGCTGGAGGCGATGGGGGCGGAGCTTGATCTGCGGGACGGCTATGTCCATGCCAAGGCGCCCGGCGGGCGGCTGAAGGGGGCGGTCGTCGAGTTTCCCTTCGTCTCGGTCGGGGCGACGGAGAATGCGCTGATGGCAGCAACGCTGGCCAAGGGCACGACCGTCCTGAAGAATGCCGCGCGCGAGCCGGAGATCGTCGACCTTGCGCAATGCCTTCGCAAGATGGGGGCCGAGATCGAGGGTGAAGGCACGTCGACCATCACCATCCAGGGGGTGGACCGGCTGCATGGCGCGACCCATCCCGTCGTGACCGACCGGATCGAATTGGGAACCTATATGCTGGTTCCGGCGATCTGCGGCGGCGAGGTGGAGTGTCTGGGCGGGCGGATCGCGCTGGTCGGGGCCTTTGCCGAAAAGCTGGATGCGGCAGGCATTTCGGTGACGGAGACCGAGCGCGGGCTGAAAGTGTCGCGCAAGAACGGGCGGGTCAGGGCGGTGGATGTGACGACGGAGCCTTTCCCCGGTTTCCCGACCGACCTGCAGGCGCAGATGATGGCGCTGCTTTGCACCGCGGACGGGGTTTCGGTGCTGGAAGAAAAGATCTTCGAGAACCGTTTCATGCATGCGCCGGAGCTGATCCGCATGGGGGCCAAGATCGACGTGCATGGCGGGACGGCCACGGTGACGGGGGTGTCGAAGCTGAAGGGCGCGCCGGTGATGGCGACGGACCTGCGGGCGAGCGTGAGCCTGATCCTCGCGGGGCTTGCGGCCGAGGGGGAAACGGTGGTCAATCGCGTTTACCACCTTGACCGCGGATATGAGCGGGTCGAGGAAAAGCTTTCGGCCTGTGGCGCAAAGATCGAACGGATCAAGGGCAACTGATGGCGGATGCACGCTTCGAGGATGGCGAGGAAACCCCGCTCCGGCTGAGGGCCGAGGGGGCTGAGGATTTGCCCGTCATCTCGGCGTTGGTGCAGGACGCCGTGTTCCAGTCGCAGGACATGGCCTGGCAGGCGCGGCAGCGGCGGTTTGCGCTGCTGCTCAACCGCTTCCGCTGGGAGGACCGCCCCGCCGCCGAGGCCGCAGGGCGGGGCTATGAGCGCGTGCGCTCGATTCTCGTCGTGGACGACGTGCGGGCGGTACGGTCGTTCGGCTTCGATCGCGGCGCGAAGGATCTGGTGCTGTCGCTCCTGTCGCTCGACTGGGCCGCGGGGGAGGACGGGACGGGCGTTCTGACGCTGGTGCTTGCCGGTGACGGTGCGGTGGCGCTGGAGGTGGAGGCGCTGGACGTGACCTTGCAGGACGTGACGCGGCCCTATCTTGCGCCTTCGGGCAAGGCACCGGACCACGACGCATAGGGGCAGGCTTCCGCCCCGATTCCCCTGCGCGATCCCGCTGCCCGACCACACTGCCCGACCCCGCTGGCCGACCTCCTGAATGACAACGGGCGCCCCGCAGGGCGCCCGTATCGCATCTGGTCGAAGCCGCAGGCGGTCAGTCGCGGGCGCGTTCCACGTAGGAGCGGTCTTCGGTATTGATGATGATGCGCGTGCCCGCGCCGATATGCGGCGGGACCATGACGCGCACGCCGTTCGAGCACATGGCGGGCTTGTACGACGAAGAAGCGGTCTGGCCCTTCACCACGGGTTCCGTCTCGGTGATTTCGACGGTGACTTTTTGCGGCAGTTCGAGCGCGATGGCCACACCTTCGAAGGTTTTCAGATAGACCTTGATGCCTTCGGACAGGAAGACGTCGTCCTCGCCCACCACATCGGGAGAGACGGTGATCTGCTCGTAGCTTACCGGCTCCATGAAGTGGAAGCCTTCGCCGTCGCTGTAGAGGAAGTCGTATTCGCGTTCGTCGACGGTGGCTTTTTCCACCATCTCGGTCGTGCGCCAGCGTTCCGCGACCTTCACCCCGTCGGAAATGCGGCGCATGTCCACGGAGGTGGTGGGCGTGCCTTTGCCGGGGTGGAAGTTTTCGGCTTTGAGCACGGCGTAGAGCTTGCCGTCCATCTCGACGACGTTGCCCTTGCGGAGGGAGGAGGCGATGACTTTCACGGGGTCGTTTCCTTGCGGTTTCGGACTGGGGCGCGTATTTGCGGCCCGTGTTTCACTATGCTGGCGCGGCATCTAGCGCATCTTGCGGGAAATCTCAAACCGAAAGCGGGAAGCGATGGAAACGGCGTGGTGGGACAGGGCGCGGCATCAGGACCGGCGCGGGGTGCTTCTGGCGCGGAACCGGATCCAGGCCGCGATCCGGGGTTGGCTGGCGGAGCGGGATTTCGTCGAGGTGGACCCCGTGGCCTTGCAGGTCAGTCCGGGCAACGAGGCGCATCTGCACGCCTTTGCCACCGAGGCGATCGGGAACGATGGCGCGGGGCGGCGGATGTATCTGCACACCAGCCCCGAGTTCGCGATGAAGAAGCTGTTGGCGGCGGGGGAGACGCGGATCGCGGCCTTTGCCCATGTCTGGCGCAACCGCGAGCGGGGGGCGCTGCACAGCCCCGAATTCACCATGCTCGAATGGTATCGGGCGGGTGAGGATTACACCGTGCTGATGGAGGATACGGCAGAGTTCCTGCGGCTGGCGGTGCGGGCGGCGGGGTCGGATGCCTTGCGCTTTCGCGGGCGGGAGTGCGACCCGTTCCAGCCCTATGAGCGGTTGAGCGTGGCGGAAGCCTTCCAGCGCCATGCAGGGGTGGACCTCTTGGCGACGATCGGGCCGGACGGGGCGACCGATGCCGAGGCGCTGCGGGCGCAGGTCGCGGGGATCGGGCTGCGGGTGGCCGAGGATGACACATGGTCGGACATGCTGAGCCGCGTGCTGGGCGAGCGGGTGGAGCCGCAGCTCGGGATGGGGCGGGTGACGGTGCTGGACCGTTACCCTGCGGCAGAGGCGGCGCTGGCGCGGCCCGTGGCGGGGGATGGCCGCGTGGCGGAGCGGTTCGAGGTCTATGCCTGCGGGGTGGAACTGGCCAACGGGTTCGGCGAGTTGACCAATGCGGGCGAGCAGCGGCGGCGCTTCGGCCTTGAGATGGACGAGAAGGAGCGGGTTTACGGCGAGCGTTATCCGCTGGACGAGGATTTCCTTGCCGCCCTTGCGCATATGCCGGATGCGAGCGGCATCGCGCTGGGCTTCGACCGTCTGGTGATGCTGGCGACGGGCGCGCCGCGGATCGACGATGTGATCTGGGTGCCGGTCGCGCCCTGACGGAGCCTGCGGGACAGGCGGGGGGCGGCTGCCCCCCGCGCCCCCCGCGAGTATTTGCGCCAAGGTGAAGGGATGGGGCGGGGCGGTCCCGCGCGGAAAGCCTTGTGCGTCATGGGCTTGGGTGGCGTTTTGTCGCCGAGGGCGCCACGGGGTGGCCAAGGCGGGCGGAACCAAGGCCGCCGCATCCGGTTGAGGGGGCACGATACATCCCCCCTAGCGACCGGAGTCTGCCGATGGACACGCCAACGGCCTTTGCGCGGCCACGCCCGAAAAGCCTTATCCTTTGCCTTTCGCATCTGCGGTGGGACTTTGTGTTCCAGCGGCCCCAGCATCTGATGACGCGGGCGGCGGCGGAGCATGACGTCATCTATTTCGAGGAGCCGGTCCGCGAGGCCGCGCGCTGGCCGAGCCTGCGGATCAGGGCCGACAGGTCGGGGGTGCGGGTGGCGACTCCGGTCCTTCCCGCCGATTGTCAGGATGCGGGCGCGGCGCTGAAGTCGCTGGTGGACGGGCTGGTGCGCAAGACGCCGCACGGGCAGTTGGTCGTCTGGTATTACACGCCGATGGCGATGGATTTCGCCGGACATCTGGCCGCCGATGTCACCGTCTATGACTGCATGGACGAGTTGTCGGCCTTTCGCGATCCGCCGCCGGGGTTGCGGGCGAGCGAGGAGCGGTTGTTCCGGCGGGCCGATGTGGTCTTTGCGGGCGGGATGAGCCTTTACGAGGCCAAGCGCGACAGGCACCCGCGCGTCTTTGCCTTTCCCTCGAGCGTGGATGCCGCGCATTTCGGGCGGGCGCGGGGGGCCTTGCCGGACCCCGAGGACCAGCGGGGGATCGGGCATCCGCGGGTCGGGTTCTTCGGGGTGATCGACGAGCGGATGGATGTGGCGCTGGTGGGCGCGGTCGCGGCGCGGCTGCCCGGCGTGCAGTTCGTCATGCTGGGTCCGGTGGTGAAGATCGACGCGGGCAGCCTGCCGCGTCTGCCCAATGTGCATTGGCTGGGGTCGAAACCCTATGCGCAGTTGCCGAGCTACATGGCCAACTGGGATGCGGGCTGGATGCCATTTGCGCTGAACGGGTCGACGCGTTTCATCAGCCCCACCAAGACGCCGGAATTCCTTGCCGCGGGATTGCCGCTGATGTCCACGCCCGTGCCCGATGTGGTGCGGGGCTATGGCGCGGGGCGGCTGGTCGAGATTGCCGAAGGGGCAGAGGCGGTCACGGCGGCGGTTGCGGCCTTGCTGAAGAAGCCCGCGCCTGCGTGGCTGTCGGCGGTGGACCGGCATCTGGCGACGACGAGCTGGGATGCGACATGGGAGGGGATGCAGGCGGAGCTTGCCCGCGTGGCCCAGAGAAAGCGCGCCCATCTGCCGCGCGGGTTGAAGCCCCTGACCCCGACCTCGGGTCTGGAGGCTTCGGATGCATGACTGGTTGGTGGTGGGGGCGGGTTTCGCCGGATCGGTGATTGCGGAACGGATCGCGACACAGCGGGGCGAGCGGGTGCTGGTCATCGACCGCCGCCCGCATATCGCGGGCAATGCCTATGACCATCTGGACGATGCGGGGCTGATGATCCACCGCTACGGGCCGCATATCTTTCACACCAACTCGGCGGCCATCGTCGAATACCTCGGCCGGTTCACCGAATGGCGGCCCTACGAGCACCGCGTTCTGGCGATGGTGGACGGGATGCTTTTGCCGATCCCCATCAACCTTGACACCGTGAACCGGCTTTACGGGATGGGGCTGGACAGTGCGGGTATGGAGCGCTGGCTCGAGGGCGTGCGCGAGCCTGTGGCGAAGATCGAAACCTCGGAGGATGTGGTGGTTTCGACCGTGGGGCGGGAGCTTTACGAGAAATTCTTCCGTGGCTACACGCGCAAGCAATGGGGGCTTGATCCCTCCGAGCTTGCCAAATCGGTCACGGCGCGGATCCCGACGCGGACCAACCGCGACGACCGTTATTTCACCGACACCTACCAGCAGATGCCGAAGGCGGGCTATACGGCGATGTTCGGGCGGATGCTCGACCATCCCAAGATCGAGGTCCGGCTGGGCGTGGATTACCGCGCGCTGAAGGATCGGGGACTGGCGGCGCGGACGGTCTATACCGGACCCATCGACGAATTCTTCGACTTCCGGCTGGGGCGGTTGCCCTATCGCTCGCTCCGCTTCGAGCATGTGACCGAGGATCGGGAATGGGCGCAGCCCGTGGGGACGGTGAATTATCCGCAGACGGAAGCCTACACGCGGATCACGGAGTACAAGCACCTGACGGGGCAGGTGCATCCGAAGACGAGCCTGACCTATGAATATCCGATGGCCGAGGGCGACCCCTATTACCCCGTGCCGCGCCCCGAGAACGAGGCCTTGTTCAAGCGCTACGAGGCTTTGGCCGCGGCGACGCCGGATGTGTGGTTCGTGGGGCGGCTGGCGACCTATCGCTATTACAACATGGATCAGGTCGTGGGGCAGGCCTTGGCAACCTTTGGCCGGATCGACGAAAGCCTTGGCGGGCAAGCGCGGCACGGGCGGCAATCGGGGGGGGGCGTGCATGCGGGATGACACCGGCCAGGGCGGGCCGGAATTTTGGGGTGGCATCGAATGCACCCATGTGCGCGTGGGGGGCGGCTACCGCGACCAGTTGCGCGAGAACGGGCATCGGCGCAGACGGGGTGATCTGGAGCGGATCGCGGCTTTGGGCATCCGCGTGCTGCGTTACCCCGTGCTTTGGGCGCAGGTGGAGCAAGGCGGGCGGCGCGACTGGCGCTGGCAGGATGCGCGCATGGCACGGTTGCGGGCGCTGGGCATCCGGCCCGTGGCGGGGTTCCTGCATCACGGGACGGGGCCAAGGGACATTTCGCCGCTGGATGCGGGCTTCGATGCGGCCTTTGGCGACTTTGCGGAAAGCGTGGCGCGGCGATACCCGTGGGTGACGATGTTCACCCCGATCAACGAGCCTGTGACCACGGCGCGGTTCAACTGTCTTTACGGGGTCTGGCATCCGCACTTGCGCGACGAGGCGGCGTTTCTGCGGATGGTCTTCGGGTCGGCGCGGGCCACGGCCCTTGCGATGGCGCGGATCAGGGCGGTGACGCCACGGGCAAGGCTGGTGCAGACCGAGGATGTCGGGCGCGTCTTTGCGGGGGAGGGGCTGGGCTATCAGGCGGACTACGAGAACCTGCGGCGGTTTTTGTTCTTCGACCTGATCTGCGGGCGGGTCGGGCCGGAGCATGGCTTCTCGCAACGCCTGATTGCGGCGGGGGTGCCCGTGGCGGCGCTGGAGGCGATGCAGGCGGCGCCTTGTCCGCCGGATATCATCGGGATCGACCAATACCTGACCTCGGACCGCTATCTGGACTCCGATCTGGCGGCGCATCCGCATACCCGTGCGGGCGGCAACGGGCGGGACCGTTATGTCGATGTGGCGGCGGTGCATGTGCCGGAACTGGAGGGGCGCTGCGGCGTGATCCACCGCATCCGCGAGGTGCATCGCCGCTACGGACTGCCCATCGCGCTGACCGAGGTGCATAACGGATCGACCCGCGAGGAGCAGTTGCGCTGGCTGGACGAGGGCTGGCGGGCGGCGGTGCAGGCGCGGGAGGAGGGGATCGTCGTCAGGGCGGTGACGGTCTGGTCGCTTCTGGGGACGGTGGATTGGAACAGCCTGCTGGTGACGCGGGCGGGGCATTACGAATGCGGGGCCTTCGACGTGCGGATGGTGCCGCCACGGCTGACCGCGCTGGGGCAGGCGGTGGCGGAACTGGCCGAGACGGGGCGCTTCGACCATCCGGTGCTGGAGCGGCCGGGGTGGTGGCGGAGTGAATACCTTGTTCAAGGGGCGGCGCATTTCGCGCTGAGGGGCGACGAGGTGCTGGGGATCGCGCTGCGCGAGGCCTGCGCGGTGCGGCGGCTGACGCTAGGGCCGGAGCCAAGGCTGGGCACGATCCGCGCCGAGCGCATGGCGGACGGTCAGGGCTGGCGCTTCCATTGCACGGGGCCTGCGGGGCGGCTGGTCATCGAAACCTCGGCACGTGCGCGTGCCGAGGCGGCGGCGCATGCCGTGCTCGACCTTGTGCTCGACGGCGAGACGGGCGTGATCCGGCTGTCGGGGCTTGGTCTTTACGGTCAGTATCGGGCCGAACGGTTGGTGCCGGCAGAGCGGGGCGTGTTTGCCGTGCCGGCGGCTGCCCGAACCGAGATGGTGCGGGACGGCCCTTTCTGATCAAATTGAGGATTTTGGACGAAAACGGGGTAAAATCGCCGTGAAAGGAGATTTTGTCACCGAGTTTCAAGCCGAATGAGCGTTACACTACCCCCTTTGGATAGGTGCGCCGGAAATACAAGTTCCGTAAGGATTCGCGGGGGATCGGAAAAGGGATCTGGGGAATGGGAATGTTGAAGGCATTTGCCGCGGCTGCGGTTTTCGGAATGACGGCGTGGTCGGCTTCGGCAGCCGATCCCTTGGCGGCACCCTCGGGAGAGGTCGTGCTGACCGTGACGGGCGCGATCGACCGCACCAATGCGGATGGCGCGGCCCAGTTCGATCTGGCGATGTTGCAGGCGCTTGATCCGATCACGGTCAACACCTCGACCATCTGGACGGACGGGCCGCAGGAGTTCGTCGGCGTGTCGCTGGCACGGCTGATGCAGGAAGTCGGCGCGCATGGCACGATGATCGCGGCTTCGGCGCTGAACGATTACACCGTGCAGGTGCCGATGACCGATGCGGTCGAAGGTGGCGCGGTGCTGGCCTATAAAGCGAATGGCACGGAATTGTCGGTCCGCGACAAGGGGCCGCTCTGGGTGATCTACCCCTATGACTCGAGCAAGGATTACCAGACCGAGGTGATCTATGCCCGCTCCATCTGGCAGGTCGCCAAGATGGACGTCTCCGAGTAAGCAGGCTTCGCTTGCCAAGAGGGAAGGCGCCGCCCATATCGGGTTGGCGCCTTTTTCTTTGGGCGCGAAGGAGTTTGCCGCCATGACGCTGCCCGCCTTTCGCTTCGACAACAGCTATGCGCGGGCCTTGCCGGGCACCTATCTCGCGGTGCGTCCCGCCCCCGCTCCCGCGCCGCGTCTGGTGGTGCTGAACGGGCGTTTGGCCGAAGAATTGGGGCTGCTGCTCGACGATGCGGCAATGGCGGCGGCGGTGCTGTCGGGCAAGGATGTGCCCGAAGGGGCGGAACCCATCGCGCAGGCCTATGCGGGCCACCAGTTCGGGGGGTTTTCGCCGCAGCTCGGTGACGGGCGGGCGGTCCTGCTGGGCGAGGTGGTCGACAACGCGGGGCGGCGGCGGGATATCGCGTTGAAAGGGTCGGGCCGGACGCCGTTTTCGCGGGGCGGGGACGGCAAGGCCGCGCTGGGACCGATGCTGCGCGAATATCTGGTGGGCGAGGCGATGCATGCCCTTGGCATCCCCACGACCCGTGCCTTGGCCGTGGTGGCCACGGGCGAGGATGTGCTGCGCGAGGTGGCCTTGCCGGGGGCCGTGCTGACGCGGGTGGCGGCAAGCCATATCCGCGTGGGGACGTTCCAGTTCTTTGCCGCGCGGGGCGATGCGGCGCAGGTGAAGGCGCTGGCCGATTACACCATCGCGCGGCATTACCCCGAATGCGCGGGGGCGGAGAACGCTTACGTGGCGCTGTTCGATGCGGTGGTGGCGGCGCAGGCGCGGCTGATCGCGCAGTGGATGGGCGTGGGCTTCATCCACGGGGTGATGAATACGGACAACATGGCGCTGTCGGGCGAGACGATCGACTATGGTCCTTGCGCCTTTATGGAGGGCTATGCGGCGGGGACGGTGTTTTCGTCGATCGACCACGGGGGGCGTTATGCCTATGGCAACCAGCCGCTGATCCTTGGCTGGAACCTTGCCCGTCTGGCCGAGGCGCTGCTGGGGCTGTTCGATGCGGACGGGGACAAGGCGGTCGATATCGCCAATGCGCGGCTGGAGGGAATCGCGGCCCGCTATCGGGCCGAGTGGCTGGCGGTGATGCGCGGCAAGCTGGGGCTTGCGGGCGCGGGCGAGGACCATGCCGATCTGGCCGAGGAGCTGATCGCCGCGATGGAGGGGCAGGGGGCCGACTGGACGCTGACCTTCCGGCGGCTGGCGGATGCGGTGGAGGAGGACGGGGCGGTGCTTCCGCTGTTCGCCGATCCTGCCGCGATGAAAGCATGGCTGCCGCGCTGGCGCGGGCGGTTGGAAGCGGGGGCTGCGGCGCGGATGCGGGCAGCCAATCCGGCGGTGATTCCGCGCAACCATCAGGTGGAAGAGGCACTTGCAGCCGCAACGGTGGGGGATATGGGGCCGTTCCATGCGCTGCTTGCGGCGGTGACGGAGCCTTTTGTTGAGCGTGAGGGGTTCATGCTCCCCGCGCCTTCGGGCTTTGGCCGCTATGTGACCTTTTGCGGGACGTGAGCGGAATGTGAGCGGAATGTGACGCAAACTCCGCGTTCTGACGGCCTGACCTGAAGTGACGACAATTTCCGCTTTCGCGGGCGCACGGCGGGGTGCATCCTTGGCGCATGGACCAGCGGACGGACATTACGGAACGGTTGGCGCTATCGCTGCGCGAAACGCGGCGGGCGCGGGGCTTGTCGCTTGACGCGGTGGCAAAGCTGTCGGGCGTGTCGCGCAGCATGGTGAGCCAGATCGAGCGGGGGGAAAGCAGCCCCACGGTGGCGACCTTGTGGAACCTGACGCAGGCCTTGCAGGTGGATTTCGCGGGGCTGTTGGGTGGCGAGGCCGCGCCCGCGATTGCCGTGACCCGCGCCGCCGCCGCCCCCGTCATCGCGGGGCGCGGGGAGGGGGTGACGATCCGCATCCTGTCACCCGCCGAGGCGGTGGGGGAGCACGAGGTCTACGATCTGAGCTTTTCGGCGGGCGGGGCGCTGGTGTCGAAACCGCATTCGGCGGGCTGCCGCGAGCATCTGACGGTGCTGGAAGGCGTCCTTGCCGTCCGGTCGGGCGAGGCGGAAGAGCGGGTCGGCGTGGGTGACGTGGCGCGCTATGCGGCGGATCGGGCGCATGAGATCAGGGCATTGGACGGGGCGGCGCGGGCGATCCTGATCGTGCAGGGAAGCTAGTCCTTCCGGCGTGGCGCGGGCGGGGCGGTTGCAGGCGAGTATTTGGGCCAAGGTGAAAGGGGTGTGTTCCGTTTTGACGGAAGTAATTCCGCTATCTTGACGGATCGCGCGGGTTGTGCGAGTTTTCCGATATAGCGGAGGGCTTCTGTCATGGCGGATATCGGTGCGGATCGGGCGGCGTTTCTGGCACATCTGGGCGAGACCCTGCGCGGGATCGAGGCGGAGGGGCTTTACAAGCGCGAGCGGGAGATCGCGGGGGCGCAGGGCGTGCGGGTGCGCATGGGCGGGCGCGAGATGCTGAACCTTTGCGCCAACAACTACCTTGGCCTTGCCGACGACCCGCGGCTGATTTCGGCGGCCGGGGCGGCGATGGCGGGGCATGGCTACGGCATGGCCAGCGTGCGCTTCATCTGCGGCACGCAGGATTTGCACCGCGAACTGGAGCAAAGGATCGCACGGTTTCTGGGCAAGGAGGATGCGATCCTTTTCGCTGCCTGTTTCGATGCCAATGGCGGATTGTTCGAGCCGCTCCTGGGGGCCGAGGATGCCATCGTCTCGGACAGCCTGAACCATGCCAGCATCATCGACGGGGTGCGGCTGTCGAAGGCGCGGCGCTATCGTTATGCCAATTCGGACATGGCCGATCTGGAGGCGCAGCTCAAATCCGCGCGGGCGGACGGGGCGCGCTTCGTGATGATCGCCACGGATGGCGTGTTTTCGATGGACGGCTATCTGGCGAAGCTGCCCGAGATTGCCGCGTTGGCCGAGCGATACGGGGCGCTGGTGATGGTGGATGATTGCCATGCCACGGGCTTCATGGGGCCACAGGGGCGGGGGACGCCCGCGCATTTCGGGGTGTCGGTCGATATCCTGACCGGCACCTTGGGCAAGGCACTGGGCGGGGCCTTGGGCGGCTATATCGCGGGGCCACAGGCGGTGGTGGACCTGCTGCGGCAGCGGGCGCGGCCCTATCTTTTCTCGAACGCCTTGCCGCCTGCGGTGGTGGGGGCGGGGCTTGCGGCTTTGGACATCGTGGAAGCGGCGGATGACCTGCGGGCGCGGCTTTTTCACAATGCGGCCTATTGGCGGGCAGGGCTTGCGGATGCGGGGTTCACCTTGCTGGCGGGCGAGCATCCGATCGTGCCGGTGATGCTGGGCGAGGCGAAGCTGGCGCAGGGGATGACGCAGGCCTTGGCCGGGCGTGGCGTGCATGTGGCGGGGTTCTTCTTTCCCGTGGTTCCGAAGGGTGCGGCGCGGATCAGGACGCAGATGAACGCGCGGCTGACGCGGGATGATCTGGATTTCGGGTTGGAGGCGTTCCGGTCGGCGGGGCGTGCGACGGGGGTGCTGGCATGAGCAACGAAATGAAGGCGCTGGTGAAGGCCAAGGCGGAGCCGGGGCTTTGGATGGAGCGCCGTCCCGTGCCGGAGATCGGGCCGGACGATGTGCTGATCCGCATCAAGAAGACGGGGATTTGCGGGACGGATATCCATATCTGGAACTGGGACGACTGGGCCGCGCGGACGGTTCCCGTGCCGCTGGTCACGGGCCATGAATTCGCGGGCGAGATCGTCGAGATCGGTCGCAATGTCGAGGGGCTGGCCATCGGGCAGCGCTGTTCGGGCGAGGGGCATCTGATCGGGCGCCATTCGCGGCAAAGCCGGTCGGGGCGCTTCCACCTCGACCCCGAGACGCGGGGGATCGGGGTGAACGAACCCGGCGCTTTCGCGGAATACCTGCGGCTTCCGGCATTCAACGTGGTGCCGCTGCCCGATGCCATCGACGACGAGATCGGGGCGATCCTCGACCCGTTGGGCAATGCGGTGCATACGGCGCTGAGCTTCGATCTGGTGGGCGAGGATGTGCTGATCACGGGCGCGGGGCCGATCGGCATCATGGCGGCTGCCGTGGCGCGGCATGTGGGGGCGCGGCATGTGGTGATCACGGATGTGAACCCCGCACGGCTGAAGCTCGCGGCCGAGGTGGCGGATGTGGTCGCGGTGAACGTGGCCGAAGAGTCGCTGTCGGACGTGAAGGCGCGGCTGAAGATGACCGAGGGCTTCGATGTCGGCATGGAGATGAGCGGCAATCAGGCGGCCCTCGACCAGATGGTCGAGAACCTTGTGATGGGCGGGCGCATCGCCATGCTGGGCATCCCGCCGGGGAAATCGCCGGTGGACTGGAGCCGGATCGTGTTCAAGGCGATCACGATCAAGGGGGTCTACGGGCGCGAGATCTTCGAGACATGGTACAAGATGATCGCCATGCTCGAAAACGGCCTCGACGTGCGCAAGGTGATTACCCACCGCTTCAAGGTGGATGCGTTCCGCGACGGTTTCGGGGTCATGCGCTCGGGCCTGTCGGGGAAGGTCGTGCTCGACTGGACCTGAGCCGGTGACGGCTCCGCACGGGGTGGGCGTGGAACGGGGGGCTGTCTGCCCCCCGCCCCCCCGAGGATATTTGCGCCAGTGTGAAAGGGCGCGGGGGTCTTTCCCCTTCACCTTGGAAAAATACTCCCGGGAGGGGTGCGGGGAGGGCAGGCGGCCCTCCCCGCTTTGTTTCGGGGAACAAGGGGGGGCGGCGGGCTTCGTTTCTGCGGAGTGGCGGGGGGGGGCGCGGTGAGGGAGCGGTGAGGGCGCGGCTGGCGCGCTGGGAGAGCGACGTGGTCGAAGCACCCGTCATGGCCATCGGGGCGGGGGCGGAGACGGGCGTCGCGATCCGTTTCGCCGGCGGGGCGGTCGAACGGTTCGACGTGGCCTGTTCCGCGATGGGCGTCGATGTGCGCTTGCCCGGGGTGGCAGGGCCGGATGTCACTGCCGACGGGCGGGTGGTGACGGGCGCGGGACAGGAAACCTCGGTCCCCGCTCTTTACGCCGTAGGGGATGTCGTGACGGGGCTGAACCAGATCGGCGTTGCGATGGCGCAGGGCGAGGCGGCGGCGGTCGCGGCGCACACCCGGCTTCGGCGGGCCGAAGGTCTGGCGGCCGGGTGATCCGGCGGCGTCTGGGGGCTTGCACAGGTCGAAAGGGTGATATAGTCCACCCATGCTCTCGGCGGGTTGGCGGAGAGGTTACGCAGCGGATTGCAAATCCGTGAAGACCGGTTCGATTCCGGTACCCGCCTCCAGAGCACTTCCCCCGATCAAAGCGACGCAGCGCCCACCCGCGGGGCCGCTCTGCGTTGCCCTTCTGCTTTGCCCCCTTCTGCGTTGCCATGCGGTCCCGTGCAGGCAACCGGCCGTCAATGAAATCCCGTCAAAGCGACCCCGGGCACCCCCGCAGGCAAGGTTCCGATGGCGGCCACACAAGGCCGTCTTGGCGAATAGAACGCGGCTCGGCCCTTGCCGGATCGGGCCATTCCCGGGGAAGGACAGGCGGTCCGGGCCGTGCCGCGGATGTTTTCGGAAAAAGTTTCGGAAATCTTGTTTTTCCCTCTTGCGGGTTTCTGCGAGTCTCCGTAGATACCGCCTCACCGAAGAGGACGCGACGCTGCGAGGCGGGACGGGGGAAGCGGGAGCGGCGGCTGAGGTTGCTGCGAGGATTATCTGGATGCAAGGCGGAACGGCGCTGGAGTTACAGCGTGCGGTTTGTTTTTTGTCCGCGCTCTTTGAAAATTTGATGAATGAAGGGATATGCGGGCGGTTTGGGCGCATCGGCGTCAGATCGCAGCATATCGGCCTACTAGGGGACTTTCGGGTTTCCGATGATGTAGGTGTCAGCT